>NZ_JASHKP010000009.1:0-399 GCF_030056775.1 Microbacterium sp. IEGM 1404 | reverse complement strand
CCGTGCTGGCGGTGGGGATCTACGACCGGCTCGTGCAGCAGAGCGCCGCGATCGTGGACCTCCGCCGAGACAACCCGCGGGGCGGGCTGGGGTCTCCCGCGGGCTCCGCGGTCACCGTCGCCGCGTCCGGCGCCGAGGCCCGAACCGCGGGCAGCGGCGGGTGCCCGGCAGACGCTGCCACGGGGCACGGCAACACGGATACGCCCGCGCCCGGACCCGGACTGGCGCAGGCGCCCGACACGCGGACGGCCGATCAGGTGCGCGCCGACCTCCTCGCGGACCTGCTCCTGACCGCCGCGCCCGACGCCGACCCCACCCGCAGCGACGACGGCCCCGGCGCCCTCGGCGCGATCCGCGCGCGGGTGCAGGTCGTCGTTCCCGCCCTCACCATGCTGCGAC
>NZ_JASHKP010000008.1:0-3068 GCF_030056775.1 Microbacterium sp. IEGM 1404 | reverse complement strand
TCTCGATCGGGGCGCTGCTATAGGTAGCGGCAGACCTGGTCGGTGCTGCAGGTGTCGGGCTCGACGTGGTCTGCCTGGTCGCGTAGCGCGGCGAGGGTGTCGCGGAGGTCGTGGAGCTGTGCGAGTTGCTGGTCGATGTCAGCGAGGCGTGTGTCGAGCAGGTCGCGAACATGGTTGCAGGGGGCTTGGCCGTGGTCGCGGATGTCGAGGATCTGCCGGATTTGGGCCAGGGTGAGTCCGGCTGCTTGACCGCGGTGGATGAAGTTGATACGGGCAAGCGCCGCAGTCGTGTAGTCGCGGTAGCCGCTGGGTGTGCGCTCGGTCGCGGGTAGGAGTCCCTGGTCTTCGTAGAACCGCAGCGTCTTTGCGGTCGTCTCGGCCGCCTCAGCGAGTTCACCGATCCGCATTATCGACGCTCCTTCGTCAGAGGACTTGACCTTCCACCGCACAGGAAGGTTGATGATGACTGTAGCAGCGAATGTTCGCGATAGGTCCGGGAGGGATCGGAATGCAGTCGAGGTTTGATCTGGCCGTGATCGGATCGGGTGGTGCGGCGTTCGCCGCTGCGATCCGCGCCACCATGCTGGGCAAGTCGGTGGTGATGGTGGAGCGCGGCACGTTCGGTGGCACGTGCGTGAACACCGGGTGTGTGCCGTCCAAGGCGCTGATCGCTGCCGGTGAGGCCCGCCATGTGGCGGCGGACGCCGGCGCCCGATTCCCAGGGATTGCCGCTACCGCGGGCCCGGTGGACATGCCCGGTCTGGTGCGTGGCAAGCAGGAGCTGGCCGAGGCCATGCGGGGGGAGAAGTACTTCGACGTGGCCGAGGCGTACGGCTGGCCGGTCCGGCAGGGCGACGCAGCCTTCGCTGGCACTCCGGATGCGCCCGTGTTGGAGGTCACCGCTGCCGACGGCACCGTTGAGACCATCGAGACCGCGCATTACCTGATCGCCACGGGCTCCGCCCCCTGGGCCCCGCCCGTCGAGGGGCTCGACGACGTTGGCTACCTGACGTCGACGTCGGCGATGGAGCTGACCGAGGTGCCCGACTCGTTGGTGGTGCTGGGTGGTGGCTCCGTGGCGCTGGAGTTGGCTCAGCTGTTTGCCCGGCTGGGTTCGACGGTGACCATGCTGGTGCGTTCCCGGCTCGCGTCGAAGGAGGAGCCCGAGGTTTCCAAGGCTCTGCAGGAGGTCTTCGCCGACGAGTGCATCCGGGTGGTCCGCCGTGCTGTTCCGCCCCGGGTCGTCCGAGACACCGCCACCGGTCAGGTCGTTGTCACGGCGGAGGTCTCCGGCGGTGAGCAGGAGTTCCGTGCGGACGAGATCCTCGTCGCGCTCGGACGCCGCCCGGTCACGGCAGGACTCAACCTCGACGTCGTCGGGGTGAAGACCGGCGACGCCGGACAGGTCGTCGTCACCGACGAACTGCGAACCTCCAACCCTCGGGTCTGGGCAGCCGGGGATGTCACCGGGCACCCCGAGTTCGTCTACGTCGCGGCACGCCACGGCACGCTGGTCGCCGAGAACGCCTTCAACGGAGCGGACGCAGCGGTCGACTACACGCGGATGCCGCGGGTGACGTTCACCAGTCCCGCGATCGGCGCGGTCGGGATGACCGAGAAAGAGGTCATCGCGGCCGGGATCCGCTGCGACTGTCGGGTCCTGCCTCTGCACTATGTGCCTCGTGCGGTGGTGAACCGGGACACCCGCGGGTTCATCAAGATGGTTGCCAACGCCGACACTGGTGAAATCCTCGGCCTCACCGCGGTCGCTCAGGACGCGGGCGAGCTCGCCGCCGCCGGCGTCTACATCCTCGGCAAGACCATCACCGAGGTCGCCGACGCGTGGGCCCCGTATCTGACCATGGCCGAGGGCATCCGTATCGTCGCGAAAGCGTTCACCACCGACGTCTCGAAACTGTCCTGCTGCGCCTGACAGTGCACCGACGCACGCACCCCATCAGAACTGGATCAATTACGATGACGAACCTTGCTACCGACCTGATCGACCGTCTCGCCGGATCCGCCGAGACAACCCTGCTGGTCCCGTTGCTCCGGCTGCTTGCGGATGGTGACCCGGTTAGTATCGACGACCTCGCGGCCGCCGCCGCTCTCACTGCCGACGAGGTCCGCGCCCGCCTGGCCGCGATGCCGGACACCGAGTACGACGACCAGGGCCGGATCATCGGCCAAGGCCTCACCCTGCGCCCCACCCGGCACCGGTTCACCGTCGCCGGTGGGGAGCTCTACACCTGGTGCGCCCTTGACACTCTGATCTTCCCCACCCTTATCGGCCGTCCCGCGCGGATCGAGTCGGTCTCCCCGGCCAGCGGCGACACGATCCGGGTCACGGTCGATCCGACCGCCGGTGTCACCAGCGTGGAACCAATCACCGCAGTCGTCTCCCTGGTCGACCCCGGGAATCTGCCGTCGATCCGCTCCTCGTTCTGCAACCAGGTCCACTACTTCACCTCTCCGGAAGACGCAGGCGGCTGGCTTGCACAGCACCCGGAAGGCCGGGTACTGTCCGTCGCCGAAGCCTTCGGGCTTGGCCGCAACCTCCTCCCCGAAACGCTTGCACGTCCAGTCAGCGGCACAGGAGACGGCAGCTACCGCGGGCCGGACGCGTGCTGCTGAACCAGCCCACCTCACGGACGAAGATGGCGATGTCGCCTCACGATGACAACCGAACCGGGGGTGGTCTGCTCATGGCGCTGGGCGCGGCCTTCCTCGTGGTCGCCTGCTGCGCCCTGGGCCCGCTGCTTGCCGCGGGCGGCGCGATCACAGGAATCGGTGCCCTCCTGCACAACCCGTGGGCGATAGCAGGCGGAGTCGGGCTCCTGATCCTCGCGGCCCTGGCGAGCACCATCGCTGTGATACGCAACCGGCGACGCCACCACACGAACGACCCCGACTGCTGCCCGCCCACCCAAAACACTGAGGGCAACGCCGACGCGCAGGATGATCGGAGCCCCAGAAGCTGACACCTTCTGCTGAACCTCAGCGTTCGCGCAGGTGCCGGATCCCGAAACGACGTGTTGGTTGCGCTCTCCGAACGCCTCGTTCATCTA
>NZ_JASHKP010000007.1:0-5588 GCF_030056775.1 Microbacterium sp. IEGM 1404 | reverse complement strand
CGTATAAGGTAGTGAAGTTGCCTCGCGGGTAGGTCGAGAGATCGTTTCTGTGGGTGCGTCCGTTCCTTGAGAACTCAACAGCGTGCACTTGTCAAATGCCAATTTATTCCTCGTCGGTCCATCGTTTGGTGGATTGCGAGAAATTCCTTTGGATCAAAGTCCAACCCTTTGGGGTTGGCATCTGGATAGTCAGTTTTGACTTCCTGTTTGGTCAGATTGAACTCGCTTGTCCCGACCTTATTCCGGTTGGGTGGGCATTTTTCTTTTACGGAGAGTTTGATCCTGGCTCAGGATGAACGCTGGCGGCGTGCTTAACACATGCAAGTCGAACGGTGAAGCCAAGCTTGCTTGGTGGATCAGTGGCGAACGGGTGAGTAACACGTGAGCAACCTGCCCTGGACTCTGGGATAAGCGCTGGAAACGGCGTCTAATACTGGATATGAGCTCTCATCGCATGGTGGGGGTTGGAAAGATTTTTCGGTCTGGGATGGGCTCGCGGCCTATCAGCTTGTTGGTGAGGTAATGGCTCACCAAGGCGTCGACGGGTAGCCGGCCTGAGAGGGTGACCGGCCACACTGGGACTGAGACACGGCCCAGACTCCTACGGGAGGCAGCAGTGGGGAATATTGCACAATGGGCGGAAGCCTGATGCAGCAACGCCGCGTGAGGGATGACGGCCTTCGGGTTGTAAACCTCTTTTAGCAGGGAAGAAGCGAGAGTGACGGTACCTGCAGAAAAAGCGCCGGCTAACTACGTGCCAGCAGCCGCGGTAATACGTAGGGCGCAAGCGTTATCCGGAATTATTGGGCGTAAAGAGCTCGTAGGCGGTTTGTCGCGTCTGCTGTGAAATCCCGAGGCTCAACCTCGGGCCTGCAGTGGGTACGGGCAGACTAGAGTGCGGTAGGGGAGATTGGAATTCCTGGTGTAGCGGTGGAATGCGCAGATATCAGGAGGAACACCGATGGCGAAGGCAGATCTCTGGGCCGTAACTGACGCTGAGGAGCGAAAGGGTGGGGAGCAAACAGGCTTAGATACCCTGGTAGTCCACCCCGTAAACGTTGGGAACTAGTTGTGGGGACCATTCCACGGTTTCCGTGACGCAGCTAACGCATTAAGTTCCCCGCCTGGGGAGTACGGCCGCAAGGCTAAAACTCAAAGGAATTGACGGGGACCCGCACAAGCGGCGGAGCATGCGGATTAATTCGATGCAACGCGAAGAACCTTACCAAGGCTTGACATACACCAGAACACCGTAGAAATACGGGACTCTTTGGACACTGGTGAACAGGTGGTGCATGGTTGTCGTCAGCTCGTGTCGTGAGATGTTGGGTTAAGTCCCGCAACGAGCGCAACCCTCGTTCTATGTTGCCAGCACGTAATGGTGGGAACTCATGGGATACTGCCGGGGTCAACTCGGAGGAAGGTGGGGATGACGTCAAATCATCATGCCCCTTATGTCTTGGGCTTCACGCATGCTACAATGGCCGGTACAAAGGGCTGCAATACCGTGAGGTGGAGCGAATCCCAAAAAGCCGGTCCCAGTTCGGATTGAGGTCTGCAACTCGACCTCATGAAGTCGGAGTCGCTAGTAATCGCAGATCAGCAACGCTGCGGTGAATACGTTCCCGGGTCTTGTACACACCGCCCGTCAAGTCATGAAAGTCGGTAACACCTGAAGCCGGTGGCCCAACCCTTGTGGAGGGAGCCGTCGAAGGTGGGATCGGTAATTAGGACTAAGTCGTAACAAGGTAGCCGTACCGGAAGGTGCGGCTGGATCACCTCCTTTCTAAGGAGCATCTGGCACCGTCGGGTTTTCCTGGTGGTGTCCAGGCGCCGGATCGAGACCGAATGTGTCTTGCCGGTTAGCTCATGGGTGGAACATTTGACGAGGTGTCGGGGACGATGGTCTCGGGTCTAGTACGCAGCTTGCTGCAGGAACGGTTCGGGGTGGGAGTGTCTGGCACATGCACGCTGTTGGGTCCTGAGGGGCCGGGCGCTGATCGGGTTTTCGGATCTGGTTGGTGGCTGTTCCTCTAGGGCCTTTTCTGGTGTCACGGTTGTGGCATGCGGGAAGGGTACCGCCCGTACTTTGAGAACTACACAGTGGACGCGAGCATCTTCCATGCAACTCTTCGGGGTTGTGTGGTGTAGATGATCTTAAAGATCATTAGTCAATTTTTTGACGATTCAACTCATGTGATTTCAAGTCTTTAAGAGCAAACGGTGGATGCCTTGGCATCTGGAGCCGAAGAAGGACGTAGCAATCTGCGATAAGCCTCGGGGAACTGATAAGCGAGTTTTGATCCGAGGGTGTCCGAATGGGGAAACCCCGCCAGGGCGCGTGCGTACCTGGTGACTCCCGCCTGAATATATAGGGCGGGTAGAGGGAACGTGGGGAAGTGAAACATCTCAGTACCCACAGGAAGAGAAAGCAACAGCGATTCCGTGAGTAGTGGCGAGCGAAACCGGAAGAGGCTAAACCTAGCGTGTGTGATAGCCGGCAGGCGTTGCATGTTGGGGGTTGTGGGACTTTTCTGATTGTTCTGCCGAGCAGTCGACGTGACAAGAGGGTATAGACGAACGGTTTTGAATGGCCGGTCATAGAGGGTGCGAACCCCGTAGTCGAAATGCCTGTTCTTGGCGTGAAGAGTATCCCAAGTAGCACGGGGCCCGAGAAATCCCGTGTGAATCTGTCAGGACCACCTGATAAGCCTAAATACTCCCAGATGACCGATAGCGGACAAGTACCGTGAGGGAAAGGTGAAAAGTACCCCGGGAGGGGAGTGAAATAGTACCTGAAACCGTTTGCTTACAAACCGTTGGAGCCTCCTTAGTAGGGGTGACAGCGTGCCTTTTGAAGAATGAGCCTGCGAGTTAGCGATACGTGGCGAGGTTAACCCGTGTGGGGTAGCCGTAGCGAAAGCGAGTCTGAATAGGGCGATTCAGTCGCGTGTCCTAGACCCGAAGCGAAGTGATCTATCCATGGCCAGGTTGAAGCGACGGTAAGACGTCGTGGAGGACCGAACCCACTTAGGTTGAAAACTGAGGGGATGAGCTGTGGATAGGGGTGAAAGGCCAATCAAACTTCGTGATAGCTGGTTCTCTCCGAAATGCATTTAGGTGCAGCGTTGCGTGTTTCTTGCCGGAGGTAGAGCTACTGGATGGCCGATGGGCCCTACAAGGTTACTGACGTCAGCCAAACTCCGAATGCCGGTAAGTGAGAGCGCAGCAGTGAGACTGTGGGGGATAAGCTTCATAGTCGAGAGGGAAACAACCCAGACCACCATCTAAGGTCCCTAAGCGCGTGCTAAGTGGGAAAGGATGTGGAGTTGCTTAGACAACCAGGAGGTTGGCTTAGAAGCAGCCACCCTTGAAAGAGTGCGTAATAGCTCACTGGTCAAGTGATTCCGCGCCGACAATGTAACGGGGCTCAAGCACGCCACCGAAGTTGTGGCATTGACATTTTTGGTAGGCCTTCGTGGTCCAGCCGTGTTGATGGGTAGGAGAGCGTCGTGTCGCGAGTGAAGCGGCGGGGTGACCCAGCCGTGGACGCGACACGAGTGAGAATGCAGGCATGAGTAGCGAAAGACGTGTGAGAAACACGTCCTCCGAAAGACCAAGGGTTCCAGGGTCAAGCTAATCTTCCCTGGGTAAGTCGGGACCTAAGGCGAGGCCGACAGGCGTAGTCGATGGACAACGGGTTGATATTCCCGTACCGGCGAAGAACCGCCCAAGCTAATCCAGTGGTGCTAAGAGTCCTAGCATGGAATTTTCCGGATCCCTTCGGGGTGATGGTTGTCTGTGTGAACGCTCGACCCCATGCTGGTGCGGCTAGCGTATTAACAGGTGTGACGCAGGAAGGTAGCCCAAGCCAGGCGATGGTAGTCCTGGTGCAAGTGCGTAGGCCGAGTGATAGGCAAATCCGTCACTCATTGAGGCTGAGACACGATGCGGATAAAAAGTGGGTGATCCTATGCTGCCGAGAAAAGCATCGACGCGAGGTTCTAGCTGCCCGTACCCCAAACCGACTCAGGTGGTCAGGTAGAGAATACCAAGGAGATCGAGAGAATCGTGGTTAAGGAACTCGGCAAAATGCCCCCGTAACTTCGGGAGAAGGGGGGCCATCCACTTATTAGGACTTGCTCCGAAAGGGTGTGGTGGCCGCAGAGACTAGTGGGTAGCGACTGTTTACTAAAAACACAGGTCCGTGCCAAGTCGCAAGACGATGTATACGGACTGACGCCTGCCCGGTGCTGGAAGGTTAAGAGGACCGGTTAGCCGCAAGGCGAAGCTGAGAATTTAAGCCCCAGTAAACGGCGGTGGTAACTATAACCATCCTAAGGTAGCGAAATTCCTTGTCGGGTAAGTTCCGACCTGCACGAATGGCGTAACGACTTCCCAACTGTCTCAACCGCGAACTCGGCGAAATTGCATTACGAGTAAAGATGCTCGTTACGCGCAGCAGGACGGAAAGACCCCGTGACCTTTACTACAGCTTGGTATTGGTGTTCGGTGTGGCTTGTGTAGGATAGGTGGGAGACTATGAAGCGGACACGCCAGTGTTCGTGGAGTCATTGTTGAAATACCACTCTGGTCACTCTGGATATCTAACTTAGGACCGTGATCCGGTTCAGGGACAGTGCCTGGTGGGTAGTTTAACTGGGGCGGTTGCCTCCCAAAATGTAACGGAGGCGCCCAAAGGTTCCCTCAACCTGGTTGGCAATCAGGTGGCGAGTGTAAGTGCACAAGGGAGCTTGACTGTGAGACTGACAGGTCGAGCAGGGACGAAAGTCGGGACTAGTGATCCGGCAGTGGCTTGTGGAAGCGCTGTCGCTCAACGGATAAAAGGTACCTCGGGGATAACAGGCTGATCTTGCCCAAGAGTCCATATCGACGGCATGGTTTGGCACCTCGATGTCGGCTCGTCGCATCCTGGGGCTGGAGTAGGTCCCAAGGGTTGGGCTGTTCGCCCATTAAAGCGGTACGCGAGCTGGGTTTAGAACGTCGTGAGACAGTTCGGTCCCTATCCGCTGCGCGCGTAGGAAGTTTGAGAGGATCTGACCCTAGTACGAGAGGACCGGGTTGGACGAACCTCTGGTGTGTCAGTTGTTCCGCCAGGAGCACCGCTGATTAGCTACGTTCGGGATGGATAACCGCTGAAAGCATCTAAGCGGGAAGCCGGCCTCAAGATGAGACTTCCATACCATTTATGGTGAGAGGCTCCCAGCCAGACTACTGGGTTGATAGGCCGGATGTGGAAGCGTAGTAATACGTGAAGCTGACCGGTACTAATAAGCCGATGACTTGATAACACACCGTTTTTGGTGCTTGCGTCCACTGAGTGGTTCTCGATGTACGGTCGGGAACACGACAATGACATGATCGTTGTTGGTTTTTGAAACATCAATAGTGTTTCGGCGGCCATAGCGAGAGGGAAACGCCCGGTTACATTCCGAACCCGGAAGCTAAGCCTCTCAGCGCCGATGGTACTGCAGGGGGGACCCTGTGGGAGAGTAGGACACCGCCGGACTTCTTCTAAGACGAAATGGCCACCCAACGCTGGGTGGCCATTTCGCATATACGGACAC
>NZ_JASHKP010000006.1:0-47086 GCF_030056775.1 Microbacterium sp. IEGM 1404 | reverse complement strand
TGCCGGATCCCGAAACGACGTGTTGGTTGCGCTCTCCGAACGCCTCGTTCATCTATAGCTAAATGAGACATGATGAGCGATGCGTCAAAGGGTGCCGTCGTCGCACAATTTCGGGCGTTGAGAACGTCTCGAAAAGTTGCCTCATCGCGCTCTGCCTCACGGGGTCGCGCGACAGGAGTTTGTGAGGCATGCTGATCGGGTGAGGCTTCTCGGGTACACGCGCGTGAGCACCGTCAGTCAGGACGCGCGCCTGCAACTCGACGCCCTGGGCGCGACGGGTGTTGAGGCGAGGGACGTCTTCTCAGACGTGACCTCGGGCAGCCGTGCCGCGGTGCAGCGGCCAGGGATGAAGAGACTTCTGGAGTACGCTGAGCCCGGCGACACGGTGGTCGTCTGGCGCATCGACCGACTCGGGCGCTCCCTCATCGACGTGCTGAACACGGTGAACCTGCTGCGCGAGAAGGACGTGAAGGTTCGATCGATTTCGGATGGCATCGACCCCGAGACCTCGTCCGGGCGGATGATGCTGGGCATGCTCGCGACGCTGGCGGAGTACGAGCGTGAACTGATCACCGAGCGAGTCAACGCCGGCATCGCCGCGGCGAAGCAGGCTGGCACGCGCTTCGGCCGGCCACCCGTGGATCCGGGCGTCGTGAAGGAGAAGCTTGCGATCGTGCGAGACGCGCGCGCGAAGGGACGCACCGCCGAAGACGCAGCCCGACTGGTCGGATGGTCCAGAGCGACGCTCTACCGTCATCAGCACGCCACCGGCACCCCGGCAGCGGTCGGCGACTAGATGTGCCATGGACGCGCTGGCCCGGTGGCGGATCCTGCGTCTCCATGTCGAGGATGACATTCCCCTGGCCACGCTGGTCAGGGAGACCGGAATCGGTCTGCGCACCCTTCAACGCTGGAACCATGACTACGCGGTGGCGGGGATCGACGGGCTGAAACCGAGCGCGCGAGCGGACGCGGGGACCCGGCGCACCGACCCAGACCTGGTCGCGTTCGTTGAGCAGCTCGGACTCACCAAACCGCGTCCCGGGATGGCGGCCTTGCACCGGCTCGCCATGGCCGAGGCCGACCGCATCGGGTGCGCCCGTCCAAGCTATTCGACGGTCCGGTCGATCCTGCACCGCCTTGACCCGGCACTCGTGACCCTCGCGCTGGACGGCCCAGCCGCGTACCGGGACCGACACGAGCTAGTGTTCCGCCGCCGAGCCGAGCGACCGAATGCGATCTGGCAGGCCGATCACACCGAACTCGACATCCTCATCGTCGGCGCCGATGGGAAGCCGGAACGCCCCTGGCTAACGGTCGTGATCGACGACTACTCGCGCGCGATCTGCGGGTACACCGTGTTCACAGGGGCGCCCTCGGCGATCAACACGGCGCTCGCATTGCGGCAGGCGATCTGGCGCAAGACCAACCCGGCTTGGGCGATGTGCGGTCTCCCCGACGTGCTCCACGTCGACCACGGCAGCGACTTCACCAGCAGGCATCTGGAGTACACGGCGGTGGCGTTGAAGATCCGGCTGATCTACTCGACAGTCGGCCGGCCGCAAGGTCGCGGGAAGATCGAGCGATTCTTCGGCACCGTGAACACCGAACTTCTCACGACCCTCCCCGGCCACCTCACCCCTCGGGCACGAGCCCCGAAGCCGCAGCTCAGCCTCGCGGACCTCGATCAGGCCATCGGCCGGTTCGTCACCGAGTACAACGAGCGCCCCCACAGCGAGATCGGCGCCAGCCCGAAGGAGGCCTGGATCGGTGACGGCTGGTTGCCGCGGATGCCCGACAGCCTCGACCAGCTCGACGGGCTGCTGCTGACCCTGCCGAAGAACCGCGTCGTCCAACGCGATGGCATCCACTTCCAAGGCCAGCGGTACCTCTCACCCACACTCGCGCCGTTCGTCGGACGCAGCGTGACAATCAGGTACGACCCGCGCGACGTGTCCGAGATCCGCGTCTACGACCACGACACGCACATCTGCATCGCGATCGACGAAGCACACCCCAACCAGCGACTCTCCCTGCGCGACATCGAGACCGCCCGACGCGCCCGCCGTCGGCGGCTGCGTCAACAGATCAACGAACGCATCCCCCAGACAGCCGTCCGTGACGAGCCGCGAACCGAGCCGCGGACACCACGCCAGGTGAGACTACGCACCTACGAAGAGGACGAGCCATGAGCCGCGACTTCATCGTCACGAAAGAACACCGCCGCTTCATCGAATTCGCCAACGCCGTCCGCAAGGAACGCACGATCGGCATCTGCCACGGCGATGCCGGCGTCGGCAAGACGCAATCCGGCCGCCGATACGCCCACTGGGACACCCTGGAACCCTTCATCACCGAGTGGGGACCGCGGAGCGAGACCGACACAGAGCATTACGCCACCGCGAACCGATCCCGGACCCTGTTCTACACGCCACCGGTCCTCCCTAAGCCGGCGCAGCTCGTCCATGAGATCGACCACCTGCAGACCAGGCTGGGCATCTGCATCGATGAGCACCTGCGCGCCACCGGCAAAGTTACGGGGACTCACGGCCGCTACAACATGGGCAAGCGGGTCGAGCTGCTCATCATCGACGAGGCCGAACGCCTCACGCCCACGGCCCTGGAAGTCCTCCGAGACCGGCACGACCGTGAGCACACCGCGATCATCCTGATCGGCATGCCCGGCATCGACCAACGATTCCGGCACTACCCCCAGCTCTACAGCCGCCTCGGGTTCTCCCACCGCTACCGCAACCTCGGCCGCGACGAACTCCTCTTCGTCCTCGAACGTCGCTGGAAGCGACTGGGCCGCACCCTCGACCCCGACGACTTCACCGACGCGCAAGCCATCGCCGCGATCGAACGCATCACTCGCGGCAACTTCCGCCTCCTCGAACGCCTCTTCCCCCAAATCGCACGAGTGCTCAAGATCAACGAACTCGAGACCATCACCGACGACGTCGTCGAAGCCGCCGCCAGCGTCCTCGTCATCGGATAGCCACCGCCAAACAACAACGCAAGAACACCGCCAAAGAGCGTCAACATTCACAAGTTCGGGAAGGGCTGCCATATGTGACCGCAAGGGGATCGCTTTGTGGGACGCCATCGAGCGTGCGCGCTTGCTGACGACTCAGGCAGAATCACGTGCCTCACCGACGATGTCGACCGTCCCATATAGCGTGTTCGTAAGAAATCCCGCTGACGGTTCCCTATATGGGACGACGAGGAGGGTCAGATGATCGTTGGCTACGCACGGGTGTCCACTATCGCCCAGGACGTCGAGACGCAGCGCCTCGCCCTGCTCGAGCTGGGTGTCGCCCCCGACCGGATCTACACCGACGAGGGGTTCACGGGTAAGAACCTCGAACGTTCAGGGCTGCGTGAAGCGATGGCCGCGGTGCGGGAGGGGGATACTCTCGTCGTCCCACGGCTGGACCGGTTCGCGCGGAATGCGGAAGAGACGCTCCGGCAGGTTCGTGAGCTCACCGAACGCGGCGTGATCTTTCAGATGGGGCGCACCACGTACGACCCTCGCGACCCGTGGTCGAAGCTGTTTCTCACTTTCCTCGCTGGCATGGCTGAGGCGGAGGGCGGATGGATCAGTCTCCGGACCCAGGAGGCGATGGCGCGCCCCGCGGTCCGGGCGAAGTTGAAAGGCCGGCAGCCGAGCTTGTCGCCCGAGAAGGATGCGGCGATCGCCAGGCACTTCGCGGACAACGAGATGACTCCGGCAGAGATCGCCACGCTATTCAACACGTCGCGCAGCAGCGTCTACCGCGCGGCCGGCAGGCATCAGAAGCGGATGGAGGCGCGTCGTGGCTGAGGGGGGTTCGACTAGTTGCCCTTGACCTCATCACCAACCGGGCCGCGGCGCTGCACGCCACGGACTACGGCACACCCACCGGCATCGCGAGGTACCCGCCGTCGACGGCGAACTGCGAGCCGCTCGTGAAGGCGGCCGCGTCGGAACCGAGCCACGCGACCATCTCGGCGATGTCGTGCGGCGTGCCGAGTCGGCCGATCGGGTGCTTCGTCAGCAGCGCGTCCTTGAAGCCGGGGTAGGTCTCCTCCGACATGCGCACACCCGCCGAGGTCGAACAGGCGTATTACGCTGATCAGGAATCAGCCAATCCGACACCTGTCGGACAAGGCTCCCGATAGGAACGAAAGTCAGGCCGATTCAGACCGCCCGCCCACCGGGCAGGCATCGACCGCGACAGCAACCGCCTCGTCTGGTGGATCGACCTCGACGACGGCACCCGCACCATCCTGCTCAAGGGAGCGAGCCGCTGATCGGCTGACCGGGGGACCCCTTGGGTGCGAGGAGTTCCCCGGTCGCAACCGACCGCTCGCAACCGTTCAGGAGCAGGATGCAACCCTCGACAGTGTTCACCATCGGTCACTCCACACACCCGATCGAGGAGTTCATAGCGCTGCTCGAAAACAACGGCGTGCAACAACTCATCGATGTGCGGACGGTTCCCGGCTCCCGACATAACCCGCAATTCGGCGCGCAGGCGCTTGAGGAAAACCTGACGGACGCAGGCCTGCACTATGCGCGGATGAAAGAACTCGGCGGTCTCCGCCACACCCCAGTGAATGTGGAGAGCATCAACGGTGCCTGGCGCAACAAAAGCTTCCGAAGCTACGCCGACTACATGCAAACCGAGCCCTTCGCGCGTGGAATAGACCGTCTAATCGATCGAGCAAAAGAGAAGACTGTGGCGATCATGTGCGCGGAAGCGGTCCCGTGGCGCTGCCACCGGTCTCTCATCGCGGATGCGCTGCTCGTTCGCCACATTTCTGTGAAGGACATCATGAGCGCCACCTCCACCAAACCCCACACACTCACGTCGTTCGCGTCGGTGGAGGGGCAGCGGGTCTGGTACCCGCCCACTAACCTGGAAGGGCAACCGTAGGCATAGCGAGCCTCTCGCCGATGTGACCGAGTTGTCATTCCGAGAATGGATGTCGTCCACCATGGGCACACTGCACTACGGCGGGTCGGAAGCGCCGATCGTCAGCACCCCGGCGACGGACAAGGCGGTGGACGCGGAGGGCAAGGCCTGGCAGGTCGGCAACGCGCTCATTCAACGCCCCGGCACGGGCGAGGACATCGCGTACACGGCGCTCTACCTGGCCTCCGACGAGTCCTCTTGGGTGACCGGACAGAACTACAGCGTCGACGGCGGCGCGACCGCCGGGTGGCGGAACGACAGCGAGACGGACCGACTGGCCGCGAAGAACGGTTGACACGCGGGTCGCGGCGCGACCGGTGACGGACGGGAGGCACGGTGCCAGCTGACACCGTGCCTCCCGTCCGTCGTGGCCACCTCGTCTAAATCGCGAGGTACCCGCCGTCGACGGCGAACTGCGAGCCGGTCGCGAAGGCGGCCGCGTCCGAACCGAGCCACGCGACCATCTCGGCGATGTCGTGCGGCGTGCCGAGTCGGCCGATCGGGTGCTTCGTCAGCAGCGCGTCCTTGAAGCCGGGGTAGGTCTCCTCCAGCGCGTCTATCATTGGCGTCTGGATCACCCCGGGCAGCACTGCGTTCACGCGGATGCCTTTGTCGGAGTACTCCACCGCGGCGGCTCGGGTGAGGCCGATGACGCCGTGCTTCGACGCGACGTAGGCGGACTGGTGGGCGATGGCGGCCTGCCCGAGGGACGAGGCGGTGTTGATGATGGATCCGCCGCCCTGCGCTAGCATCTGCGGGATCTCGGCCTTCATGCTGATGAACACTCCGGTGAGGTTGACGGCGATCACCTTGTCGAACTGCTCCACCGTAACGTCGGCGAGGTCGGGGCCGGTGACCTCGATGCCGGCGTTGTTGTGCGCGATGTCGAGTCGGCCGTAGCGGTCCACCGTGGCCTGGACCAGGTGCTGCATCGACGCGAGGTCGGTCACGTCCGCCCGGACGAACGTCACGGCGTCTCCGCCGTCGATGTACTCGAGCGTCCCGTTGCCGGCATTCTCGGACAGGTCGGCGACGACGACCCGTGCGCCGTGGTCGACGAGGACCTTCGCGGTCTCGCGCCCGATCCCTCCGCCACCACCGGTGACGAGTGCGACCTTGCCATCGAGCGAGTTTGACATTGTGTGCTTCTTTCTCTCGGGGAGCGGCGTCGGTCGGCGTCGCTCGTTCAGTGCGGGAGCTGCGACGCGGTGTCGGCTGTGAGCCGGCGGACGTCGCTATCCAAGGTGGGGCGGTCGATGCCGAAGAAGGCGAATGAGATCGTTCCCATGAACGCGAGCCTAGTGTCCGGTAGGCGACGAGAGGGCGGTTCACTACGGCCCGTTCCTGCCCCACGTGGGCAGCGCGACGACCTCTTTCATGAACAGGATCGAGCGCGAGCTCGAGGGATCGGGCCGGTACAGGCACTGGGACGTGACGGTTGAAAGTGTGTTCATTGCAGAGGACGAATCGGACTGCGAGGTTCGCGCGACACGATAACTGGCGCGACACTGACGGTGCCCCCGAGCCGACGGGACTGCTGCACGGATAGGTGACACCTGATCTGTGGTGCTGGTTGGTGCCGCTGGGAGGATGTCATCATGCCCAAGCCCTATCCTCGTGAGTTCCGCGACGATGTCGTGCGCGTGGCTCGCGGTCGTGAAGATGGTGTGACGATCAAGCAGATCGCGACCGACTTCGGGGTCAGAAGGGCCTTTCCGAACAGCAACAATAGGAGCGCGCCGACCTGTGAGGACGATCGAGGGCAGTTGGGTCCGCGACCCTGCTTGGTCCATTGCCGCCGTGCGGGACGTGGACGAGCCGACCGAGAAACTGCCCTGCGCGCCGGCGTCCCCGGTACGCCTGTCATAGATGGGGGACGCGAGCGTGTGGTGTGCGTTGTACCCTCCGGGGGTGGGTAGACGCGGCGACCCGAGAACATCTGAAGGAGTGACGGCATATGAGGCATGTGACTTTGCCGGGCGGAGAAGTCGTTCCTTCGATGGGTCAAGGCACCTGGAAGATGGGCGAGCGTGCTGAGCGACGATCCGACGAGATCGCCGCGTTGATCGCCGGTGTCGAGCTGGGCATGACGCTCGTTGATACTGCCGAGATGTACGGCGACGGCGCGGCGGAAACGCTGATCTGCGAAGCGCTAGGCGACCGGCGCGACCAGTTGTTCCTCGTCAGCAAGGCGTATCCGCAGAACGCCTCGCGCGCACGCCTTTCACGCGCATGCGAGGCGAGCTTGGGACGTCTCGGCACCGACCGGCTCGACCTCTACCTGCTCCACTGGCGGGGATCGGTGCCGCTCGCTGAGACGATAGAAGCGATGGAGGCGCTGAAATCGGCCGGGAAGATTCGGTATTGGGGTGTCAGCAACCTCGATACTGACGACATGGACGAGCTTGTTTCTGCCGGCGGGGATGGCTGCGTGACCGATCAGGTTCTCTACAATCTCGTCCGTCGAGGCCCTGAGTTGGAATTGTTGCCGTGGCTCGTCGCTCATGAAATGCCTGTCATGGCGTATAGTCCCGTCGAGCAGGGACGACTCTCAAACCATCCCTCCCTTGTGAAGATCGCAGCCAAGGTCGGTGCTACCCCTGCGCAGGTCGCACTTTCCTGGACGTTGCGGCACGATGGCCTCATCGCCATCCCGAAGGCGAGTTCGATCGCACATGTGCGGGAGAACCGGGCAGCCGCAGATATCGTCCTCTCCGACGCCGACCTTGCGACACTCGACGCGGCATTTCCTCGGCCACGCGACCGTCGCCCGCTCGAGATGCTCTAGCTCAAATGGCGGTTTTCTCTCAAGGGAACCGAACGTGAGACGGATCGGCTCGAGGCGTTCAACGACGCGGTGCTTGCGATCGCGATCACACTTCCTGTGGTGGAACTGCACGCACCGAGGCCTGAGGATGGCGACCTCGCCGCGGCCTACCTGAAGCTGGCACCGGACTACGCCGCCTACGTCCTCAGCGTGATCCTCATCGGCCTCTATTGGGCCCACAGCCATTTCAGCGGCAAGCTGCTAGAGAAGACCGACCACGGCTACAACCTGCTGACCATCGGCTTCTTGGCTGCGGTCAGTATCACTCCATTTCCCGCGCGCCCGTTGGTCGAACATTTCGGTGGAGATGCGGACAGCACAACCGCCGCCCTCTGGTACCTGGGCATAGCAGCGGCACCGGCGACCTGGTGGTTTCTTCGGTGAGTGCACGCCACCGCCAAAGGTCTACCCGATCAAAGGCTGACCGAGGCTTATCCTCGCCGCCTCACCATCAAATATGGTCTTACCGCCGCTGCCTACTGGGCGGCGTCCGGAGTGGCGTTCTGGAATTGGCGTGGCGGATTGATCGCGGCGGGGATTGTAACGTTGGGCTACGTCATTCCCCCCGCAAAGCCCGTGTACAGACCCGGTATGGAACCGGGACACGATCAGATGGCTCGTTGACTGAAGGAGCGGATGGTACCTCGGAGCTGCTCGTTCCTTGCGAGTGAATAGCGACCTACCGTCGTCCGACGTTTTCGGGCTTGCTTTGCTCGCCGATCGCCAGATCGGCTAGAACACGCGCACCAGGCCGCAATTCGGGCACCGCCAGACCGGGGGAGTCGGCGGGTTCCACGACGGTTGCAGCTGCACCAGGCAGCGCTCACAGGTAGGGGAGAAGCCTGGCCATTCGTCGTCATCCATGACGCCAGGCAACCGGGATGCCGGCGGCGCCGCAGAAACCGTCCACAGGGACGTTCAGCGCCTTCCAGGAGAGGCCGGCGTGACCGCCGAGGCCCATACCCATGCCTTCATCTCCGTCTCGCCCACGCGGAACCTGATCGCGCAGGCATCCGCTGTCCACCGGCAGACCTCCGCGTCGACGAGCGCCGGCGTCGCGCCGAAGCGCACCCACGCCTTCGCCGGCTTCGGCCGCGGGTCGATAGTCACCGGTTCTACGTCTAACCGCAGCTCAGCGCTCGAGAGCGACTGCAGGGGGCCGGCCTCCGCAGCGATCCGCTCCAGTATCCGGGTATCCATCCTGCGATCGACCGCCGACGCGTATCGCTTCGATGTACCCACTGCCGATCCTCCTTGCGGACCGCCAGGTTATCGATTTTAGAACAGATGTTCTATTCCGTGTGCTCGTCCGCCAGGTCGTCCGAGGCGTCAGCCTCGGCTTGAATCTGCTCAACCTCGGCCCGCAGCCGGCTCAGCATCTCCTTGCTGTGATCCGCGAGTGCGGCATCCCAGGCATCGACGGCGCTGGTCGGGTGTCGACTGTGGCTCTTTTGATCCGAGAAACCCCATGCCCTGAGACTGGGGGAGAGGGTTCCGCGCAGCGGGACCCGGGCACTATCCCGGCTCGATCGCTACACGTCAACTCAAGGGCGAGCCCCTTGACATGTCGTTCGGCGGGGGCGTTTGCTGTCTCGCGGAGGGCCGGCGTTGTCGAGGCCCCGTCAAAGAAGCATCGAGCAATACATCTGATGGGAGTGGACATGAAGGCAGTGGTGTACGAGGGGCCCCGTCAGGTCAGCACGAAGGACGTCCCGGACGCGAAGATCGAGCGCCCTACCGATGTCCTGGTCAGGGTGACGACGACGAACATCTGCGGCTCGGATCTGCACATGTACGAGGGGCGGACGTCCTTCGAGGTAGGCCGGACGTTCGGTCACGAGAACATGGGGGAGGTCATCGAAGTCGGCAGCGGCGTGGAGAAGGTCAGGGTCGGAGACCGGGTTGTGCTCCCGTTCAACATCTCGTGCGGCTTCTGTAAGAACTGCGAACGCGGCCTGACCAACTACTGTCTCACCACCCAGCCCGAACCATCCTTGGCCGGAGCGGCCTATGGGTTCGCCGACATGGGTCCCTATGGCGGTGGCCAGGCGGAGCTGCTCCGCGTGCCTTTCGGTGACCACAACGCGCTGCGCCTGGGCGAGGATGCGGAGGAGAAGGAGAACGATTACGTCATGCTCTCTGACATCTTCCCCACCGGCTACCACGCCACCGAGATGGCCGGCGTGATACCCGGCGACAGCGTTGTGATCGCCGGGGCGGGCCCGGTCGGGCTGATGGCTGCCCTGTCCGCGATGATCAAGGGTGCCGCGAAGGTGATGGTGGTCGATCGTCACCCTGACCGGCTCGCGTTGGCCGAGCAGATCGGTGCGATTGCCATCGACGACTCCAAGGTCGACCCCGTGCAGGCTGTGCTGGACGAGACGATGGGGCTCGGAGCTGACCGTGGTTGCGAATGCGTGGGCTACCAGGCCCACGATCCCCAGGGCAACGAGGACACCGCCGCCACGCTGAACATGCTCATCAACGCGGTCCGCTTCACCGGAGGAATCGGCACCGTTGGCGTGTTCATCCCCCAGGACCCGGGGGCCAAGGGCGAATTGGCCAAACAGGGCAAGGCAGCCATCGACTACGGCACACATTGGTTCAAGGGTCAGACCATGGGAAGCGGTCAGGCCCCGGTCAAGCGGTACAACCGCCGACTGCGAGACTTGATCGCGGCCGGCAAGGCGACCCCTTCGTGGATCGTCTCCCACGAAATCTCGCTGGACCAAGCCGCCGATGCCTATAAGAACTTCGACGCCCGGTCCAAGGGTTGGACCAAGGTCCTCATCAAGCCCGGCATGTCAAACGGAAAGAAGGAAAACTGAGATGGCAGCAGATCTCCAGGGCAAGAGGGTCGCGATCCTCGCCGCCGACGGAGTCGAACGCGTTGAGCTCGAGCAACCCCGCGAAGCACTGGAACGGGCCGGCGCTCAGACCGAGGTCCTCTCGATCCACGACGGCGAGATCAAGGCCCGTGAGAACGACCTGGATGAAGCGGGCACGTTCACCGTCGACGGGTTGGTCGCCAATGCCTCGGTGGGCGACTACGACGCCCTGCTGCTTCCCGGCGGCACGGTGAACCCCGACCAGCTCCGGGTCGACAAGGACGCCGTCTCCTTCGTCCGCGACTTCGTGGAGAGTGGCAAGCCCGTGGCGGCGATCTGTCACGGGCCGTGGACGATGATCGAGGCTGGCGTGGTCGGAGGTCGCACCTTGACGTCCTTCCCGAGCATCCGCACAGACCTGCGCAACGCCGGTGCTGACGTCGTCGACCAGGACGTCGTGGTCGACGGGAATCTGATCACCAGCCGCTCACCCGAGGACCTGCCTGCGTTCTGCGACACGATCGTGGCGAAATTTGCGAGCAACTCGACCCAGGAGGAGGTGACGTCATGAGCGTGACAAAGGGACTGCTTGTCAGGCTGGAGGCCCTGCCCGGCAAGGAAGACGAGGTCCAAGAATTTCTCGGCATCGGGCGAGGACTCGTCGAGGAGGAACCGGCCACCATAGCGTGGTTCGCGATTCGTCTCGGCCCCTCTTCCTTCGGCATCTTCGACGTGTTCCCCGATGACGCCGGCCGCGACGCGCACCTGTCCGGCGCAGTAGCGACCGCTCTCGGCGAGCAGACCGGCACACTGTTCAGCGAACCGACGATCGAGAAGCTCGACGTCCTGGGCTCCAAACTCCCCGCCTGACACGACAGCCCGGGAGTATTGGCACAGAAAGGAGGGGTCGCTGCGCGCGGTGACTTCGGGCTTACACAGCCCGCTGACGTCGTGGCAGCGGCCCCTTCTTTTGCGGCCTATCGCTAATCAGCAACAGATCGGGGAACCGCGATGACAGGAACTGACGACGGCGTTGCCACGACGCGTGCACCCGAGGTAGCAGTGATCGGGGGCGGGATCGTCGGTCTGTCGACGGCGTACGCGCTGCGGGAGCAGGGCGTGCCGGTGCGCTTGTACGAGGCTGGTCTGCCCGGGACGGGTCAGTCCGCAGGCGAGTCGCGGATCTTCCGGCATGCCCACGACGACCCGCGACTCGTCGCTTTCGCGCGCGAAAGCCGCGGCGTATGGGATGAGTGGGCCGAACACTTCGATGTCGAGCTGGTCTCATCAGACGGTGTCCTGGCGATCGGAGACAGCGCCCTGGCGCGGCTGCGGGTGCTCGACGAGGTCGGCGGCGTGGAAGCTCACGAGATCGACGCGGCCGAGGTCGCCCGGCGGATGCCGCTGCTCGCTGGGTACTCGGGGCCAGCGGTGCTCGACGAGTCAGGCGGCGCGATCCGCACCCGCGCCGCAATCACGGCACTCACGGGTGCCCTTGCAGATGCGGTCACCACCGGTGAGGTCATCTCCATCGATCCCCGCGCCGATGGAACGGTCGAGGTGCGCAGCGTCACCGACCGGTCTATCTACTCCAAGGTGGTCGTGTGCGCCGGCCGCGAAACCGCCCGCCTGGCACGCAGCGTCGGCCTGTCGCTGCCGGTTCGCCTCGCCGCACACGTCAGGCTGACCTTCGACGTGAAAGCCGCCGCCCCGGCACGAGTCGCGTGCCTGCAGGACAGTAGCGGCGTCTTCGGCGAGGTCGGCGTCTACGCGACGCCGCTACCGGGTAATAGCAGCTATTCGGTTGGACTCAGCGACACCGTCGGCGTCCGCGACGACGGAACTTTCATCGACCCGGCGGCGATTCGATCGCTGGACGAACGCGCACGCGAGTACGTGACACGGGCGCTGCCCGGTCTTCACCCTGAGCCGCGCGACTTCCTTCACTGCTGGGTGACCGACCTCCCGTGGAGTGAGGACGGCGTGGCCGTGTGGGAGGCGGGCTCTGTCTTTTTTGTGGCCGGTCACAATTTGTTCAAGCAGGCACCTGCGCTGGGTCGCGCTCTTGCCCGGGCTGCGACCGGCGGCGGTCTCCGCGCCGAGCTCACGCCCGAAGCGCGCCTCGGCGAGGCCCAGAGCTAGGGCGTGTCTCTCTATCGCGGGGGGATCCGCGCTTCTGGCCGGCAAACTGTTTAGCGAACCCACGATCGAGGAGTTGGACGTCCTGGCCTCTAAGCTCCCCGCCCGAGACTACGATCTCGTCACTCGTCAGGATGGGGTTACGTTGATGGCTGCGTGCGGTGCGGCGGTGAGGTAGCCGGCGGAAGCACCGACGCCTTTGTTCGCGACGTGCTCGGGCGTGTTAGCTGCAACCACGGTCCCGCCAGCGTCGCCCGCACCGGGCCCTAGATCGATCACGTGGTCGGCCACTGCGATGACACGCATATCGAGCTCTGCCGCGACGACGCCAGTATTACCCGCCTTGACGAGCGTCTGCAGATGCGCGACCAGACGATCCGTGTCGGCGCAGTGGAGCCCGGAGGTCGGCTCGTCCAAGACGTACAGCGTGTCTCGGCGCTGCGCCCGCTGCAACTCGGTCGCGAGCTTGACACGCTGCGCTTCACCCCCGGAAAGCGGCTCATCCCAATCGGGGGTGTAGGGGTTGGGGTCTGAAGCCGCCGGTCTCGAGCAGGCTTCGGGCGATGTAGTTGGTCAGGTTGCGGAACCCGAGTGCGGAGCCGCGTAGGTGTTCGAGCCGTCCGTTGAGCCCCTCGGTCGGCCCGTTGCTAGTGCCGGGTCGTTCGAAGTAGGCGAGCACGTCAGCGGCTCGCTTCTCCAGGGTCCGGCCCAGGGTGGTGAGCTCGGTGAGCACCTTAGGGACGCCGGCGCTGAGGTCGGTGATCAGCTTCTCCATGAGCTCGCGGCCACGTTGCCGGTCCTCGTGGCGATAGGCGGCGGTCATGCGCTGGTAAACACCCCAGGTCGCCTCGGCCTCGACGTGAGCGTCACCAACGAACAGCGCGCGTAGCCTGTCGCTCTGCTTGTTGGTGAGCAGGTCCGCGCCGGTGTGTAGCGTGCGCCGCGACTTGTAGAGCGGGTCGTCCCTGAACCCACGGTGCCCGTGGAGCGCGAGTTGGACCCGGCGCCGACACCTGTCGAGGGCGTCACCGGCCAGGCGCACGACGTGGAAGGGATCCATCACCGTGACCGCGTCCGGGATCTCCTCTGCAGCGGCGGTCTTGAACCCGATGGAGCCGTCCATCGTGACCACCTCGACCGCTCACGGAAGGCGTCGTCGCGGTCGGCGAGCCAGGTCTTGAACGCCGCCTTCGACCGGCCCTCGACCATGTCGAGCAGCCTTGCTGGGCCGGCGCCATCGCGGACTGGGGTGAGGTCGATGATCACGGTAACGTACTTGTCGCCAAGCCTGGTATGGCGCCAGACGTGCTCATCGACGCCGATGACGTTCACGCCCTCAAACCGCGTGGGTCGTTGATCAGCAGTCGCTTGCCTTCAGCCAAG
Source organism: Microbacterium sp. IEGM 1404 (assembly GCF_030056775.1). NCBI lineage: Bacteria > Bacillati > Actinomycetota > Actinomycetes > Micrococcales > Microbacteriaceae > Microbacterium > Microbacterium sp. IEGM 1404. Next base: position 32,951 of record NZ_JASHKP010000006.1, on the reverse strand, counting down.
ACCGCGCCGTTGGGGCGGTGTCCCACGCGACCCCGAGTCCCTCGGCGACACGGGCGACGGTGAGGTGTGCGACCACGATCCCCTCCAGCGCACACCGCAGCCCGGTGCGCGAGAGCTTCGCGCGTGGTTCCGCCGCGGCGCTGGTGTCTTGGCGCCACACGTGTCCGCAGTCGGCACAGCGGTAGCGGCGCACTACAACTTCCAGCACGGTCGGTCGCCAGCCCTGCGGCTCGTGGGCCAACCGCCGGATCACGGTGTCACGAGCAGCGCCTTCGCTGCCGCACCGTCGGCACCACTGATCTGGTTCCATCACGCGGCACGCGGACCGCACGATCCGGTTCAAGTCGTTGTCCGGTCACGCTCAGACCGAGGCCGTCGAGTCGAGCGAAGGCGGTCAGGTCAGGTCAGGGCGGCCGAAGCCGGCCGGCGGGGTAGCGTCGGTCACGTCGAGGTCTTTCGGATGGATGGCGTAGGAACCTCCGTCGTCGGGAGACCTCCACGTCTATCTGCGGACCAACGCGTCCCGGCCGACCTACACCGTCGTCTCAGAAGACCCCCGAAACGTCTTCGACGACGACGGGACCGGCGAGGAGGAGGGCGCGGTGAGCTAAAGGAATGGAGCTTGCTCGGCTTCGGCGCCGCCGCAAGCTCCGGTGAAACGGTCGGTACTGGTCGGTCGTCGTCGGTCACCACCGGATGGCGGTGTCCCCCACGCTCGGCGTTTGCGCAGGTCAGCGGCTCGTTTGCCCAGTGGGCGCATCAAGCGATAGACGCAAAGCCGACGTGATGAGGTCGTCGGTTCGATTCCCACGGGGGGCTCCGGCGAACAGCCCCTGACCTGCGGAAACGCAGGTCAGGGGCTGTTCGGTTCTGGTGGTCGCGCGATGCGCTGGACTCACGGCTCTGCCCGACACCGACGTCGCTCTCCTCTGCGACGGACCCCTCGCGGCCGGCATCCTGTCCGTGTGTCGATAGGCCTCGCACCGCTCGGCAACGCAGCGTGGCGTTGCGTCGCGACCTGGCTACGGCTCGGAGGGGCGCGATCGTCTCGTGCGTTGGCGGACTACGGGAGCTTGGACGCGTGGACGTCGGCCGCCATGATCTCGGTGCTGCGCCGAGGAGGTGCTGGTTGGCCGTCAGGTCCGAGCCGTGACCGTCTACGTCGACGACGCACGCATCCAGCCCCGTGCCGGCCGGGGGCCGGGTTCGGTGCGGGTCGGTCTCAGAAGGCGCTGGCGGCGGCTTCGGCGACGGCCTGGTCTTGGACGCCGGTTCCTCCGCTGACGCCGACGGCGCCGACGACCTGGCCGTCGCGCTCGAGCGGGATGCCACCGGCGAAGATCATCACCCGACCGTCGTTGGAGGCGTTGATGCCGTAAAACTGCTCACCGGGTTGGGCGAGGTCGCCGAGGTCTTTGGTGGCTGTGTCGAACGCTCGGGCCGTGAAAGCTTTGTTGATCGAGATGTCGATGCTGCCCAGCCACGCTCCGTCCATCCGTACGTGAGCGACGAGATTGCCGCCGGCATCGACGACGGCGATGTTACTGGGCTGACCCTGCGTGCTGGATTCAGCTTCTGCTGCCGCGATGACACGTTTGGCGTCGTCCAACGACAATGTAGGAATAGATGGCATCAATTGCTCCTTCGAGTGTGGCGTGCGCTTTGTGGCTCGAGCCGCTCCAGAGCCGCCCGTTGGTTTGCCTGTTGAGTTTGTGACCGACAGCGCTCGTGTTGTGTTCGCGTTGCGGACGTGCGTTGGCGGACTACGGGAGCTTGGACGCGAGGACGTCGGCCGCCATGATCTCGGGTGCTGCGCTGAGGAGGTGCTGATTGTCCGTCAGGGCTGCGACGATGGCGCCGTTGGCGTGGGCGTCGCGAGCGGCCTCGTCGGGGAATGCATCGAAGATCCAGAAGGTGTCGGCGTGGGTCCTGACCGCGAACCAGACAATCGTTCCTACTTCTTCGTTGGCGAGTGCGACAGCGCTGGCGAGCAGATCGGCGAGCGCGTCGTGCTGTCCATCGGCCGCGACGATCTTGGCGACGAAGGCATACGGAAGTGATGCGGGTGTGGACATGAGGGACTCTCCTTGAAATCGGGGTTCTTCGTAGGACGAGTTCAGCGTATGACGAGCGAGGGCCGGTAGGGAATGGCGTATACGGCAGTATTGCTATTGTTTACGTCATGCGTATCGGACTGATCGCGATCGACGGCTGCTTCGGTTCGGCTATCGCGTCGATCATCGACATCGTGCGGGTGGCCGACGGAGCTCGCGGCGATGTCGACCCGCGGATCGACCCGATCGAACTCGCCATCCTCGGACCGAAACGGCGAGTGACCACGACGGCATCGATGACCCTGTCGGTGGACCACCCGCTGTCGGAGTCCGGAGAGTTCGACGTGGTCGTCGTCCCTGCGCTTGGAACCCTCACGGCCGCCGCTACCAACGACGCCCTCCAGAGCCGAGATGCTCGTTCGGTCATCGCCTCGCTCGGGCGCCTCGACGAGGCGACCACCCGGATCGCCGCGGCGTGCACCGGCGTGTTCGCTGTCGCCGAGACCGGACGGATGCATCATCGGCGGGCGACGACCAGCTGGTTCCTGGGGCCGGAGTTCCTGAAGCGCTATCCGACCGTCGCCCTCGATCTCGACACCATGGTCGTGGCCGACGGGAACCTCGTCACCGCCGGCGCCGCCTTCGCCCACATCGACCTCGCGCTCTCACTCGTGCGATCGATCAGCCCCGACCTGGCCCAACATGTCGCCAAGCTTCTCCTCATCGACGAGCGCCCGTCGCAGGCGGCCTTCGTCGCCTACGAACATCTCCGGCACGAGGACCCGATCGTCGTCGAGTTCGAACGCTTCGTGCGCGCCCGCCTGGACGAACCGTTCAACGTCGCCGTCGTCGCGCAGTCGCTCGGCACCAGCCGGCGCACCCTCGAACGACGAGTCCGTGCGGCGCTCAACCTCACTCCGCTCGGCTTCGTCCAACGGCTTCGCATCGAACGAGCTCGGCACCTTTCAGCAACCACGGACCTCACCTCCGCCGAGATCGCGCTACGGGTCGGCTACGCGAACGTCGAGACTCTGCGCTCCCTCCTGCGTAGGGAGCGACGCCGTTCCTGACCTATCGCAATGCCTGTAGCCGGTGTGCTAGTGCTCGACTGGAACCACCTCTCAGCACGTCGCGTCGACGCTCCCGCGTCGCCCGTGGACGACCCACCTCGACACGCCCGCAGCACAGGCCATGTGACGTGTCCCGGCTTCGCGGACGGTCGGGGTTGGGTGGCTGTGATGTCGCTGCGTTCTCGTCGAAAGGATCGGCAGACCCGATCAGAGCCGATTGGGATAAGACGCGAAGGCGGTCAGGTCAGGGCGGCCGAAGCCGATCCTCGGGAAACCTCTGCTTGACCACACTACGAATTTCGGTCCCGCGTCTCAGGACAGCGTGTCGACGGATTCACAGGTACCCGGAGTGAACGCCCGTCACGAGACCAGAGGAGTCCGCTTGGGCCCTTCGCGCGGTGGAGCGAAGCGAACGACGACGCGCCCACAAGCCGGTCCCTCGCCGTGTACGCCTACCGCGATTGACCGCGAGCGATCCGGCTGGCTTCGGGATGCACGTATACCTCGCACGATGAAGATGTACGCATAGGTGCGCTATCTTCAACATCCTCGGACAGCTCGGAACAGAACTGTTGGAATCCTCTAATCCACGACGAGGCACCGGAAACGAACGATTCCGCTACAACTGTCCGAACCGGCGCTCCGCCAGAGCGCGAAGCGGCGTGTCTTGTGCCGGAACCCAGTCCCGGATTCTACGTGCCGCCACTACTCCAGCTGGTCGAGTTTCGCCACGTTCTCCTCATGGGTCACCTCCCGGCGGGACTGTTCGGGCCGTGGCAGACCGTGTGGAACTGGCATCACCGCATGGCCACGGAAGGCACGTGGGTCGCGGTGCTCGCGGCGCTGACCGCCGTCGCGGACGAGGCGGGGCTGGTGGATTGGTCGCTGTCGGTGGATTCCACCGATCGCTCTTGCGCATCAGCACGCGACGAACACGAAGCGCCTGACAGGGGGCCGGATCGAATCACACGAATCGGGACGTCGAGCCGCCTGGCCAGGCGGTCGGCCGCTCCCGCGGCGGCCTGTCGACGACGATCCACTAGCTCGTCGATGGCAACGGCCTCCCGCTGGTCGCGTTGCTGACAGCGGGGCAGGCCGGCGACTCGCCGATGTTCCTGCCGCTGATGGGGCACCGACCTGTCGCTCGTCTCGTCGGCCACCCCCGCACCCGACCCGACGCGGTCCGGGGCGATAAGGCGTACGTATCCCGCGCGATGCCGCGGGCACCTGCGCGCCCGCGGCATCAAGGCCGCGATCCCCGAACCGTCCGACCAGCAAGGCCACCGCAAGCGCTGCCGGTCGCGCGGCGGACGATCCGTCAGGTTCGATGTCGCCGACTACAAGGGCCGTAACGTCATCGAACGCTGCTACCGCCACCTCAAGTAATGGCGTGGACTCGCCACCCGCTACGACAAGCATGCGATCGTCTATCGCGCTGCAGTGATCTCAACGCCGTCATCGCCTGGACCCGGCGTCTGTCAGACACGCCCTAGGTCGTCAGACGATGGCTGCGCGGAGTTCCGCGGCGGCAGCACCGACATCGGGAGCGCCGTAGATCGCGCCTCCCGCCACAGCCACCTGCGCACCAGATTCCTGCACCGAAGCGATCGTCGAGCTATTGATGCCGCCTGCGACTGAGAACGGCACGCCCGAAGCTTTGCCGTCCTCGAGCAGGGTGGCAAAGGTGAAGCCCTCTTCGGCCTGCTCGTCGAGGCCTGCGTGCATTTCGACGAACTCTGCTCCAAGTGCAACGACCTCTTTCGCACGCTGCGCCTTGTCGCTGACGCCGATGAGATCGACGACAACGCCCTTACCGTGCTTCTTCGCCGCCTTCACGGCACCGGCGATCGTGCTGTCACCGGCACTACCGAGGACCGTCACGAGATCGGCACCCGCAGTGAAGGCAATGTCAGCCTCGAGCTCGCCGGCATCCATCGTCTTGAGGTCGGCGAAGACGACCTTGTCGGGGTGGGCCTTCTTGATCGCGGTGATCGCCGAAAGGCCAGCACTCTTGATAAGCGGGGTACCGAGCTCGAGGATGTCGACGTGCGGCGCGGCGGCAGCAGCGAGTTCGAGGGCGGCCTCGGTGGAGAGGGTGTCCATGGCAAACTGCAGTTTCATTTGGATTCCTTTCGTGCAGTGGTTTGAGTCATTCGAGATTTGCGTGGCGAGGCCAGAGCTCATCAGCGGTCAAGCCGGAGCGGCGCCAGAGTGTGTGGAAAAGCGCGTCGCCGAGGACAACGACCAATTGCTCGAAGAGACTGCCCGCATACTGCTCAGATGCCGCTCCAGAGCGATCAAGCTTGTCTGCTGCCGGCACGACTACCGTGACGGCTGCCAGCGTTGCGAGCGGAGAGTCGGGGACTGTTGTAATAGCCGCCACCCGGGCGCCAGCATCGACGGCAGTCTGTGCCGCGCGCACGATGCCGCCCGTCGTTCCGGAACCGCTGGCAGCGAGGAGCAAGTCACCTGGTTCGATCGCAGGAGCGGTGACCTCCCCGACGACGTGGACGGCTAGACCAAGATGCATGAGTCGCATCGCGGTCATTCGCAGCGCGAGCCCCGATCGGCCTGCACCCAGCACGAAGACTCGCGGAGCAGCGCCGACGATATCCGCGAGCTCCGCCAATCCCGCCCGGTCGCGAGCGATCAGTCTGTCTGTGGCGAGTTCGAGTTCGCGGGCGATGCGGCTGAGCGAGTTACCCACACCGGTTTCGAGGACATCCATCGCCCTATCATCACGGCCGTCAGCCACGTTGGCTCCCCCGCAAAGGAGCAGGTCCACCTACCCGTAGGCATGGGCCTACCTGAGTGGATAGGTTGTCACCGTGGACTTTACCGAACTGTCGTCGCCCGCGTCACGTCAGCATGTCGCCGACCACGCCCGAATCGTCGCCGAGCATGCTGACCGGCAGGCGATCACGCTTGAATCTATGCTCGCGCTTCTGCGATCGCCCCGCCTCGATGACCGCGCAGCACGCAACATGGCGATCGAGGCGGCAACGAGCGCCTTAATCGGGCTGCGCGCTGTTACCGATCAGGAACGCAGCAGCATCCTCGAACCCGTCGTCGGTGCGTTCGCCCGACTGCAGAGCGACCTCCTCCCACTCGTCCGGTTCGGCGATCTCGACGTGCAGTTCGTTGAGCCGCCCGCGACCGGTCGGGCACTCCCAGGAGAGGTCGCGCACGCGGCGCGCGCCATCGTCCGCAGCTCGGTGCTCGCACTCGCGGATCGCAGCCAGGCTCGGCGGGTGCGCATCCAGTGGGACTGCGACGGCCTAAATCTCCTGATCAGCATCCGAGATGACGGGGCCGGCGAACTTTCCGCACACGACGACTCGATCCGCCCAATCGTCGAACGCGTCACAGCCCTCGACGGCGCGATTGCGGTCTCCTCAACACCCGGCTGGGGGTCCTCAGTCGACATCCGGCTTCCCCTCGATCCGCCGGCGGAACCCGGGCCACTTCCGGAATTCTCACAACTCTCCATACGCGAACGAGATGTGTTACGGCTTCTCGTATCGGGAGCGCGCAATGCCGAAATCGCGGAAGAGCTCCTCATCTCCGTCAACACGGTGAAGTTCCATGTGTCGAACCTTCTCCGGAAGATCGGCGCGCGCAATCGGGCGCAGCTTATTGCAACGTCGAGATGATTCCCACCAGCGGTCACCCGTGGTCTAACCCGACACCGATCGGAGCGAAAACGACGACACACAGCAAAGCTGCTCACAGGTCAGTACGATCCGGTCATGACTTCGTCTGATTCTTCACCCGCCGCCGACGCGCTGGTTCGGGTCTCGGGTGCTCGGGAGCACAACCTGCGGAATGTGGACCTCTCCGTTCCGCGGGATTCGCTAGTGGTGTTCACGGGTGTGTCGGGTTCCGGGAAGTCATCGTTGGCGTTTGGGACGCTGTACGCGGAGTCGCAGCGACGGTATCTGGAGTCGGTGGCGCCGTACGCTCGCCGTCTGATCGATCAGGCGGGCGTTCCCGATGTGGACTCCATCACCGGGATGCCGCCGGCCGTGGCGTTGCAGCAGCAGCGTGGAGGACGCAGTGCCCGGTCCACGGTGGGAAGCATCACCACGGTGTCCAGTCTCGTGCGGATGCTGTACTCCCGCGCCGGGGACTATCCGGATGGGCAGCCGATGCTCTACGCGGAGGATTTTTCTGCGAACACGGTGCAGGGGGCCTGCCCGGAGTGTCACGGCATTGGTCGTGTCTACGCGGTGCCCGAGGAGCGGATGGTGCCGGATCCGTCGCTCACGATCCGGGAGCGCGCGATCGCGTCCTGGCCGACGGCATGGCACGGACACCAGCTCCGCGACGTGTTAGTGGCCCTCGGCTATGACGTTGACGTGCCATGGAAAGATCTGCCACGAAAAGACCGGGACTGGATCCTTTACACGGATGAGACCCCGTTCGTTCCGGTCCACTCCCGGTTGACGCTTGCTGAGGCTCGCGCCGCGACCAAGGCCGGGGTCGAGCCGAGCTATTCGGGCACCTTCGTCGGAGCCCGCCGGTATGTGTTGGACACATTCGCGAACTCGAAGAGCGCGTCGATGAAGCGCCGCGTCGCGCAGTACCTCGACGCTGCCCTATGCCCGGTTTGTCACGGGAAGCGGCTGAAGCCTGAAGCGCTCTCGGTCACGTTCGAGGGCCTGGACATCGCGGAGTTCTCGCAGTTGCCGCTTCGAGAGCTTGCTGACATGCTCTCCGACGTTGTTGCGGGAGCGCAACAGGCCGAGACCGTTCCGAATGGTGCTGTGCTTCATGCCAATTCCCGTCGCGCAGCCACGGAGCAGCGCATCGCCGCCGGAGGGTCCGCGCACGCCGCCGCATCCGATGTGCGCCGCACCGCAAACCGTTCGCCGGAGAAGCGCGCCGCTGCGTCCAGGCTCGCTTCCGGGCTGATCGAGCGACTCCGCCCACTGACCGATCTTGGCCTCGGGTATCTGTCGTTAAGTCGAACCACCCCGACCCTGTCGGGTGGCGAGTTGCAACGAATCAGGCTCGCCACACAGCTCAGCTCCGACCTGTTCGGCGTCGTCTATGTCCTCGATGAACCATCCGCAGGCCTTCACCCACAAGACGTGACAGCGCTCTTGAAGATCCTCGACGGGCTCAAGAGAAGCGGAAACAGCCTGTTCGTCGTCGAACACTCCGTCGATGTCATGCGGCACGCGGACTGGCTCGTGGACATCGGCCCCGGCGCGGGCGAGCATGGCGGCCGCGTTCTCTACAGCGGTCCTACCGATGGGCTTGCCGACGTCAAGGACTCAGTGACACGCGGCTACCTATTCGGTGGCAGTGGACTGCCCCCGCACACCCCTCGCGACCCGCGCGGGTGGCTCCACTTGAAAGACGTGACTCGTAACAACCTGCACGGCGTCTCCATCGACATTCCCATGGGTGTTTTCACCGCGGTTACCGGAGTCTCGGGTTCCGGCAAGTCGAGCTTGGTTAGCCAGGCCCTCCCGGCTCTCGTCGGTGATCGCCTCGGTCAGAGCATTCCGGTGGAGGACGAACCGACCGGCGACGAGCTGCTCCTTGCCGATACCCCAGAGCGGCTCGACGGTGTCCTCGACGGCTCTCTCGAGGGGGTCCGGCGGGTTGTCAACATCGATCAACGACCCATCGGCCGAACCCCCCGATCGAACGTTGCAACATATACGGGCTTGTTCGACCACGTCCGTAGACGCTTCGCTGAGACGCCCGAGGCTCGCTCGCGTGGGTACAAGCCCGGCCGTTTCTCCTTCAATGTCTCCGGCGGCCGCTGCCCCACCTGTGAGGGCGAAGGGTCCGTGATGGTCGAGCTACTCTTCCTCCCATCCGTGTACACCGAATGCCCCGATTGTCACGGGACCCGGTACAAAGCCTCGACCCTTGAGATCACTTGGCGGGAGCGCACCATCGCTGACGTGCTTGCGATGAGCGTTGAGGAAGCCCACCCGTTCTTTGACGGGGAAGACGACATCACCCGCTCACTAGCTGCACTGTCAGACGTGGGTCTCGGATACTTGCGACTCGGACAACCGGCAACCGAGCTCTCTGGAGGTGAGGCACAACGCGTGAAGCTCGCAAGCGAGCTACAGCGCGCACAACGAGGGGACACCTTGTATGTTCTCGACGAACCAACTTCGGGCCTGCACTGCGCTGACGCTGACCGGCTCGTGACGCATCTGCAAACTCTCGTCGACGCAGGAAACACCGTCGTCGCGGTGGAACTCGACATGCGGGTGGTGGCAGCAGCCGACTACGTCATCGACCTCGGACCCGGCGCCGGCGATGATGGCGGCGCAGTCGTCGCCGCTGGAACTCCTGCACAAGTTGCCGAGAACGGCGTCGGCGCGTCCGCGGAATACCTTGCTGCGGCGATCAAACTGGTCGTTGCGGCTACCTGAGCAGAAGAGCCGACGCTTGACAACCGCACCGCGCCCACCCCGCGGAGGAAAGCTTCAGCCGCTCCGCGGGGTTAGCTGCGCCGGAGGTGCCGCCGTTTAGGCCGACCGCTCCCATGAGTGTTCCTCCAAGCCACGCGGCGAGTCCCAGGTCGTGGATGCTTCGGCCGAGGTGTTGCGAGTCGACATGTCAGCGCCTTCCGGTTAGGAGTTCTGACCACACACCTATTCGTTGGATGGGCACACGAATTGCCAAGCACCCGAATCGGTGCTCGCCCCACCCCCATGTGCTGGATGCCCTCCTCTGGCCATTTACCACAACGGCGTGCGATGCGCATCCGTTCGGGAGACCCTCAACCTCACTGCCAGTCTTACGTCGTAAGCGCCCTATGAGGGCGATACTCATCCCCCTGGGCGTCTTCGCCTCTTCACGAAAGGGTTCTCTCATGGATTTCCCCGCTGTTCTGCAGAACGGATTGGCCGCGGTCATCTCGTTCGTGCCCCTGGCCTTGCTGTTCCTCGTCATCCTCATCGTGGGGCTCATCGTCGCCAAACTCATCTCCAAGGCTCTGGAGAAGCTGCTCGAGAAGGTCGGCTTCGATCGTCTCGTCGAGCGTGGTGGCGTGAAGAAGGCCCTCGCAAAGTCGAAACTCGACGCATCCGACATCGTCGCCAAGATCGTCTACTACGCGCTGGTGCTGTTCGTTTTGCAGTTCGCCTTCGGTGTGTTCGGACCGAACCCCGTCAGTGACCTGCTCGCCGGAATTATCTCGTTCCTGCCGAAGATCATCGTCGCCATCATCATCGTCGTCATCGCCTCGGCGATCGCCGCCGGCGCCAAGGGCCTCATCCAGAACACCCTGAGCGGACTGTCCTACGGCAAAATCCTCGGCAACATCGTCGCCGTGTTCATCCTGTTCCTGGGTGTGACGGCGGCGCTGAACCAGATTGAGGTAGCAACGACCGTCACCACGCCCATCCTCGTCACTGTTCTCGCGATCATCGCCGGTGTCATCATCGTCGGCGCCGGCGGTGGCCTCATCAGGCCGATGCAGCAGCGCTGGGAGGCCCTGCTGACCAAGGCGGAGGAGGAAGCCCCGAAGATTCAGCAGGAGGCTCGCAACGCCCCCTCCGTCGCGGACCAGGCCAAGCAGGCCGGGCAGCAGGTACAAGATGCCGTTAGCTCGCAGCGGCGTTCCGCCCAGCCGCCGCAGCGCCCCGCGCAGCCGCCGCAGATCTGACATTTCCCTCCTGCTGGGCGGGTCGGTCCGGCGTGCCGGGCTGGCCCGCTCAGCATTTTGCGCCTCGGTAACGCGCCCCAATGGACGCTCCACGCGGGGCCGGTCACTGGGAGTAAGCGCGATCCAGGCGCTCCAAAAGCGACTCGAGCGAAACTTCGAATTCTTTGTCTACGCGATCCTCGCTGAGGAGTCCGCACAGTCGGGCCACCTCGGGCGCGTGCTCGAGGTGGCCCGACTGCACATCGCCTTCGGGCGCAGGGGGGTCGTCCTCGTCGAGCGGCTCCTCGGCGGGGCCTATTTCTGCACCGCGGACGGCGGGCTCAAGACGCAATTGGCCGAGCAGGAAGCTGCTGAATGCGCGATACGTGTCGACTGCCTGCCGGGGGTCTCGACCCCCGTCGGCGTTGATCGTCGCGTTCATCGACGAGCAGCGAACCAAGAACCGCGCGGTCGAGTCAGTCTGCCAGGTCCTGCGGGAGCGGGGCGTGCAGGTCGCCGCGCGGACCCATCGGGCCTGGAAACGGGCCGAACCCAGTGCGCGGGCGCGCGCGGACGCGGTGGTCATCGACGCGCTCCTGTCCACAGCGGGCACACGGAAGGGTTATATGGGCGGCGGAAGATGACCGCTCACCTGCGGCGCAGCGGCCTGGTGGTATCCAAGCGGCAGGTGGACCGGCTGATGCGCGATCTCGGGCTGACCAGTCTGGTCCGGGGGCGGCGGGTGCGGACCACGATCCCGGATCGTCATGCCGATCGTGCCCCGGATCTGCTCGATCGGGACTTCACCGCCGAGGCGCCGAACCGCCGCTGGTCCACGGATTTCACTTATGTCACGACGTGGGCGGGGTTCGCTTACGTGTCGTTCATGATCGACTGCTACTCGCGCGATCGTGGGCTGGCACGCCGCAACCGTGAAGACGACCCCGCCGGTAACACTGCGCTGCGAATGGGCTTGTGGCGACGCGACCTTGCCGGTCACCCGGCCGTGGACGGTCTAATACATCACAGCGACGCGGGCTCGCAATCTACGAGAGTGTCGTTCGCGAGACGCTCGCGCCGGAAGGCTTCGCCGCGTCCATCGGATCGATCTGCGACGCGTATGACAACGCCCTAGCCGAGACTGCGAACGGCTACTAAAAGACCGAACTTGTCCGCGGCCCCGCCCGTCTCGTACGGTCGAGGACCTCGAGCTCGCGACCCTCAGATGGGTGCACTGGCACAACACCCAGCGCCTCCACGGCTACCTCGGCGACGTCCCGCCCGCCGAGTTCGAGAACGCGTTCTATGCTGCCCCCAACGACCGCAATCTGCTGGTCGGAATCAAATGGCGCGAGTCTCCAGCAGACCCAGGGCGCTTCAAGTCGCGGCTCTGACTCGGATTGTCAGTTCGCAGCGGGAAGCAAACCCGCGCCGCTGTCCGTGTGGCGGCGACCCTCGCGACGGTGACACAGCGGGGCTCCGAGCGGGCGATGTGAGTTTCGAGGGGGGACCGCCGATTTCGGGATGCTGTTGTCGAAGGGTCGCCACTTTGCCGGCGTCAGCGGTTGCGTGTCGGGGTGGCTGCGGCAGAGGCGAGCCTGCGCAGATTTTCCAGCAGTACGGCCAGAGCGGCGCAGACGGCGATGCTGACGAGGTCGGTGAGGACCGGAGAGCGTGGGGTGAGGATGAACCAGACGGTGTCGAAGCCGGCGTGGAGGATGATCGCTGGCCAGATGCTTCCTGTGGTGTCGATGAACAGCGCCGCGACGATCCCGAACAGGAACGCGAAGGCAACCACGAAACGCCATCCCGCCCGGTGCTGGCGCCCGCATAGGAGCGGCAGAGAACCGGGATCGGTTCACGTCTCGTGTCCATGTACGACCCGGGCTTGGACCCGGTGGATTTTCACGCCGTCGCCGAGGTATGGGTCGAGGGGGGACAACACGTTGTCGACGCGACCACCCTCGCACCCCGATCGACGCTCTTGTGGATCGCTACCGACTGAGACGCCGCGGATTCCGCCTTCCTCACCGTCATCTCGGGCCGCATCGATCTGACAGACATGCAAGTCACAGCCGTTGCCGACAACCTGCCCTCTGACGACCTGACGCAACTCGTCGTCCTGCACTGACGCGCTCCACGACCGGGTTACTCTCGCACCACCGGCCGGCGGCCAAGGGAGTGCATATCGGCGCGCTCTGCCGACAGGCAAGGCCCCTCACCCGTGGCACCCGGTGTTGAACACTGAAGTGTCCGCGCCAAGACAGGTTGCGGTCACTCACAGGATTCACGGGATCACATGCTGAAGCGAAAAGCAGCCACCAACACCAACACGGGTGCTCCGCACCCGGACGCCGCAAAGAAGCCGGACTCCCCCACCCAGCTGACGAAGCGGTCGTGGAAGTATGTGCTGCGAAAAACAGTGCGGGAATTCTCTGCTGACCAATGCACGGACGCCGCCGCCGGTCTGGTCTACTACGCCGTCCTCGCCCTGTTCCCAGCGCTGATCGCGATCTTCTCCGTGCTCGGTGTTGTCGGCCAGGGCGACGCCGCGGCCGCCGCCATTCTCGGCATTATTCAAGACGTCGCCCCCGACGCCGCCTCCACCCTCCGCGAACCGATCGAACAGATCGCCTCCTCCCGAGGCGCGGGTATCGCATTGATCACCGGTATCGCGCTTGCGTTGTGGTCAGCGTCCGGGTACGTAGGCGCGTTCAGCCGTGCCATGAACCGCATCTACGAAATCGACGAGGGCCGACCGTTCTGGAAGCTGCGTCCAATGCAGCTGCTTGTCACCGTCATCGCGGTGGTCGCGCTCGCCCTCGTGGCCCTTGGCCTCGTTCTTTCCGGCGATGTCACCACGGCGATCGGTAACGCTCTCGGTCTCGGTCGGGGCGTGCAGATCGCATGGGACGTCGCCAAGTGGCCAATCATGCTTTTCATCATCGTGTTCCTCGTCGCGGTGCTGTATTACGCCACCCCCAACGCCAAACAGCCGAGGTTCCGGTGGATCAGCCTCGGCGCGGCCATCGCCATCGTGGTCCTTGGCATCGCCACCGCCGGCTTCGGGTTTTACGTGGTCAATTTCTCCAACTACGACCGCACCTACGGCTCGCTCGCCGGGGTCATCATCTTCCTGCTTTGGCTGTGGATCGCTAACCTCGCGCTCCTGTTCGGCGCAGAGTTCGACGCCGAACTGGAACGCGGCCGCCAGCTGCAAGGTGGCATCGTCGCCGAAGAGGACATTCAACTTCCCGCCCGTGACACCCGAAAAAGCAAGAAGCAGGATGAGAAAGAGTCCAGCGACGTGGAGGAGGGCCGCCAAATCCGCCTCGCTGAAGCACCCGATAGCTCCGACGCCCCTTCTCCACGAAAGCCGTCGACACCTGAACCGCAGCCCCGGAGAAAGTGGTGGCAGCGGCGCCGCCGATGATTCCCCGCCGGCTGCAGCTGACACGCTTGGGTACCGGCCAAACGATCTCGCCCTGTGACGCACCTAATCGAGCTCGGACACCGAAAAATTGCGCTCGTATCTGAAGCTCGCGCCTCGTTTCTCATGGAGCTGCTGGACGACGCTCGCTCATGGCCCTCCATCAATACCAGTCTGCTTCGCCAAAACGGCGCCAGAATCGTTGGGTACCTGCGTGCCCTACGCAAAGCGGGCATCCCGGTAGACCCGCTCAACCTCTCTCTAGCGACGGGCACTCAGCCGATCGCGCCTTCTCGGCCGTCCTGTCCCAGTTCTCAAACGACCGGCCGACGGCATTGTTCTCCCCAGACAGCGTCATGACAGTTGCCACTTTCAGGGCTCTGAAGACACTTGGCATCTCCATTCCAGACGAGGTTTCCCTGATGTGGTTCGACAACCTCGAATGGACCAGGCTCGTGAGCCCTGAACTGTCGGTCGTCTCTCAACCGGTATTGGGGATGAAACAAAGTGCGGCAACCGAACTACTGCGCCGCATCGACGGTGATGAAGACGAGTTCCGCACAACCTTCTGTGACACAGAATTCGTGTATCGGGCCTCGACCGCACCGCCTCCTTCGGGGTAACGGCCAGGTCAACCGACGGTACATCCTGTTGGTGCAAAACCGATGGGTTTCGTACCGCCTTCCAGCCCGGTGGGTCTTCACGTCGTGGCGGAGGCTGCCGCGCCGGCGGCGGACGTTAGCGGCTTACTCCGCCTGACAAGGCCATCGCCGAGGGTGTGGGTGCTTGCCTGCTCGGACGGTTCCACCAGCGGTTTATGCGAGATGTGCATTGCTTGTGGTGGGTTGGTTGGTGTGTAGTCCAAAGGGCAGTTTTCGCGGCGTCGAGAGGGGTGAAGTGTCCGATGGGGCGGGAGTCGCTGTCGAAGGCGGTCCACTCGTCGCTGGGGCTTCGGGTGATGTATCCGAACAGTTGGTGGGCACAGGCGCCCATCACGAAGTCATTCTCGATGTGTTTCCACGTCGTGGGTGCGTTGGATCCTCTTGCGCCGAACATAAGCCGCTCCTTTGCGTGCCGGACGGCGAGATCGTGGCATCCCGCAGGGGAAGCGGAACGGGGATTGCGCCGCATCTCTCTGACCACTAGGTGCAGGCGCGGGTGCGCATCAGGCCCCGAGCTCAACATCCCAGCCTGATCAGCGAGCTAACGCAGGTAGCCGGACAGATGCTGCGGCTCGGCGCTGGCGCAGATCAATCGAATCGAGTGGCCGGCTGCATCCACAGCGTTGTGCGGGAGTGAGCGCCTACTCGGTGGCAGCCGTCTCCGGTTCTGCCTTCGGCTCCATATCGGGCTCGAAGTGGCCCAGCGACTTCTCTTGCAAGAACGCGCACAGCTCGGCCGCAACCTGAAGCTCGTGAGTGAGGGCGTTGAGTTCGAAGCTGGTCAGATCCAGAGCCTCGGTGGAAGGTTCAATCAGTACGTGCCACGCGAGGTCTTCATCGTTTTCGCGCGGTTCGATCCAGACGGTGTTGGGGGCGTTCTCCAGGGGCATGACGACAAGCCCGGTGTCCTGGCCCCCGTGGCCTTCTTGGATTGCAACGCGGACATCCTCGCCGGCGCCGCGGGCGGCGATGAATTCTGCCACCCAATGCTCGAGGGTGTTCTTGCTGTGGAATGGCATGGCGAGTCCTTGAGGTCGGCGAGGGAAGGAAAACGGCCCACCCCAGAGGGGCGGGCCGTTATGAGTATGCGGTGTCGTTACGCCGCGGCGGCGAGCTGCACGCGGTGAGCATCTTCCTGCTGCTGCCAGGTGGCGGCATTCAGCATCAGCCCGGACGACATCGCAGCCTGGTCAGCGAGCTGGCGGAGGTAGCCGCCGGACAGGCGTTGCGGCTCGGCGCTGGCATACTCAAAGCGCATGGAGATTGCAGGCTGCACCCACAGCGTCGTCCGCGTGTGCGCGGCCTCTGTGTCCGTCCACGTGATGGTGAAGGACTCGTTGCGGCGGAGTTTGGTGGACAGAACGACCTGCAGGTACTGCAGCAGGCGATCGTCGATCTCGATGGCCTGGGGGTCCGAGCTGTAGAAGAGCTTTCCCATGATGACTCCTTGCGGTGAGGGGTGCGGGGGTGAATCAGAAAAAGAGGGGGGCGACGACGCCCACGGCGGTCGCAGAAACCACAACGGCCGCAGCGGTCACGCCGATGTACCACCGTTGGGCCGCGACAGCGGTGCGAGAGGGAACGAACGTCTGCCGACGCAGACGTGAAGGTTGTCCCCAAGCGAACGCGTTGCTAGTCATGGCGGCCTTCCTTCCATTAGGTCTTGGGCTGTCAACCCCGGTGATGATCAACGTAGCAGATTGTAAACACAGTTAGGTAATCCAGTTGAGTGTCACTGCTGCTGACGACTACCAGGCGTAATCATCACCGGCGGAAGGTTAGATGGTTAGGTATAGTGCTTCGAGACATACGCAACGTAGGGAACGGGTCCATGACGGTAGAAACAGGCGACACATCGCCGCTCTCGGCGGCGCTGACGTTCTACTCCCAGGAACGTGATGCCGCGGCGGCGCGTGCTCGAAAGCAGCTCGGCGTCAACGAGCTCGAGGCCAACGCCATGTCTTACCTCGCAAAGAACCCCGGAGCGCGACCCTCAGAGCTGGCCAGCTATCTGCGTGTCACGTCTGCCGGCATCACCACGATGGTCGAACGGCTCGTGCGCCGCGAAATTCTGCGCCGCGAAGCTGACCAGGTGGACCGCCGCGTCAACCACATCCACCTGGCGGTCGACATCGAGAAGGAGCCGTGGTCACAACTGGCGCTGTTCGATGCCACGTGCCGCCAGCTCATCGCGCACCTGGACCCCAAGGTCGAGGCCGATTTCGCCGACTTCCTTCGCCACGCCACGCTGGCCGCGCGTGAAGAGGCTGCACGTGTCGACCGGGCCGTCGCCTAGTTAGCTCTGCGCCTCGGCCGCAAGTTGAGCCATATGCTCAACGGACTTGCGCTGGAGAAACGCGCACAAGTCTGCGGCGTGGGAGATCTCACGGCACAGATCGTAAACGGAGTCTGGGGATAGCTCCGTCACCTCAGGCTGTGCCTCGAAAGTGACGCGCCAGTCAGGTACGCCCACAGCAATCGGTGCCAGGTACACGGACGTTGTTGCGTTTGCCAAAGGAAAGATGACCAGGCCGCTGTCGACGCCATCGACGGGATCCTGATCGGCAACGAACGCGACAGCGCCTCCGCCAGTCCCGCTTGCGGCAAACTCATCGAGCCACGCGCTCAGCGTGTCTTTACTGCGAAACGGCACCCTGCTGCCTCTTCAATCTCCCTGGCGGATCGTTCTTCCGCCAGCCGATCGTACGACATCGTGGACGCCGCCCATCAATGTACAATCGCAACAGCTGCTAGCTCGAAGATTCCTCCACGAGCTGACATGCGCGCTGTTGCAGGTAGTCACAGAGGTGCGCCGCCAACAACAACTCTTCAGCGAGATCACGAAGGCCGTGACCGTCCAGCTCGGTGAGTACTGGCTGCGCACGCTACCCATAGGCCGCCAGCGCAGCGGACGCTAACCGTGCCAGCAGTGCAAAACCGATCGGTTTCGCTCCAATACGGTTGTCGAAGGACATGTAGTCGCGCCTGCCGGGGCTGGCCTTCACCGAGCTGCGGCGTGTGCTTGCTGAGCGGGGGCGGGTTCGGTCCAGTGGTCGAGGTCGATTATGAGGCCGCTGGTGCTGTTTGCTTGGGCGGCGAGTTGCTGGAGGTATGCGCCTACGAGGGGTGTTGCTTCGGGTGTGGTGTAGGTGAAGCGGAGGGGGATGTTGGGGTTCATCCAGATTGTGATGCGAGGTTCGGGGTTGGCACGTTGGGTCAGGGTGAGGGTGAAGTTCTCGCCGCGGCGGAGCTTGGTCGCGGCGATGACTTGGATGTAGTGCAGGAGGCGATCGTCGATGATGGCGTCGCTGTTGCTGTAGTAAAGGTTTCCCATGGGCCCTATCAGTCGGATGGTGGGCGCGCGCAGGGAGTGACGGGCCTGTCGCACGAGACGGCGGTGCCGCTCACATATGAAGAGCACGACAGGGCCTGCTCCGTCACAAAAATGTTCGGACCCCGGGCGGAGGGTGTTCCTCAGATGGTGATGCTCGCGATTTGCACCGTGATGCGTGCGGATTTGTCGGGGTGTGCGGATCGCAGATGATCAGCGATGTCGCGGGCAATAGTGGGGGCGGGGCTGCTTTGGGTGGCGACTCGGGCCGATATGGTCGTGCGCTCGTTCGTGGTGCGTAGATTCACGATGGGCTCTGGGGCTGGTGAGGTGCCGAGGGTGGCAGCGATCGCTCGTGCGATTCGTGTTGGTGTGGGCGCTGAGGGGTACACGGCGGTAACTCCCGGAACGCTGAGGACGAGGGTGGTCAGGTCCTCCGGCTGCGGAGAGGGGGTGGGTTGTTCGCTACTCATCTGGCGTCGTCTCCTGCAGCCGCGTCGTGGATGTTTTCGACAGTGATGTTGAGGGCGTCGATGTGCAGCTCGGTGTGTTCGTGAAGGACCTTCATTACCTGTTCGCGGAGCTGGGTGAGCAGTGGTGGCATCGGCGTGTGTGTGGCGATGCTGACGGTGATGTTGACATGTACGGGGGCGTGTGGTGTGTCGGCTTCACCGGTGATTCGACATGCTCCGACCAGGATGCCGGGGATGGTGTCGCTGACGTCACGGATGAGGGCACGTACGGCTCCTTCGGTGATGCTGAGGCTCACCAAGGGGTCGGGGTGGTGCAGGGGGAGGTCGCGTCCGGCCCGAAGCTCGGCGCCGATGTTGTTGATGATGTCGTTCAGCCAGGACGGGGGAGGAGCAGGCACGGTATCGGCGTCGTGTGCGATCAGATCGCGGGAGAGGTGGGAGACACGCTCGAGAGCGCGCAGCGCGTTGACGCACTCCGGGCACTCCTCGATGGCGGGGTCGTAGGGGGTGCGGTCGTGGGC
The DNA here is from genome assembly GCF_030056775.1 of Microbacterium sp. IEGM 1404. Taxonomy (NCBI): domain Bacteria; kingdom Bacillati; phylum Actinomycetota; class Actinomycetes; order Micrococcales; family Microbacteriaceae; genus Microbacterium; species Microbacterium sp. IEGM 1404. The sequence goes on along the minus strand of NZ_JASHKP010000006.1, from coordinate 13,789 downwards.
GAGGTAGGTGCTGAGCTCGTCGAGGGTTTTGCCGCAGTCCAGGACGGTGCGGTCGGAGTTGGTGTCGGTCATCGCCATCCCTCCATTCGGACTGTGATGTTCACTCGTGCTCGTGCGAGTTTGCCGCGTGCTTGGCCGGTGGTGACCCCCATTGCATCGGCAATGTCTTGGTAGCTCAGTCCCGCCACTTCGCGAAGGAGCCAGCATTGCCGCTGATCCTCGGGCAAGGCGTCCAACGCTTTGGAGAGTTCGCGCAGTTGCGCGTTGCGTATTGTCGTCTCCTCCGGGTCGTGTCCGGTGGCTGCATGGTCGGCCGGGAAGACTGTTTCCGGGGGGCGTTTTTTGAGGTGGGCGAATGCGCGTCTCGTGGCGATACGCATCATCCATGGCTTGGCTTGGCTCGGGTCACGCAGGGTGGGCAGTTTCTTCCAGGCGACGACGTAGGTGTCTTGGAGGATGTCGTCGGCGTCGGTGTAGCTGCTGACGATGCGAGCGATGTAGGCGCGCATGATGGGTGCGTGTCGGGTGATGAGGGTGCGAAAAGCGGCCACGTCCCCGTCGACTGCTCGCTGGACAAGCAAGTCGTCGGCTGCGGCGGCCAATCCTTGATTGGACGGAGAACCGCTGGTCGTGGTTGGGGGCATGGACTCCGCTTACCTTTTTTGTGACGATCGCACCGTGTCCGCGCTCATGTGTGTGACGGTGCCGCTGCACATGCAGCGAGTGAATTTATACCGTAAGTCGACCGGCTAAGTGCTGCTTGCCCGTCCAAGCCCTCGATCCACTCGTGGAAGGACCACCAGCTGTGACCACCTCCGACAACGACGCTGCTGCGGCGGCGAAAGACCGCTTCGAAGACGCCACCGACGCGCTGCAACACGCCTCCACGAACGGCAGCGACGGCACCGCTCGTTCCGGCAGTCACGTCGCTGACCATGTCTCCGTCGAGATCGACGAGGCGAAACAGCAGGCCGAATCCGCCATCGACACGACCCTGCAGTCTGCAGTGAACGCCGTGGAGGGAGCGCGCGCCACCTACCAGCGGGACCCGAAGAAGGCACTCATCACGGCCGGCGCCGTCGCGATCGGACTCGTGGCCCTCGTCACACTGCTACGCCGCCTCTAACAACTCCAGACCACCTATCGACCTCAGTCACACCCATAACGAAGGAGCAACCCATGTCCACTCCCACCAACGACGACGCGCAGCTGTCCGCCGACGAAGACTCCTACGAAGGCGCAGACGTCGAAGTCTCAACCGAGACCGACACCACCTCCAAGCCCGGCGGGCTCGGTGAAGACGGAACCATTCCGAGCGACCCTAACGGTGTCGCCGCCGGGCACACCGGCACCGCCTCCAACTTCAACCCGGAAGAGGATGAGGACGCGCACTGACTGTACGCTGCGCTGACAGCTCGACGAGCACGGAGAAGTTCGATGTCCCCGGTGTGGGGCCCGTGCTCGTCGAGCTGTGCGCGCATCACTTCACCCTTACGAACGAACGGATGATGCTGCTCGGCACCGTGACCCGCCTCACGGGCCGAGCCGTCGACGTCGTCGACTACGAACGTGTCGCGCAACACCTGCACGACATGGGGGTCATTTGAGGCTGCGCCAACGGGAGCGTCTGAGGGTGTGTTATCGGCGTAGCTGCCACCACTTTCGCCGGGGGTGTGGGCGTGGCGTTGACGGCTTTGGTGGGGAGGGCGCGTCAGGACCGTCGGCTGCTTCTTCGAGCCGGATTTGGCGGCCTTCTTTGACGTCGCTGCGCTCTTTCTCGGCCTGTTTTTTGCTCTTTCGGGTGTCGCGGGCGGGCAGCTGAATGTCTTCTTCGGCGGCGATGCCGCCTTGCAACTGGCGGCCGCGTTCGAGTTCGGCGTCGAACTCGGCGCCGAACAGGAGGGCGAGGTTCGCGATCCACAGCCAGAGCAGGAAGATGATGACCCCGGCGAGCGAGCCGTAGGTGCGGTCGTAGTTGGAGAAGTTGGCGACGTAGATCCCGAAGCCGGCGGTCGCTATAGCGAGGGCAGCGATGGCGATGATGGCGCCGAGGCTGATCCAGCGGAACTTCGGCTGTTTGGCGTTGGGGGTGGCGTAGTACAGCACCGCGACGAGGAACACGATGACGAAGAGCATGACCGGCCATTTCGCGATGTCCCATGCGATTTGCACGCCCTGACCGAGGCCAAGGGCGTTGCCGATAGCGGTAGTGACATCACCCGAGATGACGAGACCGAGCGCGACGAGGACAAGCGCTACCACGGCAATGACGGTGACCAGCAGCTGCATCGGGCGCAGCTTCCAGAAGGGGCGTCCTTCGTCGATTTCGTAGATGCGGTTCATTGCACGGCTGAAAGCGCCCACGTATCCGGATGCTGACCAGAGGGCGAGGGCGATACCGGTGACGAGTGCGATACCGGCGCCTCGAGATGACGCGATCTGCTCGATCGGTTCGCGGAGCGTGTCAGCGGCGTTGGGGGCGACGTCTTGGATGATGCCGATGATGGCGTTGGCGGCGGCGTCGCCTTGGCCAACGACACCCAGTACGGAGAAGATCGCAATCAGCGCCGGAAATTGTGCGAGGACGGCGTAGTACACCAGGCCCGCGGCGGCGTCTGTGCACTGGTCAGCGGAGAATTCCCGCACTGTCTTTCGCAGCACGTACTTCCATGACCGCTTCGTCAGCTCGGTGGGAGAGTCTGGCTTCTCGTCAGCGTCCGGGTGCGGCGCATCCGCGCTGGTCTTATTGCCTGGTTTTTGCTTCAGCATGTCCGTCCCGAGGGTTCAGAGCACACCGCGCGTGTGCGGGCGCATTTCAGTGTCCGACATCAGGTGCCCCCACTGCAGGGGCTTGCCTGCCCACAGGCACCGCGTCCCGTGGGCTCAAGAGTCCTCGAGGTCGGTTCGCGAACGCGCAGCGTCTACGAGCTGATTTGCCTCGCGTCGCGAGTAGCCAGTACGGAGAATCTGGCGGAAATGACGCCGTTGATGCCGGGGTGTAGGGGTCGGCCATAAGCGATAGGGAGGTGTTCCGCCGTGCGGGCGGCCCGAGTTTGGCGGGCTCCCTTTGCCCGAGCATCGGCCTAGCCTCCCTTATTTCCTTGGCGCTTCCATCACGTAGCCGGCGCCGCGAACGGTGCGAATGAGCGGCTCCTGGCCGGCGTTGGTCTTCCTGCGCAGGTGATGGATGTAGAGCTCGACGACGTTGGAGCTTCCGCCGAATTCGTAGTTCCAGACGCGGTCGAGGATCTGCGCCTTCGACACCACGCGGCGTTGGTTGCGCATGAGGAAGCGCAGCAGCTCGAACTCCGTCGCCGTCAGCTGGATCTCGCGGTCGCCGCGCACGACTTCGTGGCTGTCCTCGTTCAGCGAGAGGTCGCCGACGCGCAGGATGGGCTCGGAGTCGCGGGTGAGGGCGGTGCCCGCGCGTCGCATGAGCCCGCGGAGGCGTGCGACGACCTCCTCGAGGCTGAAGGGCTTGGTGACGTAGTCGTCGCCGCCGGCGGTGAGGCCGGCGACACGGTCGGCCACGGAGTCCTTCGCGGTGAGGAAGAGCACGGGGACGTCGTTGCCCGAGTGCCGCAGTCGCTGCAGGACCGCCATGCCGTCGAGGTCGGGCATCATGACGTCGAGCACGAGGGCGTCAGGTTCGAAGTCGCGGGCGGCCTGCAGGGCGTTGAAGCCGGAGCCGGCGGTGCGCACTTCCCAGCCCTCCATGCGCAGTGCCATCGACAGCAGGTCGGTGAGCATCTGCTCGTCGTCGGTGACGAGCACGCGCGTCATTTCGCAACCACGACGGTGCCGGGGCTTTCTGCCAGATACGTCACAGACGAAGCATATGAGTGTCGGGCGGTCGTAATGCTGGCTTCAAGCGGCGCGAGGTCTGCACTGCTACCGCTTTGCGCCCCGGATTATTCGAAGCGGAACCGATCGGTTACGTGCCGTCGTGACGGTCAGATGATGTCGTAAGGCGACTCCTCATCGTCGAACACCTGCCCAGAATGGTTGCGCCACCCGTCGCCGCCGCCGTCGGCGAGGCCGCTATCAAGGCGCACTGTGGAGGAAGCGATGGTGATCGAACTTGCCGCCGCCGACACGAAGATGCTGAGACGTTCGCCCCCGTCCAGCGTGACCGTGATGAAGCCACCGCCGGCGCGCGTGGCGCCGAGAACCTGAGCCTCGATATCCCCGACGCTCTCCAACGGCGCGAGAGCATGGGTGGCACCATTCACGGTCAGCTGAACCCGTTCGATGCTCTGAGTCATGCGGTACAACGTAGATGTCGCTAGGTCTCACCGGCATCGGGGTTGCACCATCGGAAAGCGCGTTGCACACTGCGACTGTTGTCACGCCTCTACCGGGTGATTCCGTCGGTCGGCGTCGCGCGCGAGTTGGTCCGGAGTGCGCCCGGCCGGCTCATCAAGCACGTGAAGTCCCTGTGGCGAGTTGGCGGCGTCGGTCAGCATCCGCAGCCAGGACGGGTTGAGCTGCGGTGTGTGGCCACCCTCGTATCTAAACGCCAGCTTGACTCCGGGGTACAGGTAGACGCTTGTCCGGCCACCGCCGAGGCTGATGTCGATCTTCCATGTGAAGGTGAACCGCTCCCCGCGGCGGATCTTCGCCACGATGACCGCCTGCAGGTGAGCGAGCTCCCGGTCATCGAAGTCGGCACTGACACTCGAGTCGTACGTGAATCTCCCCATCGGAAACCTCCAACATCGGGACCCCCGGCGCGACCATCATGGCGAGAGGTCCCACACGCCGGAGGAACGACGTCCGTGTCAGCGTCTCAGACGACACGTTCACCCCTGGACCCTTGCGAAAACCTTCCCGGGCTGTTGTGCAAATGTGAGCAACATCGCGGGTGCGATAATTCGGAGCGGCCGGGCGATTTCGCGATGGCCCAGCCTCGAACGAGATGAAGGACACGCTCGCCCCGTGGGACGACTGATCTACACGCAAGACTCCAGCTACGACATCGACGACCGTATCCTCGCGCACCTCCGCGTCGTCATGATGAACAAGCTCCGCCGCCGTGAAGGCTTCATGCTCCAGATGCCCACCACCGGCGGCGGCCGCTCCTCCATCTGGATCAGCCCCACACGGGCCCTGCTCATGCAGTTCTACGGCGGCCGCGCACCGCAGCTCGACCGTGAGTTGATCGACAAGATGATGCACGACGCGAGTAGCGCCGACGGGCTCACCCTCTCGAACCGTCTGTAACGGCATCGCCACAGGTGATGTGGCGGGTGAATCTCGGACCGATCCGTTCTGTCTCCCCGGCGTCCGCGTTAGCGTGACGCCGTGACGAAGCCCCACCGCATCAGCCATCCTGCGGCAGCCCGCCTCGCCGGCGTCCCCCTCGAAAGCCTCGACGCATGGGCAGCCGTCGACCGGCAAGGACGCTACGACACCGCCGAGTTCAAACTCTGGACCGAAATACACGTGGCCGTCCGCTCAATCGATGGGCGCTAAGCCGGCGCCATCCCCGCGTCGAAATAGGAGACGGGTCCGAATGCACCCTCTCGATGATCTGTTGCGCCTTGTAGGTTTCCTCATTGGTGCGATTCCGATCGGTTTCGCACCACGTGCGAGCCCATCGACGAGGCGCCGTGTGAACTGCGGCGATAAATGTCGCCCTTATCGCGCCGCAGGTGGGCCAGCCACACGAAGGGAAGGGCGGTACCTCAATCGCCGAGGCATTGGGATTATGAGCGTCATCGTGGTTCCCTCGTTGGTCGATGACGACACTCGCGCCAACCCGCCGTAGCGGCTCACCGTGTCCTGTACGAGCGACAATCCAATTCCAAACCCGGTTCTTGATGAGCCACCGCCATCAACGGCATCCGCGGACCGAGCGAATCTGTCGAAGACACGACTCGGTTCGATGCCTCGGATACCGGGACCCTGATCGGTCACACTGATATGAACCCGACGGCCCACCTGGCTCGCCCTTACGGTGACGACTGTTCCCACCGGGGAGTGTTTGATCGCATTGTCGAGAAGGGCGATGAGGCTTCGCCGCAGGCTTGTGTGAGGGATCGAGGCAGACAAGTCGGGTGCGATGTGGGCGCCCATCAAGCGCACGCGTCGTTCGCGCGCGAGGATGGACATGGCCGATATCGCTGATGCGACGCATGTTGCCACGGGGGTTGGTTCTGCCTCTGATTCTGTGGGGACTTCGGCCGCGTGCAGGAGGTCAGAGACGACTCCGATGACGGATAGGGTGTCGTGGCGGAGTTGTGTCACGAGTTCCTGGTGGGGATCTGATGCGCGCGAGCTGCGTTGCAGCAATTGGATACGTGCATCCAATACAGCCAGCGGCGTTCGAAGTTCATGTGAAGCGTCGGCAACGAATTGCCTCTGTCGTCTGAGGGCATCCACCAAAGGCCGGACTGCCCGGCGCGTGACGAGCCATCCCAAGAGGCCGGCGAGGGCGATCGCGATGAGACCGATGCTGACTCCACCCACGATGATGTCGAGACCCTGAATATCCACGACTGTTTCTTTCTGCTGCGGGTTGAGCAGGTCGGGCAGGGGGATCTGGGTGAAGACAACGGCGAATGCTGCGATTAGGACGGCAACGACGAGTGCGGAAACTGCCAGAGAGATGGTGAGGGCGACCCGTCGCGCGGCGGAGCGGATGAGCTGCGCGTCTGGGTCTTGCGCGGGGCGTCGTCTGATCATCACACCAGGCCCAGCCGGTAGCCGCGGCCGTGGATTGTTTGGACGATGCTTGGCTCGGTCTTCTTCCGCAGATAATGCACGTACGTGTCGACGGTCCCCGGAGTGTCGTCGGAAGAGAACACGGCTCGAAGGATTGCAGCGCGAGTGAAGGTTTGCTGCGGGTTTGTTGCTAATATTCGCAGGAGCGCACTTTCCCGTTCCGTAAGGATGGTGCGGCCGTCGTACGGCGAGTAGACCGCGCGTGAGTCCGGATAGAACTCCCATTCGCCGATGCGAACGAACGGGCCTTCTCCGTTGGTGACGCGCCTGATGGCGCGGAGCCGGGCGAACAATTCGTCGAACTCGAACGGCTTAACCAGGTAGTCAGCGGCTCCGGCGTCCAGTCCTCTGACTTTGTCCTGTACGGTTCCCATGGCCGTGAGGATGAGCATCGGCACCTGTGACCCTGCTCTGCGGAGGGACTCAACGAGGGTGAGCCCGTCGACAGTGGGCAGCCGGCGATCGACCACCATCGCATCGAATGACTGTTCCATGGCGATATCGAATGCTTCGCCGCCATCTGCACAGAGCGTCACGTCGTACACCTCGTCAAGGACCTGCGCCATCAAAGGGCCGAGTTGGGGATCATCTTCGATCAGCAGAAGGCGGGGTCGTGTCGGCGCTGCCGCTACCGTGTCGGCCATTCTGTCTCTCCCTCGTCAGCGCACTCAATCGCGTCGCACTCTGGCTCTCCGCGAGCGTGGGACGTCAACCCAAGTACGGTCATCGGCTCGGTCGAGCCTGCCTCGTGCGCTCTAAGAAATCACACAGAAGCGCCGCGTGTGGGGCAGTTCTGAGCCTTTGCGGTTTCTTAGAGGCCGCCAGGGACCATCTCTTCAGGACTCACCGAGAGTCGCAGAAAGGAACGACATGAGCACTGTCAAACGCAAGGGGCTGGGCGCCGGACTCGGCGTCGCAACGCTCGTCCTGTTCAGCGCAGGAGGGGTCGCCGCCATGGCCCTGCCCGCATCGGCCGCCACCACATCGGTGGTCTCGCCCGCACCCGCATCCTCCAATCCCGCCGTCGAGGACGGTACGAACGACGGCGAGACCGCCGACGATCAGGGTGTCGAGGACGGCACGAACGACGGCGAGACCGCCGACGATCAGGGTGTCGAGGACGGCACGAACGACGGCGAGACCGCCGACGACGTCGCCGCCACCCCGGCGAACTGATCACCTGATCACGTGTGGGTGGCCACCAGCCGCCCACACGTGATCTGTGTCCGCTCGCCTCTTCCTGCTCGCACGAGCGAGCGCAACTTCTGAGTCGATTCTTAGAACGCGGTCCCTAGCGTCCCGCGTATGACGACCTCATCCGCGACTGAAGCCGCACCCGTCCGGGTCATGCTGAGCAAGGTGCCCGAGATCACTTTGTGGTTCTGGATCATCAAGATCCTCTGCACCACGGTCGGAGAAAGCTTCGCCGACTGGATCAACACCACCCTCGGGGTGGGACTAGAAGCAACTTCCGTGATCTTCACGGTGGTTCTCGCCGCAGTCCTCTCCTGGCAGCTGGCGTTGCGGCGCTACGTGCCCTTTGTCTACTGGCTGACCGTAGTGGTCGTGAGCGTCACCGGCACCCTCTACACGGATATCCTTACCGACGACCTGGCGGTCCCTCTCGGTGTCAGCACCTTGGTTTTTGCCATCGTCCTGGCTGCGGTGTTCGGCGCATGGTGGGCCAGTCAGCGCACCCTATCCATCCACAGCATCACCACCACCCGCCGCGAACTCTTCTACTGGCTCGCCATTCTCGTGACGTTTGCTCTCGGAACCGCCGCGGGAGACGGGATCCTCGAGCTAACCGGTTGGAGCCCAGGAGTATCCGTCCTTCTCCCCGCCGGCCTTCTCGTCGCAGTCATCGCTGGCTGGCGCATGGGAGGCAACCCGGTCCTCGCCTTCTGGCTGGCATACATCCTCACCCGCCCGCTTGGCGCGAATCTGGGCGACTGGATGAGCTTCCCTGTCAGCGACGGAGGCCTGGGAATCGGTGTCGGGCCCACGAGCATCTTCTTCCTCGGCGCCATCCTCGCCACCGTGGTGTACCTCACCATCACCCGAACGGATGCCACGGAGAACGCCCAGACCCGCCGGCCACAGACAACACCTCGCCGCCGTCGCGGCACGCTCATCTACTTCTCCGCGGTCGCTGCCATCGCCGCCGCCGTCCTCGTCTGGGCGCACGCACAGCCTCACAGTACGGCTGCGGCCAGCGAGGAGGGCCCCAACACAGCCGTCACCCTCGCGCCCGGAGAGTCAGCCACCCTCAACTTCCCCAACGGTAACGTCGCAAACTACCGCTCCATCGTCGAAGACACCCTGGGTCTCGTCCTGGCCGGCGATACCGCAGGTGCGCGAACCCGCATCACCGACCTAGAGACGGCATGGGATGAGGATCAGCCCACCCTTCAACCGCTGGACGGTACCGGGTGGACCATCCTCGACGGCCAAATTGACGCCGTTCTCAAATCCGTGCGCGCCTCCACCCCGGACCCCACAGCCGAGACAAGCGCCCTCAGCACCCTTCTCAACACCCTTTCCTCATGATGATCTCTCCTGTGAATGCCGCCCTCCACATCCCGACAGCGAGCTTCCTCCCCGACGCGACAGCCATCCTCCACGCCTTCGGACCCTGGGTTCTCGTCGGCATAGCGCTCATCATCTTCATCGAATCGGGCGTCGTGTTCCCCTTCCTGCCCGGTGACTCTCTTCTGGTCACCGCAGCAGTCCTCGCCGGCCCCCTCGGCATCCAACCCTGGCAAGTTCTCCTCGTCGGAATACCTGCAGCGATCCTGGGGGATCAGACGGGCTACTGGCTCGGCAGACGCTTCGGGCGACGCATGTTCAAAGACGGCGCCCGCGTTCTGCGTCCGGAACGCCTCCACGACGCAGAAAACTTCTTCCACAAATACGGCGGCGCATCCCTCGTCCTCGGACGCTTCGTCCCCATTGTGCGCACCTACATCCCCGTCGCCGCCGGAACCGCTCACATGCCCTACCGGCGATTCCTCCTCTGGAACACCACCGGGGCAACCCTCTGGGTGGTCGGCATGACAGCCATCGGTCTCGCTCTCGGCGGCATCCCGTTCGTCGTCAACAACATCGACGTACTCATGATCGTCGTCGTCCTCGTATCCGTCCTACCCGTCATCATCGCCGTCATCCGCAGATGGAACGCCAACCGCCGCAATCGGCCCACACCAGACGGTGCCGGAACAAATGAGGCCAACACATGAGGGTTCAAACGCACCCCGCTGGGAGCGCCCTTCTCACGCCCACGCGACGCGGTCGCCGCGTCATATGGCTCGCTGGTGGCGCGGGGGTGCTACTCACCGCTCTGGGCTTCATCCTTCGGGGGGCGCCCATCGACGCACCCGCCGTCGAAGCCCTAAACCGCGCTCACACCGGCGCATGGGGGCAAACGGCCGACGCCATCTACTTCACGCTCGAGCCCGTCCCCGCCGCATTCCTCACACTCCTCATCCTCATCACGATCGCGGTCGTTCTTCGATCCGTGCGCACAGCGATCGTCTTCGGCGGGATCGTTGCGTTGACGTGGCTCCCCACCGCCGCCATCAAGGTTGTCGTGGATAGACCTCGACCGGACGTCCCCACCGTTGTTCACCCATTCACGCCCGCGCAGGTGGACGGATCTTTCCCCAGCGGACACACCGCTTTCATCGCAGCCCTCACCATCGCCTTCTGGTTTCTTCTGCGCGGTACCCGTGGGGCGTCGATCGCTCTCATCATCGGCACGCTGTCCACCGTCATCGTTGGTCTCGCCGTCGTCAGCGACGGGCTCCACTACCCAACTGATGTCTTGGCCTCCATCATGTGGGCAATCGCGATGGCACCCACCGCCCGATGGGTCATGGTCGACGTCATCGCTCCTCGCTTGGAGCGATATCGAAAGCGCAGCTGATCGACGGATCTTCTGTCTTGCTGACCTCGCGGTTGATCGCGCGGCGCGGTCTTACTGACGACCGTTCATGAGACGGTCCTCCCGCAGCCGAGCGATGTGGAGTTCAGGTCTTGGTGGCGGCGGATTTTGATTGCTCGGTGTCGTCTAGTCGCCGATGACGAGGATGCTTGCGGCGGCTTCGACGACGTCGTCGGTGATGGCTTCGAGTTGATTGATCTTGAGTATCCGGGCGATCTGGGGGAAGAGGCGCTCGAGAAGCCGGAAGTTGCCACGCGTGATTCGTTCGATGGCGGCGATGGCCTGGGCGTCGGTGAAGTCTTCAGGGTCGAGGGTGCGTCCGATTCGTTTCCAGTGTCTGTCGAGGACGAAGAGCAGTTCGTCGCGTCCCAGCGCTCGATAGTGGTGGGAGAACCCGAGCCGGCTGTACAGCTGCGGGTAGTGCCTGAAGCGTTGGTCGATGCCGGGCATGCCGACCAGGATGATGGCGAGGTGGGTGCGGTCGTGCTGGTCCCGGAGCAGTTCAAGGGCCATCGGGGTGAGCCGTTCGGCTTCGTCGATGATGAGCAGCTCGACGAAGGAATTCTTGTGTGAGCGCTGGCCGGTGACGTTACCGATCGTGCGTTGGTGTTCCTCCACGCAGATGTCCACCTTGATCTGCCAATGACCGATCTCGCGGACGAGTTCCTTTGGTCGAGGCAGAACTTCTGGCGTGTAGAAGACAGTGCGGGACCGGTTGGCCAGAGCGTAAAACGCATCGTCCGCATCGCTGCGCGGTCCCCACTCATCGATGTACGGCTCGAGAGTGTCCCAGTTGGCGTATCTACGGGCGGATTGGGTCTTTCCCACGCCAGCGTCGCCGTGGCAGATGCCGATGGTTCGCTCTTTCCGGACGGCATTCGCGAACTCGATGAAGCGTCGGTGCTCCTTGGTCACGATGAATGCCTGGCCCATCACTCGTCCTCTTCATAGGTGCGCAGCCTGTTCCGCCGCGCCGGCTGAGGTGCGCGGCGGAGTTCAGGTCGGGCGGCGGTAGTCGGGATGCGCTCGTTGATGATCTTGCGCAGTTCGCGTCGGCGTGCTCGTCGGGCGGTTTCGACGTCGCGGAGACTCAGTCTGAGGTTCGGGTGGGCTTCGTCGATGGCGACGCAGATGAAGGTGTCGTGGTCGTAGACGCGGATCTCGGAGATGTCGCGCGGGTCGTACCGGATCGTGATCGGGTGTCCCACGAACGGGGCGAGGGTGGGAGCGAGGTAGCGCTGGCCTTGGAAGTGGATCCCGTCTCTTTGCACGATCCGGTTCTTCGGCACAGTAAGGAGGAGTGTGTCGAGGTACTCGAGACTGTCGGGCATCCGCGGAAGCCAGCCGTCGGCGACCCATGCGTCCCTCGGCGAAACTCCAAGCTCGGAGTGCGGTCGGTCGTTGTAGACGGTGATGAACGCCCCAATCGCTTGATCCAACGCGGGTAGATCCATCGACGGTGTAGGGGTGCGGCTGCCTGGTCCGAGGTGGCCGGGGAGTGTGGCGAGGAGTTCGGTGTTGATCGTGCCGAAGAATCGTTCGATCTTGCCTCGACCCTGAGGGCGGCCAACGATCGAGTGAATGATGCGGATGTGCAACGCGATCGCGGTGCGCTCAAGATGGTGGCTGGTGAAGTCAGAGCCGTGGTCGACGTGCAGGATGTCGGGGAGACCGCACATGGCCCATGCCGGGTCGGTCTTTCGCCAGATCGCTTGACGGAGCGCGAGTGCCGTGTTCAGCGCCGAGGGTGCCCCGGTGAAGACGGTGTATCCGCAGATCGCACGAGAGTAGTCGTCCATTACCGTCGTCAGCCATGGTCGATCCGGCTTCCCGTCGGAGCCGACGATGAGGATGTCTAGCTCGGTGTGATCGGACTGCCAGGTTTGGTTCGGCCGGTCAGCACGACGGCGAAGGACAAGTTCGTGCCGGTCGCGGTACGACGCCGGCCCCTCCAGCGCCAGCGTCACAAGCGCAGGATCAAGCCCGCGCACGACTTCTCGCACCGTCGCGTAACTGGGGACCGGCCTACCTTCCCGGGTCGCTTCCGCAACGGTCAGCCGATGAAGCGTCGCGAGGCTCGGCCGTGGTCTGGTCAGCGCGAGCCGTTCGATGAACGCGACGGTCTCGGGAGCTGTGCGCCGGGTTCCTGCGTCGATGCGGGGCTGCAGGTCCAGTCCGGAGATCCCGCCGTCCAGGTAGCGGCGGTGCCAGCGTTGCAGTGTGCGGGCGCTGATTCCGGTGTCGCGGGCGAGGGCCGCGAGTGGAACCTGGTCTTCGACATGAAGTCGAAGCACCCGCCACCGCTCCTCGGCGTCCACGCCTCACCTACATCGCGGCGCTTCCGCGCGCAGCGTCCGCTTGCTGGTGACGGTAGAGAGTGGCGCGGCTCCACCCGACCAGGCGGGCAGCGTCCTCAGCGGTGCGTCCCTTCGCCCGCGCCTCCCTTGCCAGCTGAAGTTTGTCCGCAATCACCGCGGGGTCGGACACGGGGCGGCCGAACCGTGTCCCGTTTTGTCGGGCGGCCGCTATCCCGGCGGTGACTCGCTCGACGATCAGTTCGCGCTCGTACTCCGCGAGGGTGGCCAGCATGTTCAACATCAACCGCCCGGTCGATGTCGCAGGGTCGATCCCGTCCGAGATGGATCGGACGTGCACGCCCCGCCCGCGCAACAGGTTCACCGTGTTCAGCACGTCGATCAGAGAACGGCCGAGACGGTCAACCCGCCAGACGACCACCGTGTCGCCCTCGGCAGCATGCTCGAGAAGCTTCTTCATCCCGGGGCGTTCGATCGCCGCCCGACTTCCCGACGTGACGTCCGCGAACACGTCGCGCTTTTGCACGCCGGCTAAGACGAGCGCGTCGAGCTGCAGCTGCGCATCCTGACTGGACGTGCTCACTCGCGTGTATCCCAAAAGCCTCATACCGCCAGTGTGCCTCAATAAACCCAGCAACGCAGCGGGGTAAGACAGATCACGGCAAGACAACTTTCCGAGACGACTCGCGCCGCGGAATCACGCTGACGCCGACCGGGGCGAAAGGTGGGGGCCGATGTCTTGAAAAGCTGTAGATGAACGAGGCGTTCGGAGAGCGCAACCAACACGTCGTTTCGGGATCCGGCA
>NZ_JASHKP010000005.1:0-219073 GCF_030056775.1 Microbacterium sp. IEGM 1404 | reverse complement strand
CCCCTGTGGGGCGAACAAGTAATAAGTTACGCGGATACGGCCGACTCGTCCAATCCACACCGCAGCCCGGGCGTGTCGCACCCCCGAAACCGCGTAAAAACGCGGAACTTCGACGTTCGGGGCTCAGACGGCGTCGTGGCCCCTCCGAAGGTCACATCCGGACGGGGATCCACGGCAGCGAGGCCGCGGCATCCACCGTTCCCCCGGTGAACTGGATGCCGCCGAAGAACAGGGCACCGATCACCAGGACGTACACGAACGCGATCGCGAGGAAGAGAACCGCGGCGCCGGCGATGGCGAGGAGCAGGGGAAGTCGAGAGATCATGCGCCCATCCTCCCGAACCGCGTCACGGGAGGTCGGGGGGTTGCGCAGGAACGACCGAAGGCCGGCACCTCCGCAGAGGTACCGGCCTTCGGTGAGGACGAGAGGATCAGCGACCGCTGAGCTTCTCCCGCAGTGCGGCAAGGGACTCGTCGTCCGCGAGCGTGCCCTGGGCAGGCGACTCGGACAAGAAGGATCCACCGAACGAACCCGAGTCGATCGGGTTGGCTGCCTCGGCCTCGAGGGCCTTGGCGACGGCGGCCTTGTGAGCCTCCCAGCGACCCTGGGCTGCGGCGTACTCCTGCTCCCACTGCTCGCGCTGAGCGTCGAAGCCCTCGAGCCAGGCACCCGACTCGGGGTCGAAGCCCTCGGGGTACTTGTACTCGCCACGCTCGTCGTACTCGGTGACCATGCCGTACAGGGCCGGGTCGAACTCGGTGCCGTTGGGGTCGACCGACTCGTTGGCCTGCTTGAGCGACAGCGAGATGCGGCGACGCTCGAGGTCGATGTCGATGATCTTGACGAAGACCTCTTCGCCGACCGACACGACCTGCTCGGCGAGCTCGACGTGCTTGCCCGACAGCTCGGAGATGTGCACGAGGCCCTCGATGCCGTCGGCCACGCGGACGAACGCACCGAAGGGAACGAGCTTGGTGACCTTGCCCGGAGCGATCTGACCGATCGCGTGAGTACGGGCGAAGACCTGCCACGGGTCTTCCTGCGTCGCCTTGAGCGAGAGCGACACGCGCTCGCGGTCGAGGTCGACCTCGAGGATCTCGACGGTGACCTCCTGGCCCACCTCGACGACCTCGGACGCGTGCTCGATGTGCTTCCACGACAGCTCGGAGACGTGGACGAGACCGTCGACGCCGCCCAGGTCGACGAACGCACCGAAGTTGACGATCGACGACACCGTGCCCTTGCGGACCTGGCCCTTGTGGAGGTTGTTGAGGAACGTGGTGCGCGACTCGGACTGCGTCTGCTCGAGCAGAGCGCGGCGGGAGAGCACGACGTTGTTGCGGTTCTTGTCGAGCTCGAGGATCTTCGCCTCGATCTCCTGACCCAGGTAGGGCGTGAGGTCGCGCACGCGGCGGAGCTCGATGAGCGAAGCCGGGAGGAAGCCGCGGAGGCCGATGTCGACGATGAGACCACCCTTGACGACCTCGATCACGGAACCGGTGACCACACCGTCGTTCTCCTTGATCTTCTCAACGTCGCCCCACGCGCGCTCGTACTGGGCGCGCTTCTTGGACAGGATGAGACGGCCTTCCTTGTCCTCCTTCTGGAGAACGAGGGCCTCGACGTGATCGCCGACGTTGACGACCTCGTTGGGGTCGACGTCGTGCTTGATCGAAAGCTCGCGCGAGGGGATGACACCCTCGGTCTTGTAACCGACGTCGAGGAGGACCTCGTCGCGGTCGATCTTCACCACGGTGCCTTCGATGAGGTCGCCGTCGTTGAAGAACTTCAGGGTCTTCTCGACCGCGGCCAGGAAGTCTTCAGCAGAGCCGATGTCGTTGATCGCGACCTGCTTGATGGCCGGGGCGGTCGTTGCGGTAGTCATGTAGTGGGTTGTCCTAGTTGGATTGGTGTCGGGCTTCGACTCTTACGACGCGACCCGGATGGATCCCGCCGGCCGGAGCACCCCCCGCCCGAGGGCGAACGGATGCCGCGAGCCGAAGCGAAGCGGAGTTTTTTCGTGCGATGCCACTGGGCCTGAAGCCGGGCGTGCGGAACGAGCCACACGAGTGACACTCGAGGTTACCAGAATCAGAGCCCCGCTCGCGGGGCGGGGTCGGCATCCCGTCGGTCAGCGCTTCTCGCTCAGGCCGAGCGCGGGCAGCACGATCGCGTCGACGACCGACACCAGGAAAGCGCGCGTGACGGGCCGGCGCTCCACCAGCAGGCGGTGGGCCACCATGGCGGAACCGACCGAGGCGATGAGGTCGATGTCGACGTCCGCGGGAACCTCGCCGCGGGCGATCGCCCGCTCGATGAGCACGCGGTTGGCGGCACGACGCGGCGCCACGAGCGCCTCCTCTGCGACGTCCGCGAGCTCGGGCGACTTCGAGAGCATCGACACGATGCCCGCCATCACCTGCATCTTGCGCTCCGCGTCGGCGATCGACGGCTCTTTGATCATCGCGAGGAGGTCGCCGCGCAACGTGCCCGTATCCGGAAGCGACGAGAGGTCGTAGGCCCCCCGCTTCATACAGGCGACCGCGTCGATCACCAGTTCGGACTTGGACGGCCACCGGCGGTAGAGCGTGGCCTTTCCGGCGCGGGCGCGAGCGGCGACTTCGTCGATCGTCATCCGCTCGAAGCCCGTCTCGGCGAGCACATCGAGAGCCGCCTCGAGGATCTCCGGATCGCGGCTGAGGTCGCGCTTGCGACCGAGTCGCGGTGTGCCGGTCGCCGTCTGCTCGGGGGCCGTCGTCATCGCACGTCCTTACGTCGGGGTGCCCTTCACCCTACGTCATTACGGAACATCGTGTTTCAGGAACATTTCATTTCCGAAACTCATTCGTTCCGTATATGTTGTCGCCATGACCTCCTCCCCTGCCGCGCAGCCCACCACGGCGGCACCCGCGACCCCGTCCCGCCGACGGTGGCTGACACTGGCCATCGTCGGAATCGCCCAGCTGATGGTCGTGCTCGACGCGACCGTCGTGAACATCGCCCTCCCCTCCGCCCAAGCCGATCTCGGCTTCTCCGACGGTGACCGCCAGTGGGTCGTCACCGCCTACTCCCTCGCGTTCGGATCACTCCTCCTCCTCGGCGGGCGGCTCTCCGACCTCTTCGGCCGCAAGCGCACGTTCATCGCCGGGCTCATCGGCTTCGCCGCCGCCTCGGCACTGGGGGGCGCGGCACCCGACTTCGGCGTCCTCGTGGCCGCGCGCGCTCTGCAGGGCGTGTTCGGCGCGCTGCTGGCTCCAACCGCGCTCGCGGTCCTCACCACGACGTTCACGATCCCGCGGGAGCGCGCCCGCGCGTTCGGGGTCTTCGGTGCGATCGCCGGCGCAGGCGGGGCCGTCGGGCTCCTGCTGGGCGGCTTCCTCACCGAGAGCCTCGACTGGCGCTGGAACCTCTACATCAACGTGGTCTTCGCGATCATCGCGATCATCGGCACGCTCCTGTTCGTCGGGCGGGTGGAGAGCGACGGTCCACGTCCGCGACTGGACCTCCCCGGAACCGTCCTAGTGTCCGCCGGTCTGTTCGGCGTCGTCTACGGGTTCGCCAACGCCGAGACCGAGGGATGGGACTCACCGCTCAGCTGGATCCCGCTCGCCTCCGCCGCCGTCCTCCTGACCGCCTTCGTCCTCTGGCAGCGTCGGACGGCACACCCCCTGCTCCCCCTGGTCATCCTGACCGATCGCAACCGTGCCGCGGCCTACCTGTCCATCCTCATCGCGGGCGCGAGCATGTTCGGGATCTTCCTCTTCGTCACCTACTTCCTGCAGGCGACGCTGGGATTCAGCCCGATCCAGACCGGACTCGCATTCCTCCCGATGGTCGCCATGCTGGTCCTGGCCGCGCAGCTGTCCACGAACCTCCTGTTCCCCCGCCTCGGCGCGAAGGTCATGGTTCCCCTCGGAATGCTGCTCGGCACCGGCGGCATGCTGCTCCTGACCCGTCTCACCGTCGACAGCGTGTACGTCAGCGACGTGCTGCCGGGCCTGATCCTGCTGGGCCTCGCGATGGGGTCGATCATGCCCGCGTCGATGCAGACCGCCACACTCGGCGTGGACCGCCACTTCGCGGGAGTGGCATCCGCGATGGTGAACACGAGCCAGCAGGTCGGCGGCTCGATCGGCACGGCACTCCTGAACACGATCGCCGCGACCGCCACCACGGCCTATCTCACCGACCACGTCGCCGACGGACCGGGCGCGCTCGGCCCCGCGGCCGTCGCCGGCTACACCACGGCCTTCACGTGGGGGGCGGCGTTCTTCGCGGGCGGCGCACTCCTCGCGGCGCTCCTGTTCCGACGCCGGGCACGCGGTTCGCTCACGTCCACGGCGACCGCGGAGCATCCCTCCGAACCCGTCGTCGCCGCCTGAACCGAGCCGGGTCGGGACACTCCGTCGAGAGTCCCGACCCGGCGGTGGAAGAGCCACGGATCAGCCGTTTTCCTCCCCCTGGAAACCGCGCTCCGCCCAGGTTCCGTCCAGACAGGCGTGCCAGGCTCCCCGTTTCGTGCCCGCTTTTCGCGGACCGGACGTGCGATACCCGCGCCGTCCTCCTGACACGAAACCGGTTTTATGCGCTCTGATTCGACGCCCTCATCCCACCGCCGCGACCGCCGCCTGGCCTCCCGCCGGGCACGTCGCCGCCCTGCATTGACTGCCGGCGTCCTCGCCGTCGGAGTGCTCGCCACCGCCGCTCTCACCGGCACCGCTCCCCTGGCATCCGCCACCCCGTCCGACGATCTGGCGTCGGCCTCCTTCCGCCTCGCGAGCTTCTCCGCGCCGAGCGCGGCAGCGGCTCCCGAGGCCGTGGCCGCACGAGCCGCGGTGACCGCCGCCGGCACCACGTCCGAGGCCGCGACCGCGGTGCAGAACGACATCGCGGCGTCCGGCCTGGACATCGGCCAGACCGCCGACGTCGACACGTCGGAGCTCACCGCCGCGACCGAGCGCCTGACGGACGCCCAGACGCTTCCCTCGACCTTCCTCCCCGAGCTCACCGACCGCGTGACCGCCGCCACCTCGGCCGTCAGCGAACGCGTCGCCGTTCTGCGCGGCAGCCTCGACGCCGCCGTCGCCAAGAAGCAGGCCGAGGAAGCCGCCGAGAAGGCGCGCCAGGAGGCCGAAGCGGCCGCTCAGGCGAAGGCCGAGCAGGAAGCCGCAGCCGCATCCTCGTCATCGTCGTCCTCGTCGTCGTCGGGCGGTTCGGCTCCGGTCGTCGCCTCCGGCGGGGGTTCCGGGGACAACAGCCCCGGGGGCGCCCAGGCCACCGCGCGCGGGATGCTCGCCGGGTTCGGCTGGGGCGACGACCAGTTCTCCTGCCTCGTCTCGCTGTGGAACAAGGAGTCCGGCTGGAACGTCCGCGCCTACAACGCCGGCAGCGGCGCATACGGCATCCCGCAGGCCCTCCCCGGCAGCAAGATGGGCTCGGCCGGCGCCGACTGGGAGACCAACGCCGCCACCCAGATCTCCTGGGGTCTCGGCTACATCTCGGGTCGCTACGGCAGCCCGTGCGGCGCCTGGGGCCACTCGCAGTAGACCGGGTGGTACTGACCCGCGACACCCCGCGAAGGGCCGCACCGGTGATGCCGGTGCGGCCCTTCCGTCTTCTCCGGCGCGACCCCTCCTCCACAGCGAGCGTGCTGTGGACAGGTCTGGTGAGCGACGCGACGGCATGGCTAGGGTGTGCGGATGACTCCCCCCGGAACAGGAATGCCCCTGCGGGACTACCGCATCCATCGATACGTCAACGCATTCTGCCCGCTGTGCCATGAGGAGGACCCCGAGCGGCCGCTCGACCAGGTGCAGCGACTGTCGGGGTGGCTGGCCGACCGCGACGGCACGGTGTGGCTGGAGCGCGGATGCGCGACACACGGACTCGTGCGGACGCTCTACGACGAGTCCGCGGAGGTCCTCACCTATCTCGAGCAATGGACGGCACCGACGAAGGTGCACACGCCCGACATCGCCGGCAACTTCGCTCCGGTGCCCTCGGCGTACCAGGACGGCCTGCCCGCGATGCAGACGCAGCACACCTGCATCCTGCTGGAGGACCTCACCGACCACTGCAACCTGCGCTGCCCGACCTGCTTCGCGGAGTCCGGGCCCGCGGCATCCACTGTGGCTCCTCTGGCGGAGGTGCTCGCATCGGTGGATGCACGCCTCGCCAAGGAGAACGACCGGATCGACGTCCTGATGCTCTCCGGCGGCGAACCGACGCTGTACCCGTGGTTGGAGCAGCTGCTGGAGCACCTCGTCGCCCGACCGGTCGTGCGCATCCTCATCAACTCGAACGGGCTGCGGATCGCCCAGGACGACGCGTTCGTCGAGGTTCTGAAGAAGCACCGGCAGCGCGTGGAGATCTACCTGCAGTACGACGGCGAGTCGGCGGAGTCGTCGAGCTTCCACCGCGGCGCCGACATCCGCCGCTTCAAGGAGCGCGCGCTCGAGCGACTGTCTGACGCCGGGGTCTTCACGACCCTCACGATGACCGCGACGCTCGGCGTCAACGACGACGAGATCGGTGCCGTCATCCGTCGGGCGCAGAACACGCCGTACGTCGGCGGCGTCACGATCCAGCCGGTCTTCGGCTCCGGGCGAGGCTCGGGCATCGACCCGAACGACCGACTGACGCACACGGGCGTCCTCGCGCGCCTCGGACCGCAGACCGACGGCGAGATCACGTGGCGCGACCTGACGGCATTGCCGTGCAGTCACCCGCACTGCTGCTCGGTGGGGTACTTCCTGAAGGACGACTCGGGCGAATGGAAGTCCCTCGTGGGACTCATCGGCCAGGAGCGGCTCAAGGAGTTCCTCGACCTCTCCCCCGACCTGGTGGCGAACCGCATCGCCGACTCGAACGTGAACAAGGCGATCCGCGAGGTCGTGAAGACGTCGTTGCTCGACCTGCTCAGCGAGCAGTCCTCTTTGTCGCACCCGTCCATGGCATCCATCTGGGGCGACATCTGCCGCAACTGCGACCTGGGCATCGGGACGCTCGCGACCCTCGCGGCCTCGAAACTCCCGGGCCAGCACGCGCGGCTGCGCTCCATGCTCGGCGAGCGGGTGCTGCGCGTCACCGTCAAGCCCTTCATGGACATGAACACGATGATCGAGGAGCGCCTGACCCAGTGCTGCGTGCACGTCGCGACGGTCAACGCCACGACCGACGCGCATCAGTGCGCCCCCTTCTGCGCGGTGCAGGCGTGGGCGCCGCTGTCGCGCACCCGCCTCTCGACGGCGACCGGTCGTCGCCCGATCCCGGTGACGGTGCGATGAGCGCGTCGGAGTTCCTGCACCTCAACCAACGCGATCCGTCGGTGCCGGCCCCGCCGACCGGCTTCGACCCGCTTCGGCTGTGCGTCTTCACCACGATCGCCGTGATCAGCGCGCTCCTCGGCCCGGTCGCCGTCGCCGTCTTCGCGGGCGTGGCGATCGCGGGGTATCGCGCAGCCCGGCGGGGAGGTCTCCTGCGCTCCCGGTGCAAGCTCGGCGACACCCGCGTGGTGCTGGCCTACCTCTGGACCGTCGAGGTGCTCGCGGTGGTCGGGATCCCCTTCTGGGTGCTCCTGTGGATCCGGGTCTGGAGCTAGCCCGTGTTCCCCCTCCTGGAAGATCTCGCGCCCTGGCTGCCGCCATGGGACACCCACTCGACGCTGGTCATGATCGCGCTCGTCGCCGCGGGCATCGTGTTCCTCATCGAGAAGCGTCGGCGCCAGGTCGACGACCCGCGGATCGTCTACCTGGTGCTCGGCGCCCTCGTCGGCGCGGCCATCTTCTCCCGCCTGGGCACGTGGGCACAGCACCTCGATCCGTCCCAGAATCTGAGCCTCGTCGACCAGCTCGCGCGCGGGAACGCGTCGATGCTGTCGGCGCTGGTCGGCGCATGGGCCGGCGTCCATGTCGCCAAGCGCATCGTGCGCTATCCCCACCGCAGCGGCGATCTCTTCGCCCCGGCCGTCGCTCTCGCGCTCGCCATCGGCCGCATCGGATGCCTGCTCACCGAGAAGCCCGGGACCCCGACGGGAGGCGACTGGGGCATCGTGCTCGACCCCGCCGCCGCGGCCCGGGTGGGTGCGCCCGCGGGAGTGCCGTTGCATCCGAGCTTCGTGTACGAGATCGTCTTCCACGTCGTCGCATTCTGCGTTCTGTGGTTCTGGCTGCGGCATCGCCCCATCGCCGCCGGCGAGACGCTCACCCTCTTCATCGCGGCCTACGCGATCTTCCGGTTCGGCGTCGAGTTCGTCCGCGGGAACGACGTGGCCTGGGCGGGACTGACCCGGCCGCAACTGTTCCTCGCCGTGTCGATCCCCCTCCTGCTCGCGCGGCTCGTGTGGATGGCACGGCGCGGCGACTTCACGTCCGGTTCCCCCCGACCAGAGAGGCTCACCGATGCCACAGCAGCCTGACGCGCCCGACGAACACGAGGATGTTCCCCCGGAGGAGACGAAGGCACCGGACGGCGTCTCACCGCGGGACGACACACCGGAGCCGGAGCGCGGCGCGCAGCCGGATGCGCCCGATGCCGCGCCCGCGCCGCCCTCCGCTCCCGCGCAACAGGAGTGGCCTCCCCCGGCAGCCGGCCCTGCGTACCCCAGCGGCCCCGCGGCGACAGACGACGGCGTCGTTCCCTCGCCGCCTCGGGACACCGCTCCGCCGGAGGAGCCCGGAGCGCCGGCCGGATCCGGCGCCCCCGCGGCCCCGCCTGCGGCAGGCCGCGGGCCGGGGGTGGGCGTCGGCGTCGGTCTCGGGTGCGTCGCACACGTGATCGCGTTTCCCCTGATGTTGATCACCCTGATGAGCGCCGCGGGCATCTGGGGTGCGCTCTGGCCGTTCTACGTCATCGGGCTGGCCGCGATCGTCGGGATGTTCTCCGAGGCCAGCCGGAAGGTCTCGACGGGGGTCCTCATCGTCAGTGCGGCCGCGTGGATCGTCTTCCTCGGCCCGTGCGTCGCGCTCCTGGGCGGCTGAGGTCGGCGGCCGACGGGCCGGGCAGCGAGGCGGCGACTGGCTCCGCGGCCGGCGCGTCACGCAACGGGGCGGCGGACGGTCGGCCCCCGCTCCGCCCCGCGACGCGCGCGGAGGCCGACGATCAGCGACCGCTGCGTCGTGCGACGATCCCCGCGAAGAGCGCGTGCGCGGCCGGGCCGATCGACATCACCATCAGGATCGTGCCGAACACGGCCTGCTCGGCCTGCAGCAGGATGCCGCCCACGAGGAGCCCCGTGAAGAGCACCGCCGAGACGACCCGACGGATCATGCGCTCGAGGTCGCGCAGACGGCGCTCCACCCGCGGGACCTGAGCAGACACGCCGCCCTCCTCGACCCGGGAGATGAGCGCGTCGAGGCGCCGCGGCAGACGTGCGGTGAGGGCCGCGACCGAGGCGGCCTCGCGCGCTAGCGCCTGAACGGTGTTCCCGCTCTCCTCGCGGATGAGGCGCTGCGCGTACGGCTCGACGGCATCCCAGATGTTGAAAGCCGGATGGAGCCCGCTGCACATCCCGCTCGTCAGAGACATCGCCCGGACGATGAGGAGGAAGTTCTCGGGCAGCTGGAACGGCAGCGCCCGCACCACGTCACCGAACTCGACGGCGAAGGCACGGAACTCCCGCGGGTCCACCTCCTGCAGCTCGGCGAAACCCATCCCGCCGAAACGGGAGAACAGCTGGGTCATGGCCCGCTCGAGCTGAACCGTGTCGGCCGAGGGGAGCAGCACGCCGACGTCGCGGATGCCGTCGACGAGACCCTTGCCGTCGCGCGACGCGGCGGCGATCAGCACGCGCCGCAGACCCTTGCGGAGGTTCGGCGGCACCTCGCCCATCATCCCGAAGTCGATGAACGTGAACCGCCAGGCCGGGGAGCCGGCATCCGTGGAGCCGGGGAGCGGTGTCACGAAGACGTTCCCCGGGTGCGGGTCGGCGTGGAAGAACCCGTCGTCGAACAGCTGGTCGAACATGACGGCGGCGAAACGCCGGGCGACCTCGGCGGGATCGATCCCCGCCGCGCGAAGGGCGTCGACGTCGTTGATCTTGATCGCGGTGACGTCCTGGAGGGTCAGCAGCCGTCGAGTCGTGCGCTCCCAGACCACCTCCGGGACGGCCACTCCCCCTTCGCCGCCGAAGTCCTCGGCGAAGCGTTCGGAGTTCGCCGCCTCGTGGAGGTAGTCGATCTCTTCCAGGCTCGTCGCGGCGAACTCCTCGACGAGAGCGGGCATGTCGACGCGGTCACGGACGAGGGCGACCCGACTCAACCAACCGCCGACCTTGCGGAGCGCTCGCAGATCGACGTCGACGATCCGGTCGATCCCGGGGCGTTGGATCTTGACGACGACATCGCGCAGCCCCGTGTCCTCGGCCAGCGCGTCGGTGAGGACGGCGCGATGCGCCTGCCCCAGTGAGGCGGCCGCGAGCGGGCGCTCGTCGATCGATGCGAACGCCCGCTCCAGCGGCATCCCGAGTTCTTCCTCGGCACGCGCCCGCATCTGGGCGAACGGCACCGACGGCACCTCGTCCTGCAGACCCTCGAGCTCCTTGGTGATGATGGGCGGCAGGACGTCGAGGCGCGAGGACATGAACTGTCCGACCTTGATCATCAGGCCGCCGAGCTCGATCGCGAGTCCGTGGAATCGGCGCGCGATGATCTGCAGCCGGCGGGTGCGGCCCCGAGCGGAGATCCGCTCGAGGCCGAGCCGCGGCAGGAACAGCTCGTACCACCAGGCCTGGACGAGATAGCGCGCGGCGAACCGCGTGATGCGCCGATAGCGGGCGCGCGTGAGGGCGTCGTCGGTCATCGGATCTCCGGGATGCCGATGCCCCCACGAAGGCCGTCGGGATCGGGCACCCTCAGCTCTGGGCGAGGATGGAGTAGAGCTTACGGCGGGCTTCGTCGAGGATCTCGACGGCCTGCGCGACCTGCTCCTTGTCACCCGTGCGGGCCACCTGGGCCGCCGCCTGCGCCAGTTCGACACCGGCCTTCGGCAGCGCCGTCATGCGGCCGCCGTCGCGCGTGGTCGCCGACTCCCACGGAGCGGTGCGCTCGGTGGTCTCGTCGCCCGCTGCGGCGCGCCCTTCCTCGGTGAGCGAGTAGGTCTTGCGCCCACCGGACTCCTCGGCGCGCACGAGGCCCTCGTCGGTCAGCAGCTGCAGCGTGGGGTACACCGAGCCGGGGCTGGGCTTCCACGAGCCGCCGCTGCGCTCCTCGATCTCACGGATGATCTGGTATCCGTGCATGGGCTGCTCGAGGAGCAGGGACAGCACGGCGGAGCGCACGTCGCCCTTGTTCATCCGCGAGCCGCCCGAGGTCTTCTGCTCGAACTGCGCGCGGAGCTGCTCCATCGCGTCGAGGATGTTCGACATCGGCCAGCCTTGCCCGGCGGCACCGCGGGCGCCGAAGGCGTCTCCCAGGAACGAACCACTCATGATGACCTCCCGAAAAGCGGACTCCCGATGAGTCCAGCGATATACAACGATATATCGCTGAGGAGGAACCGAGCCTGGGAATTGCCGATCAGTACCAGTCGGTCGCCTGCGAGTGCGCCCACGCGCTGCAGGGGGTGCCGTAACCGCGGGAGATGTAGTCGAGACCCCACTTGATCTGCGTCGCGGCGTTGGTCTGCCAGTCGTCGCCGAATGTGGCCATCTTGCTCCCCGGGAGGGACTGCGGGATGCCGGTCGCGCCGCTCGGGTTGTAAGCCTGGTAGTTCCAGCCGGACTCCTTGGTCCACAGCGACACCAGGCAGGAGAACTGGTCGGAGCCCCACCCGTACTGCTCGGACGCGTAGGACTGGGCGAACTCCTTCGCCCCCTCGGGGGTGTTGACCCGCGCCAATGCCTCGGCGGCTTCCTTCTGCCGCTGCGCCTCCGCCGCCGCAGCCGCCTCGGCCTGGCGTTGGGCCTCGGCCGCGGCATCCGCAGCCTCCTTCGCCGCGACGGCGTCGTTCAGGCTGCCGCGGAGGACGGCGACCCGCTCGGCGACCCGCTCGGCCTCGCTGCTGGCGTTCTGACTCAGAGCCGGCACGAGCACGACCGGCAGCAGATCCGAGGACGACAGGCGATCGGTCGCGGTCTCCAGCGCCGAGGTGTCCACCGACGCGTCGCCGACGGCGAGCGGCAGACCGGCCGTCTGGATGTCGGATTCGACCGTCGCCGCATCCGCGAGCGTGGCCTGGGCCCGGGTGAGCGCGGCGTCGGCGTCGCCGACGACGCCCTCGAGCGTGGGGGACGTCGCGACGGAGGATGGCGCCGCGCGGAAGGCCGGAGCGGCGAACGAGGACGCCGCCGCATCGGGGAGCGACAGCGGCGCCGCCGCAGCGACCCCGGTCAGAGCGACGATCCCCAGAGCCACTCCAGCGCACGTGGCGGCGGTGGCGAGGGTGCGGCGGGCGCGGTGGACATGGGTGAGCTTCAGATCGGAACGCAGCAAAACGTGAGGAGTCTTTCGTCATCGGGCGCGTCTCGTCGGGCACGAGCGCGAAATTGTGCCGTCGGGTCGGCACAGGACCCCGAGTGTGAGGTGCTCTTCTGGACGTTATCTATTCGTTACCTGAAAGGCTCGTGCACGCCGCCGTCTCAGCCGGCCGCACCCGCCCACGTCACGGCAGGGGCACGGACCGGGTTCCAGAGCGCCCGGGTCGAGAGCTACGAATATCGCTCTGATCAGGCATTTATGCGAGAGTCGGCGTGACGCGAGAGCCTTCCGAGCGCCGGAGCGGGAGGGCAGACCGACCACCAACGACGAGGCGGGCCGATCCGGCGAGAAAAAATCTCGCGAATCGACCCGCCTCGTGACGCTCCGAAGTCGTCGGACCTCCGGCAGGGCGGCGAAGCCCGCCCGCCCGGGATCAGGCGCGGTGAGCGCGGTAGTAGTGCAGCAGGGCCGCCGTCGAGGCATCCTGAGATGCGAGAGCGTCATCGTCGCCCTCGATCGCGGGGGCGATCTGCAGAGCCAGCTGCTTGCCGAGCTCGACGCCCCACTGGTCGAACGAGTTGATGCCCCAGACGGTGCCCTGCGTGAACGTGATGTGCTCGTACAGCGCGATGAGCTGGCCGAGCACCGCGGGGGTGAGCGCCGGCGCGAAGATCGATGTCGTCGGACGGTTGCCGGGGAACGTGCGCGCCGCCACGAGCGCACCGGTCGTGCCCTCGGCCTCGACCTCTTCGGCGGTCTTGCCGAACGCCAGGGCCTTCGTCTGCGCGAGGAAGTTCGCGAGGAACAGACCGTGCACGTCGCGGCCGCCGTCGGTGAACGGATAGGCCGGGTTCACGAAGGCGATGAAGTCCGCGGGGATGAGGCGCGTGCCCTGGTGGATGAGCTGGTAGAAGGCGTGCTGACCGTTGGTGCCGGGCTCACCCCAGAAGATCTCGCCCGTGTCGGTCGTGACCGGCGAGCCGTCCCAGCGCACCGACTTGCCGTTGGACTCCATCGTGAGCTGCTGGAGGTACGCCGCGAAGCGGCTCAGCTGCTGGGCGTACGGCAGGACCGCGTGCGACTGCGCGCCGAGGAAGTTGGTGTACCAGACGTTCAGGAGCCCCATCAGGACGGGCACGTTCTGCTCGACCGGCGTGGTCGCCACGTGGACGTCCACGGTGTGGAAACCGCTCAGCAGCTCGCGGAAGGCCGCCGGGCCGAAGACGATCGCGAGCGACAGACCGATCGCGGAGTCGACGGAGTAGCGCCCGCCGACCCAGTCCCAGAAACCGAACGCGTTGGCCGGGTCGATGCCGAAGGCCTCGACCTTGTCGAGCGCGGTGGAAACGGCGACGAAGTGATGCGCGACGGCGTCGACGCGCGCCTGGTCGGTGTCGTCGATGGCGCCCGCACCCGCGAGACCGGCCCACAGCCAGTCCCGCGCGAGACGCGCGTTCGTGAGGGTCTCCAGAGTGGTGAAGGTCTTGGACGCCACGATGAACAGCGTCGTCTCGGGATCGAGGTCGGCGGTCTTCTCGGCGATGTCGGTCGGGTCGATGTTGCTGACGAACCGGGCCTGGATGCCGGCATCCGCCAGGGGCTTGAGCGCTTCGTACACCATCACCGGGCCGAGGTCGGAGCCGCCGATGCCGATGTTGACGACGTGCGTGACCTTCTTGCCCGTCACGCCCTGCCATTCCCCGCTGCGCACACGCTCCGCGAACGTCGCCATGGCCGACAGCACCGCCTGGACGTCGTGGTCCACGTCCTGGCCGTCGACGTGCAGGGCGGGCGTGGCGTCGGCGGGGCGACGCAGAGCCGTGTGCAGCACGGCGCGGTCCTCGCTCGTGTTCAGGTGCGCGCCCCGGAGCATCTCGGCGAACCGCTCACGCACCCCCGTCTCGTCGGCGAGCGCGACCAGAGCGTCAAGGACCTCGGCGGTGACGAGGTTCTTCGAGAGGTCGACGTGCAGATCTCCCACGGTGCGGGTGAGGCTCTCGACGCGGCCGGGGTCTGCGGCGAACCATCCGCGCAGGTCGGGGTCGAAGCTCTCGCGGAGGGCCGTGAGGCGGGTCCAGGCGGACGTGGTGGTGGGGTCAACGGGAGCAGTCACGACCCCCACGCTAGCGACCCCGGGCGACACCCGCGCGCGGCGTGACGAACCGGGAGGAAAACGCTAGGAGACGGACGCTCGGGGCGGAGTCGCCGAGGTCCCGGGACCGGGCACCGGAAGAGCGATCTCCCGCGTGGCATCCCAGGGTTCGGTCCGGCCGAGACGATCGAACAGGCCGTCGAGGAGCATCGCGGTGAAGCCCCACACCACGTGGGTTCCCGTCGCGTGCGGGACGAGGAACGCGGGACCGCGCCACTCGCGGCCGTCGCGATGGATGCTCGTGGTTCCGCGCCGCGCCGGGTCGAGTAGATCCGCCACCGGCGCGCGGAACACCGCCGCGGACTCGGCGGCGTCGACCGCGCGCACCGGGGTGGGCCGATCCCACCAGGCGACCACCGGCGTCACGACATGCCGCGAGTACGCCAGGGGGACGCGCGGAAGCGTGCCGATGACGTTCACCCCGGCGGGATCGAGGCCGGTCTCCTCCCGCGCCTCTCGGAGCGCCGCGTCCACCGGGCCGGCATCCCCCGGATCGACTCGGCCGCCGGGGAACGCGATCTGCCCGGGGTGCGCACGGAGGGTGTCGGCGCGGGAGAGGAGCAGGACGTCCAGATCGGGCGGCACGGACGCGGCGGTGTGCGCCGCGGGCACGGCATCCAGCGTGCCGAAGAGCATGAGCACGGCTGCGTCGCGGGCACCCTCCTCCACCGGGAGAGCGCGCAGGTCGGCGAACATCTCCCCCGTCGCGTCCTCGACGACCGTGCGGAGGTCGTCGCGCGGGGAGGGCATGGATCGAGGGTAGCCCCGGGCGACCGACGGGGCTGCGCGTTCCCGTCCCTGCCCCCGGCGGGGCGGGACGTGTGAGGATGAACCCGGGAGGTGCCCGATGATCGAAAGACTCCACGCCGTGACCCTCGTCGTCGACATGCCCATCACCAAGATCGACGCCCTCGACGTGATCGCCTTCGCCGCCGACGGCGGGGTGGACGACGCCCGCACATCGCACCCGCGCGTGTGGTTGGCCCCCCACGCGTGGGCCGAGGTGGAGATCCCGAAGTTCGCCGATCCGCCGCCGTTCGCGATCGACGTCTATTCCGACGTCTCCGGCGAGGTCGCGTGGGCGCAGGCCCATCGGCTGCACGCCGCCCTGGAGAGGCTGGGCTGGACCGTCGAACGGCCCCGCCGGGGCGCGCGGTGAGCGTGAGCGGGGCCCGATGAGCACCCCCGACGACACCCGGCGGCCCCGCCTGCTCTACGTCGAGGACGACGGCGAGATCTCGGCCATGACCACCGAGGTGCTCGCCGAGGCGTATGACGTCACGCACGAGAGCGACGGGGTGGCCGCGCGCGACCGGGCGCTGCGCGAACGGTTCGACCTCATCGTCCTGGACCGACGGCTCCCCCGACTCGACGGAGAGCACATCGTCCAGGCTCTGCGCACGGCGCGCATCACCACCCCGGTTCTCCTGCTCACCGCCCTGGGGTCGGTGGCCGACCGCGTCGACGGCCTGGATGCCGGCGCGAACGACTACCTCGTCAAGCCGTTCGACTACGACGAGCTGCTCGCGCGTCTGCGCGCCCTGCTGCGCGGCTTCCGCGCCGAGGGCCGCCGGCGGGCCGTGGCGGACTGGACGTACGTGCCGGATGCCGCGGCGGTGTACGCCCCGTCCGGTGCGCGGGTGACGCTCACCGCCACCGAGAACGCTCTGCTGGACCTGCTCACCTCGAGCCCCGACCACGTGTTCTCGCGCGAGCAGATCGCCCGCGACGTCTTCTCCTCCGTGGACGCGGTCACGACCGTCGACACCTACGTGCACTATCTCCGGCGCAAGTGCGCCCCGGACGTGGTCGAGACCGTCCGAGGACGCGGCTACCGCGCGGGCGGTGCCCGGTGAGCGCCGCGGAGGACCGTCGGGTCGTCCGGCGGGCGGGGGCGCGGGTCGGCCTGTTGGTCGGGGGCGCCTCCGCGGTCGCGCTGACGATCGGCGTGGCGATCCTGGTCGGCGTGCTGCTGACCGGCGCGCGGAGGGAGACCGACCACCACGGGGGTCGCGGCGGCCTCCCGGGCGATCGCGTCGTGGTCGATTTCGACGACGTCCTGCCGTGGGTGCTCGGCCTCGGGCTGCTCGGCGTCGCCGTGATCGGCGTCGTGGGGTGGGCGGCATCCCGATGGTCGGTCCGACCGCTCGACGAAGCGCTCCGACGCCAGCGGGCCTTCGTCTCGGATGCCAGCCATGAACTGCGGACGCCCCTCACGGCGCTCAGCAGCCGCGTGCAGATCGCGCAGCGGCGTCTCGCGCGCGGCGAACCGCTCGACGACACCCTCGACCGGCTGCGGCGCGACGCCGACCTCATGGACGACGTCCTCACCGACATGCTGCTGTCGGCGGAGGGGGCGGCGTCCGCGGACGGGACCGCGGCCGTGGCCGACGGCCTCCGGTCCGCGGAGGCGGTGGTGGCACCGCTCGCCGCGGAGGCGGGGGTCGTGGTCGAGGTCGACGGGGGACCGGAGGGTCTCCGGGTCGCCATGCCGACGGTCACTCTCACGCGGGTGGGCATCGCGCTCATCGACAACGCTGTGAGCCACGCCCCCGGCGGCAGCGCCGTGCGCGTCACCGCGGGCGTCGCCGGCGACACCGTCGAGATTAGGGTGATCGACGCGGGTGGGGGCATCCGCCCCGAGGATCAGGAGCGCATCTTCGAGCGGTTCGCGCGCGGCGCGGAGTCGGGGCGTCGCCGGGGATTCGGTCTCGGGTTGGCGCTGGTCCGCGAGGCCGCCGAGCGGCACGGAGGCACGATCGCCGTCGAACGCACCTCAGCCGAAGGCACGATCTTCCTGCTCCGGCTCCCCCGCGCCCGCTGACGGGTCGACGAGGCTCTGGAAACGGTCGATCTCGATGCCACCCGCCCACCGGCGGACGCGTCCGTCGGCCCAGACGATCCCGGAGGCGACCGGCGCGGTGCGGACGGCCTCGAGGTCGTCGACGCCCGCGACGGCCGCCACCGTGGCCCAGACGTCCGCCACGGTGAGGGTGTCGGCGACGACGGTCGCCGACACGAGTCCGGGCACCGGCCGCAGGGAGCGCGGGTCGATCAGATGCGTCCCGCGCTCGGCCGTCCCGGACGTCGCGACGGCCCCCTCGGCGAGGGCGATGGTGGAGAGGACACCCGCGGAGTCCTCGGGGTCGGCGACGCCGACGTTCCACACGTGCCCGCTCCCGGGAGCCCGGAGAAGGCGCATGTCGCCGCCGGCGTTGACCGCCGCGGCCTCCACCCCCGGAAGCGCGAGGACGTCGACGAGCGCGGCGGACGCGGCATCCACCGACCACCCCTTGACGACGCCGGTGGGGTCGAACCATCCGCGCCACCACGCGTCGAAGACGCCGCCGGTGTCGTCTCGGAGGCGACGGCACAGCCCCTCGACCTCGCGCACGCGGGGGTCGACGTCGTCGAGCCCGCGGAGGCCGTCGCGCAGCAGACTCACGTCGGAGTCGGCGCGATAGGTCGAGAACACGCTCTCGTCGTCGCGCATGCGGGCGACGACCGCGGCGATGGCGGTGTCGACCTGCGCACGAACCGCGGCGTCGGTCGTCGCACGCCCGCGGACCTGCACGGTCACGACCGTCCCCATGACCGGCTCGACGACCGTGACGGCGGGGAGGGCACTCATACGTGCGCCTCGTCGAGCGCGGCCTGTAGGGAGGTCCGGTATCCGGTGCTGGTGTACGTGGCGCCCGAGACCATGTCGATCTCGGCCGACTGCGCGGCGAGGGTCTCCTTCACGAGGATCGGCACGGCGCGCGAGTTGATCTGCTGGTCGCGGCCGTTCTCGGACGGGTAGACGGGGACCTGCACGTCCGTGACGACTCCGCCGGACACCGTGATCTGAACCTGCACGGGGCCGAAGCGGGTGTTCGCGGCCGAGCCGGTGTAGGTGCCGTCGGCCAGACCCGATGACGCCGGGGCCGCCTGCGTCGGGGCGGCGGCCGACGGCGCCGAGGCCGACGGCGAAGCCGACGCGGAGGCGGAGGGCGACGCCGATGGCGTGGCGCGCTGGGCCGAGGCGGGTGCCGGGGTCGTGGCCGGCAGGGCGACCGCCGTCTCGCCGCCGCCGAGGGACGTGCGGTAGCTGAACAGCAGCACGAGGCCGGTGAGTGTCGCCATCAGGGCGTAGAAGATCTTCTTCATTCCTGTCTTCCTCTCAGGTCTCAGACGGTGAACGACTCGGCGTGGACGCGGTCCGACGGAACCCCCGCGCGGCGCAGGTCGGCGCGCACGGCATCCATCCACGCCCCCGGACCGCAGAGGTAGACGTCGTACTGGTCGAGGTCGGGGGCGACGTAGCGCAAGAGGTCGACGCCGTTCCACGCGGCGTGGCCGGCCGACAGCCACGGCGAGGCTCCGGGAGCACGCGGTCCCACCAGGGCGGCGTAGCGCAGGCCGCGGTCGCGTTCGAGGCGCCCGATGGCGTCGCGGCGCAGAGCGTCGCCCTCCGCGTGGTCGCGCACGAGGAGCGTCGCCTCACCCGGAGACCACGCGGAACCCTCGGCGAGCGCGACCAGCGGTGCGACGCCGGCGCCCGCGCCGATGAGGAGGAGTTTGCGCCCGGTGCGCTCGTCCGCCGTCAGCTCGCCGTAGGGCCCTTCGATGAGGACGCGCGTCCCCGGACGCGCGGATGCCAGCCGCGAGGTGCCGTCGCCCACGAGCCGCGCCGCGATCGTCAGCGATCGGCCGTCGGGGGCCGCGGCGAGCGAGAACGGGTGGCCACGGGTCCAGCCGGGACCGTCGAGGAACCGCCACACGAAGAACTGACCCGCGCGCACCGGCATCCGGTGCAGGCCCCGCCCGGTCATCGTGACGGCGACACCGCGGTCGCCGTCCCGGTGGACCGTCGAGACGCGGAGCCCGTGCCGCAGCGAACGGAGCAGGGGCAGACCGACGCGGAAGACGAGCACCGCCGCCGCCGTCGCGCCCCACAGCACCCACCAGTACACCGTGGCGAGG
Source organism: Microbacterium sp. IEGM 1404 (assembly GCF_030056775.1). Taxonomy (NCBI): domain Bacteria; kingdom Bacillati; phylum Actinomycetota; class Actinomycetes; order Micrococcales; family Microbacteriaceae; genus Microbacterium; species Microbacterium sp. IEGM 1404. Next base: position 199,542 of record NZ_JASHKP010000005.1, on the reverse strand, counting down.
GGGTGGGCGGTGAAGTCGGCACCGGTCCACAGCATGTGCGGCACGGCCAGCCCGACCCCGAGGTAGCCGTACAGGTGCAGGAGGTGCCACGACTCGTAGCGCAGACGCTTCCGCGCCTTCCGGATCGAGGTCGCCACGACCAGGAGGAGCAGACCCGTTCCGGCGGTGGCCAGCAGCATGCCCGGGTAGTCCCACACGAATTCCCACAGCTGCACGATCGGGTTCACCGCCGCGGATTCGGCGTAGCCGAGGGTCTGCAGCACTTGCGCCGAGAACAGCGCGAACGACCAGAAGCCGACGAGCCGGTGCATCCGGGTGATCCCGTCACGGCCGAAGCCGCGTTCGAACACCGGCACCCGGGCCATGAGCAGCACCTGGTAGAGCAGCAGGTTCGCCGACACCAGTCCGCAGAGCCGACCGAGGGTGTTGAGGGTTTCGGCATCCATACCGAAAAGGGCTTGGATGCCGCCACCGGCGACCCACAGCGCCACCACCGCGAGGCTCGAGAGCCAGATCAGCGCGGTCGCGGCGAGGGTCCAGCCGAGGCGACCGCGCCGGCGGGCCGTGCGCGCACGTCGGATCGGCGAAGAGAGGTGGTCCACGCCGAGAGGAACGGTGGTGGTGGCGGTCATGCGCCCAGCGTGGCGGGGGGCCTCCCAGAGTTCACCAAGAAAGCGGCATCCTGGGCCTTCGCATAGGGAATGGACAGCTTGTCAGGATGCGAGCCCCACCAGTTCGGCGCTCCGGTCCCACAGCAGCCGGGCCAGCGCGGGGTCGTCGGCCCGCCGGTGCGTCCGGGCGGGCTTGTTGTTGGCGTAGAAACCGCCCGGCTGCCAGTCGACCCCGGGCTTGCCCAGGGCGAGCCAGGTCAGGCGGGCACCGCCGACGTCGGTCGAGGTCATGAAGCGCTCCGCGAGCGGACCGCCGTACAGGAACTTCCACGACCCGCTGCCGGTCGACCCGAAGCTCGACGCGATCACACCCGGGTGGTAGGCGACCGCGGAAAGTCCCGCGTCGCCGAACCGGCGGTTCAGTTCCTTCGTGAACAGCACGTTCGCGAGCTTGGCGTTGCCGTAGGCGCGTGACGCGGAGTAGCGGTGTGCGCCCTGCAGGTCGTCGACGGCGAAGCGGGAAAACAGACGCGCCGCGGCACTGGAGGTCTGGATCACCGACGCCCGAGACTCGATCAGCACCTCGCGCAGGAGGTTCGTCAGCAGGAACGGCGCGAGGTGGTTCACCTGGAACGTGACCTCGTACCCGTCGCCCGTGAGCGTGCGCTCGCCGAAGATCCCGCCGGCGTTGTTGGCGAGGACGTCGATGCGGGGATACTCGGCACGCAGCGTCTCGGCGAGTTCGCGCACCTGCGCGAGGTCGGAGAAGTCCGCGGTGAAGGAGCGCACCCCGAGCGCGTCGGCGACATGACGGGTCTTGTCGGGGTTGCGTCCGACGACCACGACCTCCTCGCCGATCTCGTGCAGCTGCCGAGCGGCGGCCGCGCCGATTCCGTCGCTGGCTCCGGTGATGACGATCGTGCGGGGCATGAATCCTCCTGGGGTGTCGGACGCCACGGTAGCGAGCGCGCCTCTGCCGGGTCGGGGGGTTGCCCACGGCATCCGGGAGGCCCGAGAACTCACAGCGCGCTCCCAGCCCCGCGGGACCAAAACCGCAGGGCCGCGCGTTCTCCTCAGTGATGCCTGAACCGGCATCGCAGGCGAAAGGACCACACCGTGACCACGGAGTACCGCAAGACGTCGGAGGCGCTGGGCCGCCTCACCGACCGCCAGTTCGCCGTCACGCAGGACGACGCGACGGAGCCGCCGTTCCGCAACGAGTACTGGGACAACCACGAGCAGGGCATCTACGTCGACGTGGTGTCGGGGCAGCCGCTGTTCTCCTCGACGGACAAGTTCGACAGCGGGTCGGGCTGGCCGAGCTTCACCAAGCCCATCGACGCGACCGCGGTCGTGGAGAAGACCGACCGGACGCTGTGGATGAAGCGCACCGAGGTGCGCTCGAGCGGCGCCGACAGCCACCTCGGCCACGTCTTCGACGACGGCCCGCGCCAGGCCGGCGGGCTGAGATACTGCATGAACTCGGCGGCGCTGCGGTTCGTGCCCGTGGCGGAGCTCGAGACGCAGGGCTACGGCGACTTCCTGTCCCTGTTCCGCGAGACCCGAGCCTCATGAACCTCTTCCCCTTCCGCAACCGCAAAAGGAGCAACACCATGACCAGCGGACCCACTGATTCCGGCGAGATCACCCGCCGCCCCGGCACCGAAACCGCCGTCCTCGCGGGCGGCTGCTTCTGGGGCGTCGAGGACCTCATCCGTCGCCAGCCCGGCGTGCTCGACACGCGCGTCGGCTACACCGGCGGATCGAACGATCACGCGACCTACCGCAACCACCCCGGCCACGCCGAGGCCGTCGAGATCGTGTTCGACCCCACCAAGACGACGTACCGCGACATCCTGGCGTTCTTCTTCCAGATCCACGACCCGTCGACCCTGAACCGTCAGGGCAACGACATCGGCACGAGCTACCGCTCCGCGATCTTCCCGCTCTCCCCCGAGCAGGAGCGGGTCGCGCGCGACACCATCGCCGACGTCGACGCGTCGGGCATCTGGCCCGCGAAGGTCGTCACCACGATCGAGCCCGAGGCTCCCTTCTGGGAGGCCGAGCCCGAGCACCAGGACTACCTGATCCGCATCCCCAACGGCTACACGTGCCACTTCGTGCGCCCCGGTTGGGTGCTGCCCAAGCGCGAGGACGCGACCGCGTAAGTCTCGAACAGGGGGCCCGGATGCGATGGCATCCGGGCCCTCTCCCGTTCCCCGCGCGCCGACGGTTGGTACGGTGGCGGCACCATGGACATCCGCGTCGACGCCGCCTCCGCCACACCGCCGTTCGCGCAGGTGCGCGCGCAGATCATCGCGCTGATCGACGGCGGCGAGCTGCCGACCGGGACGCGACTGCCTCCCGTGCGCACCCTCGCGACCGACCTCGGCCTCGCCGCGAACACCGTGGCGCGCGTCTATAAGGAGCTGGAAGAGGCGCGCTTCGTCGAGACCCGCGGCCGCGCCGGAACGTTCGTCTCGGCGGGGACGGATGCCACGCGCGCCCGCGCCGCGGACGCCGCCGCCGCGTTCGCACGCGCGATGCGCGACCTCGGTGTCGCGCCGTCGGATGCGCTGGACCTTGCGCGTGCGGCGTTGGGGAACGAGATGGGGCGCTAACCGACGGGCAGCAGTCCGCGCTCGGCGAAGACCTTCTTGGCGACGAACGTCGCGTTCAGCGCACGAGGAAAGCCGCAGTACACGGACGCGTGCAGCAGAGCCTCCACGATCTGCTCCGGCGTGAGCCCGACGTTCAGAGAAGCGTTGATGTGGACCTCGAGCTGCGGTTCGCAGCCGCCGAGCGCCGTGAGCATACCGAGGGTCACGAGTTGCCGATCGCGCGGCGCGAGTCCCGGCCGGGCATAGATCTCGCCGAACCCCCAAGCGACGACCTGGTGGCCCAATTCGGGCGAAATGTCGGCGAGGGCATCGATGACGTTCGCCCCGGCGGCCCCGTCGATGTCGTCGAGAACCGCCCGGCCGGAGGCGTAACGCTGCTCTCGTTCCATCGTCTCGGTCATGGGTGCTTCCGTTTTGTGGGGGCCGCGAGTTCGGCTTCGTAGGTGGCGGTCTTCTCGACCAGGGCTTGCTCGTGAGCGCGGAGTCGTGCGATCTGGTCTCGCAGCCCCGCGTGGTGCGCCTCCAGCAGACGCAGGCGGAGTTCCGTCGTGTCGGGCCCTTCGGCACGGAGCGCCGCGTACTCGCGCATCCGGGCGATCGGCATCCCGGTCTCGCGCAGACGCAGGAGGAACCGCACCCACTCCACGTCGGCGACGGAGTAACGCCGTTGATTGGCGGAACTCCGCGCCACGGGGAGGATCAGTCCGGCGCGTTCGTAGTACCGCAGCGTGTGCGCCGTCACCCCGGTCGCCACGCTCATCTGCGCGACCGTCAGATCCGTCTCGTCCTCTGCCACATCTGCAGGCTAGGAGTTCGAGCGCGCTCGAAGTCAAACCCCGGCTCGGGGTACTCCCTGGTTGCCCACTTCGGCGGTCAACATGCGGACCGCGTGACCGCGTACGCGATCAGGGCGGCACTCGACACCGCCCCCGTCCACGCGGCCGCGACAGCCAGCCGATCTTTCCCGGAACGTCGTGTCAGAAGCCCGATACTGTTCGCCCCGGCGAGCGTCAGCGACGGAACCAGAGCCAGGGCAGCCGATGCGATCAGTTCGCCCGCGCGGGATGATCCACCGACGAGAGGGAACGCGACGGCGGCGGACATCACGATGGCATAGAGCGCGAGAACGGCCGCCGACGTCGCGACCCCGAGATAGATGGGCCACCGCGAACCAGCGCCACGAAGCAAAGGAAGCCACGGGACCGCACCCACGACGACCACCGCGGCCACGCTCGAGAGGATGAGGAGGACGGCGAGCATCGGGGCGAGACGCCCGCAGCCGTCGACCTGTCGCCAGAACCACAGCCCCGCCCACCACACGATGAACGGTGCGATCACGGACCACACACCTCGGACGACGTCCAGCGCCCCGTCTCGAATGACGCGAAGCTGGTCACGGTCGGCGGCTGTCTTGGCCATCTTCCCCCTCTCCCGCGACCCGCACGGATGGCAGGCGCCAGCGCCGTGACTCACCCCTGACCGGGAGCACCCCAGCGCGAACCCGGGCCCGGGTCGGCGCACGTCGCATCCGCGGCGAGCGCGGCGACCTGGGCACGGATGACGACGGAGCCGTCGGAGATGCGCATGACGTCGAACACGATGCCCTCTTGGCTGTCCGGCGTCGGGAGCTGCCCCACCGCCATCTCGCCCGTGCTCCCGGCCGGGTAGTGCGGCATGAAAGGAACCGTCAGACCGGGAGTCGGGTTCGCGGCCATCCAGTTCACGGTGTCGACGGCGTCGGCATCCGGGATCCGCCAATACCCCGTCAGAGTCGCGACCGGCGTGCACGGCCACCCCACGTAGGAGTGGAACGCCGGGACGTCTCCCGCCTCCACGCGGACGGCCCCGTCGGGCACCGAGGCGGAGTCGAGCCACGTGTGAGCGCGGGCGATCGCACCGGCGTCGACCGTGGGGGTCGCGACCGTCGCTGGCACCTCTTCCGACGCGGGCGGCGGGCCCTTGCGTGTCGGCGACGGATCGGCGCTCCCCACCGGCGTGGCGCATCCCGCGAGGACACCGACAAGGATCACGCCGGCGATGATGGACAGCCCCCGCCCCCGGGGTCGCATACGCATGCCGCCACCCTAGCGGCGGATAGCGTGAGGACATGGCGCGGATCCTGCTCACGGGCATGTCGGGCGCGGGCAAGTCGACCCTGCTCGCAGAGCTCGCGCGCCGCGGTCACCGCACCATCGAGACCGACCTCGACGGATGGACCGACGGGAACGGCGGACCGTGGGACGAAGATCGCATGACGGTCCTGCTCGACAGCCATCCGGACGTGGTCGTGTGCGGAACGGCGGAGAATCAGGGCCGGTTCCGCGAGCGTTTCGATCAGGTCGTGCTCCTGAGTGCTCCCGTCGACGTCCTGATCGAGCGCGTTCGCACCCGGACGGACAATCCCTACGGTCGGACGTCCGCGCAGCAGGACGAGATCCGGCGATACGTGCGGGACGTGGAGCCGGCGCTCCGGCGGATGGCGACGGTCGAGCTGGACGGCCGCCGGCCGGTCGCCGAGCTCGCCGACGCCGTCGAGGCGCTCATCTGAGCGGCCGCAACCCCCGCTCCCCGGCCACGTGCCCTCCATACGCTCGAAACGTGAGCGGATACGACGTCGTGGTGATCGGTGCGGGACTCGCGGGGTTGCGGTGCGCAACCCGGCTGGCCGAGGCGGGACGCGACGTCGTCGTCCTCGAGGCGGAGGACGCCGTCGGCGGGCGCGAGCGTACCGACGTCGTCGACGGGTTCCGCCTCGACCGCGGCTTCCACGTGCTCAACCCGGCGTATCCGGCGGTGCGGCGGTGGGTGGACGTCGGCGCGCTGGCATTGCGCCGGTTCCCGGTGGCCCTCTCCGTGCGGCTCGACGACGGCGTGGCCCGCATCGCCCACCCCCTCCGCCACCCGGCGACAATCCCCGCCTCGCTCGGGAGCGGGCTCGTACGTCCCACCGACCTGCTGCCCCTCGCACGATGGGCGCTTCCCGTCCTCGCGAATCCGCGCGCGGTGAAGCGCGGTCCCGATCGCCGTCTCGCCGAGGCGTGGGACCGGGCCGGGTTGCGTGGACCCCTGCGCGAAAGCGTCCTCGAACCGTTCCTCGCGGGCGTCCTCGCCGACGACGATCAGGAGTCCTCGGACATCTTCGTGCGGCTGCTGGTCCGCAGCTTCGCGCTCGGCACCCCCGGCGTTCCCGCCGCGGGCATCGGCGCTCTCCCCGCGCAGCTGGCCGACACCGCGCGACGGGCGGGGGCCGGCATCCGTCTCTCCCATCGGGTGACCGCCACGCGGCCGCACGGTCGAGGGTGGCGCGTGGAGATCGAGAACGCGGATGCCGTCGACGCCCGCGCCGTCGTCCTGGCCACCGGTCTGACCCCCGGTCTGGACGTCCCGCTCCCCCGCCCGCGGGGCCTTCAGACGTGGTGGTTCGCCACCGACGAGCGCCACAACGACGACGGCGCACTGCGCGTGGACGGGCTGCGCCGAGGACCGATCGTCCACACCGCGATCATCACGAACACCGCACCGACCTACGCGCCGCGCGGGCAGCACCTGGTCGAGGCGACCGTCGTGATACCGACCACCGCGACGGAGGCGGACGTCCGCCGGCACCTCGAGGAGCTGTGGGGCACCGATACCCGGCCCTGGCGGCTGCTGCGGCGCGACGACATCGCGGCGGCGCTCCCCGCGCAGGACCCGCCGCTGCACCTACGGCGCCCGGTCCGCCTGGGAGACGGGCGCTACGTCGCCGGCGACCACCGTGACACCGCGTCGATCCAGGGCGCGCTCGTCTCCGGGCAGCGCGCGGCCGAGGCGGTGCTGCGCGACCTCGGGTGACACGCCCCCTTTCGGCATGTCCGAGGTCGGTGTCACAGTGGCCGCATGCGATTCCTTCTCAACGTCATCGACGACCGCAGCTCTTCCGCGACCGACGACGAGGGGGCGGCGATCGACGCGTTCAACGACCGCCTCGTCGCGGAGGGGCGGTGGGTCCTCGCCGCCGGCGTCGCCCACCCCGCCGACTCGACCGTGGTGGACGCGCGGTCCGGGGAGCCGACGGTCACCCCGGGGCCGGTGAACGACACCGCGGAGTGGGTCGCCGGTTTCTGGATCATCGACGCGGCCGATGTCGACACCGCGCGCGACCTCGCGATCGAGGGTTCGCGCGCCTGCGGTCGCCGCGTCGAGCTGCGTCCCTTCCTCGGCTGACATGCCGACGTACGCGGAACACATCGACCGTCTCAACGCGCTCGGGCCTCGACGCTCCGGGAACGACGCCCATCGCACGCTCACCGACGAGGTCGCCGCTGAGCTCGCCATGCTCGGCTACCGGGTCGAACGCGATACCCACTCGTTCGAGCGCTGGGATGCCGCGGACGATGCCGTGTCGCTCACGGTGGACGGGGACGCCGTCGAGGTGGCCTCGGCGTGGCCGTACTCCGGTGAGACCGGATCATCCGGCGTCACCGCTCCCCTCATCCTGCTCCCGGGTCGGCGGAAGCGCTGGGCGTCGGCCGCGGGTCGCATCGCCGTCATCGAGGTCGACAACGTCGAGGCTCCGGCATCCCTCGTCCTCGAGTCGTGGGACGGCCGGTTCCCCTTCGACGCCGTCGCGAACCCCGTCATCTCGTCGGAGCTCGCGGGCACCGACCTCACGGCGGCGCGGGCGGCGGGGGTCGTCGGCGTGGTCGCCGTCTGGCGGGGTCTGGACGACCACGAGGCTCGTGGCCAGTACCTGCCCTTCACCCGTCCTCACCAGGGTCTCCCCGCCGTCTGGGTGCCCGAGTCCGAGGGCGACGGTCTCGTCGCCGCCGCCCGCCGGGGTGCGACCGCGACGCTCGTCCTGGATGCCACCCGCCACCCGGATGCGACGATGGACACCGTCTGGGCGGTGTCGCCGGGCACGGGCCCGCACGCCGACGAGAGCCTCCTCGTCGTCACGCACAGCGACGGCGGCAACGCCGTGGAGGAGAACGGGTTCATCGGTCTCCTCGAGCTCGCCCGCGACGCGGCCGACACCCCGCACGACCGGACGATCGTGTTCGTCTTCGTGGCCGGGCACCTGCGCATCCCGGCGGTGACGAGGCACGGCCAGGCCACGACGGCCTGGCTGCACGCGCATCCCGAGCTGTGGTCGCCCGCGGCGGGCGGGCTGACGGCCGTGGCGGGACTCGTCATCGAACACCTCGGAGCGAAGCATCGCCGCGACGACGACCCCTCGATGGATGCCGGAGGCGACACCGCCGAACCGGAGCTGCTGTACGCCACGACCCGCGAGTTCGACGCGCTCGTCCGCACCGAATGGCGGAACCCCGCGGTGCGGCCGGTGCGGCCGGGCGCTGTCGTGCACCTCGGCGAGGGCGAGCCGCTGTGGGAGAACGGCATCCCCGCCATCGCCCTCGTGACCGGCCCCGTCTCGCTTCTGGCGGAGACGGCGCACGCGGCAATCGATCTCGATCTCCTCGCCCGCCAGATCGACAGCTTCCGCGCGCTCCAGCGCCACCTCGCGGACGCCCCTGACCGTGCGGCCTTCGGCACCGTGCGGCGCCCCGGGCGGCTGCGGAAACTCCTCGCGGTCGCGCGGATCGCCTGGTTCCTCGCCCGACGCTCGCGGCGGTGACGTCAGCCCCGCGTCGCCAGCGCCTCGAGCGCCGCACCGGTGACGCGCCGCGTCGTCCACTCCTCCATGGCCTCGGCACCGAGCGCGCGGTAGAACCCGATCGCGGGCTCGTTCCAGTCGAGCACCGTCCACTCCAGCCGCGGGTACCCCTGCGCGAGGCATTCCGCGGCGAGCGCGGACAGCAGCGCCACCCCGTACCCGTTCGATCGGTACTGCTCGTGCACGTAGAGGTCTTCGAGCCAGATGCCGTGCTTGCCGGTCCAGGTCGAGTAGGTGAGGAACCAGATCGCGATCGCGCGGATCTCGCCGTCTCCCCCGTCGACGACGAACGCGAAGGCGCGCGGGTCGTCACCGAAGAGCGTGGCCGTGAGCATGTCGACGGTGTTGTCGACGGCATCCGGTTCGCGTTCGTAATCGGCGAGCGCCTGGATGCAGGCGAGGATCCCGGCCTCGTCGCCGGGGCGGGCGGGGCGCAGCACGGCGCCGTCGGTCAGTTCGGTCATGGCTGAGGCTCCCAGCTCTCCAGGGCGACGCGGCGGAAGTTCCCGCCGAGCACCGCCGCGATGTCGATGTCGTCCCACCCGCGGTCGCGGAGCGCCGCGCCCAGGCCGATGAAGGTCTCGGGTGGCATCCATTCGACCGGGCCCCACGCGGTGTAGCTCGCGTCGTACAGCGCGGGGCTCTCGGCCAGCGTGGTCTGGAACGTCTCCCAGTCGAACGAGAAGTCCGTGCTCACCCCGACGTGCCGGATGCCGACGACCTCCACGGCGTACTCGATGTGACGCACCATCGCTTCGAGCGTGGGCGTGTTGGGGCCGAGGAAGATGCCGACGCCGGTGATGCCGACGACTCCCCCGGTGTCGGCGGCCGCGCGCGCCTGGTCGTCGGTGATGTTGCGGGGGTGGTCCCACACGGCCCTCATGCACGAGTGGCTGAAGACGACGGGCCGCGTGGATACTGCGCACATGTCGAGCGAGGTCCGGGCGCCGACGTGCGAACCGTCCGCCACCATGCCGCGGAGATTCAGTTCGGCGACGAGGTCTCGGCCCCAGCGCGAGAGACCCGGGTCGTCGGCATCCAGGCATCCGCCCCCGGCCGCGTTCGCGTAGTTGTAGACCGGGCCGAGCGTGCGGACGCCCTGAGCGACGAGCGTTGCGACGGCATCGAGGTCGCCCCCGAGGGGCGCTGCGTCCTCGAGGTCGAAGACGACGGCGGTGTCACCGGCTGCGGCGATCCGATCGACGTCGGCGACCGTCGCGGCGAGCTCCAGTCCATCGATCGCGGTCACCTGCGCACGGAACGCGCGAAGGATGGATGCCGCGACCTCGGGGCCGTGGGGCGCATAGCCGGCGTTGAGCGACACGAGTCCGCCACCCGCCGGACGGTAGCGGTGCAGCTCCGTCAGGTCAGCGGTCTCGACGAGTTCGGCGCACGCGTGCTGATCCCACAGCATGGATCAGGCGCCCGCGCGGGCGGACAGCGCCGGGTCGAGGGCCTCGCGCTCGTCGAACACAAAGCAGTCGCCGTCCCAGTGCGCGTTGCCCTCGGCGGCGAACCAGCCGAGGATGCCGCCGTCGAGCTGGTACGCGTCGACACCCTGGTCGCGCAGGTACAGGGCCGCCTTCTCGCACCGGATACCCCCGGTGCAGAAGCTCACCACGGTCTTGCCGTCGAGCTCGTCGCGGTGGGCGCTCGCGGCATCCGGGAACTGGGTGAACCGCTCGATGCGCCAGTCGCGGGCGCCCGAGAACGTGCCGTAGTCGACCTCGAAGGCGTTCCGCGTGTCGACGAGCACGACCTCGCGTCCCTCGTCGTCGGCTCCGCGGTCGAGCCAGCGGCGGAGCGTCGCGGGAGTCACCGCAGGCGCGCGGCCGTCCTGCGGGCGCACCTCGGGCCGGTCCATGCGGATGATCTCGCGCTTGACCTTCACGAGCAGCCGACCGAAGGGCACGGCATCTGACCAGCTCTCCTTGGCCTGGAGAGCAGGAAAGTCCGCGCGGAGTCCCTCGACGAAACCTCGCACGGCATCCGGCGCACCCGCGAGGAACAGGTTGATGCCCTCCTCGGCGAGCAGGATCGTCCCGCGCAGCCCCGCGTCCCCGGCGCGCTCGCGCAGCACGAGCCGGAGCGCCGCGGGGTCGTCGATCCGAGTGAACAGATACGCCGAGACGTTGAGGACGGATGCCGCGGATGCCATGGCATCCAGGGTACGCAGAGCGCAAGGCACCTCGCGCCGGAGGCGGCGGCCGCTAGCGTGACACGAGATGACTCTCGCCGCCCCGACCGTCTCGGTCGTCATCCCCGTCCGAGACGACGCCGTGCCCCTCGCCGGGTGCCTCGCCGCCCTCGCCGCGCAGACCCGTCCGGCAGACGAGATCGTCGTCGTCGACAATGCCTCGACGGATGACAGCGCCGACGTCGCCCGCGCCGCGGGCGCGCGCGTGGTGTTCTGCGGCGAGCGCGGCATCCCCGCCGCCGCGGCCGCCGGCTACGACGCCGCGACGGGCGACCTGATCCTGCGCCTCGACGCCGACAGCCTCCCCGGCCCGGGCTGGATCGCGTACATGACCGCCGCGCTCTCCGACCCCGACGTGGATGCCGTCACCGCCGCCGCCGTCTTCCACGACGGGCCCGCGCGGGGCCGACGTCCGATGGCGTGGGCGTTCCTCGGCACATACACGGCGTTCGCGTATCCGGCGCTCGGGCACGCACCGCTCTGGGGGTCGAACATGGCCTTCCGGCGGACGGCGTGGCTGGCGGTCCGGGACAGGGTCCACCTCGACCCCGAGCTCCACGACGATCTCGACCTCGCATTCCACCTCGGCGAACGGCACCGCATCCGGATCGTGCCGGGGCACGCCCAGATGCGCGTCTCGTCGCGAACGGTCCGCCCGCGACGCTTCGCGAAGAGCTTCTCGCGCGGCATGGGCACCGTGTTCGCGCACTGGCCGCGCGAGATCCCGCCGCTGCGGTGGGCGCGCCGTCTGGGGCGGCGCTGATGGGCGGGGTGCTGTTCCCGAACGTCGAGGCCCCCGACCTGCACGTCATGAGCTTCAACATCCGCCGCCGGTTCGAACGGCTGACCTGGCCGCCCGAGGACCGGTGGGCCCTTCGCAAGGAACGACTGCGCGTGTTCCTCGGCGCGAACACGCCGCACCTGCTCGGTTCGCAGGAGGCGCGACCCGACCAGGCCCGGTGGGTGCAGCAGTCGCTCGGGAGCGCCTACGGCCGCATCGGCCACGGCCGCGGGCGGGACCGCGACGGCGAGGGGACGCCGATCTTCTACGACCGCGACCGGCTCGAACTGCTCGATTGGACGCAGGTGGCTCTGTCCGACACCCCGGCGATCGACGGCTCGGTCGGCTGGGGCAATACGATTCCGCGCATCGCGGTCATCGCGCGGTTCGTCGATTCGGCCACGGGCGCCCCGTTCGCCTTCGTCAACAGCCACTTCGACGCGTTCTCCCGCCGCGCGCGGCGTCGTTCCGCCCGCTGGCTCGCCGAGCTCGTCGCCGCCGAGGACCTTCCTCTGCTGTTCACGGCCGATGTGAACGCCCCCATCCGCTCGGCCGAGCTCGCGGACATGTTCGCGGACGGCGGTCTCATCGACACGTGGGCGTACGCCCCCGCCCGCCGGACCGTCGAATGGGGGACGTTCAACAACTACCGGAGGCCGCGGGTTGGCGCTCGCCGCATAGACGCGATCCTCGCGACGCCCGACGTCGGCGTCCGCGCGACAGGCATCGACCCGCGCCCGACGGGCACGAGTTGGCCGTCCGACCACCTGCCGGTACAGGCCGTCGTGCGCATCCCGGTGCCGCGGTGATCGCAGCGCTGTACGCCAATCTGAAGCGGCCGCCCCGGACAGCGACGGAGTGGATCGCGGATGCCGTGCGCGCCATCGCGATCGTCGGGGTCTTGGTCGCCGCCTTCGCGCTTCCCGCCACCGACACCGCCGTGCTTTCGATGACGTTGCCGGCGGTGATGCTCTCGCGAATGCTGGGCCTGCGTTCCGGTCTCGATCTCGCCATCTGCCTGACCGTCATCGTTGCGGCGGGCAGCAACGTGATCGACCTGTACCGCGCTTGGACGGGCTGGGATCTCCTGGTTCACGCGGTGTGCACGGGGGTGCTCGCCGCCGTCGCGCTCGTGGTGCTCGACGACACGCGGGTGATGGTGCCCACCGGCGCCCGCAGGACACCGATCGTCGTCGCGACGACCGCGGGTCTGGCTCTCAGCGCGGTCTGGGAGATGGTGGAGTGGTTCGGCTACCGCTTCATCACCGACAGTATCTTCGTCACGTACGACGACACCATCGGCGACATGGTCGCCGGCGGGCTCGGAGCGCTGGTCGCCGGGGTGCTGGCATCCCGATTCCGCCTGACCCGGCAGGACCGCGCCATGGTGTGAACGCGATCCCGCCGGCGTCGGATCAGACGCGTCCCGCGACGTCCCGACCGACGAGGTCGCCGTCGGGGTTGGGCTCGCTGAGCTGCTCGCCGGGGGCCGTCGAGTCCTCGAGCGGCGGGAGGCCGGCCTCGACACGCGCGCCGATCTCGGCATCCACGTTCTTCCAGTACTGCACGGCCCGGTCGCGCACCTCGGCGCGGGTGACGCCGCCGACGTGCCCGGTGATCGTCTCCACCAGCCGGTCGCGGGCATCCGCCGACATCACCTCGCGCACGAGCGTGCCGGCCTGGCCCCAGTCGTCGTCCTCGGGGTGCAGCGTCGCGGCCGACCGGACGAGCTCGCCGTCGCTCTGCCACCCGCCGTCGCCCGCGCGTCGCGGATCGGCGGCGGGGCCGCCGGCCGAGTTCGGCGCGTAGACGGGCACCTCGGGCGGGTTGTACTCGTAGCGCATCGCGCCCTCCTTCGAGTACGAGTGCACCTCAGTGTGCGGACGGTTCACCGGCAGCTGCTGGTAGTTCGTGCCGACGCGGTAGCGGTGCGCATCGGCGTAGCTGAAGATGCGCGCCTGCAGCATCTTGTCGGGGCTGCCGTCGATACCGGGCACGAAGTTCGACGGCTCGAAGGCCGCCTGCTCGATCTCCGCGAAGTAGTTGCCCGGGTTGCGGTTGAGCTCCATCGTGCCGACCTCGATCTCGGGGTAGTCGCTGTGCGGCCACACCTTCGTCAGGTCGAACGGGTTGAAGCGGTAGGTCTTGGCATCCTCGTACGGCATGACCTGCACCTTGAGGGTCCACGTCGGGAACTCGGCGCGCTCGATCGCGGCGTAGAGGTCGCGGATGTGGAAATCGGCGTCCTGACCTGCGATCTGGTCGGCTTCGTCCTGCGTCAGGGTCTTGTGCCCCTGGTCGGTGTGGAAGTGGTACTTCACCCAGAACCGTTCGCCCGCGGCATTGATCCACTGGTAGGTGTGCGACCCGTACCCGTTCATGTGCCGCCACGAGGCCGGGATGCCACGGTCGCCCATGAGCCAGGTGACCTGGTGCGCGCTCTCGGGCGACAGGGTCCAGAAGTCCCACTGCATCGTGTTGTCGCGCAGGTGGCTGCCCGGAAGGCGCTTCTGCGACCGGATGAAGTCGGGGAACTTGATCCCGTCCTTGACGAAGAAGACCGGGGTGTTGTTGCCGACGAGGTCGTAGTTGCCCTCGGTCGTGTAGAACTTCAGCGAAAACCCGCGCGGGTCGCGCCAGGTGTCCGGGCTCCCCTGCTCGCCCGCGACCGAGGAGAAGCGCGCGAGCATCTCGGTCTCGACACCGGGCTGGAAAAGCGCTGCGCGCGTGTAGGCCGAAACGTCTCCGGTGGTGCGGAACGTCCCGAACGCGCCGCCGCCCTTCGCGTGCACCACGCGCTCGGGCACGCGCTCGCGATTGAACTGCGCGAGCTTCTCGATCAGATAGTGGTCGGTCAGGGCGATGGAGCCGTCGGCCCCGACGCTCTGGGAATGCTCGTCGCTGGCGACGGGAGATCCGTTGTTGGCGGTGGTGGGCTCGGACATGGCGCTCCTCACGTGGAAATCCGGGGACGTCTTCGACGCTACGCACGGCGCCCCGGCCGGACGAGGCATTGCACAACTCGTCACGAGCGCGTACGGTCCCGCGGCTGTCAATCCCCGGCTCCACGACCCCGCCGCTCGCGACCATGGCGGGACCGAACGGAAGGAAACGCACATGTCGAAGGATCTGTCCAAGGGCGACCGGGTCAGTTGGGACACCCCGCAGGGGCGCACCCAGGGTGAGGTCGTGGAGAAGAAGACGAAGGACTTCCAGCACGACGGTCAGAAGTTCACGGCATCCGAGGACGAGCCGGCCTACATCGTGAAGTCGGAGAAGACCGACGCCACCGCCGCGCACAAGGGTTCGGGGCTGAACAAGCTGAAGAGCTGACGGCCGCGAGGCGTGCGAAACTCCTGATTCTTCTGCGGCATCCCACCCGCCCCGGCGCGCAACCGCCCCGCGCACCCGGTTTCTCAGGAGTTTCGCTCGCCGCCCGCGCCGGTCGACCCCGCGGCGTCGCGCCGCTGGCGCATCTGCGCGAGCGCGAGGGAGAGCCGGTGGTTGCCGGCGAGGACGTCCTCGTGCCGTTCGAGGAACCCCCAGTACGCGTCGGTGAAGACCGAGTCCTTGGCGGCCTGGGCCGACGGCCACCACGCCCCCATCCTCTGCAGGTACGCCCCGCCCGAGACGTAGGGCTTCGTGGCGACGAAGCCGCCGTCGGCGAATTGGCTCATGCCCATGACGTTGGGCACCATCACCCAGTCGTACGCGTCGACGAAGAGGGCCAGGAACCAGCGGTTGACCTCGCGCGGCGCGTACCCCTGCAGCAGGAACCAGTTGCCCAGCACCATCAGCCGCTCGATGTGGTGCGCGTAGCCCCACCGGTGCACGCGTTCCAGGACGGTCCGCACCGGCACCGGCAGGTCGGACGGCATCCGTTCCCCCGAGTACCAGTACTTCTGCACGCGCTTCTCGAGGTGCAGCGCGTTCACGCGCTCGAGCTCCGGGTGCGCCCGGTACATCCCGCGCATGTACTCCCGCCAGCCGATCACCTGCCGGACGAACCCCTCGACGGATGCCAGCGGCGCATCGGTCCGCGTGACGGCGGCGATCACGTCGTCGACGGTGAGCAACCCGATGTTCAGCAGCGGGGAGACGACCGCATGGAAGAGGAAAGGCTCGTCGGCCTTCATGGCGTCCTCGTACCGGCCGAAGTCGTGCAGGCGTTCGGCGACGAAGACCTCGAGCCAGGCGTGCGACTCCTCGGGGGTGACGGGGAGCCAGAACTCCGTCGCTGCGCCGGGATGGTCGGGGAAGCGCTCGTCGACCTCGGCGATGACCGCGGCGGTGATGTCGTCGTGCGCGGGCGTCGGCAACGGCGGGATCTCGACGCCCTTCTTCGGCAGGGGCTTGCGGTTGTCCGCGTCGAAGTTCCAGCGGCGCCCGGCGGGTTTCCCGCCGTCCATCAGGATGCCGGTGCGCCGACGCTGCCAGTGGTAGAAGTCCTCCATCAACGGCGTGGGGTGCTCCGCGAACCACCCGTCCACCTCCTCCTCGGGGGTGAGGAACAGGCCGTCCGGGAGGATGTCGGGCTCGACGCCGTGGGCCGCGCAGATCGCCGAGATCCGCTCGTCGACCGGCCGGTTGGGGTCGCTCATCCACCTGAGCTCGGTGACGCGGTGCTCCGTCAAGAGACGGTCGAGGCCCGCGCGGAACGTGAGGTCGTCGGACAGCGCGATGCGTCGGACCGTCCGCCCCTCGGCCTCGAGCCGCGCCGCCGTGTGCCGCATCGCCGAGAGCAGCAGCACGATCTTGTGCCGGTGGTAGGGCAGCTTCGCGAATCGCGGAGCGGACTCGATGAAGAAGAACTCGTCCACGTCGTCGTCGGCGAAGGCCGGATGCTCCGCGAACTGCTGCGTCGCGAGGATCAGCGCGGCCCTCACGCGCGTCTCCGTTGCTTGGCGGCGCTGGCGCGGCACCCGCGCGAGCAGTAAAGGACCTCGTCCCACTGGTCGCGCCCGCTCCAGCGCTTGCGATCGGAGAAGGGTCTGCCGCAATAGGCGCAGGGCTTGGTGCGCAGCGGGGCTCGTGCCATGGCGTCATGGTGCCAGCGCGACACACGTCGGATTGGGGGCTTGCGCCCTGCACAGGGAAGGCTCTCGCGCAAGGGTCGTGCGCGCAGCGCAACCCGTTGATCGAGTGGCTGCCATGGACACGACACCGCAGAGCACCCCCGACACCGCCGACCAGCCGGACGAGCTGGAGACAGCGGACCTGCCCGAGATCCCCGCCGGAACCGACGACGACGACGCCCCCGTCGACAACCCGTCCGGGGGCTGACGCCGCGCCTGTCCGCCCGGTCAGGCGGGCAGGTCGAACTTCTCGTTCTCGCCGCGCGGTCGCTCGCCGGTGACCTTGGATGCCACCAGGGCCACCGCGGTGGCGATGCGACCGCCGGCGCTCCCCCAGTACTCGCCGCTCAGCGCGGAGACTTTCAGCAGAGTGATGCCCGGTGACTCGGGACCGTCGGGGAACCAGGCTTCGACGGTGGTGGACCACAGATCCTTCAGCTTCGCGAGGTCGTCGATCACCTCCGCTTCGCCCGCGAGCGACAGCCACAGTCCGTCGGAACTGAAAGACAGGCCGACCTTCGGGTCGCGTCGGACGTGCTCCACCGCCGAGGCGTGCGTGCCGACGATGAACCACAGGTCACCGTCGGACTCCGACTCCTGCACCGTGAGCGGGTGGGCGTGGAGATCACCCTCCTCCGCCCGCGTGGTGACCATCGCGAAGCGGAACTTCGGGAGCAGTTCGTTGAGCTTGTCCAGCTCGGAAACGGTGTCGGACACGGTGTCCTCCTTCTCGTGGGGAGGTGTTCAGCCCACTCGCTCGGACCACCGCCCGCCACCGGTTGACGCCGTGTCGAGAGTCTGATCTCGCCGGGTCTGTGCGCGCCGATCCTTCCGTGGTACCGTTGGGTATTCGTTCTGGGACCTGCTTCATCGACGTCCGCCTCATCGCTGAGATGCCGGGCGCACGGCACCGAGCCGTCATCGATGCGATTCCCTCCTCATCTCCGCGCGGCCCACTCGGGTGCGACCATCCGGTCTCCCGTCGGCCGCGGAAAGTCCGCGTGTCTGCTTTTCTCCCCCTGCCCCTGTCGTGGCGCCAGGCCGATCTCGACGTGTTCGTCGCGACGGTCGATTCGGCGTACGCCGGTTTCGTCGGCGCCGTCCCCCTGGGCTTCGAAGCCCAGGGACCGCTCGGCGAAGACCTCGGCATCCACGACTCCGTCGACGCGGCCCGTGCCGCCGTCGACGCCCAACACGTTCGCACGACCCTCCCGGTCGCGCGGCGTCCCCGTCCGCTCCGCATGCGTCGGAGCGGCGCACCCGGCCGTAATCGCGGCCCGAAAAGAAAAAGGAAGAACACGATGGCCACTGGCACCGTGAAATGGTTCAACTCCGAGAAGGGCTACGGGTTCATCGCACCCGACGACGGCTCGGCCGACCTGTTCGCGCACTTCAGCGCGATCCAGGGCAATGGCTTCAAGGAGCTGCAGGAAGCACAGAAGGTCGAATTCGACGCCGAGCAGGGCCCCAAGGGCATGCAGGCGGCGAACATTCGCCCCCTCTGAGCTGACGCTCCTCAGCGAAGGCCGGGAGGGCCGCTTCGGCGGCTTCCCGGCCTTCGCCGCGTCTGCGCCCGGGTTTCTCCCGGTGCAGGAGGGGTGTCGGGTAGATGACCGGTTCCGGTGAGTATGCCGAGGATGCACTCGTATTCCGGTGAGCCCATACACCCCGCCGTAGTGTGGGCCGCAGCCCGGGTAGCCGCCCCGGCTCCCGACCACGGTCACCACTCCCGAGGAGCTTCTTCATCGCCTCCACCATCGTCGAGTCCCGTCTCGGCCCCGTTCGTCAGACCTATTCCGGCACCACTGAATTCCCCCCGATCGCGAAGGCCTACACAGAGCTGTCCCAGGTCGTCCGCGAAAGCGGGCTCCTCGCCCGTACCCCCGTCTTCTACGCCCTCGTCGGCACCGCCGTCGTCCTCGGATTCGGTGGAGCGATCACCGGGTTCGTGCTCCTCGGCGACAGCTGGTTCCAGTTGCTCATCGCCGCAGCGCTCGGCATCCTGTTCACCCAGGTCGCCTTCCTCGCCCACGAAGCCAACCACCGGCAGATCCTCGCGTCCGGCCGGGCGAACGACCGCCTGGCGCTGTGGATCGGCAACGGCGTCGTCGGGATGAGCCAGTCGTGGTGGGCCACGAAGCACACGCGGCACCACGCGAACCCCAACCGCGTCGGCAAGGACCCCGACATCGAGATCGACACGATCTCCTTCCTCGACGAGGATGCCGCCAAGGCCCGCGGCGTCCAGCGGTGGATCACGCAGCGGCAGGGCTGGCTGTTCTTCCCCCTCCTCACGCTCGAGGGCCTGAACCTCCACGTGCTGGCCATCCGCCACCTGCTCTCGCGCGGCGAGGTCAAGGGCCGCTGGACCGAGCTCGGGCTCATCGCTCTGCGCTTCGCGGTGTTCGTGGCCCCCGTCTTCATCTTCCTGCCCCTTGGGATGGCGTTCGCCTTCCTGGGTGTGCAGCTCGCGGTGTTCGGCGTGTACATGGGCGCATCCTTCGCCCCGAACCACAAGGGCATGGCCGTCATCGCCCCGGGCGCGAAGCTCGACTTCTTCAGCAAGCAGGTGCGCACCTCCCGCAACATCTCCGGCGGCTGGTGGGCCACGTGGCTCATGGGCGGCCTGAACTACCAGATCGAGCACCACCTGTTCCCGAACATGCCGCGGCCGTACCTGAGCCGTGCGCGCGAGATCGTGCGCGAGCACTGCGAGACGCTGCAGGTCCCCTACGTCGAGACGACGCTGTTCCAGTCGTACGGCATCGTCATCGCGTACCTCAACCGCGTCGGGCTCGCCGCCCGCGATCCGTTCGAGTGCCCGATGACGTCGGCCGCACGGCGCATCTGACCCGCAGTCAGTCCCGCTCCACCTCGACGACGTCGAGCGAGCGGACCCCGCCGTCAGCCAGAGCGAGCATCATCATGGTGCACGCCGGCTGGCGGCGGCGGTCTGTCGGCGACCCGGGATTGACCAACCGCATCCCGGCGGGCGTGACGGTGTCCCACGGGATGTGGCTGTGACCGAACACCACCAGATCCACGGAGGGGAACGCGGCATCCATCCGCCTCTCCCGCCCCGCGGCCGGACCGGTCTCGTGGACCACCGCCATTCGGACCCCATCGACCTCCGTCCGGGCCACTTCGGGCAGTCGCGCCCGGAGGTCGGCGCCGTCGTTGTTCCCCCACACACCCACGACGGGGGCGAGGGACTCGAGCTCGTCGAGCACCGTGGCGGTCACCCAATCGCCGGCGTGCACGACGAGGTCGACCTCGGATGCCGCTCGGCGCACGGCCTCCGGAAGGCTGCGCGCCCGCTTCGGGACGTGCGTGTCCGCGAGGAGGAGCAGTCGCGTCGTCATCGGGCTCACGCTACCCGCGGTGCTGCGAGGATGGGAACGTGACTTCTCGCCGCCCCGCCCTGTTCGCCCTGATCCTCGACATCGTGCTCGTCGTCGTGTTCGCCGCGATCGGCCGGGCCACCCACGACGGCGACGTGCTGGGTCCCGCGGGCGCAGGCCTGGCGACCACCGCGTGGCCGTTCGTCGTCGGCCTGCTCCTCGGGTGGGTCGTGAGCCTCGGCTGGCGACGCCCGCTCGCACCGCTGCGGACCGGCCTGCCGGTGTGGGGTGTGACGCTGGCGGCCGGGATACTGCTGCGCGCGGTGAGCGGCCAGGGTGTGGCCGTGGCGTTCGTCATCGTCGCCGCGATCACCCTGGCGCTGTTCCTGGTCGGCTGGCGCACGGTCGCCGCGATCGCGGCCCGCGCGCGGGTCAGTCGGTCAGCGTGACGTCGACCTGGATCTCGGCCGCGAGGTTCTGAAGGTCCTCCACCAGTTCGTCGACCCCGCCCCCGCCGGCGAGCGTCGCGGTCAGCGTGGCCTCGAACAGCCGACCGCCCGCCATCGCGGCATCCGTGGTCTGAGTGGACATCCGGTCGATGCTGGCCCCGCGGGCGCTCAGCGCCCCCGTGATCTCCCGCACGATGCCCGGGCGGTCATTGCCCATCACCGTCAACGCGACGGTGCGCGCCGCCGTCGCGGGGACCGGAGCGGGACCGTGCACCGTGACCCGGAGGGTGCCCGCCGCCGCCTCGAGCGCCGCGCGCAGATCGTCGGAGCGCTCGGCGGCCACCGAGACCTCGACGATCCCGGCGAAGGCACCCGCGAGTTCCGCCAGCTCGCTGGTCTCCCAGTTGCCGCCGTGCGCGTCGACGATGTCGGCGAGGGATGCCACGAGCCCGGCGCGGTCGTCGCCCACCACGGTGATCACGAGAGTCGTCATGCCCGACAGCGTAGCCACCGACCCGCTGGTAGCGTGAGGGCTCGACCGAGGAGAGGGGGCAGGGGATGATCGCGTCGTTCCTGACCGCCCTGAACCTTCTGCTCGTCGCCGCAGAGGTCGCGCTCACCCCCGACGGAGGCGCCTCCCCCGCGCCGTTGCTGGCCCTGGCGCTGGCGGCCGCCGTCGTACTGACCGTCGCCGTCGCCGTCCTCGTGTTCCGTCTCCTGGCGGATGCCCCGCCGGCACGGCCGACGCGCCCCATCGATCCCTCCGCTCCGCTCGCGCAGAGCGATCCCGACGCCGCCGGCCACCCGCGCCCGCGAGCTCCCGGACGCGCGGCCCCGGCCGCGTAGACCGCCCGGCGCCCTCGACGGCGCCGCCTCGGCATCCCTCCGTGGCCGATCGCTCCCTGATCGCCCCCACGAACGGACACTTCTTTGGACCTCTTCGCCTTGCCGCCGCTCGCGGCCCTGCTCGACCTGACCACTCGGGGCCTGCTGGCCCTCACCGCCCTCCTCTCCCCCGCCGCCGGAGCCGCAGCCGCCGCGCTGGCGGTCGTCCTCGTCACCCTCGTCGTCCGCGCCGCACTCATCCCCGTGGGGGTGTCGCAGGCCCGCGCCGAACGCGACCGCGCGCGACTGGCTCCGCGCCTGCGCTCGCTCCGCGAGAGATGGGGGAAGAACCCCGAACGCCTGCAGCGGGAGACGATGCAGCTCTATCGCGACGCGGGCGTATCGCCGTTCGCGGGCTGCCTGCCGGTGCTCGCCCAGGCGCCGGTCGTCGGACTGCTGTACGCCGTGTTCCTGCACCCCACGGTCGCGGGGCACGCGAACGGCCTGCTCACCGAACATCTCGCGGGCGTTCCGCTCGGGTCGAGTCTGCTGACCGCGCTCACCGGCGGATCGGCGGATGCCCTGACTTTCGCCCTGTTCGGGCTCATCGTCGCGGTCATCGCCGGAGCGGGTGAACTGACACGGCGGTTCCTGCGACCGCCGTACGACCCGGCCACGCCGAGGTCGGTGGTCGTGATGACCGCGGTGCTGCCCTTCAGCACCGCGCTCGTGGCGATCTTCGTGCCGCTCGCCGCGGCCCTCTACCTCGCCGTCACCACCGTCTGGACCTTCGGCCAGCGGTGGATCCTGCGGCGGTTCTACCCGATCGACGACGGGCCGACGGCATCCCACCGTCGAGCGTGAACGAGGTTCACCGCGGCCATGGCGAGCACGAGGAGCGCCGCACCCGCGGGGATCAGCATCGCCGACTCGACCGAGGCGCGCTCGGCGACGGCGCCGGTGACCGCGGACGACAGCGCCTGCGCGAGCGTGAGCGCCGAGGCGAGCAGCGTCATCGTGGTCGCGGCGCGCCCCGCCGGCGCGCGGTGCCCGGCGAGGCTGAACAACGTCACGAGCGAGGGTCCGACGCCGATGCCCATGAGGCACAGCACGACCGTGACCGTCAGCACCGAACCGCCCACCGAGTACGCGCCCGCCGAGGCGAAGAGGAGGATCGCGAACGCCACGAGCCGCCACCGCAACGAGAAGCGGGCGGGCAGCACCGCCACCGCCAGGGCGAGCACCGCGGAGCCGACGCCCATCACGCCGTACAGCAGAGCCCCGGCCTCGGGCGCCCCTCGGGCCTCCATGAACGCCGTCAGCGACGTCAGCGTTGAACCGAAGAACGCGCCGACGCCGAAGACCGCGGCGACGAGCATGAGCATCCGCGGCCGGAGCAACTCGCGGGCGGGAGCCATCGTGCCGCGCTCGGACGCGACGGGGACCACGCGACCGGTGGGGTGCAGCGCGAACGCGGTCACGAAGACGAAGCTCAGCGCGGCGGCCGCGACGATCGGCGCCCACGGCGCCACGACCGCGGCGAGCACGCCCACGACGAACGGTCCGATCACGAACGCCGTCTCGTCGGCCGCCGACTCGTACGCCATCGCGCGTGAGAAGGTGCGCTCGCGCCGGTCGGCCTCGATCCGCGCGCCGATGAGCGCCATGACGCGGCTGCGTGACATCGCCGCGGTCTGCGGGCCGGTGAGACCGATCGCGACGGCGCTCGCGAGCACGAGGGAGTCGGCGGCGGGAGACCCCACGACCACGGGGAAGAGCGCGAGCAGGATGCCGTTGGCGAGCCCCGTCGGCACCAGCACCCGCGACTGACCGAACCGGTCGGCGAGATCGCCGAGCACGGGCCCGGCGATGACGACGCCGATGCCGACCGCCGCGGAGGTGAGCCCGCCGAGCGCGACCGACCCGCGCACCGAGACGACCAGCGCCAGGACACCGACCGTCATCATCGCGAACGGCAGACGCGCGATGAAGGCGACGGGGAAGTACCAGAAACCCGTGTGGTGGATCAGGGGGCGCTGCGCAGTGGACGGGACGGGGTGGTGCATGGGGATCTCCGGGGCGTGGGGCGGTGCCGCCTTGCCGGTCCGGTAGGTAGATGCACGAGGTGCGGCGGGCGAACCCGCGCCCCCATTCTACAGAGCCCGCGCGCGCGACGGCCTAGGAGACCAGGGCCGCGATCGCGGCGATCACCGATGCGAGCGCCAGCACCAGGGCGATGGCGATCAGCACCGTGTGCACCACGAGGAACGCCGTGGGCTTGCCGGCGGCATCCCGGGCGCGGGGATCCTTCGCGATCCGCGGGTAGAACCGGGGCCACACGACCGCGTTGAAGACGGCGTTGGAGAAGAGCAGGACGATCAGCAGCGGTTCCACCCTCCGAGCCTACGGCGGCGCCCGGGACTCAGGTCGCGCAGACGATGCAGCGCCGTGCCGTCGGCCGGGCCTCCAGGCGCGCGTCGGCGATCGGACGCCCGCACACCTCGCACACCCCGAAGGTCCCGGATGCCACGCGCTCCCGCGCCGCGCGGATCTCGTCGCGCTCGGCGACCGACGCGCGGGCCAGCGCGTCGACCTGCGCCCACTCCCCCGACAGCGTGGAGCCCTCGGGGTCGTGCTCGTCGTCCGCCGTGGCATCCGCCCGGTCGTGCCGGAGGCTCTCCGCGTCGGCCGTCAGATGTCGCAGGCGCCGGTCGACGGCGCGCTCGAGCTCATCGAGCAGGGCCGTGGCGCGGGTGGCATCCATTCCTCGACGCTACTGCGCGGCGGCGACATCGGAACGGGGCTGGATCGCGGAGCGCGCAGCCGCCAGGATCGGCGCATGGCTGACCTCCTCAAGCACTGGACACCGCTGTCGGTCGCGTTCCTCGTGCTGTCGATCCTCGGGCTCGTCGGGACCTGGACCTTCAACGTCTTCGCGATCGTGCAGATGGCCGACTTCCTCGGCGATCTGGTCTCCAGCGGCCCGGCCGTGTCGTCGATCACCGTCGACCTGCTGGTCGTCGCGGTCGCCGGGAGCATCTTCATCCTCGTCGAGGGGCGACGCCAGGGCATGCGGCACGCGTGGCTGTACGTCGTCCTGTCCGGCCTCACCGCCTTCGCGTTCACCTTCCCGCTGTTCCTCGCAATGCGCGAGCGGAAGCGGACCGGCGCTCGCTCCTCTCGCGCAAACGCGTGAGTCGCCAAGATTCGTCGCTTCGAGCAGGGCTCAGGCGACACATCCTGGCGACTCACGCGCTCGGTGCGCGTCAGCGCGCGCGCAAGCCGGCGACGAGCGGCGTGGTCGGACGGCCGATCACGCGGGCCAGAGCGCCGTCGGTCTGCGACAGCGCGCCGCGGGCGATCGCGTCGTCGATGCCGGCGACGAACGTTGCGGTCCCGGCATCCAGGCCCGCCTGCTCGAGTCCCGCCGTGAGCTGCTCCAGCGTCACCGGCTGGTAGACGACCTCACGGCCGAGCACCTCTGCGGCCGCGGCGGCCAGCTCGTCGTACGTCCAGGCGACGTCGCCGGCGAGCTCCAGAGTCCGGCCGCGGAAGTCGTCCGTGGTGAGGACCACGGCGGCCGCCTCGGCGTAGTCGCGACGGCTGGCGCTCGCGACGCGCGCGTCACCGACCGCGGCGACGATCACGCCGGACTCCGCCGCGCGCGCGACGGAATCGAAGTAGTTCTCCGTGTACCAGTTGTTGCGGAGGATCGTGGCATCCAGGCCCGCCTCGGCGATCGCGCGCTCGGTGGCGAGGTGGTCGGCGCCGAGCGCGTAGTCGATCTCGTCGACGCGCGGCGCGCTCGTGTAGACGAGGCGGTCGATACCGGCGGCGCGCACGGCCTCCACGACGTTGCGGTGTCCCGCGACGCGGTCGACATCGGTCCCCGAGATGAGCAGTACGCCCGTCACACCCTCCAGACCCGCGGTCAGCGTGTCGGGTCGGGCGTAGTCGAACTCGACGACGCGGATGCCGCGCGCGGCGAGGTCGTCGGCCTTGGCGGGGGTGCGGACGCCGGCGACGACGTCGGATGCCGCGACGCCGCGCGCGAGCAGCGCGTCGATCACGAGGCGGCCAAGGTGCCCGGAGGCGGCGGAGACGAGGAGGGTCATGGGAGTGTCCTTTCGGTCGGTACGCCGAAGCCAACGTGGCCGGACCGGATGCATTCCGGAATGCGGGTACCCACTTTCCGGTTAGGTACTCACGTGATGGTGAGTCTTGCGGATCTGCGCGCCGAACGTCCCGACGTTTTCTCGGACGGGTGCCCCACCCGAACCGTGCTCGACCACGTGATGGGCAAGTGGGGAGTCCTCGTCCTCGTCGCCCTCTCGGACGGGACGCAGCGGTGGGGCGAACTGCGCCGGAACGTCACCGGCATCAGCGAGAAGATGCTCGCGAGCACTCTGAAGACCCTCGAAGCCGACGGTCTTGTCCGCCGCACCGCGTATCCCGAGGTCCCCCCGCGCGTCGAGTACGCCCTGACCGATCTCGGACACGACCTCATGGAGCGCATGCTGCCGCTGATGGCGTGGGTCGCCGATAACGCGGATGCCATGCTGGACCGGCCGAAGTGACGGCACCCTCGGCCTACGCTCGATTCATGCGATTCCCGCTCCGACTCCCGCGTGAAAGCCTGAGTTTCCGCGCTGCGCGGCGGGGACCGTTCCTGCAGGTCGCGAAATCCGCGGTCGCGATGATCGCCGCCTGGATCGCCGCGGGCGCGCTCGTCCCCGGACCGCCCCCGATCTTCGCAGCGATCGCCGCCGTCCTGGTCGTGCAGCCGAGCATCAATCAGTCCTTCGCCCGCGCCGTCGAGCGCAGCGTCGGCGTGATCGTCGGCGTCGTCATCGCCTCCCTGCTCGGCATCGTGCTCGGGTCCCCCACCTGGGTGATCCTGCTGGCCGGCGCGGTGTCCCTCGGCGTGGCGTGGGCGCTGCGGATGTCACCGGGCGCGACCAACCAGGTGGCGATCAGCGCGGTGCTCGTCCTCGCGCTCGGCACGGCGACCCCGAACTACGCCCTCGACCGCGTGCTGGAGACGGTCATCGGTGCGGTCATCGGCATCCTGGTGAACACCGCCCTCGTCCCCCCGGTCCTCGTCCCCCCGGCGCGCGAGAAGCTCGACGTCCTCGGGCGCGAGCTCGCCGCCGCGCTGGAACGTCTCGCCGATGCCCTCGAGACCCCGCAGAGCCGCGAGTCGCTGGAAGGTCTCCTCCTGGAAGCGCGCCTCCTGCGCCCGGTCCGGGATGCCGCGGCCGAGGCGATCCGCGACGGCGCCGATTCGCTCTCGCTCAACCCGCGCAGTTCCCGCCACCGCGCCGACCTCGCGGAGATGCAGGCGCGCCTCGACCGGTTCACCCCCGTGGTCACGCAGACAGTGGGCATGACGCGGGCGGTGTACGACGGATACACCCCGTCGATCACCGACGATCCTTCGGTGCGCGCGATCGCGGAGCAGTTGCACCGGGCGGCCCACGACGTCCGCCTCGAGTTCTCGCTCGATCCGAGCACCGAGCCGGCGCCGATGGCGGAGGAGCCGGCCCTCACCCGGCCCCTGCAGATCCGCACCCCCTCGACCGAGCACTGGGTGCTGATCGGCTCGCTGCTGATGGACCTCCACCGCATCCACGAGAGCCTGCGGGACGAGCCGGCGTGAACACCGCGGAGACGGCCCTCGTCGCCCGCAGCGCTGATTGACTGGTGCCATGGGTACCGCGATGTTCCCGTTGGGAACCGTCCTCTTCCCGCACACCCCCCTGGCGCTGCGGATCTTCGAGGAGCGCTACCTCGTCATGCTGGGGATGCTGCTGGACGAGGTCGACCCCGAGTTCGGCGTCGTCCTGATCGAGCGCGGTGTCGAGACCGGCGGCGGCGACCAGCGCTTCGCGTTCGGGACGATGGCGCGCCTCAGCCACGTCGTGCCGCAGGCCGGACAGATGTCGATCGTCGCCCGCGGAGCGGAGCGGTTCGAGATCGTCGAGTGGCTCGACGACGCCCCGTATCCCCGGGCCGAGGTGCGTCCGCTTCCCGACCTCGAGTGGAACGACGACCTCGCGCCGCTCCTGGAGGAAGCCGAAGGCGTCGTACGCCGCGTCCTCGGGCGCGCGCGCGAATTCGGGGTGGCCCGGTGGGACCCCGACGTCGAGCTGTCGGAGGCGCCCCTCGAACGCGCGTGGCAGATCGCCGCGATCGCACCGCTGGGCGAACTCGATCAGATGCAGCTGCTGCGGTCCCCCACGATGGGCGGGCTGCTGCGAGCGACGGTGGATCTCACTCTCGCCGCCGAGCCGTTGCTCGGCGACCCCATCCCCGACGGCGTCATCGTGGTCGTGGACGACCCCGATGACGACGCCGAGGACGACGACTGACGCGGCTCAGTTCAGGGCGCGCACCGTGGACGGGATGACGCCCGAGCCGTACAGGTCGATCGCCAGGTCCTGCAGGGCGGTGAGTGCGACCCGCTGCGTCTGCGGTCCGTAGGAGATCCGCGCCACCCCGAGGGCCTCGTACTCGGCGGCGGTCAGCGCGCCGGGCACGCCGATCACACTCACCTTCCGTTCGCCGATGCCCTCGACCAGGCGACGCGTCGCGTCCGCGTCCAGGAGGCCCGGGACGAACACGGTCGTGGCTCCGGCGTCGAGGTACGCGCGGCCGCGGGCGATGGCATCCTCGAGCTTCTCGTCGAGGGGACGGTCGCCGCCCTTCAGAACGGCGTCGGTGCGCGCGTTGAGGACGAAGGGCACGCCCTCGGCCGCACCCGCGGCGACGATCGCCTCGACCGCGGCGACGGAGTCCGCGAGCGGCCGCAGACGGTCCTCGACGTTGGCACCGACGACGCCGACGCCGATCGCGCGGCGCACGGTCTCGCCCGGGTCGCCGTACCCGGCGTCGAGATCGGCGGAGACCGGAACGTCGACGGCCGCGACGATGCGCCCGACCATGTCGAGCATGAGGTCGAGCGGGATGTTCTCGCCGTCCTCGTAGCCGAAGGTCGCGGCGATCGAGTGGCCGGCGGTCGCGAGCGCCCGGGTCTGCGGCAGGTCGGCGATCGCGCGCGCCGAGACGACGTCCCATACGTTGACGACGCGCAGGATCTCGGGGGCGTGGTGAAGAGACGCGAAGGTCTCGGCGCGGGCGGTGAGATCGGTCATGCGGATGCTCCTTCGGAGTCGGATACGAGTGCTTCAGCGATGAGGGTGTCGCCCGCACCGAAGCGGATGAACCGCCCGATGGTTGCCGACTGCACGAGGGTCGCCGCGACGACGGCGGCGACGTCGGCGCGACCTACCTCGCCCTTGCCCTGCGGGGCGGTCGTGATACGACCGGTGGGCGGGTCGAGTGTCAGGGTGCCGGGGCCGAGGATCGTCCAGTCCAGGTCGCTGGCCCGGAGGTGGTCGTCGGCCTGGAGCTTGGCGTCGGCGTAGGCGAAGAACGGATCGTCCTCCGGGATGCCGTGGTCCGGCGTCGAGCCGATCCACGACACCATCACGAACCGGCGCACGCCCGCCTTCGCGGCCGCGTCGACGGCGCGCTGCGCGGCGTCGCGGTCGACCGCGTACGTCCGCTCGGCGGAACCGCCGCCGGCGCCCGCGGACCACACGATGGCGTCCGCGCCGTCGAAGGCGGCGGCCATCTCGTCGACGTCCGCCTTCTCGACATCGAGCACGAGCGGCTGCCCGCCCGCGGCTTCGACGTCGGCGCGGTGGTCGGGGTTGCGCACCACCGACACCGCCTCGTCGCCGCGCTCGGCGAGGAGACCCGCCAGGTGCAGGGCGACCTTGCCGTGTCCACCGATGATCACGATGCGTTCCATGTCACTGTCCTCCGACCTTCTCGACCGACATCTTCAGGATCACGCGGTTCGCGCGATCGGGCGGGGGCTGCTGCCCCGCATTGCCGTAGCGCTGACCCAGGCGCACGTAGAACGCCCCCTCGGGATCGGGGACCTCGTCCACCAACCGTCCGCGCACCTCGATGTAGCGGTACGGCTGGTCGGGGTCGAAGACCATGAAGCTCATCGACGGATTGGCCTGCAGGTTGCGGTATTTCTGCCGGGTCGTCGTGTGGGTGAAGAGCACGTGCTCGCCGTCGAACTCGAACCACATGGGGTTGACCTGCACCGTGCCGTCGGGACGGACGGTGCCCAGGGCGCCGTAGTTCGGATTCTCGAGCAGGTCACGAAGCGCATCGGGGATCATGCGTGTCCTCTCATCGGGTTCCAGCCGCGAGCCTACGCACCGCTTCCGACACGGATGCCGGGCTTGACGGCTCAGGCGACGTCGCCGTCGACGTACACCCAGCGGCCCCCGCGCCGGACGAATCTGCTGCGCTCCGACAGCACGCCCCGCTCGCCCCGGCGCCGCCACGATGCCGCGAACGCCACCGTCGCGGCATCCCCGACCTCGACGGCATCGTCGATCACGAGCCCCTCCCAGACCGTGTCGTCGAGGTCGATGTCCTCCGGACGGGTACGCGGATGCCACGTCCGCACGAGGTGATCGGCGTCGCCGACCGCGAACGCGGTGTAGCGCGACCGCATGAGCCGTTCCGCCGAGGGCGCCGCGACGCCGTCGAGGAGCGGACCGCAGCACTCGCCGAACGCCGCGCGCCCGCACGGGCACGGAGCGGAGGCGGAGGGGCGGAGGGGCCGGGCACCGAAGGACACCCCGACACTCTAGATTCTCGGGCGTCCTCACTAGCCTGGGCACATGGCATCCCGTCCGGATAAGCTGCTCCTGCTCGACACCGCGTCGCTGTACTTCCGCGCGTTCTACGGCGTGCCCGACAAGGTCAAGGCCGACGACGGCACGTCCGTCAACGCCGCGCGGGGACTCCTCGACATCATCGCGAAGCTCGTCACCACGTACGAACCGACGCGGCTGGTGGCCTGCTGGGACGACGACTGGCGCCCGGGATGGCGGGTCGATCTCCTCCCGACCTACAAAGCCCACCGGGTCGTGGAGACCGTCGAGAGCGGACCCGACGTCGAGGAGGTCCCGGCGGCGTTGACCGCACAGATCCCCCTCATCCGCGAGACCCTCGAGACACTCGGCCTCGCGATCGTCGGAGCCCCCGAGCACGAGGCCGACGACGTCATCGGCACGCTCGCCACACGCGCCGACGTGCCCGTCGACATCGTCACCGGCGATCGCGACCTCTTCCAGCTCGTCGACGACGACCGTGGCATCCGGGTGGTCTACACGGCCCGGGGAATGAGCAACCTCGAGATCATCGACGACGCGGCCGTACAGGCCCGATACGGCATCCGCGCGGCTCAGTACGCCGACTTCGCGGCGCTGCGCGGCGACCCCTCCGACGGCCTGCCCGGCGTGCCGGGGATCGGCGAGAAGTCCGCGGCCGCGCTCCTGGCCGCGGCGGGCGACCTCGACGGCATCCGCTCCGCCGCGGCGGAGGGGACGGCCGGCTCCCCCGCGCAGCGGGCCAAGATCCTCGCCGCCGCGGACTACCTCGACGTCGCGCCGACCGTCGTCGGAGTCGTCCGCGACCTCGATCTCGCGCCCGCCGACGACCGCATCGCGGTGGACGACGGCCGGGCGGAAGCCGCCACCGCGCTCGCCGCGCGCTCGAACCTCGGCACGTCGATGACCCGGGCACTGGCCGCCCTGCGCGGCTGAGCGCGGCTCAGCGGTCGCGGGCGAGCCACTCCCGCAGCCGGGGCAGGGGCCACGTCGTGATGATCCGCTCGGCCGGGACCCCCGCCGCCTCCGCGCGGACCGCGCCGTAGTCGAGCAGCGACAGCTGACCCGGAGCGTGCGCATCCGAGTCGATCGAGAACAGGCATCCCTCCGACAGCGCCAGAGCGAGCAGGTCGTCGGGCGGGTCCTGACGTTCGGGGCGCGAATTGATCTCGACCGCCACACCGGATGCGGCGCACGCCGCGAACACCTCCCGCGCGTCGAACTCCGACGGCGGCCGGGTCCCGCGCGCTCCCTCGACGAGGCGCCCCGTGACGTGGCCGAGAACATCGACGCGCGGGTCACTGACCGCCGCCACCAGCCGGCGCGTCATCGGGCCGGCCTCCATCCGCAGCTTCGAGTGCACGGATGCCACGACCACATCGAGTTCGCGCAGGAGAGCGTCCTCCTGGTCGAGGGCACCGTCGTCCAGGATGTCGACCTCGATGCCGGTCAGGAGCGTGAACCCGTCGCCGGAGAGCCCGCTGACGACCTCGATCTGCGAGCGGAGGCGCTCGGGCGACAGACCGTTCGCCACCGTCAGCCGCGGCGAATGGTCGGTGAGGGCCAGGTACTCGTGACCGAGCCGCCGCGCCGCCTCGACCATCGGCTCGATCGGTGTCAGGCCGTCGGACCAGTCGCTGTGGCTGTGCAGGTCGCCCCGGAGCGCCGACCGCAGTTCTCCCCCACCGCCGAGGCCCGCCTCCGCGCGGAGCGTCGCCAACCGCTCCGGCACACCGCCGTCCAGCGCTTCCCGGATCACCGCGAACGTGGAGTCCCCGATCCCCGGACGCCGCCGCAGCCCGGGATCGCGCAACTCCTCGTCGCTCAGTCCCTCGATGGCCGCGGCCGCCGTGCGGAACGCCTTCGACTTGTAGCGCGACGACCTCTCCCGCTCGAGCAGATACGCGATCTCGGTGAGCGCGTCGAGCGGGTGCATGCTCAGCCCGCCAACTCGCGGGTCGCGGCGACCCAGTCGTCGAGCTTCGCGAGCGCGCGGCCGTCGTCGACCGCGGCGGAGGCGTCGGACATCGCCTCGGCGAGACGCTCCAGAATCGGACGCTGCACCTCGGCGGCATCCTGGAACAACCGGTACGACACGAGCCCCGCGGCCGCGTTCAGCAGCACGATGTCGCGGACCGGGCCGGTCTCACCGGCGAGCGTGCGCCGCACGACCTCGGCGTTGTGGTCGGGCGAACCGCCGAGGAGGTCGTCGATGTCGGCGAGGGGGATGCCGAGATCCCGCGGATCCAGATCGTGCTCGTGCACGTCTCCGCGGCTGATCTCCCACACACGGCTGTGCCCGGTCGTCGTCAGCTCGTCGAGACCGTCGTCGCCGCGGAACACCAGCGCCGTCGCGCCGCGCGTGCGGAAGACGCCGGTGATGAGGGGGACGCGGTCCAGGTGCGCGACACCGACCGCGTTGGCTTCGGCGCGTGCGGGGTTGCAGAGCGGTCCGAGGAAGTTGAAGACCGTCGGCACACCGAGCTCCGAACGCGTCGCGGCGGCGTGGCGGAAGCCCGGGTGAAAAGCGGCGGCGAAGGCGAAGGTGATCCCGGTGCGTTCCAGCGTCGCGGCGACCGCCTCGGGATCGAGCGTCAGAGCGATCCCCAGAGCGGAGAGCACGTCGGAGGAGCCGGATGCCGAGCTCGCGGCCCGGTTGCCGTGCTTGACCACGGGGACCCCGGATGCCGCCGCCACCACGGCCGCCATCGTGGAGATGTTGACCGTGCCGAAACGGTCGCCGCCGGTGCCGACGATGTCGAGGACCTCCGCGCGCACCGGAAGCGGAACCGCCGCCTCGAGGATGGCGTCGCGGAAGCCGACGATCTCCTCGACCGTCTCGCCCTTCGCGCGCAACGCGACGAGGAATGCGGCCAGCTGCGAGGGCGTGGCCTCCCCCGCCATGACGCGCCGCATCGCCCACGTCGACTTCGAGACACTGAGGTCGCGGCCCTGCAGCAGGGTGGTGAGCAGATCGGGCCAGGTGAAGCGTTCCGCCATGCCACGATCCTTCCACACGCGGCGTGTCGGGCGAGGTCGTTCGAAGCCGGGCGGGAACCCGTTCCGCACCGGGGATTCCTTGCGGATTCTTAGGCTTCCCTAAGTCTCGATGATGGAATATCTCAGGCTGGAGATGGGAATATCGCTGCGTCGGATCGCGCATAATGGGATGGTGACGACACCAGCGACGTATTCCCAGGCCGTGCGCGCCGTGAAGCGACCCGATCCGGTCGCCGTCGGCACCATCGTGTGGCTGGGCAGCGAGGTCATGTTCTTCGCGGGCCTGTTCGCGATCTACTTCACACTGCGCAGCACGTCCGCGCCCCTGTGGGCCGAAGAGACGCAGCTGCTCAACGTCCCCTTCGCTGCCGTGAACACGTTCATCCTCGTGATGTCCTCGGTCACGTGCCAGATGGGCGTGTTCGCCGCCGAGCGGTACCAGCCGTACACGGTCAAGTCGAACAGCTTCTGGAAGCGCTGGGGAATGGTGGAGTGGTTCTACCTCACCTTCATCCTCGGCGCGGTCTTCGTGTCCGGCCAGGTGTGGGAGTACGCGACGCTGGTGACCGAAGGCATGCCGATCAGCGCCAACCCCTACGCCTCGGCCTTCTACCTGACCACCGGCTTCCACGCCCTGCACGTGACGGGTGGCCTCATCGCCTTCCTCCTCGTGATCGGCCGCGCGTACGCCGTGAAGAACTTCGGTCGCAAAGAGATGACCACCTCGATCGTCGTGTCGTACTACTGGCACTTCGTCGACGTCGTCTGGATCGCGCTGTTCTTCGTCATCTACTTCCTGAAGTAAGAGAGCTGTACCTCACATGGCACGAGAGAAGAAGCCGCGTCGCTCGAACGGACGCCGCAGCCCCCTGGCCGCCGCCGCGCTGATCGGAATCGGTCTGCTGCTGACGGGTGGCATCTACGCCGGCGCGTCGGCCGCGATGGCCGCCACCGACACCCCCACGAGCGCGTCCAATTCGGCCAGCACGGTCGAGGAGGGCAAGAAGCTCTTCCAGGCCAACTGCGCCACCTGCCACGGGCTCGACCTCGAGGGCAGCCAGCAGGGCCCGTCGCTGTTCGGCGTCGGCGAGCTCGCGGTCCACTTCCAGGTCTCGACCGGCCGCATGCCGCTGCAGGCGCAGGGCCCGCAGGCTCCGGTCAAGCCGGTGCAGTTCACCGAGGAGCAGGTCAACGCGATCGCCGCCTACGTGCAGTCCGCGGCCCCCGGCCCCACCTACCCGTCCGACGAGATCCTCGACGGCCAGGGCGATGTGTCGCACGGTGCCGAGCTCTTCCGCATCAACTGCGCCATGTGTCACAACGTGGCCGGCGCCGGCGGCGCGCTCACCGAGGGCAAGTGGGCCCCCGACCTGCACACGGTCACTCCGCTCAACATGTATGCGGCGATGGTCACGGGCCCGCAGAACATGCCGGTCTTCAACGACCTCAATCTGACCCCCGAAGACAAGCGCGACGTCATCTCGTACCTGATGTTCCTTCAGAAGTCCGAGTCCCCCGGCGGCTTCGCGCTCGGATCGCTCGGTCCGGTCTCGGAGGGTCTGTTCATCTGGATCTTCGGCATCGGAGCGCTCATCGCGCTCACCGTGTGGATCACGGCGAAGTCCAACTGATCGTCGTCATCGACATTACGTAACGTACGAGGAGCACCATGGCACACGAGGAAGACGCACTCGAGCACGAGAGGGCTTCATGGAAGCCCGGCTCCGGGCTCGCCGTCGCGGTTCCCGACCCCGTGCAGAACCCCGGTCTCCCGGGGCACCGCCAGCGCATGACCGATCAGGACCCGCAGGCGATGAAGCGTGCGGTACGCACGGTCTACACGCTGTTCTACTTCTCCGTCGCGGCGAGCATCTGGGCGAGCATCGCCTACATGATCTTCCCGATCGAGTCGGGCGCCCTGGTCGACATCCGGAACAACAACCTGTTCATCGGTCTGGGCATCGCCTTCGCGCTGCTCGCGATCGGCATCGGCGCCATCCACTGGTCCAAGGCCGTCATGTCCGACAAGGAGCACATCGAAGACCGCCACGCGACCCGTGGCCGCGATGCCACCCGTGAGGGTGCGGTCAACGTCTTCGTCGAGGCCGAGAAGGACTCCGGTTTCGGTCGTCGCGAGATCATCCGCAACTCGATGTTCGCGGCGCTCCTCGCCTCGGTCATCCCCGGTATCACGCTGTTCCGCGGCCTCGCTCCGCAGGATGCCGATCCGGTGAAGCTGCTCAGCCACACGATGTGGAAGGGCGGCATGCGCCTCGCGCACGACCCGTCGGGCCGTCCGATCCGCGCCGCCGACGTCACGCTCGGCTCGGCCTTCCACGTCATTCCGGAAGAGCTCGCCGGAGTCGGCCACGACGAGGGCTACCTCGAAGAGAAGGCCAAGGCCATCGTTCTCCTGATGCGTCTGCAGCCCGAGTCGCTCAACCCCGAGACCAACCGCCTGGACTGGACGTACGACGGCATCGTCGCCTACTCCAAGGTCTGCACGCACGTCGGCTGCCCCGTCGCGCTCTACGAGCAGCAGACCCACCACCTCCTGTGCCCCTGCCACCAGTCGCAGTTCGACGTCGCCAACGGAGCGGCCGTCATCTTCGGCCCGGCTGCCCGTCCCCTGCCGCAGCTCCCCATCACCGTCGACGCCGAGGGTTACCTCGTCGCACAGAGTGACTTCGAAGAGCCCGTCGGCCCCAGCTTCTGGGAGCGCTCATGAGCACCGCCACCCACCCCGCGGAGAACATCACCACCGAACCGGCGGTCTACTCGGGTCCTCCCAAGGCAGACCTGCAGGGCAAGCCCCTCGGTGGCCGCTTCGTCGGCGCCGCGGCGAACTACCTCGACGAGCGCACCAGCATCTCGGGCATCGTCAAGGAGCTCGGTCGCAAGATCTTCCCCGACCACTGGTCGTTCATGCTCGGTGAGATCGCTCTGTGGAGCTTCGTCGTCGTCCTGCTGTCGGGAACGTTCCTGACGTTCTTCTTCCAGGCCTCCATGGTCGAGACGCACTACAACGGTGCGTACGAGCCCATGCGCGGCATCGCGATGTCCGCCGCCATGGAGTCGGCGCTGCACATCTCGTTCGACCTCCGCGGTGGCCTGCTCGTCCGTCAGATCCACCACTGGGCGGCTCTGGTGTTCGTGGCCGGCATCGGCGTGCACATGCTCCGCGTGTTCTTCACCGGCGCGTTCCGCAAGCCGCGCGAGCTCAACTGGGTGGTCGGCTTCATCCTGTTCATCCTCGCCATGGCCGAGGGCTTCACCGGATACTCGCTCCCCGACGACCTGCTCTCGGGCAACGGTCTGCGCATCATCGACGGCATGATCAAGGGTCTGCCCGTGATCGGCACGTGGACCTCGTTCCTCCTCTTCGGTGGCGAGTTCCCCGGTACCGCGATCGTCGGCCGCCTGTACACGCTGCACATCCTGCTGCTCCCGGCGATCCTCGTCGCGCTGCTCGCCGTGCACCTGATGCTCATGATCATCAACAAGCACACGCAGTTCGCCGGCCCCGCCCGAACGAACAGCAACGTCGTGGGCTACCCGATCCTGCCCGTGTACGCGTCCAAGATGGGCGGGTTCTTCTTCATCACGTTCGGTGTGATCGTCCTGATCGCGGCGCTCGTGACGATCAACCCCATCTGGAACTACGGCCCCTACGACCCGTCGCCGGTGTCGGCCGGTACTCAGCCCGACTGGTACATCGGCTTCGCCGACGGAATGCTGCGCCTCATCCCGCCGCACCTCGAGTTCGTGCTCTGGGACCGCACCTGGTCGTGGAACATCATCATCCCGGTCGGCGTCCTCGGTCTGTTCATCGTCCTCGTCCTGATCTACCCCTTCATCGAGGCGTGGATCACCGGCGACAAGCGCGAGCACCACATCGCCCAGCGTCCCCGGAACGCCGCCACCCGGACCGCCATCGGCGCCGCCGGTGTGACGTTCTACGCGGTCATGTGGGCGGCAGCCTCGTCCGACATCATGGCGACGCACTTCCACCTCACGATGGAAGGTGTCATCCACGCCCTGCAGGCGCTGCTGATCCTCGGACCGATCGTCGCCTACTTCGTCACGAAGCGCGTCTGCATCGCGCTGCAGAAGAAGGATCGCGAGATCGCGCTGCACGGGTACGAGTCGGGTCGCATCGTCCGCCTTCCCGGCGGCGAGTACATCGAGGTGCACCAGCCCGTCGACGAGTACGAGCGCTGGAAGCTGGTCGACAACGAGACCTACGAGCCCCTGGTGGTGCGCCCCAACGCCAAGGGTCAGATCTCGGCTCTGCAGAACTTCCGCGCCTCCGTGTCGCGCTGGTTCTTCGAGGATCGGCTCACCCCGCTCACGCAGGCTGAGCTCGATGCCGCGGTGGCCCACCAGCACCACGAGCTCGATCACATCGATCACGAGGAGGCCGACGAGATCGCCGGCGCCGATGCTCGTGCCGACGCCGAGGGTCGCCCTCACAACGCGGTCGGCGAGCGTGTCGAGGTCGAATTCCCCGCCCCGAAGGGTCTCGGCCCGGACGGCGACAAGAGCGCGTAGTCAGTCCACGAAACCCCGGTGCCTCGGCACCGGGGTTTCGTCGTTTCATTGGCGCGACCACGGGCACGGTGGAGTGGCAGGAAGCGATCGACGTCTGGCATCCCTCCCCCTCTCCCCCGAGCGCACCCGGGATCTAGCGTGGGGGCATGATCGACGCGCAAACCTACTTCTCGAACCGGCTGGCTTTCGAGACCGATCCCTCCGACGTGTACGCCGCGCAGAAGGCGGGAGACGTGTTCGTCCTCGTCGACGTGCGCGGAGACGAGGCGTGGGCGCAGGGACGCATCACCGGCGCGATCCACATGCCGTACCGGGACATCGCCGAGCGTGCGCCCATCGAACTCGACCGTGGCGTGCCCGTGGTCGTGTACTGCTGGAGCCCGGGCTGCAACGCCGGGCAGAAGGGGGCGCTCGAGTTCGCCCGTCTCGGCTACGCGGTCCGCGAGATGATCGGCGGGTACGAGTACTGGGTGCGCGAGGGCCAGCCGTTCGAGAACGATGGAGGAGCGCTCGAGCGGGTCTTCGATCCCACCGTCATGGTCGTCCGCGGCGGACACAGGCCCGCCTGAAGCCCGGGCCGGGTGTCCGTTGCCCGGGTGGACCCGCGGCCGTCGCCCCGCGTCAGCGCATTCGTGGTCGTCGCCGGGTCAGGGTATCCGCGGCCGTAGCCGGGTCAGGCGGTCTCGATGTCCTCGGTGAACCAGCGCGCCGCCGACCCGAAGAAGACCGGTTCGCTCGGCGGGACGTCGTCGTCGACGACGTCGCACACCACGACCGTGACGTTGTCGCGCGTACCGGCCTCGAGCGCCAGCGCGACCGCCGATGCCGCAGCAGAACGGGGATCTTCGGCGCTGGCGACGAGATGGGCGACGTCGCCCTCCGGCACGTAGTCGGTGAGTCCGTCGCTGCAGAGCACCCATCGGTCGCCCGGTCGCGGCGCGTGAGACGCCACCGACACCACATCGCCTTCCGAGCCCCCGAGCGACGCCGTGATGATGTTGCGACGCGGATGCGCCGCAGCCGCCTCCGGCGAGATGATGCCGTGGTCGACGAGCGCCTGCACGTAGGAGTCGTCGCGCGTCTGACGTGTGAACTCGCCGTCCCGGAGCAGATACGCGCGGGAGTCACCGGTGTGGGCGAGCAGCAATTCGGACTCGACGCCGAGGAAGACGCCGGTGAAGGTCGTAGCCATCCCCTGGAGGGCCGGGTCGCGCTCCACGTGGGCGCGGATGTCCCAGTTGGCCTCGCGGATGCGGACGAGCAGACCGTCGGCGTCGAGACCGGTGTCGCGGGTGGCCACGAGACGGTGGACCAGCGCCGCCGAGGCGAGATCGCCGGAAGGGCCACCCCCCACGCCGTCGGCCACCGCCGCACCCCAGGATGCCGCGAAAGCGGCGTCCTGATTGGTGGGACGGTGGGCGCCGGCGTCGGAGACGGCCGCGGTGTTCAACCGGAGAGGCACGAGATCAGCGCGCGAAGTACCCGCGGTAGTACTCGTACACCCAGCCGACGATGGCGATCGCGAAGATGGCGAAGGCGACGGGCACGAGCCAGCTGCCGACCGCCAGGCCGATCACGGCGATGGCCGCCGAGCCCGCGAGGACGATGGGCCACCAGGACCAGGGGCTGAACTCGCCCATCTCGGGGTCACCGTCGTCGATGTCCGCCGTCAGCGAGTCCTCGGGGAGCTCGCCGCGCTGCGCCTTGACGACACGGCTGATGTAGAACGCGATCATGGCGCTCATCAAGCCCATGAAGATCAGCGCAACCGTGCCCACCCACTCCACGGAGCCGTGGCTGATGACGTTCCACACCGCGTAGACGATGCCGATGAAGAACGCGAAGCCCGTGAGCAGCCACCAGAGTCCGACATTGGTACGCATGGGTTACTTGACCTCTCCGGCTGCGGCATCGACGACAGGCGCGTCGGGGGCATCCTTCGCGGGGCCCACACCGACCGGGATGCCGGCCTCGGGGTGGTTCAGGTCGAACGCGGGACGCTCGCTGCGGATGCGCGGGATGGACGTGAAGTTGTGGCGCGGGGGCGGGCAGGACGTCGCCCACTCCAGCGAGGCGCCGTAGCCCCACGGGTCGTCGACCGTCACGCGCGGCGCCTTGCGGGCCGTGATCCAGACGTTCAGGAGGAACGGGATCATCGAGGCGCCGAGGATCATCGATCCCACGGTGGACAGCTGGTTTCCCCAGGTGAACCCGTCCGCGGCGGCGTAATCGGCGTAGCGACGGACCATGCCGTCCACACCCAGCCAGTGCTGGATGAGGAACGTCATGTGGAAGCCGATGAAGAGCATCCAGAAGTGGACCATGCCGAGGCGCTCGTTGAGCATCTTTCCGGTCCACTTCGGCCACCAGAAGTAGAAGCCGGCGAACATCGCGAACACGACCGTGCCGAAGACGACGTAGTGGAAGTGCGCGACGACGAAGTACGAGTCCGACAGGTGGAAGTCCAACGGCGGCGAGGCCAGGATGACGCCGGTGAGGCCACCGAAGACGAACGAGACGAGGAAGCCGAGGGCGAAGACCATCGGGGTCTCGAAGGTCACGGATCCGCGCCAGAGGGTTCCGATCCAGTTGAAGATCTTCACGCCGGTGGGCACCGCGATGAGCATCGTCATGAGGGCGAAGAACGGGAGCAGGACGCCGCCCGTGACGTACATGTGGTGCGCCCACACCGCGACGGACAGGGCCGCGATCGCGATCGTCGCGTAGACGAGCGTCTTGTATCCGAAGATCGGCTTGCGGCTGAACACCGGGAAGATCTCGGAGACGATGCCGAAGAACGGCAGGGCGATGATGTACACCTCGGGGTGACCGAAGAACCAGAAGAGGTGCTGCCACAGCAGCACGCCGCCGTTCTCGGGGTTGTAGATCTGAGCGCCGAGCACGCGGTCGGCGGCGGCGGCGAAGATGGCGGCCGCGAGGACCGGGAACGCCAGGAGGATCAGGATGCTCGTGATCAGCGTGTTCCACGAGAAGATCGGCATGCGCCACATGGTCATGCCCGGCGCGCGCATGGTGAGGACCGTGGTGATGAAGTTCACGGCGCCGAGGATCGTACCGAAGCCGCTGATGCCCAGACCCAGCATCCAGAGGTTGCCTCCGACACCCGGAGAGAAGCTCGCATTCGCCAACGGCTGATACGCGAACCAGCCGAAGCCGGCGGCGCCCTGCGGGGTGAGGAAGCCCGACACCGCGATCGTGGAGCCGAAGAGGAAGAGCCAGAACGCGAAGGCGTTCAGACGCGGGAAGGCCACGTCGGGAGCACCGATCTGCAGCGGCAGCAGCGCGTTGGCGAAACCGGCGAACAGCGGCGTCGCGAACATCAGCAGCATGATCGTGCCGTGCATCGTGAAGAGCTGGTTGTACTGCTCCTTGGTGGGGATGATCTGCATCCCGGGCTCGAACAGTTCGGCACGGATGATGAGGGCCATCACGCCGCCGAGCATGAAGAAGAGCACCGACGAGATGAGGTACATGTACCCGATCGTCTTGTGGTCGGTGGAGGTGATCCACTTGACGACCAGGTTGCCCTTCTCCTCGACGCGGGTGCTGCTCAGCAGCGCGGCCTGGCGGGGCGGGAGGGTCGTGGGGCGCGAAGGACCCGTTCCCTGGAGCGGAAGCGTCGTGGCCATGATCACTTGTTCCCTTCGGCGCCGGCCGTGTTGAGGTTCTGCAGGCGGGACAGATCGCTGATGTCGCCGACATCGCCGGCCTCGCGCAGCGAGTCGAGGTACGCCTCGTACTCGGCCTCGCTGACGACCTTGACGTTGAAGAGCATCGCGGAGTGGTACTCGCCGCAGAGCTCGGCGCACTTGCCTTCGTACGTGCCCTCGCGCGTCGGCGTGAACGACCATTCGTTCTCGCGGCCGAGGTACATGTCCTTCTTGTAGAGGAAGTCGATGATCCAGAACGAGTGGATGACATCGCGCGAGCGCAGGTCGATCTTCACCGTCTTGTTGACCGGGAGGTACAGCGTCGGGACGTCCTGCAGGTCGTATCCGTCGCCGGTCGCCTTGGCCTGGACGCCCATCGAGTACACGGCGTCGGAGTTGTCCTCGCGGGTGCCGTTGTACTGGAAGTCCCACGCCCACTGCTTGCCGTAGGCCGTGATGGACACGTCGGGGTTGTCGTACTGGGTCTCGAGGGTGTTCTGGTCACGAGCGGTGAACGCGAAGAACCCGATCACGAGGATCAGCGGCACGACCGTGTAGAAGATCTCGACCGGCATGTTGTAGCGCAGCTGCACCGGCAGGCCGGACTGGCCCTTGCGACGGCGGTAGGCGATGACGGCCCACAGCATCAGGCCCCATGTGATGACGCCGACCGCGAGCAGCACGATCCACGAGTTCACCCACAGACCGGCCACCATGTCGGTGTGGTTCGTCGCAGGCGTCCCGTCATCGACGAACCCCGGGAGGAATCCGTGCAGCTGCGACGTGGTGCAGCCCGAAAGGAGTGCGACGGAAGCGATCCCGACGGGGACGGCTGCCCAACGAAGGCGACGTTTGGAGGGCACAGTGCACCTTTCCGGGTCGTGGATGTTGCTCTCGACAGTCTAGAGCAACCTCTTACGGTTCTCTGGCCAATCGTCCAGCACCGAAGCATCGAAAACCCCCGGTTTTCGCGGTGTGATCCGCGGTTCCCGGGGGTCGTCGAATTCGGCGCCGGAGCGTCGTGGCGCGG
Organism: Microbacterium sp. IEGM 1404; assembly: GCF_030056775.1. Taxonomy (NCBI): domain Bacteria; kingdom Bacillati; phylum Actinomycetota; class Actinomycetes; order Micrococcales; family Microbacteriaceae; genus Microbacterium; species Microbacterium sp. IEGM 1404. Next base: position 157,035 of record NZ_JASHKP010000005.1, on the reverse strand, counting down.
CTCAGTGGAAGCTGTCGCCGCACGCGCAGGAGCCCTGCGCGTTGGGGTTGTCGATCGTGAAGCCCTGCTCCGAGATCGTGTCCTTGAAGTCGATGCTCGCACCGTCGAGGTACGGGACGCTCATGTCGTCGACGATGACCTCGACACCGTCGAAGTCGGCGACCTTGTCGCCGTCGAGGTAGCGCTCGTCGAAGTAGAGCTGGTAGATCAGGCCCGAGCATCCGCCCGGCTGCACGGCGACGCGCAGTCGCAGATCGTCGCGTCCTTCCTGGGACAGCAGGCTCTTCACCTTGTCGGCGGCGGCGTCGGTCAGGGCGACTCCGTGCTCGCGGGTGACGGCGTCGGACGACAGTGTCGTGTCGGTCATGGCGTGGCCCTTCGGGTCGTTCGGTCGCGGGGACGAGTCGATTCTACGCCCGCCTCGTCCCCGCGGAGCCGATCAGACGGTGCGGCGGTTCAGACGTTCCAGCAGCAGGGCCTCGGAGACCAGCGCGTTGCGGAACGTCTCGAGGTGCAGCGACTCGTTCGGGCTGTGGGCACGGGCGTGCGGGTCCTCGACACCGGTCACCAGGATCTGCGCACCGGGGAACTCCCGCACGAGGTCGGCGATGAACGGGATCGATCCGCCGATGCCGACGTCGACCGCATCGACGCCGTACCCGTCGGCGAAGGCGGCGCGAGCGTCCTCGACGGCCCATCCCGCGGTGTCGACGAGGAACGCGTCGCCGCAGTCCACGTCCGTGAACTCCAGCTGCGCACCGAAGGGCGCGTGGGCACGCAGGTGCGCCTCGATCGCGGCGAAGGCCTCCGCCGCCGGCTGTCCGGGTGCGACGCGCGCGCTGATGACGACACGCGTCTCGGGCGCCAGGGTGTTCGACGCCGCTTCCACGGGCGTGGCATCCCATCCCGTGATGGTGACGGACGGCTTGTTCCAGATCCGGCTGAGGATGCTGTCGCGGCCGATCGGCGACACGCCGTCGAGCAGCCCGGACTCCGCGCGAAGGGTCGCCTCGTCGTACCCCGGCGTCTCGGCGTCGCGCACGGCGAGGCCCTCGACCGCGACGGCGCCCTCGTCGTCCCACAGCGTCGCGAGGAGCTTGACCGTGGCGAGCATGGCATCCGGAACCGCGCCGCCCATCATCCCGGAGTGGGACGCGTGCGCGAGAGTGCGGACAGTGAGGGTGAACCGCGCGTTCCCGCGCAGCGACACCGTCAGTCCGGGGGTGCGGTCGTCCCAGTTCCCCGAGTCGGCCACGACGATGACATCGGAGCGGAGGACGTCGGCGTGGTCCTGGAGGAACTGCGCGAAGGAGCGGGAACCGTACTCCTCCTCCCCCTCGATGAACACGGCGATGCCGAGGTCGAGGTCGTCGCCGAGAGCATCGGCGAGGGCGCGGATCGCGCCGACGTGCACCATGATGCCGGCCTTGTCGTCGGCGGCTCCGCGTCCGTAGAGGCGGCCGTCCCGGACCGTGGGCTCGAACGGGGGCGAGTCCCAGAGCGCCTCGTCGCCCGGCGGCTGGACGTCGTGGTGGGCGTAGAGGAGGACGGTGGGGCGGCCGTTCCGGGCCGGACGGGATGCCAGGACCGCGGGCTGTCCGAGTTCGTCGGCGTCGGCGATCGCGGCGCGCGCCACATCGACCCGCTCGAACACCCCCGTGCCGCGGAGCAGCTCGGCGACCGCCTCGGCGCTGCGGGCCACCCCCGACTGGTCGAACGCGGGCCAGGCGATGGAGGGGATGCGCACCAGCGCACCGAGGTCGGCGAGGGCTGCGGGGATGCCGTCGGACGCGGTGGCGCGTACGGCATCCTGCCGGGACAGGTCAGGGGTCATGCGGGTAATCTTAAATCTCCGATCCAGTGAGCTCTCGAGGTTATCCGTGGCCAAGTCCCCCGCCCCCGTCCCCAACGACACCCCCGTCGCGTCGGATGCCACCGCCGCGGGCAAGGGGCGCGCGACACCGTCTCGGGCCGAGCAGGAGGCCGCGCGCAAGCGCCCCCTCGTGGCCGACACCAAGGAGGCGAAGGCCCGCGCCCGCGCCGACCTGGCCGCGCAGCGCGAGAAGGCCCGCGTGGGAATGGCCGCCGGCGACGAGCGCTACCTCCCGGTCCGCGACAAGGGTCCGCAGCGCCGCTTCGCGCGCGACTTCGTCGACGCCGGATGGCACCTCGGCGAGGGCGTGATGCCCTTCATGATCCTCGTCATCGTGCTGACGCTCGTGCCGAACGGCTTCTTCCAATACTGGTCGTTCGTGGCGCTGTGGATCTTCATCCTCTTCGTCATCGGCGACATGATCATCACCTCGATCCGCGTGAAGCGTGCGGCCAAGGCGAAGTTCGGCGAGGACCGACTCGAGAAGGGTCTCGGCTGGTACTCGGCGATGCGCACCGTGCAGATGCGGTTCATGCGCCTGCCCAAGGCACAGGTCAAGCGGGGCCAGTACCCGGCCTGACCGCGACTCTTCGACGGCGGCGTGTCCTTCGGGGCACGCCGCCGTCGTCGTCTTCCGCACCGGCGGCGGAGCCGTCGACCCGCGCATCGCGCGTCCGCGGCGGCCGACCGTGCGAGTCAGCCGCGAGCGGCGAGCCCGCGGTTGATCTGCCGCGCCCACAGGGGGCCGAGGTAGAGGAAGGCGGTGTAGCCCTGGACCAGGGTCGCCCCGTGGGCGAGACGCTCACGGACGTCGGAGGCGGTCTCCACTCCCCCGGCCGAGATCACGACGAAGTCCGCCGGGACCGCCGCGCGGACGAGATCCAGGACCTCGAGGGCGCGCTGCTTCAACGGCGCGCCCGACAGCCCGCCGGCACCGGCCGCCTCGACCGTCGAGGCCGGCGTCCGCAGCCCGTCCCGGGCGATGGTCGTGTTGGTGGCGATGATCCCCGACAGACCCACGTCCACGGCGAGTCGGGCGATGTCGCCCACCTCGTCGTCGGCGAGGTCGGGAGCGATCTTCACCAGGAGGGGGGTGGCGCCGGCGGCCTCGAGCACCGCGGTCAGCAGCGGCCGCAGCGTCTCCACCGCCTGCAGCCCGCGAAGACCCGGGGTGTTCGGCGACGAGACGTTGACGACGAGGTAGTCGGCGAGCGGTGCGAGCAGGCGCGCACTCCGGACGTAGTCGGTCGTGGCATCCTCGACCGCCACCGCCCGGCTCTTGCCGATGTTGACCCCGATCACCGGACGCCGACGCGATCGGCGGAGAGCCCGCAGACGGCGTGCGGCGACGTCGGCACCTTCGTTGTTGAATCCCATGCGGTTGATCACGGCACGGTCGGCGACCAGACGGAACAGGCGCGGCTTCGGATTGCCCGGCTGCGGCAGGGCCGTGATCGTCCCCACCTCGACGTGCCCGAACCCCAGGGCACGGAGGCCGCGCACCATCGTCACGTTCTTGTCGAACCCGGCAGCCACGCCGAAAGGCGACTCGAAGGTCAGGCCCAGAGCCCACACGCGCTGAGACGGGTCGGCCGCCGTCGCGGTCCGGACCGCGGATGCCACCGGACCCACGCCCGCCGCGCGGATGACGAGAGCACCGAGGTGGTGCGCGAACTCGGGATCGAGGCGGCTCAGGACCGAGCGGAAGAGAAGGGGATACATCCCCGCCAGGCTACTGGACGTCGTCGAGCGCCGCGGGCTCGACCGTCGGCCGGGAGGCGTGGTCGGCGCGCAGCTGGGCGATGGCCGCGTCGAAGTCGTCCAGCGACTCGAACGCCTGGTACACGCTCGCGAAACGGAGGAACGCCACCTCGTCGAGCTCCCGCAACGGGCCCAGAATCGACAGGCCGATCTCGTTGGCCTCGATCTGCGACGACCCCGTCTGGCGGATCGCCTCCTCGACCTGCTGCGCGAGCATGGCGAGATCGGCATCCGTCACCGGCCGCCCCTGGCACGCCTTCCGGACGCCCGACATGACCTTCTCGCGGCTGAAGGGCTCGACGACGCCGGACCGCTTGATCACGTTCAGGCTCGCGGTCTCGACGGTGGAGAATCGGCCGCCGCATTTCGGACACTGCCGGCGCCGACGGATGCTGAGCCCGTCATCGCTCGTGCGGGAGTCGATGACGCGGGAATCGGGATTGCGACAGAACGGGCAATGCATGGGAGACCTCGATCAGTCGGCGAAACGCGCCGTGACGGCCTCGCCGTGCGCGGGCAGGGCCTCGGCCTCGGCGAGGGTGACGATGGACTCGTGCACCGCCTCCAGGGCGGCCCGGTCGTACTCGACGACCTGCTGCGGCCGGAGGAAGGTGGCGGCCGAGAGACCCGCACCGTAGCGGGCCTGCCCGCCGGTGGGGAGCACGTGGTTGCTGCCGGCGAGGTAGTCGCCGAGGCTGACGGGCGTGTACGGGCCGACGAACACCGCGCCGGCGTTGACGTAGTCCTCGGGGCGCGGATCGGCCAGGTGCAGTTCGAGGTGCTCGGGCGCGTAGGCGTTGCTGAACTCGGTGGCCTGGGCGATGTCGTCGACCAGCACGATCGCCGACTGCGGCCCACCGAAGGCCGCCCGGACCCGCTCGGTGTGGCGGGTACCGGCGACACGGGGCTCGAGCGCGGCGCGGACGGCCTCGGCGAGCTCGGCGGAATCGGTGACGAGGACGGCCGAGGCCTGCTCGTCGTGCTCGGCCTGACTGACCAGGTCTGCGGCGACCAGTGCGGCGTCGGCCGTCCCGTCGGCCACGATGAGGATCTCGGTCGCACCGGCCTCCGAGTCCGTGCCCACGCGTCCGGCCACGGCCCGCTTCGCCGACGCGACGAAGTTGTTGCCGGGACCAGTCACCACGTCCACCGGGTGCAGATCCAGCGACGGGACCCCCCACGCGAACGCGCCGATCGCGCCGGCCCCACCCATCGCGTAGACCTCGCTGACCCCGAGCAGCTTCGCCGCGGCGAGGATCACGGGGTGGACGCGACCGCCGAACTCGGACTGCGGCGGCGAAGCGAGCGCCACCTCGCGCACGCCGGCGACCTGGGCGGGCACGACGTTCATCACGACGCTCGACGGGTAGACGGCCTTGCCGCCCGGGACGTAGAGACCGACACGCCGGACCGGCTGCCAGCGCTGCGTGACCCGCGCCCCGGGGCCGATCTCGGTGACCACGGGCGCGGGGACCTGTGCGGCGGACGCGGCGCGCACGCGACGGATCGCCTCATCGAGGGCGGCGCGGATGCCGGGATCCAGATCTGCGAGAGCCTCGTCGAGGTGCGCGGCGGGCACGGCGATGGCGTGACCGCTGACGCGGTCGAACGTCTCGGCCTGCTCGCGGAGGGCTTCTTCGCCCCGGCGGGCGACGTCCTCGACGATGCGCGCCGCCGTCGCGAGCGCCTCATCACGGGCTGCGTCGGCACGGGGAACAACGGCGAGGAACTCGGCCGGCGAGAGCGCGCGACCGCGCAGATCGATGGTGCGGAGCATTCCTCCAGGCTACCGCCCGAAGGCGAGCCGCCCGCCGTGCGGCGGGCGGCTCGCAGACGGTGATCAGCCGCGCGTGATGCCCGTGACGTCGTGCAGGTACCCGATGCGTCCGTCGTCGTGGCGGACGACGAACGTCTCACCGCGGTCCTCGATCACGAGAGCCCACGCCGTGGGACCGACGCGGAAGATCGGGGTGCCGTAGTCGTCGACGACGTCGCGCTCCTCGGGGGCCAACGCCCAGAACGCCTGCGGCTGCGGGTGCCGTGGAGCGGCCTCGTGCTCGCGCGTGCGATCGGCGGATGCCGGGGATGCCTCCGCACCGATCACGTCGGTGTCGTGGGTGTCGCCGTGCGTCGGGAACACGGAGGTCGCCGGCTCGGCGTCGGTGCGTGGAAGGTCGGTCGATCCCGTGTAGCTCCCGGGCACGGGGCCGTGGTCGTCCGTCGCCTCGTGGCCCTCGGGAGCGGAAGCGGGAGCGGGCGCCGACGGCGTGCGCACCGGGCGAGGACGGGCCGGACGCTTCGCCACCGCCCGGACCGGGCGGGCGTTGCGGTGGGCGGGCGCGTCGGGACGCTCCTGGAAGTCTTGCTCGAACGGCGGGATGATCGGCGCGAAGACCGTGAGGACGACACCGGCCAGCGCGAACACGGCACCGACCCAGACGACCCAGGTGCGGGTCCAGAGGCCGGTCTCGGCCGCCACGGACACGGCGTCCCAGACCCACGCGACCCACACGAGAGCGGCGACCGAGAAGGCCACCGAAGCGAACTGGTCGATCCCCAACGACCCGACCCGTCGGATGCCCTGGGGAGACAGCCGGCGGAGAACCAGCAGCCCCACCGCGATCGTCGGGAGGGCGACCGTGGGGATCCACCACACGCCGGACAGCCAGACGTTGTCGCCGCCGCCGAGGACGCGGACGTTCGCGGGCAGGTTGTTGGTCGGGAAGAACGAGATGAGGAAGATCACGGCCCAGATCCCGAGCAGAGCGATCTCGCGGATCGAGAAGGGGCCGACGCCGTACTGCGGTGCGGTGTCGGCCGATGCGGACGCGTCGCGCGGAGCGTGTGCGGCGTGCTCGTCGGCGTCGGGCAGCTCGGTGTGCGTCGAGCGGCGGGCGTTGACGTGCGTGCGTGCACCCACCTGCTGCCCGGAGGACGCGTCGTCGTCCACGTCGTGGTCGACCTCATCGGCGCCGGCGGTGGGGCGCGCGCTCCGCGGCTCGTCCGCGGCATCCGGGGCGACCGCGGGAGCGTGGCCGTTCTCTTGGTACACGGAGTCGTCCTCCGCCGCCGAGCCCGCGTCGTGCGCGGGCAGGTCGTCGTAGCGATCGGTCACGATGGTCCTTTCGTTCGAGTGCCTCGGCACCCGTCGTCACTGTGAGACTGGCCGCGTCGTCCCGGGGAGGACCCCGGGTTGACAGCACGGCCGGGGCGTCAGCCCAGGCAGTTCGGGCCGAGCAGGCCCTTGAGCTCTCCGAAGAGATCAGCGGTCACCCGCACCGGCATGGGCACCTCGAAGACCTTGGCGGTGCCACCTTTGTGGAGCTTGAGAGTCACCTCCGTGTCGCCGGCGTGCCGACGCAGCATCTGGGCGAGCTCGCCGACGAGCGTTTCGTTCGCCCGCTGCTCGGGGACGACCAGTGTAAGACCGCTCATCGCGTCGAAGCCCTCGAGGTCGGGCACGAACGCCGACTGCGCGTGGAGGTTCAGACCGTCGTCGCGACGGGACACGCGGCCGCGGACGACGAGGATCGAGTCCGCCTGCAGCACGGGAGCGAACTCGGCGTAGGTCTTGCCCATGAACATCACGGTCACCTCGCCGTTGAAGTCCTCGACAGTGACCATGCCATAGGGGTTGCCGCTCTGCTTCGCGACGCGGTGCTGGACGCTGGTGAGCAGACCCGCGACGGTGACCTGGTCACCGTCCTGCACGTCGTCGGAGGCGAGCAGGTCGTGGATCGAAGTCGACGCGTGCTTGGCGAGGGGCACCTCGAGCCCGGCCAGCGGGTGGTCCGAGACGTAGAGCCCCAGCATCTCCCGCTCGAACGCCAGCTTGTCCTTCTTCGTCCACTCCGGACGTTCGGGGACCTTCACGACCTGCTGCGGCTCGTCCCACAGCGAGTCGAAATCAAAGCCCACCTCGCCGTTCGCCTCGCGGCGCTTGTCGAGCACGGCCCCCTCGCAGGCGTCCTCGTGGATCTCGACGAGCGCACGGCGCGTGGACCCGAGGGAGTCGAACGCCCCCGCCTTGATGAGGGATTCCACCGTGCGCTTGTTGGCCACGTGCAGCGGCACCTTGGACAGGAAGTCGTGGAACGACGTGTACTTGGCTTCCTGACGCGCCGCGACGATCCCGTCGACGACGTTGGTGCCGACGTTGCGGACGGCGCCCAGACCGAAGCGGATGTCTTCCCCGACGGCCGCGAAGAACCGGATCGATTCGTTCACATCGGGCGGGAGCACCTTGATGCCCATGCGGCGGCACTCGTTGAGGTACACCGCCATCTTGTCCTTGGAATCGCCGACGCTCGTGAGCAGGGCGGCCATGTACTCGGCGGGATAGTGGGCCTTCAGGTAGGCCGTCCAGTACGACACCAGACCGTACGCGGCGGTGTGCGCCTTGTTGAACGCGTAGTCGGCGAACGACTCGAGCACCTTCCACAGCGTCTGCTGAGCCACGTCGCCGAAGCCGCGCTCGGTCATGCCGCCGAAGAAGATCTCTTTCTGCTTGTCGAGTTCGCTCTTCTTCTTCTTTCCCATCGCGCGCCGGAGGAGGTCGGCTTGACCGAGGGTGTAGCCGGCGACGCGCTGGGCCACGGCCATGACCTGCTCCTGATAGACGATCAGGCCGTACGTGGTGTCGAGGATGTCGGCGAGCGGCTCTTCCAGCTCGGGGTGGATCGGCTCGATCTCCTGCTGCTTGTTCTTGCGCAACGCGTAGTTGATATGCGAGTTCACGCCCATCGGGCCGGGTCGGTAGAGCGCGAGGACCGCCGAGATGTCCTCGAAGTTGTCGGGGCGCATGAGGCGCAGCAGCGACCGCATGGGTCCGCCGTCGAGCTGGAAGACGCCTAGCGTGTCGCCGCGCGCGAGGAGTTCGTAGGATGCCGCGTCGTCGAGGTCGAGGTCTTCGAGCACGAGGGGGTGCCCGCGGTTCGCCTCGATGTTGTCGAGCGCGTCGTTGATGATCGTGAGGTTGCGCAGCCCCAGGAAGTCCATCTTGATGAGCCCGAGGGACTCGCACGCGGGGTAGTCGAACTGCGTGACGATCTGGCCGTCCTGCTCGCGGCGCATGATCGGGATGATGTCGATCAGCGGCTCGCTCGACATGATGACACCGGCGGCGTGCACACCCCACTGGCGCTTGAGGTTCTCGAGTCCCAGGGCGGTGTCGAACACCGTCTTGGCCTCGGGGTCGGTCTCGATCAGCGTGCGGAACTCGCTCGCCTCCTTATACCGCGGGTGCTCGGGGTTGAACATGCCGTCCAGCGGCATGTCCTTGCCCATCACGGCGGGCGGCATGGCCTTGGTGAGCTTGTCGCCCATGCTGAACGGGAACCCCAGGACGCGACCCGCGTCCTTGAGCGCCTGCTTGGCCTTGATCGTGCCGTACGTGACGATCTGGGCGACGCGTTCGTCTCCGTACTTCTCGGTCACGTACTGGATGACCTCGCCGCGACGCCGGTCGTCGAAGTCGACGTCGAAGTCGGGCATCGACACGCGGTCGGGGTTGAGGAAGCGCTCGAAGATGAGGCCGTGCTGCAGGGGGTCGAGGTCGGTGATCTTCATCGCGTACGCGACCATCGAGCCGGCGCCCGAACCGCGGCCCGGTCCCACGCGGATGCCGTGGTCCTTGGCCCAGTTGATGAAGTCGGCGACGACGAGGAAGTATCCCGGGAACCCCATCTGGAGGATGACGCCGGTCTCGTACTCGGCCTGCTTGCGCACCTCGTCGGGGATGCCGCCCGGGTACCGGTCGTGGAGCCCGGTCTCGACCTCTTTGATCATCCAGCTGTCTTCGGTCTCGCCGTCGGGGACCGGGAAGCGGGGCATGTAGTTGGCCGAGGTGTTGAACTCGACGTCGCATCGCTCGGCGATCAGGAGCGTGTTGTCGCACGCTTCAGGGTTGTCGCGGAACACCTGCCGCATCTCGGCGGCGGACTTGACGTAGTAGCCGTCGCCGTCGAACTTGAAGCGCTTGGGGTCATCGAGCGTCGAGCCGGACTGCACGCACAGCAGAGCCGCATGACTCGTGGCGTCGTGCTGGTGCGTGTAGTGGAGGTCGTTCGTGCCCAGGAGCGGGATGTCGAGCTCTTTGGCGAGCCGCAGCAGATCCGACATGATGCGGCGCTCGATCGACAGACCGTGGTCCATGATCTCGGCGAAGTAGTTGTCCTTGCCGAAGATGTCCTGGAACTCGGCCGCGGCCGCCTTGGCCGCGTCGTACTGCCCTAGGCGCAGGCGCGTCTGGACCTCGCCCGAGGGACACCCGGTCGTCGCGATGAGGCCCTTGCTGTACGTCTGCAGCAGCTCGCGGTCCATGCGGGGCTTGAAGTAGTAGCCCTCCATGCTCGACCGCGACGACAGCCGGAACAGGTTGTGCATGCCCTCGGTGGTCTCGGACAGCAGCGTCATGTGCGTGTACGCGCCGGAACCGGACACGTCGTCGCTCTGCTGCTCGGGCGTCCCCCACCGCACGCGCGACTTGTCGGAGCGATGGGTGCCGGGCGTCACGTAGGCCTCGATGCCGATGATCGGCTTGATGCCGGCATCCTTCGCCGTCTTGTAGAACTCGTAGGCGGCGAAGGTGTTGCCGTGATCGGTCACCGCGATCGCCGGCATGCCCAGTTTCACGGCCTCCTGCACCATGGGTCCGATGCGCGCGGCCCCATCGAGCATGGAGTACTCGCTGTGCACGTGAAGGTGAACGAAGGAGTCTGCTGCCACCCGTCGAGTGTACGTTCCTCCCCCGACATCGGCCTGGGTTAGCGTGGGCGCGTGCCCACTCCCGACTTCGTCCTGGAACTGCGCCGCCACGTCGGCACGATGCCCCTGCCGCTGGTGGGAGTGACCGCCGTCGTGGTCCGAGGGGACGAGCTCCTCCTGGGCCGCCGCAGCGACACGGGCCGGCTCACGCCCGTCACCGGCATCGTCGATCCCGGCGAGGAACCCGCCGACGCCGCGGTTCGCGAGGCCGAGGAGGAGGCGGGTGTCCGCATCCGCGTCGAGCGGCTCGCCTGGGTGCATCAGATCCCCCGCGTCACCTACGCCAACGGCGACCGGAGCGACTACCTCGACCTGACGTTCGCGTGCACCTGGGTCGACGGCGAGCCCGAGCCCGTGGACGGCGAGATGACCGAGGTCGGGTGGCATCCCGTCTCGGAGATCGACCGGATCCTGGATGCCGAGATGGCGGCGCGCGTGCGCGCGGCGCTCACGCCCGGACCGGCCCGGTTCGAGGGCGGCCGCTGACCCGTCGCCTCAGGCGCCGTCGCGCAGCACGTCGAGGGCGTGCTGCAGATCGGCCGGGTAGGGCGACTCGAAGCTCGCCCACTCCCCCGTCGCCGGGTGGGCGAAGGCGAGCCGGTGGGCGTGCAGCCACTGGCGCGTGAGACCGAGCCGGGCCGACAGCGTGGGGTCGGCGCCGTACAGCGGGTCGCCCGCGCACGGGTGCCGGTGCGCGGCCATGTGGACGCGGATCTGGTGCGTCCGGCCCGTCTCGAGGTGGATCTCCAGCAACGACGCCCGCGGGAACGCCTCGAGGGTCTCGTAGTGGGTGACGGAGTCCTTGCCGTCGGGGGTCACGGCGAACTTCCACGAATGATGCGGATGCCGCCCGATCGGGGCGTCGATCGTTCCGGCGAGCGGATCGGGGTGCCCCTGGACGACGGCGTGGTAGATCTTGTCGACGGTCCGGTCCTTGAAGGCCGCCTTCAGCACGGTGTAGGCCCGCTCGGTCTTGGCCACGACCATGAGACCGCTCGTGCCCACGTCGAGGCGGTGGACGATTCCCCGCCGCTCGGCGGCCCCGCTCGTGGCGATCCGGAATCCCGCGGCGGCCAACGCACCGAGGACGGTCGGCCCCTCCCACCCCACCGACGGATGCGCGGCGACCCCGGACGGCTTGTCGACGACGACGATGTCGTCGTCGTCCCACACGATGCCGAGGTCGGGCACGGCGACGGGCACCACTTCCGGGTCGCGCTTGGGCTCCCACTCGACGCTCAGCCACGTGCCCGCGCGCAACCGATCGGACCGACCGACCGTGCGCCCGTCGACCGTCACTCCGCCGGCGTCGGCCACCTCCGCCGCGAACGTGCGCGAGAAGCCCAGCATCTTGGCGAGGGCCTGGTCGACGCGCGCCCCCTCGAGCCCGTCCGGGACGGGAAGACTCCGCGAGTCCATGTCAGCGGACGCCGGATTCGCCGGACGTCTCGACCGCGTCGTCGGATGCGGCGGCGGACGCGCGCGACGCGCGGGTCTCGCGGGTGCCGTCCAGGCGGAGACCGAACAGCACCAGCAGCGCGACGGAGATCATCATCGACACGATGAACACGTCGGCGACGTTGTAGATCGCGGGCATCATCCACGGCGTCGAGATGAAGTCGACCACGTGCCCGACGGGGAACCCGGGCTCACGCAGGAGGCGGTCGGTGAGGTTTCCGAGGACACCGCCGAGCAGCAGTCCGAGCACGATCGCCCACAGGCGGGACCGGACGCGCGTCACGGCGAGGAAGACGATGATGACCGCGACGACCGCGAGCGCGATCGTGAAGATCCAGGTCACGCTCTCACCGAGGGAGAACGCGGCTCCCGGGTTTCGAACCAGGTAGAACTGCAGCGCTTCGCCGATCACCGGCACGACACGCTCCGGGGGGAGATTGTCGATGGCGATCGTCTTCGCCAACTGGTCGGCGGCCAGCACCACCGCCGCGAGAATCGCGACGAGGGCGCCGGCCGCCGCCGAACGCAGAGGAGATCGACTGCGCAAAGAGTCGGCCTACAGACCGATCGCCGACACGGGCGTGGAGCCCGACGACGAACCGGCCGTGTCGAGGTCGCGGAGCTGACCCTCGATGTAGGAACGCAGCTGCGAGCGGTAGTCGCGCTCGAAGTTGCGGAGCTCCGTGATGCGACCCTCGAGCGTGGTGCGCTCCTTCTCGAGGCGGGCGCGCTCTTCGCGGCCCTGCTTCTCGGCCTCGGCGACGATGGATGCCGCCTGGGCCTGAGCCTCGGAGATGAGCTGATCGCGCTGGGCCTTGCCCTCGGCGACGTGCTCGTCGTGCAGACGCTGGGCCAGCTCGATGATCCCGGCGCTCTGGGCGGCGGGTGCCGCGTCGGACTCGGCGGCGGGAGCCGCGGCCGGAGCGGGGGCCGGCACCTCGGTGACGACGGGCTCCTCGGCCTGGGGCGCCTCGGCGGCGGGAGCCGCGGGGGCTGCCTCACCGGACTCGAAGGCGGCGAGCTTGGCCTTCAGTTCTTCATTCTCGGCGATCGTCTTGCGCCATTCGACGACGATCTCGTCGAGGAAGTCGTCGACCTCGTCGGGGTCGAAGCCCTCCTTGAAGCGCACGTGCTGGAACTGCTTGGTGACGACGTCATCGGGGGTCAGTGCCATGGTGTTTCCTCTTTCGAGAGCTCTGAATCGGAACTGGGGGGTGTCGCACCGGGGCACACCGCTTCGGAACAGCATAGCCGCCGCCCTTCTCCGGTGTCGAAGGGCGACGGCTGTGCAGGGGTCAGAGTGCCGCGAGCGACCGCGTGACGCTGAGCAGCAGGAAGCACGCGAACATCGTGATCGCGAACGCGAAATCGATCGCGATCCCGCCGATGCGAAGCGGAGGGATCACCCGCCGAAGAAGTCGGATCGGCGGGTCGGTGACGGTGTAGACGATCTCGGCCACCACCAGCATGGCGCCGCGGGGACGCCATTCACGGTTGAACATCGGGATGTACTCCAGCACGAGGCGTGCCAGCAGCAGAACGATGTAGATGAACAGGAGCGCGCTGAGGATGGAGCCGACCAGGCTCAGGACGGCCACGATCGATTACTGGGACGCGAAGGGCGCGGCCTCGGGGTCGGCCTGCGCGATCGCACCGTCGCCGGACACGGCGATGTTCTCGGGCGAGAGCAGGAAGACCTTGCTCGTGACCCGCTCGATGCGTCCGTACAGACCGAGCGACAGGCCGCTCGCGAAATCGATCAGGCGGCGCGCGTCGGCGTCGCTCATCTGCGACAGGTTGATGATGACCGGGATCCCCTCGCGGAAGTTCTCGGCGATCGTCTGCGCGTCGCGGTACTGCTTGGGGTGCACGGTGAGGATCTCGCTCACCGGGCCGGCGGCGGGCTGACGCACCACGGCAGGGCGGTGGAGCGGCGTCACCGGAGCGGCCTTCTCGACAGCCGCGGGCTGCTTGCGCGCGACCGGCTGCGGAGCAGTCTCCTCATAGGTCTCCTCCTCGTCGGCGAGGCCCAGGTACACCATCGTCTTCTTGAGCGGGTTCGACATCGCATCCTCCGTTCGCTCGTCTGTTTCGAGGCTAGTCGCGCGCGGGGCGCGGACCCGTGATTGCGGAGCCGATCCGCAGGTGTGTCGCGCCCATCGCGACGGCTTCCGGGAAATCCCCCGTCATTCCGGCGGAGATCCACGTCGCGTCGGGGACGACACGCCGGACCTCGTCCGCGCAGGCCCGGAGCCGCGCGAACGCCGGCGCGGGCTCCTCGTCCAGCGGCGCGACCGCCATGACACCGCGGAGCCGGAGCGTTCCGAGCGAGGCGACGTGGGCGGCCAGTGCCTCCGCCTCGGCGGGAACGACACCGCCGCGACCGGGATCGTCCGTCAAGTTGACCTGCAGCAGCACGTCGAGGACGGCGCCGTCGCCGGCGGCATCCAGGGCGTCCGCGATGCGCGGCCGGTCGACGGAGTGGACCACGTCGGCGGCGGCGCGGACGGCACGGGCCTTGTTGGTCTGAGCCTGGCCGATGAAATGCCAGCGGAGACCCTCGAGGGCCCCGAGTTCGCGGTGCTTGGCCGTCAGCTCCTGCTGGCGGTTCTCGCCGACGTCGCGCACGCCCAGGGCGTACAGGTCGGTGATGAGCGACGCCGGGTGGAATTTGGTGACGACGATGCGCGTGATCTCGGCGGGGTCGCGGCCGGCGTCTCGCGCCGCGTCGACGATGCGCGCGTCGACGGATGCCAGCCGGTCGGCGAGGGCGGTGTCCATGGGTACTCCTTCGACGACGCAGCGGGCCCGGTGGAGACCGGACCCGCTGCGTCAGCCGTTCGTGCTCACTTGAGGAAGTCGGGCACGTCCAGGTCGTCGTCCGCGAAGCCGGAGTCGTACGACGTGTCGGGCACGCGTGCGGCCACGGGGGCCGGCTCGGGCTTGCGCTCGGGGGCCTGTGCCTTCTGCTCCTCGGCGGCGTCGAGGTCGCGCGCGACGTCGTCGGCCGGGATCGCCGGGACGGCCGGTGCGGCGACGGGACGCTGGGCGCCGACGGGATCGATGCGCAGCGACGGCTCGCCCCCGTCGAAACCTGCCGCGATGACCGTGACGCGCACCTCGTCGCCGAGCGTGTCGTCGATGACCGTTCCGAAGATGATGTTGGCCTCGGGGTGCGCGGCCTCCTTCACCAGCTGGGCGGCGTCGTTGATCTCGAAGATGCCGAGGTTCGATCCGCCCTGGATCGACAGCAGGACACCGTGCGCTCCCTCGATGGAGGCTTCGAGGAGCGGCGACTCGACGGCGAGCTCCGCGGCCTTGATCGCGCGGTCGGCGCCGCGCGCCGAGCCGATGCCCATGAGCGCGGAACCCGCGCCCTGCATGACCGACTTGACGTCGGCGAAGTCGAGGTTGATGAGACCCGGGGTCGTGATGAGGTCGGTGATGCCCTGCACACCGGCAAGGAGCACCTGGTCGGCCGTGGCGAAGGCCTCGATCATCGAGATGCCGCGGTCGCTGATCTCCAGCAGTCGGTCGTTCGGCACCACGATGAGGGTGTCGACCTCTTCCTTCAGGCGCCCGACACCGGCCTCGGCCTGGCTCTGACGGCGTCGACCCTCGAACGAGAACGGCTTGGTGACGACGCCGATGGTCAGGGCGCCGATCGACTTGGCGATCTTCGCCACGACGGGCGCGCCGCCCGTGCCGGTTCCGCCGCCTTCGCCCGCGGTCACGAAGACCATGTCGGCGCCGCGCAGCGCCTCCTCGATCTCCTCGGCGTGGTCCTCGGCCGCGCGGCGGCCGACCTCGGGATCCGCACCGGCGCCGAGGCCCCGCGTGAGCTCGCGGCCGACGTCGAGCTTGACGTCGGCGTCGCTCATCAGCAGCGCCTGCGCATCGGTGTTGATCGCGATGAACTCCACGCCGCGCAGGCCGAGCTCGATCATGCGGTTGACGGCGTTGACGCCGCCTCCGCCCACACCGACGACCTTGATGACGGCGAGGTAGTTCTGGTTCTGGCTCATGCCGGCCTCCGTTATCCCCGAACCTGAAACTCTAAACCTCATGTTGAGGGTTAAAGAATTGCCCGGTATGCAATTCCTTAGCTCGAAGGTAGGCGGACGCACCGGCCCAACCCGCCCGACACGCGGCGTGTCGGATTATCGCGGTGCGGATCAGCGGAGCACGCCCGCCTCGGGCGAGGTGACGTCGTACTCCTTGGTGCGATCGGGCGGGCTCTTCTGCATCAGCAGGTCGAGCACGCGCGCCTTCTCGGCGGAGCGGTCGGCACTCCCCCACACGACCTTCGTACCCGTGGCTCCGAGGGTCAGCGTCACGTCGTCGGGGGTGGTCGCGGACACCGCCGTCACCTGCGAACGGATGCCGTCGGGCAGAGCGCGCATGACGCGTCCGACGGCGTGGAACGGCTCCGCATCGGTGCCGCCCGCCGCATCGATCACCGGCTGGCCGTCGGGCGCGGTCGGAGTGGTCGACAGCACGACCCCGGCGGCATCCACGAGGGTGTATCCGGCGGGCGTCTGAACGACTCCGACGGGGGTGCGCTCGACGATGCGGACGACGAGATCGTGGGGTGGTCGCGCCTCGAGCGTGTACGACTCCACGAGCGGGAAGCGCACCAGCGCCGCCTTCACGGCACTGTCGTCCACCATCGCCAGCGGCGTGCCGACCTGACTGCTCAGAGCGTCCGCGACCGTCGCGGCATCCAACTGGGACGTGCCCACGACGTCGACCCGTTCGACCGCGAAGAGCGGGCTGTAGGCGGCGCCCGCTGTCCCCAGGACCATCACCACGAAGGCGATGCCGACGCCGATCCACACCCGGCGACGGCGGCGCTGGCGCACGGTGAAGCGGCGGACCTCCGCGCGCAGTGCGCGACGACGCGCACGCGACGCGCGCCACACGTCGCGGAGCCCCAGCTCTGCGGCATCCGGCTCGGACTCGCCGCCCGCGGGCGGCAGGGGCAGCGCGACGACCTCCGCCTCACGAGCCTCACGACCGGCCGGCGCGGGAGGCTCGGGATCGCGGGGAGAGCCCGACGACGACCCGGGGGTCGGGGGCAGGGGCGAGGGCCGGCGCACGGCTCAGACCGCCGCGGCCTCGGTGCGGGAAAGCGCCTCGAGCACCTGCGGGATGATCTGGTACACGTTGCCGCACCCGAGGGTGATGACGTAGTCGCCGGGTCGGGCGATGGCCGCGGTGTACTCCGCGGCGCTCTGCCAGTCGGGCACGTAGTGCACGTGCGCGGGATCGGCGAACGCGCCGCTGACGAGCTCCCCCGTCACGCCCGGCACGGGGTCTTCGCGCGCGCCGTACACGTCGAGCATGACCGTGTGGTCCGCGAGGGATTCGAGCACCTCCGCGAACTCGCGGTACATCTCCTGCGTGCGGGAGTACGTGTGCGGCTGCTGGATCGCGATGATGCGCCCGTCACCGACGACCGTCCGCGCCGCCGACAGCGCCGCCGCGACCTCGGTGGGATGGTGGGCGTAGTCGTCGTAGACGCTCACCCCGCGCTGGACACCGTGCAGTTCGAAGCGGCGGACGGTGCCGCCGAACCCCTCCACGGCCTTCGCGGCGTCCGCGAGACCGTAGCCGAGCACGGTGAGCACGGCGACCGCGCCGGCCGCGTTCACCGCGTTGTGCGCCCCGGGCACCCGCAGACGCACGTCGGCGCTCTCCTCGCCCGCGGACACGGTGAACGACACCGGCCCGTCGGTGCGGACGTCGGTCAGCCGCACGTCGGCCGCGGCATCCTCGCCGAAGGTGACGACGTTCGGGTGGGTGATGCGTTCGCGCACCGCCCGGGCGCCGGCGTCGTCGGCCGAGATGACGACCGCTTCACGGGCCGCGTCGGCGAAGCGGGCGAACGCGGCGTCGAAGGCTTCGCGCGAGCCGTAGTGGTCGAGGTGGTCGGGGTCGACGTTGGTGATGAGCGCCACGGAGGTGTCGTACAGCAGGAAGGTGCCGTCGGACTCGTCGGCCTCGATCACGAACAGTTCGTCGGAGCCGGTGCCGCTGGAGGCGCCGAGGTCGGCGATGACCCCGCCGTTGACGAACGTCGGGTCGACGTCGAGCGCGCGCAGCGCGGTCACGATCATGCCGGTCGAGGTGGTCTTGCCGTGCGCGCCCGCCACCGAGACGAGGCGACGCCCGCCGATGAGCCAGTGCAGCGCCTGCGAGCGGTGGATGACGTGCAGTCCGCGCTGCTTCGCCGTGACGAACTCGGGGTTCTCGGGCCAGATGGCACCGGTGTGCACGACCGTGTCGGCGTCGCCGAGGTGGGCGGCGTCGTGCCCGACGTGGACCGTCGCGCCGCGGGCGGCGAGATCGCGCAACGCCGCACTGTCGGCGCGGTCGGAGCCGGAGACCCGGATGCCGCGGTCGAGGAACATGCGCGCGAGCCCGGACATGCCCGAGCCGCCCACTCCGATGAAGTGCGCGGAGGTGATGGACTCGGGGATGGGGAGGCTCAGGTCGGGTCTGATCATGACCTTGCGATCCTACGTCGCGTGGGCGACGGCTCGGCCCCGGCGCGCCCGGGGGTCAGGGCCTCCGCGGCCGGCGTCCCGGATGCGGCGGCGCCGGCGGGCGAGGGTCAGCGGGCGAGGGCGGCGTCGAGGAGGGCGATGACGTTCTCGGTGCCCGCGCGCGTCCCCGTCCGCGCCGCAGCGGCGCGCATGGCATCCCGCCGGTCGCCGTCGCGGAGGAGCGGGACGATCTCGGCCCGGACACGGTCGGCGGTGAACTCCGCGTCGGGGATGAGGCGTGCGGCGCCCGCGCGCACGGCGGCCGCGGCGTTCAGGCTCTGCTCGCCGTTGCCGACCGCGTACGGCACGTAGACGGCGGGGATCCCGAGGGCACTGATCTCGCTCACCGTGGCCGCACCAGAACGGGACACGATGAAATCCGCGAGGGCGAACGCGAGATCCATGCGGTCGACGTAGCGCACGAGCGCGTAGCCGGGCACGCCCGGATCGGCGAGGTCGGACTTCTCGCCGGTGACGTGCAGCAGCTGCCAGCCGGCGTCGAGCACATCGCGCCACGCCCCGCCGAACGCCTCGTTCAGGCGCTGCGCCCCGAGCGACCCGCCGAAGACGAGGAGCGTGGGGGCCGTGGCATCCAGTCCGAAGTGCGCGGCCGCCTCGCCACGCCGGGCAGCGCGGTCGAGGTCGACGATCTCGCGGCGGAGCGGCATGCCGACGACGCGCGCGCCGCGCAACGGCGTCCCCTCGAACGCCACCCCCACCCCGGCCGCCGCCCGGGCGCCCAGCACGTTCGCGAGCCCGGGGCGCGCGTTGGCCTCGTGCACGACGAACGGGATGCGCTCCCAGCGCGCCGCCACGTACGCCGGCGCCGACGCGTAGCCGCCGAAACCGACGACGGCGTCGACGCCGCGCTCGCGGATGACTCGCCGCACCTGCGCGGTCGCGCGGCGGAAACGGGAGGGGAAGGCCGCGGCCGCGCGGTCGGGCCGACGCGGGAACGGCACCTTGTCGACGAAGAGGAGCTCGTACCCGCGCAACGGGACGAGGCGCGCCTCGAGCCCCTCGCGGGTGCCGAGCACGAGCACCTCGCCGTCGGGATCACGGGCGCGGAGTCCGTCGGCCACGGCGAGCAGGGGGTTCACATGGCCGGCGGTCCCGCCGCCGGCCAGAAGCGTGGTCGTCACCCTTCGACCCTAACCAGCGGGACGCCACCGGTCGCACCGCACGAGCGGCGCAGAACTCAGCGGCGGCGCCGCGCGGGCGTCCGCGCGGGGGGCGTCGGCATCGCGCGGCGGTCGGGCAGCGTCCGGGCGCACGAGAGCAGCACACCGCACGCGATGAGCACGGACAGCAGCGACGTGCCGCCCTGCGACATGAACGGCAGGGGCACGCCCAGCACCGGGAAGATGCGCAGGACCACGCCGATGTTCACCAGAGCCTGGCCGACGATCCACAGCGTGATCGCGCCGGCCACGATCCGGACGAAGGAGTCGTCGGTACGACGGATGATGTGGAACGCGCCGACGGCGAACAACGCGAACAGGGTCAGCACGACGAGGCATCCGATGAGCCCGAGCTCCTCGCCGATGATCGCGAAGATGTAGTCGTTCGCGGCCGCGGGAAGCCAGTCGTACTTCTCTTTCGAGTTGCCCAGGCCCAGACCCAGCACTCCGCCGCTGGCCAGACCCCACACGCCGTGGAGCGACTGATAGCAGGACGTGTAGTAGCAGGAGGCGTCGTCCGGGTCGAAGAGGCTGGCGATGCGCGCCATGCGGTTCTCGCTGCCGAACGCGGAGGCGAGGACCACGACGACCGACAGCACCGCGGGGACGATGAACATGCGCAGCTTGATCCCCGCGAAGAACAGCGCCCCGAGCACCACGAGCACGAGGATCATCACGGTGCCGAGGTCTTTCCCACCGAGCACGGTGCCGATGACGAGCACAGCAACGGGCACGACGGGGATGAACACGTGCTTCCACGAGGTCAGCAGGCGGCGCTTGCGATAGAGCACCGCGCCCATCCACAACGCCAGGGCGAGCTTGAGGAACTCGGCCGGCTGGAACTGGAACCCGGCGATCTGCACCCAGTTGCGGTTTCCGTACGAGGCGATGCCGAGCCCGGGGACGTACACCAGCAGCTGGAACATCGTGGCCAGGATCAGCGTCGGCCAGGCGATGCGTTTCCAGAACTGCATCGGGGCGCGGCTGAGGACGAACATGAGCGGGATGCCGACGACCGCGAAGATGCCCTGCTTGAGGACGTGGTCGAAAGGGTTCTGACCCCCGTCGAGCGCGGAGGTCGCGGACAGCACCATCACCAGTCCGAATCCGGTGAGCAGCAGCGCCGCGGAGGCGATGAGCAGGAATTCGCTCGGCACCGGCTGGAACGCCCGCCCGAGGGAGACGCGTGCGGCCAGTCCCTTGCGGGCGGGTTCGTCCTCGGGTGCCTGACGGGGCGGGGGTGCGGTGGTGGTCACGCGGTGTTCCCCTCGTCCTACGTTCGGGCCGATCCCTCGTCCTGGCCCGCGATCCACTCCCGCACCGCCCGAGCGAAACGCTCGCCGCGGTCGGAGTAGGAGGCGAACTGATCGAACGACGCCGCCGCGGGAGCCAGGAGCACGGTGTCTCCGTCCCGGGCCACGTCGGCCGCCAGTTCGACGACCCGTGCCATGACGTCTTCAGTCTCGGTGTGGTCCACCTCGAACAGCGGAACCGCGGGCGCGTGTCGCTCGAACGCGGCGACGATCTCGCCCCGCTCCGTGCCGATCACGATCGCGGCGCGCGTACCCGCCCCGCGCGCCCGCACGAGGTCGGCGACGTCGACGCCCTTCAGCAGCCCGCCGACGACCCACACCGCACCGGGGTACGCCGCGAGCGACGACCCCGCGGCGTGCGGGTTCGTCGCCTTGGAGTCGTCGACCCACGTGACACCGCGATGCGCCGCGACGACCTGGATGCGGTGGGGATCCAGCCGGAAGCGGTCCAGGGCGTCGTGGATGTCGGCGGGAGCCACACCGAGGGATCGGGCGAGCGCGGACGCCGCGAGGATGTTCGACACGACGTGCGGGGCGGAGAGCCCCTGCTCGGCCAGGTCCGCGACCGTCGTCAGTTCGAGCGCCGAGGTCGCACGCTCCTCGAGGAATGCGCGGTCGACCAGAATGCCGTCGACGACGCCGAGGTCGCTCGGACCCGGGACGCCGAGGTCGAACCCGATGGCTCGCGCCCCTTCCACCACCTCGGCCTCCTCGACCATCTCGCGGGTGGCGACGTCGGCCTTGTTGTAGACGCAGGCGACGCGCGTGCGGGCGTACACACCGGCCTTGGCGTCGCGGTACGCCGCGAAGCTGCCGTGCCACTCGAGGTGATCGTCGGCGAGGTTGAGGCAGACCGCGGCGTGCGGCGACAGCGCCTCGGGCCCGGACTGGAGGTTGAGGTACCAGAGCTGATGACTCGAGAGCTCCACGACGAGCACGTCGAACCCCGCGGGGTCGCGGATCGCGTCGAGCACGGGCGTGCCGATGTTGCCGACCGGGACGGCCCGCAGCCCCCCGGCGACGAGCATCTCGGCCGTCAACCGCGTGGTCGTGGTCTTGCCGTTGGTCCCCGTGATCAGGACCCAGTCCGCCGGACGCCCGTCGGGCCGCACGACCTTGTCGCGCACGCGCCACGCCAGCTCGACGTCGCCCCACACGGGGATGCCGCTCTCCTGCGCCCAGACGATGAGCGGGTGCGACGGGGGGAAGCCGGGCGAAGCGAGGACGACATCGGGCCCGAAGCCCGCGAGCGCGTCCGGCACGGTGCGAAGCGGACCCACGTGCAGTTCCGCGCCGATGACGGGCAGCAGGCGCGCGTACTCAGGGTCGGCCTTCTCCGTGACGACGAGCACGTCGGCGCCGAGCTCCGCGAGCGTGTCCGCGGCGGAGAAACCGGTCACCGACAGGCCCAGCACGGCGACCTTCAGGCCCCGCCACTCGGCGTACCAGCTGTGCAGGGATGCCACCCGCTCGGCGCTCATACCCGGGCCAGCCATTCGACGTAGAAGAAGCCGACGCCCGACACGGCGAGCAGGCCCGCGATGATCCACATGCGCACGACGATCGTCACCTCGGGCCACCCGCGCATCTCGAGGTGGTGGTGCAGCGGACTCATGAGGAAGAGCCGCTTCCCGCGCGTGATCTTGAAGTAGATGCGCTGCAGGATCACCGATCCGGAGGCGATCACGTACACACCGGCGATGAGGACGAGCAGCAGCTCGGTGCGCGTCAGGATCGCCATCGCGGCGATCACGCCGCCGATCGCCATCGAGCCGCAGTCGCCCATGAAGACCTTCGCCTTGGGAGCGTTCCACCACAGGAATCCGACGAGCGCGCCGACGAACGAGGCCGAGACGATCGCGAGGTCGAACGGATCGCGGACGGCATAGCATCCGGCCTGAACGGCGGGTTCGAGCACATCGGCGCACATCTGCTTGTTCTGCCAGAAGGCCATGAGGCTGTATGCGCCCACGACGAAGATGCCCGAGCCGGCGGCGAGACCGTCGAGTCCGTCGGCCACGTTGACCGAATTGGATGCCGCAGTGCCGATGAGCGAGATCCACGCCAGGTACAGCAGCCATCCGACGATCGGACCCAGCGCGAAGAGCGAGAGCACCTGGATGTCACGGAAGATCGAGACGTACTGCGACGCGGGCGTCTGCCCGAAGGCGTTGGGGAAGTTGAGGGCGACGATCGCGAAAGGGACGGTGACGATGACCTGCCCGGCGATCTTGCGCCACCCCGAGAGCCCCAGGCTGTTCTGGAACCGGACCTTCATGTAGTCGTCGATGAATCCGACGACTCCGAAGCCCAGCATGAGCCACAGCACCAGCAGGCCCGACACGGTCGGCGGGTTGTTGCCCGCGTACGCCCCGATGAGGTAGCCGATGATGGTGCCGAGGATGAAGATCGTGCCGCCCATCGTGGGCGTTCCACGCTTGGCCCCGTGCGAGGGGTTGTGCACGTTCTCGGGCGTGCGGATGACCTGTCCCCAGCCCCACTTCCGGAAGCCCCGCAGGAACACCGGAGTGAGGAAGAGCGTGAAGGCCAGAGAGATCCCCGCCGATGTCAGAAGTGATCTCACGCGAACGATTCTCCCAGACGGTCGCCGAGGAACCGGAGCCCTGCGGAGTTGGAGGACTTCACCAGCACGCGATCGCCGTCGCGGAGCTCGTCCCGGAGGTAGTCGTAGGCCGCGTCGGCATCCGCGAAGAAGACGGCCTCGCCGTCCCAGGATCCCTGGGCGATCGCCTCGAGGTACATGCGTCGAGCGTCCTGTCCGATGACGACGATCCGCTGGATGCGCAGACGCACCGCCAGCAGACCGACGCGGTCGTGCTCCTCGTCGGCGTACTCGCCGAGCTCGCTCATCGCGCCGAGCACCGCGACCGTGCGCTCATCGGGCCCGGTGATCTGGGCGAGCGTGCGCAGAGCCGCGGACATCGAGTCTGGGCTGGCGTTGTAGGCGTCGTTGATGATGCGTACGCGATCGGACCCGAGGGGCTGCATGCGCCACCGCTCGGCGAGCTCGACGGTCGACAGGCGCGCGATCGCCTCCTCCGCCGTGACGCCCAGCGCCGTGGCGGCGGCGATCGCGGCGAGGGCGTTCATGACGTGGTGCTCGCCCAGGACCCGCAGCTCGAGCGTGTGCTCCTCGCCGTCGACGACCAGCTGAGCGCGCGTGCCGGATGCCGAGACCTCGACGTCGAGGGCACGCGCCTGAGCCCGCTCGCCCCGACCGAACCAGCGCACCTCCTGGCCGCGTTCGCGGGCGAGGGGCTCCATCGCGGCGACGCGCGGATCGTCCGCGTTGAGCACGGCGAGTCCGCCCTCGCGGGTCGCGCGCACGAGTTCGCTCTTGGCGTGGAAGGTCGATTCGATCCCGCCGAAGCCGCCGGCGTGCGCCATGCCCACCATGAGCACCACCCCGATGTCGGGGGTGACGAGACCGGCGAGCCGGGCGATGGCGCCCGGAGCGCTCGCACCGAACTCGCTCACGAGGAAGCGCGTGTCGTCGGTGACGCGCAGCATCGTCAACGGCGCGCCGACCTCGTTGTTGAACGAGGCGCGCGGAGCGACGGTGGATCCCTCGTCCTCGAGGATGCGCGCGAGGAGGTTCTTCGTCGTCGTCTTGCCGTTGGAGCCGGTGATGCCGACGATGCGGAGGTTCCCTGTGGCGCGCACGCGCGCGACGACGTCGCGGGCGAGCTCGCCCAGGGCCTCGACGACATCCGGCACGACGACCTGGCTGACCGGCTCGTCGAGCTCGCGTTCGACCAGGGCCAGCACCGCGCCCCGCTCGATCGCGGCGGGGACGAAGAGGTGGCCGTCGGTGGTCTCGCCGGGCTTGGCGACGAAGATCCCGCCGGGCTCGATGAGCCGCGAATCGGTGTCGACCAGTCCGCTGACGGTGGTCTCGGGGGTGTCGTCGCCGCGGAGTACGAGGCGGCCGCCGAGCACGGAGGCGATGTGGGAGAGGCTGGTGGAGATCATTGCTGTGTACGGACGCCCTTTCCGTGTCGGGAGGAGACCGGCATCCGGCGTGTCAGCCGAACTTGGGCAGTTCGGGGGAAGTGGTTCCGGACGGGATCACCCGGTAGTTCTTGAGCACCTGGGTGAGTGCCTTCTGGAAGGCGGGGGCCGTGGCCGCAGACGACTTTACCGTCCGCGGTTCGTCGAGGTTGACCGAGACGATGTACTGCGGGTCGTCGGCGGGCGCGAAGCCGATCATGGTGGTGAAGTAGGCGTCGGGCTTGTACGCACCGGTGGCGGGGTCGGTCTTCTCACCGGTACCGGTCTTGATCGCGACGCGGTACCCGGGGATGCTCACCTGGGACGCGAGGGTGCCCTGCGTCGCGACGTTCTCGAGCATCTGCGACACCTTCGTGGCGGTGTCGGCCGACACGACGCGCTGGCCCTCGGTCGAGGGCACGTCGGTGACGGTGCCGTCCGCGGCCGTGCAGCTCTCCACGAGCGAGAGCGGCACGCGCACTCCCCCGTTCGCAATCGTCTGGTAGGCGCTGACGAGCTGCGGGATGGTCACGGCGAGGCCCTGACCGAACGCGGTGTTGTAGAACGTCTGGTCACCCCAGTCGCCCACGGGATGCAGGATGCCGGCGGACTCGCCCGGGAAGTCGATCGCCGTGGTCGAGCCGATGCCGAACTTCTGCAGGTAGTCGAAGCGCGTCTGGGCGGGGATCATCTCGGCGAACTTGGAGATGCCGACGTTCGAGGAGTCGATGAGCACGCCGGTCAGGGTGTAGTTGTTCGCGCCGTGCGCGAAGGCGTCGGTGACCCGGGCGCCGCCGCGGAGCGTCTCGCTCGAGGATGCCGTGACGGTGGTCCCCTCGGCGAACGACCCGCTGTCCAGTCCGATCGCCGCGGTGAGCGCCTTGAACGTCGAGCCCGGCTCGACGGGATCGGTGAACGTCCAGCTGCCGCGCTCGTCCTCAGGAGTCGCGGTCGGATCGTTGGGGTCGACGGTCGGGTACTCGGCGAGGGCCCGGACCTTGCCCGTCTTGGCCTCGACGACGGTGATCGCGCCGCGGACCGCGCCGGTGTTCTGCACCTGCTCGGCGATGAGCTGGCCCATGTACCACTGCAGATCGCGGTCGATCGTGAGCTTGAGGGTTCCGCCGTCGACGGCGGGCTCGGTCTGCACCTCGGTGCCGGGCAGCACGACGCCGTCGCGGCCCTGCTGGAACACGACCTTGCCGTCCTGGGAGGCGAGGCAGGAATCGTCGGCGAGTTCGAGCCCGGCGAGCGCCTGCCCGTCGCCGCCGACGAACCCGAGCAGGTTGCCGCCGACCGCGCCGTCGGGATACACCCGCCCCGCCTTGGGCGGGAACACCAGGAACGGCAGCCCGAGGTCGGCGAGACCTCGGTACTGCTCGGTGGAGACGTCCTTCGCGATGATCGCGTAGCGCGAGGCGGGGTCGGCGGCCACGGCATCCGTCACGACCTTCTCGACCGCCGCGGGATCCTCACCGAGGACGTCGGCGATCTTCGCGGCCAGGTCGGGCCACGTGGCCTCGACGCGGGTCGTGCCGTCGTCGTCGCGGGAGACCAGCCCCTGAGCGGCGAGCATCGGGTCGACCTGGACGTCGTAGCGGTGCACGCTCGACGCGAGCGTGACGCCGTTCTCGTCGACGATGGACCCCCGCGAGGCGTACTCGACGCGGGAGTTCTGCAGGCCCATGGCCAGCGATTCGTCCACGTGCTCGCGGGCGTTCACGACCTGGATGTCGACCAGTCGGACGACGAAGGCGATGAGCACGATCAGCACGACCGAGAGGGCCACCACCGTGCGACGTCGCGGGGAGCGGGAAAGCGTCGTCGTCATGGGCTTATCGTGTCGCGGGCGTCGGCAGACCGTCGCTGATCGGCGGGGGTGTCGCGGATCCGGTCGCCGGAGCCGTCGCATCGGTGGCCGCGTCGGCGGTCGTGGCGTCGGTCGTGGCGTCGGTCGCGGGCCCCGCGGCCTGCTGCGGGTCGGTCACGAGGGGGACCCCCGCGATGAGGGCGTTGCGAACGGACCCGCGACCGATGGCGTCCACGGAGGACGCGCCCTCGGCGGGCTTGCCGGCGCCGATGACGGCACCGTCGCTCAGTCGCAGGTAGGTCGGCGTCTCGTCGATCACCATCCCGAGCGCGGCGGCGTTCGCGGCGAGGTACTGGGGCGAGTTCAGCCCGGCGACCTCGTCGTAGAGGATCTGCTTCTGGTATGTGAGGTCCCGCTGCTGCTGGGTGAGCGACGAGATCTCGAACGAGCTCTGCGTGGTGAGGATCGACAGCCCCATCTGCACGAGCGCGATCAGGACCGCGCCGAGCACCGCGATGACGCCGAAGGCGCGTCGCGGCACACGTCGACGCGCGGGCGCGTCGACCGCGTGGAGCCGTCGGGGCTCGCGGACGGGGACGGGGAACTCCGGAAGGAACGCCGCGTCGATGGTCTGGGGAGCGCTCATGCGTCCTCCTGGATCCTCTCGGCCGCACGCAGACGCACGGGGGTGGCACGCGGGTTGGCGGCGCGTTCTTCATCGCCGGCGAGTTCGGCGCCGCGCACGAGCAGCCGGAACTTGGGGGCGTGCTCGGGGAGTTCGACCGGCAGGCCGCGAGGAGCGGTGGATGCCGACGCCTCGGCGAACACCCGCTTGACCAGGCGGTCCTCGAGCGACTGGTAGGACAGCACGACGATGCGCCCCCCGACGCCGAGGACGCTCAGGGCCGCCGGGATCGCGCGTTCGAGCACCGACAGTTCGGCGTTGACCTCGATGCGCAGGGCCTGGAAGACGCGTTTGGCGGGATGCCGTTCCCGCAGCACCGCGGCCGGCGTCGCCGCCTGGAGCACGTCGACCAACTGGCCCGAACGCTCCAGCGGCGCCTGCTGCCGCGCGGCGATGATCGCCCGGGCGTAGCGCCCCGCCAGTTTCTCTTCCCCGTAGCGCTCGAAGATGCGGCGGAGGTCGCCCTCGCCGTACGTCGCGAGCACCTCGGCGGCGGTGACGCCGGAGGTCTGGTCCATGCGCATGTCCAGCGGGGCGTCCTGCGCGTAGGCGAACCCGCGCGCGGCTTCGTCGAGCTGGAGCGAGGACACCCCCAGGTCGAACAGGATGCCGTCGACCTTGTCGACGCCCGCCGAGGCCACGGCATCCGCGATGCCGTCGTAGACGGTGTGCACGAACGTCGTACGGCCTTCGAACCGGGCCAGCCGCTCCCCCGCGATGCGCAGGGCGTCGGTGTCGCGGTCCAGGCCGATCAGACGGGCGGTCGGGAACCGCTCGAGGAACGCTTCGGAGTGGCCGCCCATACCGAGGGTGGCATCGACGAAGACGGCTCCCTCGCGCTGGAGGGCCGGGCCGAGCAGCTCGGCGCAGCGCTCGAGCAGGACGGGGGTGTGAATGTCGCGGATGTCCATGATGACGGGGGGAGGTCGCGGGCTCTGATCCCCATCCGCTCGACCTGGCGCCGGGGAAGTGCGTCAGGGCGTGCGGCTGGGAATCACAGCCCGCGATCAGAACAGTCCCGGGATCACCTCCTGCTCCATCTCGGCGTAGGTCTCTTCATTGCTCTCGGCGTAGGCGTTCCAGGCCGTGGCGTCCCAGATCTCGGCGTGGGCGCCGACACCGGTGACGACCAATTCCCGATCGAGGCCGGCGTACGCGCGCAGCGCCGGGGGGACGGTGATGCGGTTCTGCCCGTCGGGCTTCTCCGCGCTGGCCCCGGAGAGGAACATGCGCAGGAAGTCGCGGGCCTGCTTGTTGCTGAGCGGAGCCTCGCGGATCCGCTCGTGCACGCGCTCGAACTCCTCGGTGCTGAACACGTAGAGGCAGCGGTCCTGCCCCCGGGTGATCACCACTCCGGCTCCGAGATCGTCACGGAACTTCGCGGGCAGGATGACGCGCCCTTTGTCGTCGAGCTTGGGAGTGTGCGTGCCGAGCAGCATTCGGGCGTCCACCCCCTTCGTCCGGCCTGCGAAGTTTCCCCCACTTTACTCCACTGCCCTCCACTTCGCCATCAAAATGCGGGTCTTCCGCGGGGAATCCATGACGTGTATGGTCTTGCCCCGCTCGACGGCGGGGTCCGACATCTGCGTCGATCCGCGGCATCCGATCGCGCGCGACACGAGCGGGCCCCCGCGTGGAGGGAAAGGGAGCGATTCTCACGCCGCTCGCGGCGGTCACCGCGGACGCAAAAAAACACCGGCTCCGAAGAGCCGGTGTTCAGGTGAAGCGAGGAGGAGGGTCAGTGCCCTTCGTTGCGGCGGTCCCACCGATCGTTCATGCGATCCATGAAGGAGGCACCGGACGCGCGGGGGGCACGCGCACCCGAGGCGGCGCGGGCCGACGGGAGTCGCGAGGAGCTGCGCGTGGGGGTGACGGCGAAGACCACGCCGCCGACCATCACCAGGAAGCCGACCACACCCACCGCGATACCGAGGACGCCCGTGTTGAATCCGATCGAGACGCCCGCGATGAGGGCGCCGAGACCGGCGAGCACGAGGATCGACCCGAGGACGATGTTGCGATAACTGAGCGCGCGACTCGGAGCGGTGACGACGTCGGCGTCGTTACTCATGAGATGGCGTTCCATCTCGTCCAGCAGACGCTGCTCCTGTTCGGAGAGTGGCATGCGTCCCCCTCTATTGCTCAGTACGTTCGATTCTACGCGGGGCGTGGATCACTAGGCTAGGCCCGTGTCGACCTCCCCGGAACCGATCGAAGCCGTTTCTCAGCGACTCGACAAGTTCGTGTCTGAACAGATATCGTACGCCTCCGCGCTGGGGTCCGAGGCCGAGAAGATGGCCCGCGCCGGGGCCTCTTCGCTTCGGGGCGGCAAGCGTCTGCGCGCCCGCTTCCTGCTGACCGGTCGCCGTGCCGTCGACGAGGTCTCCTCGGGCGCCACGACGGCTCCGGACACCGCCGCCGTCGGAGTCGCGGCGGCCCTCGAGGTGTTCCAGGCGGCGGCCCTCGTCCACGACGACCTGATCGACAATTCGGACACGCGGCGTGGACAGCCCGCGGCCCATCGTGCCCTGCAGGCCGCCCATGTCGACGCGCACTGGGCCGGCGATCCCGAGGCATTCGGCCGTTCCGCGGCGATCCTGCTGGGCGACCTGCTCGTCGCATGGAGCGACGACCTGCTCGAGGAATCCCTCGTCGACCTCGCCACGGCCCCGGCGACCCGGCGACAGTACGCGGACATGCGTCGGGATGTCACGATCGGGCAGTTCCTCGACGTCGCGGAGGAGTCCGCGTACGCCGTCCACGACGACGACGACCACGCCGATCGCGCGCTGCGCGTCGCGTCCTACAAGTCGGCGCGTTACAGCATCCAGAAACCGCTGCAGATCGGAGCCGCTCTCGCGGGTGCCGACGACGCCCAGCTCGACGCGCTCGGACGGTTCGGGCACGACATCGGCATGGCGTTCCAGCTGCGCGACGACGTCCTGGGAGTGTTCGGCGACAGCGCGGTGACCGGCAAGCCCTCGGGCGACGATCTGCGCGAAGGCAAGCGCACCGTCCTCGTCGCGTACGCCCGCCAGGCGCTGTCCGTCGAGCGCCGCGCGCAGCTCGACGCCCTGCTCGGGGACCGGACCCTGGATGCCGGGCGCATCGGCGACCTGCAGCAGACGATCGTGGACACGGGTGCGCTCGAACGCACCGAGGAGCTCATCGCCGAGTACGAGCGTCAGGCCGAAGCCGCTCTCGACGGGGCGCGCCTGGGCCGGGAAGCCGTCGCGGAACTCCGGGAACTCGCCCGCGCCGCGACGCGTCGCACGTCCTGACGCGGTCGACGGATCGGGATCAGGCCAGCGCGGCCGCCACGCGGCGCACTTCGCTCTTGCGTCCGGCCAGGAGCGCTTCGATCGGAGCGACTCCGATGGTCTCCTCCGGCGTGAAGAGCCAGTCGATGGTCTCGTCGGCGTCGAACCCGACGTCGTGGAGCACGATGATCGTGCCGCGCAGCGACGGCAGCGGGCGACCGTCGACGATGAACACCGCCGGCACCCGCAGGACGCCGTCGCGTCGCGTGCCCACCAGGTAGTTGTCGTCCAGCAGTCGGCGGACGCGCCCGAGAGGCTCCCCGAGCACCTCGACGAGGTCGGGAAGGGTCAGCCATTCGGTCGCGAAGCGGGGCGTGTCGGTCACCCTGCCACTATCTCATCCCGGCCCGGGAACGAGCACGCGAACCACATCCGTCACACCCGTCCCAACAACCTCATGCGTTGACATCCGTCACGTCGCGTGCGACGGTGGCGGGCAGTCGGAAGAACGGATCCCCCACCATGCGACGACTCCCTCCCCTGCCCGCGCGCCCGCGCGGCCTGACCGTCTGGCCCGCAGCCGTGGCCGGCACGATCGCGCTCGCCCTCTCCGGCGAGAACGCGGCGCACGCCGCCCCGCCGTCGCCCGCCCTGTCCGCCGTACCCCCCGCACCCGCGACGCTCGGCTCCCCCGTCCTCGCGAGCGCAGCGCCCCCGGTGTCGTACACCGTGCAGCCCGGCGACACCGTCTGGGCGATCGCCCGCGCGCACGGGCTGGACACCGCCGCCGTCCTCGCGGCGAACGGCCTTGAGGCGGGCAGCATCATCCGGCCGGGACAGGTGCTCGCGCTGGTCCCCGCCGCACCGGCGCCTCCCCCGGCGGCGACCACGGAGGCACCCCCTGCTCCCGCGCCGAGCGGGCGCACGCACGAGGTGCGCCCGGGCGACACCGTGTCGGCCATCGCCGCCGCCAACGGCGTCTCCATCGACGCGGTCCTGGCGGCGAACGGCCTGACCCGCGCGTCGATCATCTACCCGGGCGAGACGCTCCAGATCCCCTCGGCCGAATCCGCCGCGGCGACCGGGGTCGCGGCATCCGCGGGTCCGGCGACCGCGCCCGGACTCGACGCCGAACAGGCGGACAACGCCCGGCTCATCATCCGTATCGGCCGGGAGCTGGGCGTCTCGGACCGCGGCATCGCGATCGCCCTCGGCACCGCCATGCAGGAATCGTGGCTCCGCAACCTCGACTGGGGCGACCGCGACTCGCTGGGCCTGTTCCAGCAGCGACCGAGCAGCGGCTGGGGAGCGCCCGATCAGATCCTCGACCGCGAACGCGCGACGCGCGTCTTCTACGGCGGCTCGGGCGACCCCAACGGCTCGGCGACCCGCGGCCTGCTCGACATCCCCGGATGGGAGGGCATGGCCTACGCCGACGCCGCGCAGGCGGTGCAGATCTCGGCGTACCCCGATCGCTACGCGCAGTGGGAGTCGCCGGCGACCGCCTGGATCGCGGTTCTCGGCTGATGCGAAGGTGAGCCGCTCCCCGGGCTCCCAGGGGGCGCTCCGTAGACTCGTCCCGTGAGCACGAGTCAGCAGGCCGACCCGCTGATCGGCCGTCTCGTCGACGGCCGGTACCGGGTGCGCGCGCGCATCGCGCGCGGCGGCATGGCGACCGTGTACGTCGCGACCGACCTGCGGCTCGAGCGCCGGGTCGCGCTGAAGGTCATGCACGGCCATCTCAGCGACGACACCGTGTTCCAGAGCCGCTTCATCCAGGAGGCGCGGTCGGCTGCGCGACTGTCCGACCCGCACGTCGTCAACGTCTTCGACCAGGGCCAGGACGGCGACATGGCGTACCTCGTCATGGAGTACCTGCCCGGGATCACGCTGCGCGAGCTCCTGCGCGAGCACAAGCGCCTCACGGTCGATCAGACCCTGACGATCATGGATGCCATCCTCTCGGGCCTCGCGGCCGCCCATCGCGCCGGCATCGTCCACCGCGACGTCAAGCCCGAGAACGTCCTGCTGGCCGAGGACGGCCGGATCAAGATCGGCGACTTCGGACTCGCGCGCGCCACCACCGCCAACACCGCCAGCGGTGCGCAGCTGATGGGCACGATCGCGTATCTGGCGCCCGAGCTCGTCACGCGCGGCACCGCGGACGCGCGCAGCGACATCTACTCGCTCGGCATCGTTCTCTACGAGATGCTCGTCGGCGAGCAGCCCTACAAGGGCGAGCAGCCGATGCAGATCGCGTATCAGCACGCCACGGACTCGGTTCCGCGCCCGAGCGCGAAGAACCCGGGAGTCCCCGAGCAGCTCGACGAGCTGGTCCTGTGGGCCACCGAGCGCGAGCCCGCCGAGCGCCCGCTGGACGCGGGAGCGATGCTCGCCCGTCTGCGCGACATCGAGAAGGAGTTGGGCCTCGCGCCGCAGGTGGCGCGGGCCGTCGCCGTCGGCACCGTGGCGGCCAGCGCCGAGGAGTCCCGCGAACTGACCAAGGTGCTGCCGCAGACCGCGGTCGTGCCGTCCACCCCGCAGGACGACGTCGACAACGCCACGCGCTTGAGCCAGCGCACGCGTCGCCGCACCACGCGCGGCATCTGGCTCTTCGCGCTGGTGCTGATGCTCGCCGCCGGCGCCGCGACCGCCGGGTGGTGGTTCGGGTCCGGTCCGGGATCGCTCGTGGCCGTGCCCGACGTCTCGCGGATGAGCTTCGCCCAGGCCGAGGCCCTGCTGACGCAGGAGCAGCTCGGCGCCCAGGCGCAGGAGGTCAACGATCGGGAGATCCCGGCGGGCACCACGGTCGGGTCCGACCCCGGGGTCGACGTCCGACTCGACAAGGGCACCGTGGTCACGGTCTTCGTCTCGATCGGCCCGGCCTCGCACGACCTTCCCGCCCTCGCCGGCAAGGGGACGGACGAGGTCAACGGCATCCTCGAGTCGGCCTACGTCGGAGTGTCCGGCACGACGTCGGAGTTCACGGACGCGGGGGCGGGAACCGTGCTCGGGGTCAGCATCACCCCGCGCGCCGGTGGCGAGGCGATCGACTGCACCCAGGGCTGCACCGTGCTCGAGGGCGATGCGGCCGCGCTCGTGACGTCGCTGGGCCCGATCCCCGACGTGGTGGGGCTCACCACCGCGCAGGCCGAGCGGGCGATGAGCGACGCGCAGCTGCAGACCACCACGTCCGAGGAGTACAGCAACTCCGTTCCGTCGGGCACGGTCATCGGCATCGGCGATCGCGACGGCGGCGGCAACTGGCGCCCGAATGACACCGTCACCCTCCGCGTGTCGATCGGGCCCCGACCGGTGCAGATCCCCGAGAACGTCGTCGGGATGACGATCCGCGAGGCCGTCACCACGCTGCAGGGCCTCGGCTTCGAGGTCAACGCCGGGATCGACGACGGCACGCTCCCCCTCGGCTTCAAGTACTGGGACATCTACAAGGTCCGGTCGACCAACCCCAAGGCGGGAACGAACGCGCCACAGGGCAGCACCGTCACGCTGACGCCCACGCTGTAGCCCTCACCGCACGAGAAACGCCCCCGATCACACGGATCGGGGGCGTCTGTCGTGCAGCCGGGTCAGCGGTTCTCGAGCTCCTCGGCCACGAGGAACGCGAGCTCGAGGCTCTGACGGTGGTTCAGACGCGGATCGCACAGGCTCTCGTAGCGCGTCGCGAGGGTGGCCTCGTCGATCTGCTCCGAGCCGCCGAGGCACTCGGTGACGTCGTCTCCGGTGAGTTCGACGTGGATGCCACCGGGGTGCGTGCCCACGGAGCGGTGCGCCTCGAAGAACCCGCGCACCTCGTCGACGACGTCGTCGAAGCGCCGCGTCTTGTACCCCGTCGGCGTGGTGATGCCGTTGCCGTGCATCGGGTCGGTGACCCACAGGGGCGTCGCGCCCGACGCGCGCACGGCCTCGAGCAGCGGCGGCAGGGCATCGCGGATCTTGCCCGCGCCCATGCGCGTGATGAACGTGAGCCGACCGGGCTCGCGCTCGGGGTCGAGCTTGTCGATGAGGGCGAGCGCCGTCTCGGGCGTCGTCGTCGGGCCCAGCTTGACCCCGATGGGGTTGCGGATCTTCGAGAAGTAGTCGACGTGCGCGCCGTCGAGCTCGCGGGTGCGCTCGCCGATCCACTGGAAGTGCGACGAGGTGTTGTACGCCAGGCCCGTACGCGAGTCGATGCGGGTCATCGGGCGCTCGTAGTCCATGAGCAGACCCTCGTGGCCGGTGTAGAACTCCACGCGCGTCAGCTCGTCGAAGTCCGCGCCGGCGGCCTCCATGAACTTGATCGCACGGTCGATCTCGGCCGCCATGCTCTCGTACGCCTGGTTGGCGGGGTTGGACGCGAAGCCCTTGTTCCAGCTGTGGACCTCGCGGAGGTCGGCGAAGCCGCCCTGCGTGAACGCGCGGATCAGGTTCAGCGTCGAGGCGGCGGTGTGGTAGCCCTTCAGCAGGCGCGCGGGATCGGCCTTGCGGGACTCCTCGGTGAAGTCGTACCCGTTGACGATGTCGCCGCGGTAGGCGGGGAGGGTCACGTCGCCGCGGGTCTCGGTGTCGCTGGAGCGGGGCTTGGCGAACTGCCCCGCCATCCGGCCCATCTTGACCACGGGCATCGACGCGCCGTAGGTGAGGACGACCGCCATCTGCAGCACCGTCTTGATGCGGTTGCGGATCTGCTCCGCGGTGGCACCGGCGAAGGTCTCGGCGCAGTCACCGCCCTGGAGGAGGAAGGCCTGGCCGGCGGCGGCCCGGGCCAGACGGTCGCGGAGGATGTCGACTTCGCCGGCGAAGACGAGCGGCGGAAGGGTGGCCAGTTCGGCGGATGCCGCGGCCACCGCGGCCTCGTCATACCACTGGGGCTGCTGCTTGATGGGCAGGGTCCGCCAGTGGTCGAGGTCGTGGAGCTGCTGATTCACCCCTGAAGTCTAGTGGCGGGCCGACGGCGCCTTCGCCGCCTGCGCACTGGCGAGACGGTCCTTCACCGTGGAGGCGTACACGTCCTCGTACCGCTGCTCGCCGAGCCGTTGCAGGGCCACCATGATCTCGTCCGTGACCGAGCGGAGGATGTAGCGATCGCTCTCCATCCCCTCGAACCGCGAGAAGTCGAGCGGTTCGCCGATGACGATCCCCACCCGTCCGACGCGCGGCAGGCGCTGGCCGATCGGCATGACCGCACCGGTGTCGACCATCACGACGGGGATGACGGGCACGCGCGCCTCGAGCGCCATGCGCGCGATCCCCGTGCGTCCGCGGTACAGGGTGCCGTCAGGGCTGCGGGTGCCCTCGGGGTAGATCCCGAGGAGCTCGCCGCGGCCCAGGACGCCGAGGCCCGTGTTCAGCGAGGCCTCGGAGGCCTTGCCGCCCGAGCGGTCGATCGGAAGCTGCCCCGTCGCCGTGAAGAACAGGCGCGTCGCCCAGCCCTTCAGGCCGCGCCCCGTGAAGTAGTCGCTCTTGGCGAGGAAGGCCATGCGCCGGTCGATCATGAGCGGGAGGAAGATCGAGTCCGAGAACGACAGGTGGTTGCTGGCGAGGATCGCCGCGCCGTCGCCGGGGATGTTCCGTCGGCCCACGATCCACGGACGGAACACGGCCTTGATGACCGGTCCGATGACCACGTACTTCATGAGCCAGTAGAACATCGTCAGCGCTCCTTCCCGGCGAGGTCGGCGACCCCGATGAGACCGGCGTCGTTGCCCAGCCGCGCGATCGTGAATTCCGCCACCGGACGTTCACCGTACCCCGGGAGGGAGGTCTCGTACGCGAGCTTCACCGGCACGAGCAGGTCGGCGCCCAGCTGCGCCACTCCCCCGCCGATCACGAACAGCTCGGGGTCGAGGACCGCCTGGAAACCACCGCACGCCTCGCCGAGGGCCGTCGCCACGCGCCGCAGCGCCTCGAGCGCACCGGCGTCGCCGGCGAGCACCAGGCGCGAGACCGCAGGTCCTGGGATCGCCCCCTTCTCCGCACGGACGGCGGCCAGGGCCGCTCCGATGCCGCCCTCGTCGGCGATCGCGTTGGCCTCGCGCTGCAGCGCGCGGCCGGAGGCGTACTGCTCGAGGCATCCGTTCTGTCCGCATCCGCACGGGTGCCCGCCGCGGACGAAGCGCAGGTGGCCGAGCTCGGCGCCGATGCCGTGGCCTCCGCGGAACAGCTCGCCGTCGGAGACGACGGCCCCGCCGACGCCCGTGCCCATGGTGAGCATGACCATGTCGCGGACGCCCTGACCGGCGCCGAAACGGTACTCGCCCCACCCGGCGGCGTTGGCGTCGTTCTCGATCGTCACCGGCGTGTCCAGGCGCCCCTCGAGGCGGGCGCGCAACGGCTCGTCGCGCCAGTCGATGTTCGGGGCGTAGATGACGGTGCTGCGGTCGCGGCTGATGAACCCGGCCGCGGCGACGCCGATGGCGTGCACCTCGTACGAGCGGCGGAGGTGATCGGCCATGTCGACGACGGCATCCACGAGCGCGGCGGGATCGATAGGGGTGTCCACCCGGAGCTTCTCGACGATCGTGCCGTCCTCGTCGACCACGCCCCCGGCGATCTTCGTGCCGCCGATGTCGATACCGATGTTGCGCACCGCGCTCCCCTCCCGGCAAGCCCCGCGGCTCGGCCCGCAGCAGTCTAGTCATCAGCGCGGAACCGCGCCGACACCGCCGGGGCCGCCGAGGGCGGCGGCGGCGTACGACTAGACTCGTCGGACCGATCGACCTTCTTTCCGGTACACAAAGGAGTTGCCGTGATCCAGTTCGACCTCCCTCCCGTCGTTCCCGCCGACCCGTCCGCGAACGCGTCCGACCTGCTCGCCGACCGGGTGGCGGCGACGCCCGACCGGGCGCTGTTCGCCGTTCCCGACGGCTCCGGCTGGCGCGACGTCTCCGCCCGCGACTTCGAGCAGCAGGTCGTCGCCCTCGCGAAGGGTTTCGTCGCCGCCGGCATCCAACCCGGCGAGAAGGTCGGGTTCATCGCGCGCACGACCTACGACTGGACGCTCGTGGACTTCGCGCTCTTCTACGCCGGCGCCGTCATGGTGCCCGTGTACGAGACGAGCTCGCCCACGCAGATCTCGTGGATCCTCTCCGATTCCGGCGCGACCGCCGCGATCGTGGAGTCCCCCGAACACGCGCAGCGCCTCGACGAGGTGCGCAGCGACCTCCCGCTGGTGCGCGAGGTGTGGGCCATGCACGCCGGCGACCTGGATGCGCTCGTCTCGCGCGGGAAGGACGTCGAGGATGCCGAGATCGCCCGTCGCCGCGCGATCGCCAACAGCTCCGACATCGCGACGCTGATCTACACCTCGGGCTCGACCGGTCGCCCGAAGGGCTGCGTGCTCACGCACGGCAATTTCGTCGAGCTCGCCCGCAACTCCGCCAAGGCGCTGCACGAGGTCGTCGAGACGCCCGGCGCCTCCACTCTGCTGTTCATCACCACCGCGCACGTGTTCGCCCGCTTCATCTCCCTGCTGAACGTGCACGCCGGCGTGAAGACGGGCCACCAGCCCGACACCAAGCAGCTGCTCCCCGCGCTCGGATCCTTCCAGCCGACGTTCCTCCTGGCCGTTCCGCGCGTGTTCGAGAAGGTCTACAACTCGGCCGAGCAGAAGGCCGAAGCCGGCGGCAAGGGCAAGATCTTCCGCGCCGCCGCCGCGGCGGCCATCGAGCATTCCGAGCGCGAGCAACAGGGCAAGTCGATCCCCCTCCTGCTGAAGATCAAGTTCGCCCTGTTCGACCGGCTGGTGTACTCGAAGCTCCGCGCCGCCATGGGCGGGCGCATCGTCTACGCCGTCTCGGGCTCGGCCCCCCTCGGCCCGCGACTGGGGCACTTCTTCCGCAGCCTCGGCGTGGTGATCCTCGAGGGCTACGGCCTCACCGAGACGACGGCTCCCGCGACCGTGAACCTGGCGACGAAGTCGAAGATCGGCACCGTGGGCCCCGTCCTGCCGGGCGTGGGCGTGCGCCTCGCGGACGACGGCGAGATCCAGGTGCGCGGCATCAACGTGTTCGCCGAATACTGGCGCAACCCCGAGGCCACCGCCGAGGCGTTCGACGGCGAATGGTTCAAGACCGGCGACATCGGAGCGTTCGACGCCGACGGCTTCCTCTCGATCACGGGCCGCAAGAAGGAGATCATCGTCACGGCCGGCGGCAAGAACGTCGCCCCCGCCGCGCTCGAGGACCCCATCCGCGCCAACCCGATCGTCGGTCAGGTCGTCGTCGTCGGCGACCACAAGCCGTTCATCTCCGCGCTCGTGACCCTCGATCCCGAGATGCTGCCGACCTGGCTCGCGAACAACGGGCTTCCGGCCGACCTGTCGCTCGCCGACGCGGCGACGAACGAGAAGGTGCGCGCCGAGGTGCAGGGGGCGATCGACCGGGCGAATACCCGCGTCTCCCGTGCGGAGTCGATCCGCAAGTTCACGATCCTCCCCACGGAGTGGACGGAGGCGAGCGGTCACCTCACGCCGAAGATGAGCATCAAGCGCAACGTCATCGTCTCCGACTTCGCCGACGCGATCGAGGACATCTACGCCGTTCCGATCAACACCACGAACGTCTCGTTGCCCTGACGCGGAAAACGGAACGGCCCGGCTCCCCACACAGGGGCCGGGCCGTTCCGTTGTCGGGGAGACGCGTCAGAACCAGTCGCTCTCGCGGATCTGCCGCATCGCTTCCCGCCGGCTCTCGGCCGGCAGGCGCGAAAGGTAGAGCTTGCCGTCCAGGTGGTCGGTCTCGTGCTGCAACGCTTGAGCGAGGAGACCCTCGCCCTCGAGCACGACCTCGTCACCGTCGAGGTCGATGCCGACGACCTTCGCCCACGGGTAGCGCAGGGCTTCGTGCCAGATGCCGGGGACGGAGAGGCATCCCTCCCCCACCAGCTCCGGCTCGCCGCGCGTCTCGACGAGGACGGGGTTCAGCACGTAGCCGATGTCGCCGTCGATGTTATAGCTGAACGCCCGGAGGCCGACACCGATCTGCGGGGCGGCGACACCGGCGCGCCCCGGAGGCTCGACCGTGTCGACCAGGTCGCGGACGAGGGCCCGGATGCCGTCGTCGATCGTCTCGATCGGCGCACTGGGCGCGCGCAGGACGGGGTCGCCGAAGAGACGGATGGGACGGACGGTCATGCGACGGCCGCCGGGGTCCGGAGTCCCTCCACCACGGCGGCGGCGAGTTCGCGCGCGGCCTGCCGCGTCGCCGGCTGCAGATCGCGGAAGGCGATCGCGCTCCCGGCGGCGACATGGCTGTCGTACGGCATCCGGATGACGGCGCGGACGCGGCTGCGGAAGTGCGCCTCGAGCTCGCTCTCGCGCACGAGCGGGACGCCCGGCCGGGCGTTGTTGAGCACGACGACGGCGCCGCGCACGCGCTCGGCGTACCCGTTGGTCTCCAGCCAAGTGAGCGTCTCGGAGGCGAGGCGGGCCTCGTCGACGGACAGCCCTGCCACCACGACCAGCGAGTCGGCGAGCTCGAGCGTCGCCTCCATGACGGAGTGGACGATTCCCGTGCCGGTGTCCGTGAGCACGATCGAGTAGTAGTGGGCGGCGACGTCGGCGACCCGGCGGTAGTCCTCGTCGCTGAACGCCTCGGAGACGCGGGGATCGGAATCGGATGCCAGCACGTCCAGACGCGTCGAGTCGCGGGCGACGATCGACGACACGTCGCTGTAGCCCTCGACCTCGTCGTGGGCGCGCACGAGATCGCGTACGGTACGGCCGTTGGCGCGACCGACACGGTCGGCGAGGGTACCGCGGTCGGGGTTGGCGTCCACGGCGATCACACGGTCGTCGCGCGCGTCGGCGAGGGCCATGCCCAGGAGCGAGGTGACCGTGGTCTTCCCCACACCGCCCTTGCGCGACAGGACCGGGACGAAACGGGCCTCGCCCGCCAGCGGCGCGCCGATCCGACGGTCGAGGTCCTTGCGGGCACGGGCGCGACGGCCGTCACCGAGGTTGATGCGGTGGCGAGACACCGAGTACACCAGCTGCTGCCACAATCCTTCGGGCTCGGGCCGGGCGATCTGGCGCGGGTCGAGGAGACGGTCGGCGGTGAGGAGGTCGGGACTCTCGCGCGTGTCGTCGATCTCGCCGAGGCGCTTGGAGGCCAGCGTGACGTCGGCACCCGGGGTGCGCACC
Source organism: Microbacterium sp. IEGM 1404 (assembly GCF_030056775.1). NCBI lineage: Bacteria > Bacillati > Actinomycetota > Actinomycetes > Micrococcales > Microbacteriaceae > Microbacterium > Microbacterium sp. IEGM 1404. The sequence goes on along the minus strand of NZ_JASHKP010000005.1, from coordinate 116,229 downwards.
CGCTCGGTCGCGTGGACACGGCCGACGCGCGCGGCCTCGTCGGCCTGGTGCACCTCTCGACGTGTGAGGGGAACGGTGCCGATCACTCCCGTGGCGGCCAGTTCGGCGCGGGTACGGGGCACGGGCCCGGTGGAGGGCGCGGGGGCGTCCCCCTCGTCGGTGGCGGCCGGGGAAGCGGGCTGCGAATCGATGGCGACGGGCTCGGGCTGCGGCTCCGCGGCGACCGGCTCCGAGGCGAGGGCGCTCTCGTCCTCCACCACCGACTCGGGCTCGTGCACCGCGACGGGGTCGGCGGCCGGCTCCTGCTCGGTCGCGGGCTCCGCCACGACGGAGGCGCCGGGCTCGTCCTCACGGGTCTCGGCCTGCTGCTCGCTCCCCTGATCCGTCCCTTGCGCGGTCGGCGGTTCGATCGTGTCTCCGGCGTCGTCGCCGTCGGCGAGGTCGTGGGGTTCGTCGACGGCGGTGACCGGGGCGCTGTCCGCGTCCGCGACCGCGGGCTCCGGCTCTGCGGCGACCGGCTGCTCTTCGGCGGCGTCGAGATCGTCGTCGCTTCCGTCCACGGAGAGCACCTCGACGTCGTCATCCTCGTCCACCGGCGTCACGCCCGAGGCGTCCTCGGCTTCGGCATCCGCCTCCGCGCGCTCGGGGAGAGGCTCGACCGAGGCTTCGTCCTCGGCTGCGACGTCGTCGTCGTCGTGGACGATCTCGGCCTCGTGGACCTCGGCGTCGTCGTCCGCGGGACCCTCGTGCGGCTCGAGGACGATGTCGCCGGTCGGCGGTTCGCCGAGCTCCGAGTCGTCCGCGGGAGCAGCGACCTCGGGTTCGGGAACGTGCGTGAGAAGCGGGAGCTCGTCGGCGTCGGGCACATGCACGATGCCGACGACCTCGAAGGCGCGGGACTCGGGGTCGATGACCGGCATCTCGTCCTCGACGACGTCGTCGTCGACGTCATCGTCGTCGGACACCGGCAGGTCGACGTTGACCTGCGCGATGTGCTCGCCGAGGATGCTGATGCTGGTGGTGTCGAGGTTTCCGCTGTCGTCGAGGACACCGTGTTCGGCGCCGTCGTCGGGGGTCTCGTCGGTGCGGTCGGGGGTCACTGCCGTCTCCAAAGAAAAAGAGGGCGCGAACAGCGCCCCCTTTCAGGCTACTGCGAGGGACGGACGACGAGCAAAAGGTCGCCCGCTTCCACCTGCTGCGTAGGTGCGACGGTGAGTCGCTCGACGACGCCGTCGACCGGGCTCGTGATCGCCGCCTCCATCTTCATGGCCTCGATCGAGGCGACCGCCTGCCCGGCGGCGACGCGGTCCCCCGCGGCGGCCTTCAGGGTGACCACACCGGAGAACGGGGCGGCCACCTGGCCGGGCTTGGACGTGTCGGCCTTCTCGGCCTGGCGCGCCTGGACGTCGATCGAGCGGTCCCGCACGAACACCGGCCGCAGCTGGCCGTTCAGGGTGGTCATGACGGTACGCATGCCCTTGTCGTCCGCGTCGCCGATGGCTTCGAGACCGACGAACAACTGCACGCCGCGCTCGATCTCGACCGTGTGCTCCTCGCCGGCACGGAGACCGTAGAGGTAGTCGGCCGTGTCGAGCACGCTGAGGTCGCCGTAGGCCGCCCGCGTCTCGAGGAACGTGCGGGTCGGAGCGGGGAACAGCAGCGCGTTCAGGCGGGCGCGTCGGGTCGCCGCGTCGCCGGCGAGGGCCGCGGTGTCCTCAGGCGTGAGCGGTGTGACACCGGGCTTCACGTCACGACCCGCGAGCACCTTCGAGCGGAACGGCTCCGGCCAGCCGCCGGGGAGGTCGCCCAGCTCGCCCGCCATGAACGACACCACCGAATCGGGGACATCGTACTTCTCCGGGTTGCGCTCGAAGTCGTCCGGGTCGGCCTTCACCGCGGCCAGGTGAAGCGCCAGGTCTCCCACCACCTTCGACGAGGGGGTGACCTTCGGGACGCGACCGAGGATCCGGTTCGCCGCCGCGTACATGTCCTCGATGAGCTCGAAGTCGTCGGCGAGACCGAGCGCGATGGCCTGCTGCCGGAGGTTCGACAGCTGCCCGCCCGGAATCTCGTGGTGGTACACGCGACCGGTGGGGCCGGGCAGACCCGACTCGAACGGGCGGTACAGGTGGCGCACCGCCTCCCAGTACGGCTCGAGGTCGGACACCGCGGCGAGATCGAGACCGGTGTCCCGCTCGGTGTGCGCGAGAGCGGCGACGAGAGCCGACAAGGACGGCTGACTCGTGGTGCCCGACATGGGCGCGGCCGCCGCGTCCACGGCATCCGCCCCTGCCGCCGAGGCGGCCAGCAGGGTCGCGAGCTGACCGCCGGCGGTGTCGTGCGTGTGGACGTGCACCGGCACGTCGAACCGCTCGCGCAGAGCCGTCACCAGTCGTGCCGCCGCGGCGGGACGCAGGAGACCCGCCATGTCCTTGACCGCGAGGATGTGCGCGCCCGCCTCGACGATCTGCTCGGCCAGACGCAGGTAGTAGTCGAGCGTGTAAAGGTCTTCGCCCGGGTCGAGCAGGTCGCCGGTGTAGCAGACGGCGACCTCGGCGACGGCGGTGCCGGTGGCCAGGACCGCGTCGATCGCGGGACGCATCTGCGAGACGTCGTTGAGCGCGTCGAAGATCCGGAAGATGTCGATCCCGGATGCCGCGGCCTCGGCGACGAACGCGTCCGTCACCTCCGTCGGGTACGGGGTGTAGCCGACGGTGTTGCGTCCGCGCAGGAGCATCTGGATGGCCACGTTCGGCAGAGCCTGACGGAGCACGTCGAGACGCTCCCACGGGTCTTCACCGAGGAAACGGAGGGCGACGTCGTAGGTCGCCCCGCCCCACGCCTCCACGGACAGCAGCTGCGGGGTGAGCCGGGCGACGTAGGGGGCGACCCGCGCGAGGTCGCGCGTGCGCACGCGCGTCGCGAGGAGCGACTGGTGCGCGTCGCGGAACGTCGTCTCGGTGACGGCGAGGGCGGTCTGCTCGCGCAGCGCCCGCGCGAAGCCCGCGGGACCCAGCTCCTGGAGGCGCTGACGCGAGCCGGCGGGAGCCGGGGCGGCGAGATCGATGACGGGGAGCTTGCTGCCCGGCTCGACGGAGAGCGGGTTGTCGCCGTTGGGGCGGTTGACCGTGGTGTCGACGAGCCACGACAGCACCTTCGTGCCGCGGTCTTTCGATTCGCGGCCGCGAAGCAGCTCGGGGCGCTCGTCGATGAAGGACGTACTCAGGTCGCCCGCGACGAACGCGGGGTCGTCCAGCACCGCCTGCAGGAACGGGATGTTCGTCGAGACGCCGCGGATGCGGAACTCCGCGAGTGCGCGACGGGCACGGGCGACCGCGGCCGGGAAGTCGCGTCCGCGGCACGTGAGCTTGGACAGCATCGAGTCGAAGTGGGGGCTGATCTGCGACCCCGCCGCGGTGGTGCCGCCGTCCAGACGCACACCGGCGCCGCCGGGCGAGCGGTAGGTGGTGATCTTGCCCGTGTCGGGACGGAAGCCCTGCGTGGGGTCTTCCGTCGTGATGCGGCACTGCAGCGCGGCACCGCGGAGGCGGATCTGATCCTGCGTGAGCTGGAGGTCGGCGAGCGTCTGGCCCGCGGCGATGCGCATCTGCGACTGGACGAGATCCACGTCCGTGACCTCCTCGGTCACGGTGTGCTCGACCTGGATGCGCGGGTTCATCTCGATGAAGACGACCTCGCCCGTCCGGGGTCCCGCCGTCTCGAGCAGGAACTCCACGGTGCCGGCGTTCTGGTAGCCGATCGAGCGCGCGAACGCGACGGCGTACCGGTGCAGGTCTTCGCGCACGGTGTCGTCGAGGTTCGGGGCCGGCGCGATCTCGATCACCTTCTGGTGACGGCGCTGCACCGAGCAGTCCCGCTCGAAGAGATGGACCGTCTCGCCCGCGGCATCCGCCAAGATCTGCACCTCGACGTGACGCGGACGCTGCACGGCCTGCTCGAGGAACATCCGCGGGTCGCCGAACGCGCTCTGGGCCTCGCGCATCGCCTCGGCCAGGGCCGGAGCGAGCTCGCCGAGGGACTCCACGCGGCGCATGCCGCGCCCGCCGCCGCCGGCCACGGCTTTCGCGAAGAGCGGGAACCCGATCTCGTCCGCCTGGGCGACGAGCGCGTCCACGTCGTCGGAGGCCGCCGTCGAGCGCAGCACCGGCACTCCGGCGGCGACGGCGTGCTCCTTCGCCGTCACCTTGTTGCCGGCCATCGAGAGCACGTCGGCCGGCGGGCCGATGAAGGTGATGCCGTGCGCGGCAGCCTTCTCGGCCAGCTCGGGGTTCTCCGACAGGAATCCGTAGCCGGGGTAGATGGCATCCGCCCCGCACTCGCGGGCGACGCGGATGATCTCATCGACGTCGAGATAGGCGCGCACCGGGTGCCCGCGCTCCCCGATCTGGTACGCCTCGTCGGCTTTCAGTCGGTGCAGCGACGCGCGATCCTCGTAGGGGTAGACCGCGACGGTGCGGGCTCCCACCTCGTAGGCGGCGCGGAACGCGCGGATGGCGATCTCTCCGCGATTGGCGACCAGGATTTTCGAGAACATGCACACCCTCACGTCAATGCGGCGGAGCTGAATGTGCTCACAGCCTAGGGGAAGGTAACGTAGACGCTCGTGCACGTACTCTCCGTCAGCTCTTTGAAAGGCGGGGTCGGCAAGACGACCGTGACGCTCGGGCTGGCCTCCGCCGCCTTCGCACGTGGCGTTCGCACTCTCGTCGTCGACCTCGACCCGCAGTCCGATGTGTCCACCGGTATGGACATCCAGGTCGCCGGCCGGCTGAACATCGCCGACGTCCTGGCCAACCCCAAGGAGAAGGTCGTCCGTCAGGCGATCACCTCCAGCGGATGGGCGAAGGTCCACCCCGGCACGATCGACGTGCTCATCGGCAGCCCGTCGGCCATCAACTTCGACGGTCCGCACCCGAGCGTGCGCGACGTCTGGAAGCTCGAGGAGGCCCTCGCGACGATCGAGTCCGAGTACGACCTCGTGCTGATCGACTGCGCGCCGTCGCTGAACGCGCTGACCCGCACGGCGTGGGCCGCCAGCGATCGCGTCATCGTCGTGACCGAGCCGGGCCTCTTCTCCGTCGCCGCCGCCGACCGCGCCCTGCGCGCCATCGAGGAGATCCGTCGCGGCCTTTCCCCGCGCCTCCAGCCGCTCGGCGTCGTGGTCAACCGCGTGCGTCCGCAGTCGATCGAGCACCAGTTCCGCATCAAGGAGCTGCGCGACATGTTCGGGCCGCTCGTGCTGAACCCGCAGCTCCCCGAGCGCACGTCGCTGCAGCAGGCGCAGGGAGCGGCCAAGCCGTTGCACGTCTGGCCCGGCGACTCCGCGCAGGAGCTGGCCGCCGACTTCGACGCCCTGCTGGACCGCATCGTCCGCACCGGCCGCATCCCGGTGGCCTCCGACGCTCCGCAGGCGTAGCGCCGCGCGCGTGAGGGGTCAATTATTGTCGCCTGCGGAGACCTGCAGGCGACAATAATTTGACTCCTCACGCCTGAGGAAACGTAAGACCCCCGGATGCCGCGGCATCCGGGGGTCTTACGTAAGGGGGCTGTCAGGCGGTGCGAGCCGCGCGACGGGCGGCGAGTTCGTCGACGGCCTCGGTCGCGGACTCGAAGTCGACGAGGGTCGACTCGACCTCGCGCAGCACCTTGCCGACGGCAATGCCGAAGACACCCTGGCCGCGGCTCACGAGGTCGATGACCTCGTCGTTCGACGTGCAGAGGTAGACCGATGCGCCGTCGCTCATCAGCGTCGTGCCCGCGAGATCGCGGATGCCGGCCGCACGGAGCTGATCGACCGCGGTGCGGATCTGCTGCAGCGAGATGCCCGTGTCGAGCAGACGCTTGACGAGCTTCAGGACGAGGATGTCGCGGAAACCGTACAGCCGCTGCGAGCCGGAACCGCTCGCTCCGCGGACGGTCGGGACCACGAGTTCGGTGCGGGCCCAGTAGTCGAGCTGGCGGTAGGTGATGCCGGCGGCCCGGGCGGCCACCGCGCCGCGGTAGCCCGTGTCGTCGTCCATCTCGGGAAGACCGTCGGTGAAGAGGAGATCGGTGGCGAACCGTGGTTCACCGAGTGCGTCGCCAGCGTTCATGCTCGCGTTCCTCCTCATCGGCTCGTTGCTTCCACGCTAGATCAGCCAGGGTCCCCCGGCAACGACATCCGACGCGCGGAGGTCGGCGTGTCGCGATCAGGACAGGATCCGGTCGATCGCTTCGCGCACGAACAGGGTCCGGACCTCGTCCAGACGCGCCGCCAACTCGGGCGCGAGCTCGCTCGCGCGCGCACGGGATGCCGCATCCGGTCGCCGCAGCAACGCGGACAGGGCGGATTCGACGAGCGCCGCCTCGCGCTCGGCACTCTGCCGGAGCGAGCGCACGTGGCGCGGCTCGATGCCGTGCCGGTCGAGGGCGACGAGCGTACGCAGCAGCGACACAGTCTGCTCGGGATAGGTCTCGGCCCCGGTGATCACGCCGGTGCTGATGGCGTCGTTCAGGAGCTGGGGCGCAGCCCGCGCGGCCGAGAGCAGCTCGTCACGGCGATAGCGTCGCGGGGCGTTCGTCATCGACGCGATCGCGGTCGGGGGTGCGGGGTTGCGGCCCGCGTCGACGTCGGCGAGGTACTCGCGGATGACGGCGAGCGGAAGATAGTGGTCGCGCTGCAGCGTGAGCGCGAGACGCAGGCGCTCGAGGTCGGCCGGCGAGAACTTGCGGTAGCCGGAGTCGGTGCGCGTCGGGGAGACGATCCCCTGCACCTCGAGGAACCGCAGCTTGCTGGAGGACAGCGCGGGGAACTCGGGAGTGAGCCGCGCGAGGACCTGTCCGATGCTCAACAGCCCCGAGGCCGCCGTACGACCGCGGGCGGGGGCTGCCGCCATCAGTGCTCTGCCGACGGGAGATCGACGGGCGAACCGAAGAAGTTCAGACGGAACTTGCCGATGCGCACCTCGGCGCCGTTCACCAGCGCGGAGCGGTCGACGCGCTCGCCGTTGACGTAGCTGCCGTTGAGCGAGCGCTGGTCGACGATCTCGAAGGCGGATCCCGCCCGGGTGATCTCGGCGTGACGACGCGAGACGGTGACGTCGTCGAAGAAGATGTCGGCCTCAGGATGGCGACCCACGGTCGTCACATCGGTGTCGAGCAGGTAGCGCGCACCCGTCGTGGGACCGGAGCGGACGATCAGGAGCGCGGCACCCGAGGGCAGCGCCTCGATGGCCTCGAGCTCGGCCTCGTTGAGGTCGGCGCCGAAGGGGACGAACGACAGGTCGGCATCGTGACCGAACGTCTGCGTCGTGTCGTTCGAGCGGTCGGACGCGGAGGCGTCCGCGGCGCGGCGGATGTCGTCGCGCTCGAATCTGCGGGTCTCGTCCACGGCTTCTCCTTCATTTCCACCATAGTCGACCGACTCCGAGCCGGAGTGGCCGTTCGACCCTCGCACAGGCCATGGAATGTATGTGTTCTTCCCACGTCGACGGTGCGGACCGCTTTCGGGTAGCGGCTCGGTGCGACGGGGGACACTCGAACCTATCCACCCCGGGTCGGCCCTGTCGAGTCCAGGTCACCCCGCGCGTCATCCGTCGGCGACGCCCGCTGTCAGGACTCGCCCGGACGATCTCGCTAGGGTCGGGGGCGTGACCACGACCTCCGCGCCGCGTCGGCGCACCCTGCCCGCCGTCCTCGCAGCGGCCGCCGTCGCCCTCGCGGCGCTTCTCGTCCCGGCATCGCCGGCCTTCGCGCACGACGAACTGGTGTCCTCCGATCCCTCCGCGGACGCGGTGCTGGACGCCCTGCCGGCGCAGATCACCCTGAGCTACAGCGCCGACATCCTCGATTCCGAGGGCGCGACCGTGATCCAGGTGACGGATGCCGCCGGCACCTCTCTCACCGACGGGGCGCCGACGGTGTCGGGCACGGTGGTCACCCAGGGTCTGGCGGGAACGGCATCCGGCGCCGTGACCGTCGTGTGGCGCGTCGTCTCCAGCGACGGCCACCCCATCGACGGCACCTTCTCGTTCACGGTCCCGGCCGCCCCGACCCCGACCCCGACGGCCACCCCCACCACGACCCCGTCGGCGACGCCGACGCCCGAGCCCACGGTCACGGTGACGGCCACGAGCGCCCCGACCGAGAACACCTCGGAGGCCTCTCCCCTGCCGTGGATCCTGCTGGCCGTGGCCCTCCTCATCGTTGTCGGACTCGTGGTCTGGCTGTTCGTCGTCCGTGGCCGCCGGGGCTCCACGGGAAGCGGCTCCGCGGGGACCGCCGGACGGTAGGCTGAGAGCATGCCTCATTACGATCTGGTCATTCTTGGTGCGGGTCCCGGCGGGTACGTCGCAGCCGTGCGCGGCGCGCAGCTGGGGCTGTCGGTCGCGGTCATCGAAGAGAAGTACTGGGGCGGTGTGTGCCTCAACGTCGGCTGCATCCCCTCCAAGGCGCTGCTGCGCAACGCCGACCTCGCGCACACGTTCCACGCGAAGGCCGACCTGTTCGGCATCTCCGGCGACGTGCACTTCGACTTCGGCAAGGCCTTCGACCGCTCGCGCTCGGTCGCGGCCGGCCACGTCAAGGGCATCCACTACCTGATGAAGAAGAACAAGGTCACCGAATACGAGGGCCGCGGACACTTCGTCGACGCCCACACGCTGGACGTGACCAAGGCGGACGGCTCGAAGGAGCAGGTCACCTTCGACAACGTCATCATCGGCACCGGCTCCACGGTGCGCCTCCTCCCCGGCGTGACCCTCTCCGAGAACGTCGTCACCTACGAGGAGCAGATCCTTAACCGCGACCTCCCCGGCTCGATCGTCATCGTCGGCGCCGGCGCGATCGGCATGGAGTTCGCGTACGTCCTGACGAACTACGGCGTGAAGGTCACGATCATCGAGTTCCTCGACCGTGCCCTCCCGAACGAGGACGCCGAGGTCTCCAGGGAGATCCAGAAGCAGTACAAGGGCTACGGCGTCGACATCCTCACCTCCACCAAGGTCGAGTCGGTCACCGACCACGGCGACAAGGTCACCGTCACGTACACCGGCAAGGACGGTGCGCAGGGCTCCATCGACACCGACCGCGTGCTCATGTCGATCGGCTTCGCCCCCAAGGTCGACGGGTTCGGCCTGGAGAACACGGGCGTGAAGCTCACCGAGCGCGGCGCGATCGACATCGACGACCACATGCGCACCAACGTCCCGCACATCTACGCCATCGGCGACGTCACCGCCAAGCTGCAGCTCGCGCACGTCGCCGAGGCGCAGGGCGTGGTCGCGGCCGAGACCATCGCGGGCGCCGAGACGCAGACCCTCGGGGACTACCGCAACATGCCCCGCGCCACCTTCTGCAACCCGCAGGTCGCCTCCTTCGGCCTCACGGAGCAGCAGGCCCGCGACGCCGGCCACGACATCAAGGTCGCGAAGTTCCCCTTCTCGGCCAACGGCAAGGCGAACGGCCTCGGCGAGCCCGTCGGCTTCGTCAAGCTCGTCGCCGACGCCGAGACGCTCGAACTCATCGGCGGCCACCTGATCGGCCCCGACGTGTCCGAGCTCCTCCCCGAGCTGACGCTGGCGCAGAAGTGGGACCTCACCGCCCTCGAGGCAGCCCGCAACGTCCACACGCACCCGACGCTCTCGGAGGGCCTGCAGGAGGCCTTCCACGGCCTCGTCGGCCACATGATCAACCTCTGATCTTCAGAACGACGAAAGCCCGCCCGGTTCGCCGGGCGGGCTTTCGTCGTTCTCGAGAGGTCAGTGGCCGAGTGCGCGGGCCAGCTTCGACCCGGATGCCGCGGGCCGACCGCCGGCCGCGAAGACGGCGGCATCCACCGCCGTGAACAGCGCCGCGCGACCCGCCTGGTCTGCGGGACCGGCGGGGCCGAGCTCGACCTCCCACTCCCGCCAGGCGGACTCCACGCCGCGGCGTTCGTCCCGGGCGCGGACGCGGTCGTCGACGAACTCGGCGACGACTCCGCCCTCGGCGTCGAGCAGGGCGTACGCGGTGCGGTGGTTGCGGACGCGGGCGAGCGGCAGGAACGGTCCTCGCGCCCACGCCGCCACGGCATCCTGGATCTCGTCGGGTACGACCGGATCGGCGTCGGGATCGCCGAGGTCGCCGAGCGGCCACTGCGTCTCGGAGCGACCGCCCTCGGCGGGGGCCTTGATGTGCCACCCCTCGTCGGGGCCGCCTTGCCGACGGCGCACGGCGACGCCGTTGCGCGCCAGGTCGGCTCCGGCGGTGTCGACGTACCGCGCGTCGAGGTCGCGCGGCTCGGCCTCACCCACGCGGGCGACGCCGGGAACCCCCGACCAATCCGGGAGGGGCGTGTCGGTGTCGACGTCGTACTTCGACTCGATCTCGACCGACGACGAACCCGGCGCGCTCTTGCTCAATCGTCGCGTCCGTCGGCGTCCGGGTTGATGTCCTCGGTCTCCTCGACGTAGGCGAAGACAGCCTGCGTGGGTCCGTCGGAATCGCCGGTGTGCTCGAGGCCGCCGTCCCGGCGGTAGACGAGCTGTCCTTCGCTGTAGGGAAGGATCAGCGAGTCGTCGGACTCGTTCTCGAGCGGGATCACCTGCCCGTCGAGCGGGCCTCCGGTCAGTCGTGCAATAGCCATGGCCCCAGCGTAGACCGGCCCCTTCGCCGCGGCCCGCGCCTTGACACCCCTCCCCTAGACTCGCTCGGGTGACGAGCGCGGACCTCCCCGGCGACAAGCCCTTCGTGCTCCTCGCGACCCGCGCGCAGGACGTCCCCGCCGACGAGGAGTACGCGCTCTTCCTCCGTTTCACCGGCCTCCCGCCCGAGCGGTTGCGGCGCGTCCGGCTGGAGCGCGAGCCCCTGCCCGAGTTCGACCTCGACGACGTCGCGGGCATCCTGGTGGGCGGAAGCCCGTTCAACGCCTCCGACCCGTGGGACGAGAAGTCCGCGGTGCAGCGGCGGGTCGAAGCCGAGATGGCGGCCCTCGTCGATCGCGTCGTCGCCCGCGACGCGCCGTTCCTGGGGGCCTGCTACGGCGCCGGTACCCTCGGCACCCACCTGGGCGCGCCGATCGACGGCGTCTACTCGGAGCCGATCAGCGTCGTGGACGTGTCGCTGACCGAAGCCGGGCGCACCGATCCGTTGCTGGCCGGCCTCCCCACGACCTTCCCCGCCTTCGTCGGACACAAGGAGGCGATCTCGTCCCTGCCGGACACGGCGACGCTCCTCGCCTCCTCCCCCACGTGCCCCGTCCAGATGTTCCGCGTCGGAGAGAACGTCTACGCCACGCAGTTCCACCCCGAGCTCGATCTGGACGGCATCGTCACGCGGATCCACGCGTACGCGTCGTACGGGTACTTCGCGGCGGACGAGCTCGACCTCACCCTCGCCGCCGTCCGGCGCTCCCCGGTGACGGCCACCGGACGGATCCTCCGCACGTTCGTGGAGCGCTACGCGCGCTGAACGGCGCCCCGGCACCCCGACGACCCCACGTCGCGCGGCGCTAGGCCCGCTCGGGCGAGCAGCGCCGCACGACCGGCACGGCCGCCGTGATCGCGGGGTGCACGCGCCGCAGCTGCGGCTCGAGTCCGAGGTCGACCAGCACGAGACGGCCGGAGAGCCGGGGGCCGTGCCCGCGGAGCAGACCCGCCTTGACGGCGCCGAACGTCACCGTGGTCTCGGCGGGGAGGACGGCGGCATCCGCTTCGCCCGAGTCGGGGTGGAGTCCGCTGGGGACGTCCACGGCCACGACCCGCACCCGCCCCGCGACCACCGCCGGCAGCAGGGCCTCCACGACCGCGCGCGCGGTGCCCCGCAGCCGCGGATCGGCGGAGGCCCCGATGCCGAGGATGCCGTCGAGTACCAGGACGTGGTCGGGATCGGACGCGCAGATCTCGGACGCGTCCCGCAGCCGAGCGCCCGCCGCCAGGGCCGTGTCGAGCGCCTCGCGATGCACGCGGTCCCGGGTGAGCACGACGTCGACGCGGGTGCCCGCGCGGGCGATATCGGCGGCGGCGAAGAGCGCGTCGCCGCCATTGTCGCCGGACCCGGCCAGGACGAGGACCGGGCCGGGTGTGCGGGCGAGTTCGTCGACGACGACGGCAGCCAGGGCCCGCGCCGCCTCGCGCATGAGCGGGCGTCCGGCGGCGAGGAGAGGCGCCTCCGCCGCGCGGATCGCATCGGCGGTGTACGCGACGGTGCGCTCGGTCATGTGGCCACCCTAGACGCGTCCGGCCCGATCACCCGCGAGCGGTACTCTTCGCGATCGTCTCCCGCTCCTTCGCGTCCGCCTCGCGGGCGGCATCCAGTTCGCCGACGGCCGCCTGCACGGCCCGCTCGGCGCGTTGGACGCGGAACTGCACGAGCGTCGTCGCGGCGTACTTCGCGCGCACCCGGTCCTCGTCCTCTTCGTGCCCCACGGTCACGTACGCGCCGGCCAGCAGGATCACCTGGCTGGAGAGGTTCAGCCACAGCAGCAGTGCGATGAGGGCTGCGAAGGTCACCAGGAGCGGATTGCTGCCGGCGCCTCCGACGAAGAGCCCCGACAGCTGCTGCAGCGCGACGAGCCCGATGCCGCCGAGAAGCGCGCCGCGGAGCAGCGTCGCACGCCGCACGCGAAGGCCCGACAGCACCGCGAACGCCACCGCGACGACCGCCGTGTCGAGGGCGAGCACGACCACGGTGGAGATGAGCCAGGTCAGGATGCCGGTGATCCACGAGTCCGCCGAGATGCCGAGCCAGTCGCGCACCACCGTGAGGCCCGCGGTGGCGAGGAACGTCACGGCCGCGGCCGCGGCCAGCGCCACGCCGATCCCGATCGCGAGTGCGAGGTTGCGCAGCAGCACCCAGACGATCAGCGTGTCCTCGGTGGTGACGTCGGCGATCTGCCGCAGGGCGGAGCGGAGCGACCCGACGGCGCCGATGGCCGCGCCGAGCAGACCGAGGGATCCGAGGATGCCGGCGATCGTGAAGCCGGCGGGGGCCTCGATCTTGTCGACGTCGATGAGACCGCCGGGGCCGACGAGGCCGGGAATGACGCTGTCCACCGACCGCACCAGGGCGGCGAGGCCGTCGGGATTGCCCGCGAGCCAGAGGGCCGCGAACGAGAACCCGATGAACACGCCGGCGAACACGCTGAAGAGGGTGCGGTAGGTCACGCTGTCGGCGAGCATCGGTCCGCGCCGCCCCGAGTAGACGAGGTAGGCGCGGACGAGACGCCGCTGCAGCGCCCACGCGGTGACGCGACGGAGGAGGTCAGCCATCTCCCCAGGCTATGCGGGCTCCGCGGATTCGCGGTGCGGGGTTGACCGGGGGTCGCGGATCGCGGAACGGCATGGGCCGGAGATGGGCTCAGGTGACCTCGCCCAGCAGCACCCACCACGTCCCCAGCAGCAGCGGCGGACCGAACGCGATCTCGGCGCGTCGTGCGCCGGCGAGCAGTGCGCCCGCCGCGGCGGCTCCCCCGCACGCGAACCCGAGCACGAGCCCCGCGCCGACGGCCTCCGCGCCGAACCAGCCGAGGTGCGCGCCCACGAGCGCCGCCAGTGTCGCGTCTCCGCCGCCGAAGTCGCCGGGCCGGGCGAGATGGAGCGCGAGGCCGAGGAGGAACGCGGATGCCGCTCCGCCCCACACCCACGGCACGCGGTCGGCCTCGTCGGCGACGAACGCCGCCGACGTCAGCAGCGTCAGACCGAGCGCGAGGCCGGGCAGGACGAGCGCATGGGGCAGTCGATGACGACGGACGTCGACGACCGCGAGAGCGACGGAGATCGCCGCGAAGACCGCGAGAGCGACCCCGAGCACGGGGTCACGCGTCGAGGACGGACAGCCGGACCAGGACGATCGCGTCGGGCTCGATGCCCTCGCGGTCGCGGACCGCGCGCTTGAGCGGCAGGACGTACGCGCCGTCGGACTGCGGGAACACCGAGGTCCGCCAGGTCGACGTGCCGATGGTGGCCTCGACCCGGACGCCGCCGAATCCGCGCCGGTACGTCTGGGTCTCGCGCACGGCCGCGCTGAGGTCGAGCGGCAGCGCGGCGAAGTACCAGTCGCTGTCGAGCCGCGCCGCCCACCGGAAGACTTCTCCCTCGAACTCCACGATCATGCGCGTCTCCTTCCGCCGCCGTCACCCTACCCGCGGGCCCGGACACGTCGTCGGCGTTCTCCCCTGGGGAGGAACCGTCACGCGGGGAGGATGCCCGCGGCCCGCGCGGGCGCCGCGTACGCCCGCGCCAGGGACGCGACGGTGTCGTGGGCGTTCAGCCCGCTGGGGTTGGGCAGCACCCACGTCGGCGCTCCCCCGATGCTCTCGTCCTGCCGGCCTGCGACGGCCGCGGCGCGGTCGAAGCCCTGGCGGTAGGCGGTGAGACCGACGACCGCGACCGCGCGCGGCGAGAGCGCCGTGACGCGCGCCTCCAGCGCCCTTGCTCCCGCACGGAGTTCGTCACGGTCGAGCTCGTCGGCGCGCGCCGTCGCCCGGGCCACGAGATTGCTCACGCCCACGCCCGCCTCGAAGATCATCGCGCGGTCGGCGGCATCCAGGGGGCCGGTGTAGGCGGGCAGACGTGGCAGGATCCCCGCCTCGACCAGCGCGGGCCAGAACCGGTTGCCGGGGCGGGAGAACGGCGTCCCGGTCGCCGCCGTCCACAGGCCCGGGTTGATCCCGACGAACAGCAGCCGCAGCCCCGGCCCCGTGAGGTCGGGGATCGTGGCATCCCGGAACGACTCCAACTCGGCGCGCGAATACCCCATGCGACCACTATGACCACATCCGGGCGGGGGACGCCCCGCTGTGCCAGGATCGGCGGAATGGATGCCGTGCCCGCGCTCACCGAGGTCCCCCCTGCGCAGTTCGTGATCGTGGGCGACAACATCCGCCTCGCGACGTACTCGTGGGGCGACCACGACGCGCCGCCGGTGCTGTGCGTCCACGGCTTCGGGTCGTCGACGCGGGACAACTGGGTCAACACCGGCTGGGTGCGAGACCTCCTCCGGGCGGGATTCCGGGTGCTCGCGGTCGATCAGCGCGGCCACGGTCTGAGCGACAAGCCCCACGACGCCGCGTCGTACCGGATGGACGCGCTCGTCGCCGACCTCGTCGCGGTGCTGGACACCTACCTCGTCGACCAGGTGCGCTACCTCGGGTACTCCCTCGGCGGCCGGGTGGGCTGGCAGCTCGCGGTCGACGCCCCCGAGCACGTCGAGCGGGCGGTGCTCGGCGGCATCCCCGACGGTCGTCCCCTCGCGCGACTCCAGGTCCACCAGGCGCGGGCCTTCCTCGATCACGGCGAGCCGGTTCAGGATGCCACCACCCAGCGCTACATGTCGCTCGCCGAGCGCGTGCCCGGCAACGACCTGCGCGCCCTCGTCGCCATCGCGGAGGGCATGCGGCTCGGGCAGACCGATCCGGACCCCGCGTCGCCCCCGCCGCAGCCGGTGCTCATCGCCACCGGCACCGAGGATCCGATCCACGACCAGTCCGCGCGCCTGGCGAGTCTCCTCCCGCAGGGCGAATTCGTCGACATCCCCGGCCGGCACCACGTCAACGCCCCCGGCGCCCGCGCGTTCCGCGAGGCGGGCGTGGCGTTCCTCTCCCGCGACCTCTGACCGGCCGCCGCTCCACTGCGGCCGCCGCTACGCTCCGGAGCCGTCCGTGACCGTTCCGCAGACGTAGACCGTGCTCGGGGCATCGGCCGCCGTCGTGCAGTTCTGCTCCACCCACGAGCGGATCTGAGCCGACACGGTACCGGTCGACGAGTCGCCCGCACCGACCGACGCTCCCCCGGGGCCGCCCACACGATCCTGTCCGGCGATGACGTAGCGCAGCTGCCCGCTCTCGACCAGCGAGATGAACCGGTCGAGGGTCGGCACGGCATCCGTTCCGTTGAATCCGCCGATCGGGAGCACGGCCTCGCCGTCCGAGGCGACGATGAGCTGCGCGGCGCTCTGCGCGCCGAAGGTGGCCGCGAGGTACGTCGCGCCGCCGCGATTCTGCTCGAGCCACGACAGCAGTGCGGTCTGGTCGCCGCCGAAGCCGCCCGCCCCGGCCGTGAACCCGCCGGTCCCGCCCGGCGCGCCGCCGGTCGCGCCCTGGCCGTCCGTCGTCCCGGATCCGGAGCGAGCGCCGCGACCGTCCCGCGTCCCGTCCTGTGCTCCCCCGCCGCCGTTGGGCGCGGCCATCCCGCCCGCTCCCCCGGCTCCCGGGGCGCCGCCCGGGGCGCCGGCGAACCCGCCCGCTCCGCCCGTCTGCGCGCCGCCGGCAGTACCGCCTCGACCGCCGAACCCGGATGCCATCTCCGACACCCCTCCGGCCACCGGGTTGATCGAGTTGGGGTGCGCGATCGTCACGGCCGACCACACCGCCGGGGTCAGGAGCAGCCCGACGACCATCGCGGCGGTCGTCACCATCCGCGCGCGATGGCGCGAGAGCAGCAGCACGATGGCGACGACCCCGATGAGAGCCTGCACGATCGCGACGGGGATGCTGTACCCGCCGACCGAGAACGCGATGCCGACCGCGGTGACCGCCGCGGTCGCGAGAATCGCCACCGCCGGCCAGGCTTTCCCTGCGCGTGCGCTCCACGCGAGCGCGGCCGCCACCGCGAGAGCGAGAGGAACGGCGAGGGCGGACGTGTAGAACTGGTGCATGCCCGCGACGACGGAGAACATCGCGCCGAACGTGGCGAGCCACACCGTGAGCAGGAGGGCGAGCGGACGGGGGAAGCGGAGGAGCCACAGCACCACCAGCGCCACGATCGCCGCGGGGATCAGCCACGCGATCTGACCGGCCAGCTGCGCGTTGAACAGGCGGAACACCCCGGGCTCCCCCGAGAACGGCGGGGTGAACGACTCGTAGGCGGAACTGTCGCTCGTGGCGCCGAAACGCCCCAGCCCGTTGTATCCGAAGACCATCTCCCACGGGTCGTCGCCGAGCGTGCTGCCGATGTACGGGCGGCTGCCCGCGGGGATCAGCGCCACGATCGCCACCCACCACAGCGACGCGATCACGCTGACGGCGCCCGCGACGAGGAGGTGCCCGATGCGACGCGCCCACGACTGCGCGGTGGCGAGGTAGGCGGCGGCCAGCGCCGGCCAGACCGCCCACGCCTCCAGCATGTAGAACTGGAACGACAGACCGATCGCCGCGCCGGCCACGACGAGCCAGCCGAAACTGCGCTGCTGGATCGCGCGGATGGCCGCCCATGCCGTGATCGACAGTCCCAGGACGAAGAACGACTCGGGCTGATTCGAACGCGAGACCGCCACGAAGATCGGGGTGACCGCCACGATCGCCCCCGCCAGGAGCCCCGCGCGCACCCCGGCCAGGCGTCGGGCCGCGACCGCGGTGATCAGCGCCGCGCCGACGGCGGCGAGGGCGTTGGGGAGGATCACGGCCCATGTCGAGTACCCGAAGACCCGGACGAAGAGCGCCGGCACCCAGAACGAGCCCGGGATCTTGTCGAGCGTGACCGTGCCGGAGGGGTCCATGGCGCCGAAGAAGAAGTTCGACCACGACTGGCTCATCGACAGGGCGATCGAGGCGTAGTACGCGGACGGCGCGCCGTCCCACACCTGCCACGCGGTGAGGACCAGCGCCACGAGACCGACCGCCGCGAGCCCCCACGGCCACGCGCGGCCGCGCGGACGAGACGTCGCGGCGGGCCGAGCGAGCGGGGTCTGCGGAATGCTCAGGGTGGCGGTCACCGCGGCATCGTAGGCACCCCACCACTAACGGCCGCCCTGGGAGACCTATGGGCGGGGTATGGATGCCGCCCGCGCCGCGATCAGTTCGCCGAAACGCTCAGCCGTGGAGCGGCCGGAGCCGCGGTCGCGGCCATCTGCAGCCCCACCCGGACCGTCTGCCCCGATGCGAGGGATCCCGCCCATCCCTCGCCCCGACAGGTCACCGTCGAGGAGCGGAGGAGGCACGTCATGCCCCACGCGTTCGTCACGGCGGTGGCACCGGGAGACTCCCACGACACCGTCCACCCGGCCACGGGCGTCGCCGCGGTCACCGTCAGTTCGCTGACGTACCCCTCGCCCCACGCGCTCTGGGGGATCCAGGTCGCCGTGACCGCGGCCGGCGCGGTGCTCACGGTCGGCTTCGGCGTCGCGGTCGCCGTGGGTTTCGGCGTCGCCGTGGCCGTCGGTTTCGGCGTCGCCGTGGCCGTGGGTTTCGGTGTCGCGGTCGCCGTCGGTTTCGGCGTCGCGGTCGCCGTCGGTTTCGGCGTTGCGGTCGCCGTGGGTTTCGGCGTCGCCGTGGCCGTGGGTTTCGGCGTCGCGGTCGGGGTCGGCTGCGGCACGGGCGTGAGGATGGGCCTCAGCGCGGCGAGCTTCGCGGTCTGCGGGGTACGCCAGTCGTCGGCGACCAGGCCGCCCGTGTCGCCGCTGTTGGGGTTGAACGACCAGTAGGCGTAGCTGATCTTCCGCTGCGCGAGGTAGTCGACGAGCGCGGTCAGCCACGCCTTGTCGCTCGCGGTCTCGAGCTTGGTGCCGAACTCGCCGAGGAGGACGGGCGCGATGTTCTCCTTCGCGAGGTACCCCCAGTTGGCATCCCACAGCGCCGGCAGGTTCGCGGGGTACCCGGGAGCCGTGAACCACTTCTGCGCGTACACCGAGGCCGGGTAGTCGTGGGGCGAGTAGACGACGCGGTTCTTCACCGACAGCGTGACCGGGGCGGAGCGGACATCCTTCAGACCGCCGCCCCACCAGGTGCTGGTGCCGTCGTTCTGCCGCTCCACGCCCTCGACGATGATGAGCAGCCGGGGGTTGACCGCGAGCACGGCGTTGCCCGCGCGCGTCGCCGCGGCTCGCCAGTCGCGAGCGGGATCACCGCAGTTCCAGCAGGCGGGGCCGTGGGGCTCGTTGTGCAGATCGACGCCGATGACGGTGGAGTCTGCCTTGTATCGCGCGGCGAGCATCGTCCAGTCGTCGATCCACCGCTTCTCCGAGTACTGCGCGGTGTACCAGAGTTCGCTCTGCGCGCCCGAGTCCGGGCGGTGGCGGTCGAGGATCACCGAGAGCCCGTGGGCCTTGGCCCGGGCGATCACGGTGTCCAGGAGGCGCAGCGGCGTGAGACCGGTGAGCCCGGGGTTGGCGTTGGCGTTGATGGAGTTGGTCTGCTTCGCCGCGAGGCACTCGTTCGAGAACGGCAGGCGCAGGGTGGTGAACCCCATCGCGGCGATGCTCTTCAGCCCCTCGTCGAGCGAGATCGACCACAGGCCGTGCGGCGCGCAGTTCGAGGTCTCCATGCCGAACCAGGCGACCGCCTTGATCGTGTACGGGGCGCCGGTCGAGGTGACGATCGTCGATCCGCTGGTCGACAGCCACCCCGGCAGCGTCGCCGCCGATGCGGCCGGCGCCGTGATCGCCCCCGCGATCAGAAGTCCCGCGGCCGCGGCGCACGCGGCCACCCGCATCCGCGCACGACGCAGACGCGTCGACCACTCCCTCATGCGCACTCCCCCGCCCGTTCCGGTCATCGTAGCGGGCGACTCGGGCGGCCGTCAGCGCGTCGCGGGGCCGTCCGGCGAGCGATGCGCGCGATGCACCACGAGAGCGAGGTGCAGCGCTGCCAGCACCTCGCCGTCGTCCAGATCCACGCCCAGCACCCGCTCGGCGAGATCGAGCCGCTGGTAGAACACCGACCTCGACACGTGCGCCGCGGCGGCCGCCGCCGTGCGGTTGCCCGGGTGGGCGACGATCGCCCCCAACGCCGCGAGCAGATCGCGTCGACGGGCGGGTGGGGCGGCGAGGACGGGTGCCAGCAGGTCCTCGCTGTGTTCGAGGAGCCGGTGGTCGCCCCGCAGCGACGACACGAAGCGGAGGAGCGGATGCCGGACGACCCAGTGCACCGCCCCCTCGGGCAGGTCGCCCACGTCGGCGAGGTCGAGCGCCTGCTCGAGCGAGTCCAGCAGCCGGGGCACCGCGGCAGCGCCCGCGCCGCCGTCGACGCGCGGGCCGACGGCGAGGCGGGGATCCCGCCCCGCACCGCGCAGGCGCGCGCGGAAGCGTTCGGCCGCCCCGCCAGCGAAGGTCGTGGGAGCGGGCACGGCGAGGAGGACCGGCATCCATCCCTCCGCGCGCTCGCCCGCCCCGCGCGTGGTGCCGCACAGGGCGCGTCCGCCGAGCTCGATCGCCGCCGCCTCCACGTCGGCGGCGGTCGCGCCGTCGGCCGCGAGCCCGAAGAGCGCCGCCCCGGGCAGATCGAGGCGCGCCGCGCCGAGGAGCGCCGTCACCTCGTCGGCCGAGCCGTACCGGCCGCCCAGCAGCGCATCCATGAGCCGGCGACGGCCGAGGCGCGCCCAGTCCTCACCTTCGGGGTCGGCCAGGCGCCCGAGGGCGAGGGCCGTGGCTCCCTGTTCGAGCACCGCCCGTCGTCCGGCGGGATGCCCGGGACCGGCGAGCGCCACCAGCGTCGCCCAGCGGATGCCGCGCGCCTCCACCGGCACGACGGACCGGCCGTCGTCGCCGTCGTCGCCGAACCGACGCGACCGCTCCTGCCAGTCGTGGAGCACCGCGGGGTCGGCATCCGCGAGCTCGGCCACGATCACCTCGTGCGCGAGCGACTCCAGCACGACGGGAGCGCGGAGCGTGTGGGCGAGGCGTTCCACGACGTAGTCGGCGGGCGCGCCGCGCAGTGCGAGCGAGGTGAAGAGCGTCCGCACCTCGTCGCGCGCCCGCAGCGCCGCCGTCTGGTCGTCGATGATCCGCCGGTGCACCTCTTCGGTGACGCTGACGAACTTGATCTCGCGGTGCAGCGCGATCAGCGGGAGTCCCGCGCCGGCGGCCGCCTCGACCACCACCGCGGGGACGTAACGGTAGTGCGCGCCCAGCTCGATCACGATCCCGACGAGCCCCGCGCGCACGAACTCGCGCACGAGGGCGCGCAGGTCGACGGGTTCCGAGGGCCACGCGGACGCGGTCGTCAGGAGCAGTTCCCCTCCCTCCAGCAGGCGGGCGACTCCGGGGCTGTCGGACACGTGCACCCACCGCACGGGCACCGACAGCGCGACTCCGCCGACCAGCACCTCGGGGGCTCCGACGGCGAGCGCGGGCGAGTCGAGAACCTCGGCGAGCGTGGGGAGCCCCCGGTCGCCGGTCGCCTCGACGGCATCCGGACGATCTGTCCGGGAGCGCTCGTCTTCGCGACGATCAGCCATGGGCGCATTCCCCTCTTCGTGGCGCAGAATCGGCAGTGAACACCCTACGGCGCTCCCGGTCGATCTGTCCGGATGGCCGATGACCCAGGAGGATCCGCATGACCGTCATCCACCACCACATCAACGGCGAAGCCCGCGGTGCCGCGGAGCGGACGGGCGACGTGTTCGACCCCGCCACCGGACGCGTGCAGGCGCAGGTCGCGTTCGCCACCACCGCCGAGGTCGACGAGGCGATCGCCGTCGCCAAGGCCGCCCTCCCCGCGTGGCGGGCGACGAGCCTCATCAAGCGCGCCGACGTGTTCTTCCGCCTGCGCCACCTCCTCGTCGAGCGCACCGACGAGCTCGCCGCCATCATCGCGGCCGAGCACGGCAAGGTGCTCTCGGATGCCAAGGGCGAGATCAGCCGCGGCATCGAGAACGTCGAGTTCGCCGCCGGCCTCGTGCACCTCCTCAAGGGCGAGCACGCCGAACAGGTCAGCCGCGGCGTCGACGTGCACTCCGTCAAGCAGCCGGTCGGCGTGGTCGCGGCGATCACACCGTTCAACTTCCCCGTCATGGTGCCGCTGTGGATGACCGCCTCGGCGATCGCGTGCGGCAACACCGTCGTGCTGAAGCCGAGCGAGAAGGACCCGTCGGCGTCGCTCTTCCTCGCGAAGCTGTTCGAGGAGGCCGGGCTCCCCGCCGGTGTGCTGAACGTCGTGCACGGCGACAAGGTCGCGGTCGACGCGCTGCTCGACTCCCCCGACGTCCGCGCGGTGAGCTTCGTCGGCTCGACGCCGATCGCGAAGTCCATCTACTCGCGCGCCGCCGAGAACGGCAAGCGCGTGCAGGCCCTCGGCGGGGCGAAGAACCACATGGTCGTCCTGCCCGACGCCGACCTCGACTCCGCCGCCGACGCCGCCGTCTCGGCCGCCTACGGCTCCGCCGGTGAGCGCTGCATGGCCGTGTCGGTGCTCGTGGCCGTGGGCGACGACGTCGCCGACGCGCTGGTGGAGAAGGTGGCATCCCGCATCGAGGGCCTGAAGATCGGCCCGGGAACGGATGCCGCGAGCGAGATGGGTCCGCTCATCACGCGCGAGCACCGCGACAAGGTCGCCTCCTACGTCACGGGAGCCGCAGCCGAGGGCGCCGAGGTCGTCGTCGACGGCACGACGCAGCAGTTCGAGGGCGACGGCTTCTTCGTCGGCGTCTCGCTCGTGGACCGCGTCGCCCCCGGCATGAAGGTGTACGACGACGAGATCTTCGGACCCGTGCTCTCGGTCGTCCGAGTGAAGACGTACGACGAGGCCGTGGAGCTGATCAACTCCAGCCCCTTCGCCAACGGCACGGCGGTGTTCACGCGCGACGGCGGCACCGCCCGCCAGTTCGAGTTCGACATCGAGGTCGGCATGGTCGGCGTGAACGTCCCGATCCCGGTCCCGGTCGGCGCGTTCTCGTTCGGCGGATGGCGCAACTCGCTCTTCGGCGACTCGCACATCTACGGCCCCGAATCGATCCACTTCTACACGCGCAGCAAGGTCGTCACGACCCGCTGGCCCGACCCGAGCGAGAGCCAGATCAGCCTCGGCTTCCCCAGCAACCACTGACCCGCGGCATCCGGAAAGGAACGATCATGACCCTCACCTCCCCCGACCTCGCCGCTGACGCGCAGGTCCGCGCGGACGACCGCGCCCACGTCTTCCACTCCTGGAGCGCCCAGGCGCTCATCGACCCGCTGCCGGTCGCCGGTGGCGAGGGCGCGACGTTCTGGGACTACGCCGGCAACAGCTACCTGGACTTCTCGTCGCAGCTGGTGAACCTGAACCTCGGGCACCAGCACCCCGACCTCGTCGAGGCCATCCAGCGCCAGGCGGGCGATCTCGCCACGATCCAGCCGGCCATGGCGAACGGCACGCGCGGCGCACTCGCGCGCCTCATCGCCGAGGTCGCCCCCGCGGGCTTCTCGAAGGTGTTCTTCACCAACGGCGGAGCGGATGCCAACGAGAACGCGGTCCGCATGGCGCGCCTGGTGACGGGCAAGCGCAAGGTGCTCGCGATGTACCGCAGCTACCACGGCAACACCTCCACGGCCATCACGCTGACCGGCGACCCCCGGCGCTGGGCGAACGAGCCCGCCGACGCCTCGGTCGTGCACTTCTTCGGCCCGTACGCGTACCGCTCCGCGTTCCACTCGGCATCCGAGGAGGAGGAGACCGCCCGCGCGCTCGAGCACCTCGAGCAGACGATCATCCTGGAGGGCGCATCGACGATCGGCGCCATCATCCTCGAGACCGTCGTCGGCACCAACGGCGTGCTCGTGCCGCCGCCGGGATACCTCCCCGGCGTCCGCGCGCTGTGCGACAAGTACGGCATCGTCTACATCGCCGACGAGGTCATGGTCGGCTTCGGCCGCATCGGCGAGTGGTTCGCCGTCGACGCGTTCGACGTCACGCCCGACCTCATCACCTTCGCCAAGGGCGTGAACTCGGGCTACGTGCCGCTGGGCGGAGTGGTGATCTCGGATGCCATCGCCAGCCACTTCGACACCGTGACCTTCCCCGGCGGCCTGACGTACTCGGGGCACCCGCTCGCGTGCGCCCCCGGCATCGCGACGTTCGAGGTGTTCCGCCGAGACGGGATCCTCGAGCGGGTGCGCGACCTCGGTGAACGCGTCGTCGAACCGCGCCTGCGCGAGATGGCCGAGAAGCACCCGTCGATCGGCGAGATCCGCGGTCGCGGCCTGTTCTGGGCGATCGAGCTCGTCCGTGACCGCGAGACCCGCGAACCCCTCGTGCCGTTCAACGCCGCGGGTCCTGCCGCCGCTCCGATGGCGGCCTTCGCCGCGGCGTGCAAGAAGGCGGGCCTGTGGCCGTTCACGCACTTCAACCGCGTGCACGTCGCCCCGCCGCTGGTGATCTCGGAGGAGGACCTCGTACGCGGCCTCGACATCATCGACGAGGCCCTCTCCGTCGCCGACGAGGCGGCCTCGGCGTGAGGACGCTGACCAACCTGGTCGACGGCGTCTCGTCGCCGTCGACCGGGCGGCTCCTCGACCTCGTCAGCCCCGTCACCGGCGAGGTGTACGCCCAGGCCCCGTGCTCGACCGAGGAGGAGGTGGATGCCGCTTTCCAGGCGGCATCCCGGGCCTTCGCGTCGTGGCGGCTGACGACCCCGGCCGCGCGCCAGCTCGCGCTCTTCCGGCTCGCCGACGCCCTCGCCGACCACGCCGAGGAGTTCGCCGACCTGGAGTCCGAGGACACGGGGAAGCCCCGCGCGACCCTCGTGGCGGACGAGATCGATCAGTCGGTCGACCAGTTGCGCTTCTTCGCCGGTGCCGCGCGCGACTTGGACGGCCGCGCCGCCGCGGAGTACGCCGAGGGGTTCACCTCTTACGTGCGACGCGAGCCGATCGGCGTCGTGGCGCAGGTGACGCCGTGGAACTACCCGCTCAACATGGCGATCTGGAAGATCGCCCCGGCGATCGCGGCGGGGAACACCGTCGTGCTGAAGCCCAGCGAGACGACGCCGCAGACCACCGTGCGTCTGGCCGAGCTCGCCGCGGAGATCCTCCCGGCGGGCGTGCTCAACGTCGTCCTCGGCGACCGCGAGACCGGGCGGGCGCTCGTGGAGCACCCCACCCCGCAGCTCGTCGCGATCACCGGGTCGGTGCGCGCGGGCATGCAGGTCGCGGAGTCGGCGGCGCGGCAGGTCAAGCGCGTGCACCTCGAGCTCGGCGGGAAGGCGCCCGCGATCGTCTTCCCGGACGCCGATCTGGATGCCGCGACGGCGGGGATCGCGCAGGCGGCGTTCTTCAACGCCGGTCAGGACTGCACGGCCGCGACCCGCGTGCTCGTGCACGCGTCGCTGCACGACGAGTTCGTCGCGCGCCTGGTCTCCTACGTCGGGGAGAGCGTGAAGGTCGGCGCACCGGACGACCCCGACGCGTTCTTCGGCCCCGTGAACAACCCCGATCAGCTGGCGCGCGTGCAGGGATTCGTCGACCGTCTCCCGGCGCACGCGCGTGTCGCGACCGGCGGACACCGCGTGGGCGACACCGGCTTCTTCTTCGCCCCCACGATCGTGACGGGTCTCCGGCAGGACGACGAGCTCGTCCAGCAGGAGGTCTTCGGTCCGATCCTCGCGGTGCAGGCGTTCGACGAGGACGCCGAAGCGCTGCAGATGGCCAACGACGTCCCCTACGCGCTCGCGGCATCCGTCTGGACCCGCGAACACGGCCGCGCGCTGCGCTTCAGCCGCGATCTGGACTTCGGGTGCGTGTGGATCAACGCCCACATCCCGTTCGTCTCGGACATGCCCCACGGCGGGTTCAAGCACTCGGGTTACGGCAAGGACCTCTCGGTCTACGGCTTCGAGGACTACACGCGCCTCAAGCACGTGATGTCGAGCCTCGCCTGATGCGGCTCAGGCGTCGGGCGTCCCCGCCTCGGGGGCGTCCGGCGCCTGCTGCTCCGCGTCGGGCGTCCCCGCCTCGGGGGCGTCCGGCGCCTGCTGCTCCGCGACCGGGTCGGCGTCCGGTCCCGCCGGCGCGTGGCGCTGGGCGTTGACGCGCCGCGCATGATCGACGGCGCCCTCGAACCCGGCATCCGGGTCGTCCATCAAGGCGCGCGTCGCGAGGGCGTGGACGCGCACGGCCTCGTCGTCCGCCTCCGTCGCGGCGTCGACCGCGGGCCCGGACTCCTCGCCGATCATCACGAACGCGCGGCTCAGGCTGCGGCGCGTCTCGATGTCGCCCCGGCCGAGGTGACGCGCCAGCGCGGCGGCGAGTGCCGCCCGCTCGGTGTCCGGGACGAGTCCGGCCGCGGCCCGCCACGCCGCCCGGGCGACGCTCGATTCCTCGTCGTCCAGGAGCGCGGGGGTGATGGCGTTCCACGTGCGTGGGTCGCCGATCTTCGACAGCGTGTGCAGCCCTTGACTGCGTGCCTGGGGGAAGGGCGAGCCGAGCTCGGGCAGGATCGCGTCGACGACGAGCGACGCGTCGTGACGGGTGAGCGCCCAGGTGAGCATGTCGCGGACGAAGAAGTCGGGCTCGACGGCGCAGCGATCGACCAGCACGGCGATGAACGCGTCGTTCGGTCGGGTGCCGGCATCCATGGCCGCGCGCAGGCGCAGCGACGCGTCGTCGCGATCCAGGGCGGCTCGAAGCCCCGCCGTGATGTCGCCCTCCGCCATGCGCGGCCCTCCCGTTCGTCGCCCCGCCCAGCTTGACACGCGCCGGGACGAGGAGACCCGTTCTGCACGGGAAGTCCTCAAAACGACGGTTTCCGCGTTGTTACGGCGCAATAAGTCTCGATTTCACCATTGAGCAAGATGTGTGAGCGCTGATACCGTCGCCCCATCATGAGCATCTCCGCGGAACGGCGTCCGGTCCTCGACAGCGTGTCGAAGGCCATCGTCGAGCAGCTGCAGGAGGACGGCCGCCGCTCGTACGCCGAGATCGGCAAGGCCGTCGGCCTCAGCGAGACCGCCACACGGCAACGGGTGCAGAAACTGCAGGACGCCGGAGTCCTGCAGATCGTCGCCGTCACCGACCCGCTCCAGCTCGGTTTCGCCCGCCAGGCGATGATCGGGGTGCGCGTGTCGGGAGACACCCGGGTGATCGCGGCCGAGATGGCCGAGCTCCCGGGCGTCATCTACGTCGTCTCCACGGCGGGATCCTTCGATCTCCTCGTCGAGGTCGTCTGCGAGAGCGACGACGACCTCATCGACCTCCTCAACGACCGCATCCGGTCGCTGCCCGACGTCGTGGCGACCGAGACGTTCGTGTACTTGAAACTCCACCGACAGCTCTACAACTGGGGAACGCGATGACGCTTCACGAAATCGACCTGCAGACCGACCTCCAGGCGAAAGCCCGCGACCACCTCTGGATGCACTTCGCCCGCCAGTCCGTGATGACCGAAGGACCCGGCGTCCCGATCATCGTCAAGGGCGAGGGGCACCACATCTGGGATGCCGCGGGCAAGCGCTACATCGACGGCCTCTCGGGCCTCTTCGTCGTCAACGCCGGCCACGGCCGCCGCCGCATCGCCCAGGCCGCCGCGAAGCAGGCCGAGGAGCTCGCGTTCTTCCCGCTGTGGTCCTACGCCCACCCGGCCGCGATCGAGCTCGCCGACCGCATCGCCCACCTGGCCCCCGGCGACCTCAATCACGTCTTCTTCTCCACCGGCGGAGGCGAGGCCGTCGAGACGGCGTTCAAGCTCGCCAAGCAGTACTGGAAGACCCAGGGGAAGCCCACCAAGCACAAGGTCATCTCCCGCGCGATCGCCTACCACGGCACCACGCAGGGCGCCCTCGCCATCACCGGTCTCCCCGTGATGAAGCACATGTTCGAACCCGTCACCCCCGGCGGCTTCCGCGTGCCGAACACGAACTACTACCGCGCCGCGGAGTCCGGCTTCGGCGGCGGGACGCCCGAGGAGTTCGGCCTGTGGGCGGCGGACCGCATCGAGCAGATGATCCAGTTCGAGGGTCCCGAGACCGTCGCCGCGGTGTTCCTCGAGCCCGTGCAGAACGCCGGCGGCTGCTTCCCGGCGCCCGCCGGGTACTTCCAGCGCGTGCGCGAGATCTGCGACAAGTACGACGTGCTCCTCGTCAGCGACGAGGTCATCTGCGCGTTCGGCCGGCTCGGCTACTACTTCGGCGCCGAGGCCTACGACTACCAGCCCGACATGATCACGTTCGCCAAGGCTGTGACGAGCGGCTACTCGCCGCTGGGCGGCACGATCGTCAGCGATCGCGTGTACGAGCCGTTCGCGCACGGCGACGCGTCGTTCCCGCACGGCTACACCTTCGGCGGCCACCCCGTGTCCTCCGCCGTCGCGATGGAGAACCTCGACGTGTTCGAGGAGGAGGGGCTGCTGGAGAACGTCCGCGCCAACTCCCCCGTCTTCCGCTCGACGCTGGAGAAGCTGCTCGACCTGCCCATCGTCGGCGACGTCCGCGGCGACGGCTACTTCTTCGGCATCGAGCTGGTCAAGGACAAGACCACCAAGGAGACCTTCGACGACGACGAATCCGAGCGCCTGCTGCGCGGCTTCCTGTCGAAGGCGCTGTACGACGCAGGTCTCTACTGCCGCGCGGACGACCGGGGCGACCCCGTCATCCAGCTCGCTCCGCCGCTCACGATCGGCCCGTCCGAGTTCGACGAGATCGAGCAGATCCTGCGCTCGACGCTCACCGAGGCCTGGACGCGCCTCTGACCCGCGAAGCGGATGCCGCCCCACCCCGGCGGCATCCGCTTCTTCCTCCCCCGCCCCCACCCGGAGCGGTGCACCCGAAGCTCCACCCGACATCATCCGCTCGGTCGGATCCGCCCGATCCCGACCCGCCCCTCTAGGAGAAGCCACGAACGAGAAGATCGGCGCCACGCAGGCGCCCGCGTCCAGCTCGGGAGCCAAGCTCGCCCGCACCCTCGGCCTGTGGTCGATCGTGGGCCTCGGCCTGGGCTACATGACCCCGACCGTCGTTTTCGACACCTTCGGCCTCGTCGCCGAGGAGACCAACAACGTCGTCCCCGCGGCCTACGCCGTGGCGCTCGTCGTGCTGGTGTTCACCGCCATCAGCTACGGCAAGATGGTCCGCGTCATCCCGAGTGCAGGATCCGCCTACACCTACGCCCGTGAGTCCATCCACCCCGGCGTCGGGTTCGTCGTCGGGTGGACGGCCCTCATCGACTACATGCTGCTGCCGATGGTCAACGCCCTCATCCTGCGCAGCTACATGGAGGCGCTGTTCCCCGACATCCCGGGCTGGATCTGGGTCGTCGTCTTCACCGCCGGCGTCACGGGCGTCATCTACCTCACGATGCGCGGCACCTCGAACGTCAACATGATCCTGCTGGTGTTCTCGATCCTCGTGATGACCGTGTTCGTCGTGATGGTCGCGGTGCAGCTCGTGGGCGGCGCGGGGGCCGGTACGGTCGTGTCCCTCGCCCCCTTCGCCCACAGCGAGGTGCAGTTCGGCGCGGTGCTGGCCGGAGCCACCATCGTGTGCTTCTCCTTCATCGGGTTCGATGCGGTGTCGATGTACTCGGAAGAGGCGAAGTCGCCGAAGATCATGCCCCGCGCGATCCTGCTGACCCTCGTGGCCGGTGGCGCGATCTTCCTCGTGGCGTCGTACTTCACGCAGCTGCGCTTCCCCGACTCCGCCGCCTTCCCGCCGGAGGCGATCGAGAACAGCACGCTGCCCGAGATCGGCGTCCAGGTCGGCGGCCCGGTGCTGCAGGCCGTGCTCACCGCGGCCGGCTTCGCCGCGACGCTCGCGTCCTGGCTGGCCTCCCACGCCTCGGTCTCGCGCATGCTGATGGTGATGGGCCGCAACAACGTGCTCCCCCGTCGGATCTTCGGTTTCATCAACCCGAAGACGCACACCCCGACGCTGTCGATCATCATCGTGGGCGTGGTGAGCCTCCTGGCCATCGCGTTCACGCTCGAGCAGATCGCGGCCTACATCAACTACGGCGCGCTCATCGCGTTCACCTTCGTCAACATCTCGGTGATCGCCTGGTTCGCCATCCGCAAGGGCCTGCGCAAGACGCCGGGAGACATCTTCCGGTACATCGTGATGCCCGCGATCGGCATGCTGCTCACGGGCCTCCTGTGGGTGAACCTCGACATGCACGCACTGATCGGCGGTCTCATCTGGACCAGCATCGGCGTCGTGTACCTGATCGTCCTGACGCGCGGCTTCAAGCGGCCGATCGCCTCGTTCGACGAGAACCAGCCGGTCACCGGGGTGAACAAGACCGTCCCCGGTCCGCGCTCGGAGATCTGACCCGCATCGCCTGGGCCGCGGCATCCGTTCCTTTGGGAGGGATGCCGCGGCCTTCGCGTTGCGCGGTGCACGTGCGGCGTAGCCTGCTGCGGTGAGTGCGCGCACCTGGACCCTGGACGTCGGCGGGATCGCCCGTGAAGAGCTGGTCCGGCAGCTCGATGCCGCCGGCATCCGACGTAATCCGTATGCCGAGGTACTGCTGGCCGACCCCGTGTTCGACACCCGCGCCGCGGAAACCATCGACATCGTCGAGCGTTCGGTCGCAGACCTCGGTCTCGCGGACGGGGGCACGCTCGCGCAGGTGCACGCGGCGGCGGAGGCGAACGGCCTCGCGCTGTGCCCACCCGACACCGCCCCGTACCTGCGCTTGGTGTGGCTCGACCAGGAGGTCGCTCCCGACAGCATCCTCAGCACCGGTCGCGCGCCCACCGCGTCGCTGCAGGTCGCCACCCCCGCGCTGCGCGCGGACCACGACTATCCGAGGGGCTTCTACCTGCGCGTCATCGACGGTGAGCCGTGGCTGCGCGGCTTCCGGTGCGACGACGAGTACGTCGCGGGGCCGGGCGAGCGACCGGCGTTCCGGGTGCCCCGGGGCCTCAGCGCTCGAACGGGGTGACCGCGCCCAGCACCACGGTTTCGCCGTCGTGTCCGTTCGCCCACCAGTGCGGGGCCGAGCAGCCGTAGGTGACGGTGTCGCCGGCGTGCAGTTCGACCCGCCGATCCGACTGGCACACGACCAGCACGCCGGACTCGACGGTCACCGTCTCGGTGCCGATGTGGCGGAACGGGCTGGCCTCGTTCGTGAAGCCGGGCGGCAGCGTCGAGCGGATCAGCTGGAGCATCGACTCCCCGCGCGGTGTCAGCAGCTCGCGCTCGGCGCGCTGGTGCGGCGGGGCGTCCGCGGCCACCGGCATGATGTGCCGCTTCGCGCGCGTCACGACCGCCAGAGGCACCGCCGGCTCGTCGAGCAACTGGGTGACCGGGATGCCGAGGGCCCCGGCGAGCCGTTGGAGCGACTGCAGCGACGGGTTGCCGAGGCCGCGCTCTAGCTGGCTGACGAGGCCGAAGCTCACCCCGGCCTTCTCCGACAGCGCCTGCACGCTCAAGCCGAGCCGCTTGCGGGCGTCGCGCACCGCGGCGCCGAGGGTCTCGACGGTGCGCTGCTCGTCGGCATCCGTGGCTCGTGTCATGACCGTGTCAGCGTAGCGCCGTGGACGTGTGGCGCGCGCTCACGCGCGTGTGGCGCCCTCCCCCGCTCCACCCCACCGTTGACTTCGGGGGAATGCACGTCAGCGGGGGCAGCCGACGTACGTTCGCCCGAAGTCAGCGGGATCACGAACGCACCCGCGGGCCGTCGGGCGGCACCGCGGCCAGCAGATCGCGCGTGTACTCCTGCCGCGGGTGCGCGAACAGCTCGGCCGCAGGAGCCGTCTCGACCACCTTCCCGTCGCGAAGCACTACGACGTCATGGCTCATCTGCTGCACGATCGCGAGATCGTGTGCGATGAAGAGGTACGTCAGCCCCTGCTCGACCTGCAGACGCCGGAGCAGGGCGAGCACGCGGGCCTGCACCGAGACGTCGAGGGAGGCCGTGGCCTCGTCGAGGATGACCAGCTCGGGCTCGAGCGCGAGCGCGCGCGCGATCGACACTCGCTGACGCTGCCCGCCCGACAACTCGTGCGGGTAGCGCTGGGCGAATGCGGGGTCGAGGTCGACGAGCTCCAGGAGCTCCCGCACGCGGGCGGCGCGGGCGGCGGGGGTTGAACCGCCGAGGCGGTGCACGCGCAGCGGTTCGGTGATCGCGTCGGCGACGGTGCGACGCGGGTCGATGGAGGCGAACGGGTCCTGGAACACCATGGCGATGCGCCGACGGTCGCGACGCTTCGCGCGGAGCGCGTCGCGGACGCCCTCGCCCTCGGCATCCGCCAGGGTCGCGGTCCCGGCGTGCGGGGCCACGAGCCCCGTCAAGGCGTTCGCGATCGTCGATTTCCCCGACCCCGACTCTCCCACCAGGGCGAGGGTCGTCCCGCGGCGCACCGTGAACGACACGTCGTCGACGGCGTGCACGGTACGCGGACCTGCGGGCGTCTGCAGGACGAAGCGCACGTCCAGACCGGAGACGGCGAGGAGCGCAGCCGCGCCGGGCTCGGGCGTCGGACCGGATCCGGCGACCACGCGCGGACGCGCCGCGAGCAGCTCCTTCGTGTAGGCGTGCTGCGGATCGGCGTAGACGTCGAGGAGCGGTCGCTGCTCGACGGCCTCGCCGTGGCGCAGCACCAGAACATCGTCGGCGACCTGGCCGATCACCCCGAGGTCGTGACTGATCCAGACCACCGCGGTCCCGCGGTCGTGCTGCAACTGCTGCACGAGGTCGATGATCTGCGCCTGGGTGGTGACGTCGAGCGCGGTGGTCGGCTCATCGGCGACGAGAAGGGCGGGGTCGCACGCGAGGGCGATCGCGATCATGACGCGCTGGCGTTGACCGCCCGAGAACTGGTGCGGGTACGCGTCGACACGGACCGCCGGGTCCGGGATGCCGACGGCCTCCAGCAGCGCGATCGCCCGGGCGTGCGCGGCCCGACGCGACAGGCCGCGGTGCGCCTCCAGAGACTCGGCGATCTGCCGCCCGACCGTCAGATAAGGGTTCAGGGAGGTCGACGGGTCCTGGAAGACGAACCCGACCGCGTCGCCGTGCACCGAGCGCAGCACGCGGTCGGACGCTCCCACGAGCTCGACGCCCCGGGCATCCGGGTCCGTCCGCAGAACGCTCGAGCCGTCGACCCGTCGCCCGGGGGCATCGATGAGGCCGGTCGCCGCGAGCACCGTCAACGACTTGCCCGAGCCCGACTCGCCCACGATGCCGAGGGTCTGACCCCGGTCCACCGAGAAGTCGAGCCCTCGGACGATCGACGTCTCGCCGATCGCGACGCGGAGATCCCGCACCTCCAGGACGCTCATGGCCGCACCTCCGTGCTGATCGTGTCCCGCCGGAGGCGCGGCGGCCCGTTACGGCGACGCTCCCCCCGCCGTGCCTCGATGATCGTGCGCTGGCGCGGATCGAGGCCGTCGCGCAGACCGTCGCCGAGCAGGTTGAAGGCCAGCGCCGTGACGAAGATCGCCGCCCCGGGGAACACGCTCATCCACCACGCCTGGGCGAGGAAACCCTGAGCGGTGAAGAGCATGCCTCCCCATGACGGGGACGGTGGCTGGATGCCGAGCCCGAGGAACGACAGGGCGGCCTCCGAGAGGATCGCGAACGCGAGCGACAGCGAGGTCTGGACGACGATCGGACCACCGATGTTCGGCAGCACGTGCCGGAGCAGGATGGATGCCGGAGGCGTGCCCATCGTGCGCGACACCTGCACGAACGGCGAGGAGCGGAGCGCCAGCGTGCTGGCCCGGGCGACGCGGGCGAAGATCGGCGTGTAGACGACGCCGATCGCGATCGTCGTGGTGAGCGCCCCCGGCTCGAAGATCGCGATGATCGCCAGGGCCAGAAGCAGCACCGGGAAAGCGAACATGACGTCGACGACGCGCATGAGCACCGCGTCGGCCCACCCGCCCGCGTAGCCCGCGACGACGCCGAGCACGAGCCCCAGGACGAGCGCAATCGTCACGGCGGAGACGGCGATCATGAGCGAGGTGGAACCGGCGAGCAGCACCCGCGAGAACACGTCGCGGCCGAGTTCGTCGGTCCCGAACCAGTGCGCGGGGCTCGGCGGCGTCAGCGCGTTGGCGACGTCGATCTGGTTGACCCCGTACGGCGCGACCCACGGCGCCAGCACGGCCGCGAGGACGACGATCGCCAGGACGACGGCCGCGGCCACCGTCAGCGGATTGCTCGCGAGCAGACGCCAGGACGCCACGCGCCCGGGGGCGGGGGCGGAGGCGACAGCGGGCCCGGGGGTGGGTTCGACGGAGCTCATGCGGCACGGATCCTCGGGTCGACGGCGGCGTACAGCACGTCCACGATCAGGTTGACGACGATGAACATCACGGCCACCAGCAGCACCGCGCCCTGGATGAGCGGGTAATCGCGCGCGGCGACGGCGTCGTACACGAGACGACCGAGGCCCGGCCAGGCGAAGACCACCTCGACCACGATGACGCCGCCGAGGATCGTGGCCAACTGGATGCCGGCGATCGTCAGCACCGGAACGAGGGCTCCCCGCACGATGTGGCGGGACACGACAACGCGGCGGGGCAGCCCCTTCGACACCGCGGTGCGGATGTACCCCGACGAGGCCACGTCGATGACGGCGGCACGGATATAGCGCGTCATGATCGCCCCGGCGACGAGACCGACGGTGAGCCCCGGCAAGGTCACCTGGCGTGCCCACCCCGCGGGGTCCTCGGCGAGGGCGACGTACCCGCTGGCCGGAAGCAGACCCAGCGTGACGGAGAAGAGCGAGATGAGGAGCAGACCCAGCCAGAAGTCCGGCACGGAGACCCCGAACTGGCTCGTCAGCCGCACGATCACGTCGCTCACGCGCCCCTCGCGCAGCGCCGAGTACACCCCCGCGGGCACCGAGATCACGAGGGCGACCGCGAGTCCCACGAGCGCGAGCGAGATCGTGGCGGGCAGGCGCTGCAGCAGGGTGGTCGTCACCGGCTGACCGTTTCGGAAGCTCACGCCGAGGTCACCGGTCACCGCGCGGGCCAGGTAGGAGAAGAACTGCTCGGGCAGCGAGCGGTCGAGACCGGACGCCGAGCGGAGCGCCTCGTACGCTTCGGTCGTGTACCGGGTGCCGAGGGCGAGGCGCACGGGGTCACCGGGCACGAGGTGCACGAGGGCGAACACGACGATCAGCACACCGAGCAGCACGACGGCCGACGACAGCAGCCGGAGGCCCAGGAAGCGCAGCATCTGCGCGGGGGCGATCCTCACGGAGTCTCCTTGAACGAGGCGGACGGGAGGGGCGGAAGAGACCGGACCGGACGGCCCGGGGCGGGACCGCGGGGGCACCGGCACGCCGGACCCCCGCGGCCTCGGATCACTCGCTCAACGAGACGCCGGCGAACCGGATCGCGCGGTCGGCACGCGTGTCGTACCCCGACACCTTGGGCGAATACAGCTGCAGCACCGACGGGTTGTAGAGGTAGATGTAGCTGGCCTTGTCGGCGATGATCGTCGCCGCCTGGGCGTAGAGATCCTTGCGCGCCGCCGTGTCGGTTTCGACGCGACCGGCGTCGAGCAGGCGGTCGACCTCGGCATCCGAGAACTTCTGCGCGTTGCTGGCACCGTCGGTGTGGTGCTGCGAGTAGTAGAAGTCGTCGGGGTCGATGTTGCCGAGCCAGCCCATCATGAGCATGTCGAAGTTGCCGGAGTTCTGCTCGTCGAGCCACGTCGAGAAGTCGGGCTGGCGGATGGACACCTGGATGCCGAGCGGTTCGAGTTCGGCGGCGATGATCTGCGCGGCCGTGACCGTCTCGGGGTAGTCGCTGGTGGCGAGGAGGTCCAGCGTGCCACCGGTGTAGCCGGCCTCGGCCAACAGCGACTTCGCCTTGTCGAGGTCGGTGGAGTACTGGTCGTACTCGGTGTACCAGACGCTCTGCTTCGGGATGGCGAGCTGGTTGACCTCGGCCGTGCCGTAGCTGACGGCCTGAACGATGGCATCCCGGTCGATCGCGTACGCGATGGCCTGGCGGACCCGCACGTCGTTCCACGGGGCTTTCGCCTCGTTCAGGGCGAGGTACCAGTAGTCGCTCGACGGCGTCTGGCCGAGCGTGACCGAGCTGTCGCTCTTCAGCTGCTCGACCTGCTGGGGCGGGACCACGTCGGTCCAGTCGATGTCGCCTGCCTTCAGGGATGCCAGCGCGGTGGCGGGCTCGGAGATGAAGCGGTACTCCACTCCCCCGAGCTGGGGCGCGCCGCCCCAGTAGTCGGGGTTGGCCGTCAGCGTGATGTGGTCGCCGGCGACGTAGTCGCTGACGGAGAACGGTCCCGTGCCAACCGGCGCAGTCGTGATCTCGCCCGACTCGACGTTGCTCTTCTCCACGATCGCCATGCCCTTGAACCCACCGAGGTTCGACAGCAGGTTGGGTGTGGGCTGCGAGACCGTGATGACGACGGTCGCGTCATCGGGGGCGGTGACGTCGGTGACCGTGGAGAACTTCCACGCGTTCGCGAGCTTCTCGTCGATGATGCGACGGTACGAGTAGACGACGTCTTCGCTCGTGAAGTCCGAGCCGTCCTGGAATTTCACCCCGTCGCGCAGCGTGAAGGTCCAGGTGAGCTGGTCGTCGCTGGTGGTCCAGCTCTCAGCGAGAGCGGGCTGCATCTCGAGGTTCTCGTCGGGCTGCACGAGCGTGTCGTAGACGTTCTCGAGCACCTCGAACGCGAAGTACGACGTCGTCTTCTGCGGGTCGAGCTGGTCGGGCTCGCCGCCGATGGCGGCGACGAGGGTCTGACCTGAACTGCCGCCGGAGCCGTCGATGTCGACGCTCTGACCGGCGGAGCAACCGGCGAGGGCGAGCGTCGCGGCGAGCGCGCCGGCGATGCCGAGGGTGATGCGCTGTTTCATGTGATGCCAATCGGGTGAGGTGTCCATCATTTAGATGATGTTTCGATCAGTATGTGCAAGCATGGGGGTCGGCACAAGCCCCACCTCGGCGGTGAAACACGATCTTCACAAACCCGCCCGCGGCGCCGCGCCGCGCCTCGCCGACCCCTCAGGAGCGCCCATGACCTTCACCGTGCTGGCCCGCGACCCCCGCGACGGCCTGATCGGCGCGGCCACCGCGAGCCGATCCCTCGCCGTCGGCGCGGGGGTGACCGCGGTCGACCCCGGCGTCGGGGTCGTCGCCAGCCAGGCGTGGACGAATCGCGCGCTGCGCGGGCTGTTGCTCGCAGCGATGCGCGAGGGACGCTCGGCTGCCGACGCGGTGGCCGCCACTCCGGGATGGGATGACGGGCATGCGCTCCGTCAGGTCGCCGCGCTCGGGTGGTCGGGTGCGGGCGCCGCACGCTCGGGTGCGGACATCACGGCGTGGGCGGGGGACCTCGTGGCCCCCGACGCCGTCTTCATCGGCAACCTCCTCGCCGGACCCGACGTGCTCGCGGCGATGGCCGCGGCGTGGAGGGCGGACGGGCGGGATCTCGCCGATCGGCTGATCGACGTCCTGGCCGCGGGCGAACGGGCCGGAGGCGACGCCCGCGGCCGGCAGAGCGCGGCTGTCCTGGTCGCCTCGCACGACGACGTCGTGCTCGACCTCCGCGTCGACGACCACCCGGACCCCGTGGAGGAACTGTCGCGCCTACGCCGACTCGCTTCGGTCACGCCGGATGCGTCGGCACCGACTCGCGGCGCCGTGGGGGCGCGCCGGCGCTATCCCTGAAACCGCGTGCGACTCGGGCCCGGCCCGCCCCGCCGGTAGACTCGAGCCAGTGACCACCACCCGCGCCGAAGCCGCTTACCTGCGCTCGGTCACGGCGTTCAAGAACCCGATGCTCGACCTGCTGCACGGGCGGTTCGCACCGTTCGTCGTGGCCGTGCTGTCGAACGTGTTCTCGCCCGACCGGCCCGCGGTCGCGGTCGCCGACGCGCACGTCGAGGTCGCCGAGGCGATGGACGAACTGCGCGCCGCGGGGTACGACACCGACGACGACCGCCGCCTCCCCGCCGGGTCGGCGCGCGACATCTGCCGCGGGTGGGTGCGCGTGGGCTGGTTGAGCCTGCAGATCGAGGACGACGTCGAGGTGTACCGCCTCTCCGCCCACGCCGTCGGGGCGCTCGAGATCGCCGGGCGCGCGGGCGGCGGGCGCGCACGCGTGTCGCGGTCCCGGGTGCGGACGCTGCTCGACGCCGTCGAGCGGCTCGCGCGCGACGCCGAGACGGATCCCGAACGGCGCCTCGAGGCCCTGCTCGCCGAGCGGGCGGCCCTGGATGCCGAGATCGCGGCGCTCGACGACGGCGTCATCGAGCCCCTCGACGACGAGCATCTCCTCGAGGAGGCGGAGAACGTCATCCACCTCGCCCGCGAGCTTCCCGCGGACTTCTCCCGCGTCGCCGAGTCGATCGCGGCCATGCAGCGCGACGTCGTCGCCGAGCTCCGGCGCGACGCTCGCCCCACCGGTGACGTCCTGCGCGAGTACCTGGAGCGCGGACGCCACGTCATGCAGGCCACGCCCGAGGGGCGCGCGTTCCAGGGCGCGCTGCGCCTGATCGGAGACCCCGAGCACATCGACGACCTCACCGACCAGCTGCACGCCGTGCTCACCCAGCCCTTCGCGCGGCTGATGACCCCCGAGCAGCGCGGAGAACTGGATGCCATCGCCCGCCGCGTCGAGGCGGGTGTGCGGGAGGTGCTCACGGCGCAGCGGCGCGCCTCGCACGTCATCACGGTGCAGGTGAGGACGCACGATCCGATCCGCGACCGCCAGGTCGACGACCTGCTCCGCTCGGTCATGGCGGGGCTGCACCGGTGGAGCCAGACGAAGGCTCCGGGCCGCGTCGAGCCCGTGCGCACCCTGCCGCTCGCCGACATCGGCCATCTGCGCCGGTCCCTCAGCGACGTGCGCCCGCCCGGAGCCCCCGAGCCGCTGGCATCCGACGAGTCCGACGTCGAGTTCGTCGACGCGGACACGCGCGCGTGGGGCGGCCCGCACTACGCCGAGCTGGAACGCTACGTCGAGACCCTCGGCGACCGGTTCGACCTGGCCGAGGCCTTCGCCGGAGCGGAGGAGTACACCCGCCGCCCCGTCGATCTCGTCGGCCTCCTCGAGATCGCCCACCGTCGCGGACTCGCCGAGGGCGAGGAGGTCTCCGTCGTCGAGGCGGTCCGCCCCGACGGCACGACCCGCCGCTTCGCTTTCACGGCGGTCACCGCCGTCCGCCCCATAGAAACGGATGCCGATGACTGACGTCGACACGTCCGCCCCGACCGTCACCGTCAGAGGCGACGACACCCCCGCCTTCATCGCCCCGGTCGCGATGGAGAACGACCCCGACGCGCTGTTCGCCGGGGATCGCGGCATCCTGGATGCCGATGTACGACGCGTCCTCGTGCGGATCCTGCAGCGCCGGTTCCTGCTCGCCGAGAACTCCCCCGCCGAGTGGAAACTGCTGCTGGAGCACCAGCAGATGATCGAGTCGCGCCTCAACGACCTGTTCGTGCGGCTCGTCGTCGACCACGACCGGGGCGTCGCGTACAAGGAGCAGGTCCGCAGCGACGAGGTGGACGTGCCGATCCTGCTGAAGGACGAGGCGTACTCGCGCGCCGAGACGCTCGTGCTCGTGTACCTGCGGACGGTGTTCCAGCGCGAGACGACCGCGGGTGCGCCATCGGCCCGCGTCGACGTCGAAGAGGTCGAGCAGACGGTCCTCACGTACTTCGCCGAATCCGACGGCACGCGCGCGAGCCAGCAGCGCGCCGTGCGCACCGCGATCGCCCGCCTCGACCGCGAGGGCATCATCGAGGAGGAATCCGAGGGCCGGTACCGGATCGGTCCGCTCATCGAGATCGTCCTCAGCGCCGAGGTGCTGCGCGAGCTGCAGCGGTGGCTCGACGAGCAGACGACGGATGCCGAGCCCGCGCCCTCCGACGAGATCGAGGCCGTGGCATCCCTTCCCGAGGAGCAGACCGCATGACGATGCTCGAGACCCTGTTCGGCCTGATCCCCGCCGCGTCGCGCGGGCAGCAGTGGGTCGCCGACGAACTGCAGCTGATCAACTGGGGCGGCTACGACGGCGAGCACCGCGTGCGCTTCGCTCCCACCGCGACGCTCCTGTGCGGCGGGTCGGGCTCGGGCAAGTCGACGCTGATGGACGCGTACGTCGCGCTGATGATGCCGCACACGACCCCGTTCAACGGCGCCTCCAACGGCGCGGTGGTCGGCCGCCCGCGCGGGCAGGAGCAGCGCAACATCCTGTCGTACGGCCGCGGCAAGCTCGACGAGTCGCGCACCGACGAGGGCACGAAGGTCCGTGTGCTGCGCGGCGACGGCACCGACACGTGGACGGCGATCGCGATGACGTGGGTCGACCACGACGGCGCCCGCTTCACCGCGGTGCGCGCCTGGTACATCCCCGCGGCCGCGCGCGTGCTCGACGACG
The DNA here is from genome assembly GCF_030056775.1 of Microbacterium sp. IEGM 1404. Classification (NCBI taxonomy): domain Bacteria; kingdom Bacillati; phylum Actinomycetota; class Actinomycetes; order Micrococcales; family Microbacteriaceae; genus Microbacterium; species Microbacterium sp. IEGM 1404. Next base: position 76,256 of record NZ_JASHKP010000005.1, on the reverse strand, counting down.
CCGTGAAGGTGCGCGGCACGATCCACGGCGCGTTCGACCTGCGCGGGCTCGAACGGGCGGCATCCCAGCACCTCTCCGACTCCGCGGTCCGCGCGACCGGACTCGACACCCTCGCGACCGACCGCGAGTTCTCGGCGCGGCTGCACGCGGTGCTGGGGATCGGCGCCGCCGGGTCGGGCGCGAAGGCCATGAGCCTGCTCGCCCGCATCCAGGCGGGCCAGCAGATCACCACCGTCGACGACCTGTACAAGCGCATGGTCCTGGAGGAGCCCGAGACCCTCGCGACCGCCGATGCCGTCGTCGCCCACTTCGACGGCCTCGAGTCGACCCGCACGCGCATGCTCGAAGCGCGCCAGCAGGTGCGGGCGCTGCAGCCGATCCGCACCATCAAGACCCGCATCGACGACGCCGCCGAGCGCGTCCGCATCATCGACGCGCTCGGACGCTTCGGCGACCCCTCCTCCCGCGCGTCGCTGTGGCGCGCGCAGCGCCGCATCGATCTGCTCGGCGCCGTCGAGGACGAACTGCGCGAGCGGACGCACGCCACCGACGCGCTCGTACGCGAGCGACAGGCGCTCGCCGATGCCGCGGAAGCCGAGCGCGACGGCCTCGGCGATGTCCTCCGCGCCGCGGGCGGCGACCGGCTCGACGCCGCGCAGCGCGAGCTCCGCGGGCTCGAACGCCGCCGCGCCGGGATGCAGCGCGACCGCGACCGGTTCGACGCCGCGCTCGCAACGCTCGGCACCGAGGTCGCCGACGCGAAGGGCTTCGCGGGGCTCGTCGACGAGGCACGCCGGACCCTCGGCGACACGGATGCCAAGTCCGCCGTGCGCGACGCGTTCGTCGCCGCGAGCAGCCGGCACACGGCCCTGCGCCAGCAGCTCGCGACTCTCGAGGCGGAGCACCGCCGCACGCAGACCCGCGACGACAACATCCCGCCGCGCCTACACGAGGCGCGCGCGGCGCTGGCGGAGGCGGCGGGTCTCACCGCGGCCGAGCTGCCGTTCGTCGCCGAGCTCGTCGACGTCCGCACCGAGTTCGAGCCGTGGCGCGGGGCGTTCACGCTCGCCCTCGGCGGTTTCGCGACGACGATCCTGGTCGACGCCGCGCACCTGGCATCCTTCCGCGCCGCGATCGACGGCGTGCGCCTGTCGGAGCGTCTGCGGTTCGAGGGCGTGACGACCGGTCTCCCCGAGCGCACGGGCCTCGACCCCGCGACGCTCCCCGGGCGCCTCGACTACCGCCCCTCCCCCTTCACCGGCTGGCTGCAGGACCGGCTCGAGCAGCAGTTCGCGTTCGTCTGCGTGGATGCCGCCCGCGAGCTGTCGCAGCACCGCCTCGCGCTCACGATCGCCGGTCAGACGAGCCAGGGCTCCCGCGGGGCGCACGGCGGTTCGATCCGTCAGAGCATCCTCGGGTTCTCCAGCCGGGTGCGGCTCACGGAGCTCGGCGACGAGATCGCGACCGTCCGCCGTGACCTCGACGGGGCGAAGACCGCCGTCGATGAGGCGGCCTCCGCGCTCGACGCGTTCGACGACCGCCGCAGCGCCCTCGAGAAGATCGCCGATCTCACGTGGGAGCAGGTCGACACGGCATCCGTGGATCGTGAGATCGAGCGCTGGAACGAAACCCTCACGGAGATCACGGCCGGAAACCCGCGCATCGCCGAACTGCAGGAGCAGATCTCGGGCACCCGCGCCCGCGCCGCGCGTCTCCGCGAGGAGATCGGCAGCGCCAAGGCGGAGCAGCAGCGCCTCTCCGCCCGGTGGGCCGAAGTGACCGACGAGGTGGATGCCGCCCATGTGCGTCTCGAGGAGGCCGAGGACGCCGGGCTCACGCTCACCGACGACGAAGCCGCATACCTCGACGCGCTGTTCGTCGCGCCCACGGACGACGCGGCGTCGCCGTCGCAGCGTCTCGCGCGCTTCGACGCCGCGCTCGAGTCGGCATCCAAGCGCCTCTTGGAAGACCAGTGGGCCGCGCAGGAGACTGGGGCGAGCAGCGCGAGAGCCTGCGTCGCACCCTCACCGCGTTCATCGACCGGTGGCCGAGCCCGAACCTGCTCGCCGACCCCGACGAATCGCTCGGCGACTTCGAGCGGATGCTCGCCGACCTCGAGGCCAGCGGCCTGCACGAGCTGGAGGCGGAGTGGCGCGACAGCCTGCTGCGCCTCTCGGGCAACGACCTCACCAACCTCGACGCGTCCCTCACCCGGGCGCTGCGCGAGATCCGCGACCGCATCGCACCGATCAACGACATCATGCGCGACCTGCCGTTCTACGACGACGAGCACCGCCTGCAGATCGTGCCCCGCGAGAGCCAGTCCGAGGTGCGGCGGCGGTTCCGCCGCGAGCTGCGCGACGTCCGCGCCGCCATCGACGCGGCCTCCACCGACGAGGAGCGCGAGGCCGTGTACGGCCGGATGGCGCGGCTCATCGGCCGCATCCGGCCCACCGCGCCCGACTTCGCCGACCTCGTCGACGTCCGCAACCACGTGCGGGTCAGCGCCGAGCGCTTCCGCGCCGCGACCGGCGAGCACGTCGCCCTGTACGACCACATCGGCGAGAAGTCCGGCGGCGAATCGCAGGAGCTCATCGCGTTCATCGTCGGCGCGGCCCTGCGTTATCAGCTCGGGGATGCCGGCGCCGAGCGTCCGCGCTACGCCCCGGTGTTCCTCGACGAGGCGCTCATCAAGGCCGACGCGCACTTCACCAAGCGGGCGATCGGCGCCTGGCGCGGCCTCGGGTTCCAGCTGGTCATCGGGGCGCCGAACGACAAGTACAGCGCGATCGAGCCGCACGTGGACGTCGAGTACGACATCCTCAAGGACACCCGCGGGCGGTCGTGGGCGAAGGCGAAGGTGGCGCTGCCGGCCTGACCGCGCGGGTGGGCGGGGCAGCGCCCGCGCCGTCTCCGCGATCGTGCCCTCACACCGCCACGAGCGCCCGCGCACTCTCGGCGAGGGCCGGTGCGGGCTGCCCGATGACATCCCCGAGCCGCCGCCGCCCCAGCGACGGGTCCGCGGCGACGCGCGAGGCCAGCGCTCGCACCAGGACGACCGCGGGCGGCGTCGGCGCCGTCGTGGGAGCGAGCGCGCGGTCGATGGCATCCAACGCCCCGAGGAGTCGCTCGTCGTGGCACCGCGCGTCGGCGATCGCGATCCAATCCAGCAGCTCGGCAAGGGTCCAATCGAAGGAGACTGGACTCTCAGGATCGACGATCTGGCGGGTTTCGCGGCTCATTGGACCAGAATGACCCTCGAACGCCGGGCGCCAAAAGAGCCACTCTCCACCCTGTGGCCTCAACCGAAGGGCGCACCGGTTCAGCCGCCCTGCGTCCCCAGGACGAGATCGAAGACCATGCGCTCCCACACGCGCCCGGCCCTAACGAGGGCGTCGTGGGCCGCGGCAGGATCGTCGGAGTGCAGCACGGCGGCCGTCGTCTTGAGTCCGTCGAACCCCCCGACCACCACCGTCGCCACCGCTTCGGCGTCGACACCCTGCCGACCCGCCGCGGCGTCCCGCACGACCTCGGCGACGACGTCGATCCACCGCCGCGTGAGCGAGGCTGCGAATGCGCGCGTCTCGTCCTGATCGGCGAGGGCCCAGGTCAGACGGGAGATGACCCAGGCATCCGGGTCGCCGTCGTGCAGCGCCAGCACGGCCGGCAACAGGGCGCGCAGTCGGGGCTCGCCGGGCTCGACCGAGTCGAGCGCGACCCGCACGTCGGTGACCCACCGCTCGTGGCGCGCGGCGAGGACCGCGACCGCGAGCGCCTCCTTGCTGTCGAAGTGGAAGTAGACCGATCCCTTCGACAGCCCGCTCGCCTCGACGATGTCGGCCATGCGGGCACGGTCGTAGCCCAGACGGGCGAAGACCGTCGCGGCGGCGTCGATGATCCCGTCCCGGGACGCCGCCCCCTGGGAGGTGCGACCACGGGGGCGACCGACGCGACGCGGGGGCGCGTCGGGGGCTTCGTCTGGACGCGAGGTCATTCGAACAGTATAGTTCCGAGTTATATAGACCGACTGGTTTGTTTAATTAGGAGACAACATGCGCAGCATTGGCCGCGGAACCACCACCCTCGTCACGGGCGCCTCCTCGGGCATCGGACGCGCCTTCGCCGAACGGATCGCCGCGGACGGAGGAGACCTCGTCCTGGTCGCGCGCAGCGCGGACGCCCTGACGGCCCTGGCGGACGATCTCGCGCAGACGCACGGCATCCGGGCCGTCGCGGTCGCCCACGATCTCGACGCGCCGGGAGCTGCCGCGGCCCTCGCCGAGCGACTGCACACCGAGGGCCTGCGGATCGACGCCCTCATCAACAACGCCGGCCTCGGCATCCACGGGGATCTCGCCACCCAGCCGCTCGCCTCGATCACGACGCAGGTCACCGTCAACGTCACGAGCCTCACCGAGCTCACCGCCCTCCTGCTCCCGGGTATGCTCGACCGACGGCGAGGCGCTGTCGTCAACGTCGCCAGCACGGCCGCGTTCCAACCCCTGCCCCACATGTCGGTCTACGGCGCGACGAAGGCCTACGTCCTGTCGTTCTCGCGCGCGCTATGGCGCGAAACGCGCGGCACCGGGGTCGACGTCGTGGCCATCTGCCCCGGCGCGACCGCGACGCCCTTCTTCGCGACCGCGGGCGACGACGCCTCGTTCGGTCCGCGGCGCACACCCGACGGTGTGGTGGATAGTGCCCTGCGCGGCCTCCGACGCGGCCGGCCCACGGTCATCGACGGCGCAGCGAACGCGTTCTCGTCGCGCCTGGCCGCCGTGCTCCCCGAACGCGTCGCGATCGCCGTCGCCGAGCGGGCCATGCGCCCGTCGCGTCGCGCCTGACCGCGGGCGCCCGCTCGGTCCCGGCGTCCCGTGCCGCCGCACGCGGAGGGCGCCCGGACCGCACCCGCTCGCCGCACGCCGACAGCGAACGCGGCCTCGGGAATTCTGTGACCGCTCTCTACGCTGTGTGCTGAGGGCACGGTGGAAGGCGGCTGGGGATGCAAGGACTCGAAGTCACGGTTCTGCTCGGGCTCGCGATGCTCGTGGGCACGGTGCTGGCCCCACGCCTGCGCGTCGCGACGCCGTTGGTCCTGCTGGTGATCGGGCTCGCCCTCGGCTTCGTACCGGAACTGCGGCAGATCGAGCTGCCGCCCGAGACGGTCCTGCTGCTGTTCCTCCCCGTCCTGCTGTTCCGCGAGGCGTGGACGACGTCGCTGCGGTCCGTGCGCCGTTCGCTGCGGTACATCGTGCCGATGAGCACGCTGCTGGTCGTGGCATCCGCCTTCGCCGTCGCCGGCGTCGCGACGTGGATGGGCGTGCCGTGGGAAGCCGCGCTCGTGCTGGGCGCGGCGGTCGCTCCCCCGGATGCCACCGCCGTCGCGGCCCTCGGACGCCTGCTCCCCGAGCGCACGTTCATGAAGCTGAAGGCCGAGAGCCTCACCAACGACGGAACCGCGCTCGTGCTGTACTCGATCGCCGTGTCGCTCCTCATCGGCGACCAGATCACGCCGTGGCAGATCACGGGCATGGTGCTGCTGTCGTACGTCGGCGGTGCCGCTGCGGGTGTCGCCGTCGCCGCGCTCGCCTATCTCGCGCTGCGCCGCATGGAGTCGACGCTCACGATCAACCTCACATTGACGCTCGTGCCGTTCGTCGCGTTCCTCGTCGCCGAGATCGTCCACGCATCGGGCGTCCTGGCCGTCGTGTTCGCGGGCCTCATCGTCGCGTGGATCGCCCCGCGCATCACCACCGCCATGTCTCGACGGGCCGCGGATGCCACGTGGCCCTTCGGCGTCTACCTGCTCAACGGCGCCCTGTTCGTGCTGATCGGGCTCGAGATCCAACTCGTGCTGCACGAGATCTCGCCCTCCGAGATCGGCATGCTGCTGCTCATCACGGTGGCGGCCTGGATCGTGCTGGCGCTCGTGCGGTATCTGTTCCAGTGGTTCTTCTCCCCGTTCTCGCGCCCGGGACCGTCGTCGTCGCGGTCGCTGCGACATCGTTCGCGGGTGGTCAGCACGGTGGCCGGATTCCGCGGGGCGGTGTCGCTCGCGATCGCGCTGTCGGTGCCGCTCACGACGGCCGACGGCTCCCCCGTCGCCGGGCGCGACGCGGTCGTCTTCGTCACCGCCGGAGTGATCGTCCTGACCCTGCTCGTGCAGGGCCCGCTGCTGCCGGCCGTCATCAAGTGGGCGAAACTCCCGACCGACGACGCGGCGGTCGAGGAGTTCGAGCTCGCGCAGCGCGCGATCTCGGGGGCTGCGCTTCTCGCGCTCGACGACCTCGCCGTCGAGCACGGCATCAGCGACGTCGTGAAGGACCGGGCCCGCCAGGAGGGGTACGAGCGTCTCGAACTCGCCAACGCCCGCGCGGTCGCCCGTCAGCGGGCCGCTGAGGAGCGCGACCGCGCGGACGACGACGGGGATGCCGACGGCGACGACACCGCGTCCCGGATGGGCCCGATCCCGCCCGGGGCGGACGGCGAGGACGACGGACGCCGACCCGCGGGTCAGCTGGAGATGATCGCCGTCAGCGACGACATCGACGTGACGCAGCGCTCGCCCCTGCTCCGGCACCGCGAGGCCACGCGACTGCGCCTGGCGATCCTGGACCGGAAGCGCGAGGTGCTGCTGCGCCTGCGCCGCGAGGGCACCATCGACGATCTGGTCGCACGCCGGATCCTCGCCGATCTCGACATCGAGGAGATCCGTGCGCGCGGTATGGAGAAAGCCACGGACTGAGGCCGCCCCGAGGATGCCGCACGCCCCTAGGCTGGCGCCATGAGCGAGCCCACGCAGGACCAGCTGGAAGCGTCGGACAAGGTCGACAAGCGCACGATCGGCGGCGAGATCCGCTACTACCTCAAGGACATCAAGGCCCATTGGCCGGCGGTCGTCGAGCAGCATCCCGACGCCGCCGGGCACGAGGCGTGGTGGACCCCCGACGGGAAGTTCCACGCCACGCACGCGCAGCTGCGACGGGATGCCATGATCGGCGGCATCGTCTGACGGCGGCCGGCGACGGCCGGGCGACTCACGCCGGAAGCGCGACCCCGTGGAGAGCGTCGACGACCGGGGCGAGCTCCGGCTGCGTCCCGGCGTCCGCCAGCACGCGCTCCAGCGCCTCGTCGTGGACGGGTCGCGCGCGTTCGTACAGTGAGCGGCCGGCCGGGGTGAGCTCGGTGTAGATCCCGCGTCGGTCGTCGGCGCACAGCACCCGGGTCAGGAGTCCGCGGTCTTCGAGGCGGTTCACCAAGCGCGTGGTCGCGCTGGGGCTGAGTGCCGCCGCCCGCGCGAGCTGCTGCATGCGCATGTGCCAGCCGTCCTGCCGGTCGAGCGCGTCCAGCACCGTGTACTCGACGACCGACAGCTCGACGACGCCGAGCGCGCGCTCGAGTTCGGCCTCGATGAGTCCGTGGAGGGCCGCCAGCGTGCGCCAGCCGCGCGCACGGATCTCGACGGCGTCATCAGCGATGCCCATGGGCGCACTCCTTCTCGATACTTGCTTGCGCGCTTTACTTGTGTGTGCAATCATTTTGCTCAGCGCTGCAAAAGAGCGCGTCTGCAACTACTTCGAGTGTATCAGGAGACCCCTCATGCCCCTAGGACTCATCGCCCTCGCCGTCGGCGCGTTCGGTATCGGACTCACGGAGTTCGTCATCATGGGCCTGCTCCCGGAGGTCGCGACGGACTTCGCCGTGTCCGAGTCGGCCGCCGGGTGGCTCATCTCCGGCTACGCCCTGAGCGTCGTGGTGGGCGCGCTCGGACTCACCGCGGCGACCACCCGCCTCCCCCGCAAGCCCGTGCTCCTGGGGCTGATCGTGCTGTTCATCCTGGGCAACGCGCTCACCGCGCTGGCTCCCGACTACGGCATCGCGATGATCGGTCGCATCATCGCGGCGCTCTGCCACGGGGCGTTCTTCGGTATCGGCGCCGTCGTGGCCGCCGGCCTCGTCGCGCCCGAGAAGAAGGCGGGCGCGATCGCCCTGATGTTCACCGGCCTCACCGCGGCCAACGTCTTCGGCGTGCCCTTCGGCACCTTCCTCGGTCAGCAGTTCGGGTGGCGTTCGACGTTCTGGGTCATCGCCGGGATCGGCATCCTGGCGTTCATCGGCATCCTGACGCTCGTCCCGAAGCTCCCCCGGCCGGATGCCGCCGTCCGCCTCCGCCACGAGCTGCGGGCGTTCCGCTCGGGGCAGGTGTGGGTGTCGCTGGTGGTGACCGTCCTGGCGTACGGCGGGATGTTCGGCGGGTTCACCTACATCGCCTACACGCTGACGGAGGTCAGCGGTTTCGACAGCGGGGCGGTGCCGTGGCTGCTCGTGCTGTTCGGGATCGGTCTCGTCATCGGCAACGCCGTGGGCGGACGCCTCGCGGACCGCTCGATCGACGGCACGCTGCTCGTCGCGGTGTCGGTGCTCTTCGTGGTCCTCGTCGCGTTCGCGGCGCTCGCGACCTCGGGCATCGCCGCGATCGTCGCCCTGTTCCTCATGGGCGGGTTCGGCTTCGCGACGGTCCCCGCGCTGCAGAGCCGCACGATGGTGTACGCCGGCTCGGCGCCGACGCTCGCCTCGGGCGCCAACATCGGCGCCTTCAACGTCGGGAACGCGCTGGGGGCCTGGGCCGGCGGAATCGGGATCGCGGCGGGTCTCGGGTATACGTCTCCGCTGTGGATCGGCGCGGGGATCACCGCGGCGGCGGTCATCGTGCTCGCCGCCACGATGGCCCGTGGGCGCCGAAACACGGCGGCACCCTCCGGTGAGGAGCAGGGCGCCGCTCTGGAACCCGTCCAGCGCTGACCGGCGGCCGCGGCGGGGGCACCTGCCCTCCGCCGCGGCGGGATCAGCCCGGTCCACAGCCCCACAAGCGCACGCCGCCCCGCCGGTCGTCGGGTCCGCCCTCGACATCCTCCGCCATCCGGCGGGGGTGGCGGTCTCGCGTGCGTCGGAGAATCGAGGGGAACGCGACGAGGCGTTCCCGAGGAAGGATTCCCGATGACGCGACCCCCTTTCGACCCCGAACTCGCCCCGATGCTCGAGGTGATCTCCGCGATGATGCCGCCGACCCTCACGGCCGAGATGATTCCCGCGATGCGACAGGGCGGAGTCCCGGGGATACCGACCCCGCAGGAGCAGATGGACGAACTCGACCTGGAATCCCGCGACATCGTCATCCCGGGATACGAGGGCGCCGAGATCGTCGTCTCCGTCGTCCAGGTCCGTGGCCGCACGGGCACCGGACCGGGGATCTTCCACACCCACGGCGGCGGCATGATCATCGGAGACCGGTTCACCGCCGCGCTCGGTTTCGCCGGGTGGCTGCGCACCTACAACGCCGTCCTCGTGACGGTCGAGTACCGCCTGGCCCCCGAGTTCCCGGACCCGTACCCCGTCGAGGACTGCTACGCGGGCCTCGTCTGGACCGCGGCCCACGCCGACGAGCTCGGGATCGAAGCCGACCGGCTGATCATCGCGGGGGGCAGTGCCGGCGGCGGTCTGGCCGCGGGTGTGGCGCTCCTCGCCCGTGACCGGAGCGGACCGCACCTCGCCGGGCAGGTGCTCCTCTACCCGATGCTCGACGATCGGGATGCCACCGGATCGACCCACGACATCGACGGCGTGGGCGTGTGGGATCGCGGGAGCAACATCCTCGGCTGGACGTCGTTGCTCGGCGACCGCGTCCGCACCGACGCCGTCTCGATCTACGCCGCGCCCGCACGCGCCACCGATCTGTCGGGACTCCCCCCGGCGTTCATCGAGTGCGGTAGCGCCGAGGTCTTCCGGGACGAGGACGTCGCCTACGCCTCCGCGATCTGGGCGGCGGGAGGCGTCGCCGAGCTGCACGTGTGGCCGGGCGGCTTCCACGCGTTCGACGGGCTGGCACCGCAGGCGGCGTTGTCCCAGGATGCCGTGGACGCTCGCGACCGCTGGATCCGACGCCTGTGGGGGTGAGCGCGGTCCTAAGCTGAGCGCGAGACGGGGGTGACCTCATGCGCGAACTGCTGGGCCGACTGACGGTGCTCGATCCCGCGGCGAGCGAGTCGCTGAAGATCATCGAGTATTTCGACGCGCTCGTCGCCGGCGGCGCCGGGGCAGAGGCGATCGTTCGGGCAGCGGCGATCCTGGGCGCGACCACCGCGGGGGCTCGCGTCCGGGGACGGGTCGTCCGCATCGACGCCGACGGCGCGCGTGTCGACGACGGGGACGGCGATCGCGCGACGCCGACCGAGAGCGTCTGGCTCGAGCGAGACGCAGAGGCGACCGTCAATGACGCGATGATCCTCGATCGTGCGCGTCTCGCCCTCGCGATCGTGGAGATGCGCAGTGCGCCGACGACGAGCGCCGTGGATCGAGTCATCGACGCGGGCGCGTCACGGGTGGATCGCCAGGCCGCGGCCCACCGGCTGAAGCTCGACGGTCCGGTCCGGATCGTCGCGGCTCCCCCGCCGGGACCGCAGCCGTTCGTCGGGCCTGCGACCGTCCTCGCGACTCCGCGAGGGCCGGTCTGGGTCGGGCTGGGCGACGGCCAGGCGCCGGCCGGTCCCGCGGGCGTGAGCCTCGCGGACGATCTCGACGGCATACCGCGCGCGTGCGCCGACGCTCTCCTGGCCCTCCGCCTGACCGACGTCCGGCATCCCGTCGTCGACGCCGCCGACCTCGGCGTCCTCATCGGCCTGGCCCGCGCCCACGAACACTCCCCCGAGGCGCACCCCGACGTGGAGGTCCTCGCCACGCTCGACGCGCGCACGCGGGACGCGCTCGACGTGGTGGTCGACAGCGACAGCATCCGATCCGCGGCCACGACGCTCCTGCTGCACCACAGCACGCTGCAGGCGCGGCACGAGACGTGGACCCGCACCCTCGGCTACGACCCGCTCTCGCCCCGGGGCCGCGCGCGCTACCTCGCCGCGCGGCTCCTGCACCGGCTCCGCTGACGCCCGGCTCACCGCCCCGGCTGCACCAGTCCGCTCTCGTAGGCCGCGATCACGAGCTGCGCCCGGTCGTGCGCGCCGAGCTTGATCATGGTGTTCTTCACGTGCGTCTTCGCGGTGTGCGGGGAGATGAACAGATCCCCCGCGATCTCGTCGTTGGAGCGCCCGCGGCCGACGAGGCGGAGCACCTCGCGCTCCCGGTCGGTGAGGACGTCGAGGGCCGGCGACGGACGCGGAGGATCGGATGCCGCTCCCCGCACGTACTTCTCGATCATCGCGCGTGTGGCCGCGGCGGACAGCAGCGCGCCGCCGTCGTGCACGGTGTGGACCGCCTGCACGATGTCGTCCGGCTCGGCGCCCTTCCCGATGAAGCCGCTCGCACCCGCGCGGAGCGCCGCGACGACGTAGTCGTCCTCCTCGAACGTCGTGAGGATGAGCACGCGGGTGTCGCCCAGTGCCGGGTCGCCGCAGATGAGCCCGGTCGCCTCGATGCCGTCCATCCGTGGCATCCGGATGTCGCACACGACGACGTCGGGGCGCAGGGTGCGGGCGAGGTCGACGGCCGCCTCGCCGTCCGCGGCTTCTCCGACGACCTCGACGCCGGGCGCCGCGTCGAGGAGGTCGCGCACCGCCGACCGGATGAGGGCCTGGTCGTCGACGACGAGCACCGTGGTCACGCGACACCTCCGGAAGCGGGGCGGGCGCCGGCCGCCGTGGGCGCGAGCGGAAGCCGGGCGGCGAGCCGGAAGCCGCCCGGGGCGGGACCGGCCTCGAAGACACCGCCCACGGAATCCACCCGCTCGCGCAGGCCGACCAGACCGAAGCCCGACGGCGGCAGCTCGGGGTCGGCGGGCACGTGATCGAGGGGGTTGGTGACGACCACCTCGAGCGCGTCGCCGTCACGCCTCAGCAGCACATGGACGCGCCGGGACGTCCCGTGCTTGAGGGCGTTGGTCAGCCCCTCCTGCACCACGCGGTACGCCACGATGTCGACGCCGAGCGGCACCGGCTCCGCGTCCCTCTCGTCCCGCACGACGACGTCCCACCCGGCGACGCGGACCGACTCCACGACGTCCGTCAGACGCGCCAGCCCGGGCTGCTCGCGGATCCCTCCCTCGTCGGGCGTGCGCAGGACCGTCAGCATCGAACCGATCTCCCCCAGGACCTCGCGCGACGCGGTGCGGATCGTGGCGAGCGCCTCGCGGGCCCGGTCGGGCCGCGTCTCGAGAGCGGACGAGGCGACCCCCGCGTTGAGGCTGATGACCGAGATCTGATGCGCCACCGCGTCGTGGAGGTCGCGGGCGATACGCAACCGCTCCTCGGTGACCCGGCGACTCGCCTCGGCCTCTCGCGTCTGTTCCGCACGGCGGGCGCGCTCGATCACGGCGAGGACGTAGGCGCGGCGTGAGCGGGTGGCATCCCCCAGCGCCCCGGCGAGCGCGACGGAGAGTCCGATCTGGAGGAACCGGGTGTCCATGCCCGTCGTGAGTTCGACGACGATGCTCGCGCCGACGACGAACGCCACCGCGGCGATGCTCACGGGCGCCGCCGCCCGGCGATCCAGCCGGTCGGGAACGCCGTACGCGGCGATGACGACGGCGAGGGCGGCCCCGGGCGCGAGCGTGCCGAGGGCGAGGGCGGCGATATAGAGCCCGATGCACACCACGAGCGCCGAACGCGGCCAGCGCCGACGGAACGGAAGGACCACCGCGGGCAGGATCGCGAGCACGTACACGAGCGGGCTCGAGGGGCGCAGCTCGGGGAACGGCACGGGAGCGAAGACGGGCACGATCACGAGCACCGCGGCGACCACGTCGCGAACCCACCGCGGGACCGAGGGCAGCAGGCGCGGCGCCGCGTCGATCGTCGGGACGGGTGGCATCGTCCCAGTCTGGCGGTCCGGGCGCCGCGGAGCCATCGCCGTTCCGGGGCAGACGCGGATCCCCCTGTGGGGGTAGGCATCCACCCCGGGAGCGGGACGTGCCCGCCGACGCCCCGGGCGAGAGTGGGGGCATGACACCCGACACCCCACCTCCGCTCCTCTCGGTCGTCGACCTGCACAAGTCGTACGGCCGCGGATCCGCCCGCTTCGACGCCCTGCGCGGCGTCTCCCTCGACATCCGGCGCGGGGAGAGCGTCGCCATCGTCGGCAAGAGCGGGTCGGGCAAGTCGACCCTCATGCACCTGCTCGCCCTGATGGACGCCCCCACGACCGGCACCGTCGCCCTCGACGGAACGGATGCCGCCACCCTCCGCGGCCGTCGCCTCAACCGCACGCGCAACAAGACGTTCGGCTTCGTCTTCCAGCAGTTCTTCCTCACCCCGAACGCCTCGGTGCTGGAGAACGTGGTCCTGCCCCTGAAGATCGCCGGGATCGGACGCGCCGAGCGCAAGCGCCGCGGGCTCGCCGCCCTCACCGAGCTCGACATGCAGGACAAGGCCAAGAACAAGGCGACGGCACTCTCGGGCGGCCAGAAGCAGCGCGCGGTGATCGCCCGCGCGCTGGTCAACGACCCCCAGGTGATCTTCGCGGACGAGCCCACCGGCAACCTCGATTCCCAGACCGGCGCGGTGGTCGAGGACATCCTGTTCCGCCTGAACCGCGAACACGGCATCACGTTGATCGTCGTGACGCACGACGACGACCTGGCGGCCCGGTGCGACCGCCGCATCCAGATCCGCGACGGCGTGATCGTCGCCGAGGAGGGGCGCGCCGCATGAAGACCACCGACCTGATCTCGACCGCGTTCTCGAACACGTTCCGCTCGAAGACGCGCACGATCCTCACCGTCCTGGCGATCTTCGTCGGTGCGTTCACGCTCACGCTGACGAACGGTCTGGGCACCGGAATCAACGGCTTTATCGACAGCACGGTGTCGTCGATCGGCGCCTCGAACGTGCTGACGGTGTCGAAGACCTCCACGAGCGACGCGACGTCCACGGACCCGCAGAAGTACGATCCGGATGCCATCGCCTCGGCGCAGACGAGCCCCGGTCGCCCCGGGGCGTCGAGCTCCGTGTCGGCACTGACCGACGACGACATCACCGCGATCGGGCAGATCGACGGGGTGGAGAGCGTGACCCCGGTCCGCTCCGCGACCATCGACTACGTGCAGTACGACGGCGGCGACCGGTACGTCGCGTCGGCGGGCGGCATCATCGGCGGCCAGACGCCGCAGCTGTCGGTCGGCGTCGCTCCCGACAACACCGCCGATGCGCTCGAGGTGGCGCTCCCCTCCGCGCTGGTCGCGCCCCTGGGCTTCTCGGACGACGGCGACGCGGTGGGCAAGACCGTCACGATCGCCGTGACGGATCCGCTGCGGACGCAGCACCTCGTCGAGGCGACCGTCACGGGCGTCACCCAGGAGGCGTTCACCACGGCGACGGCCCTCACGACGAACACCGCCCTCCAGGACGCGCTGTTCACCGCGCAGAACACCGGCGTGCCGCAGGACGAGCTCGACCGCTACGCCACCGCCAGCGTGACCGTGTCGTCGTCCGCGACTGCGGCCGAGATCGACGCCGTCAAGTCGTCGCTGTCGGATGCCGGCTACACCGGCCGCACCGTCGCCGATCAGCTCGGCACGTTCCAGGCCGTCATCAACGGCATCGTGCTGGTGCTGAACGCGTTCGCGGTGATCGCGCTGCTGGCGGCGAGCTTCGGCATCGTCAACACCCTGCTGATGTCGGTGCAGGAGCGGACGCGGGAGATCGGCCTCATGAAGGCCATGGGGATGGGCAGCGGGCGCGTGTTCTCGCTGTTCAGCCTGGAGGCGGTCGTGCTCGGGCTCCTCGGCAGCGTGCTGGGCGCCGTCGTGGCCATCGCCGTGGGCGTGCCCGTGAGCGCCGCCCTCACGCGGACGTTGTTCAGCGACCTCCCGGGGCTGCAGCTGATCGCCTTCGACCCCGTGTCGATCGTCGTGACGTCCCTGGTGATCATGGGAATCGCGTTCCTCGCCGGGAGCCTCCCCGCCGCGCGCGCCGCGCGGGCCGACCCGGTGGAGTCGCTGCGGTACGAGTGACCGTCACGACGACAGGGCCCCGCGGTTCCGACCGCGGGGCCCTGTCGTGTCAGGCGCGCGAGTGCGCCGAGGCCCGAGCGACCTGATCGGGCGTCGGCGTCACACCGGTGTAGCGGGCGAACTGGCCCGCCGCTTGGAGGGCGATGACCTCGGCGCCCGTGATGACGTTCCGCCCGGCCTCGCGCGCCGCGCGGATCAGCGGGGTCTCGGCGGGGAAGGCGACCACGTCGAACACGGTGGCCGCCGCGGCGATGTGCTCCGGCGAGAACGCCAGGGAGTCGGCATCCGCCCCGTTCATGCCGAGCGGTGTGACGTTGACGATGATGTCGGCTCCGGGCGCCGGGTCGTCGGGCACCCAACGGAAGCCGTAGGCGGCCGCGAGCGCGGGGCCCGCGTCGGGATTACGGGCCACGACGGTGAGATCCCTGAACCCTGCGTCGTGGAAGGCCGCGACGACGGCCTTGGCCATCCCGCCCGATCCCCTCACGAGCACGGATGCCGCGGGGTCGAGCCGATGGCTCTCGATGAGGCTCGCGATCGCCTCGTAGTCGGTGTTGGAGGCCGTCAGCACTCCCCCGTCGTTCACGATCGTGTTGATCGACCCGATCGCGGCGGCGGAGTGCTCGATGTGGTCGACCAGCGGGATCACGGCCTCTTTGAACGGCATCGACACCGAGCAGCCGCGGATGCCGAGGGCGCGCACGCCGGCGATCGCTCCCGCGATGTCGGTGGTCGTGAACGCCTTGTAGACGAAATCGATCCCGAGCTCGGCGTACAGGAAGTTGTGGAATCGGGTTCCGATGTTCGACGGGCGACCCGCCAGGGAGATGCAGAGCGTGGTGTCCTTGCTCAGTTCGGGCATGGTGGCCTCCGGGGTGCGCGGGCGATCCTTCGATCGTACGAGGCGGCGGACGCGCGCCGTGCGGGCCTACCCGCGGGCGAACGCCCCCGGCGTCACTCCCCACACGCGGCGGAAGTGCCGCGTCAGGTGCGCCTGGTCGTGGAAGCCGGTCCGGACGGCGACCTCGGCCGGGCGGCCTCCGTCGACCAGCAGCCGCCGCGCCGCGTCCACCCGGCGTGCGACGAGGTAGCGATGGGGCGCCATGCCGTACGCGCGAGAGAACTCGCGCACGAGGTGGCTGGGGTGCGCGCCCAGGTGCGCGGCCGCCGAGGCGATCGTGAACGACTCGGTGAAGCGGTCGTCGAGCATCCCGCGCAGGCGCCGGGCGAGCGGCGCATCGCGGACGGCCGCGACCTCCGTGCCGGTGTGGGCGAGGATCGCATCGCGGACCACCAGCAGCGCGTGCTCGGCGGCCATCTCCTCCCCCGGGTACCGCAGGGCGGCGTGCACGCGCCGGGCGGCGGATTCCGCGGATCCTCTCCCCAGGGTGGGACGCCGGGACACGCGGTCGGCGGCGTCGTCGGGGAGCCAGTCGCGGCGCAGGTACAGCACCTGCTTGCGGTAGCCGGTGCCGGCGACGGCCGACCGCCCGTCGTGCGGGATGCCGGGCGGCAGCAGCGTCAGGGCGCCGGGCGCGGCCCGGTGCGCGACCCGATCGAGGTCGTAGGTCACGGCGCCGCGGTCGACGAGCATCACGGCCCAGTCGTCGTGGGTGTGGAGCGGGTAGGCGTGGTCGAAGCTCGCGTGATAGACCTCGCGCAGGAACGGCACGTCCGGATGCCACGCGCGCACCCGTTCGATCATGCAAGAAACGTACAAGACCGCGCGACGCCGGGAGCGGACGCTGGAGGAATGACCGACACGACCCCCTCCACCGCCCCGACGTTCGACACGAAGATCGTCGTGATCCTCGGCGACGACCTCGCCGCCTGGCAGGAGCTCAACGTCACCGCCTTCCTCGCCGCCGGCATCGCGACGAGCGCCCCGGGCGTCGTGGGCGAGCCGTACCGCGACGCCGACGGCACCGAGTACCTCCCGATGCTGCGGCAGCCCGTCATCGTGCTCACCGGCGACGCCGCACTGCTGGCGCGCGCCCGCGCGAAGGCCGCCGCCCGCGACGACGTCGCCCTGGCGATCTACGCCCGCGAGCTCTTCGCCACGATGCACGACGACGCCAACCGCGCGACCGTCGCCGCGATCGCCGCCGACGACCTCGACCTCGTCGGCCTGGCGCTGCGCGGTCCGAGGAACGTCATCGACCGCATCGCCAAGGGTGCGGTGTTCCACGCCTGACCCGGGCGCGTCCGACAGGATGGATGCCGTGCGCACGATGACCTTCACGACCCCCGAGTTGCTGCCGACCGTGGAGACGGCGAAGCACGAGATGTGGGAGTCGGGGGAAGAGGCGTTCACGATCGACGTGCCGCTGGATGCCGACGTGTCCGACGGCGCGGGAGGCGACGATCCGTTGCTGACCGTGCGGTGGCGGGACGCCGTCGTCCGCGTCATCGCCCACCGCGAGGTGGGCGTCATGACCGCCCGCGACTACGGCGCGGAGATGTTCGGGGTGGTCCGCGCGTTCGAACCCACGGGTAGGGACTTCGGCGGGGGATACGGTGATTTCGCCGGGGAGAGCGCTCCGGTCATGCGCGGCACGACCGGCGATCGCGCGCTCGTCGCGACGTGCGCGGCCCCGGGGGTGAACCGTCTCATCGTGATCGGCTCCTCGCCTACCGGAGATGAGGCATCGGCAGCCGAGGTGGAGACCGTGATCGCGTCCATCGCGCTCGTGTCGGCATAGTCGCACGGCGCGGCCGCGCACAGCGGCCGGCGACTGCGCGCCCCGGCGCAACCCCGTCGTACCCCGGCCGGCGACCTGACAGGCTGGGGGTGTGAAGTCGTTCCGATGCCGCGTGTGCGCTGCTCCCCTCCACTTCGAGAACTCGGTGTGCGTGTCCTGCGGGACGCCGCTCGGTTTCTCCCGCGGCGAAGCCGAGATCGTCCCGGTCGACCAGAGCGGTCGGTACGTCGACTCCGCCGGGCTCGTCTGGCACGTCTGCCGCAACCTCGATCTGTCGGGGTGCACGTGGCTGGCAGCGCTCGAGGGCGGACAGTGCTCGGCGTGCGACCTCACCCGGGTGCGCCCGAACGACGCCGATCTCGAGGGCCTCTCGCAGTACCCGGTGGCCGAGCGCGCCAAGCGCTGGCTGCTGTTCGAACTGGACCGGCTCGGGTTCGAGATCGTCGGGAAGGCCGACGACCCGGAACGGGGGCTGTGCTTCGACCTGCTGTCGAGCGTGGCCGAAGACGTCGTGATCGGACACGACGAGGGCGTCATCACGATCGATCTCGCCGAGAGCGACGACACCTACCGCGTGAAGATGCAGAAGCAGCTCGGCGAGCCCTACCGCACGATGCTCGGCCACTTCCGCCACGAGGTCGGGCACTACATCGAGTGGGTGCTCGTCGAGGGGACAGACCGCATCACCCGCGCCCGCGAGCTCTTCGGCGACGAGACCGCCGACTATCAGGCCGAGATCGACCGGCATTACTCGGAGGGGCCGCCGAAGGACTGGCCCGAGCGCTACATCTCCACGTACGCCACGATGCACCCCTACGAAGACTTCGCCGAGACGTGGGCGCACTACCTCCACATCACGGACACGCTCGAGACGGCGACGGCCTACGGACTGATCACGGTCGCCGGCGTCGACGCCTTCTCCCTCTTCCGCGACGTCGTCACCGGGGTGTGGATGCCACTGGCCACCTCCCTCAACACGATCAACCGTTCGATGGGGAAGGACGACCTCTACCCCTTCGTCATCCCGGAGCCGGTGCTGGACAAGCTGGAGTTCGTCGCGTCGCTCCGCCCGGCGCGCTGACGGCGGCGACGGAGCCGGATGAGACTCGGGAGTAGCGTGGAGGGGTGACCGAACCCCAGTGGCATCCCTCGGACGACGGCATCAACTTCCACACGCGCAAGTGGGTCAAGCCCGAAGACCTCAACGCCAACGGCACGCTGTTCGGCGGCAGCCTGCTGCGCTGGATCGATGAAGAGGCCGCGATCTACGCGATCATCCAGCTGGGCAACTACCGGGTGGTCACCAAGCTCATCTCGGAGATCAACTTCGAGGCATCCGCTCTGCAGGGCGATCTGATCGAGATGGGGCTCACCGCGACGCACTTCGGTCGCACGTCGCTGACGATGCGCGCGGTCGTGCGGAACATGATCACGCGCAAGAGGATCCTCACGATCGAGCGCCTCGTGTTCGTGAGCGTCGACGAAGACGGCAAGCCCAAGCCGCATGGCTACACCGCCATCACGTACGACCGCGATCGCATGCCGCACGAGCACCCCGCGACCGGGAGCATCCGGCTCGATTAGTCGCTCGCACCGCCCCTGGCCCGGCGCGGGGGTGATCTACTGAGCCCATGACCACGGAGCTCCTGGCCGGATGGAACGTCTCGCCGTTCACGCACGACGGCATCACCCACGACGTCTACCGCCGCGGGGACGGCCCCGGCGTCATCCTGATCCCCGAGATCCCCGGCGCCACGCCCGCGGTGATCGCGCTCGGCCAGCGATTGGTCGCGGCGGGATTCCACGTCGTCCTCCCGTCGATCATCGGGACGCCGGGGCGACCGGTGAGCGGTGGCTACCTCGCCGGTTCCGCTCTGCGCATGTGCGTCTCGCGGGAGTTCGCGGCGTTCGCCCGCCGCGCCGGCCGCCCGATCGCGGGATTCCTCCGCGCCCTGGCCCGTGACGTGCACGCCCAACACGGTGGCCCCGGCGTCGGCGTCATCGGGATGTGCTTCTCCGGCGGCTTCGCGCTGGCGACGGCGGCCGATGCCAGCGTGCTCGCGCCGGTCGTCTCCCAGCCCGCGGTGCCCCCGGCGATCGGGGCCGGACGCTCGGCGACCGGTCTGAGCCCCACCGAAGAGGCGGCGGTCCGCCGCCGCGCGGGCGACGGGCTCTGCGCTCTGGGTTTGCGGTTCACCGACGACCGGAGCGTTCCGGCGGAGCGTTTCGCGGCGTTCGAGCGGCTGCTCGGCGAGGGGTGGCGGGCGTTCGAGATCGACTCCTCCCCCGGAAATGCCGACGGCATCCCCGCGAACGCGCACTCCGTCCTCACGGACGCGTCGGCCACCGTGCAGGGGCACCCCACCCATCGCGCGAACGAGCTGGTCGTCGAGTTCCTCCGCGAGCGCCTCGCCGGCTGATCACTCTCCTGAGAGTGCTGTCGCCCTCGGAGCCTCGCGCGTAACATTCCGTCACAGAAGCACCCGACGGCGAGACCTCGCCATTCACGCGACGATACGGGAGACCCGGATGGACACCATGATGATGATGAAGTCGATGCCCATGGGCGAGATGACCATGGACATGGATGCCATGCAGGAATGCTTGCAGTCGATGAACGCCTGCGCGATGGCGGCGGCCATGTGCGCCGGCAGCGACATGATGCACGGCGCCGAGATGGCGAAGTGCTGCGCCATGTGCTCGAACATGGTCGAGATGGCCCAGGCGACGATGCACATGATGATGCGCCCCGCCGGCATGGACATGGACGTGATGAAGGCCATGATGATGGCCTGCATGACCATGGGCAAGGCGTGCGCCGACGAGTGCCGCATGCACGCCGACATGGACGAGATGTGCCGCTACTGCGCCATGGCGTGCGACGACTTGGTCATGAAGTGCGAGGCCATGATGGCCTCGATGGCCGCCTGACGCCCCTCGGCGGCGCGGCCCCCGCCCCGGGGTCGCGCCCCGACGACCTGAGTCGCGGCGACGCCCGAGCATTTCCTGACCGATGCTTCATTAATTCGGTCGGCCGACGTAAAATCAACGAACGCCGCACCCGAGCGGCACAGACGTGACCACGCAATGACGCGAGGAGTGCCGTGTCCGCCGACGCCGTTGAGCCCGACTCCCCTCTCTCCCCCGCATCCGGGCGCACCCTCGTCGAGTGTTCCCGCTCCAGCCTGGCACCCACCTCGCCGACGTCCGCGTTCGATCTGTGGACGGATGCCGTGAGCCGGAGCTTCGTGCCGCTGCGTGCCCACGCCGCCGGACCCGAGGAACGCGCACGCTTCGAGGGGCGACTCATCGCCCAGCCCCTCGGTCCCACGTTCACGAGCACCGTCTCGGGGCGCGCGGTGCGGGTGAGTCGGGGGCGGGGCGAGATCGCCCGCGACGACCCCGGGCACATCAAGCTCGGGCTGCAGCTCCACGGCCGCAGCACCATCAGTCAGGACGGCCGGGACGCGGTGCTCACGCCCGGCGACTTCGCACTGTACGACACCACTCGGCCGTACGCCCTCGACTTCGGATCCACGTTCCGCATGTTCGTGGTGATGTTCCCCGTCGAAGCCCTGCGATTCGATCGGGGGCACCTGGGCAGCGTCACCGCGTCGCGCTTCTCCGGTCGGGACGGCCTCGGCGGCATCGTCTCGACGTTCCTGCACTCGCTGAGCGAAGCGCTCGACCGGGACGCCCTCAGCAACCGCCTGCCTCTCGCCGACGCCGTCTTCGATCTGCTCACCGCCGCGCTCGGCGAACGCCTCGACCTCGCGCACGGCACGCCCGAGGACGTGCGCCGGCGCGCGATGTTCCTGCGCATCGAATCCTTCATCGCCGATCATCTGGGCGATCCCGATCTCACCGTCGCGAGCATCGCGACGGCGCACCACATCTCGGTGCGCGCGCTGCAGAAGCTCTTCGAGGAGCGCGACGCGACCGTCAGCGGGTGGATCCGCCGCGCGCGGCTGGACGCCATCCGCCGTGACCTGGGGAATCCCGCCCTCGCCCAGAAGCCGATCGCGAGCATCGGCGCCCGATGGGGATTCGCGGATGCCGCGGCCTTCGCCCGCTCCTTCCGCCAGGAGTTCGGCTCGACCCCCAGCGACTACCGTTCGCAGTCGACCCGGGCCTCCTGACCCGCGCGGGCGAACCGGTCTTCTCCGCGTCTCCCGGACGCGACGAGACCGCGTCCCCCGAACCCGCACACGTGCGGTCCGGGGGACGCGGTGTTCGAGGCCGGCTCAGGCCAGGACGGCCGCCTCGTGCTTCGGAGCGGGGACCCCGAGCAGCAGATCGGCGGCCTTCTCGCCGATCATGATCGACGGCGCGTTCGTGTTCGCACTCGGCACGAAGGGCATGACCGAGGCGTCCGCGACGCGCAGGCCCTGGATGCCGCGCACCCGCAGGTCCGGATCGACGACGGCCCCGGCATCCTGGCCCATCCGGCACGTGCCGACCTGGTGGTGATAGGTGCCCACCATCCGCCGGGCGTAGTCGCGCAGTTCATCCCGCGTCGTGACGTCGGCACCCGGCGCGAACTCCGCCTTGCGGAACGGAGCCAGGGCGTCCTGAGCCCCCACGGTGCGGGAGAGCTCGATCGCGTCGACCATCGCCTCGAGGTCGCGCTCGTCGGCGAAGATGTTCGGGTCCACGAGCGGGGCGACCGTGGCATCCGCGGATGCCAGCCGGATCGTGCCGCGCGAGTACGGCCGCACCGTTCCGGCGACGATCGTGTACCCCTGCTCGGGGGCGGCGCCGCCGTCGGTCGGGTACGGGAGGTGGATGAACAGGGGCTGCAGGTCGGGCGCGGGACCGTCCCACTCCGAGGAGCGCGCGTAGAACTGGCTCTCCAGGAGGTTCCACTGACCCGCGGGGACGGGGTCGGTCGATTCGTACAGCACGCTGACCAGCAGGTGGTCGTGCAGGTTCTCCCCCACGCCGGGGACGTCGGCGACGACGTCCACGCCGATCTCCTGGAGGTGCTCGCGCGGTCCGATGCCCGAGCGCAGGAGGATCGCGGGCGATCCGATCGCACCGGCCGAGACGATGATCTCGGATCGCGCGGAGGCGCGAGCGATCGCGCCGTCGACCGAGTACTCGACGCCGACGGCACGGCCGTCCTCGACGAGGACGCGGTGGACCAGTGCTCCCGCGGTGACCGCCAGGAGATCGCTGTCCGCGATCGGGGCGACGTAGGCCTGCCACGCGCTGTGGCGCTGACCGTCCTTGGTCGTGGTGTGGTTGAAGCCCGCACCGTCCAGGCGATCGCGGTTGAAGTCATCGGTGCGGTCGAGGCCCGCCTGGACCGCGGCCTCCACGAACGCGGCCGCCACGGGGTTGCGCTTGTCCTCGGGGATCCGCTCGACGTGGAGAGGTCCGCCGCTGCCGTGGTACTCGTCGGCCCCGTCCGCGTGGTCCTCGGACCGGAGGAAGTAGGGCAGGACATCGCTCCAGGACCACCCGTCGGCGCCGGCCGCGGCCCAGCCGTCGTAGTCGCTGCGATCTCCCCGCATGTAGATCATGCCGTTGAGCGAGCTGGATCCGCCGAGGGTCCTCCCCCGGGGCCAGTACACCACGCGCCCGCCGAGGTGCTCCTGCGGCGTCGTCATCACCGCCCAGTCGTTCTCGGACATGAGCAGGGCCGGCCACCCCTGCGGGGAGTGGATGTGGGGGCTGCTGTCGACGCCGCCCGCTTCGATGACGTGGACGCTGTGGCCCGCGTCGACGAGCCGGCGCACGATCGCACTTCCCGCCGAGCCGGCTCCGACGACGACGTAGTCGGCGGTGTCGGTGAGATCTGCCATTGTCGTTCCTCCTTGAACAGAGGGCGCTGTCGCCCTGTGCCTAGAAGAATGCGCGCGGCCGGTCCGCCCGGGTACGCCTCGCGCGCACGATGGTGTGCCCGACGCGCATCGGACCCGGCTGCGCGGCGATCAGTGCGGATCGAGCAGGAAGTTGGTGATGCGGGCGGTCGCGAGGTGAGCGCCGTCCTCGTGCTCGATGACGATCTGGTGACTCGTGGAGCGCGCGCCGAGATGCAGCGGCGTCGCGGTGGCGCGGATGGTCCCCGCCCGTGCGCCGCGGTGGTGCGTGATGTTCAGGTCCACCCCCACGCAGACCTTGCCGTGGGTCGAGGCGTAGACCAGCGCCGCCCAGGATCCGACCGCTTCGGCGAGCGCGGCACTCCCCCCGCCGTGCAGACGGCCGAGGGATTGGGTGTTGCCCGCGACGGGCATCGTGGCCACGACCGCCGCGACCGACTGCTCCACGACGGTGATCCCGAGCTTCTCGTCGAGGGCGCCGAGAGCGATCCGCCACGGCTCCTGCGGGCTGGCTTTCGCTTCGGCATCCACGGCGCTCACGATTCCCCTCGCGGCGCCCGGTCGAGCCCGTCCAGCGCGATACGCAGGACGTCGTCGGCGAGGCGGTCCGGCGTGACCGGTCCACCGGGTCGGTACCACTCGGTGAGGGAGTTGACCATCCCGAAGATGAGGCGCGTGGCGACGGAGGCCTCGATGTCGTCGGCGAGAGCGCCCTCCGCCTGGGCGTCGCGGACGATCGCGGTGACACGGTGGTCGAACGAGCGGCGTCGCTCGAGCGCCGCGCGCTCGATGTCGCTGTTCCCCCGGACACGCAGCAGGAGGGTGACCTGGGGAAGCTTCGCGGCGAGGACCGCGACCGCGCCGGCGACGATGTGCCGCAACCGGTCGATGGCGACGTCGTGGGCGGCGAGGGCTTCGTCGAGGGCCCCCTCCAGGGCGGAGAGCGCATCGTCGAGGGCGACGCGCAGGATCGCTTCCTTCGACTCGACGTGGTGATAGAGCGCGGACTTCGTCAGTCCGAGCTTCGTGGCGAGGTCCGCGACGCTCGTCGCGTCGTAGCCCTGGTCGTTGAACAGCTGAACGGCGATCGTGATCACCTGCTCGCGGTCGTACCCGGGACGGCCGCGGCGTACCGCGGCCTGCGTCGCATCCACCGTCATGCCTCCAGTCTGGCCCCTCGCCGGGCGGGGCCCGACGGTCGCGGCATCCCGACTGTGCCGGGGACGCCCGATCGTGTGCCCCGCACGCACCCCGTCACGTCGACCGAGCGGCCGTCCTTGCCGAGGAGCGGGACTCTTGACACTATTACTGAACGCTCGTTCTGCAAAGCGTCGAGGGCGACGGAGAGGATGACGATGTCCGAGGCTTACCTGATCGGCGGCGCACGCACACCGGTCGGCCGCTACGGCGGCGCGCTGTCGGGGGTCCGCCCCGACGATCTCGCCGCCCTCGTCGTGCGCGCGGCGGTCGATCGCGCCGGGGTCCCGGCGGCCGCGATCGACGAGGTGATCCTCGGCGCGGCGAACCAGGCGGGTGAGGACAACCGCAACGTCGCGCGCATGGCGGTGCTGCTGGCGGGTCTGCCCGACGAGATCCCCGGAATCACCGTCAACCGACTGTGCGCCTCGGGCATGTCCGCGATCACCCTCGCCGCGAACGCCGTCCGCGCCGGCGACGCCGACATCGTGGTCGCCGGCGGTGTCGAATCCATGACCCGCGCGCCCTGGGTGCAGGCCAAGCCCGCCCGCGCGTGGGCCAAGCCGGGCGAGGCGTACGACACGTCCATCGGCTGGCGCTTCACCAACCCGCGGCTCACGGCCCGCGACAAGGCCGCGTACTCCATGCCGGAGACCGCCGAAGAGGTGGCGCGCCTCGACGGCGTGACCCGCGCGGACGCCGATGCGTTCGCCCTGCGCAGCCACGCCCGCGCCGTCGCCGCGATCGACGCGGGCCGCTTCGCCGCCGAGATCGTGCCCGTGCCGACCGCGGGCGGAACCGTCGACACCGACGAGGGCCCGCGCCGCGACACGTCCGCCGAGGTCCTCGCGAAGCTCCGCCCCGTCGTCGCGGGCGGGGACGTCGTGACGGCGGGCAACTCCAGTTCGCTCAACGACGGAGCGTCCGCCCTCGTCGTGGCCAGCGCCGCGGCCGTGCAGCGCTACGGGCTCATCCCCCGGGCCCGGGTCGTCTCCCACGCCGCCGCCGCGCTGGCACCCGAGATCATGGGGCTCGGCCCCGTCCCCTCCACCGAGAAGGCGCTCGCCAAGGCGGGGCTCGGCGTGGGCGATCTCGGCGCGGTCGAGCTGAACGAGGCCTTCGCGAGCCAGTCGCTCGCCTCCATCCGGAGGCTCGGTCTCGACGCCGACATCGTCAATGCCGACGGGGGCGCGATCGCCCTCGGCCACCCCCTCGGATCGAGCGGTTCGCGACTCGTCGTCACCCTCATGGGCCGCCTCGAACGCGAAGACGCCCGCTACGGGCTCGCGACCATGTGCGTCGGCGTGGGGCAGGGGCAGGCGATCATCATCGAGCGCGTGACGGAGGTCCGGGATGCCTGACCCCTCCGTGCGACTCGAGGAGGGCGCCGATCGGGTCGTCGCGACCCTCGACCGACCCGCCACCCGCAACGCGATCGACCAGCGGATGGTGGACGAGCTGCACGACCTGTGCGCGCACCTCGAGACCACCCCGAAGACGCTCATCCTCACCGGGGCGGACGGCGTGTTCGCCTCCGGCGCCGACATCGCGCAGCTCCGCGAGCGCACCGCCGCCGACGCGCGGCGCGGCATCAACTCCACCGTCTTCCGGCGGATCCGCGCCCTGCCGATGCCGGTCATCGCCGCCGTGGACGGGTACGCGCTCGGGGGTGGCGCCGAGCTCGCCTACGCGGCCGACATCCGGATCGCGACGCCCCGCGCCCGGTTCGGCAACCCCGAGACGAGCCTCGGGATCATCGCGGCCGCCGGTGCCACCTGGCGCCTGCCCGAGATCGTCGGTCACGCCCGCGCGAGCGACCTCCTCCTCACCGGACGCACCGTCGACGCGGACACCGCCCTCGACTGGGGGCTCGTGTCGGCCCTGCACGAGCCCGCCGCGCTGCTGACCGCCGCGCACGAGCTCGCCGACCGGATCGCACGCAACAGCCCCCGCGCGACGGAACTCACCAAACGCGCCCTGCTGGCGCCGCCGGAAGCTCATCCGGCGATCGAGCTCGAGCTGCAGGCCGAACTCTTCGACAGCGACGACAAGCGCGCCCGCATGACCGCGTTCCTGGAGCGGCGCGCACGGAAGGACCAGCGATGAGCGACCAGACCACCACGGACACGCCCGCCGTCGTCCCCGCCCGCGTCGGCGTTCTCGGGGGCGGACGGATGGGAGCGGGAATCGCGCACGCCTTCCTCCTCGCCGGCAGCCGCGTCGACGTCGTCGAGCGCGACCGCGCGTCCGCCGAGGCCGCGGCCGACCGCATCCGCCAGAGCGTCGTCCGCTCCGTCGAGCGCCGCGCCACGTCGAGATCCGCG
Source organism: Microbacterium sp. IEGM 1404 (assembly GCF_030056775.1). NCBI lineage: Bacteria > Bacillati > Actinomycetota > Actinomycetes > Micrococcales > Microbacteriaceae > Microbacterium > Microbacterium sp. IEGM 1404. Next base: position 49,252 of record NZ_JASHKP010000005.1, on the reverse strand, counting down.
GCCGAGGTGGATGCCGCTCTCTCCGTCGGCACGGACCTCGACGTCTTCGCCGCGGCCGAGCTCGTCATCGAGGCCGTGCCCGAGGACCGCGCCCTCAAGGAGGATGCGCTCGCCCGGATCGAGCGCACCCTGCCCGCGGCATCCGCTCTGGCCAGCAACACCTCGTCGATCTCGATCGACGCGCTGGGAGCCGCACTCCGCCGCCCCGACCGGCTGCTCGGGCTGCACTTCTTCAACCCCGTGCCCACCTCGGCGCTCGTCGAGGTGGTCCTGGGCAGCGCCACCGCCCCCGCCCTCGCCGACGCGGCGCGCGGGTGGGTCGCGGCGATCGGCAAGACCGCCGTCACGGTGCGCGACTCTCCCGGTTTCGCCTCCAGCCGCCTGGGCGTGATGCTCGGCCTCGAGGCGATCCGCATGCTCGAGGAGGGCGTCGCCTCGGCCGCCGACATCGACACCGCGATGGAGCTCGGGTACCGGCATCCGATGGGCCCGCTGCGCACGACCGACATCGTCGGCCTCGACGTGCGCCTGGGCATCGCCGAAGAACTCGAGGCGGCGTTCGGCGAACGCTTCGCCCCTCCCGCACTGCTGCGACGTCTCGTCGCCGAAGGGCACCTGGGCCGCAAGAGCGGCTCGGGCTTCTACGAATGGAGTGAGTGATGACCCGGCTGTTGGAGAGCTACGTGCAGGATGCCTGGTGGTCGCCGGCCGACACCGACGACATCGACGCGACGAGCGTGCGCGACGCGTCGACGGGTGAGGAGGTCGGCCGGGTGAGCACCGCCGGCCTCGACCTGCCCGCGGTCCTGACCCACGCGCGCACGGTCGGCCAGGACAGCCTCGGCGCCCTGACCTTCCACCAGCGCGCGCTGCTGCTGAAGCAGTTCGCGATCGCGCTCAGCGAGCGCAAGGCGGAGCTCTACGCGCTCTCGGCGCACACGGGAGCGACCGCGCGCGACAACCTCAGCGACGTCGACGGCGGCATCGGTGTGCTGTTCACGTACTCGTCGAAGGGCCGGCGCGAGCTGCCCAACTCCCGGATCATCGTCGACGGGCCGCCCGAGCCGCTGTCGAAGGACGGCTCGTTCCTGGGACGGCACGTGTACACGCGCCTGTCCGGGGTCGCGGTGCAGATCAACGCGTTCAACTTCCCCGTCTGGGGAGCACTGGAGAAGTTCGCCCCCGCGTTCCTGGCCGGCGTTCCCACGATCGTGAAGCCGGCGACCCCGACCGGCTACGTGGCCGAGGCGTGGGTGCGGATCCTCGTCGAGTCGGGGCTGCTGCCCGCCGGCTCTCTGCAGCTGGTCAGCGGCAGCGTGCCGGGGCTCCTCGAAGCGCTCGACCTCGGTGACAGCGTCGGCTTCACCGGCAGTGCGGCGACGGCGGAGCGTCTGCGTTCGCGCGTGCGGCACGGGGTGCGGTTCACCAGCGAGACCGACTCGATCAACGCGTCGGTCCTCGGCCCCGACGCGACCCCCGGAACCCCCGAGTTCGATGCGTACGTGCGGCAGCTGTTCGCCGAGCTGGTGACCAAGGCCGGGCAGAAGTGCACCGCGATCCGCCGGGCGATCGTGCCGGAAGAGGTCCGTCCCGCGATCGTGGAGGCGCTGACGCAGACGATCTCCACGCGCGTGGTGATCGGCGATCCCCGAGCCGAGGGGGTGACGATGGGTCCCCTCGTCTCGACGGAGCAGCGCGACGAGGTGCGCCGGAGCGTCCGCGCCCTGGTGGATGCCGGCGGCCACCTCGTCGTCGGATCGCTCGAGGACCCGCCGGTGCGCCGTGCCGACGGGACCACCGGCCCCGCGGACGGGGGCGCGTTCCTGGAGCCGCTCGTGGTGTCCTTCGACGCCGCCGACGCCGAGGCGGGGAGCGCCGTGCACGAGATCGAGGCGTTCGGGCCGGTGACGAGCCTGCTCGGCTACCGGAGCATCGACGAGGCCGTCGCCCTCGTCCGCCGCGGTGGCGGATCGCTCGTCACGAGCGTCGCGACCCACGACCCGGAGGTCGCCGTCGCGCTCGTCTCGGGCATCGGCGCCTACAACGGGCGCGTGCTCGTGCTCGATCGCGATGACGCGCGCACCTCGACCGGGCACGGCTCCCCCGTGCCGCACCTCGTCCACGGCGGCCCCGGCCGCGCGGGCGGCGGCGAGGAACTGGGCGGCATCCGCGCCGTCCTCCACTACATGCAGCGCACCGCGATCCAGGGGACGCCGCGCATGCTGACCGCCCTCACGGGGGTGTGGCACACCGGAGCTGCGGCCGACGCGACCGGAACGCACCCGTTCCGCAAGCCGCTGACAGACCTCCGCATCGGCGACCGCGTCGACTCGACCGAGCGCGAGGTGACGCTCGCGGACATCGAGACGTTCGCGCGCTTCACGGGTGACACCTTCTACGCCCACATGGACGAGGACGCGGCCGCCGCGAACCCGTTCTTCCCGGGGCGGGTCGCCCACGGGTACCTGCTCGTGTCGTGGGCGGCGGGCCTGTTCGTCGACCCCGACCCGGGCCCCGTCCTGGCCAACTCGGGCCTGGAGAACCTCCGCTTCGTCACCCCCGTCGTGCCCGGCGACCGCATCCGCGTGACGCTCACCGCGAAGCAGATCACGCCGCGCGAGACCGACGAGTACGGCGAGGTCCGGTGGGATGCCGTCATCCGCAACGATCGCGACGAGCTCGTGGCCGAGTACGACGTCCTGACCCTCGTGGCGAAGGAGTGGCCGACCGCGGCGGAGGCCGTGGCGTGAGCGGTGCCGCCGACATGATGGCTCGGGATGCGGCATCCGCCCTGCTCGGGATGGTCGTCGAGCGCGCCGAGCCGGGGGACGCGCTCGTGACGATGACCGTCCGCCCCGACATGCTGAACGGGTTCGCGATCACCCACGGCGGGTTCGTCTTCGCCCTCGCCGACACCGCCTTCGCGATCGCGTGCAACGAGGACGATCGGGTGACGGTCGCCGCCGGGGCCGACATCGCGTTCCTCCGCTCCACCACGGCAGGCCAGACCCTGACCGCGCACGCCGTCCGGCGCGCGCGGTCGGGGCGCACCGGCCTCTACGACGTGCGCGTCTCGGACGAATCCGGCGCGATCGTCGCGGAGGTGCGCGGGCGGTCGGTCACGACGAACCGCACGCCTCCGGACTGAGCGGGTCCCGCCCTCGCGACGGTGTGGCGTCCCTCAGCGCTGGATGACCTTGGGCGCTGCGACCGCCTTGAGTCCTGCGACGCCGAACTCCTGGCCGTAGCCGGATGCCTTGATGCCGCCGAACGGCACGTGCGGGTTGATCGCGCCGTGCTGGTTGATCCAGACGGTGCCGGCCTGAACGCGCGCGGCGACGGCGATCGCGTCCTCCGGGTCGTTCGCCCACACCGAGGCGCCGAGTCCCTGCGAGGAGGCGTTGGCGCGGGCGACGGCGTCGTCGATGTCCGTGTACTTGATCACGGGCACGACGGGCCCGAACTGCTCCTCGTCGACGAGCGGGGCGCCGTCCTCGATGTCGGCGACGATGGTGGTCTCGTAGAACAGCGGGCCGAGCTCGGTGGCCGGCCGACCGCCCGCGACGATCCGCGCGCCGCGCGCACGGGCGTCGTCGACGAGGTCGCGGACGATGTCGAACTGCTTCTCGTTCTGCAGGGGCCCGAGGACGGTGTCCTCGCTCAGGCCGTTGCCCATCGGCATCGCCGCGGCCAGGCCCGCGAGCGCCTGGACGACGTCTTCGTACTGCGACTCGTGGACGTACAGCCGCTTGAGCGCGGCGCAGGTCTGGCCCGTGTTGATGAAGATGCCCCAGAACAGACCCTCCGCGATCGCGGCGACGTCCGTGCCCGGCAGGACGATCCCGGCGTCGTTGCCGCCGAGCTCGAGGGTCAGACGGGCCAGGTTGTGCGCCGACGACTCCACGATCTTGCGTCCGGTCGCGGTCGATCCGGTGAACATGATCTTGGCGAACCCCGGGTGGCCCGCGATCGCGGCGCCCACCTCGCGATCGCCGGAGATGCCGGTCAGCACGCCCTCGGGCAGGTGCCGGTTGAAGACCTCGATGAGGGCGAGGACCGAGAGCGGCGTGTACTCGCTGGGCTTGGCGACGACGGTGTTCCCCATCCGCAGCGACGGGCCGATCTGCCACACGCTGATCATCATCGGCCAGTTCCAGGGACCGATCGCCCCGACGACGCCGAGCGGGTCGTAGTGCACCTCGGCGCGAGACCCCTCGTGCTCGAAGACCACCTCGGGCTCGAGCGGGGTGTCGGCGGCGGTGCGCAGCCACAGGGCGCACGCCCCGACCTCGAATCGGGCGTTGGGGCCGTTGAGCGGCTTGCCCTGTTCCCGTGAGAGGAGCCGGGCGAGTTCTTCGGCGTGGGCTTCGATGTCGTCGGCGATCTCGTTCAGGATGCGGCTGCGCTCCGCGTGACCGAGGGCGGCCCAGGCCGGCTGCGCCGCCTCCGCCGCCGCCACGGCGCGGTCCAGGTCGGCGAGCGTGTGCACCGGCGCGTAGCCGATGATCTCTCGCGTGGCGGCGTCCGGAATCGGGCGGCCCTCGCCCTCGGGCACCGAGACGGACTCGGTGATCGTGACTGCGGTGCTCACAGTGGTCCTCCTTGTCGGGCGGACGACGGCGTCCGCTGTGTCCGACGGTAGGAAGCGTGCGCGGACGTGCACAGGCTCGGGCGCCCATCGTGCACGCCGTGCACACTCCTGTGCACCCTCCGCCCACTCGATTTCCTGACCGATCGTTTGGATAATGGCATCCGTGATGAAGGAGTCACCCATGCCGACGACCGCCGCCCCCGCCGACGCGCTCACGCTGACCTCCCCCGAGCTGCGGGCGACGCAGCTCGCACGCCTGCAGTGGACCGTGCGCCACGCCTACGAGAACGTCCCGCTGTACCGCGCGAAGTTCGACGACGCCGGGGTCTCCCCCGCCGACATCCGAAGCCTCGACGACGTGCGACTGCTCCCCTTCACGACGAAGGAGGACCTTCGCGCCACGTACCCGTTCGGCATGTTCGCCGTGCCGATGGAGGACGTGCGCCGCATCCACGCCTCGTCGGGGACGACGGGCCGCCCCACCGTCGTGGGCTACACCGCCGGCGACCTCGACCGCTGGGCGGACCTCATCGCCCGTTCCCTGGCCGCAGCGGGCATCCGCCCCGGCGACCGGGTGCACAACGCCTACGGCTACGGCCTGTTCACCGGCGGCCTCGGAGCGCACGCGGGCATCGAGCGCCTCGGCGCCACCGTGATCCCGATGTCCGGGGGCCAGACGGCGCGGCAGGTGCAGCTGATCACCGACTTCCAGCCGACGGCGATCCTGTGCACGCCGAGCTACCTGCTCACGATCGCGGATGCCATCGAAGAGGCGGGCCTCGACCCCCGCGAGACGTCGCTCCGCGTGGCCGTGCTCGGTGCGGAGCCGTGGACCAACCAGATGCGGCAGGAGATCGAACGCCGCCTGAACATCGACGCCGTGGACATCTACGGGCTCAGCGAAGTGATGGGGCCGGGCGTCGCGAGCGAGAGCGCGCTCACCAAGGACGGCCCGCACGTCTGGGAGGACCACTTCCTCCCGGAGACGATCGACGGCGACACCGGAACGCCCCTCCCTGACGGGGAGATCGGCGAGCTCGTGTTCACCTCGCTCACGAAGGAGGCGTTCCCGGTCATCCGCTACCGGACGCGCGACCTCACGCGCCTCCTCCCGGGCACGGCCTACCCGACCATGCGCCGCATCGAGAAGATCACGGGCCGCAACGACGACATGATCATCCTGCGCGGCGTGAACCTCTTCCCGACGCAGATCGAGGAGCTGGTCATCGGCATCGAGTCCCTCACCCCGCATTTCGTGCTCGAGCTCACGCGCGAGGGGCGGATGGATGCCATGACGGTCCGCATCGAGCGGCATCCCGACCTCGAACGGGAGGTGTGCGAGCAAGCCGCCCAGGTCCTGCGTCAGCGCATCAAGGTGCACGTCGGCACGACCGTGGCCGTGCGGGTGGAGGAGCCCGGAACCCTCGCCCGCAGCGAGGGGAAATACAAGCGCGTCTACGACCTGCGCGCTTGATAACTGAACGATCGTTCTGTAAATTGTCGAACACCGCCACCGAGGAGCAGACAATGACCGCACCCACTCCGACCGAACTCCAGGACGAGTTCGACGCGCTCATCGCCGCCGATCAGCGCATCGAGCCCCGGGACTGGATGCCCGAGGCGTATCGGAAGACGCTCATCCGCCAGATCTCCCAGCACGCGCACTCCGAGATCATCGGGATGCAGCCCGAGGGGAACTGGATCACCCGCGCGCCGAGCCTCGCGCGCAAGGCGATCCTGATGGCGAAGGTCCAGGACGAGGCGGGCCACGGCCTGTACCTCTACTCCGCCGCGCAGACGCTCGGCATCACCCGCGACGAGATGACCCGCCAGCTCATCGAGGGCCGCGCCAAGTACTCCTCGATCTTCAACTACCCGACCCCCACCTGGGCCGACATGGGCGCGATCGGCTGGCTCGTCGACGGCGCCGCGATCTGCAACCAGGTGCCGCTGTGCCGGGCGTCCTACGGGCCGTACGGACGCGCGATGGTCCGCATCTGCAAGGAGGAGTCGTTCCACCAGCGGCAGGGCTTCGAGATCCTGCTGACGCTGATGCGCGGCACCGACGCCCAGCGGGCGATGGCGCAGGAGAGCGTGAACCGCTGGTACTGGCCCTCGCTCATGATGTTCGGACCGCCCGACGACCAGTCGCCGAACTCGGCGCAGTCCACGGCGTGGAAGATCAAGCGGTTCTCCAACGACGAACTGCGTCAGCGGTTCATCGGCATGCTCGTCCCGCAGGCCGAGGTCTTGGGCGTCACCCTCCCCGACCCCGAACTGCGCTGGGACGAGAAGGAGGAGCGCTGGCACACGAGCGAGATCGATTGGACCGAGTTCCACGAGGTCATCGCCGGTCGCGGGCCGATGAACGCGGTGCGCATCCAGAATCGTCGCGACGCGCACGAGCAGGGCGCCTGGGTGCGCGAAGCGGCCGCCGCGTACGCCGCGAAGAAGTCCGCGGTCATGACCGAGGCGGCGGCCTGATGCCCACGCCCGGCGTTGACCCCACCGAGACCTGGCCGCTGTGGGAGGTCTTCGTCCGCGCGAACCGCGGCCTGAGCCACGTGCACGTCGGTTCGCTCCACGCGCCCGATGCCGATCTCGCCGTCCGCAACGCCCGCGATCTCTATACGCGGCGCAGCGAAGGCGTCTCGATCTGGGTCGTCCCCTCGGATGCCGTCACGACCAGCGATCCCGGATCCAAGGGCGCGTTCTTCGAGTCGCCCGCGGGCAAGAACTACCGTCACGCCGTCCATTACACGGCGTCGGAGGGGGTGCCCCACCTATGACCGCTCACGACACGACCGACATCGACGATCCGCACGGCGACGTGTCCGTCGACGTGCACACACTGTCCGACGAGCTGCAGGGCGCGGCCGAGCGGGCGAGGACCGCGGAGGTCGCGGAGTACGCCCTGCGCCTCGGCGACGACGCGTTGATCCTCTCGCAGCAGCTCTCGCGCTGGATCGCGAACGCCCCCGAACTCGAGGAGGACGTGGCGTTGGGCAACATCGCCCTCGACCTGCTCGGACACGCCCGATCGCTCCTGCGTTTCGCCGGGTCGTACGACGGACGCAGCGAGGACGATCTCGCCTACTTCCGCGACGAACCCGAGTTCCGGTGCGCGTGGCTGTTCGAACAGGACAACGGCGATTTCGCCCACACCATCGCACGTCAGCTGATCGCCTCGGTGTACCAGTACGAGCTGTACAGCGAGCTCGCGGCATCCGCCGATCCCGGGCTCGCCGCCATCGCCGGCAAGGCCGTGAAGGAAGTCGACTACCACCGCGATCACGCCGTGCAGTGGACCCTGCGCCTCGCCGGCGGCACCGCGTTCTCCCGCGAGCGCATGATCGCGGGCCTGACGGACATGTGGCCGTACGTCGACGAGCTGTTCCGCGACGACGCGCTCATCGACGACCTCGAGGGGGTGGCGGTGCGCCCGTCGCGTCTGCGGGGCCGGTTCGACGGCGTCATCGACGCGGTGCTCGCCGAGGAGGGGCTCGACGTCCCCCGGTCGCCGATCGCCTCGGGCAGGGGGCGCGAGGGAAGGCACTTCCCGACCCTCGGCTTCCTCCTCGCCGAGATGCAGGTCCTCGCACGGCAGCACCCGGGAGCGACGTGGTGAGCGCCGACACCGATCTCGACCGGGCCCGCCGGGTCTCGGCATCCGTCTGCGATCCCGAGGTTCCCGTGCTGACCATCGACGACCTCGGGGTGCTGCGCGACGTCGAGATGCGCGAGGGCGCCGTCGTCGTCACGATCACCCCGACGTATTCGGGGTGCCCCGCGATGGACACCATCCGCGCCGACCTCGTCCTCGCCCTGACCGACGCCGGCTTCGACGACGTGCGCGTGCGCACCGTGCTCGCCCCCGCGTGGACGACCGACTGGATGACCGACGCCGGCAAGCGCAAGCTCATCGAGTACGGCATCGCCCCGCCGACGGGTCGCGCCGCCGTGGGGCCCATCCGCCTGCGCATCGGCGTCCGGTGCCCGCGCTGCGGATCACTCGACACCCGCGAGATCTCCCGCTTCGCCTCGACCTCGTGCAAAGCGCTGTACGAGTGCGTCGAGTGCCGGGAACCCTTCGACCACTTCAAGGTGCACTGAGCATGACGTTGACCGAGGTCCGCACGACCGGGCGCCGCCGGGCGCGATTCCATACTCTGCGCGTCGCCGACGTCCGACCCCTGACGGCGGATGCCGTGGAGGTGACGTTCACCGTGCCCGAGGCCCTCGCCGACGCCTTCGACTACGCCCCCGGGCAGTACGTCGCCCTCCGCGCGAGGATCGACGGCCAGGAGGTCCGGCGGTCCTACTCGATCTGCCGCCCCCCGACCCCGGGGATGCTCGCGGTGGGCATCAAACGCGACCCCGGCGGACGCTTCTCGTCCTGGGCGCAGACGCAACTGCGCCCCGGAGACGAGATCGACGTCATGAGCCCGCAGGGCACATTCGTCTCGATGCGGCCCGACGTGTCGACGGGGAACATCGTCGGCATCGCCGCGGGCTCGGGGATCACGCCGATCATGGCGCTCGCGGCATTCTTCCTCTCCGTGTCGGAGACGTCGACGTTCACCCTGCTGTACACGAACCGCTCGTCGACCGACGTGATGTTCGTCGACGAGCTGGCCGACCTGAAGGACCGCTACCCGACGCGGTTCGCGATCCACCACGTGCTCTCCCGCGAGCAGCGAACCGCGCCCGTGCTCTCGGGGCGGATCGACGAGGACCGGCTCCGCCTGATCCTGTCGTCGCTGGTGCGTCCCGAGACCGTCGACGAGTGGTTCCTGTGCGGCCCGCTCGACCTCGTCCAGCTGTGTCGCGAGGTGCTCGCGAGCGTCGGCGTCGCCGCCGCGGACGTGCGTTTCGAACTGTTCACGACCGGAGAGGCTCCGTCGGGCGGCTCGGGCGGCACACCCGTCGTGGTGCGTGACGACGAACCCGTGCGGTCGATCGAGGTCACCCTGGACGGGACCTCGGCCACCGTGACATCGCCCGTCAGCGCGCACGAGTCGATCCTCACGGCGGCCCTGCGGGCACGTCCCGACGTTCCGTTCGCGTGCGCGGGCGGGGTGTGCGGCACGTGCCGCGCACGGGTGGTGTCCGGAAGCGTCCACATGACCGAGAACTACGCGCTCGAACCCGACGAACTCGAGCGCGGGTACGTCTTGACCTGTCAGTCCCACCCGACGAGCGATCGCGTCGTCGTCGACTACGACGTGTGAGGCTCCCGTGATCGACTACGCCCTCGAAGAAGCCGGGACGGATGCCACGCTCGCCGTGATCACCCTGAACAGTCCCGGGAAGCTCAACGCCCTGAACGAGCAGGCCCTGCTCGATCTCGACGCGGCCTACGCGCGGGCCGAAGCCGACGGCGTGCGTGCGCTGCTCCTGCGCGGCGAGGGCCGCGCGTTCTGCGCCGGCCGCGACATCTCGGAGGTCGACCCGCGGAGCGATGACGTAGGGGGGTATCTCGACGGCCTCCTCACCCCGCTCCTGCGGCGCATGGCGGAGTTCCCCGCACCGACGTTCGCGGCGGCGCAGGGGGCGAGCCTCGGCGTCGGACTGGGGCTGCTCATCGCGACGGATGTCGTGTACGTCTCCGCCGACGCCAAGATCGGCTCGCCGTTCGCCGCCCTCGGCGCCACGCTCGACTCGGGCGGACACGCGCTGTTCTTCGACCGGCTCGGCGCGCACCGGATGCTGGATCTCATCTACTCGGGGCAGCTCATGTCGGGGGAGGAAGCGGTGCGCTCCGGACTGTTCTCGCGCGCACTGCCCCCGGACGACCTGCAGGCGATCGCCCACGGTGCCGCGACGACGGCCGCATCCGGCCCCACCCGCGCGTTCCTCGAGAGCAAGCGGCTCGTCGCCCGCCTGCGCGACCCGCGGGTCGGGTTCTGGGAGGCTCTGGAGCTGGAGAACCGCGCCCAGGCCGAGCTGTGCGACTCAGACGACTATCGCGAGGGGTTCGCGGCGTTCCAGGCAAAGCGGAAGCCGACGTTCCGCGGGCGCTGACGCCGCTTCGCGTTCAGGCCACGCGAGCGGTCGTGACGACCGCCGTCGCGCTGAGCAGTTCCGCGACCGGGTGGTAGGCCACGGGCTCCCCCACTGCGATGTCGACGGACGGGCCGACGACCCGCAGGCGCACCGTCGATCCGTCGAGCAGGGCGAGGGTCACGCCCGCGCTGTCGGCGGCGACGACCAGAGCGTCCCACCACGCGCTCGGGTTGGCGGATGCCATGCAGCGCTGGATCGGGTGGACTGTCGACGAGATCGTGCGGGACATGGCTTCACCTGCCTTCGAGGGATTCGGTGAGATGAAGCTACGGGATGCCGTGGGTGCGGGCGATCCGCGGCGTAGCCGGACGTAACACCCGCGCGAGGCGCACCGAGGAACCGGCTCAGTCCGAGACGGGTGCCGCGGGGTGGCGGCGCAGCCCGTCCTCGACGCGGATCAGGAGCTCGGCGGCATCCGCGAACCCCTTCTGGTCGTCGTCGAGGGCGGCGCGCAGACGGTCGGCCCAGTAGGCGTGCAGCTTCTCCACGCTCCGGTCGGCGAGAGGGGTCGGGAGCAGGCGGACCGCCCGCGCGTCATCCGGCGCCGTCTGGCGTTCGATCATGCCTTTCGCCACCAGCGAGCGGAGCGCGACGCTGCAGTTGCTGCGCTGCAGCGCGGTGGCCTCGGCCACGGCGCTCGGCGAGGTGCCCGGATTGTGGTGCACCCATCGCATCACGAGCGCTTCGGTCCCGGTGAGCGGAACGATGTCGAGTCCGTGGGGACCGTTCGGATCGATCTCACGCGCGATACGCATGACGACGTCGGCGAACGCGGCGAGGACACCATCGGAGACCGCGGGCTTCACCGGGCCACTGTACCATCGGAGAGAATTCAGTTATGCTTTCATAACCATGACGACGAACACCGCCTCCCTCCGCATCCCCGCGGCCGCCTCCTCCTCGCCGTCGAGAGACATCACGATGCCTCTCCTGCTCGTCCTCGGCCTCCTGAGCGCTGTCGCCCCGTTCGCGACCGACCTGTACCTCCCGGCCTTCCCGCAGATGACCACCGACCTGACGGCGTCCGCGACGGCCGTCCAGCTCACGCTGACCGCCTTCCTCGTCGGCGTGACCGCCGGCCAGCTCGTCTTCGGCCCGCTCTCCGACCGATTCGGTCGCGTGCCGCCCCTCGTGTTCGGAGCCGCGCTCTGCGTCGTCGCGAGCGTGGTCGCCGTCTTCGCGCCGAATGTCGGCGTCCTCATCGCCGCGCGCTTGTTCCAGGGTCTCGGCGGCGCGGCCGGCATGGTCATCGGCCGTGCCGTCATCTCCGACCTCGCCACCGGGAAGTCCGCCGCCCGCGCGTTCTCGCTCATGATGCTCGTCGGCGGCGTCGCCCCGGTCGTTGCCCCGCTCCTGGGCGGACTGCTCACCGGGCCGCTCGGCTGGCGAGGGCTCCTGGGGATCGTCCTCGGACTGTCGGTCGCGATGTTCGTCTCCGTGCTGGTGGTCGTGCGGGAGACGCACCTGCGGACGCGCCGCGACGCGCTGCGCGCCGAGCGTGCCGCCTCCGGGTCGCCCCTGCGCGCGCTGCGATCGCGGGCGTTCCTGGGCTACACGATGGTGTTCGCCTTCGGGTTCGCGGTGATGATGGCGTACATCTCGGCATCCCCGTTCGTGTACCAGAACATGCTCGGGCTCGACACCGTCGGCTACGGGCTCCTGTTCGGCCTGAACGCGCTCGCGCTCATGGCCGTGAGCGTGCTGTCGTCCAAGCTCACCGCGACCCGGTCGGTCGAAAGCGTGCTGACGCTCGGGCTCGCGCTCGTGACGGCCTCGACGATCGCGTTCGCCATCCTCGTCTTCTCGGGCGCGCCCGCGCTGTGGCTCGCGGTGCCGTTGCTCACGGCGATCGGGTCGCTCGGTCTGGTTTTCGGCAACGCGACCGCGTTGGCTCTCGGCGCGGTGCCCCAGGTCGCCGGCAGCGCCTCGGCGGTGCTCGGCGCCCTGCAATTCGGACTCGCCGCCCTGGTCTCCCCGCTCGTGGGCGTCGGCGGCGAGGACACCGCGGCGCCCTTGGCGATCGTCATGCTCGCGGCAGCCGTCGTCGCCGTCGTGGCCCTCGCGATCACCCGGGGACGCTCGACCCGCGTCACGCGCGCGCAGTAGCCGCGGCGCGGCCGGGCGTCACCCGAGTTCGGGGGCGATCGCGAGGCGCGTCCCCCACGGGTCGGTGAGGCGCAGGGTGCGACCGTCGTCGGCCGCGGCGATGCCGTGGTCGCGCACGCGTTCGGCGAACGCCTCGACGTCGTCGCGAGTGGGCACGAGGATGCGCACGTCGCCGAGCCCCAGGGTCGCGGCGCGGGGCCCGGCGCCGGCGCTGTGCCACGTGTTCATGCCGAGGTGGTGGTGATACCCGCCGGCGGAGAGGAACAGCGCCGACCCCAGGTCCGCGGTCACGTCGAACCCCAGGATGCCCTGGTAGAAGCGGCGCGCCGTCGGGATGTCCCCCACCTGGAGATGCACGTGTCCGATGGCGGCCGTGGCATCCGTCCCGTTCTCTTCGACCGCGGGGTCGTACCAGCGCTGGAGGAACTGGTTCGGGTCGAGGAACTCCGCCCCCATCTGCACCCTGCCGTCGGCGTGGACCGTCCACTCGTCGCGCGGGCGATCGCGGTAGAGCTCGAGTCCGTTGCCCTCGAGATCGTGGAAGTAGAACGCCTCACTGACGAGGTGGTCGGCGGAGCCTTCGTACAACTGCCCGGCGTGCTGGGCCATGGATGCCAGGGCGGAAGCGAGCCGCGCCTGATCCTGGAACACGATGGCGGTGTGGTAGAGCCCCGCGCCACGACTGTCGCGGCCCGGCAGGTCCTTCTCCTGCCGCAGCACGATCGACGCGAGACCGCCGCGCCCGAGGGTCGCGGTGGCTCCGGTCTGGTCGAGGACGTCGAGCGTCACCGCGCGCCGGTAGAAGTCGGTCATCGCGTCGAGGTCGCTGACGAGCAGCTCGACGGTGTCCATGCGCGTGCCGTCCGGCGCCGCGCCGGGAGTCGGCACGGCCGGCGCGCTCCACGACGGGGCTGAGTGTGTCGATGCCTGATCCACGAGGCGCTCCCTGTGTCCGTGTCGTCGCAACCGCTCGGGCGATTGGTTGTCGCTACAACTAACCTAGGATGGGCGCGTGGTATTCCAGGCACCCCGAATGACCCCCGAAGAGTCGGCGGCGTGGGTGGGGCTGGTCACCGTCAGCCAGCTTCTTCCGGCCGCGCTCGACGCACAGCTCCAGCGCGACTCGCGACTGACCCACTTCGAGTTCACCGTGCTCACGGTGCTGCGGTTCACCCCCGAGCAGACGCTCCGCATGTCCGCGCTCGCCGCGGAGACGGCATCCACTCTCCCCCGCCTCTCGCACGTGTGCGCGCGGTTGGAGAAGCGCGGACTCGTCGAGCGGTTCGCCTCCGTGGAGGATCGGCGCGCGACCGATGTCCGCCTCACCGCGGACGGCCGCCGCGACCTCATCCGCGCGACCCCGCGGCACATCGAGACGGCGCGACGACTCGTCGTGGATGCGCTCACTCCGGCGCAGCTCGACGCCCTCGCCGAGATCACGGCGGTCATCCGGGGGCGGCTCGAGGGCGGCTCCGAGTCGGCCACCGAGGCTCACTGACGCGTCGGACTCTCAGATCGCGCGCACGCGGTTGCCCCGCGCGTCGTGGGTCAGCTCCGCGAGTCCCGTGATCTCGTCGATGCCTGGACGCGACGGAGGCGTTCCTGCGCCACGTCGCCACATGACGACGCGCGTCGCGCCGGTTCTCGTGGACGCTCATTGGAGAGGAGGAACGAGACATGGATGCCGCGATCGCCACCGGGGGACGCGCACGAGCACGCGCGTCGCGCCCCTCAGCGGTCGCTCGTCAGCGCGTCGTCCCCGCCGCCACCGATGCGCGCGGCGAGCGCCGACCGCCGCACCTTCCCCGCGGCGTTCCGTAACGGCGTCGGCCACAGGTGGAGGGCGACGGGCGCCCGCCGGCCGAGCCCGGCCCGAGCCTCCGCCAGGACGAGCGGAAGGGCTTCCGCGTCGGAGAGGCGGACCGCGGCGTGCACGACCTGCCCCAGGTCGTCGTCGGCGACGCCAAACGCCACGGCTTCCTCCACCGCGGGGTGGGACTCCAGCGCGGCCTCGACCAGGGCGGGAGCGATCTTGTCGCCGCCGCGATTGATGATGTCGTCCGCCCGGTCGTGCAGGAACAGATAGCCGTCGGCATCCACGTGTCCGATGTCGCCCAGCGTGTCCCACCCGTCGTCGTCACGGCGAGATGAGGCGCCCACGTACGAGTACGCCGCCGCGTCGCCCCGTCGCATCCACACCAGACCGCTCTCGCCGGCGGAGACGTCGGTGCCATTCTCGGTGCGGACGCGGATCTCGGTTCCCGCGATCGGTCGCCCCACGCTCCCGGGGCGCTCCCGCCATTCCGTCCCGGTGATGCGGGTGAGGCCGTTGGACTCGCTGCCGGCGTACACCTCGTCGACGCGCTCGGGTCCGATCCAGTCGAGGAACGCGCTCTTGAGGGCGGGAGCGCACGGCGCGCCCATGTGCAGCACGCTCTCGATGCTCGCGACCCGCTCGACCGCGCGCACCTCGGGTGGGAGGCGCAACAACCGCGCCATCATCGACGGCACGAGCAGTCCCCACGTGGCTCGATTCGCCTCGACCGCGTCGATCCAGCGAGCCGCGTCGAAGCGGTCGAGGATCACCAGGCGATGCTGCGTGAGCAGACCGCGGAACGCGTACGTGAAGACCGCGGAATGCCAGAGCGGCCCGGCGACGATCTGCGTCGCCCTCCGGGGAAGGAACTCGGCGACCGGTCGCGACGGGTCGAGGGTCGCGGGTGCTGCCGCGCGCACGATCTTCGGTCGCCCCGTCGATCCCGAGCTCGCCGGCGCCTTCCAACACGACGCCGCCAGGTCGGGAAGCGGGCCGGTCCGCGCGGGCAGGCGCACATCGGGCAGCCAGGCGACGCGATCCGACGAGGGCTGCACGCCGATCGCGGCGGCCGGGCGAGCGAGCGCCTCGAGGTCGGCCCGCTCCGACGGAGTGAGGTCGCTCGACAGCGGCTGCGGGGTGCCCCCCGCCCGCCAGCTCCCGAAGCAGGCCGTCACCATGTCGCGGCCGTTCGGGAGCGACACCGACACGAGGTCGTCCTGCCGGACACCGCGGTCGACGAGTGCGTGCGCGAGCGTCGACGCCGCGGCATCCAACTCCCCCGCCGTCATCGTTCCCTCCGCATCGACGACGATCGGCTCGTCGGGGTCGGCCGCGGCCCGGGCGGCGAGGATCGCCGAGAAGGTGCGCGTCGCCATCAGTGGCTGCCGATCGGCAGGCGCGCGTAGAACTCCTCGTGCGCGCGCGCGGCGCGGTCCCACGTGTGCGCGCGGGCGAGGGCGACCCCCGCCGGGGTGTCCGTCGCGGCGCCACCGCCGAGCAGCGCGTCGAACCGCTCGGCGATCTCCGTCGGGGTCGAGGCGTAGAGCACGGTGTTCCCGAACACCTCGCGGATCACCGGCAGATCGCGCGCCACGACGGGGACGGATGCCGCGAGAGCCTCCATCGCGGCGAGACCGAAGCCCTCCTTCGTCGAGACGAACGCCAGGGCGCGGGCCGCGGCGACGAGGGAGGGCAGGGCGTCGTCGTCGACGGGTCCGAGGACCGTGGGCTCGATGCCGAGCTCCGCCGCCCGCGCTTCGAACCGCGCGCGGTAGTCGCGGTAGTCGAAGAGCGTCTCCCCGCCCCCGAACACCAGCCGGACGTCGGGGCGCGTCTCCCGCACCAGGGCGTACGCCTCGAGCAGATCGATCGAGCCCTTGCGCGGTTCGATCCCCCCGAGCGCCAGGATGTAGTCGCCGAGCTGCGATGCCCACCGGGCGCGTCCCGCATCCCCGTCGACGCCGGCCGCGGCCCCGAAGCGCTCGGCATCCACCCCGTTCGCGATGACCGCGGGACGCACGCCGTAGTCGCGCTCCACCTCCCGTGCGACCGCGTGCGAGACGCACAGGCGAGCCACCGGCTCGATCACGGCGCGGTCGTGGCAGGCGACGAGTTGGGGGGTCGTGAACGCGTCGAGATGATGGATCGTCCGGACGACCGGGATGCCACGGCGCAGCGCCGCGTTCGCCGAGATGCAGTCCTGCGCGTGGACGATGTCCGCCGCGGTGTCGAGGGCGGCGGCCAGGAGCTCGATCGACCGTTCGATGCGCTCGCCCACGCCCTCGCCGTCACGCGGAGGAAACGGCACCACGCGAACGCGCACCCGCGGGTCGACCGGACGGAAGAACGCCGCGTCGTCGCCGCGCCCGAGCGTCCACACCTCGACGTCGTGGCCACACGCGGCGAGCGCCTCGGCGAGCGCCAGGGTGTGCACGACCCCGCCGCGGGGTTTGGTGGAGTAGGTCAGTTGCGCGATGCGCATGATCGTCCTTTCCGCGGCTGCGGGCGGTCTACGCCGGTGCGGTCAGCCGGTAGGCGTGCTCGGCACGCTGGGCGAGGTGGTTGAGCGAGCGTCGCGCCCGGGCGACGTCGGCGGAGACGTCGGCCTCGGCGACGGCGAGGCCGCCTTTCGCCCAAGTCTTGGCGACGATCTCGCCCGCGGGGTCGACGACCTTCGCCTGGCCGAGGAACCGCAGTCCGCCGAGGACGCCCGTCTGATTCGACGACACCAGGTAGACCTGGTTCTCGGCGGCGCGCGCGCAGTCGTACAGGTCGAACAGGTGCGCCTGGCGGTCGTTGCGGATGCGGTCGGAGCGGTCGGTGACGCTGGCCGGCCACGCGCTCAGGCACGCGATGATCTCCGCGCCGTCCAGCGCCACCGACCTCGCCGCCTCGGGGAACGTCTTGTCGAAGTCGATGAGCATGCCGATCCGTCCGACCGGGGTGTCGAACGCGCGAAACTCCTCGCCCGCGGCGTACACGTCGGATTCCCCCAGCGGCAGGTGCACCTTGCGATGTACGCCGAGCACGCCGTCGCCGGTGACGCACACCGCTGTGTTGTAGCGCCGCTCCCGACCGTTCTCGACCGCGCGCTCGGCGATCCCGAAGCACACCGTCATGTCGCCGGCCAGGGCGATGATCGCCGCCGTCTCGGGCCCGTCGATCTCGACCGAGTGCGGGATGCCGTCGCCTTCCTCCACCGGGTGGTGGAGGTCAAGCAGGTAGCCGCCGATCGTGGCATCCGGGAGCACGAGCAGATCGACCCCGCGCCCGCGGGCGTCCTCGACGATGCCGGGGAGTTTGGCGAGCGTGCGTTCGACGTCGCGACCGAAATGGGCCGCCACCGCAGCCATCGTGACGGATGCCATTCCCCGAGAGTACGCGGTAGCCGCTCAGCGCACCGCGAGGACGTCCCGCGACGCCGCGACGATCGAGGCGGCGACGTGTTCGGCATCCCGGGCGATCGCGTGGAAGCGCCCCGACCCCCACGTGTGCAGCCACGGCAGCCCGACGAACGAGAATCCCGGCACCGCGGTGGTCCCCCGCTCGTGCTGGGGGTGGCCGCTGACGTCGAGCACGCCGAGGTCGCCGAGCCACGACCAGTCCGCGCGGAAGCCGATCGCCCAGACGACGGCGTCGACGTCGTCGAGGTCGAGCGTCGTCGGACCCCCGTCGGGCGCCCACACCGGTCGGTAGCGCTCCTCGGTGGGGGCGTCGATCCCCTCGCGGGCGATGTAGGCGTCGATGTCGTTCTTGATCGACTCGGCCACCGAGTCGGCGTGGTCGAGGTTGGCCGCGAGCGTGTCGTCGAAGGCGAGGGCGCCGCGGGCGACGCCCGTGGCCCGACCGTGCAGACCCATCCCCTGTGCGGCGAAGGTCCGCAGGTCGATGTCCCGACCGCCGTCGCGCCCGGTGACGTAGTGATTGGTCGCGGCGCGTTTCGCCGCGGCCTGCGCACCCGCCGGTACGTCGTAGACGCCCATGTCGGCGAGCCACGTCATGCAGTCGCGTCCTCGGTAGAACCGCGCCACGCGCGGGGCGCGCCCCACGGCGAGATGCACGCGGCGCCCCTCGAGGTGGAGGTCCTCGGCGATCTGCGTCCCCGACTGCCCGGTGCCCACCACGAGCACCGTGCCCGGCAATTGCCCGGCGTTGCGGTAGTGGTGGGAGTGCATCTGCACGATCCGATCGGGCAGAGCGCCGGCCCACGACGGGGTGATCGGCCGGTGGTATCCCCCGGTCGCCGAGGTCACGGCGTCGGCGGTGATCTCCCCCACGCTGGTCTGCACCACGAAGACCCCGTCGTCGCGGCGGTCCACCCGCCGCACCTCCACGCCCTCGGCGAGGGGCGTGTCGAAGCTGTCGGCGTAGCCGCGCACCCAGGCGTAGACCTCGTCGCGTGTCATGAACCCGTCGGGGTCGGGACCGTCGTACGCGTAGCCGGGGAGGCGGCAGTGCCAGTTGGGGGTCACGAGGGTGAAGTTGTCCCAGCGGCCGTCGCGCCATTCGTGCGCCGCCGACTCCCGTTCGATGACCACGTGCTCCACGCCCGCCTGCACGAGATGCCAGCTGACCGAGAGACCGGCCTGACCGCCGCCGACGATGACGGCGGGATAGTGGTCTCCTGCCCGGAGCTCGACGGGGATCACGACGCCACCGCCGGAAGGGGCGGTTCCATGAGGAGCACCGTGACCTCGCCGGCGCCGTAGGCGGCCGCCGTCCGGGC
Organism: Microbacterium sp. IEGM 1404; assembly: GCF_030056775.1. Classification (NCBI taxonomy): domain Bacteria; kingdom Bacillati; phylum Actinomycetota; class Actinomycetes; order Micrococcales; family Microbacteriaceae; genus Microbacterium; species Microbacterium sp. IEGM 1404. Next base: position 29,947 of record NZ_JASHKP010000005.1, on the reverse strand, counting down.
GATCTCGTCGCGGGATGCCATCGCGGATGTGCACGCGAAGCCGTACGCGGCGCGCACGCGCTCGCCCGCGGCATCCAGCGCTTCGCTCGAGCGGGCGACGAAGTCGACCACGCCGTAGCTCTCCCCCGTCGAGAGGTAGTCGTGCATCACCAGGCTCGGTGAGTAGTGCGACGACTCGGCGCCGTCGGGCCAGCGGACGGCGAAGCGCATCTCAGGCACGGGCCAGCTCCTTCCATCCCTCGACGTGCGCGCCGGTGGTCTCGGCGACCGGGCCGTAGACGTCGGGGCGGCGGTCGCGCAGGTGGAACATCCCCCCGCGCATCGCCCGGAAGGTGTCCTCGATGTCGATCTCGGCGATCGCGAGCCCGGTCCCGAGCAGGGTCGTGGCGAGGATGTTGCCGCCCGGGTCGACGACCTTCGCGTTGCCGACGTACCGCAGCGACCCGAAGGTGCCCGACTGATTGGATGCCATCCAGAACACCTGGTTGTCGAGGGCGCGCGCGATGTCGAACTGGTTGAACCGGTAGGTCCACCGGTCGTCCTGCAGGTTCTCGGCGGTCGCGGTGCGGGCAGCCGGCCAGGCCGACATGCTCACGACGATCTCGGCGCCATCGAGGGCGAGCATGCGCGCGGCCTCGGGGAAGGCCTTGTCGTAGCAGATCTGCATCCCCACACGTCCGACGGGGGTGTCGAACGCCTGGTAGGTGTCGCCGGCCGAGTACGACATGTTCTCGCCCAGCGGCTGATGCACCTTGCGGTACGAGCCGTAGATGTTCTCGCCGTCCAGGCACACCGCGGCGTTGTACCGCGTCTCGCCGTCGTCGGCCAGCTCGCAGAACCCGATCGTGACGATCATGTCGCCGACGAGTTCCTGCACGCGGGCGATCTCGGGGCCGTCGAGCCGGATGGCGGGCGGCATCGACTTCGTCGTGGTCTTGATCGTGTCGCCGTGGTTGCCGAGCGACGAGAGGTACCCGCCGATCGCGGCCTCGGGGAACGCCAGGAACGACACTCCCGCGGCCCGCGCCTCGGCCACCAGATCGGCGATGAGCGCGTAGTTCTGCTCCAGATCCCGGGTGAAGTTCGCCGAGACGGAGGCGACGGTGATCGACATGGCGGGCCTCAGAGGTTGTAGGTCGAGTTGATGATCGCGCCCTTGCGCGCGTAGTAGATGAGCGCGTCCTGCACGTCGAGCGGGTGCGCGGGGATGACGCCCTCGATGAGGTCCTCTTCCCGGATGCCGTGGAGCGCGAGACCGAAGCGGCAGCAGTAGACGGTGCCGCCCTCCTTGATGAACGTCTCGAGCGAGTTGTTCATGTTCAGTTCGCCGGGGAAGCCCGCGTCGCCCGTGGTCGGGAAGCCGCGGTTGGCGGTCGCGGCCAGGGTGCCGGGGCCGTACAGGTAGATCGCCGACTCGAAGCCCTTGCGCAGAGCACGCGTCGCCTGGAGGATCGCGACGAAGCTGACCGAGGACTCGTGCGGGATGCCGTGGATGAGCGTGAAGTAGGTCTCGCCGTCCTCGGCCTGGAAGTCGGGGAAGAGCTTGGTCGAGCCATAGATGTTGCTGCCCTTCGGGAGGGCCGGGTGGGGCACCTCCCCGAGCGACTTGGCGATGTTCTCGGCGATCTGAGCGTCGATGTCGGTGGTCATGGTCGTGTCCTTCACGTCGGTGGAGCCGGGGATGGAGCGCGTTCTGGTATCAGAATCGCGGCGGGATGTTTCGAATTGGTTTCTGCCGGAATGAGGTTGCGTTACGCCTGGCCGAGGCCGGTGGCACCGGCGTCGACGGCGACGGTCTCGACGCCGTCGGGCCACCGCAGCACCACCCCGCGAGCACCGGTGAGCGAGCCGATCGTCGACGACGTCGCGAGCGGCGACGAGATCGGCGGGGCGTCCGCGGTGAGCATGCCGAAGCCCGGGAAGCAGGTGAGCCAGTCGCCGAACGCGGCGGCGTCGGGGGCGGGGACCTCGGCCACGTCGATGCGCGCACCGGTCCCGGATGCCTCGGCGAGCATCGCCGCCGTCCCGACGATCCCGGCCATGCTGACGTCTTTCGCCGCCGCGGGGCGATGCTCCGGAATGACGCCCGCGAGATGGCGGAGTTCCGCGCCAGTACGGGTGGAGGTCGAATCCCACTGGCGGCCCTCGAACCCGCGCCGCCAGCGTCCATGCAGGTCGACCGTGAGGCCCAAACTCTGGCCAGGTCGTCCTCCTCCCCCGGGCACGGGGTGGGCCGTCCGACCGATGGCCGTGACCGCGAGCGACGACGCACCTCCCCATTGGGTGTGTCCGCCGAGGATCGGGACGCCCCAGGCCACCGCGGCGCTCCGCAGCCCCGAGACGATGCGACGGACCGCGGATGCCGTGGGCGCCGACACGGCATCCATGAGTCCCACCGCGTGCGCGCCCATCGCCGAGAGATCGTTCACGTTGACGAGAACCCCGCACCAGCCGGCCCACTCCGGGTCCTTGTCGATGAGGGCGGGGAGGATCGCGTCGGTCGCCACGACGACGTCGGTTCCCGAGACGAGGGCCCCGTCGTCACCGATCCAGCCGGCGCCGCCGAGACCGTCGGGGTGATCGTCGCGGATCCCCGACAGCACCTCCCCGAGGGGGTTCTTGGTGGCCCGCACGAGGGCTGCGAACCGGTCGATGGGCCACCGCATCCGCACGTGCGGCGCACCCGCGACCGTGGCCTCGCCCCAGCGCTCCCACCCGAGGTGCCGGAAGAGCGGCTCGTTGCGGTCCTGGACGGTCGCTTCGAATCTCATGACCCCGCGGGCCACGGCCTCGCGGCACGCCGCGCGCACCAGGGCGGATCCGATGCCCCCGGCGTGGCGCGCGCCGCGCCGCACCGCGAGACGGCTTCCCGTCCACCATCCGATGTCGCGCGTCGTCGCGGGGGCGAGACGCACCCCGCCCAAGACGTCTCCCGCCGGAGTCACCGCGACCAGCACCACCGTGCGCGGATCGTCGTCGATGTCGTCGTGGTCGTTCGCGGCGAAGAGCCCCTGCTCGTCGACGAAGACGTCACGCCGCAGTGCGCGGTAGGCGCGCGTCCGGGCGTCGTCCGCGACGTGGATCTCCCACGCCGGCACCTCGAGCCGCGCGCGCGAACCGGTGAGCACCGGCACGTCGAACATCACGCGCCCGCCGTCTTGAGGATGCTGCACGCCCCGCACGCGGCGCAGCCCGCGCGCTGGTCCTCGCCGCGCATCCCCGCGGCGTGGAGAAGTCCTGCCACGCGCGAGGTGATGTCGTCGACGACCGCGCGATGCGGAGCCGGGACCTTGTCGATGTCGGTCGCGAGCGTGCCCTTGAGCGGACGGAAGGGGACGACGAACGGGTACACGCCCATCTCGATGAGCTCGCGGGCACCCTCCACGGCTTCGTCCGGGTCCTCCCCCATGCCGACGATCAGGTACGTCGACACCTGGTTCCAGCCGAACACCCGCACCGCTTCACGCCACGCGGCGCGGTACTCGTCCATGCTGACGCGGGATTTTCCCGGCATCCATCGCCGACGCACGTCGTCGTCCATCGATTCGACATGGATGCCGATGGACCGGGCGCCCGCGTCGTAGAGGTCGGTGATGGCCTGGAGATCGGCGGGCGGCTCGCACTGCACCTGGATCTCGAGCTCCGGAACGGCGGCCTTCACCGCACGCACGCAGCGGGCGAGATGCTTGGCGCCGCGGTCCCAGCCGTTGGAGGTACCGGTGGTCATGACCATGTGCGTCACACCGTCCAGACGCACCGCGGCCTCGGCCACCTCGGCGAGCATCGCCGGTGTCTTGACCGCGATGGTCGTGCCGGCGTCGAGCGACGCCTCGATCGCGCAGAAGCGGCAGCGCTCGCTCTCGTCGTAGCGCACGCACGTCTGCACGACGGTCGTGGCGAGGACGTTCTTCCCGTGCAGCTTCGCGATCTTGTCGTAGGCCACCCCCTCGGCCGTCTCGAGATCGTAGAACCGGGGCCGCACCACCGGCGCAACGTCGAATCCGAGGTCGGCGCCGTCGCGTGTCAGCCGGCCGGCCGCGGTGACCACGTAGGGACTGTTCGGGTTGAGGGGGATTGCCGCCCCCTCCCCGTCGACGACGAAGTGACCGTCGTCGCTGGGGCCCGCTCCACCCGTGCGGCGCACGGGGGCGTCGCTGCGGACGCCGAGGAGAGCTAGGCTGACACGGGTCGAGACCCGGTCACGATCCACCGGTGCAAGGGCTGACGCGTTGTCCATGCAGTCCAGTAGAACCGCGCGGTGTTTCCATACGACGACGGTCGGATAGCGATCGCGTTTCGCGGTCGCCAGCCCGCGTCGCTTCCGCGGGGTGCCCGGTTCGCGCCCGCGCGGGTCCCGCGTCTCCACCGCCCCCAGAAACGACGAAGCCCTGATGAGATTTTCACCTCATCAGGGCTCCACTGTCGACATCGTCTACCTCTGTTCCAATAAATCGACGACCTCTGTTACAGCCGCCGAGATTCAGCGGATTTCCGCTGGAATCGGGCATTCTGAGCGGAGGCTCCAACCGCGCGTGAAGCGCGGCTGGAACCGTCTGAGCGCAGAACAGCAGGCCGCGGCGGTCAGCAGATACAGCAGCGGGGTGACATCGACTGCATTGGCCCAGGACTACGGCGTCGCCAAGTCCACGATCCTGCGGATTCTGCGAGAAGCACGCGTAGTCGTTCGTCGACAGCCGCTGACGCAGGATCAAGTCGGTGAAGCAGCGCGCCTCTACGAATCTGGGCTGTCGCTCTCGCAGGTCGCGAAGCGGCTCGACGTGAACCAGGAGACCATGCGGACGGCCATCCTGAAGGCCGGTGTTGTCCTACGTGAGCCGACACGGGCAAATCCGCATAAGTGTGCACACCTCACTTATCCACCCCAGCTGTCGTAGCTCGGGCCATCAGATGCTGGCGGTGCCACCGGCTTCTGAATCCGCACGCTCACAGGAACGGGGAAGTCGACGCCCATCAAGATCGCCTCTCCAGGCACGAGGCCCGGGAGAAGCTTCGTGGCGGAGTGATCAAGTTCGGCAGCCGCCTGCTCAACTCGCTGACGATCACGCCCATCCGCGAGTCGGTGCACGATTGTCATTCCGACCTGGCTGAGTACGCCGGCTGGCAGGTCGCCAGGCCGCTGAGTGGCTACGCAGACGGTGAGCCCGTACTTCCGACCTTCCTTCGCAATCGCGTCGAAGGCGTTGAGGTGAGTGCTAGCGAACTCGTCCCCGACTGTGACGTCAAAGAACTGGTGCGCTTCATCCACGGCAACGACGACAGGTGCCGAGGCATATGCACCGCCCCTCGCCCAAGTGAGCAACGTCTGCCCGAGGATATTGACGACAATCTCTCGCAGATGATTGGCGAACGTCAGGTTCTTGAGTGAGATGCGTAGGACATGCTGATTCTTGTTCTTAAGCCAGTTCTCGATCTCTTCAATGACGTTGCTCACGCCCGCCGGAGGGTCGATCACGTTCATGATCTCTGGCGTCTGGAGCAAGTCGCTGATTCGACTGACCAGCGATGCCACGTAGCCGAGAGATGCCTGGTCGGTGTCACCGAACTTTGCCGCGTTGTTGCGATCCGTGCCCCAGATGCACTCGTTCTGAACCTGGGCAGCAAGCAGGCGAATTTCGAAAGGAGCGTTTGGATCTTCTACCGCTGCGATGTACTTGTTGCACGCGGTCTGATGAACTGCAATCGTGCCATTGCGCTTGACGATCTCGCCCGAGGCCTGAACCATGCGTTGATGTGCAGGATCTGCGGCGCCATCCGCCCGGATTGCGTTAGCCAGTCGAAGGGAGCGAACAGCTTCCCTCAGTCGCGGAAGCTGAGAACCACTCGAGGGGTTGAGGAACGCATTCCTGTCCGCCTCACGCATCATGTAGTGGGGAATCCCGACCGCGACGGTTCCTGGCGGCTCTCCTGTTATCGAGCTGAAGGCCAGGTGGGTAGCCCTGTCGGCGAGCGTTCGGAACTCCCCCGTGGCATCGATCAGGATCATTTTGCCGTGCAGCGCGGCAACGCTCTCTGCAAGATGACCGACTGTCCAGCTCTTGCCTGATCCAGTTGCACCGACAACTGCGAGGTGCCTACCAAACAGGCGCGAGAGCGGAACAGCAACCGGAACGGACTCGTCAACGGATAGCCGCCCGAGCGGCAGCGTTGCGGCATCCGAGCTAGACGCGGCGCCGATGACGGCGAGGATCGCCTCCGAACTCGCGGCGTAGACGGCATCGCCGACCTTCGGATACTTCGAGATACCTCGGGTGGTGGCCCCGCTTAGCTCGAGGGTCGAAAGCAACTGAACTCGACCTTCGATCGGAATCTTCTTGTCGCCCTGAGCTGAGACGTCGTCTGCACGCCCGAGCGCGGTACCAACGCGAAGCAGGCGCCCGAAAGTAGCAACGCCACCGACATCCACGACGACAAACTCGCCAACCTCACCACGGCCGAGATACTCACCGAAGTGGGCTCTCGGCAGCTTGTTCGCCGCGATGAGCGCGACGTCAGCAAATGACCCCTCCACCTGGTAGACGTGGCCGATCCGACGCTCAGGGCTGAACGGATGAAGCTCCATCATGAGCGTGAGGCACCGTCCGCGGACACCCGGTCGGCGTGCGCGTCTCTCTCGTCGCGAGCAGGGATATCTGGGAGGAGCTTGACGAGGTCGTCGTAAGTTCCGTTAAGCAAGGTGAGACGCCGGTCCCCGCGTTCGATCAGCTCTTCGAACCAGGCCAGTGTTCTGGAGCGCTTCTTGTCGCGCGCTCCTGGGGTAACAACGACCGCGCGAAGGCCGATATTGCTGCGGAGCGCTGCTTCGATCGGCGCAACCAAGTGATCGTCGTTGAATCCGAAGCCAACCACGATCAAACCGACATCGGGCTGACGAAGAGCGATCTGGAACCGAGACATGAACTCGAGGTGGGGCTGCTGATACGACAGTTGATACTTGGCAGACGACGGATAGATCAGCACCGGATTCTCTGGCTTCTCAAGTCCCGGAGCCTTGCTCACACCTGCTTCCGTAGCTCCCCAGTCCACAGAGCCATGCAGCTTGAGAAGATGAAACACGCTGGGCTCCAGCGCGAGCGGCTCATGCGGTCGTCGGCGCACGTAGTCGAGATCGAATGACGCACCATCGAAGTCCTGGCCGCCATAGCCGAAACCGTCGATGACATTGAACCGTGCCCGCCGAGCGGCCAGTTCGAACGCGAGATCGTAGTTCGTCGTGAACAGCTGAGTCCGCTGCAGGCGGGTGGATCGGCGAGCGACCTTCCGCAAGAAGAGCTCATGACTCTCGACCTCGGAGTGATCGTCGATGAAACTGCAGCTCCGCCAAACCACGTCCTCCGCTTCACAAACAAACGCATCCAGTTCGGCACTCGTAGGGTTCAGCGCCAAGCGCGCCTGCGCATCAGATAGGACATGCTCGAGGTTCTGCTTCTTGACGAGGTCCGGATTGAGAGTCGCCTTTGCCGACTTGAACGAACTGAGCTTCTCTACGTCGCTCCACAAGTCCGACATCTTTGGCGCAGTCTTGCCTGCGTCCTTCGAGTTTTTAATCCCGAGTGAGGTGCCAAGACCCGCGAGCACCACGAGATTCTCCGCATTCGTGATCAAGGAGAGCTCTTCGCGGAGCGAGCGAGACGTCACCTCCTGGAGAGCGATTGCATCTAGATCTCCCGCGTTTGCTCCGTCGAGCGACTGCCAAGCGCCCTTGGTGTATCCGCCAAGCACCTCGATATCGCGCGTCATGCGGTGCTGCTCTCTTTCTCCGAGGTCACCGTGGAGGCAGGCACTCTCGATGCCGCGATGGCATAAAGCCAGACGGGCAGACCCGAGCCTGCAAGGAAGGACGCCTCGTCGACGCCAGCGTCGCGCAGCACCTCACGAGCACGCGGCAGCATCGACGGCATCTCAAGCGACGAGATCCGTCCCGGTTCTGCCCGGCGCCAACCGTTCTGCGACATACGGATGACGGCGTTCCGATACGAGACATCGCCCATGATCCCGAGGGCCCGAGAACGATAGAGCAGCGCGGCGAGGCTGACACCCCAATACTCCTTGAGCTCGGCAAGTGTGGCCCACGCCTTTCCCGCAGTGGAGGCAGGCAACGACGGCGCGATCTCCTCCGCCGGCATTAGGAACTCGGACGCGAACCGGTTAGCTTGCTCTTCTGCGACCTTGCCACCGGGCTCGGCATCGTGATGCATGATCAAGTGCCCGAGTTCGTGGGCGGTGTCGAACCGCTGTCGGTAGTAGTCGTCCTTCACGGGGTTCAGCACGATGATCGGACGAGTTGCCGAGTGCAGCGAGTACGCGTCGATCGAGGCCACACCCGGCTCGCTGAACACCACCACAACGCCACTACGCTCCGCAAGCCGCACGACGTGCTGCACCGGCCCCGGCGCGATGCCAAAGTACTCGCGGGCCTCCCGTGCCGCCTGCTCCGGGGTCATCGACCGCTCGTCAGAATCGACTGGCAGATCTGGGAGGAGCGCCTCGGGGAATTCGACGGCATTGTCGAGCATTCCCGTGATCTCTGCCACGAACCGTCCGTACGCCTCGGCCTCATCCTGAGCAACCTGCGGAGTCGAGCGCAGCGACCTGAAGTTCGGCTTACTGACGTTGGGGGGCGCACCTCCCCCGAAGAACTGCGGCTCGACCCGGAGCGCCAGCGCAAGCTTCGCCACCGTCGCGCGGTTGGGTTGCTTGGCGCCGCTCTCCCACGCCGTCACCGAGGCAGGCGACATCTCGATAAGGCTTGCCAGGTGGGACTTCTTGAGCCCCTTGAGCTGACGGGCCATGGTGAGGCGCTCACCGTTGAAGAACGAAGCTGCGGTGGCGAGCGTCTGGGACGGTCGACGCACCTCAGCCATTCGCGGTGCCCGACCCTTCGCCCGCGCCAGTCCGCTTGATCCGCACCGGCACGTCCTCGACGTCCGTCGACGCGCCACCGGTCGGCATCTGCGGCGTGATCGGCAGACCTGTCCCGCCGATCGGAGTGCCACCGGAGAGCAGCGGCTCTCTCCAGTACCAGCAGGCGTCGGCGGCGGACACTGGGTTCTTGCTCTGACCGATGTAGAGCTCGTACTGCTTTGTCGTCGGATTGAACGCGTGTGCCGCGATCAAGGTGACACCCTCGAAGTCGTCGTCGTCTGGGATGCCCGGGATCGTCTCGAGGCCAAAGTCCTCGGGCGAGAAAAGCGCGTTACCGTCGTCGAAGAACTGGTCTGCCACGCGCTTCTTTGCCGTGCTGCGCTGTCCCCACTTGATCTCATCGACCTTGCCGAAGGGATAGGACTGCAGCAGGACGCGGTAGTCCTCGATGGCCCACCCCGGAGACTGCTTGTAGTCCCTGCGAGCGACCGCGTCAGTCGGCAGGACCGGCATCGCGCTGAACGCCTCCGGCGTGATGCCACGCTCGAGGACATCAGCGCCGAGACTCTCAAGCCCTTCACCCAGCTTGAAGCGGCCATTCGCGGTCGCCCGGTCAATGAGGTCTTTGAAGTGCTTGAAGTTGAGGTACCCCACGACACCCTGATCGTGCCCCTGGTCCTCGTCGTAGAGCTGGTCCGTCGCAGCAAACGCCACCGGTGCTCCCCACTTCAGGACATCCAGGAGCCCGGCGGCGTGGAGAGCGGAGAGGGTGTCATCTTCTGCGGTCATGCGCTAAAGATACACGGAGGTCAGTACATCACGTGTTTTTTTTCACTCTGGGCGAGTCAAATCGGACTACTCCCAAACTAGACACTCTTCAAGGCATCGCGACGAAGGGCCCCAAGCGACCTCCGGTCGAGTTTCGGACGCGAAGTCACGTGCTCGCCGCCGCGACGGCGGCCAAGTCCGTGGCGAGCCTAAACCTTGGCACCCCTGCGGGGAGCATGAGCAGTTCGCTCACCTCACGGTCGGGCGACTATTTTGCAAGCGTATTCACACCGACGCTGAACGTCGTGCCGCATGGTTGCGCGCGGGGTTTCCCGTGTTGGTCCGGCACACAGCACCTATGTCGGCTCCGCACTTCTCGCATGCCACGCTGAGGTTCTGGGTGGCCATTAGCTGCATCTCAAGCTCGATGTAGGCGGCTTCGGTGGCCACGCTATAGCCAAGGGTGAGAAGCCGCTTCACCTCTCCTTGGTTGTCTCTGAGTGTCGCGAGCCATCCCTCTCGCGATTCGGATGGGCCGAACCTTTCTGACATCGCCTTGATGAACGGCCATTCAAACCGCGGCCCACCGCGGCCGCCATTCAGGAGGTTCGCTCCGGCCGCGCGCATCTCCGCAATGAGCAGCAACTCGGCGTAGTCCAGGTCTTCTCGAGTGTCGTGGTACGAGACGATGCGTTTGTGAAAGTGCTCGCGGCCCAGCTCTTCCATGGCGTTTCTGAGGTAGTCCCCGCCACCAAGATAGGTCCGCAGGTTGTCCGGATCGAGCCGGGTCGACTGCCCGACATAGACCCAGTCATTGATGTCGTTGCTGGTGGTGTAGACATAGCCGATCGTCATGAAGCGCCCTGATCCTCACACGAACCGCCGGGATCCGACCAGCTACGCCTGGGGGCAGTTGCGCTTGTCGTGGCCTCGGAAGTGGCACACGCTACACACGCTCGCGTTAGGAGGCACATCGCACGTGCGACGATCATGACCAGAGCGCCCGCAGTGCGAACAGGTTCGGCTTCCCACCATCAGATTCCCCCAGAACGATCGAATACGCGCCGCAGCTTACCGCAGCTTCCCCGCCGCTCGAGACCTAGATCGGGGCCAGCCCGTCGGTGCGGGTGTCCATCACCTGACAGCTCGCGGCATCGTGCACCCGCGTCGCCTACCAACGTCAAGAGGCCCGGACCCCCGCATTTCTGCGGGGATCCGGGCCTCAACCGTCGGGATGACAGGATTTGAACCTGCGACCCCTTGACCCCCAGTCAAGTGCGCTACCAAGCTGCGCCACATCCCGTCGCCCGCGAGCGGGCAACTCGATTATCTTACCCGCTCCGCGCACGTCCCGCGAACCAGCGGCGCCCCGGGCGTGTGCGCCCGCCGATCCGCAACCCCCGCGGCATCCCTTGCCCGTGTCCGACCCCCTCGCTACGGTCGCCGCATGGCTATCGAGATCCTCCCCGCGACCGGCGACCGCTTCGACGACGCCGAGACGGCGCTCGACAGCGGCGACGGTCCCGAGTGCCAGTGCCAGTGGTGGCTGCTGCCGAACGGTCCGTGGAAGGACGCGTCGGTCGCCGACCGCACCGAGATGTTCCGCGCCGAACTCGACGGCGACCTGCCACCCGGACTCATCGCCTACGTTGATGGCGAACCGGCCGGGTGGGTGCGTGTCGGCCCGCGGACGGCCCAGCCTCGACTCGCCCGCACACGCAACGTCACCGGTTCCACGACCGAACCGCTCGACGACGACCGCGTCTGGGCGGTCACGTGCTTCGTCGTCCGCAAGGCCCACCGCGGTGGCGGGCTGATGCGCGACCTGCTGGATGCCGCCGTCGACGCCGCCCGCGAGGGCGGCGCGCGCGTCGTCGAGGGGTATCCGCGCGACCCGTCCGCGGCGAAGATCCCGGTGAACGACCTCTACCTCGGCACGGTGTCGATCTTCGAAGACGCGGGGTTCACCGTGGTCGACCGCCCCCAGCCCGACCGCGCGCTCGCGTCCCTCACGCTCCGCGACTGATCCCCCCACCTACGATGGAGGTTCCCCGAAGGAGCCTCGATGACGGATGCCACGCCCACCGCGCGCGTCGACGCGTGGCTGTGGGCGATCCGCGTCTACAAGACCCGGTCGGCCGCGACCACGGCGTGCCGCGCCGGTCATGTGCGCGTCAACGGCGAGCGCGCGAAGGCCGCCCAGCCGGTCCGCCCGGGCGATGAGCTGCGCGTGCGCATCCAGGGTTTCGACCGCATCCTCGTGGTGAAGAAGACCATCGCGAAGCGTGTCGGTGCCGCGCTCGTCGCCGAGGCTGCCGACGACCGCACTCCCCCGCCGCCGCCCCGCGAGAGCACCCCCTTCGTGCCCGTCCGCGACCGCGGCGCCGGACGCCCCACGAAGCGCGACCGCCGCGAGATCGAGAAGCTCCGCGGGCGCGACCTCGGCTGAAGCCGGGCACCCTCAGCGATCCGCACAACCTCAGCCACGACCCCACGCCCGCGACTCCCCCCGGGCGAATCACTGAGCCGACGCCGCCGGCCTCAGCCCAACTGCTCCCGCAGCCACCGCACCCCGCGCACCGACGCACCGAGCTCCTCGACACGCGCCGCGAGCCCGCGGTCGCTGGTCACGACGACGACAGGGTTCCACGACCCCACGAGCTTGCGCGCGACGGCGACGATCTCGTCATCGCCCGAACCCGCAGCCCGGAACACGCCCACCTGGTCCGCGTCCACGTCCGCCGCGCGCGCGTCGCCCTCGAGCACCGCCGACACGAACGGGAACCAGCGCGTCGCGGAGAGGCCGAGCTGCTCGGCATCCATCCCGTCGATCGCGAGCCGAGAGAGCTGCGTCAACAGCCGCTCGGCGGATCCGGCGCGGTCTTTCCACCACCCGTCGGGCACTGACCCCACGACGTTCGCGACGTCGACGATCACCGCGGGTCGCACCGACAGCGCGTCGCGCAGCATCGGCCACGCGGAAGCGAACCCGGGGTGCAGGGGACGGGATGCCACCTCCTCGACCGGCACCCACTCGAGCGCCACGCTCTCGGGGTCGCTGATCACCGGCTCGAACGGCGTGGTCACGTCGGCGACGAGCGTCGAGTACGACCAGATCCCAAGGTCGAGGACGCTCTCGAACCGTGGCTGCACGGCATCCACGGGGACACCCGCTTCCTCCGCCGACTCGCGCAGCGCGCCGTCGCGGGCGGATTCGCCCTGGTGCCGCGCGCCACCGGGCAACGCCCACGTGTCGCCAAAATGGCTCCACGAAACGCGATGCTGCAGTAGAACACCGCGCTCCGCGTCGACGGCGAGCAGCCCTGCGGCGCCGAAGCGTCCCCAGTAGCGCTCGCCCGTGGGCGCTTCGACCCAGGCGTCGCCGGGATCGCGGGGTCCGTGCGGACGCCGCGGCTCACCGGGGGCGGGGGGTTGGATCGTCATCCTCCCCAGCCTGGCACAGCCACAGCCCGCGAGACGCCCCGCGTGTCACACGCCGCCGTCCGCCGCGAAAACCCCCGCCGGAACGGCGAGACTGCATCCCCCCGACGATTCCACTGCAGTGTGCAATGGCGATGTCAGGTGGATGCAGTCTCGCGGCTCCCGCGTCAGCGACCCCGGCCGCCGCCCGGCACGACGCGCGACGGACTACCGGTCGAAGCGAGCACCCTGGGGGTTCGGTCCGAGCAGCGTGAAGATGAACAGGATGAGACCGCCGACGAGCGGCACCAGACCGATGAAAACCCAGAATCCGCTGTGGTTGGAGTCGTGCAGGCGCCGCACCAGCACCGCGATGCCGGGGACGATCGTCCCGAGCCCCCAGACGATGACCAGCACGAGGAAGACGATGCCGAGACCCGTGCCGACGACGACGGCGCCGTCCGAGCCGGCCTTGAGGCCTCCCGTGACCAGCGCGAGGATCTGCAGCACGAAGTTGACGACGGCGGCCACGAGCCACCACCACCAGTACTCGCTGCGGCTCGCGCGACCGGTGAACGTGGCGTACTTCGCGAAGAACCGGCGGACGGCCGCGCTCAGCGGAGCCCCGTAGTACGGCTGGTCGAGCGGCGGCGCGCTGACGGAACTGGACATGATGCTTCCCCCTTCGGCATCCCCCACGGATGCGCGTCTGCGGGCCGAACGCCCGCCTCACGGACACTACCGACCGACCGCCTCCGCGCCCAGGAATTTCTCAGACTGTGACGGCCCGGACACCCGGCGGACGGGAACCCGGGGATGCCGAGACCCCCGGACAACACGAACGCCCCGGCCGGAACCGGGGCGTTCGTGGGGGCGACTCAGCGCTGGCGCTTCTCGCGGATGCGCATGTTCAGCACGATCGGGGTGCCCTCGAAACCGTAGATCTCGCGCAGGCGCCGCTGGATGAACCGGCGGTAGCCCGGGTCGAGGAACCCGGTGGTGAAGAGCACGAAGGTCGGCGGACGCGTCGACGCCTGCGTCCCGAACAGGATGCGCGGCTGCTTGCCGCCGCGCAGCGGGTGCGGGTGCTCGGCGACGAGTTCGGCGAGGAAGGCGTTGAACTTGCCCGTCGGGATGCGCTGATCCCACGACTCCAGCGCCGTCTCGAGCGCCGGCACGAGCTTGTCGAGGTGACGACCGGTGCGGGCGGAGATGTTCACGCGCGGCGCCCACGTCACGTGCGCGAGGTCCTGCTCGATCTCGCGCTCGAGGTAGCGGCGACGGTCGGCGTTCTCCATGTCGTCGTCGTTCAGACGGTCCCACTTGTTGAACGCCAGCACGAGCGCGCGCCCCGACTCGAGCACGAGGTCGATGATGTTGAGGTCCTGCACGCTGATCGACTGCGACACGTCGAGCACGACGACGGCCACCTCGGACTTCTCCAGGGCGGTCGAGGTGCGCAGCGACGCGTAGAAGTCGGCGCCCTGCTGCAGGTGCACGCGACGACGGATGCCGGCGGTGTCGACGAGCGTCCAGAGTTTGCCGCCGAGCTCGACGACCTCGTCCACGGGGTCGCGGGTCGTGCCCGCGAGCTCGTTCACGACGACGCGCTCCTCGCCGGCGGCCTTGTTCAGCAGCGACGACTTGCCCACGTTCGGGCGGCCGAGGATCGCAACGCGGCGCGGGCCGCCGATCTCGTACTTGGCGACCGCCGAGATCTCGGGCAGCACCTTCATGAGCTCGTCCAGGAGGTCGGCGACACCGCGGCCGTGGATGGCCGAGACGGGGTGCGGCTCACCGAGACCGAGGTTCCACAGGGCCGCGGCCTCGGGCTCCTGGCGGGCGTCGTCGACCTTGTTCGCCACGAGGAACACGGGCTTCTTGGTCTTGCGCAGCAGCCGCACGACGTGCTCGTCGGTCGCGGTCGCGCCCACCGTGGCATCCACCACGAACAGGACGACGTCGGCGAGGTCGATCGCCACCTCGGCCTGCGCGGCCACCGAGCGGTCGATTCCGCGCGCGTCCGGCTCCCACCCGCCCGTGTCCACGAGCGAGAACCGGCGGTCGAGCCACTCGGCCTTGTAGGTCACGCGGTCGCGGGTGACGCCCGGGGTGTCCTCGACGACGGCCTCGCGGCGGCCGAGGATGCGGTTCACCAGCGCCGACTTGCCGACGTTCGGGCGACCCACGATCGCCACGACCGGCAGCGCCGGCAGGAACTCGATCCCGTCCTCTCCCCCGGCGAGACCCGCGAGCAGCGCCGCGTCGTCCTCGTCGAGGTCGAAGTCCTCGAGGCCCGCGCGCAGCGCTTGCGCGCGCTGTTCGGCCAGGACCTCGTCCAGCTCGGCCATCTTCTCGGCGAGCTGGTCGGGCCCGCCTTCGTACTCGTCGTCAACGCCCATCGCGGGCTCCCATCGTGGAGTCGACGACGTTCAGCACGGCGTCGACGGTCTGTTCGAAATCGAGGTGGGTCGAGTCGACGACCTGCACGCCGGGGGCGGCGGTGAGGAAGTCGACGACCGTGGAATCAGCCGCATCGCGCTTGTGCAGCGCTGCCGCGACCGCGGCGGCGTCCTGCGTGGTCAGCTCGGCGCTGCGGCGGGCGGCGCGCACCTCGGGCGCCGCGGTCAGAAGGATGCGCACGGGCGCATCGGGGTACACGACCGTGGTGATGTCGCGGCCCTCGACCACGACACCCCGCAGGCCCGAGGATGCCACGAGCCGACGGAACAGGTCGTTCACGGCCTGTCGCACGGCGGGGACGCGGGCCACGCCGCTCACCGCATCGGTCACGCGCGGTTCGCGGATCGCCGTCGTGACATCGGTGCCGCCGACGCGGACCCAGCGGTCGGCCGGGTCAAGCGAGATGGCGTAGTCGAAGTCGCCGAAGACCTCCAGCACCGCGGTGGCGTCGGAGGTGTCGCTGCCGTGCTCGAGCGCGTGCCACGCGAGGGCGCGGTAGGCGGCCCCGGTGTCGAGGAATCCGTAGCCGAGGCGCACGGCCGTGGCCTTCGAGACGCTCGACTTGCCGCTGCCAGCGGGACCGTCGATCGCGACGACGGCGGGAACTCCGGATGCCGATCCCTCGGCGGGGGCGACGACGCCGGGCCGGAAGATGGTGGGGTCAGTCATGGGTGGTGCTCGCAATCCGCCATCCGCGCTGCTGGAGCCCGTCGACGGCTCGGCGGACGGCGTCGGGGACGACACTGATCTCGGCCAGGCCGAAGGGGGCCCCCGGCGAGTGCTCGAGACGCAGGTCTTCGACGTTGACGTCGAGGTCGCCCAGCTCGCCGAAGAGGCGGCCGAGCTGGCCGGAGGTGTCGTCGACCATGACGACGAAGGTGTCGAACCGGCGGTTCTGCCCGTGCTTGCCCGGCAGACGCTCGACGCCCTCGTTGCCGCGGCGGATCGTGTCGGCGACCGTGCGGCGGGCGCCGGGGGCGTCCGGATCGCGCAGTGCGGCGGCCACGTCGCCGAGGTCGGCGGCGAGCTGGTCGAGCACTTCGACCACGGGAGCCGCGTTGGCGCCGAGGATCTGCACCCACAGCTCGGGGGCGGATGCCGCGATGCGGGTGGTGTCGCGCACGCCCTGTCCCGCGAGGCGCAGGGAGCCGTCGGGCGCCTCGATGAACCGGCCGGCCAGAAGGCTCGCGACCAGCTGCGGAACGTGCGACATCAGCGCGACGGACTCGTCATGCTCTTCGGGCGTCATCTCGATGAGCGTGGCGCCCAGGTCGAGGGCGAGTCCCTCGACGAGGGACAGATCGTGCGCCGAGGTCTCGGCATCGCGGCACACCACCCACGGGCGTCCGACGAAGATGTCGGCGCGCGCGGAGATCGCTCCCCCGCGTTCGCGTCCGGCCATCGGGTGCGACCCGATGTAGTGCGTGAGGTCGACCCCGCGAGCGCGGAGCGTCCGCAGCGGCTCGAGCTTGATGCTCGCGACGTCGGTGACCACGGCCCCCGGGTAGGCCGCGAGCTCGCGCTCCACCACGTCGGCGACGACGTCCGGCGGCACGGCGACGACGATCAGCGACGGCCGGTCGTCATCTCGCTCGGCGCGCCCGGCGCCGTAGTCGATCGCGAGGCGCAGCTGCGACGGCGACGTGTCGGAGAGCACGACGTCGACGCCGAGAGCGGTGAGGGCGTGGCCGACGCTCGCCCCGAGGAGGCCCGACCCGACGACGCGGACCGTGCCGCTGGTACGGGTCGCCAACGGCGCCTCCGCGCGCGCGGACGTTCCGTTCGGTTCGATCATCGGGTCTCCTGCTGCCCTGGCGGTGGCGTTCGCACCGCGCGGCGCCCGAGGGTCACTCGGCCGGAGCGGCCGGAGTGTCGCCGTCTCGACGAGACAGCGTGAGCAGTGCGCCACGTTCTACTGTAGTCAACTCGCGGGCCTTCCCCACCGGGAGAGTTCCCAGGTGGAGGGGGCCGAACTGGCGCCGCACGAGTTCGACGACGGGGTGGCCGACCTCGGCCATCATGCGTCGCACGATCCTGTTCTTCCCCGAGTGCAGCGTCAGCTCCACCAGACTCTCCCCGCGCGAGGAGTCCAGGAGCCGCGCTTTGTCGGCCGCAATGCGCCCGTCCTCGAGCTCGACGCCCTTGATCAGTCGCTGGATCGTCTGCGGCAGCACCTGCCCCTCGACCTTCGCGATGTACACCTTCGTCACGCCGAACGAGGGGTGCGCGAGCACGTGGGCGAGGTCGCCGTCGTTGGTGAGGACGAGGAGCCCCGAGGTGTCGGCATCCAGGCGTCCGACGTTGAACAGGCGCTCGTCCCAGTCCTTCGTGAAGCGGCGGAGGTCTGGGCGCCCGCGGTCGTCGCTCATCGAGCTGACCACGCCGGTCGGCTTGTTGAGGATGACGTAGCGCTTGGACGTGTCCAGCTGGATCGCCGTGCCGTCGACGTCGACGAGGTCGGTCTCCGGGTCGATCCGCGAGCCGAGCTCGGTGACCACTTCGCCGTTGACCCGCACGCGGCCGGCCACGATCATCTCCTCCGAGACCCGGCGCGAAGCCACCCCCGCGTTCGCGAGCACCTTCTGCAGGCGTACACCCTCTTCGCTCATCTGAGCACCTCTCCGTCGAATCCGTCCGCGCCGTCGTCGAGCAACGGCGAGATGTGGGGCAGCTCGTCGAGCGAGTTGATGCCCAGGTTGACCAGCAGCTGGTCGGTCGTCCCGTAGTGGATCGCACCCGTGTCCGGGTCGGTGAACACCTCGGTGATGAGTCCGCGCGCGAGGAGCGTCCGGACGACCGAGTCCACGTTCACCGCGCGGATGGATGCCACCTGCCCGCGCGTCACGGGTTGCTTGTAGGCGATCACGGCCAGGGTCTCCAGCGCCGCCTGCGACAGCCGCGAGGGCGCCTGCGTGTTGACGAACTCCCCCACGACGTCGTCGTACTCCTCACGGACGTAGAGCCGCCACCCGCCCCCGACCTCTCGCAATTCGAAGCCGCGGCGGGGGCCACCGGTCTCGCCGTCGTAGTCGGCCACAAGCCCCTCGATGGCCTGACGCACGGCCGGGACCGGTGCGGCGACGGCCGCCGCCAGCGACACGAGGCTCTGCGGCTCGTCGAGGATCAGCAGGATCGCCTCGAGCCGGCGGGCGACGGATGCCGTGTCATTCGGGCGCGCGGCGGGCTCGGTCGGGTCATCGGTCATAGTCGGCTCCCAGGGCGGCGAGGTTCTCTTCCGACCACCTCTCGGCGGTCCAGCGCAGAGTCAGCTCCCCCAGCGGTTCGAGTTGCTCGAACGACAGCGCGGCGTGGCGGTACAGCTCGAGGATCGCGAGGAACCGCGCCACGACGACCCCGGTCTGCGTCACTCCGGCGACCAGGTCGCGGAAGTTCAGCGTCCCCGATCCGCGCAGCAGCGTCACGACGATGGCGGCCTGCTCGCGGATGCTCACCAGCGGCGCGTGCAGATGGTCGAGGCCGACGGTGGGCGGCTGCTTCGGGGCCAGGGCGACCACGGCGAGCGCGGCGAAGTCCTCGGCACTGAGCGTCCACACGAGCTCCGGGACGGCGCTGCGGTACTTGGCATCCAGCCGCACGTTCCGCGTGTGCCGTCGGTCCTCGCGCTGGAGGCAGCGCGCGAACCACGCCGACACCTCTTTGAAGGCCCGGTACTGCAGCAGACGCGCGAAGAGCAGGTCGCGCGCTTCGAGCAACGCCACGGACTCGGCATCCACGAGCTCGCCCTGCGGCAGGAGACCGGCGATCTTCATGTCGAGCAGGGTCGCGGCCACAACGAGGAACTCGGATGCCTCGTCCAGATCGCCCTCGGGGCCGAGCGCGCGGAGGTGCGCGATGAACTCGTCCGTGACCCGGCTCAGCGCGACCTCGGTGATGTCGAGCTCGTGCGCCGAGATCAGGTTCAGCAGCAGGTCGAACGGTCCGTCGAAGACGGGCAGCGAGACGCGGAACCCGGTGGAGTCGACGCCCTCCGGCGCCGCGGGGGCGATGCCGTCGTCAGGCGACGGCGCCACGGGCGACCAGCTCCCGCGCCAACCGCAGGTAGGCCTGTGCGGCGGCGTGCTCGGGCGCGAACTCCGTGATCGGCATGCCCGAGACCGAGGCATCCGGGAACTTCACCGTGCGTCCGATGACCGTTTCGAGGACGTCGTCGCCGAACGCCTCGACCACGCGCTCCAGCACCTCGCGCGAGTGGAGGGTGCGCGGGTCGTACATCGTGGCGAGGACCCCGTCGAGCTCGATCGCGGGGTTGAGGCGATCGCGCACCTTGTCGATCGTCTCGATGAGGAGGGCGACACCGCGCAGCGCGAAGAACTCGCACTCGAGCGGGATCAGCACGCCGTGGGCGGCGGTGAGCGCGTTGACGGTGAGGAGTCCGAGCGACGGCTGGCAGTCGACCAGGACGACGTCGTAGTCGGCGGCGACCTTGCGGAGGACGCGGGCGAGGATCGTCTCGCGCGCGACCTCGTTGACGAGGTGCACCTCGGCGGCCGACAGGTCGATGTTCGCGGGGATCAGATCAAGGCCCTCGACACGGGTGTGCACGATCGCCTCGCGCGGGTCGCGCTTGGTGTCCAGAAGCAGATCGTAGATCGTGGGCACGTCGTGCGTCTGGATGCCGAGACCCGCCGACAGCGCACCCTGCGGGTCGAAGTCCACGGCGAGCACGCGACGGCCGTAGCCCGCGAGCGAGGCGGCGAGGTTGATCGTCGTCGTCGTCTTGCCGACGCCGCCCTTCTGGTTGCAGAGGGCGATGATGCGGGCGGGACCGTGGCTGTCGAGCTTCGCGGGCGTCGGGAATCCGCGGTACGGCCGTCCGGTGGGTCCGATGATGACCTCGTCCGCGCTCTTCGCCGTCCCCTTCGTGCTCGCCGACACCGAGTCTCCCGCCTTCGTCATAACGGTGTCGAGTCTACTCGCCGGCCCGTCGCCCGCCGGGAGACCACGCGGTGAGCATGGCCGTTCCGGCCGCCGATGTTCACCGCGCCCGCGGGTGCGCGGTGGCGTACACGTCGCGGAGAGCGTCGACCGAGACGTGCGTGTAGATCTGGGTCGTGGCCACCGACGCGTGACCGAGGAGTTCCTGCACCACGCGCACGTCGGCGCCGCCCTGCAGCAGGTGCGTCGCGAAGGAGTGCCGGAGCGTGTGCGGCGAGACGTGCGCGGTGAGCCCCGCCCGCTCAGCGGCGGCCTGGATGATGAGCCACGCGCTCTGGCGCGACAGCGGCGCCCCGCGGACGCCGAGGAACAGCCGCGGAGTGGCCCTGCCCTTGGCCGCCCACGCGGGCCGGACCCGCGTGAGATACGCCTCCACGGCGGCGCGGGCGTAGGACCCGACCGGGACGATCCGTTCCTTCGCGCCCTTGCCCCGCACCCGCAGCACGTCGCCGTGCGCGGTGTCGTCCACGTCGAGCTGCACGATCTCCGACACGCGCGCGCCCGTGGCGTACAGCAGTTCCAGCAGCGCACGGTCGCGGACGGCCGACGGGTCCGCCGCCGTGGCGTCCTCCGACCCGGGTGTGGGGCCAGCGGCATCCAGGAGCTGTTCGACCTGACCGATCGACAGCGCCTTCGGGAGCCGGCGAGGCGCCTTCGGTGGGCGCAGCCGCCCGCTCGGGTCGTCGTCGGCGCGTCCCTCGCGCACGAGGAAGCGGTGCAGCCCCCGCACCGACGACTGAAGTCGCGCGAGGGACGAGGCGGCGGGCGGCGGCTCCGCCGAGGCGCGCTCGGCGGCGAACTCGGCCACCATCGCCGGGGTCACGGCATCCGTGTCGCCGATCCCCCGCGCGACCAGCCATTCCGTGTAGACGGCGAGGTCACGGCGGTACGCGGCGACGGTGTGGTCGGACAGGCCCCGCTCGAGCGCGACGTGCCGGAGGTACGTCTCGACCGCGCGCCCGAGGTCCACGTCAGGCCGACGCGGCCTCGCGGCGCAGCACCTCGGCCGCCGCGAGCACACCCGTGGCCAGGATGCCGTTGCGCAGGCGCCCCTCGAGCACCCCGTCGATCACGTCGGCCAGCGGCACGCGCTCGACGCGCATGTCGGACTCCTCGTGCTCGCGCTCGTAGTCGGTGACGACCTCGGACAGGCCGCGGGCGAGGAAGAGGTGGACGATCTCATCGTTGCCGCCCGGCGTCGTGTGCACCGAGACCAGCTGCTGCCACCGCTCGGCGACGAGGTCGACCTCTTCGGTCAGCTCGCGCTTCGCCGTCTCGAGCGGCGGCTCCCCCGCGACATCGAGGAGACCGGCCGGGATCTCCCAGTCGCGCTCCTTGATCGGCTGCCGGTACTGCTGGATGAGCACCACACGGCCGTCGTCGTCGAGGGCGACGACCGCCGCGGCGCCCGGGTGCTCGACGTACTGCCGGGTCATCTCCCCGTCGCCGTACTTCACGGTGTCGGAGCGGAGGTCCCACACGGCCCCCTGGAAGACGAGGTCGCTGGCGACGACCTCCAGGTCGACGGGCTCGTCGCGCAGCGACTCCATGTCAGTCCTCCTCGACGTCGAACAGCTCGCTCGAACGGTGACGCTCGAGCGCCGCGCCGACCAGTCCGCGGAAGAGCGGGTGCGGCTCGGTGGGGCGCGACCGCAGCTCGGGGTGGGCCTGCGTGGCGATGTAGTACGGGTGGACGTCGCGCGGCAGCTCGACGTACTCGACGAGGTCGAGGTCGGGGTTGAGCCCCGAGAAGACCAGGCCCGCGTCGCTCAGCTGCTGACGGTAGGAGTTGTTGACCTCGTAGCGGTGGCGGTGCCGCTCGGACACGCGGTTCCCGCCGTACACCTCGGCCGCGAGCGACCCCTCGGCGAGGTCGGCCGGGTAGAGACCCAGGCGCATCGTGCCGCCGAGGTCGCCGCTCTGCAGGATGTCGATCTGCTCGGCCATCGTGGCGACGACGGGGTGCACGGTGTCGGGGTCGAACTCGCTCGACGAGGCTCCCTCGAGGCCGGCGACGGTGCGCGCGTACTCGATGACCATGCACTGCAGGCCGAGGCAGATGCCGAGCGTCGGGATCCCCTGCTCACGGGCGAACCGCAGCGCACCGAGCTTGCCTTCGATCCCGCGGATGCCGAACCCGCCGGGGACGATGATCCCGTCCACCGCCGAGAGGGCCTTCGCCGCGCCCTCGGGCGTCTCGCAGAGGTCGGAGGGGATCCACGTGATCTTGACGTGGGTCTCCTGCGCGAAACCTCCGGCCTTGATGGCCTCGGTCACCGACAGGTAGGCATCGGGGAGGTCGATGTACTTGCCGACGAGTCCGATGGTGACCTCGTGCTTGGGGTTGTGCACCGCCTGCAGCACCCGCTGCCAGCGCGACCAGTCGACGTCGGCGGCCTTGTCGATGTCGAGCGCGTCGACGATGTAGGAGTCGAGTCCCTGGTCGTGCAGCATCGTGGGGATGTCGTAGATGCTCGGCACGTCCACGGCGTTGACGACCGCGTCCTCGTCGACGTCGCACATGAGCGCGATCTTGCGCTTGTTCGACTCGGTGACGGGCCGGTCGCTGCGCAGGACCAGCGCATCGGGCTGGATGCCGATGGAGCGCAGGGCCGCGACGGAGTGCTGGGTGGGCTTGGTCTTCTGCTCGCCCGACGCACCCATGAAGGGCACCAGCGAGACGTGCACGAAGAAGACGTTCTTGCGGCCGAGCTCGTGGCGGATCTGCCGCGCGGACTCGATGAACGGCTGCGACTCGATGTCGCCCACCGTGCCGCCGATCTCGGTGATGATCACGTCGGGCTGGGGCGACTCGGTCGACTGCAGGCGCATGCGGCGCTTGATCTCGTCGGTGATGTGCGGGATGACCTGCACGGTGTCGCCGAGGTACTCGCCGCGGCGCTCGCGGGCGATGACCTGCGAGTAGATCTGGCCGGTCGTGACGTTCGCTGCCTGGCTGAGCTCGATGTCGAGGAAGCGCTCGTAGTGCCCGATGTCGAGGTCGGTCTCGGCCCCGTCGTCGGTGACGAACACCTCACCGTGCTGGAACGGGTTCATCGTGCCCGGATCCACGTTGAGGTAGGGGTCGAGCTTCTGCATGACGACGCGCAGTCCACGCGCCGTGAGAAGGTTGCCGAGGCTTGCCGCCGTCAGGCCCTTGCCGAGTGACGAGACCACTCCTCCGGTGACGAAGATGTGCTTCGTCGTGAAGGTCGATGCCGTGGTGTTGTCGTCTGAATGTCCCGCGTCCGAAGTCTGCATCACGGGCTTCGATCCTATCAGTCGTCTCGGAGGGTGGCCGCGCGGAACGCTCCGCGCGTTGGAGGAAGTCTGACATCCACCACCGACACGCGTGTCACCCGGACGTGACGATCCCGTGTCGCCCGGGCGGGTTCACTGCGCGCCGCGGCCCGTCTCCAGCAGCTCGCGCGCGTGGGTGAGCGCGGCGTCGGAGTCGCTGAGTCCCGAGAGCAGACGGGCCATCTCGGCCTCGCGTTCGGCGCCTTCCAGACGACGGACACTGGATGCCGTGACCGCGCCGTCGTTGCCCTTGACCACGGTGAGATGGTTGCCGGCGAAGGCCGCGACCTGGGCGAGGTGGGTCACCGCGATGACCTGCGACGACTCCGCCAGCCGGGCGAGTCGCCGTCCGACCTCGATCGCCGCGGCGCCGCCGATCCCGGCATCCACCTCGTCGAAGACGAACGTCGGCACCGGATCGACGCCGGCGATGACGACCTCGATCGCGAGCATCACGCGGCTCAACTCGCCACCGGACGCCCCGCGCGAGACCGGTCGCGGGTCGGCGCCGGGGTGGGGTGCGAGCAGGATCGCGACGTCGTCGCGCCCGTGCGCCCCCGGCGTCGACGACGGAGTGACCTCGACGGCGAGCTTCGCGTCGGGCAACGCGAGGGCGTGCAGTTCCTCGGTGACGGCGGCGCCGAGCCGCGCGGCGGCCTCGAGTCGCGCCGCGGTGAGGGCCTCGGCGGCGGCATCCAGGTCGGCGGCCGCCGCATCGCGCTGCACGCCGAGCCGTTCGACGCGATCGCCGTCGTCGTCGAGCTCGAGCAGCCGGGCCGATCCGGTCTCCAGCAGGGCGATGGCGGCATCCACCGAACCGTGGGCACGAGCCAGCGCCGCCAGGACTCCGCGCCGCTCGTCGACCGCGGCGAGTTCGTGCGGGCCGGATTCGTCGAGGTCCGCGAGGTAGCCCGACAGCGCGACCGCGATGTCGGTGGCACGGTAACCGAGGTCGGCGATCTGCTCTCCGATGGACGCGAGCTCCGCGTCGCTCGAGGCCACGCGTTCCAGGGCGCGGCGCGCCTCCGCGAGCAGCACGACCACGTCGGGGCCGTCGTCGTCGCTGGAGAGCACCGCGTGGGCGCTCACCGCGGCGATCCGCAGCTCCTCGGCGTTCGCGAGGCGCTCCGCGCGACGGGCGAGATCCTCTTCCTCGCCGGCGATCGGCGCGGCCGCCTCGATCTCGGTGATCGCCGCGCGCAGTTCTTCCGCCTTGCGGGCGCGGCCGTCGCGGTCCGCCGTCAGGGTCGTCAGTTCGGCATCCAGCTCGCGCCAGGTGTCCCACGCGCTCCGGTAGACGGCACGCGCCGCGGTGACCGCATCTCCGCCGAAGCGGTCGAGCGCGTCGCGCTGAGCGGATGCCGAGCGCAACCGCAGCTGATCGGATTGGCCGTGGACCACCACGAGGTCGTCCGCGAGGTCGGCGAGCACGCCCGCGGGAGCGGTACGGCCCCCCACGGTCGCGCGCCCACGGCCTTCGCTCGAGACCGTGCGTCCGAGGTACAGCTCGGCGGCGCCGTCGCCGAGCGGTTCGACGTCTCCCCCGGCTTCGCGCACGCGCGCGGCCACCGGACCGTCCTCGGGGACGAGCCACACGCCCTCGACCGCGGCCTGCGCCGCGCCCGATCGCACGGCGCCCGAATCGGCACGCTGGCCGAGCAGCAGCCCGAGACCGGTGACGACCATGGTCTTGCCTGCGCCGGTCTCGCCGGTGATGGCCGTGAACCCGCGCCCGATCGGCAGGGTCGCGTCGGCGATCACGCCGAGGTCGCGCAGCCGCATCTCCTCGATCACGGCGTCCCTCCCAGCGCGCCACGCCACCCGGTCACCGGCAGCCGGAACTTCCGCACCAGCCGGTCGGTGAAGGCTGCGGGGTGCAGGCGCGCGAGGCGCACGGGCCGCGACGACCGGCGCGCCACGACACGGGCTCCAGGCGGCAGTTCGTGCGAGCGCCGTCCGTCGCACCACAGGATGCCGCTCCCGCTCGTGCGTTCGAGCACCTCCACGGCGACGGTGGCGTCGGGGCTCACCACGAGAGGACGGGCGAAGAGCGCGTGGGCCGACAGCGGCACCACGGCGATGGCCTCGACGGTGGGCCAGATGACGGGCCCGCCGGCGGAGAAGTTGTACGCGGTCGACCCGGTGGGGGTCGCCACGACGATGCCGTCGCATCCGAACGACGACAGCGGCCGCCCGTCGACCTCCATGACCACCTCGAGCATGCGCTCGCGGCTCGCCTTCTCGACCGTCGCCTCGTTCAGCGCCCAGGTCTCGAAGATGACGCGGTCGTCGGCATCGAGGACCTTGACCGCGAGAGCGAGGCGCTCCTCGACGCGGTAGTCACGGGCGATCACGCGACGTACGGCGTCGTCCATGTCGTCGCGCTCGATCTCGGCGAGGAACCCGACGTGCCCCATGTTGATGCCCAGGATCGGCGCCGTGCCCCCGCGCACCGTCTCGGCGGCGCGCAGGATCGTGCCGTCTCCCCCGAGGACGATCGCGAGCTCGAGGTCTTCCACCCCGACGTCGACGCCCAGGGTCTCGACCCCGTCGAGGGGCAGCCGTTCCGCGAGCTCGGGGCGATCCTCGGCGGACACCACGGGAATCGCCCCGGCCGCGCGCACGGCGTTCAGGACGCGCTGCGCGGCCTCGACGGTGTCGTCGCGGCGCGCGTGGACGACGAGGAGGATACGGCGTTCGCTGGGGGTCATCGGCTTCCGGTCAGTCGGGTCACGGTGCTCTCCCATTCTGAGGGGTCGGTGCCGCGGGCGTCCGAGAACCACGCCACGTACTCGTGGTTGCCGTGGGTCCCGACGATCGGCGACGAGATGAGTCCCGCCGTCCTCAGGCCCGCGTCCCACGCCGCCCACAGCACGCCGTGCACGGCGTCGGCGCGCAGGGCGGGATCGGTCACGAGTCCGCCCTTCACCGCCGTGCGTCCGACTTCGAACTGCGGCTTGATCAGCAGGACGATGTCGGCGCCTGGCGCCGACGTCTCCGCGACAGCCGGCAGCACGTGGTGCAGGGAGATGAACGAGAGGTCGCCCGACACGATCGACGGACGCTCCTCGACCCCGGTCGCGGCGGCGAGGGTCGCGGCGGTCATGAACCGGACGTTGTAGCCCTCGACCGACACGACGCCGGGATCGCCGGCGACGGTGGGGGCCAACTGCCCGTGCCCGACGTCGACGGCCAGCACCGGGCGGGCGCCCCGCTCCCGCAGGACCTGCGTGAAGCCTCCCGTGGACGCACCGAGGTCGAGGGCGACACGTCCGGACGGATCCAGCTCGAACGCGTCGAGGGCGGCCAACAGCTTGTGAGCGCCGCGACTGACGTAGTGGTCGGCGACGGCCACCTCGATGCGCGAATCGTCTTCGACGCGCACCGAGGACTTGACCACGCCGCGCCCGTCGACGGTCACCAGACCGTCCGCGATCAGCTGTGCGGCGTGCGTACGCGAGCGCGCCAGACCGCGGGCGGCGAGCTCGGCATCCAGGCGCCCGGTCATCCGTCGGCCGACGGGGTGACGCCCGACTCGAGCCGACGCGCGAGTTCGTCGTGCAGCGCCGCGTACGCGTCGGCGCGCGCCTCGAGCGGCTGTTCCTCGATGATGCGGAGGCGGCCGATCAGTTCGGCGTCGGCATCGGTCTCACGGTCATCCGACATGGATGCCATCGTATCGGCGTCACCGCACGCGGAACGGGTCCGCGTACAACTGCTCCGGAACCCGGAAGCCGAAGATCGCGCGACCCGAGTTCCAGATCGCGGCCGCTCCCGCGCGCAGGAGGTCGATCTGCCTGCTTCCTTCGGACACGATGCGCAGGTCGACGCCGTCGACCTCGATGATCGCGTCGCCTACGCGGGTGCGCTCGCCCTTCACGATCGTGGCGGGGTACGGTTCGAACAGCTGCCGCAGGTCCTCGACGATGTAGTCGGGGCGCTGATTCGGCGCCGCGGCGAGGAGCTGCTTCGGCCGATCGATTCCGGTGAGCACGTGCACCGACGCCATCTCCGCTCCGCGCGCGCCCTGCACGTCGGTGTCGAGACGGTCACCGATGAACAGCGGCGACGTGGCGCCGGTCCTCGCGACGGCAACGTCGAAGATCGGTCGCTCGGGCTTGCCTGCCACCGTCGCCAGTCGGCCGACGGCCGTGTGCACGGCCGAGACCAGGGTGCCGTTCCCCGGCGCGATACCGCGCGCCTGCGGGATCGTCCAGTCGGTGTTCGTGGCGATCCAGGGGATGCCGCCGTCCTCGAGGGGCGTCGCGAGGGCGTACGCCGCCTCCGCGAGCTGCTTCCACCCGACCTCCGGGGCGAAGCCCTGGACGACGGCCGCGGGTGAGTCGTCCGCGCTACGGGTGACGACGAACCCCGCCTTCTCGACCTCGACGACGAGACCCTCTCCCCCGACCACGAGCAGCGTCGACCCGGCGGGGACAAGTTCCGCGAGCAGCCGCATCGCCGCTTGCGGGCTCGTCACGACGTCTTCGGGTGCGACGTGCAACCCCAGCGAAGTGAGGTGCTCGGCGACCGAGGCGTCCGTGCGCGAGGCGTTGTTCGTGATGTAGCCGAGCCGGCGGCCTTCGGCGGCGGCGCGGTTCAGACTGTCGACGGCGTGGGGCAAGGCGCCGGGGCCGGCGTACACCACGCCGTCCAGGTCGGCGAGCACGACATCGACGCCGTCGAGCGGTGTGCGTTCCGTCCTGCTTCGCCCGAAGATCATCGTTCTTCGCCTTCGTCCTCGCCGGCATCCTGCACGGGGATCACCCCGGATGCGACGTCCACTCCGCCCTCGTCATCGACGAGATCGATCTCCTCGACGACGATGACCTCGCGGTCCGCGACGCCCGCGGCCGCGTCGAGCGCCTCGGCTGCGATCTCCGCGCGGCGGAACCACTCGGCAGCCTCGTCGTCGCGCCCCAGTTCTTCGAGGACCGCGGCACGCGCCGCGAACAGCGCGGGGCTCCATTCGAAGGCACGATCGGGATCGGCCTCGGGGATGTCGAGTTCCTGGAGGGCACGCTCCGGCTCTCCGAGATCCAGACGCGCGCCCGACATCGCGATGGCGAGCTGCGCACGCACGGCCGTCGGCAGCGTCGACCGGTCGACGGCACGCCCCTCTTCGAGCGCGCGGTCCGGGCGCCCGACACCACGCTCACTGTCGACGATGAGCGGAAGCTGCTCGTCCGATCCGGAGATCCGGCGGTGGGTGCGGAGCTCGCGCAACGCGAGCGCGAAGTCGCCGATGGCATAGGCCGTGATCGCGACCGTCTCGCGCACGATCGCGATGCGTCCCGCGCTCCGCGATGCGGCCAACGCGTGCTGATGTGCGAGGGCCGGGTCGTCGTCGATCAGACGGGATGCCATCACCAGGTGTCGAGCGACGTTCTCCGCGTTGTCCTTGCTCAGTGTCTTGAGCTCGTTGCGCGCCGCGCCGGGCAGGTCACGGGCCGTGACGTCCTCGGGGATCTCCGGCCCACGCTCCCGCTGATCCTGCGGCGGACGTGTGGCGCGGCCTTCCGTGCGGTCGAAACGGCGCGGCGCTCCGGCACCAGGCCGACGGTCACCAGACGGCCGACGATCTCCCGCCTCCCCGCGCGGGCGGTAAGGACGAGAATCCCCACCTTCCGAACGCGGACGATACGGACGAGAATCCCCACCCTCCGAACGCGGACGATACGGACGGGCGTCGCCATCGCGACGCGGCCGATCAGCGGCGCCGCCCTCGCGACGGTAGGGGCGGGAATCGCCGTCGCGACGCGGTCGGTCAGCACCGCCGGCGTTCGACGTGCGCCCCTGCCCGTCACGATGCGGACGGCCATCGCCACCCGACGGACGTGCTCCGCCATCGCCGTCCCGGCGGGGACGATACGGCTGGTCACCCGCGCGACGCGGTGCGCGATCATCACCGTCTCGGCGCGGACGCGCGCTGCGTTCGCCCGCTCCACGGGAGGGGCGGGCGGAGGAATCACGGGCTGAACGGCCCCGGTCGGAGCCGCCACCCGAGGATGATCGGGGTCGGGATCGGTCGTCGGAGCGACCTCCGTTGACGTTGCGCTCGTTCGCGTCGTCGTTCGACATGACGATCCTTCCCCCGGAAAAGTGTCCGTATATGCGAAATGGCCACCCAGCGTTGGGTGGCCATTTCGTCTTAGAA
>NZ_JASHKP010000055.1:0-206 GCF_030056775.1 Microbacterium sp. IEGM 1404 | reverse complement strand
AGCCGCCACGCCCCATCATCCTCGACGCCGGGGGGCCCTCCGCCGGGGCCTCCACCGCCCGCCTCAGCCCCGGGGGCCCCCCCGGCCCCCGCCCCGCCCTGCCCGCGGGACCCGGTCGCCGGCCCCCGGCCGCGCGGGGCGGGCCCACGGGGGGTAGCTGGGGGAGGGGGTGGGGGGCGACCGTGGGGCGGGGGTGATCTGGAGCA
>NZ_JASHKP010000054.1:0-207 GCF_030056775.1 Microbacterium sp. IEGM 1404 | reverse complement strand
ATCGGCTGGGGTCGACCAGCCGCGCGGGGCGCACGCCACCCTGATCGTTGCGGCCCTCCCCCCCCTCGGCCGGTGCCGGGCGCCCGGCGCGCCCCCCCCCGCCGCCCCGGGCGCGGCCCGCGGCGGGGAGGTCCACGTCCACGCGCCCGAGCGCCCTCCCCGCGCGCAGGTGCACGTCGGTGGCGAAGCGACCGCCCCGCTCCGCGC
>NZ_JASHKP010000053.1:0-207 GCF_030056775.1 Microbacterium sp. IEGM 1404 | reverse complement strand
TGGTAATCCATCCGCTTCGACGCCAGCTACATCATCCTGGGCCTGCGCACCAACGTCTGGTCCGCGTTCTTCGGCGTCCTGCTCTGCATCGCCATCTTCATCGTGTAGACGCGCCGACACCACGGTCTCGAGCCCTCGGCGTACCAGCCGGGGCGCGAGAGCAAGGCTCGCGGGGGTGTAGACTCGCCCGACCCCACTGACTTCGGC
>NZ_JASHKP010000052.1:0-207 GCF_030056775.1 Microbacterium sp. IEGM 1404 | reverse complement strand
ACCCCCCCGCAGCGCGCGCTCTTCCCACCCCCCATGCCGCGCGCTGCCGCATCCCCGCGACCGGATGCGTCCGGGGAGTGGACGCGCGGGCCACTCTGGCCCTACGGCGTTGACCTCAACATCCCCACGCGCCCCTGGGTCGCCCATGCGACACGAAGTCCCGACGCCGAAACGAAACGACGCGTTGACGCATCGACGCCACATCTC
>NZ_JASHKP010000051.1:0-207 GCF_030056775.1 Microbacterium sp. IEGM 1404 | reverse complement strand
GCGGCGGCCGTGCCCCTCAGCTCGGGGCGTCAACCGAGCGCACTCATCGGGGGCACCGCCATGCGGATCCGGCTCGACGAGGCCGACGACCCCGACCGCGCGACGCGCCAGACGGTGTTCGGACCCGAACTGGTGGCCCGGGGCTCGACCGGCTGGCGGTAGCGAACCGCCTCCCTGGCGGCGTGACACGCCGAGGATGTCTCGCCG
>NZ_JASHKP010000050.1:0-207 GCF_030056775.1 Microbacterium sp. IEGM 1404 | reverse complement strand
TTCTTCGACTCCGTCAGCGCGGGGCCGAAGAAGGAGTCCGGATCGTACGCCCGCATCGCCGCGGCGCTGGGCGTGGAACCATCGCGTGCGCTGTTCCTCCCCGACCACCCCGACGAGGTCGCCGCGGCTCTGGCTGCCGGCTGGCAGGTCGGCGCGCTTGACCGCGCCGGCGAGCCGTGGCACGGCGCCGATTTCGCCTCGCCGTCC
>NZ_JASHKP010000004.1:45731-474047 GCF_030056775.1 Microbacterium sp. IEGM 1404 | reverse complement strand
TGACGTCGGTGGGGCCGCCGAGGGCGTGGTCGTGGGTGTGGTCGACTTCGCAGCGCACGGCGGGGGCGACGCAGCCGGGCCAGCGGCAGTGGCGATCGCGGGCTCTGAGGTGCCGGTCGATCGCGGCGGTGCGGTGGTAGGTGTCGGTGCGGAGTACCTCCCCGGTGACGGGGTGGGTGATGACCCGGTCCCAGGGGACGGGGGTGGTCTCGGCGAGGGCGCGGGCGGTGGCGGCGTCGATGGGTCCGTGGCCGACGAGGTCGGCGGGATCGAGGTTCTCGGTGCCGGGTCGCAGCATGGTGAGGGCGGGAACGACGACCTGCACCCGCGCGCGGATCGCGCCCAGGGTGCCGGGGCCGTCATCAGTGCGGGTGGGGTCGGCCTCCGGCGCGGCGGTCAGGAGGAGGTCGGCGAGGAGGTCGGCGCGCACCTGGTCGGCCGTCCGTGTGTCGGGCGTTCGGAAATCAGGCACCCGCGTGTCGGGCGCGGCCGGCGTTGCGGCCTGCGAGCGGTCGCCGCGGTCGTCACCACCTCCGCGACCACCCGCGGGTTCTCCCGCGGGGTCATGGACCCGCGGCTCTGAGTCTCGGCGGAGGTCGACGATCGCGGCGCTCTGCTGCACGAGCCGGTCGTAGATCCCCACCGCCAGCACGGTGGGGAGCGTCGCGATCAGGTCGGACATCCCGTCCTCCCCGGTCACGACCCGCACGCACCGGGTTTGGCGGCCGCGGTGGTGCCGTTCGGTGAGCGTCGTCGGCTGGAGGGACTCGACCAGCGCGGCCAACCGCGTCTTCACCCGCCCGGGGCTCAGTCCGTCAGCGGTGGCGGCGGCGAGGACATCGAACTCGTGGCGCCGATCCTGGGGCAGCGAGATGCCGGCATCCACGATCACCTGCACGTGGGCGCGGGACAGGACCCCCGCCTCCC
This sequence comes from Microbacterium sp. IEGM 1404, assembly GCF_030056775.1. NCBI lineage: Bacteria > Bacillati > Actinomycetota > Actinomycetes > Micrococcales > Microbacteriaceae > Microbacterium > Microbacterium sp. IEGM 1404. Next base: position 473,120 of record NZ_JASHKP010000004.1, on the reverse strand, counting down.
ACGCGTCCAGTGTCACGGGGAAGTCGTCGGCGAGGGTCATCGCCCGCCCGATCTGCGCCTGCACGCTCCGATCAGACAGGTGTGACGCGGCCGCGATCTCGGACGCGACCTCCCGCACCGCCATCTCCGCCGCCCTCGACGACGCCCGCACCCCCGCCGACGCGTCCAGGGCGAGGTGTCCCGCGCGGGCCAACGCCCGCACCCGCCGCGCTTCGGCCGAGGCGACTTCGGCATCCACTCCGCGCACCTCGACCAGCACCGACGACAGGGCCGCAGCCGAGTCATCGGGTGGTATCGGAGACGCATCGAAGGTCATGTATGCATGCTAGCGAGGGAGTCCGACATCGAACCCGCCCCACCCACCCGAATGGGGACGGATCCGACACACCACCCGATGGGGAGGAGGGGTGCCGCGCCGTCGCATCTGCAGAATCCACGACTGATCGGGTTTTTGCGCGGAGGAACATGCCGCGGGTGAACTTCTGCAGACGCGCAGCGATACCCCGAGCTGGCCGCCGTCAGGCCGCGTTCGCGACCCGCGACAAGCCCGCGCGGACCGCGCGCGTCGTCTCGTCGGCGAGGACCTCGCCGTGCCCGCGGCGCAACCCGTCGTAGATCGCCGCGACGACGTCGGCGGGGTCGTTCAGCGGCTGGTCGGTCAGACCGTCGTTCATCGGGGTGTCGGTGAAGGCGAGGTACGCCCCCACGACCTGCACACCCTGCGGCTCCAGTTCGAGGCGCAGCCCCTCGGTCGCCGACCAGAGGGCCGCCTTGGAAATGCTGTAGCCCTTGCCCCACGCCAGCCAGGACAGCACCGACGCGACGTTGATCACCGCACCCTTCGCGGCGACCAGGCGCGGCGCGAACGCACGGGTCAGCAGGAGGGGGCCGAACAGATTCGTCTCCAGCTGAGCGCGGATGTCCGCCACGTCGCCCGTCACCAGGTCACCCTGACGCAGGATGCCGGCGTTGTTGACGAGCACGTCGACATCCGCGGCATCCCGCGCCGCCCGCTCGATCGCGCTCTCATCGGTGACGTCGAGGACAAGGGGCACGACGCGCGCGTCGCCCCACTCCCGCGGCGAGCGCGCCGCCGCGTAGACCTTCTTCGCTCCGCCCGCGAGCGCCTGCCGCACGAACTCCGTGCCCAGCCCGCCGTTCGCGCCCGTGACGAGCACGACGGCATCCGAGATCTCCGTCATTTCATCTCTCCTTGTTCGAGTCCGCCCGAGCGGGCGGGTTCCTGTCCGCCCGAGCGGGCGGGTTCCTGTCCGCCCGAGCGGGCGGGTTCTTGTTCGAGTCCGCCCGAGCGGGCGGGGGTCGGGATGAAGGCACCGGGGCCCGGAACGCCACCGCGGGGGCTCGCCGCGCCGGAGCCCGGAACGCCGCTGCCGGGTGTCGCGGCGCCGGGGCCCGGGATGCCGGCGCCGGGTGTCCGGACACCCGCGCGGGACGCCAGCGCGACGAGGGCGACCGCGGCCAGGAACGCCGCGTATCCGATCGCCGTCGCGGGCAGCGCGAACACCGTCGCGAGCTGACCGGCGACGAGCGCGGGCACGCCGTAGCTGAGGTAGGCGACGACGTAGATCGCCGCCATGAGCCCGCCGCGTTCGTGGGTGTGGGCGGCCGCGCTCAGGGGTCGGAGCACGGCCGCGAAGCCGAGGCCGTTGCCGATGCCCGCGGCGAGCGCGGAGGCCACCACGATCCCGGTCGAGGCGGTGCCGATGCCGACGATCAGAAGGATGCCGCCGACCGCGCATCCGAGCGCGCCCACCACCGCCGAGGTCCGTGGCGCGAGGCCGGTCGCGGCGAGTCCCGTGACGGCGGCGACGGCGGGCTGGAGGAACACGAGCGTCGAGGCGGCCACGGTGTCGAGCCCGAGGGTGTGGTGCGCGAGGGACGGCATGAGCCCCAGGAACAGGCCCGAGCTCATCCACGCGGCGGAGACGAGCCAGGCCCCGCGCAGGAACTCCGGACGGACGCGACGGGGAACCGCGACGCGCGGGACGAGCGAGCGCCACGCGCCCGCGACCCTCGACGAGGACTCCGGCGTGAGCAGGACCGCACCGAGGGCGACCACCACGAGCAGCGCGATCGGCACGAACACGGCGAGTGAGGGAGCGGGGGCCACGGCGACGGCCACGCCACCGAACAGCGCGCCCAGCGCGAGGCCACCGATCGGGATCGTCCCCGCGATCTGCGTCATGCGTCCGCGCGCGTGCGGCGGCACAGTTTCGGACACCATCGCGGTGAACGTGCCGATCGCCGCGCCCGTCGAGATCCCCTGCACCGCGCGGGCCACGACGACCCACTCCGCCGATGTCGCCGCCAGGTGGAGACCGCATGCGACGAGGAGCAGCAGCAACGCACCGATCATGACGGGCCGGCGGCCGACGTGGTCGGACAACGACCCGGCGATCAGGAGCGTGACCAGCAGCGTGAACGCGTAGACGGAGAACATCACGGTGAGCGTCCCGTCGCCGAAGCCCCACCTCCCCTGGTCGTAGACGAACAGCGGACTGCCCGCGCCCGCGGCGGCCGCGACGGCGAGGGAGCCGAGAAGGTTCAACGCCGTGTACCAGCGGGCACGCGTCGTCCACTGGGCGGGCGGGCCGGACGGCGTGCCGGCACGCGGAGGGGCGGCGGAAACGGTGGTCTCGCTCACGACATTTACTTTCTTCAAAGGAGTAAGTACCGGAACGCTAGCGCGTATGCTTGCTTCAAGCAAGTCAGAGGAGGATGCCATGCCCCTGCGGTCCGACTGGAGCGGAAACGTCTGCCCGATCGCGCGCGGGATCGACGCCGTCGGCGACCCGTGGGTGCTGTTGATCCTTCGCGAGTCGCTCGCCGGCGCGCGCCGCTTCGACGACTTCAAGCGTCGGATGGATGCCGCGGACAACGTGCTGTCGTCACGCCTGTCGAGCATGGTGTCGTCGGGACTCCTCGAGACGCGGGCCTACACGACCGGACCGCGCCCGCGCGTCGAGTACCTCCCCACGCGCGCCGCGACCGATGCGCTGCCGATCCTGCAGGCGTATGCGGCCTGGGCGCACGAGCACCGCCCGTCCGAGAACGAGGAACCGACGTTCGCCGTGATCTGCGGCGCCTGTGGCGTGGCATCCGATCGGTCAGAGGTCTGCGAGCACTGCGGAGCGCTGCTCGACGTCGACAACGAGGTGGCGTGGCAGAGGCCCGGCCCGTGGGAGGGCCGCGTCGTGACCCTCGGCTGAGCGCCACCACCGGGACGCGCCAGGGAGCGCCCCGCGCCCCGGCACCCCGGACGCAGATCACGCCTCTCGTTAGGCTCGATGAGATGAGTGCACCGGTGAACGGCGACATGGTCTCCGCGGCCGTCGTCGCCTACCTCGGGTGGGGGCGCGGCCCGCACCCGGCCGCGGACGCGCAGGCGGTCGCGGATCTCGCGCATCGGCACGGTGTTCCCGCTTCCGACCTGGCGCGCGCCGTGGAGCACGCGGTCACCGCGGCGAACACGATTCGTGTGGACGAGCTCGCGCCCGAGGGCGGCTCCCGTTTCGCATCCCGCCTCCGCGCCCTGCTTCCCTCGCTCGAGGACGACGCCGTCGCCGCGCTGACCTCACGCGCGTTCTGGTACGCGCGGTGGGACGGCGGAGAACCTCCCCCTCCGCGCACCGCCCCTCGGTCCGACCGGCAGGCCGAACGCGCGGCGACCGGCGAGACGCCCGACATCAGCCCTCGCCCCGACCGGCAAGCGGATCGACCGGCGACCGGCGAAACGCCCGACACCGCCCCTGGCCCCGACGGCCAGGCGGCTCACGCGGCGACCGGCGAGACGCCCGCACCACGGGAGTACTGGCGACACTCGACGAGTCTCGGGCCCCGCTACTTCGCTTTCTCCGCCGGGCACGACTTCATCCTCCGTAGCGGTGAGTGGATGCCGTACGACCGGTATAAGTCCGGTCCGAGCTGGTGGCGCCTCACCGGCGAGACCGACGCGGACGTCGTCGACCGGTCGGAGCTGCCCCCGGGAACCCCGGACTGAACGACCGAACGCCGGCCCGCCCCGCTTCCCGCGGGACCGGCCGGCGTTTGGGAGGCAGGCCCGAAAGAGACCGTTCTAGGAGACGGTCTCCACTGCCTCGGCCACCGGCACCAGATCGGCCGTGTGGTACGCGAAGACCAGGCGCGCCGGCACCGACCCCGCAAGCACTTCCTCCACCGAGCGGTTCACGTCCGCCAGGTCGCGTGTCTCGGTGATGACCCGCGTACGCCCGAGCGCGTGCAGGGCGAACACTTCGGCGAGGTCCTGACGCGTCCCGACGATGGAACCGATGACGCTGATGCCCTTGAGCACGGTGTCGAAGATGGGGATCGTCAGTTCGCCGTCCGCCGGGAGCGACACGAGCACGAGCCGACCGCCCCGGTTCAGCGAGTCGAACGCCTGCCGGAACACAGTGGGCACGACCGCGAGCACGATGACGGCGTCGGCCCCGCCGTACTGGCGGATCGCCTCGACCGGGTCGGTGGCGCGGGCGTTGACGACGTGGTCGGCGCCGAGCTCGCTCGCCAGGCGCAGCTTCTCGTCGGTGACGTCGACGGCGATGACCTTCGCCCCCACGAGACGCGCGTACTGCACGGCCAGATGCCCGAGCCCGCCGACGCCGAACACCGCGACGGTCTCCCCCGGCGTCACCCGGGCGTTCTTCACGGCGGCGTACGTGGTGACCCCGGCGCAGGTCAGCGGCGCCGCGTCGAGCGGCGTGACACCGTCCGGGACGGGCACGGCGAAGCGCGCGTCGGCGAGCATGTACTCGGCGTACGCGCCGTCCACGCCGTAGCCGTTGTTGTACTGCTTCTCGCAGAGGTTCTCGCGCCCGTCGACGCAGTAGCGGCACTCACCGCACGCGTGACCGAGCCACGGCATCGCGACGCGCTGGCCGACCGTGCGGCCGGTGACGCCGGCGCCGAGCTCTTCGATGATCCCCACTCCCTCGTGCCCCGGGACGAGCGGAAGGCCGGGCTTGACGGGCCAGTCCCCGTTCATCGCGTGGATGTCGGTGTGACACAGCCCGCACGTCTCGAGCCGCACGAGCACCTGCCCGGCTCCCGGGCGGGGGATGGCCCGCTCCTCGACCGCCGCGGGCGAACCGAACCGATCGACGACTGCTGCACGCATGATCTCTCCTTGGATTCTGTGCTGATCCGAGTCTTCGCCGGTGAGTCCCCGGGCGGCGGGTCGAAGGTCCCGCGGCGTTCGCTCCGCGGGCGGGACGATCGGAACGAGCCGATCCCCGGCTCGGACGGAGGCTGATGATGAACGGGACGATCGCGGTCGGAGTCACCGACGCGGCGGGAGCGCGGAGCGCGCTCCAGTGGGCGATCGAGCGCGCGGTCGCTCGACGTGAGCGGCTTCTGCTGGTGTCCGTCGTGGGCTCGGCGTGGGGTGTCGCCGGCGAGGAGACGCTCGTCGCACGCGCGCTCACCCGCGCCACGGCCCTGCTCGAGTACGCGGCCGAGCAGGCTCGGAACGCCGGGGTGGATGCCGAGATCCTCATCGAGCGCGGAGACCCCGTGGCGCGGCTGATCGCGGTGTCCGAGCGCGCCGACCTGCTCGTGCTGGGCAGCGACTTCGCTCGGGACGGTTCGCATCTGCGCGGGGTGCGCGGGGTGCGGATCACCGCCGGAGCCCACTGCCCCGTCGTCGTCGTCCCCGAGAACGACGTCGCGGGCCGTTCCGGCGTCGTCGTCGGGGTCGACGGGTCGGAGGCGTCCGAGAAAGCCGTGGCGTTCGCGGCCGCCGAGGCGGACCGGACGGGCGAGGCCCTCACCGCCGTCATGACCTGGTCGCCGGTGCCGGTGCCCTTCGAACTGGACGAGTACCCGCAGGACTACCTCGATCGGATGCAGTCCCTCACGACGGAGGATCTGGCGATCTCGCTCGCGGGGCTCCGGCAGGACTACCCCGATCTCGCGGTGTCCACCGTCGTCGAGTCCGGATACCCCACGGGTGTCCTGCTGCGGACGGCCCGCTCCGCCCGACTCCTCGTCGTGGGCAGCCACGGACGCGGACCCCTGGCCCGGTTCCTTCTCGGGTCGACGAGTCAGGCGGTGCTGTCGCACCTGCCCACAGTCACGGCCATCGTGCGGTGACCAGCGCGGCGACCGCTCAGCGCAGGGCGGCGCCGGGCTCGGCCGCGAACGCCTCGAGCGCCGCGATCACGGCATCCGGGAGGGTCGCCTTGCTCGCCTCGACGGCGTCGTCGACCTGGCTCGGCCGCGATGCGCCGATGATCGCGGTCGTCACCACCGGGTCGCGCAGCACCCAGGCGACCGCCAGCTGCGGGATCGACAGGCCTGCCTCACGCGCGATGCCGTCGATGCCGCGGATGCGCTCGAGGTAGTCGTCGGTGAGGGCGCTGCTGTCCAGGAACCGGCTGTCGGCGGCGCGCGAGTCGGCGGGGACGGTGCCGTCGAGGTACTTCGCTGTCAGGAGGCCTTGTGCGAGGGGGGAGAAGACCGCGCTGCCCACGCCCAGCTCGCGCAGAGCCGGGAACAGGTCGGATTCGGGGGTCCGGTCGAACAGCGAGTAGCGCGGCTGGTGCACGAACAGCCGCACGCCCTCTGCGGCGAGCAGTTCGTGCGCCCGGCGCGCGAGGTCGGCGGGGTAGTTCGAGATGCCGGCGTAGAGCGCCTTACCGCTGCGCACGATGTCGGCGAGCGCGGTCATCGTTTCTTCCAGCGGCGTCTCGGGGTCGGGACGGTGCGAGTAGAACACGTCGACGTGATCGGTCCGCATGCGGGACAGGCTCTGCTCGAGGGAGCGGACGAGGTACTTACGCGACCCGCCGTCGCCGAAGGGGCCGGGCCACATGTCGTAGCCGGCCTTGGTCGAGAGGAACAGCTCGTCGCGGTAGGGGCGCAGGTCGCTCTCGAACACGGTCCCGAACGTCGTTTCAGCGGCGCCGTACGGAGGGCCGTAGTTGTTGGCGAGGTCGATGTGCACGACGCCGCGATCGAACGCGTGCAGCAGGATCTCGCGCTGCGAGTCGAGCGTGCGGCCGCTGCCGAAGTTCTGCCACAGCCCCAGCGAGATGCGGGGCAGACGGATGCCGCTGGCCCCCGCGCGCGCGAACGGGACGTCGTCGTAGCGGTCCGTCGACGCCACGAAAGCGGAGGTCAGGCGGGGGTCATCGGCGGCGATGGGCATGGTGCTCCTCGGGGCTCAGGGGGCTCACGTCCACTCTGGCATCCGGGCGCCCTCCTCGCTCCCCTTCCCGCGCACGATGACGGCGTCAGTGCGGCGCGCCGCCGCGCGGCGCGAGACCCGCGATCGGGTGCGGCGACCGCGCCGACGCCGGCAGGGACTCGTCGCTCGGTCGGAAGATCCGTGCGCGCAGCGGGTCCTCCTCCCCGCCCTCGGGGCGCTCTGTGAAGCGGCGGCCCGCGACGCTGCGCGGCAGGATGCGGACGACGTACGGCTTCGGCGCCGGGCTCATCGATCGCAGCCCGGTCGCACGCGTGCGGCGGATCTCGGCATCCCGATCCACCCGGAACGCGTGCCCGAGGACGACGACGCTCCATCGGTCGCCGGCATCCTCTCCGTCGATCTCGAATGCGACGGCCGGCCGCGAGCGCAGGTAGCGCAGCTTGGCGTCCTCGGCGCTGCGGACGTAGAGCACACCGTCGCCGGTGGCGTAGTTCACCGGGTAGATCCGCGGCTCGCCGGAGGCGTCGACGAGTGCCAGCCGGCCGAGACGCTGCGACTCGAGCAGGCGCCAGCATTCCGCGGGTCCGAGCTCGACGACGGCCGCGGCGGGGTTCTGATCGTGGGTCATGAGGGACCTCCCTCTCACAGTCCAGCGCGCGCCGACCGGGATCGACGGGTCGAAGGTCCCCTGATCTGGTCAGACACCGGCACCGGTCGTAGATTGAAGCGGGGAGAGGGGTGCCGGATGCCGAGCGAGGATCCCGCCGTCGTCGCCGCGGAGCCACCGTCGTCCTCGCAGGACCGCCTGAGGGGGCTCCTCCGAGCGGTGGAGACGGTGGTCGGTGAGATCGAGCTGCCCGTCGTCCTGCGTCGCGTCGTCGAAGCGGCCGTCGAACTGGTGGATGCCGAGTACGGGGCGCTCGGGATCATCGCCGCCGATCGCTCCTCCCTGGATCAGTTCATCCACGTCGGCCTCTCGACCGAGGACGCGGATGCCATCGGCCACCTCCCCCGCGGTCGCGGTGTGCTCGGCGCGCTGATCGCTCACCCCGAGCCCATCCGACTCGACCGCCTCGGGACGGATCCCCGGGCGGCCGGCTTCCCGGCCCACCACCCGCGGATGGAGTCGTTCCTCGGGGCGCCGATCCGTGTGCGTGGCGAGGTGTACGGGAACCTGTACCTCACGAACGCACGGCGGGGCTCGTTCTCGGCGGAGGACGAGGAGCTCGTCCGCGCTCTGGCATCCACCGCGGGTTTCGCGATCCAGAACGCTCGACTGTTCGACGAGGCCCGCACCCGGGCGACGTGGATGGCGGCGACGGCGGAACTGTCCGCGGCGATCCTCTCAACCCCGCCGGACAACGTGTACGACCTGCTCGCGGGACGTGTCGCAGACCTCGTCGAGGGGAGCCTGGTGACCGTTCTCGTCCCGGTCGAGGGGACGGCGGCGCTCCGTGTCGCGGCCGCCCGCGGCCCGCGCGAGGAAGACGTGCTGGGCACGACCGTCGAGGAGACGGCGACCATCGCGGGTGCCGCGATCGAGGAGGACGGCGCCCGGGTCGCCACCGTCGCCGCCAGGGAGCACCCCGACCCGGCGTTGCTCCGGGTCGATGACGAGACCGGTCCCGCGATCGCGGTCCCTCTGCGCACGCGGCATCGGACCCGCGGCGTGCTGTGCGTCGCACGGGCGCCCGGCGAGCGCGGGTTCACCGCTGTCGAACTCGAGGTGCTCGGCAGCCTCGGCGCGCAGGCGAGCATCGCGGCGGAACTCTCCCGCGCGCGCGGAGCTCAGCAGCGGGCGATGCTCACCGACGAACGGGCGCGTATCGCGCGGGACCTGCACGACCACGTCATCCAGCAGATCTTCGGGGCGGGCCTCACGCTCCAGTCGATGGCCGCCTCGGTGGACGACACGCGCCAGCGGGATCGCGTCGACGAGGTGATCCGCCAGCTCGACGATGCGATCACCCAGATCCGCACCGTCGTGTTCGCCCTGTCGGCCCGCGACGGGAGCTCGCTGCGCCACCGCCTGATCGACGTGGTCGCCGAGGTGTCGGGGGCGCTGCGCCGGCCGCCTGCGCTGCGGTTCGCCGGGGCGGTCGACCACACGATCCGTGGCGCCTTGGCCGACGACGTCGTCGGTGTCGCGCGGGAGCTGCTCACCAACAGCGTGCGCCACTCCGGTGCCGACACCATCGCCCTGGACGTCGGGATCACGGGGCGGGACGTGTCCGTCGTCGTCACCGACGACGGCACGGGGATCCGCGACGAACGACGCAGCGGCCTGGCCAACCTCACGCAGCGTGCCGCCGCGCGCGGGGGTTCGCTGACCCTGGACACCGGCCCGGACGGCACGCGCGCCGAGTGGCGCGTTCCGCTCGAGGACACCGAGGAACGGAGATCGACCCGATGACACGCGTCTTCCTCGTCGACGATCACGAGATCGTCCGGCGCGGCCTGTCCGACCTGATCGACGGCAGCCCGGGTCTCGAGGTGGTCGGCGAAGCGGGCACCGTCCGCCAGGCGCTCGCCCGCATCGAGGCGGCCCGGCCGGACGTGGCCGTGCTCGACGTGCGCCTGCCCGACGGCAGCGGGATCGACCTGTGCCGGCAGATCCGCTCGTCGATGCCCCAGGTCGCATGCCTCATCCTCACGGCCTACGACGACGACGCCGCCACCTACGCCGCCGTGCTTGCGGGGGCGGCCGGATACCTGCTGAAGAACATCGCCGCGATGCGGCTGCTCGAAGACATCCGCGCCGTCAGCACCGGCCGCATCCTGCTGAACGGCGCGGCCGCGGCGCGGGCCGCGGCGAGCCTGCGCGACGGCTCCCGCGACGACGACCCCCGCTGGGGGTCGCTGGGGATGCGGGAGCGGCAGGTGCTCGCGCTCATCGCCGACGGTCTGACCAACCGCCAGATCGGCGAGCGCCTGGGGTTGGCGGAGAAGACCGTGAAGAACTACGTGTCCTCGCTGCTGCTGAAGCTGGGGGTGGAGTCGCGCACGCAGGCGGCGGTCCTGCGCCTCGGCCACCCGGACCTCTGATCCGCGGGACCTTCGGCCCTCCCGAGCACCTCCGCCCGCTCCTACGCTCGGGGCGTCCGGAGGGAGTCACACCATGGAACGAATGGTGCTGGGGTTCGATGGCAGCCCCGCGTCCGAGGCAGCCCTGGAGTGGGCGGCGGAGAGGACCCGCGGCGAACGGTTCGAGGTGGACCTCGTCCTGGTCACGAACATGTTCCTCGCCGACCGCGTCGAAGCGGATCGGATCCTGGATGCCGCCGTCCGGCGGTGGCGCGCCCTGGCGCCCGATTCGCCGGTCGACGTCTCCCGACTCGACGGCACGATGCCCGCGACGCTGACGAACGCGGCCCGCGGCGCCGGCCTGCTGGTCCTCGGGATTCAGACGGGATCGCGCGAGCGGTCCGTCCTCGGCGGATGGATGCCGCTGCGCGCGGCACTCCGATCCGGCGCGCCGACGGTGCTGGTGCCCGCGGGGTGGGCCGCCGCCGACGATCCGGTCGTCGTCGGACTGGACGACGACGCCTCATCGGAGGATGCCCTCCTCTTCGCGGCGGCGGCGGCGTCCTCCGCCGACGTGCCGCTCCGCGTCATCCACTCCTGGCTCATGGGCGGATCGCACGTGCAGGGGACCACCGCGCTGCAGCCGAGCCCGCACCGGGTCGCCGACGAGCACGCCCGGATCCTGGATGCCGCCGTCGCGCGCATCCACGCGGACTTCCCCGACCTCGAGGTCCGACCGGAGCTGGTGCGGGACAACCCCACCTCCGCGCTGACCCGCGCCGCGCGGCGTTCGAGCATGGTCGTGATCGGCTCCCACGGGCGCGGCCTCGTCAGCGGTGCTCTGCTCGGCTCAGTGGGACTGGATCTCATCGGGAGTCTGGACCGACCGATCGGCGTGGTGCCCGTTTCCTCCCGCGGCGTCTGAGCCCGTCACCGACGGGCGGATCCCGGCTCACGCGCCTTTCGCCGGGAAGCCCGCCGAGGGCACCACCGCGATGGGGCATCCGGCACGCCGCAGAAGGTCGCGGTCGACCGAGCCGACGTACGCCCCCGACAGGACGCCCTCGCGATGGGTGCCGACCACGATCATCGCCGAGTGCGGCGCCTGCTGCAGAAGGGCGGACGCGGGGTCTGCGCGCACCAGATCCTCCTCGATGTGGAGGGCGGGGAAACGCCGGTGCACGGATCGGACGGCGGCGTCGAGCAGCTCGCGATGGTCCTCGAGGATGCGTTCCGGCTGCACGAGCAGCGCCGCGGCGCCGTCGATCGAGGGCTCGGGCAGGCGCCAGGCGTGGACGATCCGGAGCCGGCCGGAGGTCCCCTCCGCCTCGCGCGCGGCGAACGTCAGTGCCTCCGCCGACGACACGTCGTCCTCGAGCCCGACGGTCACGGCGCCGGGCCGCGGCGCCCACCCGGCTGGCACGATGCACACCGGCGGCTCGGTCCGCGCGATGACCCGCACGGGCAGCCACCCGCCGAGGGCGGCACGGATCGGATGCTCGGGATCGACCCCGATGACGAGGAGGTCCGCGTGCGCGGAGACCCCCGCCAGCGTCTTCGCCACGCCGCCCTGCGCGCGATGATACGTCGCGCCCTGCTCGGGGACGGCGGCCCGCAGCACCCGTCGGGCGTTCGCGAGCGGATCCTGCTGCGGCGTGGTGTGCGCCTCGGCCGGCCCCACCACGTGGACCACGTCGACCTCGGCCGCCCGCTGGATGCACCGGTCGACCACCCACGCGAGCGCGGACCGCGCCGCGGCGCTGTCATCGACCCCGAGAACGATCTTCTCCATGGGACCCTCCCGTCATCCCGCACGCTACGCGTCGCCTGCCTCGGCGCGGGGGGCGAAGGTCCCGCGAGAGAGCGGCGGGTGCGCCCCGACCTGCGATCCTGAACGGATGACTCCGCCCGAGAAGGAAGGCCTCCCCGTGGCATCCGCATCCACCGTGCTCGACCGGATCGTGGCGTCGGTCGACGGCGAGGGCCTCGGTGCCTACGGCGTCCACGTCGCCCTCGGAGACGACGTCGCGGAGCACCGATGGCGCAGCGACGATCGCGTCAACGTCTACTCGGTGTCCAAGGGCGTGAGCGCCCTGGCTCGGCGGGCCCGGACCCGCGAGGCCGCAAGGAGCACTCGGCATCCGCGGATCTTTCCGGCGCCAGTACCGGCAATCGCTCGAACGCGACACGCGCGGAGCGTCATCGACGGACGGCGAGGCGCCGTAACGCAGATCAGCCCCGCTCGAAAGCGGGGCTGATCTGGTGAAAGTGGCGGTGACGGTGGGATTTGAACCCACGGTAGGGGGTTACCCTACACAACTTTTCGAGAGTTGCACCTTCGGCCGCTCGGACACGTCACCGCCGACCAGCTTACGACACTCGGCCGGATGCCGCGAATCCGCGCTCCCCCCACTCTCGGTATCCACTCCTCCACCGTCGAGAGACCCCCTGGCAACGGTCCCACCCGGATGCCAGGATCAAGCCATGAGCGTGATCGAGAACTCCAAACTGACCGTCGTCGGCGCGGGAAGCGTGGGGGCCAGCGTCGCGTACGCCGCCCTCATCCGCGGGTCGGCCCGACACGTCGCCCTCTACGACATCGCCGAGGCGAAGGTCGAGGCCGAGGTGCTCGACCTCGCCCACGGCACGCAGTTCACCGGTTCGAGCGACATCACCGGCGGCAGCGACGTCTCGGTCGCCGAAGGGTCGCACGTCGTCGTCATCACCGCCGGCGCCAAGCAGAACCCCGGCCAGACGCGCACCGAGCTCGCCGCGACGAACGCGGGGATCATCCAGCGCATGATGCCCCAGCTGCTCGAGGTGGCGCCGAACGCGATCTACGTCATCGTCACCAACCCGTGCGACGTGCTCACCGTTCTCGCGCAGCAGGCGACGGGGCTGCCCCGGGAGCGGATCTTCGCGTCCGGCACGGTGCTCGACACCTCGCGTCTGCGCTGGAAGATCGCGCAGCGCGCCGGTGTCGCCACCTCGAGCGTGCACGCCTGGATCGTCGGCGAGCACGGCGACACCGAGTTCCCGCTGTGGTCGACCGCGACGATCGGCTCGATCCCGATCACCGAGTACGACCTCCCCGACGGCACCCGCTTCGACGAAGCCGAATTGGATGCCATCGCCATCGACGTCCGCGACGCGGCCTACAAGGTCATCCAGGGCAAGGGCGCGACCAACTACGCGATCGGGCTCTCCAGCGCGCGCATCGTGGAGGCGATCCTGCGCGACGAGCACGCGATCCTCCCCGTGAGCACCGTGCTGCAGGACTTCCACGGGATCACCGGCATGGCACTGTCGGTGCCGTCGATCGTCAGCGCGCAGGGCGCGGTGCCCCTGACCGGGACGCCGTTCTCCGACCGCGAGCTGACCCTCCTGCGCCGCTCCGCCGACGCCCTGACGACGGTGGCCGAGTCGCTCCGAGACTGAGCGCTCGGGGCTCGCGTCCCCGCCGGCGTCGTGCCGGCCCGGGGTTCGCGTCGGCGCCGGCGCCTGTGTCGGCGCTGGCCCGGCGCCCCGGCGGGTGCCTGTCCTCGATAAACGCGATCCGCGACGAGAAACGCGCCGTCACCGCGTTTATGGCTGTGGATCGCGTTTATCGGGATGCCACCGGCACCCTGCGCCGGCGATGTCGGAGGGCCCGCGTAGCCTGGGCGCATGGCATCCCGTCGCCCTTCCCCCACGGCCGCTCCGTACCGGTGCACCGAGTGCGGGTGGACGACGCTGAAGTGGGTCGGCCGGTGCGGCGAGTGCCAGTCGTGGGGCACGGTCGTCGAGGCGGCCGAGCAGACGGGCATCACGCGATCGGTCACCCCGGTCGCGCCCGGCGCCGCGCGCGCGGCCCGGCGCATCACCGAGATCGACACCCAAGACGCCCCGCGGCGCACGAGCGGTGTCGGCGAGTTCGACCGGGTGCTCGGCGGCGGCATCGTGCCCGGCGCCGCCATCCTGCTGAGCGGCGAGCCCGGCGTCGGCAAGTCCACGCTGCTGCTCGAGGTCGCAGCGCAGAGCGCCCGCGCCGGTCGCCGCGTCCTCTACGCGAGCGGCGAGGAGTCGGCGGCGCAGGTGCGCCTCCGCGCCGAGCGCACCGGTGCACTGCACCACGAGCTGTTCCTCGCCGCCGAGACCGACCTCGCCACGATCCTGGGGCACATCGACCAGGTCGAGCCCGAGCTGCTCATCGTCGACTCCGTGCAGACCGTGTCGTCCGCGCTGAGCGACGGAGCCGCGGGCCAGCCCGCGCAGGTGCGGGAGGTGGCATCCACGCTCATCCGGATCGCGAAGGAGCGCGGACTCCCCGTCGTGATCGTGGGTCACGTGACGAAGGACGGCACCATCGCCGGGCCGCGCGTGCTGGAGCACCTCGTCGACGTCGTCTGCCACTTCGAGGGTGACCGGCAGACGTCGCTGCGCTTCGTCCGTGCGCTCAAGAACCGCTTCGGCCCCACCGACGAGGTCGGCTGTTTCGACATGACCGGCAGCGGCATCGCCGAGGTCAGCGATCCCAGCGCGCTGTTCCTCGGACACGGCGACCCCGAGCCCGGTACGTGCGTCACGATCGCGATGGAGGGGCGCCGCGCCCTGCCCGTCGAGATCCAGGCGCTCACCGTGAAGCAGTCGGCGCCGAACCCGCGCCGCATCGTCAACGGCGTCGATTCGTCCCGCGTGGCGATGGTGCTCGCGGTCCTCGAGAGCCGCATGGGCGTCTCGCTGTCCGACAAAGACGTCTACGTCTCGACCGTGGGCGGGGTGCGCCTCGTCGAACCCGCCGCCGATCTCGCGATCGCGATCGCCGTGGCCAACGCCGTGCAGAACCGCAAGGTCTCGAAGCGGCTCGCGGCGATCGGCGAGCTGACGCTCACCGGTGAGATTCGCAACGTCACGCAGGCGGCGCAGCGTGCGTCCGAGGCCGCGCGCCTCGGGTACCACACGGTCCTCGACTCGTCGTCGCGCAAGCTCGCACAGGCGCTCAACGAGTTGAAGGTACGCGGGATGCCACGCGAGGAGGCCGTGCCCGAGTTCTGAGCTTGCAGCTCCGGTGGCGCGGGCGTTGCCGGACGGAGCCCCCGACGGTGCGGCGGGATGGAGCCCCTGGCGTTGCGGCGGGAGCCCCGCGACAGCGGCCGGGAGATGTGCGTCAGCGGCCGGGAGGCGCGGAACGGCGGCGGCGGTGCGGCGACGTGAGGCCGAGCACTGCGGGGATCACGAGCCCGGCGGCGCACACAGCGCCGGCGATCAGGTACTCCATGCCCCGAGTCTTACACGAGCGCCTCACCCGCGCGACCCAGGTACTTCACCCTCGGAGTGTCGCCGAGTCGTGGCATCCGCTCCTGCCTCGCAGATGCGCGCTCAGGCGTCGAGGGCGGCGAGCAGGTCGGCGGGGGTGGCCTGGATCGGATGCGGACCCGCGATGTCGATGAACACCGTCGTGATCTCTTCTCTGTGACGATCGAGGAAGGCCCGCAGCCACTGCGGCGACTGCAGGGCGACGTGCGGCGGGAGCGTCTCGGGCTTGTGCGCCGCGTCGCTGAAGAGCAGCAGCGCGATCTGCGCCGTGTTCGGGTCGCGGTACGTCCACACCTCGCCGACGTCGAGCGGGTTGTCGGCATCGCCCGCACGCATCAGCGGCACGACCGTGGGTCCGTGCCGCAGCGCGAAGGCGATCGCGGCCATGTCCTGCGTCTGCAGCGCGTCGGTGAGCGCGGTGTTCTTGAACTCCACGTCGACCCTCTTCCCCTTGCGCTTCTTCCCACCGGCCATCCTCCGAGCCTAATCGCCCAGCCGCCGACCCCGATCTTGGGGCGGGTTCTTCCGGCTGGGGCGCGCAATTCCACGCCCCGAGCGGAAGAACCCGCCCCAAACCCGTCGAGACCCCGGCACGACCGCCCCACCGCGCTACGCGAGGAACCCGCGCAGCAGCGCCTCGCTGCCGGCGAGGTGGTCGCGCATCGCCGCGTGGGCGGCATCCGGTCGCCCGGCCAGGATCGCCGACACGATCGCGGCGTGCTGCGCGGTGGAGTGGTCGATGTTGCGCGGCAGCAGCGGGAACGTGTCGAGCCACGCGTTCACGCGCGCGCGGTTGTCGGCGACGAGCGGAACGAGTGAGGGGATGCCGGCGAGTTCCGCGATCGTGAGGTGCAGCAGCGTGTCGAGCCGGCGGTAGTCCTCGCCGCCGGCGACGGCCGCGGCCTCGTGCCGCGCCCACAGCACGTCGCGTTCCTCCGGCGCCAGCGTGCGCCCGGCGGCGGCCCAGGCGGCGCCGGGTTCGAGCACGCCCCGCAGGGCGATGACGTCATCCAGCTCACCCGCGGCCACCTCCGCCGGGCCCGCGGGCCGGGGCACCGGGTCGACGACGAACGTGCCGCCGTAGCGCCCGCGGCGCGTCTCGAGCCAGCCGGCGTCGGAGAGCTCACGGATCGCCTCCCGGACCGTGTCGCGGCTGACGCCGTACATCGCCGCGAGCTCGCGCTCCGCGGGAAGCGACTCCCCCGGTGCGACGAGCCCCAGCCGCACCGTCTGCACGATGCGCGCCGTGGTGTCCTCGAGCGCGTTGCCGCTGCGGACGGGCCGATACACGGCCCGGCGCAGATCGTCCAACGGCGCTTCGGTCATCCCGTCAGCCTGTCACGCCGCGGGTCACAGGGGCGTCACGTACGCGTTGGTGATCCCGCCGTCGACGACGAACGCGGTCGCGGTGATGAACGAGGCGTCGTCGGATGCCAGGAACGCCACGGCCGCGGCCATCTCCTCCGGCTCCGCGAAGCGGCCCATCGGCACATGCACGAGCCGGCGCTGCGCGCGCTCGGGGTCCTTGGCGAACAGCTCCTGGAGCAGCGGCGTGTTCACCGGCCCCGGGCACAGCGCGTTCACCCGGATGCCCTGCCGCGCGAACTGCACGCCGAGCTCGCGGGTCAGGGCGAGCACGCCGCCCTTGGACGCCGTGTACGAGATCTGCGACGTGGCCGACCCGAGCAGCGCGACGAACGACGCGGTGTTGATGATCGAGCCGCGCCCCGAGGGCACCATGTGCCGGAGCGCGGCGCGCGAGCAGAGGTACACGCTCTTGAGGTTGACGTCCTGCACGCGGTCCCAGGCGGGCAGTTCCGTCGTCTCGATCGAGTCGTCGTCGGCGGGCGAGATGCCGGCGTTGTTGAACGCGATGTCGACGCTGCCGAGGTCCGCCGCGACACCGTCGAAGAGGGCGTTGACGGATGCCTCGTCGGCGACGTTCACCTGCCGGAACACGCCGTCGACCTCGGCGGCCGCCGCGGTGCCGGTGATTTCGTCGAGGTCGGCGATGACGACGCGCGCGCCCTCGGCGGCGAAGCGGCGAGCCGTGGCCAGGCCGATGCCCGACGCCCCGCCGGTGACGATGGCGACGCGGTCGCGGAGCCGCTGGGTGAGGTCGATGGTCATGGTGCGGTGGTTCCTTTCGAGCTGAACCTCGTCCCATTCATTGCTGTTCTGGAGCCTCCAGAACAGCCGGAAGTGGGACGAGGGGCGTCATGAGTGGGACGAGAATCGGCGGGCGGGGTCACTCGGTGGCGTAGAAGACGTTCTTGGTCTCGGTGAAGTGCTCGGCGGCATCCGGGCCCAGCTCCCGACCGAGGCCCGAAGCCTTCATGCCGCCGAAGGGGGTGGAGTACCGCACCGACGAGTGCGAGTTCACCGACAGCACCCCGCTGCGCACACCCCGTGAGACCCGGATGCCGCGCCCCAGGTTCTCGGTCCAGATCGAGCCCGCGAGACCGTAGGCGGTGTCGTTGGCGAGGCGGATGGCATCCGTTTCGTCGTCGAACGGGAGCACGGCGAGCACGGGACCGAACACCTCGTCGCGCGCGATGCGGTCGCCGGGCTGCGCGAGCACGACGGCGGGGGCGAACCAGAAGCCGTCGCCCTCCGGCGCCGACCCGCGGAACGCGACGTCGGCCCCGTCGAGGAAGCCCGCGACGGTGGAGCGGTGGGATGCCGAGATCAACGGCCCCATCTGGGTGTCCTCGTCGTGCGGGTCGCCGACGCGCCACGCGGCGACGGCGGGTTCGAGCAGCTCGAGGAACCGGTCGTAGACGCTCCGCTCGACGAGGAGGCGGCTGCGGGCGCAGCAGTCCTGGCCGGCGTTGTCGAAGACGGAACCGGGGACCCCGGCCGCGGCCTTCTCGAGGTCGGCATCCGCGAAGACGATGTTGGCGCTCTTGCCGCCGAGTTCGAGCGTGACGGGCTTGAGCAGCTGTGCGCACCCGGCGGCGACCTCGGTGCCGACCTCGGTCGAGCCGGTGAAGACGACCTTGTGCACGTCGGGGTGCGAGACGAAACGCTGCCCCACGACCGAGCCCGAACCGACGATCACCCGGAACAGCCCCTCCGGCAGCCCCGCCTCCAGCGCCAGCTCCCCCAGACGGATGGCCGTGAGCGGCGTCAGCTCGGCGGGCTTCAGCACCACGGCGTTGCCCGCGGCGAGCGCCGGGGCGAAGCCCCACGCGGCGATGGTCATCGGGAAGTTCCACGGCACGATGATCCCGACGACGCCGTACGGCTCGTGGTAGGTCACGTCGAGGCCGCCGGCGACGGGGATCTGCTTCCCGATCAGGCGTTCCGGCGATCCGGCGTAGTAGTTGAGAACCTGGGCGACGTGCTGCGCCTCCCACCGGGCCGAACCGATCGGGTGACCGGAGTTGCGGACCTCGAGGGCCGCGAGCTCCTCCACGTGCGCCTCCACGACCCGCGCGAACGACCGCAGCGCGTCGGCGCGGGCGACGGGGGCGAGCGCGGCCCACGCGCGCTGCGCGCGGACGGCGTCGGCGACGGCGGCATCCACCTCGGCGACCTCGGCGCGCTCGAGCGTCGTGATCGGGGCGCCGGTCGAGGGGTCGGTGGCGGTGAAGGTGCTCATGCGGGAACTCCCTGGTGCGCGGAGGAACGTGCGGCGCGGTGGGCCGCGGCGGCGGCGGCGAGCCCGAGGAACAGGCGTCGGTCCTCGGCGTTCTCCTCGGGATGCCACTGCACGGCGACCAGGTAGTCGTCGCCGGGGGTCTCGATGGCCTGCACGAGCCCGTCGTCGGTCCGCGCGGTGACCCGCAGTCCCTCGCCGACCCGGTCGATGCCCTGGTGGTGGTAGCTGTGGACGGTCAGCGCTCCGGCACCGACGAGACCGGCGAGCCGGGTGCCGGCATCCACGTCGACGACGTTCTCGGCGAAGACCCCTCCGCCGATCTTGTAGCGCTCGGTGCCGAGGGCCTCGGGCAGGTGCTGGTGCAGCGTGCCCCCGAGGGCCACGTTGATGAGCTGCAGTCCGCGGCAGATCCCGAACACCGGGATGCCGCGCTCCCGCGCTCCGGCGAGGAGCGCGAGCTCCCACGCGTCGCGGTCGGCGCGCGGCGGGTCGGTGAGCGGGTGCCGCTCGGAGCCGTACAGCTCGGGCTGCACGTCGAGGCCCCCGGTGAGGATGAGTCCGTCCAGGCCGTCGAGCACCGCGGCGGCGGCTTCGACGGGCCGGGGCTGCGGCGGGAGCAGCACGGCGGTGGCGCCCGAGGCGGTCACCGCGTCGAAGTACTGCTGCGGGAGGAACGACGCGCGCACGTCCCACACGCCCTGCGTCGCGCGTTCGAGGTAGGTCGTGAGCCCCACGACGGGGGTCCGGGCCGGATCAGAGACGCTCGAAACCACGCACGCGCTCCCAGTCGGTGACGGCCGCGTCGAAGGCTTCGACCTCGATGCGGGCCTGGTTCAGGTAGTGCTCGACGACGTCGTCGCCGAAGGCGGCACGCGCCACGGTCGACTCCGAGAAGAGCTTCGCGGCCTCGCGGAGCGTCGTCGGCAGGGTGTCGACGCCGGCCGCGTAGGCGTTACCGGTGAGGGGCGCGGGCAGCGGCAGTTCGTTCTCGATGCCGTGGAGGCCCCCCGCGATGATCGCCGAGATCGCGAGGTACGGGTTCACGTCTCCGCCGGGCACGCGGTTCTCGACGCGGAGGGAGGCGCCGTGGCCGACGACGCGGAGCGCGCACGTGCGGTTGTCGACGCCCCACGCGACGCCGGTCGGCGCGAACGAGCCCTTGGCGTACCGCTTGTAGGAGTTGATGGTCGGGGCGTACAGCAGCGTGAACTCGCGCAGGGTGGCGAGGATGCCGGCGATCCAGTGCTCCATGAGGGGGCTGAAGCCGTGCTCGCCGTCGCCGGCCATCACGGCCTCGCCGTTCTCGCTGCGGACCGACAGGTGGGTGTGACAGCTGTTGCCCTCGCGCTGGTCGAACTTCGCCATGAAGGTCAGCGACTTGCCGTGCCGGTCGGCGATCTCCTTCGCGCCGTTCTTGTAGATCGTGTGGTTGTCGGCTGTCTCGAGCGCTTCGGCGTAGCGGAACGCGATCTCTTGCTGACCGTCGTTGCACTCGCCCTTGACGCCCTCGCAGTACATCCCGGCGCCGTCCATGCCGCGGCGGATGTCGCGCAGCAGCGGCTCGAGCCGCGTGGTGGCGAGGAGGTTGTAGTCGACGTTGTAGTCGGTGGAGGCCGTGAGCCCGGTGTAGCCCTTGGCCCAGGCATCCCGGAATGAATCGTCGAAGACGATGAACTCCAGCTCCGTACCGACGAAGGGGGTCAGCCCGCGCTCCGCGAGCCGGGCGCGCTGGGCGTTCAGGATGCCACGCGGCGACTGCACGACCGGCGCGCGGTCCTCCCACGCGAGGTCGGCCATGACGAGCGCCGTCCCCTCCTGCCACGGGACGCGGCGCAGGGTGTCGAGGTCGGGCACGAGCAGCATGTCGCCATAGCCCTTCTCCCAGCTCGACATCGCGTACCCGTCGACGGTGTTCATGTCGACGTCGACCGACAGCAGGTAGTTGCACGCTTCGGCTCCGTGCGGCAGCACCTCGTCGCGCCAGAACCGTGCGGCGACGCGCTTGCCGACGAGGCGGCCCTGGGCGTCGGGGAAGGCGACGACGACGGTGTCGATCTCGCCGGAGTCGATCGCGGCATCCAATTCCGCGGTGGTGAGATTGCCCGCCATGGTCTCCCTCTCGCCTGCTCGAGGTCCCCACGATCGGAGGACGTAACGAGGAACTTACACGCCAAAGGTAGACAGGTCGACCAATAGAACGCCATGATTCTCCGCAAAGGCGCTCCCGAAGCCTGTCCGTATACGTCTGGAGGCTCCATGTCCACCTCGAGCAGTTCACAGAAAAAGGTCGCCGGGGCCACCTATACGGCGACCGACTCCACGTACTTCGAAAAACGCACGCTCAAACGCTCCGCGGGAGTGTGGGGCCTGTGGGGCCTCGCGGTCGCCGCCGTGATCTCGGGCGACTTCTCCGGCTGGAACTTCGGCATCGGCTTCGCCGGCTTCGGTGGCATGCTGATCGCCTTCGTCGTGCTCGTGGTCATGTACTACGGCCTGACGTTCTCGATCGGCGAGATGGCCGCGGCGATGCCGCACACCGGCGGCGCGTACTCGTTCGCCCGGTCGGCGATGGGGCCGTGGGGAGGCCTGGCGACCGGCCTCGCCGAGACCATCGAGTACGTCGCGACGACCGCCGTCGTCGTCTACTTCTCGGGGCAGTACGCCGACTCCGCGCTGGAACTGCTCACCGGCGTGAGTCTGCCCGCGTTCGTCTGGTGGATCATCCTCTACGCCGTGTTCATCGCCCTCAACGCCGCCGGAGCCAACATCTCCTTCGTCTTCGCGATCGTCGTGTCGATCATCTCGATCGGCATCATCGTGGTCTTCGGCGTCATGGCACTGGCATCCGGGGCCTTCGACTGGGGGTCGCTGTGGAACATCGTCCCCGACCCCGGCCAGTCCGAGTTCCTGCCCTTCGGCGTGGGTTCGATCCTGCTCGCCCTCCCCTTCGCGATGTGGTTCTTCCTCGGCATCGAGGAACTCCCCCTCGCGGCCGAGGAGTCGCACAACCCCGCCCGCGACATCCCCCGTGCGGGGCTCTGGGCCCGCGGGACCCTCATCGCCACGGGTCTCATCGTGCTGTTCCTCAACACCGGCGTCCTCGGCGCCGAGGCCACGGGCAGCTCGCTCGAACCGCTGCTCGACGGCTTCCGCGCGATGGTCGGCGACCAGGCGGCGGCCCTGCTGTCGCTCCTCGCGCTCGTCGGGCTCCTGGCCTCGCTGATGGGCATCATGTTCGCCTATGGCCGCAACATGTACTCGCTGTCCCGGGCCGGCTACTACCCGCGGTGGCTGTCGCTCACCGGCGCCCGCAAGACCCCGTGGGTCGCACTGGTCTTCGGTGCGGTGCTCGGCTTCGCGGCTCTCGTCGTCGTCCAGTTCGCGGGTGGGGATGCCAGCCCCGCCGGCGCCATCGTGCTGAACATCGCCGTGTGGGGCGCGGTCGTGGCCTACTTCCTGCAGATGGTGTCGTTCATCGTGCTGCGACGGAAGTTCCCGAACGCCCTCCGCCCGTACAAGAGCCCGTGGGGTCTGTTCGGCGCGTACTCGGCGGCGATCATCGCGGCGATCGTGTTCTTCGGCCTGCTGCTGAACCCCGCGTACCTGCTCGCGATCGTCGCGATCATCGCCGTGTACGCGGTGATCTTCATCGGCTTCGCGGTCTACGGGCGCCACCGGCTCGTGCTCTCCCCGGAGGAGGAGTACGCCCTGTCCGGCGGTCTGCACCGCGACCCCCAGGAAGAGGGCTACGACGCGATGGAGGACGAGGTCTTCGGCGAGAAGCGCTGACGAAAGCGGGACGGATGCCACTGGCATCCGTCCCGCTTCGTTTGCTCGCTCGCCGCCGCCGGCGCCGGCGCGGGTTCAGTGTCCAAGACGCGCGGACGCGCGGGCTTCGCATCCGCGGGTTCTGGACACTCAGTGTCGAAGGACCGTCAGCGCAGGATGAACGACACCGTCCCGGTCGACGGGATGCCGCCGATCGACACGCTCAAGTGATACGTGGCGCCCCCACCCGGGGCGAACGGGCGCTCGCCGCCGCACGACGACACGGACGAGCGGGTGCGATCCCAGGTCAGGGGCGCGGCGCTCGTGACCTCCTGGCCGGCGGCGAGCGTGACCTCCATGTCGCTCGGCTCCGACTGGCAGTCCGTCGAGCGCCACCACACGTCCGACCCGCTGGTGACCGTGAAGGACTGCGCGCTCGTGCCGACGTTCATCGTGCAGGCGTTCGCCGAGGTGTTCGTGAGGCGGATCGACAGCTGCGGGTTCTCGCCCTGGCCGTACTCCCCCTTGTCGGTGAGCGCTTCGACGGTGATGTCCGCCGGGGTGCACTCGACCGGTCCGGCCGGCGCTGTGGGCGTCGGGGTGGGCGTCGGTGTCGGTGAGGCGACGACGGCGGGAGCGGACGCCGCGGGGGCCGTCGAGCTCGCCGCGGGCGCGGGGTCGGCGGTCGGGGCGGAGCGCCACGGCGGTGCCGCGACGAGCCACACGACGAGGCCGATCACGAGCAGCGCGAAGAGCGCGGCGGCGAGACGGCGACGACGGTAGACCGCCGGGGATTGCCGCCGCCTGCGGGGGGCATCGGTCATCGTTCCAGCGTAGGCCGCGAGGCTGAGCGCCCGCGCCATGCCGCGCTCACAGCTGCTTCAGCATCCGCGTGTTGCCGAGGGTGTTGGGCTTGACGTGCGCGAGGTCGAGGAACTCGGCGACGCCCTCGTCGGGGCTGCGGACCAGCTGCGAGTAGACGTCGGGATCGACGACCTGCTCACCGATGGGCGCGAAGCCGCGGCGCGTGAAGAAGTCGACCTCGAAGGTGAGGCAGAAGAGTCGCGAGACGCCGAGCTCGCGCGCGTTCTCCTCCAGCATCTCCACGATCGCCCGCCCCACCCCGTGGTGCAGCCAGTCGTCGTGGACGATGAGGGTGCGGATCTCGCCCAGGTCCTCCCACATGACGTGCAGCGCCCCGCACCCGATGACCTCGCCGTCGACCTCGGCGACGACGAACTGCTGCACCGAGCCGTACAGGACGACCAGGTCCTTGCCGAGGAGGATGCGCTTCTGCACGAACGGCTCGAGCAGTTCGTGGATGCGTCGCACATCGCCGGTCGCGGCGGGGCGGACGACGAACGGCGCGGCGGAGGTCATCGTCCCAGGGTACGACGAGGGCCCGGATGCCATGGCATCCGGGCCCTGTTGTCGCGTGATCGTCAGCTGCCGGCGACGATGTCGGGCGTCGCGGAGATCTCTCCCGCGGTGCCGACGCCGATCGCCACCTTGTCGCCGCGCGGAGCGGTGTCGAAGGTGAACTGGCCGTTATCGACGCCGACCTTGACGTGGTCGCCGGACTCGAGCTCGCCGTGCAGGATCTTCTCGCTCAGCCGGTCCTCGACCTCGCGCTGCATGGCGCGGCGGAGCGGTCGGGCACCGAGGGTCGGGTCGAAGCCGATCTCGATGAGCTTGTCCTTCGCGTCGTCCGACAGCTCGACCGTCATGTCGCGGTCCAGCAGACGATCGGCGAGGCGCTTCACGAACAGGCCGACGATCTGGCGGAGCTCGTCCTTGTTCAGCTGCGGGAAGACGATGACGTCGTCGACGCGGTTGAGGAACTCGGGCTTGAAGTGGCGCTTGAGCTCTTCGTCGACCTTGCCCTTCATCCGCTCGTAGGACGTCTGCGCGCTGCCCTCGATCTGGAAGCCGACCGGACCACCGGCGATCGCCGACGAACCGAGGTTCGTCGTCATGATGATCACGGTGTTCTTGAAGTCGACGACGCGGCCCTGACCGTCGGTCAGACGACCCTCTTCGAGGATCTGCAGGAGCGAGTTGAAGATGTCGGGGTGGGCCTTTTCGATCTCGTCGAACAGCACGACCGAGAACGGCTTGCGGCGCACCTTCTCGGTGAGCTGGCCGCCCTCTTCGAAGCCGACGAATCCGGGAGGGGCACCGAACAGACGCGAGACCGTGTGCTTCTCACCGAACTCCGACATGTCGAGGGAGATCAGCGCGCCCTCGTCGTCGAAGAGGAACTCGGCGAGCGCCTTGGCCAGCTCGGTCTTTCCGACGCCCGTGGGGCCGGCGAAGATGAACGAGCCGCTGGGACGCTTCGGGTCCTTGAGGCCCGCGCGCTGACGACGGATCGTGCGCGACAGGGCCGCGATCGCCTCTTCCTGGCCGATGACCCGCTGGTGCAGGGCCTTCTCCATGAACATGAGGCGGCTGGACTCCTCCTCGGTGAGCTTGAACACCGGGATGCCGGTCGCCTGCGCGAGCACCTCGGCGATCAGGCCCTCGTCGACCACCGCGTGGGAGGCGACGTCGCCCGAGCGCCACTGCTTCTCGAGGCGCAGACGCTCGGCGAGGAGGGACTTCTCCTCGTCGCGGAGGGCTGCGGCCTTCTCGAAGTCCTGCTCCTCGGAGGCGAACTCCTTCTGCTCGCGGACCTTGGCGATCTTCTCGTCGAACTCGCGCAGCTCCGGCGGCGACGACAGGATCGACAGGCGGAGGCGCGCGCCGGCCTCGTCGATCAGGTCGATCGCCTTGTCGGGCAGGAAGCGGTCGCTGATGTACCGGTCGGCGAGGTTCGCCGCGGCGACGATCGCGCCGTCGGTGATCTGCACCTTGTGGTGCGCCTCGTAGCGGTCGCGCAGCCCCTTCAGGATGTTGATCGCGTGGGGCAGGCTCGGCTCGGCGACCTGGATCGGCTGGAAGCGGCGCTCGAGCGCGGCATCCTTCTCGAAGTGCTTGCGGTACTCGTCGAGCGTGGTGGCACCGATGGTCTGGAGCTCACCGCGGGCGAGGAGGGGCTTGAGGATGGATGCCGCGTCGATCGCGCCCTCGGCGGCACCGGCACCCACGAGGGTGTGGATCTCGTCGATGAAGACGATGATGTCGCCGCGCGTGCGGATCTCCTTCGTGACCTTCTTCAGGCGCTCCTCGAAGTCACCGCGGTAGCGGGAACCGGCGATGAGCGAACCGAGGTCGAGCGAGTAGACCTGCTTGTCCTTCAGCGTCTCGGGGACATCGCCCTTGACGATGGCCTGCGCGAGGCCCTCGACGACGGCCGTCTTTCCGACACCGGGCTCGCCGATGAGGACGGGATTGTTCTTGGAGCGACGCGAGAGGATCTGCATGACCCGCTCGATCTCCTTCTCGCGCCCGATCACGGGGTCGAGCTTGTTGTCGCGCGCGGCCTGCGTGAGGTTGCGACCGAACTGGTCGAGCACGGCCGACCCGCCCTGCGCACCCTGCGAGGTCTGCTCGCCGGCGCCGGAGGCGACGCCCGCTGGCTCCTTGCCCTGGTAGCCCGAGAGCAGCTGGATGACCTGCTGGCGGACCTTGTTCAGGTCGGCGCCGAGCTTGACGAGCACCTGGGCGGCGACGCCCTCGCCCTCGCGGATGAGGCCGAGCAGGATGTGCTCGGTGCCGATGTAGTTGTGGCCGAGCTGCAGCGCTTCGCGCAGCGACAGCTCGAGCACCTTCTTCGCGCGCGGCGTGAAGGGGATGTGCCCGGTCGGCTGCTGCTGGCCCTGGCCGATGATGTCCTGCACCTGCTCGCGCACGGCGTCGAGCGAGATCCCGAGGGATTCGAGCGCCTTGGCGGCGACACCTTCTCCCTCGTGGATGAGGCCGAGGAGGATGTGCTCGGTCCCGATGTAGTTGTGGTTGAGCATCTTCGCCTCTTCTTGGGCGAGCACAACCACGCGACGGGCACGGTCGGTGAATCTCTCGAACATCTCTCAGTCCCTCCAGAAATGGGCTGACAGGCACGCCTCCGCGCGCCGTACATCGAGAGTAACCAGCGGCCGGATGCCAGAGCCCCGTGTTCGCCGTGGGCATAGCCGTCGCGCCATCGGGGTTGCGGAACACATCGACAGTCGATAACTTATCGACAACCGATAACAACGAATTTCGATAAGGAGTGAGCCATGGCATCCCCTCGTCCGACCTCGCGCATCCTCTCCCGCGGTGACACCGCGGGGTTCCTCTTCTTCGTCGCGCTCGGCGTGGGCCTCGCCGTGTGGGCCGTCGTGCACAGCGTGATACGCATCGTCGAGGTCCTCCCGAACCGCGACGTGCGCGTGAGCGCACCGTTCCTCGACACCGTCGCGCAGGCGCCGCTCGGCCCGGACGGCGCCACCGTGCCGGTCGAGCTCGGCCCCGGCATCATCGTCGCCCCCGAGCTGCCGATCGCCTCCCTATGGGCGCTCGTCCTCGCCGAGGTCCTCCTCGCCGCCGTCGTCGTGACCGTCGTCGTGCTCCTCCTCCTGCTCACCGCCGACATCCTGCGCGGCCGCATCTTCAGCCGACGCAACACGGCCCTCGTGTCGGTCGCGGGCACCGTGACCCTCGTCGGCCTCGCGGGCGTCCCGTTCTTCCAGAACATGGTGGCCAACGGCGCGCTGGCGCGGATGTCGGACTACACCTACGACCGCGGAGCCGTGCAGGTCATCGATCTGCCGACGCTCTTCGGAGCGGCCTTCGTCGCGGCCCTGGCCGGCACGGTGTTCACCGTCGGCGACCGCCTGCAGCGCGACACGGAAGGACTCGTGTGATGACCGATGCGACACCGGTCTCTCCCCGGATGGAGCGCGGCATCGTGCTGCTGTTCGTCGCGGCGGGTCTCGTGATGGGCTTCACCCTCGCCCTCCCCGGCGTTCGCGCGGCGATCGGCATCGCCACGGGTGCGGGCGGCTTCAGCCTCTTGACGGAGGCGCCCGTCGCGACGGACCCCGGCGCGCCGATCCTGTCGGCCCGGTACGAATCGGCGTGGGTGATCACCGACGCCCTGAGTTTCGGCGCGCGCACCCTTCTCGTGCTCGGTACCGCTGCAGGAGCGCTGACGACCCTCTTCACCATCGGAGCGCTGATGCTGTTCTTCCTGCTGCTGATGTGGCGGCGCCCGTTCCATCGTGCCCTGGTGGTCGCGACGCGCGTCGCGGGGGCCTCCCTGCTCATCGGCGGCGTCCTGTCTGCCGGTCTGACCGGTCTCGGTCGCATGATGGCCGCCTCCGAGTTGAACCCCTCGGCCGGGGACGTCTTCGTCGTCGGATCCGCCTTCGACCCTGCCTGGGCGCTGGTCGGTCTGGCCGTACTGGCCCTTTCCGTCGTGTTCTCCTACGGAACCCGCCTGCAGCGCGACACGGAAGGACTCGTGTGAGCCCCGCGATCGACGACGACGGCCCCAGCGGCATCCACTGCCGACTCGACGAGCTGCTCGCCGAACGGGGCATGACGCTGACGCGGCTGAGCGAGCTGGTCGGGGTGAGCATCGTCAATCTCTCGGTGCTCAAGAACGACCGCGCTCGCGCGATCCGCTACTCGACGCTCGCCGCGATCTGCCGCGCCCTCGACTGCGAGGTCGGCGACCTGCTGGTGGTGCAGGGGTAGCTCAGCGGGTGCCGAGGACGGCGATCGGGCCCTCGGACGCGACGTTGCCGCCGGTCAACGTGAGCTCCACGGGTCCGTCGTCGACGATGCCCGTCAGGTCGGCCAGGCTCACGCGAGGCGCCATGTCGGCCGTGCAGACCTGATCGGCGGGCGGTTCCACGAACGTCACCGTCGCCCCCGCGCCGGCCGATGTCACCGCTTCGACCTGCGGACGGCAGCCGGAACTCCCCCAGGTGAGGATCGCGACCTGTCCGTCTCCGACCCACCCGGCGCTGGGAAGGAACTCGTCGCCCGCGGCCGGTGCGTCGGCGAGGCCCGCGAGCGACGTGGAGCCCTCGACCGCACCGGTCACCACGACCTCGAGATCGCGGCTCGGGTCGACACCGGCGGGCAGGCCCACGTACGTCGCCCGCGGCGCCAGATCGCGCGTGCACGGCCCGTCCGACGGCTCGACGAGGTCGACGGTGAGCGTCGTTCCGGAGAGGACGGGCTCGGTCGCGACCGGAACGCACGAGGAGCTGCCGAGCGTCACGACCGCGATCCCGCGGCCCGCGTCGAGCCACCCCGCGCGGACCTCGGAGGGGGCGATGGATGCCGTGGCATCCGGGGTCGCCTCCGACGTCGGGGACGAGGCGGCGCCCGTCGCGCATCCGACCAGCGCGCCCATCGACAGGATGCCGACGCTCAGGAGTGCGACGAGGGAACGGCGGGTCATCTGTGCCTCCGGAAGGTCACTGCAGCGCCGAGGTGAGGCGCGCGAGGTTGTCGAGGATCGTCGAGCGGAGGGGCTGACGGCGCCACTCCTCGACCGTGAGTTCGCGGCTGAGCGTCCGGTACACGTCTTCGACGCGCCGCATGTCGCGGACGAACTCCTCGCCGCGCACGAGCATGGAGATCTCGAGGTTGAGACCGAACGAGCGCATGTCCATGTTGCTCGACCCGATCACGGCGACCTCGTCGTCGATCGTCAGGCTCTTGCTGTGCAGGATGAAGGGCTTGCGGTACATCCAGATCTTCACGCCGGCCGTCAGCAGTGCCTCGTAGTAGCTGCGCTGGGCGTGGTAGACCATCGCCTGATCGCCCTCTTCCGAGACGAACAGCTCCACGTGGACGCCGCGCTGGCAGGCCGTCGTGATCGCCAGCAGGAGCGCCTCGTCGGGCACGAAGTACGGGCTCACGATGATGATGCGCTCGCGGGCGGCGAAGAGCAGGCCGAGGAACAGCTTGAGGTTGTTCTGGAAGTCGAAGCCGGGGCCGGAGGGGACGATCTGGCAGTCGAGGTCGCCGGGGCCGGATTCGACGCTGAACAGGTCGATCTCGTCGGTCAACGTCTCGTCGGTCTCGCTGTACCAATCGCTGAGGAACACGGCGTTGATGCTCGCGACGACGGGGCCCTCGACCCGGACCATGAGGTCGACCCAGTGGAGCCCGCGGCGGATGTTCTTGCTCAGGTTGTACGTCGAGTCGGTCACGTTCTGCGAACCCATGAACGCCACGTCGCCGTCGATGACCAGGAGCTTCCGGTGGTTGCGCAGGTCGGGTCGCTGATACCGGCCCCGCAGCGGCTGGACGGGCAGCATCAGATGCCAGTGCGCGCCCATCTCGTCGAGCCGGCGAAGCGTCTGCCGGTAGTACGGCTTGCCCCTGTTCGCCCAGTGGTCGAGCAGGACGCGCACGACCACGCCCCGCGCGGCGACCTCTTCGAGGGCGCGGAAGAAGTTGTCGGTCGCGGCGTCGGCCTGGAGGATGTAGAACTCGACGTGCACGTACCGATCGGCCCGGCGGATGGCATCCGCCATCGTGTCCAGGCTCTCCTGGTAGTCGGCGATGAGGGTCGCGCCGTTGTCACCCGCGATGGGCATGGCGCCGAGGTTGCGGTTCAGCCGGACGAGCGCACGGAACCAGTCGGGCGCGTTCGGTCGCAGCGTGCCGAACTCGAGGGATTCGCTCGTGTCGTGGATGTACCGGTTGATGTCGGCCTGTTTGCGGCGGCGCGTGCGCGGCAGCCGCGGATTTCCGATCAGGAGGAACAGGACCACGCCGACGAAGGGGATGAAGTAGATCGCCAGCAGCCACGCCATGGCCGCGGTCGGGCGACGGTTGCGCGGCACGATGATGACCGCGGCGATGCGCACGACCAGATCGATCACGAACAGCGCGATGACGAGCCAGCTCGCCTCGAACGTGGTGTCGATCACGGGACCTCCTGGGCGGGATGTCCCCCCAGCGTAGTGATCGGCCCCGACACGCGGGGGATCCGGTCGATCAGCGGGTCGTGCCGTCGGAGGCGGGGAGACCGCGCTTGGCGCGCTCCTGCGCCTCGATGCGCGCGTACGCCTTGCGCTCGGTGCGGTCCATCCGGATCACGCCGCGCAGGATGAAGAAGAAGCTCACCGACACGGCGAGCGTCGGCAGGAGTGGCCACAGCACGGCGGCCCAGATGTCATCCACGGTTCCAGGATACGGGCACCGCCTGAGTGTCGGGAGGGAACGCACCCCTCCTCCCCACCGTGCGGATCCGCCCCGCTCTCCCCCGATCGCGCGTCCCCGCCCCCGCGAGCACGCGCCGCCCGGGCACTCTCGGGGCATGTCACAGATCGTCCGCGCCGGCGCTCCCGCCGAGTTCCTCTCCCTCGTCCCCCATCTGCTGGGATGCACGCCCCGTTCCAGCCTCGCCGTGGTCACGTTCGCGGCGGGCCGCTCGCTCGGCGCACTTCGGATCGACCTGCCCGCCCCGGGCGCCGTCGCGGACGTCGAGAGCGTGGCCTCCACCGTGATCGGTATGGCCTGCAAGGTCTCGCGGACGG
Source organism: Microbacterium sp. IEGM 1404 (assembly GCF_030056775.1). Classification (NCBI taxonomy): domain Bacteria; kingdom Bacillati; phylum Actinomycetota; class Actinomycetes; order Micrococcales; family Microbacteriaceae; genus Microbacterium; species Microbacterium sp. IEGM 1404. The sequence goes on along the minus strand of NZ_JASHKP010000004.1, from coordinate 441,814 downwards.
ATGCCGTCGCGCTGGTCGTGTACACCGATCTCGCACTCCGGGATGCCGGGGAGCTCCCCCATCGCGCCCTCGTCGACGCCGTCCTGGCCCGCGCCGACATCTGCGGCCTCCGCGTGATCGATGCGTTCGCCGTCGGCCCCGACGGGTGGAACGGCTATCTGAGCGGAGGGGAGGGTGAGCCGCGGCCGCTCGCGGAGATCGCGCCCGACCCCGATCTCGTGCCGACGCCGGAGGTCGACGGCGACCAGTTCGCCGCAGCGACCCTCCCCGCGATCACCGCCGCCGAACGCACGGCGGTGCACCGGCTTCTGGACGACGCCGAGCAGCTGGTCGCCCGCTCGCGCGAGGCCAAGCGCCTCCCGGCCCGGCGGCGCGCCGCCGCCACGCTCCTCCTCGACGACATCGCCGACCCGCCGGCGGTGTTCGAGGCGTTCGTCTCCCCCGACGACGATCCGGATCACCGCGCGGTCGCGGCCGTCTCGTTCGGCTTGCAACGGCCGCTCCTGCGCGACGTCGCCCTGATGCAGTGGCTCAGCGACCTCGCCACCGGCGATGCGACCTACGGGGCGCAGACCGCCTACGCGGCGGGGCAGCCGTTCCCGGCGGACCTCGCCCGGCCGATGTGGGGAGAGGGCGCCCACCCCGACCCTCCGCGGCTGCTGCGGGCGCTCGACCGGTGCCGGTACGCGGCCGCCGCGACACCGCGCGCGCGACGCGCCGGCCCTCTCGCCGCGTGCGCGTGGCTCGCGTGGGCGACGGGCAGGTCGACGCACGCCGCGGCCTACGCCGCCGACGCGCTCGAGATCGACCCCGACCACGGACTCGCCGATATCGTGCGGATCATGTGCGCTCAGGGGCGACTGCCCGAGTGGGTCTTCGAGCGCGAGCCGGTCACTTCACCAGCGGGAACAGGATCGTCTCGCGGATCCCGAGACCGGTGATGGCCATGAGCAGTCGATCGATACCCATCCCCATGCCGCCGGTGGGGGGCATGCCGTGCTCGAGCGCACGGAGGAACTCCTCATCGATGGGCATCGCCTCGTCGTCGCCCCGCGCGGCGAGCTTGGCCTGCTCGGTGAAGCGTTCGCGCTGGATGACGGGGTCGACCAGCTCGGAGTACCCGGTCGCCAGCTCGAAGCCGCGCACGTACAGGTCCCACTTCTCCACGACGCCGGCAATGGAACGGTGCTCGCGCACCAGCGGGCTGGTGTCGAGGGGGAAATCCATGACGAACGTCGGCCGCGTGAGTCCGCCCTTGACGAAGTGCTCCCACAGCTCCTCGACCCACTTGCCGTGCGTCTCGTGAGCCGGCGCCTCGACACCGGCTTCGGCACCGAAGGCCCGCAGATCCTCCAGCGTGGTCTCGGGCGTGATGGTCCGGCCGGCGGCTTCGGACAGCGAGTCGTACATCGAGATGCGATCCCACTCGCCCCCGAGGTCGTACTCGGTCCCGTCCGCCCAGGTCACCGTCGTCGAACCGGCCACCGCGATGGCCGCGTCCTGGATCAGCGTCTGCGTCAGATCCGCGATGCCGTTGTAATCGGTGTAGGCCTGGTACGCCTCGAGCATCGCGAACTCGGGGCTGTGCGTGGAGTCGGCACCCTCGTTGCGGAAATTGCGATTGATCTCGAACACCCGGTCGATACCGCCCACGACCGCGCGCTTGAGGAACAACTCGGGCGCGATGCGCAGGTACAGGTCGGCGTCGAACGCGTTCGAGTGCGTGATGAACGGGCGAGCACTGGCACCGCCGTGCTGCACCTGCAGCATGGGCGTCTCGACCTCGACGAACGCCCGGTCGGCGAAGGTGCGTCGCAGGCTGGCGTTGACCTTGGCGCGCGCGAGCACGGTCTCGCGGGCACGATCGCGCACGATGAGATCAAGGAACCGACTGCGGACCCGGCTCTCCTCGTTCAACTCGGAGTACATGTTGGGCAGGGGCAGGACGGCCTTGGCGGCGATGGCCCACTCCGACACCATGATCGACAGCTCGCCGCGGCGACTGGAGATCACCTCTCCCGAGACGAAGACGTGGTCGCCGAGGTCGACGAGTTCCTTCCACGCCTGCAGCGACTCGTCACCCACGTTCGCGAGCGACACCATCGCCTGGATCCGGCTGCCGTCGCCGGACTGCAGCGACGCGAAGCACAGCTTCCCGGTGTTGCGGCTGAAGACGACGCGCCCCGCGACGCCCGCGGTCACGCCGGTCTCGGCGCCCGCCTCGAGGTCGGCGTAGCGTTCGCGGAGCGACGGAATCGTGTCCGTCACCGGGACGACGACGGGGTACGGGCCCCCGGCGGCATCCGACCGCTCCTCGAGCAGGCGTTCCCGCTTGGCGAGGCGGACCGCCTTCTGCTCGAAGACGTCGTCTTCGGTCGGTTCGGCGTCGTTCGCGGGCGCGTCGGTCATCGTGAAGGCTCCTCGGGGTCGCATCGAGTTTATCCGCGAGGCGCGGGACGTTTCCCCGCGCGGTGCGACCCGCGAGGAGCGTCAGCGCAGCGAGATCTCCGCGTTGTCGATGAACCGGTGCCCGCCCACGGTCGCGGCGATGAGCGCGATCGCGCGTCCGCGGTGGCCGTCGTCCACGGGCAGGAACGTCTCGGGGTCGACGACCGACAGGTACTCCAGGTGGATCCGCGCCTCGCCCATGAGCGAGGACTGCGCCGCCGCGATGCAGGAATCCACACCCAGATCGGCGTTGGATGCCGCCGCTTCCAGGGCCACGGGGAGCTTGGCGGCGGCTCGGCGATCGGCCTCGTCCAACAGACCCACGCGGCTCGAGACGGGCAGGCCGTCCTCGGCGCGCACGGTCGGGACGAGCATCGTGTCGATGCCGAAGTCGAGGTCGCGGATCATGCGGCGCACGAGGAAGGCCCGCTGCAGATCCCGCTCTCCGTACACGGCGACGTCGGGCCGGATGAGGTGAAACAGCTTCGCCTCGACCGTGAGGACGCCGTCGAAGTAGAACGGGCGGACTCGCCCCTCGTATCGGAGCCCCAGGTCGCCCGCCGACACCCGCGTGGTCGCCGTTCCGGCGGGCAGGAATTCCGCGGCGGTCGGCGCGAAGACCAGATCGATGCCGAGGTCGTCGAGAAGATCGGCGTCGGCGTCCGGCGTGCGCGGATAGGCCGCGGTCTCCTCGGCCGTGCGGAAGCGCAGCGGATTGACGAAGGTCGACACGACGACGACGTCCGCGCGCTCGCGCGCCGCGCGGATGAGGTCGACATGGCCGTCGTGCAGGGCTCCGAGCGTCGAGACGAGCGCGACGCGGGCCGCACCGCCCGGGCGGTCTGCGCTTCTGGCTTCGGCCAGTCGGGTGCGCAGATCCTCGATGGTGCGGATCATCCGTCGATCGTAGCGTCCGGCGGCGCACCGTCCGCACCGACCGGCCCCGCGCCTTCGGCGAGCGCCTGGTCGACGCTCGACCGCACGAGCGCGGACAGGTACGCCCCCGCATTCTCCACCCCCACCCCGGTGAGCAGCGCCGCGGACTGGCGGATGATCGAGCGCGAGAACTGCGTCGCCGTGGCGACCGCCTCGGCGTACGCGACGCGGTCCGCCTCGGCGACGACCACCGGCTCGCACCCCAGCTCGACGGCGAGCGCCTGGGCGATCGGCAGTACCGGCCCCGGTGCGGTCACGGCGGCGTACGCCTGCGCGAGCTGGCGCAGATCGATCGACGACGCGCCCGTGAACACGATCGCCGGATGGATGGCGAGCGGGATCGCGCCGCGCTGCAGCGCCGGCGCGAGAACCTCGACGCCGTATCCGGGGTCGGTGTGCATCACGAGCTGCCCGGGCTGCCACGCGCCCAGGTCGGCGAGCCCGGCGACGAGGCCGGGGAGTTGGTCGTGCGGGACCGCGACGACCACGAGTTCGCTCCGACGGACGACCTCCTCGGGTGGCAGCACCGGCACACCCGGCAGGATCGCCTCGACGCGGTCGTCGTCGGATCCCGACGTGATCCCGGTCAGCGCATGGCCCGCTCCCGCCAGCGCCGCCCCGATCACCGGACCCACGCGACCCGCACCGATGATGCCGACGCCGAGCCGACCGTCGCGACCCCCGCTCATCCGGCCCACCGGTGGCTGCGGTCGCCGGCCGCGGCGGCGACGGTTGCGCGGGACGTCTCACCGAACAGGGTCAGCGCGGCGTCACGGTCGAGGGCTCCGACCGAGGTCCGCACCGTCCCCGCGATCACGTGCGCCGCCAGGGTGGCGGTACGCGTGGCGCGCGCCAGGGGGCCTTGATGCAGGCCGATCGACTGCAGCCGCGCCAAGGGCACGATCGCGAGCGTGCGGCGCAACCACCCGCGACGGAGGAACAGCGCGTCCTCCGTCACCACCACACCGTTGCGTCGCCATGAAAGGGGTCGGAGCAGCCGCACGCGCCGCGGGGTGACGACGTACGGGTCATCGTCCACCGGGCCGAGGATGCCGTCACGGAACACGAAGCTCCACTCCTCCAAGGGCAGCGCCGGAGCGAGGATGTGCAGAACCCGCTCGATGTCGTCGCGTGTGCCGATGGGGAGCACGGCCGCGAAGGGGTCGGTGGTCGAGTCGGTCGAGCCCCGGCCGGTGAGCCGATTGACCGAGATGCTCCACCACCCGAACGGGCGCCACAGCAGCGGCTGATGCACCTCGATCGCGTGCACGCGGCCCGGCGGGACCACCTCGCTGATCGTCGTGAACAGCCCGAACGTCAGCCGCACGCCGTCGGAGGTCGGAGCGATCGAATAGCGCAGACCCCGGGCGATCGAGCGCACGTAGTACGCCCCGAACGCCAGGAACGCCGGGACGATCGTGAACAGGAGCCACAGTGTCGAGAGCGAGGCCGCGACGATGATCGCGACGATCAGTGCCACCAGCATGAGCGTCGACCCGCTCAGCACGCGCGAGGCGACGAGTCGTCCGAACGGGATCCGCACGATGCTCTCGGGCTCGGCATCCGAGAAGTCCTCGCCGTCGACGATGCCCTGGATGCCGGCCGCCACCGCATCGGCGGCCTGCTGGACCGCCGAACCCGCCGGCGCAGCCGCGACTCCGCGCTCCGAGAGGCGTCGACCCGAGGCCAGGCGGAGGATGTCGCCGCGGACCGTCTCGGCGGCCTTCGCGGACAGGTACTCCAGCTTGACGTTGGAGTCGAGCCCGGCACCGACCACCTCGAGCTTCGCCAACCCCAGGAGGCGCGCCACCATCGGACGCGTGAGGTTGACGCCCTGCACACGATCGAGCGGGGCACGGCGGTGGGTGCGGAAGAGGACGCCGGAACGCACCTCGACGTCGTCGTCGCTGACGCGGAAGGTGTGGAACCGCCAGGACAGGCGGAAGATCACGAGCAGCACGACGAGGACCGCGAGGGCACCGCCGCCGGCGATGAGGATGAGGTTGTTCGCGAGGATGAAGTCGACCGGGTCGGGCGGGAGGACTCCCGGCGGCAGATCCGTGACGGCCGGGAGGAACAGCTCGAACAGCCGCTCGCGCAGGTTCGCGACGATGACGCCGATGATGACGAGGAGGAACAGCCCGCCCCGCAGGAGCGGTGTCAGCGGATGCAGGCGCTGCCACTCGCCGTCGCTCAGCGGCGATCGGACGAGGGCACGTGCCACCGGGGAATCGGGACCCCGGCGCTCGGCATCGTGCGGGTCGGTCACAGCCCGGTCCGCCGGGTCTCGGCGACGTCGATGAGGGTGTCGCGCAGCTGTTCGGCCGCGCCCTGCGTCAGGCCCGGGATCGTGACCCCCGACGACGCGGCCGCCGTGACGAGCTTGAGCTGCGCGATGCCGAAGCCGCGGTCGAGGGGACCATGGGTGATGTCGACGAGCTGCATGCGCCCGTAGGGAACGGCGACGACGCGCTGCCACAGGATGCCGCGGCGGAAGACCAGATCGTCGCGTCGCAGCTGATAGCCGAAGGACCGCGCCTGGCGGGGCGTGATGATCATGCCGATCGCCGTGACGAGGAGCACGACACCGGCCGGGATCCACTGCCACATGAATCCGGAGACGGCCTGCGCCACGATCGCGGCGACGAGCACCAGGACGAAGACCGCACCCTGCGAGATCAGCTGCACCCGCACGTACGCGCGAGCGAGCTGGTGCCACGTGCCGTCGCCGAGCGGCAGACGGCCGGCGCCCCTCGGCTCGAGAATTCGGTCGTATGTGGCCTCGTCCAGGACGGGAGCCGACGACTCAGCGAACGGAGGGTCCGGCGTCGGGGTGCGCTCCGGAAGATCCGGGGTGTTCGTCATCGTCGTCCTTCCGGATGGTGCACAGCTGTTCGGCCACGAGGCCCGCGGCGACGAGGACGGCACCGCACACGGCCGTCGCGATCACCGATCCCAACGAGCCTAGCGACGGAGTGAACGGCCGCGTGAAGACGAACGCCAGGAGCCCGAGAGCGAAACCCGTCGCCGTCGCCCCGACGAGCGAGGACGCCTTGGCCAGCATCGCGACCCGCAGCGCGCGGAACGGGTCGATGCGCCGATCGGTCCGTCCGCGGGAGGCGCGGAAGATCGGCACCGCCACCGCCACCACGATCGCGCCCAGGAGCACGAGGATCGTGGGCAGGCTCACCGCCGGGACGAAGGTCGGACGTCCGGCCGCGGTGAGCATCGCATCGACGAGGAACCCGACGACCAGCCCCGCGAGGGCTGCCACGATGAGGGTCGTCGCCCCGGTGCGCTTCACGATGCCCCCTCGCGCAGGGCGGCGAGCAGCGCGTCGACACGACCGCGGCCGGGGATCTCGGCATCCGGGTCGACGTCGTGCCAGGGAGCGAGCACGAACTCGCGCTCGTGCGCACGCGGGTGCGGGACCGTCAGGTGGGGCTCGTCGATGCGGGCGTCGCCGTAGGCGATGAGATCGAGGTCGAGGGTCCGGTCGCCCCACTTCTCGCGACGCACGCGCCCGTGGTCCGCCTCGATGCGGTGCAGCTCGCGCAGCAGCGTCGCCGGCGCCAGCCGCGTCTGCAGCAGCGCGACGGCGTTCAGATAGCGCGGCGCGTCGGCGTCCTCTCCGGTGAGGGTCACGGCGACGGTCTCGATGGGCGCCGACACCCGGACATCGGTCGTCAGAGGCAGGAGGCGCAGCTCGTCGACGGCTGCTGCGAGAGTCTCGGCGCGGGCACCGAGGTTTGCGCCGAGGGCGACGACGGCGGCGACCGGTTCGTAGGAGGGCGGGTCGCCGATGCCGTGGGCGAGACGGACGCTCACGCGCGTCCCCTCCGGATCGTCACCGAGACGTCCGCGAACGGCACGGTGATCGGGGCCTGGGGTTTGTGCACGGTCACGGTCACCAGCATGATGCGCTCGTCGGCGAGGACGTCGTCGGCGATGCGCTGCGCGAGCGTCTCCAGCAGGTCGACGGCGTCGCCCTCGACGTGGGCCACGATGCGTTCGGCCAGTTCCCCGTAGTGCACCGTGTCCACGACATCGTCCGACTCGGCCGCCGGTCGCAGCGAGAGCTGCAGCACCACGTCGACGACGAACTCCTGCCCCTCCCGCTTCTCATCGGCGTAGACGCCGTGGAAGCCGAAGGCGCGCACCCCCGTCAGCGTGATCTCGTCGGCGAAGTCCATCAGGCCTCCCAGGCGCGGGCGACGGCGAGGGCGTCGCGAGTGGTCGGGACGTCGTGCACGCGCACGGCCCACGCGCCCGCGCGGTCCGCGAGAGCACTGGTGACGGCCGTGGCGAGGTCGCGGCGGACCAGATCGGCGTCGGCGCCGATCGTCTCGGCGAGGAACCGCTTCCGGCTCGTGCCGACGAGCACGCGGCATCCGAGCCCCGCCACCCGCGGGAGCGCGCGCAGCACCTGCCAGTTCTGGTCGCCGCGCTTGCCGAACCCGATGCCCGGGTCGACGACGACACGGGAACGCGGGATGCCGGCGGCCTCGGCCGCGTCGACCCGCTCGTGGAGTTCCGCGAGCACCTCGGCCACCACGTCGCCGTACTCGGCGCGCGCGTACATCTCGGCCGACGGACCCCGCCAGTGTCCGAGCGCGATGTCGGCGCCCGATTCGGCGACGGCGGCGAGCATCTCCGGGTCGGCCAGCCCGCCCGACACGTCGTTGACCAGTCGCGCTCCCAGGGCGACGGCCGCGCGCGCGGTCGTCGCGTTCATCGTGTCGACGCTCACGTACAGACCCTCGGATGCCAGCGCCTCGACGACGGGAAGCACCCGCTGCTGCTCGATCCGGGGCGCGACCCGCTCGGCTCCGGGGCGCGTCGACTCGCCGCCGACGTCGAGGAGGTCGGCGCCCTGCGCGTGGAGCGCACGGGCGTGCGCGATCGCGACGTCGGGATCGAGGAACCGGCCGCCGTCGCTGAACGAGTCGGGGGTCACGTTGACGATCCCCATGACGAGTGTCATCCGCGACCTCGACCGATCAGCGCGATCAGCTCCGCGCGGGCGACGGGGTCGGCGTACACTCCGCGCGCGGCGATCGTGACGGTCGACGCGTCGGGCTGGCGTCCCCCGCGCATCGTGACGCATTCGTGCGTGGCATCCAGCACGACCAGCACGCCACGGGCGTCGAGCGACCCCGCGATCGTGTCGGCCACCTGCTCGCCGAGGCGCTCCTGCACCTGGGGTCGCGCGGCCAGGACGTCGATGACACGGGGCAGAGCACCGAGCCCGACGACCTCCTCGCCGGGGAGGTACGCGACGTGCGCGTGACCCCGGAACGGGAGCAGATGATGCTCGCACATCGAGCGGAACGCGATGTCGCGCAGCATCACCGCCCCCGAGGGCAGGGTGTCGGGCGCCGGCCCGCGGGTCACCGAGATGGTGTGCTGCAGCGGAGCACCGGCATCCTCGCCCACTCCCCCGAAGAACTCGCTCCACGAGTCGGCGACGCGGGCCGGGGTCTGCCGGAGACCCGGGCGATCGGGATCCTCACCGATCGCTTCGAGCAGCTCGCGTACGAGCGCGGACACGCGCTCCCGGTCGACGGCCACGGCGCCTTAGGCGGTGGCCGGACGCGTCTGTCCGCTCGGCCGGCGCTGCGGCTGGGTCGCGGTCTGCGCGTCGGCCTCGGTGGACGCCGCGACCCCGGCGGGGGCCGAGCGACGCGGGACCTCGACGGGCGGCAGGCTCGACACCGGACGGTCGCCCGACGAGAGCCACTGCGGGCGCGGGGGCAGACGCTTGACGTCCTTGAAGATCTCGGCGAGCTCCAGGTGGTCGAGCGTCTCCTTCTCGAGCAGCGCGAGCGCGAGGCGGTCGAGCACCTCGCGGTTGTCGTTGATCACCTGGTAGGCCTCGTTGTGGGCCTGCTCGATGAGCCCGCGCACCTGCGCGTCGACGCGCTCGGCGATGCGCTCCGAGAAGTCGCGGCCGTGACCCATGTCGCGGCCCATGAACACCTCACCGGACGAGGAACCCAGCTTGACCGGACCGACCTCGTTCGTCATGCCGTACTCGGTGACCATCTTGCGGGCGATGCTCGTCGCCTTCTCGATGTCGTTCGAGGCACCCGTGGTGGGGTCGTGGAACACGATCTCCTCCGCCACACGGCCGCCCATCGCGTAGGTCAGCTGGTCCTGCAGCTCGTTGCGGGTGACGGAGTACTTGTCATCCAGCGGCAGGACCATCGTGTAGCCGAGCGCCTTGCCGCGCGGGAGGATCGTGACCTTGGTGACGGGGTCGGTGTGGTTCATCGCCGCTGCCGCGAGCGCGTGTCCGCCCTCGTGGTACGCCGTGATGAGCTTCTCCTTGTCCTTCATCACGCGCGTGCGCCGCTGCGGACCCGCGATGACGCGGTCGATCGCCTCGTCGAGGGCACGGTTGTCGATGAGCTGGGCGTTCGAGCGCGCGGTCAGCAGGGCGGCCTCGTTGAGCACGTTCGCGAGATCGGCGCCGGTGAAGCCGGGCGTCTTGCGTGCGACGACCTCGAGGTCGACGGAGTCCGACAGCGGCTTGCCGCGACCGTGCACCTCGAGGATGCGCTGGCGGCCCTTGAGGTCGGGGGCGTCGACGCCGATCTGGCGGTCGAACCGGCCCGGGCGCAGCAGTGCGGGGTCGAGGATGTCGGGGCGGTTGGTGGCCGCGATCACGATCACGTTGACCTTGGGGTCGAAGCCGTCCATCTCGACGAGCATCTGGTTCAGGGTCTGCTCGCGCTCGTCGTGCCCGCCGCCCATTCCGGCGCCGCGGTGGCGACCGACGGCGTCGATCTCGTCGATGAAGATGATCGCGGGCGAGTTCTCCTTCGCCTGGTTGAACAGGTCGCGGACGCGGCTCGCACCGACGCCGACGAACATCTCGACGAAGTCCGAACCCGAGATCGAGTAGAACGGCACGCCCGCCTCCCCGGCGACCGCGCGGGCGAGCAGCGTCTTACCGGTTCCGGGAGGGCCGTACAGCAGCACGCCCTTGGGGATGCGCGCACCGACCTCCTCGAACTTCTTCGGGTCCTTCAGGAAGTCCTTGATCTCCTCGAGCTCCTCGATGGCTTCGTCGGAGCCGGCGACGTCCTGGAACGTCACGGTCGGGGTCTCCTTCGTCACGAGCTTCGCCCGCGACTTGCCGAACTGCATCACCTTGCTGCCGCCGCCCTGCGCGCTGGAGAGCAGCCACCAGAACAGCAGACCGAGCAGCACGAGCGGCAGCATCAGGGAGATGAATCCGTCGAGGAATCCCGGACGCGGAACGACGTCGTTGAACCCGTCCTTCGGGGCGGCCGCGTCGATGGCCGTGGCCACCTCGGACGCGCGCGCACCGCCGTAGTAGAACTGCACGGAGTCGGCGCCCTCGAAGGGCTGGGACAGCTTCAGATCGACGCGCTGATCGGTGTCATTGGTCGTCGCCGAGGTGACCGTGGTCCCCTTGAGCAGCTCCAGACCCTCCTGGGTGGAGATCTGCTTGGCTCCGCTGAGGTTCGAGATCAGCGAGAAACCGATGACCAGAAGCAGACCGACCAGCAGAACGTAGATGATCGGATTGCGCGTGATCTTCTTGAAATCCATGGTGGGCGAGCCCAGCCCTTTCGTGATCCGCTTCGGAAAAAGCGGTGGGATCAGGGTAACGCCCGCCGGCTATGCCGGGACTGTGCGTTCGTCGTGGGCGTACCCCGGGCGACGGATGCCGCGCCGAGGCGCGCCCGGCATCCGGTCCGCGGTCAGGAGTAGACGTGCGGCGCGAGGACGGCGACGTCGCGGAGGTTCCGGTACTTCTCGGCGTAGTCCAGGCCGTAGCCGATGACGAAGTCGTTGGGGATGTCGAACCCGACGTAGCGGCAGTCGACCTCGACCTTCATCGCGTCGGGCTTGCGCAGGAGCGCCAGGACCTCGACGGACTCCGCGCCGCGCGACGCGAAGTTCTCCAGCAGCCAGCTGAGAGTCAGACCCGAGTCGATGATGTCCTCGACGATGAGCACGTGCTTGCCGGTGATGTCGGTGTCGAGGTCCTTCCGGATCTGCACGACACCGCTCGAGCGGGTGCTCGCCCCGTACGACGAGACCGCCATCCAGTCCATCGTGATGTGCCGGGGAAGGTGACGGGCGAAGTCGGCCATGACCATGACCGCGCCCTTGAGGACGCCGACGAGCACGACCTCTTTGCCGGCGTAGTCGGCGACGACCAGCTGCGCCAGTTCGGCTAGCTTCTCGTGGATCTGCTCCTCGGTGAGGAGGACTTCGCTGATGTCGTCGGGAATGTCGGCCGCGCGCATCCCTGAATCCTACGCGGGACGACTCAGGATGCCGCCCGCGCGACGATCTCGATCCGGCCGCCGACACGGCGGGCGAGGCATCCGGGCAGGTCGATGGGCCCCTGACCGCGCCAGTCGGTCGCCAGCCGCGCGACCTCGAGGGTCTGCGCCCGCGTGAGCGACACCCCGAACTCGCTGTCGACGACGTAGCGCACGATCCGGTTGCGCAGCGCCGCGGGGTTGGCCGCCAGCGCCGCGACCGACACCGAGATGCCCGCTTCGGCGTGCTCGACGATGTCCTCGATGGTCTCGTCGATCATGTCCTGGAACGCCGCCGCATCCTCGCGCAGCTGCTCCGCGGTGCGGGCGAGGGCCTCGGCGACACCGGGTCCGAGCTCGCGCTCGAGCGTCGGCAGCACCGTCTCGCGGACCCGCACACGCGCGTACGCGGGGTCGAGGTTGTGCGGGTCGCGCCACGGGTCGAGGCCTTCCGCGGCGCACGCCGCCGCGGTCGTCTCGCGTCGGATGCCGAGCAGCGGACGCAGCCACACCGGGCCCGTGGCATCCCTCCGCTCCGGCGACATCCCGGACAGGCTCGTGGCGCCGGAACCGCGGGCGAGACCCAGGAGCACCGTCTCGGCCTGATCGTCGAGGGTGTGCCCCACCAGCACCGCGTCGGCTCCCGTCTCGGCGGCGGCACCGGCCAGGCCGGCGTACCGCGCGTCGCGCGCGGCGGCCTCCGGGCCGCTCCCGGGCCGCACGTCGACCGCCACGACACGGGCGGCGAGCCCGAGGCCGCGGGCGAGGTCGGCGGCACGGGAGGCGATCGCGGCGGACCCGTCCTGCAGACCGTGATCGATCACGACGGCCTCCGCCCGGATGCCGAGCCGCGGCGCCTCGAACGCGGTGGCCGCCGCGAGCGCGAGGGAGTCGGCACCACCGGAGAGCGCGACGACGACGGCGCCGCCGCGCCCGTCGAGCGCGACACGGACCGCCCGACGCACCTCGGCGACGGCGGGATCGAGTCCGGGGCGCCGTTCGTGCATGGCATCCACGCTATCCGTCGTGTCGCCGTGAGTACCGGAGCCGACGGCGGCGAGGGAGCCCCGACTAGGCTGGGCGCGGAATTCCACCGATCTAAGGAGCACACGTATGGGCGCGTACGACGCCGTCATCGAGATCCCGCGCGGCAGCCGCGTGAAGTACGAGGTCGACCACGGCACCGGCCGGGTCTTCCTCGACCGCATCCTGTTCACGGTGTTCGGCTACCCGGCCAACTACGGCTTCTTCGAGAACACCCTCGGCGAGGACGGCGACCCGCTCGACGTGCTCGTGCTGCTCGACCGCGACCTCTACCCCGGCATCCTCGCGAAGGTCCGCCCCGTCGGCGTGCTGAAGATGAGCGATGAGGCCGGCGGCGACGACAAGGTCGTCGCGGTCCTCGCGAAGGACCCGCGCTGGGACCACATCCAGGACGTCGACGACATCGACGACTGGACGAAGAAGGAGATCTCGCACTTCTTCGAGCACTACAAGGACCTCGAGCCGAACAAGTGGGTCAAGGTCGACGAGTGGGCGGATGCCGCCGAGGCCGAGCGCCTCGTCGATGAGGCGTTCGCGCGCTTCGAGGAGCACGACGCCCAGACCAAGACGCAGGGCGAGGGCGAGTCCCCGAGCACCCTCTGACCCCCGGTCATGACGAAAGCCCCCGGTCCTCGACCGGGGGCTTTCGCGTCGCTCAGACCCAGACTCCGCGGTCGCGCAGCCACGGCGCGGGGTCGGTCGTCCCGCCCCACGGCGGGTAGACCTCGAAGTGGAGGTGGCATCCGAAGGAGTTGCCCGTCTGCCCGGTCGCGGCGATCTGCTGACCGGCGGACACACGCTGGCCGTAGGAGACGTAGATGCCGCCGTTGACGATGTGGGCGTATCCGGTGCCCGAGCCGTCGTCGTGCTGGATGCGGATGTAGTTGCCGTATCCGCTGTTCAACCCGGCGTACGTGACGCGTCCGCTCGCCGCGGCGTAGATCGGCGACCAGCAGCTCGCACCGAAGTCGAGCCCGAGGTGCCAGGTGCTCGCGCAATAACTCGCGCCACACTGCCCGGTGCGCGGTCCATAACCGGACGTCGTACCGGCCCAGGAAGGACGCGCCCACCCCGAGCTGACGACATCTCCGCCTCCGCCGCCGCCACTGCTGCTCCCGCCGCCACCGCTGCTGCCGCCTCCGCCGCCGTTGTTGTTGTTGTTGGCGGCAGCCGCCGCGGCGGCGGCCGCAGCCGCCTCGCGGGCGGCGCGGTCACGGGCCTCGGCCTCTTCGCGGGCTTTGCGCTCCCGCTCCTCGCGGGCCTTGCGCTCGGCCTCGACACCGGCCTGGTAGTCGGCGACCGTCTTGGCGGTCGTGTCCTGCAGGGCGGCCAGCTGCGCCTGCAGCACGACCTGATTGGCCTGCTGCTCGGTGAGTGCGGCCTGCGCGGCGTCCGCCGCCTGCTGCGCGGCGACCATCTTGTCTTCGGCGATCTTCTGCAGGCGGTCGCGCTCGGCCTTGGCGTCGTCGGCCTGGCCGCTGAGGTTCTTCGCGCTGTCACGGGCGGCGACCGCGGCCGCGTAAACGGAACGGTTGCGGTCGAGCAGCTTGTCCATCGTGCCGAGCTTCGCGAGGAGGTCGTCGGCGCTGGCTGCCGAGCTCGAGAAGAAGAGGTCGAGGGAGGTGTCGTCGCCGCCGGAGCGGTAGAGCTGCGCGGCCACCTTGCCGGCCTTCGTCGCGGCATCCGTCGCCTTGGCGGCCTCGGCGTCGGCTTGCGAGCGCAGCTGCTGCGCTCGGTAGTCGGCGTCGAAGAAGGCCTGCTGCGCGGTGTAGTACTCGTCGGACCGGGCGACCACCTCGGCCTGCGTGCGCTCGACCTCGGACTGCAGGCCCGCGATCAGACCCTGGATGCGGGTGATCTCCGCGCCCTTGGCGGCTTCATTCGCTCGCGCGGCCTCGACATCGGCCCAGGACGGGTAGTCGGCGGCGAAGGCGGGGGACGTCGAGATGAAGGAGGGCACCGTGGCACCGATCGCGCCGAGGGCGACGGCGCCGAAGGCACCCAGTCGCAACGCTCCGCGGCGGTCGAGCGAGGGCCACAGACGTGCGCGCTCGCTCGGGCTGGGCGCGCAACCGCAGTCGTCCGCGCCTTCGGAGGGTTCAGGCGTCACGGGAATACCTCATCTCACCGGTTCGCAACTCGCACCACAGTAGCAACACGAATCACACGAACAACAGGGCGAGTTCCCGCTGCCGCGGCCCAGTCTGGCCCCTCGACACGCCGGGGACGAGGACCGCCACGCCCCCGATTGGCAATCTCGAGAATCATGAAGTAGGCTCGGTCGTCGGCAAGTGAGCACGGAATCGCAGGATTTCGGGGTTCATCCGGCCCCATCGTTTAGCGGCCTAGGACGCCGCCCTTTCACGGCGGTAGCACGGGTTCGAATCCCGTTGGGGTCACTCGCCGAACACAATTGAACAAGCATGGCCCTGTAGCGCAGTTGGTTAGCGTGCCGCCCTGTCACGGCGGAGGTCGCGGGTTCAAGTCCCGTCAGGGTCGCTCCACAGCGACGGGCCTTCTTTCGAGGAGGCCTTTCGTCTCGGAAGCGGCAGACATGCCGCTCGGCTCTGTAGCTCAGTTGGTAGAGCGTTCGACTGAAAATCGAAAGGTCACCGGATCGATGCCGGTCGGAGCCACACGGGTGACCGTTACAGTCACCCCAGGAACCCTCGCGTAGCTTCTACATCGCGGGGGTTTCGTCTTTTCCCGGCGCACTCGCGCCACGTGCTCCCGCCCCGCGTCACCCGTCCGGGTGAGGCTCTCCCCGCCCGGGCGTTCGAACGGGCACCATGAACCGGTGAACGAATCGGTGCCGCTCGAGGTGGATGGCCGGCGCCGCACCCGACCCGGCCTCGTCCTCGCGACCGTCTGCGGCGCGCTCGCCCTCGTCTCCATCGACGTCACCGTGCTCCACGTGGTCGCCCCCACGATCGCGCGAGAGCTCCCCGCCACCGACGCCGAGCTGCTCTGGATCATCGACGCGTTCCCGTTCGTGATCGCGCCGCTCCTGCTGTCGGCGGGCGTGCTGAGCGACCGCTACGGCCGGCGGCTGTTCCTCGTCGTCGGGATGGCGCTGTTCGCGGCGGCCTCGGCCGCGGCAGCCTTCGCCCCCGGACCCGTCTGGCTCATCGCCGCCCGCGCCGCGATGGCGGTGGGGGCCGCCGGTATCCTGCCCCCGACGATGTCGCTGCTGCGCGTGGCCTACCCGGATCGGCAGAAGCGCGTGCGGGCGGTGGCTATCTGGTCGATGTCGTCGGCGGCCGCGGCGGCGGCGGGCCCGGTCATCGGCGGGGTCATCGTCGCGCACAGCTGGTGGGGCGGGGTGTTCCTCGTGAACGTGCCGCTCGCGGCGCTCGTGATCGCCGCGGCGCTGCGGTGGGTGCCGGAATCGCGCTCGGATCGCCCCGGCAGCACCGACCTGGCCGGTCAGGGCCTCGCGATCGGAGCGGTGCTCGCGGCCGCCGTCGCGGCGAACAGTCTCGCCGAGCACCACGTCGAGGTGTTCATCGGGGGCACGGTGCTCTCGCTCGGCGTCGGGTGGGCGTTCGTCCGGCGGCAGTTCGGGCTGGGCCGCCGGGGCGAGCAGCCCACGCTGGACATGGCGCTCTTCCGCAACGCCGCGTTCTCGAGCGCGCTCATCGCGGTGGCGTTGGCGATGTTCGCGATCGTCGGCCTCGAGCTGCAGTTCGCGCGCTACCTCCAACTCGAGCGCGGCTTCGCCCCGCTGGATGCCGCGATCGCCCTCGTCCCGCTCGCCCTGGCCACGGTGGTCGGCGCGCTGCTGTCGCCGTGGGTGCTGCGACTCCTGCGGCACCGCGCGACGATCGCGTCGACGCTGACCGTCGCGGGGCTCGCGCTGGCCGGCCTCACGCTCGCGGGTGAGCCCGTGAACCTCGCGGTCTTCGCCGCCACGACAGCGCTGGCGGGGCTCGCCATCGAGATCGCCGCGGTCAGCGCGAACGATCTCATCGTGTCGTCCGCGGGGGTGCACGAAGTCGGGGGCGCAGCCGCGCTCGAGGAGATCTCCTACGACCTCGGCGGCGGCTTCGGCACGGCTGTGCTCGGCGCCGTCGCCGTCTCCGCCCCCTCGATCGCCGGCGGCTTCCATGCCGCCGTCGCGACCTCCGCGGGGCTCCTCGTCGTGGCCGGTCTCGCGATGGCCTGGGCCCTTCGCCGCGTGTGAGACCTGCGTCACCCCTCTCGGGCGCGCAAGTCCTTCCGCAGGATCTTCCCCGACGCGGACTTGGGAATGGCGTCGATGAACTCCACCCGCCGCACCTTCTTGTGCGGCGCGACCTCCGCGGCGACGAACTCCATGACGTCCTCCGCTGTCAGCTCCGCACCCGGTGCGACGACCACGAACGCCTTCGGGATCTCCTGCTTGTCCTCGTCGAGGACGCCGATGACGGCGGCATCCTGAATCTTGGGATGCGACAGCAGCAGCGCCTCGAGCTCGGCGGGGGCGATCTGATAGCCCTTGTACTTGATGAGCTCCTTCAGTCGGTCCACGATCGTGAAGTACCCGTCGACGTGGTGCGTGGCGATGTCACCGGTGTGGAGGAAGCCGTCGGCGTCGATCGTGTCGGCGGTGGCATCCGGACGATTGAGGTAGCCGAGCATCACGTTCGGCCCGCGCACCCACAGCTCGCCGGGAGCGGTCAGTCCGCCAGCGCCGTGCTCCTCGATCTCGACGCCGGTCTCGGTGTCGACGAGCTTCGCCTCGACGTTGGGGATGAGCACGCCCACCGAGCTCACGGGCATGTCGTCGCGCTCCGGCGGGATCGCGTGCGACACCGGGCTGAGCTCACTCATCCCGTAACCCTGGAAGAACCGCGCGTGGATGCGACGACCGGCCGTCTCGGCCGTCTCGCCGTCCAGGGGCGCCGCGCCCGAGAACACGGTGTGGACGCTGGAGATGTCGAAGTCGTCGACGACGGGATGCTTCGCGAGGGCCACCGCGATCGGCGGCGCGATGAAGAGGAACGTGCAGCGGTGCGCCTGGATGCACCGCAGGAAGGCCAGCAGGTCGAACTTCGGCATCGTGACGAGCGTCGCGCGCTGCCGGAGTGCCAGATTCAGCAGCACCGTCATCCCGTAGATGTGGAAGAACGGCAGCACCGCGAGGACGCGGTCGTCGCTTCCGAGCCGGATGCTCACGCGGCACTGGTCGACGTTGGCCACGAGGTTGCGGTGCGAGAGCATCACCCCCTTCGGCACCCCCGTCGTCCCCGACGAGTACGGCAGCACGGCCACGTGCGTCTCGGGATCGAAGTCGACGGCGGGCGGGGTGCGCTGCTCCGCGAGCAGTGACCGCAGATCGAGGTGCCCCGGAGCCCCGTCCAGCACGATCACGCGGTCGTCGGGGATACCGGCCGCGGCGGCCGCTTCCGCAGCGGGTCCGAGCAGCGGCGACACGGTCACGAGCCAGGTGGCCCCGGCATCCGTCAGCTGCGTCTCGATCTCGTGCGCGGTGTAGAGGGAGTTGACCGTCGTCACGGCGGCGCCCAGACGGAGGATGCCGTGGAAGACCGTCGCGAACGCGGGGATGTTGGGGCACAGCAGCGCGACCACCGTGTCGGTGCCGACGCCCCGGTGGGCCAGCGCGCCGGCGAACGCGTCGACCTGGGCCCGCAGGCGGCCGTAGGTCGTCTCGTCGCCCGAGGCGGGGTCGATCAGCGCGACGCGGTCGAGGTCGTCCTCGTCGAGCGAGCCGAAGAGGTGGTCGTAGACGCTGTGCGACGGAACGTCGATGCGCGGGTAGGGGCTCTGGAACACGGGATCTCCTTCGATACCGACGCGGCGACGCCGCCGTGCGCTCATCCTGCCAAAGGCGGAACCCGGTGTCACGCGCCTTGATACGCAGGCGCAGCCGACTCTCAGCGCGCGACGCCCTGGCGACCCGGGAGCGCCAGGGAAGCGGCCATCGCGGCCGCGCAGATCCCGATCACCACGACGAACGCCGCGTCGAATCCGGCACGGGTCCCGGATGCCGTCGTCACCGCGGCGAGCACGAGAGCCGCCGTGGCCGTGCCGAAGGCGCCGCCGAGCTGCTGCGCCATGCGGGAGAAGGCGGAGGCGTGCGGCATCCGGTCGGGGGCGACGTCGAGGTACCCCGAAGCCATGATGGGGACCAGCACGACTCCCAGCCCCAGGCCTCGGACGAACAGCACCCCGGCCCACACCGCGAGCGCGAGCGTGCCGTCGTCGAGGGCGAACGGCACGGTCATCACCGCGACCAGGGCGAAACCCGAGATCGCGACCGCACGCGGACCCCAGCGCGCGACCAGGCGTCCGGCACCGGCACGGGCGAGCAGCGAGCCGACGCCCTGCGGGATCAGCAGGAGAGCCGCGTCCAGCACCGACACCCCGCGATCGGCCTGGAGCGCGAGCGGAAGCAGGAAGGTCGCCGCGTAGAGGTTCGCGCCCAAGAACGCCATCGCGACGGTCGAAGCGCGCAGAGTCCGGACGCCGAGGAGACGCAGGTCGACCAGCGGATCGCGCCGACCGACGGTCCACGGCACGAACGCCACCAGCAGCACCAGACCGATGACCGCCGGCACCCACACGGCCACCTCGCCCGCACCGGTGCCGCCGGCGAGGTTCGACAGCGCCAGCAGCACGCCGACGAGGCCGGGGGCCAGGAGCAGGAGGCCGATGGCATCCAGAGTCGTCCGGGCACCCGACCGCCCGCCCGGCAGCCACAGGACGGCGAGGACGAGGCCGACCGCCCCCAGCGGCAGGTTGATGAGGAAGAGCCACCGCCAGTCCAGGGCGCTGAGCACGAGCCCGCCGAGCACCGGGCCGATCACGGGGCCGAGCGAGATCGGCACGCTCATCACCGCCATGGTGCGCGCCATGGCCTCGCGCGGCGTGCGCTGCATGGGCAGCGTCTGCATGAGCGGGAGCAGGAGCCCCGCGCCCGCGCCCTGGAGCGCCCGGAACGCGATGAGCTCGCCGATGCCGCTCGCCATCGCGCACAGGACGGATGCCGCAAGGAAGATTCCGGATGCCAGGATCCAGGCGTTCCGGTCCCCGAGGCGGGCCTGCACCCATCCGGCGACGGGGATGACCACGGCCAGTGCCAGCAGATAGACCGTCGACACCCACTGCAGCGTCGCGACATCGGCGCCGAGGTCTTCGCCGATGCGGTGCAGTCCGATCGCGACGATCGTGGTGTCCACGACGGGCATGATCCCGCCGACGATGAGTGCGATGACCAGCCGCCGGGTCGCACGTTCCTCCGTCACCCGACCATCCTCGTCTCGGGAACGGGCCGCTGCGTCAGAGGAGAGCGGCGATCACCCCGCCGATCGCCCCGACGATCACGACGACCCACGCCGGCGCGCGGAACGCCGTCAGCAGCGCGAAGCCGATGAGCGCGAGCACGAACGGCCCGGGGCCGGTGACCGCCGTGGTGAACACGGGGGTGTACAGCGCCGCCCCGAGGATGCCGACGACGGCCGCGTTCGCCCCCCGCATCGCCGCGCGGACGCGGGGGCGACCGCGCAACGCGTCCCAGAACGGCAGAACCCCGACGAGCACGAGGAAGCCGGGAAGGAAGATCGCCACGAGAGCGACCGCCGCCCCCGCGACGCCCCCGGGCCCGACCGCGGAGACGGCCCCGAGGTAGGCGGCGAACGTGAACAGCGGCCCCGGAACGGCCTGGGCGGCGCCGTAGCCCGCCAGGAACACGTCGGGCGACACCCACCCGGTCTGCACGACCTCGGCCTGCAGCAGCGGGAGGACCACGTGGCCTCCGCCGAACACGAGCGCACCCGACCGGAAGAAGGCGTCGGCGAGCGCGACGAGCCCCGATCCCGTGGTCGCCGCGAGGAGCGGGAGTCCGATGAGGGCGGCGGCGGCGACCACGAGGCTTCCGATTGCGACGGCACGGGGCACACCGAACGAGGGCAGGGTCTCCCCCGGCTGCTCCGCAGCCTCACGCAGCAGCACGAGACCCGCCACGACGCCGATCGCCAGCGCCCCCAGCTGTCCGACCGCGCCCGGGGCGAACAGAGCGAGCGCCGCGGCGACGACCGCGATCCCGGCGCGGGGAGCGTCGGGCGTGAGAGAGCGGGCCATCCCCCACACGGCCTGGGCGACGATCGCGACCGCGACGATCTTCAAGCCGTCGAGGATGCCGCCGCCCACCGGTCCACCGAAGAGCGAGGCGCCCGCGGCGAACGCGACGAGCAGCACGGCGGACGGCAGGGTGAAGCCCAGGAACGCCACGATCGCGCCCCAGAACCCGGCGCGCTGCAGGCCCATCGCGAAGCCGACCTGGCTGGACGCGGGGCCCGGCAGGAACTGGCACAGCGCGACGAGGTCGGCGTACGCGCGGTCGTCCATCCACCGCCGCCGGGTGACGAGATCGTCGCGGAAGTACCCGAGGTGCGCGATCGGTCCGCCGAAGGACGTCACTCCCAGTCGCAGGAACGCGAGGAAGACCTCGGGAACTGTTCCGGCTCGTGTCATCCGTCGTTCCTAACGCCCCCGGGCAAACGGCGGGTGAATCCGCTCAGCGGAGCGGCCGGGCAAGGAGCGCGTCGACCAGGCACAGCGTGCGGGTGGTGCGGTCCTGGTCGATGGAGACGTCGGCCCCGCGCACGGCGTCACGGAGGCGCTCGACCTCGCCGATCATCGGGTTCCCGGGGGCGGCGACCTCGACGGTCTCGGGCTCTCCTCCGCGCGGCGTGAGGACCAGCCGTCGCGGCGCATCGATGGCGTCGATGGAGAGAGAGGCCTCCTCGCCCTGGATTTCGCTCGGCAGGGACGTGTCGGTGATCTTCGACCAGGCCACGTCGGCGAGGAATCCGTCGTACTCGGCGATCGCGCTGCCGAGCCCGTCCGTACCCGAGGCGATCCCCACGCGCGCTCCCACGATGTCGCGGGGATCGCCGAAGAGGAGCACGAGCGCGTGCAGGGGGTAGACGCCGAGATCGCGCAGGGCGCTGCCCCCGAGCGCAGGGTCGAAGATGTTCGTCGGCTCGCCGGCCAGCACGTGGTCGTACCGCGCGGAGCGCTTCTCGTACCGGAACGAGACCCGGCGGATCCGGCCGAGCCGCGGCAGGAGCTCCTGGATCGTCCGGATGCCGGGGTCGTAGGCCGTGCGCATCGCCTCGAGCAGCACGACCGCCCGTTCGCGGGCGAGCTCGACGAGCTCCTCCCACTCCTCCGCCGTGAGGGCCGCAGGCTTCTCGACGAGCACCGGGATGCCGGCATCCACCGCCGCCCGCACCTGCTCGGCGTGCACGGCGTTGGGGCTCGCGATGTACACGGCGTCGCTGTCACCGGCGTCGAGCAGCCCCGCGAGGCCGTCGGCGACGCCCGGCGCCCCGACGCGTTCGGCGAAATCCCGCCCCCGGGCGAGGTCACGGGAGGCCACCCGCCCGAGCTCGACGCCGTCGACGGCGTGCACGGCCCGCGCCAGCTGCTCGGAGATGGAACTCGTGCCGACGATGCCGATGCGGATCATCCCCTCATCATCCCGTGTCCTCACCCGCGCGAGCATCCGGGGATCGCGCAATCCGTCCCGCTAGGATCGCCCTGATCGTGGGGACGATCGTCGCAACCCGGGGGAAGATTCGATGGTCACGCGCGCGCAACGACGCCGCCTCACTTCGCGGCGGGTCCGCCTGCGCCGCACGATCGTCGCGGTCGTGGCCGTCGCCCTCATCGCGGGCGGCGTGTCCCTGTTCGCGGTGCTGCGCGGGTCGACCGGCCTGCCCGTGGCGGAGACCCCGCCGACGCCGAGCCCGACGTCCACTCCGACACCCACCCCCACCCCGACGCCGCTCACGGCCGCGCAGCAGCTCCTGTCCACGACGACCGACCCGCGTGCGTGCGCGGTGTCGTTCGCGGGCGAGGGCATCGCTCTCGACCCGCAACTGCAGACGCAGGACCTGCGCTTCGACAAGCTCCCGATCCCCCGGGCCGAGGGTCGCGTCTTCGCCGGCTGGTACGCCAGCGCCGCCGACGCGGCCGCCCTGACGCTCCCGGCGCGGGTGAACGGGGCCGACCTCGTCGCGTGCACCGGCCGCGAGAAGACGTTGTACGCCGCGTGGACGACACCCGAGGCGAATACGGCGGAGGACGCCGGCATCCCGATCCTGATGTACCACCAGTTCACGCGGAATCCCGAGGGCGAGGACAACTGGCTGCGCGCGAACTACATCTACATCGGCGACTTCGATGCGCAGATGGCCTACATCCAGCAGTCCGGTTTCTACCTGCCGACGTGGGACGAGCTGAGCGCCTTCATCGACGGGGCCCTGTTCCTGCCGAAGCACTCGGTCATCATCACCGACGACGACGCCGACAGCACGTGGCTCGAACAGGCGGCCCCGGTCGTCGACGGGCGCAACCTGCTCACCACGTCGTTCGTCATCACCTCGGCCCGCACCGAGGGGACGCCCAACCGCTTCGTCCTGCAGCGCTCGCACACGCACGACATGCACCGCGCCGGCGCGAACGGCAAGGGTCGCATGGTGAACGACGACGCCGACACCATCGCCGCCGATCTGGAGCAGTCCGCAGCGATCCTCGGCGCGAAGGAAGTGGTGGCCTACCCCTTCGGGCACTACGACGAGACGACCAAGGAAGGCGTCCGCCGTGCCGGATTCGAGCTCGGCCGCACCATCGAGCACGGGTACGTGCACGTCGGGACGGACAAGCTCGCGCTCCCCGTCATCCGGATGAACTACGGCATGACGGTGGACGATCTGAGGGATGCCATCGGCTGACGGCGCGCCGTGGCACCGCTCCCGGGGATGCACGCCCCGCTAGCTCTCAGCTAAATGATCCACAATGCTCATTTGGGCACGCGTCGGCCGTTCTACGCTGTGTACTTCCGGCTTCACCGAAACGCGAGTATCCATGGACCTTTCCGTCATCGTTCCGACCTTCAATGAGGGTCCGAACGTCGCCGAACTCGTCCGTCGAACGACGGCTGCGGTTCCGGGTCGTTCGGTCGAGATCATCTTCGTGGACGATTCGACCGATGACACCCCGGACGTGATCCGTGCCGTCGCCGCCGAGGCTGCGGTTCCGGTGCGGTTGCTGCACCGCGACGAGCCCGTGGGGGGTCTGGGGGGTGCGGTGGTCGATGGCATCCGGGCCGCGCAGTCCGATTTCTGTGTCGTGATGGACGGTGACCTGCAGCACCCGCCGGAGGTCATCGCCGAGCTCCTCGCCCGCGCCGAGGTCGGCGACGCCGATGTCGTCGTGGCGTCCCGGTACATCGCGGGTGGGACGTCCGAGGGGCTGGCCAACGCGGTGCGCACGCTGGTCTCGCGGGGATCGACGATGCTGACCAAGGCGATGTTCCCCCGGAAGCTGCACAACTGCTCCGACCCGATGACGGGGTTCTTCCTCGTCGATCGTCGCGCGTTGGATGTCGAGGGGCTGCGCCCGCGCGGGTTCAAGATCCTTCTGGAGATCCTCGCCCGCAAGCAGATGCGGGTGGCCGAGGTGCCGTTCTCGTTCGCTGCGCGCTTCGCGGGGGAATCGAAGGCGTCGTTCAGTCAGGGCCTGCGGTTCCTGACCCAGCTCACGATGCTGCGGTTCGGGCGGATGTCCGCGTTCGCGGTCGTGGGCGGGATCGGTGCGGTCGCGAACCTCCTCATCACGTGGGCGCTGACGGGCCTGGGGGTGCAGTACCTGATCGCGTCGGTCATCGCGAGCGTGCTCACCATCGTCGGCAACTTCCTCGCCCTGGAATACCTGGTGTTCGCCGACATGCGCGCCGAGTCCGGGCTGATGCGCCACCGGTTCCTGAAGTCGTTCACCTTCAACGGCATCGAAGCGCTCGTGCGGATCCCGCTGCTGTGGCTGCTGGTCAGCGCCGCGCACCTGCACGTGGTCATCGCCACCGCCCTCACGCTGATCGCGGCGTTCGTGGTCCGGTTCGTGTACCACGCGCTGGTCGTCTACGCCCCCAAGCGCAGCCGCCTCGCGCAGATGCCCCTGCCCGAGACCCTCGAAGACGAACTCGCCGCCTGACCCCACCCGCGACCAGGCAACCCCCGGTCGGCGTACGCTGGAAGCATGTCCGACGCATCCATCCGCATGTTCGGCGCCGACTGGTGCCGTGACTGCATCCGCACGAAGAAGCAGCTCGACGACCTCGGTGTCGCCTACGAGTACGTCGACCTCGTGGCCGACCCCTCGGCGGCCGACGTGGCCAAGGAGATCTCGGGCCGCACGAACATCCCCGTCGTGGTCTACCCCGACGCCTCGCACCACGTCGAGCCCTCCAACGCCGACGTCGAGGCCAAGCTCCGCGAGCTGTCGCTGATCTGACCCCGCCCGATGCTCACCGCCGCGTGGCCGGTTCGCCGACACGCGACCGGTGAGACCGGAACGGCCCTTCCCGCGTTCGTCGACCACCACGTGCACGCGCACCTGGTCGATCTGCACGCGTTGCCGGCGCGCGGTATCGCCGGAGTCCTCGACCTCGGTGGCGACCCGGTCGCCCTCGCGCGGATCGCGCGGGGTCTTCCGCACGTCGCCTTCGCGGGCGCCTTCCTCACCGTCCCGGGCGGATACCCCGGCGGACGGTCCTGGGCGCCGGATGCCATCGTGCACACGGTCTCGAACGTCTCGCCCCATCCCGGAGAACCCGGCGGTGCCCGCACCGCCGTGGACGCGCAGGCCGACGCCGGTGCCTCGGTCATCAAAGTCGCCCTGAACGCCGACGCGGGCCCCGTGCCGTCGGACGAGGTCCTCACCGCGATCCTCGCCGCCGCGCGGGAACGCGGCCTGCCGGTCGTCGCGCATGCGCAGGGCGCCGGCCAGGTCGAGCGGGCGATCGACGTCGGCGTCGAGGCCCTCGCCCACGCACCCTTCGACGGCGCGCCGTCCCGACGGCTGCTCGCGCGCGCCGCGGACAGCGGCCAGGTGTGGATCTCGACCCTCGACATCCACCGCGGCGACGCACGCACCCGAGCGGTGCACCACCTGCGCGCGTTCGCCGCGCGCGGCGGCCGCGTCCTCTACGGCACCGACCTCGGCAACGGCCCGCTCCCTCTCGGCGTCAACCGCCGCGAGCTCCTCGCACTGCAGGACGCGGGCGTGCGCGGTGACGCCCTCGTGGCATCCCTCAGCGATCCGTGGCCCGCCCGCTCCGGCCCCGACGGCGTCCGCACGTTCGTCGCCGGCCCCGCCCCCGCCGACCCCGACGACATCGCGACGTGGTTGTCGCACGCGATCGTCGTCCCGACCGAGGAGCTCAGCCGTGTCGACTGAACCGTTCGCCGCCGAGGCCGAGGCCCTGGACCAGGCCGATCCGCTGGCGGCGCACCGCGACGCCTTCGTCGGAGCCGAGACGTCCCTGGTCTACTTCGACGGCAACTCCCTCGGGAGGCCGCCGCGCGCCACCGCGAGTCGACTCGCCGAATTCGTGACGGCCGAGTGGGGCGGTCGCCTCATCCGCGGATGGGACGAGTCGTGGATGGACCTGCCGTTCCGGATCGGCGACAGGCTCGGGCGCCTGACCCTCGGCGCGGCGACGGGGCAGACGATCATCGGCGACTCCACGACGGTCCTGCTCTACAAGCTGCTGCGGGCCGCGCTCTCCGAGCGTTCGGCGACCGACCCGGAACGCGTCGAGATCGTCGTCGGGCGGGACGACTTCCCCACCGACCGGTATCTCGTGGAGGGGATCGCCGCCGAGCGCGGCGCGCGGGTCGTGTGGATCGAGGTCGACACCGCCCGCGGGGTGGATGCCGACCGGCTCCGCGCCGCGGTGGGCCCGCGGACCGCCGTCGTCCTGCTCAGCCACGTCTCCTACCGCTCCGGGTATCTCGCGGATGCCGAGGAACTCACCCGCATCGGCCACGACGCCGGCGCGCTCGTGCTGTGGGACCTCTGCCATTCCGCGGGTTCCGTCCCGGTCGCGCTCGACGCGTGGGGCGTCGACCTCGCGGTCGGCTGCACCTACAAGTACCTGAACGGCGGCCCCGGAGCACCCGCCTTCGCCTACGTCGCGGCTCGGCATCAGGGGATGCTCACCCAGCCGATCCAGGGGTGGATGGGCGCGGCCGACGTCTTCGCGATGGGACCGGAATACCGCCCGGCCGACGGTATGCGACGGTTCCTGTCGGGCACCCCGCCGGTCCTCGCGATGCTGGCGATGCAGGACACGCTGGATCTCATCGACGACGCCGGCATCGAGGCGATCCGCGCGAAATCCGTGGCCCTGACCGAGTTCGCGCTGCGGGTGGGCGATGGCATCCTGAGCCCGCTCGGAGTGACCCTGGCCTCGCCGCGCGACCCCTCGGAGCGCGGCGGGCACCTGACGCTGTCGCACCCGGCGATGCGGGCGGTCACGGCACGACTGTGGCAGCAGGACGTCATCCCCGACTACCGCGACCCGCACGGACTGCGGATCGGACTGGCCCCGCTCTCGACGAGCTTCACCGAAACCCTCACGGGACTCATGGCCGTCGCCGAGGCGGTCCGCACCGAGAGCTGAGGCGCGACGTCGTCATCGACAAGGTGGCGGCGCTAGCCTCGGAGCGTGGTCGACCCCCTCCTCATCATCGTCGGCGGGATCGTGGTGATCTCCCTCGTCACCGTGATCGCGCCGCGATTCAACGTCGCCGGTCCCCTGGTCCTCATGGCCATCGGGCTCGGGGTGAGCCTGCTGCCGTTCGTGCCGGCGTTCGCCGTCCCGCCCGAGGTGATCCTCATCGGCGTGCTCCCCCCGCTGCTCTATTCCGCGGCCGTGCAGCTCCCGGCGATCGAGTTCCGCCGCGATTTCGCACCCATCGCCGGGCTGTCGGTGCTGCTGGTCGTGCTGAGCGCGCTCGGACTCGGCCTGTTCTTCTCGGCGGTCATCCCCGGCATGGGGCTCGCGCTCGGCGTGGCGCTGGGCGCGATCCTGAGCCCGACGGATGCCGTGGCCACCTCCATCGCCAAGCGCCTGGGCATCGCTCCGCGCGTGGTCACGCTGCTCGAGGGCGAGAGCCTGCTGAACGACGCGACCGCGCTCGTGCTCCTGCGCACGGCGGTGGCGGCCGTGGCATCCGGATTCGCGTTCGCCGATGCCGTCGCGAACTTCGCCTGGGGCGTACTGCTGGCGCTCGCGCTGGGGGCGCTCGTCGGGTGGGGCAATCTGCGGATCCGCGAGCGGGTGACCAATCCGGCGGCCAACACGGCGCTGAGCTTCACCGTTCCGTTCATCGCGTACCTGCCGACCGAACACCTCGGCGGCTCGGGACTCGTCGCCGCCGTGGTCGCGGGCATCGTCACGGGTCAGGGCGCCGCCCGGCGCTTCACCCCGGAGCAGCGTGTCAGCGACCGCGTCAACTGGCGCACCATCGAGCTCATCCTCGAGGGCGGCGTCTTCCTCGTCTTCGGCCTGGAGCTGAAGGACATCGTCGGCGCCAACCTCCGGGAGCACGAGGGGCTCTGGTACGGCACGTGGCTCGCGCTCTCGGCGCTCGGCATCGCCCTCGGCGTGAGAGCGCTGTACGTCGCCGGTCTGATCTGGCTGCAGGGCCGGAGGAGCCGCGGGCACTCCCGGTACCGCGAGCGCGCCGAACGCATCGGGGAACGGGTCGACCAGCTGCACGAGGCCTATCGCTCCGACCCCGAGACGTTCGGCCGCCGCGGAACGGATCCCGAGCGCGCCGAACGCCGATTCTCGTGGATGCGCCGACGGCTCGCCCGCACCACGGCCGACCTCGACTACTACCGCGACAGCCCCCTCGGTTGGCGCCACGGCGTCATCGTCGTATGGGCGGGGATGCGCGGCGTCGTCACCCTCGCCGCCGCGCAGACCCTGCCCAGCGAGGGCGTGTCGGACCGCCCGCTGCTCATCTTCGTCGCCTTCCTCGTGGCCCTGTTCAGCCTGCTGCTGCAGGGACTGACGCTGACGGCCGTCGTCCGCGCCGTCGGACTGTCGGAGGGCGGCGGAGAAGGACCCACGCGCGAAGAACAGCACGCCCTGGATGCCGAGCTGCGACAGGCCGCGGTCGCCGCGGTCACGTCGGGCACCCTCGCCCGCCGCAACGGCGAGGCGTTCCCCGCGGATCTCATCGAGCAGGCCGGAGCGCGGCTGACCCGCCCGCCGGACGACGACGTCACCACGCGGGCGCGCGACCTGCTGGAGCTGCGGCTCGCCTCGATCGACGCGATGCGCCAGGAACTGAACCGCATCAGCCACGACGGGCGGTACAGCACGGCGGCGCTCCGTCACGCGCTGGCCGAACTCGACGCCGACCAGTTGAGCCTCGAGCTGCGCATCGACGGCGACGACTAGGGGTCCCGCCGTCCGCGGGCGGCCAGGACGGGCGCGCGACGAGACGGTTGCGAGCCGCGGCGTGCGGCACAATGGACGTGGAGGTGCCCATGAGCGATCCGATCCCGACGCCGACGTCACCGGCGGACGCCACGAGCGCCGCCGTCCCCGTCGCGCACACCGCAGCCGACTGCCCGCAGTGCTTCACCGAGATGCAGGGCGACGGCGCGTGGTGGCGGGCTCGTCCCGCCGGGTCGCGCCTGGTCGGACTCGTCGTCTCGCGCGACGGCCTTCCCTCCGTCGTGCAGCAGCGCGACGATCTGACCCGGTTCGGCGTGCCCATCGAGGGGTTCCGCCACCCGGCGCCCGAGACCCTCGAGGACTGGGCGGCCCGCCTCGATCGCTTCTTCGGCACGCTGACCCGCGGCGACGTCCTGGTCGTCACGACCCTCGAGGCGCTCGGGGTGTCGCGCGCCGACGCCTCGCGCGCCGTGGCGGAGCTGCGTCAGCGCGGGGTCATCGTGAAGGTGCTCGCCCACGGCGACCGCCACCTGCACACCGCCACGGTGACTCCCCCGGCCTGAGCGTCGCCGCCGCGGCGCCCGCCCGCGGGCCGTCCCGCCGGCGTTCGAGGGCGTCGGTCAGGATCCGACGTAGCGCGCGAGGTGCTCGCCCGTGAGGGTGGACCGACCGGCCACGAGGTCGGCGGGAACCCCCTCGAACACGATCGATCCGCCATCACGTCCGGCACCCGGGCCGATGTCGATGATCCAGTCGGCATGCGCCATGACCGCCTGGTGATGCTCGATCACGACGACGGTGTTGCCGGCATCCACGAGGGAATCCAGGAGGGCCAGCAGGGTCTCGACGTCGGCGAGGTGCAGGCCCGTCGTCGGTTCGTCGAGCACGTACACGGCCCCCTTCTTGGCCATCGAGATCGCCAGCTTCAGGCGCTGGCGCTCACCGCCGGACAGGGTGTTGAGCGACTGCCCGAGCGTGATGTACCCGAGCCCCACATCGACCAGCCGGCCCAGCACCGCGACCGCCGGCCCGGTGGTGAGGAACGCGGATGCCTCGGCGATCGACATCTGCAGCACCTCGGCGATGTTCCTGCCGTCGAGGGTGTACTCGAGAACCTCGTCCGCGAAGCCCGTGCCGCCGCAGAGTTCGCAGGCCGTCTCGACCGTGGACTGGAAGCCGAGCTGGGTGACGATCACGCCCAGCCCGTTGCACGCGGGACACGCGCCCTCGGAGTTCGCGCTGAACAGCGCCGGCTTGACGCCGTTCGCCTTCGCGAAGGCCGCGCGCACGGCGTCGAGGATGCCGGTGTAGGTCGCGGGGCTGCTTCGCCGGGAGCCCTTGATGGGCGACTGGTCGACGACGACGACGTCGTCGAACGCCGGAAGATTGCCGTGGATGAGAGACGACTTGCCCGAACCGGCGACCCCGGTCACGACGGTCAGGATGCCGAGCGGGACGTCGACGTCGACGTTCTTGAGGTTGTGCTGGGTCGCTCCGCGGATCGGCAGCGCGCCGGTGCGCTCCCGGACCGAAGGCTTCAGTCGCGCGCGGTGATCGAGGAAGCGGCCGGTCAGCGTGTCGGAACCGCGGAGTCCGGCGACATCGCCCTCGTACTGGATCGCCCCGCCGTCGCGACCGGCGCGGGGACCGAGGTCGACGACGTGGTCGGCGATCTCGATGACCTCGGGCTTGTGCTCGACGACGAGCACGGTGTTGCCCTTGTCGCGCAGCTGGCGCAGGGTGTCGTTCATCCGCTGGATGTCGTGCGGGTGCAGCCCCGCCGTCGGCTCGTCGAAGACGTACGTGATGTCGGTCAGGCTCGAGCCGAGGTGACGGATCATCTTCGTGCGCTGCGCCTCGCCTCCCGAGAGCGTGCCGCTCGCGCGGTCGAGGGAGAGGTATCCGAGCCCGATGTGGACGAAGGCATCGAGCGTGTCGCGGAGACCGTCGACGATGGGGGCGACGGACGGGTCATCGATGGTGCGCACCCAGGCGGCGAGGTCGGTGATCTGCATCGCCGCGGCATCCGCGATGTTGATCCCGTCGATGCGCGACGAGCGAGCCCCCTCGTTGAGCCGCGTACCGCCGCACGCGGGGCACGGCACGAACGTGACGGCGCGGTCGACGAAGGCGCGGATGTGCGGCTGCAGCCCGTCGCGGTCCTTCTGCAGCATGCTCTTCGTGATCTTCGGGACGAGACCCTCGTAGGTCATGTTCGAGCTGGCGATCCGCACCTTCCGCTGCTCGCCGTAGAGGAAGGTCTGCCGCTGCTCCGGGGTGAAGTCGCGCACGGGGGTGTCACCGTCGAAGAAGCCCGCCTCCGCGAAGATCCGCACCATCCAGCCGTCGGCGGTGTAGCCGGGCACGAGGATCGCGCCGTCGTTGAGCGAGAGCGACTCGTCGACGAGCTGCGAGACGTCGATGTCGCTCACCTGTCCGAGCCCCTCGCAGTCCGGACACATGCCGCCGGTGATCTCGAACGACCGCCGCTCCCTCTGCCCCTTTCGGGCTCCGGTCGCGATCGTCACGGCTCCCGCGCCGGAGAGGGACGGGACGTTGAAGGAGAACGCCTGCGACGACCCGACGTGGGGCTGCCCGAGCCGGCTGAAGAGCACACGCAGCATCGCGTGCACGTCGGTCGCGGTGCCGACGGTCGAGCGGGAGTTGGGCGCCATTCGCTCCTGGTCGACGCGGATCGTCGCGCTGAGGTTCTCGAGCGCATCGACCTCGGGCCGCGCGGGCTGCCCCATGAACTGCTGGACGAACGTCGGGTAGGTGTCGTTGATCAACCGCTGCGACTCGGCGGCGATCGTGCCGAACACCAGCGACGACTTGCCCGAACCGCTCACGCCCGTGAACACCGTCAGGCGCCGCTTCGGCACGTCGACGTCGATGTTCTTGAGGTTGTTCTCGCGCGCACCGCGCACGCGGATGACGCCGTGGGCGTCGGCGGGGGCATCGGGCATGGCGGCCTCCTCGGCTGGGTCGCCCCTCAGTGTGCCCGAGGCCTCCGACATGCGCGACCGTGCGACGGCGCCCGCGTGCCCGCAGGAACGACGTCGCCCCCGCGGACGGATCCGCGGGGGCGACGAGAAGGAGGGGGTCAGCCCTGGGCGCGACGGTTGGTGCGGGCGCTGCGCCCGACGACCATGCCCGTCGTGGGGGCACCGGATGCCGACCGCCCGGCGCTCTGCGTACGACCGGCGTTGCCACCCGTGCGGGCGTTGCCGCCGGCACCCTGGCCGCGACCGGCACCCGAACGCTGGCCCTGACGGGCGGGCTGCGCGGCGTCTCCCGTGGAAGCGGCCTGACCGGCACCGCGACCGCGGCGACGACGACCCTCACCGGGAGCGGACACGCGGGGAGCGGCGTCCGAGGACCCCTGGCCGCGGGCCGCGCGCTTGCGCTGGGCGTTGGCGCCCTGCGAGCGTCCGCCGCCCTGGGGCTGCGCGACGACCGGCTCGGGCTTGACGTACGGCGCGACCTCGCCGACGAGCGCGACGACCTCGGGCGAGGCCGAGGTGACCGGCTGCGGGGTGACGTCGATCTTGGCCTTGCGCAAGATGTCGAGGGTGTCGCGACGCTGCTCGGGCAGCATGATCGTCACGACGTCGCCGGCCGAACCCGCGCGCGCCGTACGACCGGAGCGGTGCAGGTACGCCTTGTGCTCGACGGGCGGGTCGACGTGGACGACGAGCTCGACGCCGTCGACGTGCACACCGCGGGCGGCGACGTCGGTGGCGACGAGGACCTTCGCCCGGCCGTCGCCGAACGCCGCGAGGTTGCGGTCACGGGCCGGCTGCGACAGGTTGCCGTGCAGGTCGACCGACGGGATGCCGGCGGCCGTGAGCGCCTTCGCGAGCTTCTTGGCCTGGTGCTTGGTGCGCATGAAGAGGATGCGGCGAGCCGTGCCGGACGCGAGGGTCTCGACGAGCTTCTTCTTGGCATCCGCGTCCGCCGGGACGAACACGTGGTGCGTCATCGCGGCGACGTGCGAGTGGGCCTCGTCGACGGAGTGGAGGACCTCGTTGCGGAGGAAGCGCTTCACGAGCTTGTCCACGCCGTTGTCGAGCGTGGCCGAGAAGAGGAGGCGCTGTCCGTCGGCGGGCGTGCGCGCCAGCAGACGAGTGACGCCGGGGAGGAAGCCGAGGTCGGCCATGTGGTCGGCCTCGTCGAGGACGGTGATCTCGACCGCGTCGAGGCTCGCGAAGCCCTGACCGATGAGGTCTTCGAGACGGCCGGGGCAGGCGACGAGGATATCGACGCCGGCGTTCAGAGCGTCGACCTGACGCTTCTGGTTCACGCCGCCGTAGACGGTCGTGGTCGTGAGGTCGTACGCCGCGGCGAGGGGCTTGATGACCTCGTCGATCTGGTTGGCGAGCTCACGGGTGGGGGCGAGCACGAGCGCGCGGGGCTTGCGCCCGCGCCGGCGGTCGCTCTTCGCGGCCAGACGCGCCACGAGGGGCAGCGAGAAGGCGAGGGTCTTGCCGGAGCCGGTCTTGCCGCGGCCGAGCACGTCGCGGCCGGCGAGGGTGTCGGGCAGGGTGTCGGCCTGGATCGGGAACGGCTCGTTCTTGCCCTGCTCGGCGAGCACGGCGATCAGCGGCGCGGGCACGCCGAGGTCGGTGAAGTTCTGGGACGTCATGAAGTCTCCTGCCGGCGCGCACGCACGCACGGCGGTTCGGGATGCCGCGATGCTGCGGCTGCAATGGGCGAAGGCGCCGGGTGGCGCATCCGTTCGCCGTGAAGGTCAAAGGCCCGCGGGAAGGGGGCCGGTGCGTTCGACGACGCTGGGAGCGAGAGCTCCGGCCACCAGTCTAGCGGGTGCGGTCAACCCGCCGCTCGCCAGCAGCCCGCGACGTGATCGTCGACCATTCCCGAGGACTGCATCAACGCGTACATGGTGGTGGGTCCGACGAAGCGGAACCCGCGGCGCCGCAGCTCTTTGCTCATCGCCTCGGACTCGGGCGTCACGGCCGGAACCTCGGCGAACGATGACGGAGGCGTGTGCGCGGCGGGAGCGAACGACCACAGCAGGGCGTCGAGCTCGCCCGTGTCCATGCCGGCGACGAGGGCGGCGTTGCCGATCACGGCCTCGATCTTGCCGCGGTGGCGGATGATCCCGGCATCCTGAAGCAGGCGATCGACGTCGTCGGGCCCGAACGCGGCGACGGTGGACGGTTCGAACCCGTGGAACACCTCGCGGAACCGCGGGCGTTTGCGCAGGATCGTGATCCACGACAGACCCGCCTGGAAGCCCTCGAGGCTCATCTTCTCGAACAGCGGCCGGTCGCCGCGCAACTCGGTGCCCCACTCCTCGTCGTGGTAGCGCCGGTACTCGGTGTCGTCGCCGGCCCACGCGCACCGGGCGACGCCGTCGGCGTCGATGATGAGGTCGCTCATGCTCTCAGCGTAGGCCGGGGGTCGGACACGGGCCGGGCGCAAGCCCTGGCCCCGCGATCAGCCGACCGCTAGCTTCCCGGGCATGCACACCGTTCCCCTCGGTCCGCGCCGGACACGCGTTTCGCTCGTCCTCGGCCTGGTCCTCGCGCTCGTCATGATCGTGATCGGCATCGTCACCATCGGCGTGAACGGACCGCTCTGGTTCGCGATCGTCCTGCTCGTCGCGGGCGCGCTCATCGCCGCGCTCGCCCTCGTGCGTCTGGCGCTGCTGCGCCGCAGCTGACACGACGGAGGGCGGCGATCCTCGCGACCACCGCCCTCCGTCCGTGCGCCTACTTGCCCGGCTTCTTCTCCGGCACCGGGGCGTTGCCCGACGCCCGCAGCGCCGCGTAGTACGACGCCGCCTCGTTCTGCCGGTCGTCCTCGACGCCCGTGGCGATCGAGGCGCGGATGTGCTCGGGGCCGTAACCGAACGCGTCCACGAGGTCCTGCGCGTGCGGGCGCAGTCGCACGCAGAGCCGGTCGATGTAGCTCGACACCGCCGCCGCGCGCTGTGTCGAGAGGCGGCCGTTGATCAGGTACCAGGCCAGGTGCTTCTCGATGAGCTGCAGGCCGAAGAGGTCGCGCAGCCACGTCAGCACCTGGCGGGAGCCGTCGTCGCCGAGACGGTTGACGGCGTCGGTGAACGCCTCCCACTGCAGGAGCTCACCGTGGGCCCGGGCAGCTTCGATCAGCTCGGCCTGGTTCTCGTTGAAGAGTGCCGCCGCCTCCTCGCGGGAGAGCTTGGATGCCGGGCGCAGCCGCCCCGCGATGTCGGCCACCATCTGCTGCACGCGGTCGGCGAGCAGCTCGTGCTGCTGCTGAGCGCGGAGTCCCTTCTCCACCGAGCGGGCCGTCGAGCCGCGGTCGGTCACGGCCTGACCCAGCTGACGCAGACCCGCACCGTGGAAGAGCTTGCCCGCGGTCTGTCCCACCGCGAACGCGGCGAGGGCCTTGGCATCCTTGCCCTTGAACTGACGGGCGTAGTCGGCGAGCAGGCGCTTGCCGACGAGCTGCAGGAGGA
This sequence comes from Microbacterium sp. IEGM 1404, assembly GCF_030056775.1. NCBI lineage: Bacteria > Bacillati > Actinomycetota > Actinomycetes > Micrococcales > Microbacteriaceae > Microbacterium > Microbacterium sp. IEGM 1404. The sequence goes on along the minus strand of NZ_JASHKP010000004.1, from coordinate 406,353 downwards.
CATTGTTGTCGCCCTCGAAGGTGACGTAGATGTCGAGGTCGGCGCGGAGCCCCACGAGACGGTTCTCGAAGAGGAAGCCCTGGCCGCCGCATGCTTCGCGCGACTCCTGCAGCGTGTCCAGCGCGTGCCACGTCGACAGCGGCTTCAGCGCGGCGGCGAGCGTCTCGAGGTCTTCGCGATCGGCATCCGTGTCGAGGCGTCCGCTGAAGACGCCGTCGAACTTCTGAAGGAACTCGTCGTGCGCGAAGATCTGCGCGTACGTCGTCGCCAGGCGCGGCAGGAGGCGGCGCTGGTGCTTGCCGTAGTCGAGCAGAGTGACCTCGGGCGTCCCGCTGCCCGAGTCGAACTGCCGACGCTGGTTGCCGTAGGTGATCGCGATCGTGAGGCCGATCGCGGACGCCCACGCGGCCGCACCGTCGAGCGAGACGCGTCCCTGGACGAGGGTGCCGAGCATCGTGAAGAAGCGACGCCCGGGGCTGGCGATGTCGCTCGAGTACGTGCCGTCGGCGGCGACGTCGCCGTAGCGGTTCAACAGGTTCTCACGGGGGACGCGCACGTGGTCGAAGTGGAGGCGTCCGTTGTCGATGCCGTTGAGGCCGCCCTTGAGGCCGTCGTCCTCGCCGCCGATGCCGGGGAGGAAGGCCCCCTCGTCATCGCGGAGCGGAACGTAGAAGCAGTGCACGCCGTGGTTGACGCCGTTCGTGATGAGCTGGGCGAACACGGTCGCGGCCTTGCCGTGCAAGGCGGCGTTGCCGAGGTAGTCCTTCCACGCGCCGCGGAACGGCGTGTGGATGACGAACTCCTCGGTGTCGGCGTCGTACGTAGCCGTCGTGCCGATGGCGGCGACGTCGGAGCCGTGGCCGGTCTCGGTCATCGCGAAGGCCCCGGGGATGTCGAGGCTCATGATGCCGGGCAGCCACTTCTCGTGGTGCTTCTCGGTTCCGAGCTGGAGGACGGCCGAGCCGAACAGGCCCCACTGCACGCCCGACTTGATCTGCAGGCTGGGGTCGGCGGCCACCAGCTCTTCGAACCCGGCGATGTTCGCGCCGTTGTTCTCCTCGCCCCCGAACCGCTTCGGGAACGCACGGTGCACGGCCTTGCGCGCGACGAGCTCGTGCAGCTGGCCGAGGGTCCGCTCGCGGTGCGCGTCCATGGCGAGGCTGTCGTCGCGCCAGAAGATCGGATCCTTCAGCATCGCGCGCGCCTCCCGGCGCGTGTCCGCCCACGTTCCGAGCAGGAGGTCGGTGACCTTCTCGATGTCGATGCGGTTCTCGGCGGCCTCGGCGGCGGAATGCGCGGCTGTCGGCGCACCCCCGACGGGGGTACGCGTGCTCGTGGCGGGCGTGGTGGGACGGACGGCGGCGTCGGTCATTTCGGCACCTTTCGACGTTGCAAAGGGATGTCCCCACGGTAGGAGTCCCACAACAGCGGATCAAACATTGTGTGAGGTGGCCACAATGCTCTGGCGCGACGCCGGGTCGGTTGGTTGTGGGGGGTCAACATCCCTGTGAGGGTGCCGAGCGCGTCAGTGCTGGGCGACGACCGCGAGGATGCCATCGCCGTAGGCCTCCCGCTTCTTGGCGCCGATGCCGGTGATGCCATCGAGGTCGCCCATCGAGCCGGGCCGCTCGGCGGCGATCGCGCGCAGAGTGGCGTCGCCGAAGACGATGTATGCCGGCACGCCCTGCTCGCGCGCCTGCTCGGCGCGCCACGCGCGCAGCGCCTCGAACAGATCGCGGTCGCCGGCAGCGACGTCGTCGGCACTGGACTTGCGCGGGCGCGATCCGCCACCCCCACCGGAGCGACCGAGGGCATCGCGGCGCAGAGGTACCGGCGTCTCTCCGCGCAGCACGCCACCCGAGGCCTCGCTGAGCGCGAGGGTGCCGTAGTCACCCTGGGCGACGATGATGCCGCGCGCGAGGAGCTGACGGATGACACTGCGCCAGTCCTGATCGGACAGGTCGGCGCCGAGCCCGTACGTGGAGAGTCGATCGTGGCCCTGCTGAGCGATGCGCTCGGTCTTGGCGCCGCGCAGGATGTCGATCAGGTGGCCGGCGCCGAAGGCCTGCCCGCGCTCGCGCTGCAACCGGACGATCGTGGACAGCAGCTTCTGCGCCGCCACCAGGCCGTCCCACGTGTCGGGCGGCGTCAGGCACGTGTCGCAGTTGCCGCACGGCTCGGACGGTTCACCGAAGTACGACAGCAGGTTCTGGCGGCGGCATCCGACCGTCTCGCACAGGGCGAGCATGGCGTCGAGGTGCTGGCCGAGACGCATCTTGTAGGAACGGTCGCCGGGAGACTGGTCGATCATGCGGCGCTGCTGCACGACGTCGCCGAGGCCGTACGCCATCCACACCACCGAGGGATCGCCGTCGCGGCCCGCGCGACCCGTCTCCTGGTAGTAGCCCTCGACGGACTTCGGCAGATCGATGTGCGCGACGAAGCGGACGTCGGGCTTGTCGATGCCCATGCCGAAGGCGATCGTGGCGACCATGATCACCCCGTCGTCGCGGAGGAAGCGCGACTGGTTCGCCGCGCGCACCGAGGTGTCGAGGCCCGCGTGGTACGGCAGGGCGTCGAGGCCCTGCGCGGCGAGGTACGCCGCGGTCTGCTCGACGCTCTTGCGGCTCAGGGCATACACGATGCCCGCCGACCCCTCGGGCTGGGAGCGGATGAACGACACGAGCTGGCGGCGGGGGTCGACCTTCGCGTCGACGCGGTACTGGATGTTGGGCCGGTCGAAGCTCGCGACGAACGTGCGGGCGTCGCGGAGGCGCAGGCGCTCGACGATCTCGCGGGCGGTCTCGGGGGTGGCGGTCGCCGTGAGAGCCATGCGCGGGACACCGGGGAACCGCTCGGCGAGGTCACCCAGGGCGAGGTAGTCCGGCCGGAAGTCGTGGCCCCACTGCGACACGCAATGGGCTTCGTCGATCGCGATGACGCTGAGCCGTCCGCGCGACAGGAGCGCCAGGGTCTGCGCTCCGTTGAGCCGCTCGGGAGCGACGTAGAGGAGATCGAGGTCGCCGGCGAGATACGCCTGCTCGACCGCCTGCCTCTCGGCCGGGGCCTGCGTCGAGTTCAGGTACGCCGCCCGCACGCCGTTGGCCACGAGCGCGTCGACCTGATCGTGCATGAGGGCGATGAGGGGGCTCACCACCAGACCGGTGCCCGGGCGCACGAGCGCCGGCACCTGGTAGGTGACGCTCTTGCCACCGCCGGTGGGCATGAGCACGACGGCGTCGCCACCGTCGATGACCTGCTGCACGATCTCGGCCTGGTCGCCGCGGAAGGCGTCGTAGCCGTAGACCTCGTGCAGCACCTCGCGCGGATCGCGCCCGGTGAAATCGCGCACGTCGGGCAGTTCGCGAGCGGTTCCGGTCACCACCGCGGCTCGCGCGAACGGGGAGGTCGTGGCATCCATCGGCGGGGGCGGAGCGTCGGGGTCGTCGGGCGGGGCGAACAGATCGGGATCCCAGTCCGCCCCCGCGTACGGATCGTCGTATCCGTCGAACGCCTCGGGAGGCGCATCGGCGTACGGCTCGGGGGCGGCGCCGGGGAAAGTCACTCCACCACGGTAACCCCGGGCACGGACACGCATCCGGCGAGCGCTCTGTTCGGGGGAGGAATCGTCAGGAATCGGGGGTGTGGAGGATCAATGCGACGCGCGGGTCAGCGGCGTCGGCGGGAGGTCGGATGCCTCGAGCTCGACACGTCGCGCGGAGCAGCCGACGCAGCGGACGTACCGCACCCGCCCTTCGCTCGTCGCGTGCACCGACTCGGTGATCCACGCGTGTTCGTGGACGGGGGCGACGGGCGAGGCGACGGGCGAGGCGAGGGTGTCGGCGGCGGTCATGAGGCCAGCGTGCTGTAATGCCGTTATGCATCTCAACCCTTACGGGGAGTACGCCGTGCTGCTAGCGGCGTCGCTCGCGAACGACTGGCCCGCCGACCGCGCGGGCATCGAGGAGCGCACGCGCGAGCTCGGCATGACGATGGCGTTCCCGGTGGCATCCGACGACCACCCGCGCACGCGCGACGTGATCGACCGGTGGCTGCGGGTCGTCGATGAGCCCGACCCCGCGGCGCGCGCGGCGCTGCTGAACCTCGAGATGGCCGGGGCGGCGGCGTATCCGCGGCTCACCGACCACGACGGCGAGGGCTGGCACCTCCACTACCGCGACACCGACGACTCGCTCCCCCGAGTGCTGGCGGCGGTGATCTCGGTGGGCACCGCGCTGCACCTCGTCACCCGCGGCATCCACCGCCTGGGCCGATGCGGCGCCGCCCCCTGCGACCGCGTCGTCGTCGACGTCACCCGTAACGGCCGTCAGCGCTACTGCTCGGTGCGCTGCGCGAACCGCGCCGCCGTGCGCCGGCACCGCGCGCGCGGCTGAACCACCAACCCCGAACCACGAACGCCCACCGGCGCTGGCACAGCGTGCCGCGCGGCACCGGGGATGGCGGAACAGGGCTCGCCCTGCGAACGTTGAGGGCAGTACCGACGACCGGAGGCGACATGACCGACGCAGTGACCGTGACCCGCAACGACGAGGCGCGCCGATACGAAGTGCACGTGGACGGCGAACTGGGCGGGGTGCTGCAGTTCCGTCCGGCCGGTGAGGGACGCGTGGTCCTCCCCCACACCGAGATCGACTCCTCGTTCAAGGGCAAGGGCCTGGGTTCGACCCTCGCCGGCGAAGCGCTGGCCGATCTCGCCCGGCGCGGCGACACGATCGTGCCCACGTGCCCGTTCGTCGCGCACTACCTTCGCGAGCACGACGTCCCCGGCCTCGTCATCGAGTGGCCCCGCGAGGAAGACGCGGCCGACTCGGCGGATCCCGGCGAGCCGGCATGACCCGACTCGACGTCGCGCCACCGGCATCCGAGGGCCCGGTCGACTGCGACGGACCGCGCGCCCTCGTGGTCGAGGCCCGGGAGGTCCCGCTCGGGGGCGTCCGCAACATGGAGGTGCACCGCACCCTTCCGCATCGTGCGCTGCCGATGGTGGGGGCGTGGTGCTTCCTCGACCGGTTCGGACCGCAGGAGACCCTGATGCGGGTCGAGCCGCACCCCCACATCGGTCTGCAAACCGTGACCTGGCCGATCGTCGGCGAGGTGCGCCACCGGGATGCCGTGGGCAGCGACGTCGTCGTCCGCCCCGGCGCTCTGAACCTGATGACCAGCGGCGACGGCATCGCGCACTCGGAATATTCGGTCGGCGACGACCCCGTCCCCCTCGACGCACTCCAGCTCTGGGTGGCGCTGCCGGAGTCCCGCCGCCACGGCGGACCGGCGTTCGAGCGGCACGAGGACCTCCCGGTCCTGGATCTCGGCCAGGGCGCGGACGCCATCGTCGTCCTGGGCTCGCTCGGGGGAGTCTCGTCCCCCGCCACCGTCCACACCGCCATCGTGGGAGCGGAGCTCCGACTGCCCGCCGGCATCCCGGTCCGCGTGCCCCTCGACACCCGATGGGAATATGCCCTCTACGGCATGATCGGTTCCGCCGAGGTGCAGACGGGGGTGGATGCCGTCGACGCCGACGCCGCACGCCGCACCACTCCTCTCCCGACAGCGGAGGCCACGGCATCCGTCGACGGATCACGTCTGCTCTACCTCGGCACGGGTCGGGACCACGTGGAACTGGTGTCCGCCGAGGGCGCCCGCGTCTTTCTGCTCGGCGGTGAGCCGTTCGAAGCGGACATCGTGATGTGGTGGAACTTCGTGGGTCGTTCGCACGACGAGATCGCCGCGGCCCGCGAGGCCTGGGAGGCCGGTGCTCCGCGCTTCGGCACCGTCGTCGACCACGGTCCCGAGCGCATCCCCGCCCCGCCGCTCCCCGCCGTGCGGCTCACGCCGCGCCGCCGCCGGGTGTAGCGCGCGTCGGGCGGGGCTTCACTGTCCAGGACACGCGGACGGCCCGGCCCGGCGTCCGCGTGTCTTGGACACTCGGCCTGGGGCCCGAGCGAACGCACGCCCCGGACGCGAACGCACGCCCCGAACGCGAACGCACGCCCCGAACGCGAACGCACGCCCCGAACGCGAACGCGGCGCCCGAGCCGGAGCCCGGGCGCCGCGTCGGCGTGAGGATCAGCGCAGCACGATGAACGCGCTGTACGTCTCCGAGGCCGAGACGGTCTCGCTGCCCTCGTACTCCGCGGCCACGATGCGCAGGCCCCGCGTCTGCGGGTCGAGCGTGATCGTGGCACGGCCGTCCTCGAGCGTCGCCGTGTACGGCTTGCCGGCGACGGTCACCGTCACCTCACCGGTCGCCGCGGGACCACCCGAGGGGCGGACCTTGACGGTCAGGGTGTAGGTGTCGCTCGTGCGGCCGACCCACGGGTTCACCGTCACGGTCGTCCGCGACGAGGCCACGACGGGCACGCCCGCGCTGTCCGCCGTACCGGTGAGCCCGGTGCCGGCGTCGGTCGCGGTCACCCGCACCGAGAGCACCGCACCGACGTCGTCGCGCTTCACGCGGTACGTCGACGAGGTCGCGCCCTCGATCGGCTCACCGCCGCGCAGCCACTGGAACGTCGTGGTGACCTCGGCCGGGTCCCAGGTGCCGGCGGTCGCCGTCAGGGTGCGGCCGAGCTTCGGCGTGCCCGAGATCGTCGGAGCGTCGACGTTGACCGGGGCCGCTTGACCCGAGTCGACCGTCAGCACCGTCTGCACGTTGGATTCGCCGTACTGCACGACCCCGAGGTACCGGGTCTGCGGCTGCAGTCCCTGCCATGACAGGTCGTAGGTCGTCGCCACTCCCTGCTCGGCGGGGATCGGGTTCGGCGTGGCCGTGAGCTGCCCCTCGCCACCGGGCTGCACGTTCGCGTAGGTCATGTCCCACGTGAACGGCGCCGTGAACGAGTAGATGTTCGCCTCGACGAGGTAGGTGCCGGGGGTCGGGTTCGGCAGCGAGACGCGCTCGTCCGCCGAGCCGGTCGCCGAGGTGAACCGCTCGTAGTACCGGAGGTCGTCCGGGCTCACCACGCGCGACACGAACAGGTCGAGGTCGCTGCCGGTGTCGTCGGAGGAGTCGAGGTCGAAACGCGAGAGGGTCGTCCCCTCGGGCACGTCCACGATCCACCGGACGTAGCCGTCCGCGTCACCCGAGTCCTGGTCACCGGAGTGTCCGTCGACCGGGTTGTCGGGATCGGTCAGCAGGGTGACGGCCGAGAGACCCGACACCGTCAGCGGCAGGTCGCCGCTCACGCCGGGGAGGATCTCCACGCCCGTCGAACCCGACAGCCCGGTGCCCGCGACCTCGGCCGGGGCCTCGGCGGTCGTCGGCCGCACCGCGATCGGCGAGCGCACCTGGGTGTCGCCGCTGGTCCACGTGAGGAAGCCCGTCGTCCACTGCTCGGCTGCCGCGGTGGTGCGGGAGAACGTGACCGTGAAGGTCTGCGTCTCGCCCGCCGCGCCGAAGGTCAGTGTGGACGGCTCGACCGTGGCATCCAGTCCGGGGACGTCGATGGATGCCTCGAACGTGCCCGCCTGCGTGGAGGTCACGGTGCGCGTGACGGTCTGCGGCTTGGCCAGGGATCCGATGGAGATGGATGCCAGGTTCAGGTCGCTGCCGTCGATCGGCTCGACGCCGAAGTCCTCGAGGCCCTTGCCCTGCAGGAACGCCGCCCAGTCGGCGGGACCGTTGAGGTACAGCAGACCCGGGTCGAAGTACTTCGTCGGGTCGACGTGACCCGCACCCTGCGCGAACGGATCCTGCGCAGGGGCGCCCTCGACGTCGACGGTGTCGTACGCCGTGGTCATCATGGCGGACTTCACCTCGGCGGGCGTGGCCAGCGGTCGCTCGCCCAGGTACAGGGCGGCGAGACCGGCGATGTGCGGCGAAGACATGGACGTGCCCGAGAGGAACTCGAACGTGGGAGCGGCACCCTCGGCGTTCGCGGCGGCGGCGAGGATCGCCACGCCGGGCGCCGAGATGTCGGGCTTGAGCACGTCGCTGCCGTCGGCGAGCATCGGTCCGCGGCTGGAGAAGCCGGCGACCTGCGGCGTCGGCGTCTCGACTCCCGTGACGTTCTCGCCCACGAGGGTCGCCGTGGCATCCGCGTTGCCCCGCACGTAGGCGAGGAGGTCGTCGCGGTAGCGCGCGTCGATGTGCACGGTCGGCACGGAGTGGAAGTCGTTGTCGACCGACGCGGGGGTGACGTTGACGAGAATCATGCCGATCCCGCCCGCCTCCTTCACGGCCTGCGACTTCTCGATGCGCGCGTTCTGCCCGCGGTCGCACACGACGATCTTGCCGGCGGCCTGCGCCGCGTCGAGCGATCCGAGGAGGCATAGGGCGGCGTTCGCCGGATCCGCTCCGGATGCCGCGATGTCGCCGGCGTAGACCACCGGTCCCGTCACGTCCTCACCCGCCCGGACGGAGACCGAGGCACCCGCGGCCTGGAAGCCGTTCGGGAGCTTCACGGTGCCCTCGTAGGTCGGGATCGTGGATGCCGCGACCGTGGTGTACCAGGGCGAGGCGTGGTCGGCGGTGGAGGCGTCGGGGCCGGAGTTGCCGGCCGAGACGGCGACGAAGATGCCCGCCGCGGCGGCGTTGAAGAACGCCGCGTCCTCGAGGGCGAGGGTGGTGGTGGCCGCCCCGCCGCCGATGGAGTAGTTGATCACGTCGACGCCGTCGGCGACGGCGGCGTTGATGGCGCCGAGCAGGTCGCTCAGCGCGCAGACGTCGTCGGTGGTGACGAGCGGGTCGGGACCGGAGTAGCAGGCCTTGTACGCGGCGACCTTCGCGGCCGGGGCCACGCCCGAGATGGCACCGAAGTCGATGCCCTCGACGCTGGCGTCGACGCCGTTGTTGCCGGCGGCCGTGCTCGCGGTGTGCGAGCCGTGCGCGTCGCCGTCGCGCGGGGAGCGGTAGTCGGCTTCGAAGGTGAAGCCGGTCGCGGCGGCACCCTGATCGAAGTAGCGCGCGCCGACGAGCTTCGTGGAGTAGTCGTCGACCGACCAGCCGTCGCCCGTGGCGACGCGCGGCGACCGGAAGTCGGTGCCGTCGGCCTTGCGGTAGACGACGTCGTTGCCGTCGAGGTACGGCTGGTCACCGGGCGTCGTGCCGAGCGGGTCGCCCGCGAACGACGGGTTCTCGGGCGCGATGCCGGTGTCGACGACACCGACCACGACACCCTCGCCCGCCGCGTCGACTCCGCCGACCTGCTGCCACACGCCGCCGTCGCCCTCGAGCCCGAGGAACTCGGTGGAGGGGACGGCCGCCGGGTGGCGGATCTCGTCGGGGACGACCTTCTGCACGCCCTTCGTGGCGGCGAGCTTCGCGGCCTGGTTCGGGTCCATCGCCGCGCTGAAGCCGTTGACGGCGAGCGTGTACGAGTAGTCGGCGTCCACCCCGGCTTCGTCGGCGACGTCCTGCTGGCGCTGCTCGAGGAAGGCCGAGTACTCGCGGACGGCATCCGAACCGGTGTCGAGGCGGGCATCGTCGGACTTCGTCGCGCGCAGGCCCGCTTCGCCGCCGTCATAGGTGGCGACGGGCGCTTCGTCGAGGACGACGATGTACCGCCCGGTGGCGGACTCGATGGGTGTGGGAGGGGTCACCCCCTCGCCCACGACGGCGGCCTGCGCGGAGGTGACTCCGGCAGCGGTGAAAAGCCCGGCCAATGCGATGGCCGCGGCCGAACGCAGGGTACGACCCATAGTGCGCTCCAAACGGGGGGATGAATTGAGCGATGTGCGCGACTTCTTCGGCGCGCGTCGCACAAACATAACTCACGGCGAATTCATCACCAACGGTTTCTTTTGGACTCCGTCCGGTAACCGGATGCCGCGGTCCCGATACGCTGACCCCGTGTCGTCGGCATCCCGTCTGTCCACTCGCGTCCTCCTCGTCTGCGCGGCGATCGGCGTGGGCACGGGGATCCTGGGCGGCGCCGCGGGCTGGCTGACGCTCGTCGTGCTGGCCACCGCGCCCTGGGCGTACGGCCTCGTGCTCGGGTCGCACGTCCTGCCGGGGATCATCGCGCAGCAGGTCGTCCGCCGGGCGTGGGTGGCGTTGCTGACCCACGTGCTCGCGGCGCTGGTGGCGAGCGCCATGGCTCCGCAGTGGACCTTCCGCTTCCTCGGGACCGCGATCCTCTTCGGCGGCATCCAGGAGGCCGTCGCCGCCCTCACCCGCTACCGCGTGTGGGCCGCGGCCCGCTTCTTCGTGTCGGCCGTGATCATCGGGGTGCTCGTTGCCGCGGCCGTGTGGTTCGCCGCCGACATCGGCGCGCTCGCTCCGTGGGCCCGGATCACCTATCTCGTGATCGGCGTGCTCGGTCCGGTCGTCTGGACGGCCGTCGGCCTCGCAATCGGGTCGGGCCTGCGCGGCGCGGGCGTCGCCCGCGGACTGTCGCAGCGCTAGTCCGCCCGCCGCGGCCGCCGCGCCAGCCCGACCCACGCCCGCACGAGCAGCGCGGCCGCGGCGCCCGCGACGATCCACGTCAGGAGCGACCCCAGCCACCCGGTCACGAGGAAGCCGAGGAGCAGCGCGGCCACGACGAGCACCGCGATCACCAGCAGCGTCACGACGGCGAGCAGGACGGCCCGGACCGGATGCCGGGCGAACGCGCGCAGACCGCCCCACGCCGTGGCATCCGGATCACCGGCGGGCGACACGAGGACGAAGGCGACGAGCAGGGACGGAACGACGGTCGCCGACGACACCACGGCGAGCGCCCCGACGACGACGAGCGCGACGACCACGGCGGCGAGCGCACGCAGCCACCGGGCACCCGGACCGCCCACGAGCGCGATCACGGCCGTCGCCGCGGCGACGAGCGAGAGGACGGATGCCGAGAGCATCGCGAGGAACAGCGGGTCGATGGCGGGCGTCGCTCCCGGCAGGACGCACAGCGCCTGCACGACGGCGTTCCCCAGCACGACGGCCGCGACGAGCAGGACGCGCCTCACGGGGTCACCCCCGCGGCCTGGTCGATCACGGCGCTGACGCTGCCGGTGAACACCGTGTCGGAGCCCACCGTCACGGTGAAGCTGTCGGGGTCGGCCGCGGGGGAGGCTGCGGTGACCGCGGCGCCGTCCTCCGTCGTCCCGGTGCAGGAGATCGCGCCGTCGGACGCGCGCGTGCACGTCGGCACGGCCTCGAGCGCGATGCCCTTCTGCTGCAGCACGTCGATCGTGGCGAAGCGCACCTCGGTCAGGTGGTTCCCGCCCACGGGCGCGATCGCGGCGACCTGCGAGCAACCGGCCAGCGCGAGGGTCGCCGCAAGGGCGCACACTCCGAACAACCGCCTCACAGCCCCCGCTCCTTCTCGTACGCGCGGATCCGCGCCCGCTCGGTCACGTGCTGCGCCTCGAGCTGCGCGTCGGTGATCACCGAGAGGTCGAACGGCGCGGGGAGCAGCAGTTCGGTGTTGCGGTCCAGCGGCGACCCGCGTCGCATGAGCGGCGTCTCGGCCCAGTCGTTCGCCGTGAGCTCGCGGCTGCGCGCGGCGAGGTCGGCGACCGAACCGGAGTTCCCCGGAGCCGCGGGCGAGGCGTGATCGAGCACCGTCGTGAACAGCGACAGCGTGCCGTCGCGGTTGTCGACGACCTCCACGACCTGTTGCTGCTGGGGGAAGTCGATGCAGGACGCGGTCGTGATCTCCCAGAACCCGCCCTTCGCGTTCGTGTGCGCGAGGATCTGGTTGAGGTGCGTGTGGCCGTTCAGCCATCCGACGACGACGGGGAATTCCAGCAGCAGGGCGACGAACTCGTCCGCCCCGTAGAGCTTCTCGTCGACCCCCGGTCGGGTCGCGCGGTTCTCGAGCGTGAGGCTGTTGTGGTGGCTGAAGATCAGCGCGAGCACCTGGTCGCGCTGCGCGATCTCGAGCTGCGCGCGCAGCCACTGCATCTGGGATTCGGGCACCGCACCGTCGGGGCCGGCGACGGCGTTGCACGTGTCGAGTCCGAACGCCCGGACGCGCGGGCTCAGGTCGGCCTGCCACCACGTCTCGCCCGAGGCGAGGTTGTGGGCGGTGAAGCCGTGGCCGACGGGTCCGGGCGTGGGCTCGGTCCGGAAGTGCTCGGCCATGAAGTCGCGCTGCTCGAACAGGTAGCGCTCGGGGTTGGCCGTGACCTCCGTGAACCCCGGACCCCCGGATGCCAGCCCCAGCGCCGCGAGCACCTGCGCGAGGACGCTCGTCCCCGCGGCCCATCCCTCGAGGGCCGTGGAGGCCGTGGCATCCAGGGTGTACGACTTCCGGGCGCCGACGGCCAGTGCGCGCAACTGCGGGCTGATGTCGAAGGTTCCGAGGAGCAGGGTGTCGTGGTTGCCGTACACGGCGTACCAGGGCGCCGGGAGGCCGACGGACTGCACGGGCTGGGCGATCGCCTGCGCGAGGAGGTCGGGGAGGCGCGGGAATCCGTAGTCGCCGAAGTCGCCGCCGCTCGGATCGCCGGGACGGTACGCCCACGTCGCCTCGCTCCACGCCTGCACGCCCTGCCACGTCGGTCCGCCGGTGGCCGGGTCGACCGCGAGGCCGTCCATGAGGTCGATGTACCAGCGCAGCTCGAGGTGCGAGTGCATGTCGGCGCTGTCGCCGGTGACGATCGCCGCGCTCATCGGCGCGCCCGTGAGCGGGCTGTAGCGGGCGTCGGAGAAGGCCTGCACCATCGCCGCGGTCGCGTGGGGACTCAGCGGATCCTGCGGGTGGAAGGCCGAGCCCCACGCGGAGTGGTCCTGCACGATCATCGGCTCGATGCGTCCCGGGGACTGCGCCTCGATGACGTGGAGGTCGGACAGGTGGCCGAGGTACAGCAGCGAGCGGCGCGCCGTGGTGCGCGTCGGCGACGGGGTGCGCCGCAGAACGTCGATGCGCGGGAGGTACGGCTCCCCCGGCCCGGTGGTGAGCGTGCGGTACCTGCCCGAGAGCACCGAGCCCTGGCGGATCGTCTGCAGCAGGGTCGACGGGACGTCGGCGGACGGCGTCGCCGCCCGCGCCAGCTGCGGTGCGAGGACGTCGAACCCGAGCCCCGTCGCGGCGGCAGCGGCGGCGGTGGCGTGCAGGAACTGACGGCGGGAGAGACCGGTCACGAGATCGTCCGTTCGGGCGGAGGAACCTCGAATGTACCGTTCGCGCATTTCAGGCGTCCAGAGCGCAGGATGCCGTGCCTCCGTGTCGCGGCGGCGGGAGCCCCCGACCGAGCGCGTCGCCTCGACGTCGAGACGCCTCCCCCCACGGGTAAGGCGAACCTAAATAGACTGGACGCCTCGCCGAAGGACACCCGTGACCGCCCACCCGCACCCGACCGCCGCGGCGCCCCGCGCGGGCGTCGACGCCCTCCTGCGCCTGCGGAACGTCGCCGTCACGCACTTCGAGGCCGACCGCGCGACCCCCGCCGATGTGAGCTTCGAGGTGCGCCCCGGCGAGGTGGTGCTCGTGCTCGGACCGAGCGGGTCGGGCAAGTCGACCCTGGCTCTCACGATGAACGGGCTGCTCCCGCACGTCGTCCCGGGCGACGTCACCGGCACGGTGATCGTGAGCGGGACGGATGCCGCGACCACCCCGGTCGCCGAGCTCGCGCAGACCGTCGCGATGGTCTTCCAGGACCCCGACGCCCAGCTCATCACCGGCACCGTGCTCGACGAGGTGTGCTTCGGTCCGGAGAACCTCCGCCTCCCCGTCGACGAGGTGCTCGCGCGAGCCGAGGCGGCCCTCCGCCGCGTGGGGCTCTGGGACCGGCGCGACGACTCCCCCGACATCCTCTCCGGAGGGGGCCGGCAGCGTCTCGCGATCGCGTGCGCGCTGGCCATGGCCTCCCCTCTCCTGGTGCTCGACGAGCCGACCGCGAGCCTCGATCCGGCCGGGGTCGCGGAGGTCTACTCGGCGCTGCGCGAGGTCGTCGCGACCGGGGATCGGGCGATTCTGCTCATCGAGCACGACCTGGATGCCGCGGTGGAGCTCGTCGATCGGGTCGTCGCGCTCGACGGCGCGGGCCGCGTGATCGCCGACGGAGACGTCGACGAGGTTCTGCGCGGGCGGGCGCTCGAGCTGCACGGACTCGGGGTGTGGCTCCCGACCGCGACGCTCGCGGCGCTGCGGCTCCGCCGCGCGGGCTATGCGCTGCAGCGACTGCCGCTCACGCCCCGAGAGCTTCGGGCGGCGCTCGAGGATACCGCGCCCCCCGCTGTGGCATCCGTTCCCGGTCCGACCCCGGTGCGGGTCGGGGGCGAGCCGATCGTCCGCGTGCGCGGTCTGAGGGTGACGCGGGGCCGCACGCCCGTGCTGCACGCCGTCGACCTCGACGTGCGAGAAGGCGAGTTCGTCGCCGTCGTCGGCCCCAACGGTGCCGGGAAGACGACCCTGGCCCAGGCGATCGCCGGCGTCCGACGGCCTCCGCGCGGGGTCGTCCGCATCGACGGGCGCGACGTGCGACGCCTGTCCCCTCGACGGTTGTCGCGCCACGTCGGGTTCGTGTTCCAGAACCCCGAGCACCAGTTCGTCACGACGACGGTCCTCGACGAGCTCGCTCACGGCCTCCGTCGGATGCGGCTCCCCGAAGCGGAGGTGCGCAGCCGCGTCGACGAGATGCTCGGGCGGTTCGGCCTCGCCGATCTCGCGGACACCCACCCGTTCCTGCTCTCGGGCGGGCAGAAACGACGGCTGTCGGTGGGGACGGCGCTCGTCGGCGGGGCCCGGCTGCTCGTGCTCGACGAGCCGACCTACGGACAGGATCGCGCCCGCGCCGACGAGATGATGTCGATGCTCGACGATCTCCGCGACGGGGGCACGACGATCATCGTGGTCACGCACGATCTGCAGCTCGTCGCCGAGCACGCCGACCGGGTGGTCGTGATGGATGCCGGGCGCCTCGCCGCCGACGCCCCCGCCGATGCCGTGTTCGCCGACGCGCCGCTGCTCGAGCGCACGGGCCTGGGCGTCCCGCCCCTGCGCCGCGCGTTCACCGGGCTGCAGCGGCATCCGGAGCTGGCGGCGATCACGCGCCTCCGCGACGTCCCCGGCGGCGGATCGTGACCGCCGTCGCGCTCGCGCCGGCCCCGACGGCGTTCCTCGTCGGCCTGAACCCGCTCGCGAAGATCGCCGCGGCGCTCCCCGCGATGCTGGCGCTCGTCTTCGCGCGCGATCTCACGACCCCCGCGGCCTTCCTCGTCCTGTCGTACGTCCTGCTCCTGTGCGGCGCCCGGTGGTCTGCGCGGCTGTTCACGATGCTCGGAGCGGTCGTGCCGCTCGCGGTGATCGTGGTCGGCCTGGGCTTCGCCGTCTGGGTGGATCCCTCGATCGGCGGCGTCGCGGTACTGCGTGTCGGCGGCTGGCCCCTCACCGACGGCGCCCTCGCCGTGGGCTTCTCGACCGGACTGCGCCTGGCCGCGATCATGACGCTCGCCCTCCTCGGGGGACTCACGACCGCCGGCACCGACCTCGTCCGCGCCCTCGTGCAGCAGCTGCGCGTGCCGTACCGGGTCGGCTACGCGGCCCTCGCGGCGATCCGCTTCGTCCCGCGCTTCGGTCGCGAGCTCGAGACCATCCGCCAGGCGCAGCGTGTCCGAGGGGTCGGGGGCTTCGCGCCGACCCGGTGGATCCGCACCGTGGTGCCCCTTCTCGCCGGCGCGATCCGCCACGCGGAGCGGGTGGCCCTGGCGATGGATGCCCGCGCCTTCGGCGCCCACCCCGATCGCACGGAGAGGCACCTCGTCCCGTGGCGACGGCGGGACACCGCGTTCGTGCTGGCGTTCTGGGCGGTGTCGGCGGCGGTGTTCCTCGCCGTGTGACGCGGGTCAGTACGTCGGCGCGGCCGGGAGACCGAAGAACTCCTCGAGGGTCGTGAAACCCCCGTCGTGATACGCCTTCGCGAGCTCGGGCCCGATGTAACGGAGGTGCCACGCCTCGGGCTCGTACCCGGTGACGTCGATGCGACCGACGTCGTACCGGGTGATGAAGCCGTACTCCCAGGCGTGGTCGCGCACCCACGCGCCCTGACTCGACCCGGCGACGTCGTCGAGGGTGCCGCAGGAGCGGTTGCACGGCACGATGTCGACCGCCAGCCCCGACTGGTGCTCGCTGAACCCGGCGCGCGCGCTCTCGCGGTCGGCTTCTTCCACCCCACCGACCGAGACGCGATCCGCGTACGTCGCCTGCTGGTTCTCGTAGGAGCGGAAGGCGCTGAGATACCCGATCTCGCCCACCCCGGCATCCGCGGCCGCGCCCACGAGCGTCGTCAACGCGTCGGCCGCGGTCCGGCGCAGACCCGATTCCTTGAGGGCGCGCACATCGTCGGGCATCACGAGGTCGCCGGGCCGGTAGTCGGCGGGGTCGAACGGACGCTTCTTGTTCACCACGACCCATTCGCGGTTCGGGTCCGACAGCGAGATGCACGGAGCGATCCCGGATGCCACGGCGGACCGGAACGCCCCTGCCCCGCCGATCGCGGCGATCGTCGCGGTGTCGTCGCCCGTTGCGAGGACGGCGGTGAAGGCCGGGTCGTCGCACGGGCTCGTCGGCGCGGGCGCCTCGGCGATCACCGGGACGGGCAGGCCCTCCGCCGGCACCGCCGGTGGACCGACCATCGCCGCCGCCTCGGGCGCGGCCACCGGGGTGGACACGTTTCCCGCCGTCGCAATGCCCGCGGCGATGAGTCCCGCGGCCGCGGCCGTCAGCCCGAGCGCCAGCACCGCCATCCGTCGACGGACCCGCCGTGGGCGCGAAGCCCACCGCACGCCGAGACCCGCGGCCGTGGGGGCGTCGCGGCGCAGGCGCCGCGTCATCGGCGCGACGGGCTCTCCTGGAGGCGTGACCACCTCGATCGCTTCCGTCGCCCGCCGTTCGGCCTCGGCGCGCGCGGCGCGGCGGGGCGAGAGCTCGGGATCGAAGGAAGTCACTCGACCCATTCTCTCCCGCCGCTCCGGGCCGGTCGAGGGGGCGCACGGACGGGCACGGAATCCCTCGTTGCCCGGAAGCGCCCGCCCGGGCAGGGTGGGAGGGGTGGAATCCGACCGGGGGGCAACGATGATCGACGACCACGACCGCGAAGCGCTGCGTACGGTTGCCCGCTACCTGGAGCACGTGCAGAGGGTCGCCGCAGACGACCACGCGGACGGACGCAGCGCGTTGGCCGACGTCATCTCCGACCATTTGGGGGTGGATGCCGCGACCGTCCCCGTCACGACGGAGTCGCTGTCGCTGCACCGGTACGTGGATGCGGACATCGCCCTCGACGAGTTGACGGCCGTCGGCGGCGGCCGCGTCATCGGCGTCACGGGCGGCGACCAGCGGTGGCACGTCTCGGCATCCGAGCTCCTGGCGTCCTCCTACGCGCGGTTCGCACCCGGCCCCATCTCGTACGAGACGCGCGCGATCGGTCCCGGCACCGAGCGACGCGTCGTCGCCTTCGGCGTTCGGCTTCTGACGTTCGACGGGCACCCCCTGGCCGTGGTGCAGCGTTCGAGTTCGCCGAACGTCATGCCGCCGGCCGCACGGCTGGAAGTGTTCGGATCCGACCCGGATGCCACGAGCGCCGCGCTCGCCGAAATCCGCCGCCTCATGGTCGAGCGGAGCGTGCTGCGCGGTCAGGTGCTGTCGTTCGCGCCGACCGAGTACGGGTCGCACGCGGGAGCGACGTTCCTCCCCCGCCCGTCCGTCGAGGCCGACGACGTCGTGCTCGCGGACGGCGTGCTGCAGACCATCGTCGACCACGTCGTGGGCATCGGCGACCAGCGCGAGGTCCTGCGCGCCGCGGGGCAGCACCTCAAGCGCGGTGTCCTGCTGTATGGGCCGCCCGGCACCGGCAAGACGCTGACGGTGCGCCATCTGCTGTCGCGCACGCCGGGCACCACCGCCGTCGTGCTCACCGGATCGAGCATCCGCTTCGTGTCCGCTGCCGCGGAGATCGCGCGCACGTTCGCGCCCGCGCTCGTCGTGCTCGAGGACATCGACCTCGTCGCCGCCGACCGCGCGTACTCGCCCGAGCCGGTCCTGTTCGACGTGCTCGACGCGTTGGACGGCCTGGAACCGGATGCCGACATCGCGTTCGTGATGACCACGAACCACGTGCAGATCCTCGAGGAAGCCCTCGCGGCCCGCCCCGGCCGCGTCGACCTCGGCGTCGAGATCGCCCTGCCCGATGTCACCGCCCGACGCCGCCTGTTCCAGCACTACGCGGGCAGCCTCCCCTTCTCCGCCGAGGCGCTGCACGCCGCCGCCGAGCGCGCCGAGGGCACGACCGGCTCGTTCGCGAAAGAACTGGTGCGCCGTGCGGTCCTGCGGGCGGCGCTCCGCGGGGACGAGCTGCCCACCGACGACGACCTCGCGGCCGCGCTCGACGACCTGCTGTCGTCCGGCGCAGCGCTGACCCGGCTGTTGCTCGGCGGACGGGAGTCCTTTTCTTCTAGTCAGTGACGCAGGCGCTTGCCAATTCCTCGAACACATGTTCCCATGGGGAGATGAGGTGGCAGGGTCAGAAGCTGGGCGTCGACGACACGGCGGCGCTTCCCGGCATGGAGCGCATGGACGGTCTCGTCCGTTCGGTGACTACTCCCGAGTTCGCCGGAATGACCTTCCACGAGGTGCTCGCCAAGACGGCGCTCAACCGCGTCCCGGGCGCCTCGGCGATGCCCTTCGACTGGACGGTGAACCCCTACCGAGGGTGCAGTCATGCGTGTGCCTACTGCCTGTCCCCCGACACGCTCATCATGACCGCCGACGGGAGACATGTGCCTCTCCGCGAGGTCAAGATCGACGATGAGATCATCGGCACGCAGAAGCAGGGCGCCTACCGCCGATTCGTGCGCACGACGGTCACAGCCAAGTGGCCCACGAGAAAGCGCGCCTTCCGGGTGACGTTGGCCGACGGAACGGAGATCGTCGCCAGCGCTGACCACCGCTTCCTCACCGACCGAGGGTGGAAGTTCGTCTCCGGCGCGATGCAGGGGTCGAATCAGCGCCCCTATCTGACGACGTCGAACCGTCTGCAGGGGTTCGGTCTGGGCGCCCCGATCGCTCATCCCGTCGAGAGCGAAGACCGCAAGCAGGGGTATGTCACCGGCATGATCCGCGGCGACGGCATGATCTTCCACCGAACATACGACGACGGACATCGGGTCCGCGACATCCACCGATTCCGCCTCGCGCTCGCAGACCCGGAGCCGCTGGCGCTGACTCGCGCCTACATGGATGATCTCGATATCCAGACGACGCAACGCCCATTCGCGGTGCCTGAGGGATACCGGCCGATGACGGCTCTACACACAGCGCGTTCAGCGGACATCGCCCGCCTCGAGGATCACATCAGGGTCCCGCAACACCGATCCTCGGAGTGGCTCGCGGGATTCCTGGGCGGGATCTTCGATGCGGAGGGGTCCTGCTCCCGCGGCATCCTAAGAATCTCGAACGCGAACCCCGAACTGCTCGATCTGATCGAGGAGGGCTTCGCACACTTCGGCTTCGATGCCGTGCGCGAGAGCAAGACGACCACGGACGTGTGCTCCGTTCGACTTCGCGGCGGGCTGGCTGCGCGACAGCGCTTCTTCCGTATCGCGCGCCCTGCCCTGACGCGGAAGCTCGACGTCGTAGGGGCCGCCGTGAAGACCAGCTCCGACCTCCGCGTCGTCGCCGTGGAAGACCTCGGGTACGAGATCGACATGATCGATATCAGCACCGGCACGGGGGACTTCATCGCCAACGGCGTCGTCAGCCACAACTGCTTCGCCCGCAAGACGCACGAATACCTGGACCTCGACTCGGGGGCCGACTTCGACTCCCAGATCGTCGTGAAGATCAACGTCGCCGACGTACTGCGCAGCGAGCTGCGACGAGGATCGTGGGCGCGGGAACCCGTGATGCTCGGGACGAACACCGATCCGTATCAGCGGGCCGAGGGTCGCTACCGCCTGATGCCCGACATCATCGGCGCGCTCGCCGAGAACCGCACGCCGTTCTCCATCCTCACCAAGGGCACACTGCTCCGGCGTGACCTTCCGCTCCTCACCGATGCGGCGAAAGAGGTGCGGGTGACGCTCGCGATGTCGATCGCGGTGTTCGACGACGCGCTGCAACGGTCGCTCGAGCCCGGCACCCCCACCGCGGAGGCGCGACTCGACACCGTTCAAGCGGCGACCGCGGCCGGGTTCCGCGTGACGGTCTTCCTCATGCCGATCCTCCCGCACCTCACCGACTCGGTCGCCGCCCTCGACCACGCTCTCGGGCGCATCCGTGCCGCCGGCGCGGCGCGAGTCGTGTACGGGGCACTTCACCTTCGGCCCGGGGCGAAGGAGTGGTTCCTGCAGTGGCTCGAGCGCGAGCATCCGGAACTCATGTCCTCCTACCGGGGTCTGTATCCGGGGGTGTCGGTGCAGGCACCGCAGGCCTACCGGCGCTGGCTCGGCAAGCGCGTGCAGCCGCTGCTGAAGATGCATCGCCTCGACGGATGGGACGAGGACGACCACCCGCGCGGCCGACCGCAGCCGGGGCTCGCCGCGCGCACGGCGACCGCACCGCGACTCGGACCCGTCCGCACCACCGGGTCGGCGGCATCCGCCCGCCCGTCCGTCGCCCCCGCCAGCGAACCGACCCTGTTCTGAAACGGCGAAAGCCCCGCCCGCACACGGCGGACGGGGCTTTCGAGATCGACTCAGGACGTGACGTCGGAGAGCTGACGACCCGCGAGCTCCTCGAGCACGTCGTCACCCAGCTGCGTCGGCTCGAACGGCGCCTCGATCTCGGCACGATCGAGCAGCTCGGTCATACGGCGCTGACGCTGACGCGTGATGAGCGTCACGACGGTGCCGCGGCGACCCGCGCGACCGGTACGACCGGAGCGGTGCAGGTAGGTCTTGTACTCGTCGGGGGCGTCGGCCTGGATGACCAGATCGATGTCGTCGACATGGATGCCGCGCGCGGCGACGTCCGTGGCGACGAGCACGTTCACGCGACCCGAGGTGAGCTTCTCCAGGTTGCGGGTGCGCTTCTGCTGGTTGAGGTCACCGTGCAGGGCGACCGCGGCGATGCCCGCCTCGTCGAACTGCTCGGCGAGCATTTCGGCGTAGGCGCGCGTGCGGGCGAAGACGAGCGTCTTGCCCTCGCGGTCGACGAGCGAGTCGAGGATCTGCGCCTTGTCGCGGTGCTCGATCACGAGGACGCGGTGCTCGATGGTGCTCGAGTCCTGGTCTTCGCCGGCGACCTCGTAGACGGCCGGCTCGACGAGGAACTCGTCGACCAGGGCCGCGACCTCGCGGTCGAGCGTGGCCGAGAAGAGCAGCTTCTGGCTGCCCTCGGCGGTCGCGCGCAGGATGCGCTGGACCGGCTCGAGGAACCCGAGCTCGCACATGTGATCGGCCTCGTCGAGCACGGCCACCTGCACCTGCGAGAGGTCGAGCTTGCCCTGGTTGAGCAGGTCTTCGATGCGGCCGGGGGTGCCGATGACGATGTCGACGCCCTTCTTCAGCGCACCGACCTGGCGCGCCTGGGGCACACCGCCGTAGATCTGCGTGGTGAACAGGCCGACGCTGCGCGCGATGGTCTGCACCGTGCGGTCGATCTGCAGGGCCAGCTCGCGCGTGGGGGCCATGATGAGCGCCTTGGGCGCACGGGCGAACTCGCGACGCTGACCGGCCTGGGCACGGAGGATGCGCTCGACGAGCGGCGCGCCGAAGGCGATCGTCTTGCCGGAGCCGGTGCGGCCGCGGGCGAGGACGTCGCGGCCCTCGAGGATGGGCACGACCGTGGCCGCCTGGATCGGGAAGGGCTTCTCGGCCCCGAGGCCGGCGAGCGCGCGGACGATGTTGTCGCCCAGACCCAGGTCGGCGAAGCCGGCTCCGGTCACGGTCGCCGCATCGACGGCCTCGGCCTGGAGTCGCTCGTGCACGACGTCGACCCGCTGCTCGTGCTCGGCCGAGCGCTTCGGCGACGCGTTCCAGTCCGAACGGTTGGGGCCGTCCGTGCGGCGGGGACGGTCGTCACGACGCTCGAAGGACCGCGCGGGACGGTCATCGCGGGCGGGACGATCGTTGCGGTCGAACGAACGAGCGGGACGGTCGCTTCGGTCGAACGAACGGGCCGGACGGTCGTCACGGTCGAACGAACGAGCCGGACGATCGTCGCGGCGCTCGAAGGACCGAGCCGGACGGTCGCTGCGATCGAAGGAACGAGCGGGACGGTCATCCCGGGCCGGACGGTCGCTGCGGTCGAAGGACCGGGCGGGACGGTCATCCCGAGCGGGACGGTCGTCGCGACGGTCGAACGACCGCGCCGGACGGTCGTCACGGTCGAACGAACGAGCCGGACGGTCATCCCGGACCGGACGGTCGCTGCGGTCGAACGAACGAGCCGGACGGTCGCTACGGTCGAACGAACGAGCCGGACGGTCATCCCGGACCGGACGATCGTTGCGGTCGAAGGACCGAGCCGGACGATCGTTGCGGTCGAAGGACCGAGCCGGACGGTCGTTGCGGTCGAACGAACGGGCCGGACGGTCGTTACGGTCGAACGACCGCGCGGGACGGTCATCGAACGACCGGGCCGGACGCTCATCGGCGCGCGCGTTGCTGCGGATGCCGCGGGCCTCGTCGCGACCGGCACGGTCCGACGCGCTCCAGCGGCGCTTGGCGGGGGCGGTGTCGGCCTCGGGAGCGCGGTAGCCGCGGTGGGTGGGGCTCTTGCTGCCGGGCTTGGCGGGCGCGTCGGCACCGGGACGACGCTTGCGATCCTGGAACGAGGTCTGAGCGCCGTAGCGGGGCTCGAAGTTCTTCGCGGCGCGACCGCCGGCGGGCTTCTTGTTCTTGGGCATGGGGGACTTCCTGGGTTCTGTTCGCGCGAAACAGCGACACCGCTCAGGGCGGTGCGAAACCCGGACTGTCGTCGGCCGGGGGCCATTCACTGATGATGGTCGAGGCCGCGATCGCGTCCTGTCCATCGGCCCCTTGGACTCACAAACCCATCCGCGCATCACACGCGGCGTCCAGAGCCGACCGCACCACGTTACAGCCCGCGCCTGGGAATGGCATCCATGTCTTTGCCGAGTCGGACCTCGTCCCACCTTCTGCGGTTCTCACACCCACAGACCGGCCACTTCCGGAACATGCGGCGCGATAACCGGGACGAGGGCCGGGAGAACCGGGACGTGGACGGTAGCCGAAGATGGAACCATGGCAGACACCGACGCCCACCCCATCACGGTGGCGATCGAGCGGCGCATCGACCCGACGCGCACCGCCGAAGCGACCTCCTGGATGCAGGCCGGCACCGACCTCGCGACCGCCTTCCCCGGATTCCTCGGCTCGGGCTGGGTGCGCGCGGGGGAAGACAGCGACCTCTGGTACATGCTGTACCGCTTCCGCGACATCACCACGCTCGAGCAGTGGGAGACCTCGTCGCAGCGGCAGTGGTGGCTGGATTCCGGCCGCCCGTTCGCCCGCGAGGAGCGCGTGGAACGGCGCACCGGCATCGAGGGCTGGTTCGACGCCTCGCTCGGATCGGTGCTGACCGGGACGGATGCCACGACCCAGACCGTGCAGCAACCGGTCCCGGCCGCACCGCCCCGATGGAAGCAGGCGGTGACGATCTGGATCGGTTTCTTCCCCACGAACCTGCTCGCCAGCTGGCTGCTCGGGTTCATCCCGGGCTTCGCCGAGGTTCCGCTGCCGCTGCGCGTCCTCGGCACGACGCTGCTGCTCACGCCCGTGATGACCTACGCGGTTCTTCCCTGGGTGACCCGCCTGCTGCGACCCTGGTTGCAACGCCCGCCGCGTCCTCGAAAGGTGTCCTCATGACCGCCGACCCCACCGGCCACCGGTTCCGCTTGAACGGACCCCGTTCCTCGGCCGAGATCGCTCAGGTGGGCGCGACTCTGCGCGCCCTCACCGTCGACGGAGTCGATCTCGTCCCGCGCTACGCCGACGACGTGCCCACGCCCGCGGCATCCGGGGTCGTCCTGGTGCCCTGGCCGAACCGCATCCGCGACGGCAAGTACTCCTTCGGCGGCGTGGACCGTCAGCTCGCCATCAGCGAGCCGGCGTTCGGCAACGCCAGCCACGGACTGCTGCGCTTCGGCTCGTACACGGCGGAAGAAGTCGCCGACGAGCGGCTCGTGCTGACGGCGGACGTCGTCCCCCAGACCGGGTACCCGTTCCACCTGCGCACGCACGTGACCTTCACCCTGCTCCCGGACGGTCTGCACGTGGAGCACCGCATCGAGAACGTCGGCGCCGACACGGCGCCGGTGGCGCTCGGCATCCACCCGTATCTGCAGATCGGCGGGGTCGCCACCGAGGATCTCGTCGTGCACTCGACGGGCACGACGACGCTCGTCCTGGACGACCGGAAGCTCCCGGTCGACGAGGTCCCGGTCGACGAAGCCACCGACCTCCGCGCCGGTCGGCGCCTCGGAGACATCTCGCTCGACAACGCCTACCGCGGGCTCGAACGGGATGCCGACGGCCGCGCGCGTCACACCCTCACGGCCCCCGACGGTCAGGTCGTCGAGCTCTGGCAGGATGCGGGCTTCGAGTGGGTGCAGGTCTTCACCACCGACCGATACCCGGGGAACTCCCTGGCCGTGGCCGTCGAACCGATGACGGCGCCGTCGAACGCTTTCGCGACGGGGACGGATCTGCTGTCGCTCGAGCCGGGTGGAGAATTGCGTCGCGAATGGGGTATTTCCTACCGCGGATGAGGTTCTCGTCCCCCTGAATATGCCCCTTGTCCCCCAAATGGGGGACAAGAAATTCCGCCGACGATCTGGGGAATTCGCAGGCAAGACCTTTCCTATGAGGGCTCGGGGAAAGTTACCATTCCCTTGACGGATTCCGTCGCCACCGGGGAGACCGAGGACCATCGTTCCCTCGGTTCACAACCCGAATGAGCCGACGGGGGCCGGGGGTCTCGCGGTGTGGGGGGACACCCGTTCCGTCCACGACGAAAGTGCCCGACATGAGCATCGCGGTCCGCCCCGCCGTCCCTTCCGCCTCCCTTCCCGTCCTCGCGCGCCGGCTGGCCCGCCGCTTCGACGACATCCCCACCATGCACCTCGCCGGGCTCGTGCTCGTCGTGCTCGTGGGCGGCATCCTCGCGTCGATCCTCACCACCAGCGACCCGCTCTGGTGGCAGCTGCACTTCAGCCAGCTCGGCACGTTCCACGACCTGTCGGCCGCATTCTTCAACAACACGCTCAAGATCGGCGGGTCGCTGGTCGTCGTCTACGCGGTCCGTGTGCGGCGGGATCTCCGTCGCCTCGGTCGTCGCGCCGGACGCCGCGGCGCGCCCACCTCGGCGGCGTTCTTCCTGACCGTGATCGGTGTGAACCTCGCCCTCGTCGGATGCGTTCCGCTCAACACCAACAAAGACCTGCACGACAAGGTAGCCGGAATGATGGTCCTCGGGTTCGCGGCACTCCTGCTCACGTCGCCCTTCCTGCTGCACCGCCTGCCGAAGCGCCTGGTCATCTCCACGTCGGTCGTGTTCGTGTTCCTCTTCGCCGGCGCCTGGATGTTCGTGACGGCGACGATCAACCTCGCCCTGTTCGAGGTCATCGCGTTCAGCGCCATGTTCGCCTGGTCGGGCGTGTTCACCCACTGCCTGACGGGCGTCGGGACCCGTTCCGCGGTGGAGCCCGTCCACGCACCCGCGACCGTCGTCGCGCCCCGCATCCTGCCCCGGGGAACCGACGTCGCCGTGGCGGCGCTCTCGTCGCGCCCGACGCGGCGCATGCGCGGCGCGCTCGTCGGCACCGGCCGAGTCCGTTCGAGCCTGGCCCGGCGCCGCCCGGTGATCGTCAGTGGCCCTCGCGCAGCTGTCGCCGGCTCACCGGGTGCTCGCCCGTCGTCGGCTCCGCCGCGCCTGCGTCCGGCGTCGATGTCGCCGCGCGGCGGGCGGTCCTCCGCTCCCGCGCTCCCTCGACGAGGTTGTACAGCGTCGGCAGCACGAGCAGCGTCAGGAACGTCGACGACACGAGTCCGCCGATCACCACGACGGCCAGCGGCTGCGAGATGAAGCCCCCGTGCCCCGTGATCCCCAGCGCCATGGGCACGAGCGCGAAGATCGCCGCGAGGGCGGTCATGAGGATCGGACGCAGTCGGCGTGAGCCGCCGACGACGGTGGCGTCGAAGACGCTGAGTCCGCGCGCGCGATACTGATTCACCAGGTCGATCAGGACGATGGCGTTCGTGACGACGATGCCCACGAGCATCAATGCGCCGATCATGCCGGCCACACCGAGCGGGACGCCCGTGATCGCCAGCATGAGGATGGCACCGGTCGCGGCGAACGGCACCGAGACGAGCAGCTCGAGCGGCTGCCGCAGCGACTTGAACGTCGCGACCATCACGACGTAGACGATGAGGATCGCCGCGAGCAGCGCGAGGCCGAGCTGCCCGAAGGCGTCCTGCTGGTTCGTCACGACGCCGCCGAGCTTCGCCGTGGCCCCGTCCGGCAGCGCCACGTCCGCGAGCGCGTCGCGGACGCTCGCCGAAGAACTGCTGAGGTCGTCGGTCGTCGGGGTGACGGTCACGGCCGCGGTGCGAAGGCCCCGCGACGTGGTGATGCTCGGCGGCGTCTGACTCGTCTCCACCGTGGCGATCTCGTCGAGCCGCACCACACCGCCGGCCGTCGGGATCTCGAGCGCCTTGAGCGTGTCGATCGTGGTGGGCGGGTCGTCCGACGCGATGTAGACGCTCACGCCGCGCCCGTCGATCTCGACGGTGCCGGCCTGGCGCGGCTGCATCGCCCCCGACACGAGCGCTCCCACGGTCCGCTCCGAGAGTCCGCGCTCGGCGGCGGCATCCCGGTCCACCCGCACCGAGACGAAGGGCAACGAGGCCGACAGGCTGCTGGAGACCTGTCCGATGCCGTCGCGGCCCTCGAGCCCCCCGACCACCGCGTCGGTGGCCTGCTGAAGGCCGTCGGCGTCGGCGGCGGTCACGTCGATGGTGATGTCGGTCGAGCCGAATCCACTGCCCTGCGCACTGACCTCGATGTCGCCGGCGTCGGCGATGTCGGACACGGCGGTGCGGACGCGCTCACGCAGGTCGACCTGGTCGACCCCGGCCTCCGACGTGATCGAGTAGGTGATCCCCGAGCCCCCACCGGAGAAGGCATCGCGGAGGGCGGAGCCGCTGGACCCGATCGAGGTCTGCACGGTCTCGACACCGGGGATGTCGCGCAGCACCGCCTCGACCTTCTGAGCGGCGGCATCCTCGGCGGTGAGGCTGGGCGCCGAACCGATCTTCTGCGTCACGGTGAACGTGTTCTGACCCGAGTCGCCCAGGAAGTCGGTCTTGAGGAGGGGGACGGATGCCACGGTCCCGGCGAGCACGAGGAGAGCGAGGCCGAGGGTCACCCAGGAATGCCGGAGGGTCCAGCTGAGAATGGGGACGTAGGCCTTCTGCAGGCGCGAGGGCGGCGCGGTCGGCGATTCGGGATCGACCGGGTTGCCCTCGGCATCCCGGACCACCTTCCCGGGCTTGAGGAACCACGAGGCCAGGACGGGCACGATCGTCAGCGACACGAGCAGTGACGCCGCCATGGCGATGGTGACCGTGAGCGCGAACGGCCGGAACAGCTCGCCGGTGACGTCGCCGACGAAGGCGATGGGGAGGAACACCGCGACCGAAGTGATCGTGGATGCCGTGATGGCGGCGGCCACCTCCCGCACGGCGCGGATGATCGTGGGGATCTTGTCGGCGTCGCCGACGTAGTGGCGCTTGATGTTCTCGATGACGACGATGGAGTCGTCGACCACGCGCCCGATGGCGATCGTGAGGGCGCCGAGGGTCAGGACGTTGAGCGAGTAGCCGAATGCCTGCAACCCGACGAAGGTCACGAGGACGCTCGTGGGGATCGAGATCGCCGTCACGAGCGTCGAGCGCACGGACATCAAGAAGATCAGGATGACGACGACGGCGAACGCGAGTCCGAGGAGTCCTTCCTGCGCGAGCGCCTCGATCGACTGCTCCACGAACGGCGCCTGATCGAACACGACCGTGAACGTCGCGCCGTTGAGCGAGGACTCGAGGTCGGGGATCGCCGCCAGCACGGCGCGCGAGACGTCGACGGTGTTGGCCGCGGGGAGCTTCGTGACCGCGATCGTGAGCGCGGGCTCGCCGTTGACCCGCGACAGGGTCGTGACCGGGTCGGACTGCTGCGCCACGGTCGCGACGTCGCCGATCGTCGTGGGCCCGGCGGATGCCTGCGCGGCGTCGGTGGGGACGAGCGGGAGCGCCGTGATCTCGTCGACGCTGGTGAGCTTGGCACCCGTCTGGACCGTCAGCGTCTGGTCGCCCTCGGTGATCGATCCGCCGGGGAAGAGCACGCCGTTGGCCTCGAGGGCGTCGGAGATGGCCTGCTGACCGAACCCGCGTTCACCCAGGCGCGTCGGGTCCGGCGTGATCGTGACGCGCTGGCCGGTGCCGCCGACCACCTGGGCGGCATTGACCCCCGTGACGTCCTCGAGCGCCGGGACGACCACCGACTCCAGCGTGGACTGGATGGTCTGGGCGTCGGAATAGCCGGTGACGGCGAGCTGGATGACGGGGAAGTCGTCGATGCTCGCGGAAGCCACGGTCGTGTCGGCGGATTCGGGGAGCTGGTCCTTGATGCGGGCGATCGCCGCGAGGATCTTCTGCTGCGCGGCGGCCAGGTCGGTGCCGTAGGTGAAGGAGGCCGAGACGATCGAGGAGTTCGTCGTGCTCGTGGCCGTCGTGGATTCCAGTCCCTCGACGCCGCGGATCGCGCCCTCGATGGGCGTCGACACGTCGGCTTCGACCACCTCGGGCGAAGCCCCCGGGTAGGTCGTGACGACCGCGAGCTGCGGGAACTCGATCGACGGGATCAGCTCCTGCTTCAAGTTCGTCAGCGCGAGTCCGCCGAAGACGGCGGCGACGATCGTGACGAGCGCGATGAGCGCCCTGTTGCGGAGGCTCAGGACGGCCAGATACGACACGCGGGGCCCTTCGGGTCGACCGACTCGATACAGGACTGTATCGAGGCCAGTATCCCACGGCCGCGGTGGTGGGAGCGCGCTCAGAGGGCGCGGCCGAGGGCGAGACCCGCCGCCGCCGCGAGGACGGATCCCACGAACGAGGCGACCGCGTACGTCGTGGCCGCGCGGGCACGCCCCTCTTCGGCGAGCAGGGCGGTGGTCACCGCGACCGCGCTGAAGGTCGTGTACCCCCCGAGCAACCCGGTCCCGACGATCCAGCGCCACGCCTCGTCGACGACGAGCGGGGTGACGAGGCCGAGCACGAAGGCTCCGGTCAGGTTCACCACGAGGATCCCCCAGGGGAACCGGTCGCCGGTGCGCGCGCGCACGGCGGTGTCCAGCGTGAAGCGGAGCGCCGCGCCGACTCCACCGGCCACGAGCACCGCGAGGAAGACCAGGGGCGTCACGCGACGCGCCCCCCGCGCCCGATCAGAACGCCGAGCCACGCGGCGAACGTCCCGACCACGACGGTCACAGCCCCCCACCACAGCAGCGACAGGTCGGCGGACTCGACCGCCAGCGCGCTGTACGTCGTGAATCCGCCGAGGACGCCGGTGCCGAAGAACAGCTGCGCCCGCTGAGCGCGGGTGGACATCGGCATCCGGGCCCGGATCCCGAACAGGATGCCGATGGCGAACGCGCCGACGACGTTGATGAGCGGAACGAGCGCGGGGCCGAGATCGCCGGCGAGGACGAGGGTCAGGCCGGCGCGCGCCGCGGTTCCGAGCGCACCGCCGACGAAGACCGAGACGAGATCGCGCCAGGACACCACGCGATCACCTTATGCGCCCCGGGTCTCGGCCGTCCGTTTTGCATACCCCCGGGGGTATTGATACGCTGAGCCCACGACCGAGAAGGAGACAGATATGTGTCGAGCCGTCACCTGCCGCACCTGCGGGAAGACCACGTGGGCCGGTTGCGGTCAGCACGTGGACATGGTCATGGCCGGGGTCCCCCGGGCCGACCGCTGCCCCGGGCACGAGCGCTCGGAGTCCGGCGGACTCTGGTCGCGGCTGTTCGGACGATGACGGCAGCCCGCACGATCATCGTCGGCGGCGTGGCCGGGGGCATGTCCGCCGCCACCCGCCTGCGTCGACTCGACGACGCCCGCGAGATCATCGTCATCGAGCGGGGACCGCACGTGAGCTTCGCGAACTGCGGACTGCCGTACTACGTCGGCGGCGAGATCGAGGATCGATCCGCCCTCCTCCTGCAGACCCCGCAGACCCTCGGTGCCCGCTTCGGCCTCGACGTCCGCGTCCGCACCGAGGTGGTCGCCATCGATCGGGTCGCCCGGGCGGTGCGGGTTCACGACCTCGCCACGGGCACGGATCAGACGATGACGTACGACCAACTGATCCTGTCGCCCGGGTCCGTGCCGGTCCCCCCTCCGCCGGCCGACGAGGACTCCGTTCCGATCCTGACGCTGCGCACCATCGACGACGTCGACGACATCGTCGCCCGACTCGACGCCGGCGCCCGACGCGCGGTGGTCGCCGGCGGCGGCTTCATCGGGCTCGAGGCCGTGGAGAACCTCGCGCGGCGCGGCATCCGCGTCTCGCTCGTGCACCGCGGTTCGCACCCCTTCCGCCCTCTGGATGCCGAGATGGCGGGGCCCGTGATCGACGAGCTCCGGCGGCACGACATCGACCTTCACCTCGCGGACGAGATCACCCACGTCTCGGCGACCGCGGTGACGCTGGCCTCCGGCGCCCAGATCGAGACGGACCTCGTGATCGACGCGCGGGGGACTCGTCCCGACACCGCCCTCGCCGCGGCGGCGGGCCTCGCGCTCGGAACGAGCGGCGGCATCGCGGTCGACCCGTGGCAGCGCACCTCCGATCACCGGATCTTCGCCGTGGGCGACGCGGTCGAGAAGGTCGACGTCGTCTCGGGGGCACCGGCGCTGGTCACCATGGCGGGGCTGGCCAATCGGCACGGGCGCACCGTCGCCGACGTCATCGCGCTCGGGACGGATGCCGTCGACGCCGCCGACGACGCGACCGGCCTGGCCATCCTGCGGGTGTTCGACCTCGTCATCGCCACCGTCGGGGCCGGAGAAGCACGCCTGCGCGCCGAGGGGCGACCGCACCGGGTGCTGCACACGCACCCCACCGACCACGCCGGCTACTTCCCCGGGGCCGAGCGCATGTCGATGAAGCTGCTCGTGGACCCGGGCGATGACCGCATCCTGGGCGCGCAGATCGTCGGCGGGCGTGGCGTCGACCGACGCATCGACGTGCTGTCCCTGGCGATGCAGACCGGCGTCAGCGCTTCGCGTCTGTCCCGCCTCGAACTCGCCTACGCACCGCCGTTCGGGTCGGCCAAAGACCCGGTCAACCAGCTCGGGTACGTCGCCGACAACCTCCGCACCGGCCTGACGCGCGCCGTGCAGTGGCACGAACTCGCCGGCGTCCTGGCCGAGGGAGCGACCCTCATCGACGTGCGCTCCCCCGCCGAGGTCGCGGCCGGGGCGATCCCCGGCAGCACGAACATCCCGCTGGACGACCTCCGCGCGGGCACGACCCCGCTCCCGGACGGCCCCCTCGTCGTACACTGCCAGGTCGGACAGCGCGGACACACGGCCGCCCGGCTCCTGGCCGGGGCGGGGCGCGACGTCCGCAATCTCGACGGCGGTTACCTCACCTGGCTCGCCGGCCGCACCGTTACCGAAGGGACCCGCTCGTGACCGAGACGGACGCCGAGACCATCCGCAAGACCGCGAACCGCCTCAAGCGCGCCCGCGGCCAGCTCACCGCCGTCATCGAGGCGATCGAGGCCGGCGGCGACTGCCGCGCGGTCGTGACGCAGCTCGCGGCGGTCAGCAAGGCGATCGACCGGGCGGGA
Organism: Microbacterium sp. IEGM 1404; assembly: GCF_030056775.1. NCBI lineage: Bacteria > Bacillati > Actinomycetota > Actinomycetes > Micrococcales > Microbacteriaceae > Microbacterium > Microbacterium sp. IEGM 1404. The sequence goes on along the minus strand of NZ_JASHKP010000004.1, from coordinate 374,580 downwards.
TTCGCGGTGGTGAGCACCGCGATGCGCACGTGTCTCACCGACGACGAAGCCGCGGACCGAGAGGACGACCGGCTCTCGCTCGAGGACCTCGAGAAGCTGTTCCTGACCCTGGCCTGAGCTACTCGCCCAGGATGAGGCGGCGGATCGCGGCATCCTTCGATCCGCCCAGCTCCATCGTGCGGCCGCGACGGTAGAGCGAGAACACCCGCGGGTCGATGTAGCTCGAGCGGGCCACCGCGGGCGTGTTGCCGAGGGCGGCGGCCGCCGCGCGCACGGCGGCGAGCTCGACCTTCTTGCGCTCGTTCTTCGTCGTGGCGACGCCCGCCTCCGCGAGCGCCTCGGCGGCGAGGATCGTGCCGCGCAGGGTTCGGAAGTCCTTCGCGCTGAACGGCCCGCCGGTGAGCGACCGCACGTACGCGTTCACGTCGCCCGGCGTGAGCGGGACGCGACGGCGTCCCCGGCGGTAGCTGAGGAGGGCCGCGCGGGAGCGACCGGTCGCGAGCTCCGTCATGAGCGCCGCGACCTCGGCGTCCTTCAACGAGAGCTCGGCACGCTTGCCGCTCTTCGCGGGGAAGGACAAGCGGATGAGATCGCCCTCGACCGCGGCATCCCGGCGCTGGAGGGTCGTGAGTCCGCGGCTGCCGTTGCTGACGAAGTAGCGGGCGTTGCCCACGCGCGGGGCGACCTGGTCGAGCAGGCGGAACGAGACCGCGAGCACCCGCTCACGGTCGACGTCCGAGCGGCGCAGCGACTGGGTGACGCGCGCGCGAGCCCGTGGCAGCGCCTCGGCCAGTTGCAGGGCACGAGCGTACTTGCCCTTGTCCTGACGCTTGGACCAGTCCGCGTGGTACGTGTACTGGCGTCGCCCGGCCTCGTCGGTGCCCACCGCCTGGATGTGGGCGTTCGGCTCGCGGGCGATCCATACCTCGCGCCAGGCGGGCGGGATGACGAGCCCCCGGGCGCGATCCGCCTCCCGCTCGGGGACGGCCGCCCCGGTGTGGTCGACGAAACGGAACCCCGACCCGGAGCGGACACGACGGAAGCCGGGGTCCTCGTAGGGACGCACCCGGACGAGGCGCGCCACCGTCAGTGGGTGCGGAGCATCTCGATCAGCTCCGCCTTCTTCTTGCCGGAGTACCCGGTGATGCCCAGTTCCTTCGCCCGCTTCTTCAGCTCGTCCACGGTGCGGTCCTCGTAGTCCTCCGCACGGCCCCCGCGGGCGCCGACCTTCCCGCGCCCCTGGGCGGCGGCGGCGTTCGAGATGCGCGCGGCCTTCTCCTTCGAGTCGCCCTGCTTCCGCAGCTCCTCGTAGAGATCCGGGTCCTTCAGGCTGTTCGATCCTCGCCCCTGGGGCATGGCCGCCTCCTTCCGTGGAATGCCATGACGGTACGACTCGACGCCGACCGGCATCGGCGGGGTTGACAGCCACGCCCGGACGCCCCCACTCAAAGCCCGCGCGGGCTATCAGCCGATTTCCAGGAACGTCAACCCCCTGCCGGGATCCGCGCGCAATGAGAACGTGGAGGTCAACCACTCGCCGGTTGCCGCGCCCAGCGGAGACAGCAAGGAGCCCCCCATGAACATCTTCCTGATCATCATCATCGTCGCCGCGATCGTCATCGCGATCTTCAGCGGACTGGGTCAGGCCGCGAGCTTCCTGCTCTGGGTCGCCATCATCGTCGGCCTCATCGCCCTGATCGTGTTGCTGTTCCGCCTGATCAGCGGCCGCAAGCCGGTTTAACCCCCGAGAGGAGCGCTCGCGTTTCGGGTGCACGAGCCTCCTCATCCCCGCGGGTCCGCCCGCCCCGGATGCCACGTCCTCCCCCAGGACGTGGCATCCGTCGTTTCTGCGGGTCCCTGCGGAGCCACTTCACGTGATCTGGTTCCTGCGGAGCCACGCGCCCGGGTCCCTGCGGCGCCGCATCACGCGCCCGGGTTCCTGCGGAGCCCCATCACGCGCCCGGGTTCCTGCGGAGCCAGTTCACGTGATCTGGTCGAATGCACACGCCGCGACCGTGCACCGCGTGTGCGCTCGGCCAGTTCACGTGAAATGGATGGATGCCGGGACGCTGAACGCACAGCGAGACGCGGGGGCTTGACCCGGGGGCCCGGCGCACGACCCCGGCACGAACCCCAGCGCAGGCCTTGACGCGGACGCGATATATCGCGATACTCGAATCAACGCGATATATCGTGAGTAAGGAGATCGCCATGGAGAAATGGATCGTCCACCCCGGCGAGACGCGCGTCATCGACGTCGACGGACTGCGAGAACTGAAGATCGGCCTCGTCGGGGGCCAGGTCGACGTGATCGCACACGACGACCCGGGCGCACGCATCGAGGTGCACGGCGTCACCGTCAAGGACCTGCGCATCGAGATGATCGACGGCCGCCTCGAGATCGACCACCCGCAGCTGCGGTGGGACAACTTCCTCGAGGTGTTCCGCAACTTCGGCGCCGGCGGCCCCAAGGCCGAGGTAAGCGTCGCCGTCCCCCGCACCGTCGCCCTCACCCTCGGCGTCGTCAGCGCGAGCGCGCTCGTCTCCGGCCTCCGGACGGATGCCAAGCTCAACACCGTCTCGGGCGACATCATGGTCGACGGACTCGTCGGCGACGTGAGCCTCAACGCCGTCTCGGGCGACGTGCAGGTGCGCGAACTCGAGGGCGCCCTCACCGCCAACAGCGTCTCGGGCGACATCGCCGTGACCGGCGCCGTCACGAAGGCCTCCGTCGACACCGTCGCGGGCGCTCTGCTCGTGGACTCGACCGGCACCGTGCAATCCATCACCCTGAACTCCGTCAGCGGCTCGGCCACGATCCGTCTCGACCGCGGCCTCCCCGCCAACTACGTCGCGCGGTCGGTGAGCGGACGCGTGCAGATCGACGGAAGCGTGCGCTCGGGCTCGGGCCCCACCAACTACACCGGTTCGACCGGCGCCCTCGCGGGGTCGTTCGTCGACGTGCGGGCGAACACCGTCTCGGGCGAGATCACGGTCCTCCGCCGCGGCGTCTCGGGTCTGCGCCCCGACGAACTCGCCGGAGAGGAGGAGTGGTGATGAGCCCCGTCTTCTCCCACGGTGATCTGCGCCTCTACATCCTGAGCCTGCTCGCCGAGGCCCCCCGCCACGGCTACGACCTCATGCAGGCGCTCACCGAGCGCACGGGCGGGACCTACTCGCCCTCGGCCGGCACGATCTACCCGCGCCTCGCGAAGCTCGAGGAGGAGGGTCTCGTCACCAAGACCGTCGACGGCCGCAAGACCGTCTACGAGATCACGGATGCCGGTCGCGCCGAGGTCGCCTCCCGCGAGGGAGACCTCGAAGGCATCCAGGCGGGCCTCGCCGACAGCGTCCGCCTCATCGCCGACGAAGTCCGTGGGAGCGTCCGGGATGCCATGCGCAGCCTCCGCGCCGACCTCGCCGCCGCCTCGCGCGACGAACGCGAGCAGGCCGACAGGGCGCCCGCGCACGACCCGCGCGCACTCAGCCGCGAACAGCTCCATCGCGCGGATGCCGCGATCACCGAGTTCCGCGGACGCGTCCGCTCCGAACTGCGCTCGCACGTGGCTCGCGGCGGCGAGCTCACGGCATCCGGTGTGGATGCCATCGAGTCCGCGCTGCAGCAGGCGTCGGAGGCCGTCGCCCGCGCGGTGCGCGGCTGAGGGTCACTCCCAGACGAGTTCCTCGTCGGGTGCGAGCGGCTCACCCAGCGGGACGACCAGCACCGGTCGACGCTGCCGGTGGGTGAGTCGCGCGGCGACGGACCCGGTGAGGAACTCGCGCAGCGACTCCCCCAGCCCGCGTTTGCGGGTGCCGACGACGAGGAGCGACGCGTCCAGCTCGTCCGCGAGGTGGATCAGCGCGAGCGCGGGGTCGCCGATCGCCTGCCGCACCGACCACGTCACCTGCGCGTCGGCCAGCGCGGCGTCCGCCGCGGCCTGCACCTCGGAGAGGGCCGCCTTGGCCGCCGCTCCCGCGACGTCGACCGTCGAGGGGCTCACGTAACCGTCAGGGTCCTCGAAGGCGACGAAACGGGTCGTGTCGACGTGCGCCACGATCAGGTCCGTTCCCGCGAGCGCGGCCTGCCGCGCGGCGGCCCTCAGGACCCGCGGCGACTGGCCGGGAACGACGCCCGCGATCACGACACCGGGGCGCTTCGGGGCGGGGTTGTCGTCTGCCATGGTGACTCCTCTGAACGTGCGGCACCGCTCCCGTCGGCCCACAGCAGGCGGGGGCGGAAAGCACCGTGATATCCTGGCTGTTACTCTTACCGGCTCGGTCCGGAACCGCAATACGCAGGGCCCACAGCATGGCCCTCGACGTCGATCGTGAGGGGGTCTCGCATGGGGCGTGGCCGTCAGAAGGCGAAGAACACCAAGATCGCCCGTGAGCTGAAGTACGACACCTACTCGGTGAACTACTCCGCTCTCGAGCGCGAACTGGGTGCACCCGAACCGGGTGAGGACGCGTACGTCGACAAGTGGGCCGACCAGTACGCGGACGAGTACGAAGACGAGAAGGCCTAGCCCTCGTCCCACGCTCGACCGTGGCGGCGTTCCCACGCCTCCTCGATCGATTCCGAGCGCGCCACGACAACGGCCGCGGGGACGACGAGCACGATGACACCGCCCACGACGAGCAGTCCGGCGGTCCATCCGCCGGTCAGTTCGTGGGTGACTCCGATCGCGAGCGGAACGAGCGCGGCCAGGGCGTAGCCCAGGCTCTGCACGAACCCGCTCAGCGCGACCGCCGTCTCGTGCGACCGCGTGCGCAACCCGAACAGCACCAGCACCATCGGGAACATCAGCGGGGGGAGTCCGATGAGGACGACCCACAGCACGGTGGCGGCGCCCGGCGCGAAGAGCAGCCCGGCGACCCCGGCGAGGCCGCTGGCGACCGCGAAGACGTAGAACGGTGTGGTCCGCCGCAGGCGTGCCACGAGAAGCGGCACCACCAGCGACACCGGCAGCCCCATGAACGAGAACAGCGCGAGCAGACTCCCCGCGGTGGCGGCGTCGACACCGGCGGTGTCGATGAGGATCGTCGGCAGCCACGCGAACATGCCGTACGCGACCGACGAGTTGACGGCGAAGGTGATCACGAGCGCCCACGCCTGCGGCACGCGCACCACGCGGGAGAGCACTGACGCGCGCGGTTCCTCCACGGCATCCCCGCGTCCGGCCCGGGCCCGGAAGCTCGTCACCACCCAGGGCACGACCGCGACGACCGCGACGAAGGCCCACACCGCGAACGATCCGCGCCACCCGATCGCTCCGGCGAGCGGCACCGCGACCAGCGGCGGGGTGAAGGTCGCGACCGCCATCGTCGTCGTGTAGACCGTGGTCATCAGCCCGACGCGCTCGGGGAAGTACTTCTTCACCACCGCCGGGATCAGCACGTTGGCGACGCCGACCGCCGCGAACACCCCCGCCGTCGCGGCGAGGAGGGTCCAGGCATCCACCGCCACTGCCCGGAGGCCCAGCGCCGCAGCCGCAGCCACCGCGGCGATGAGGACGAGGCACTCCAGCCCGACCCGACGCTCGATGACAGGTGTCACGACCGCCGAGAGCGCGAAGGCCACGGGCGGCGCCATGCCGATGAGCCCCACGACCGCCGCCGGCAGAGGGAAGTCACGCGAGATGACGGTCAGCAGCGGCGACAGGGACGCCACGGCGATGCGCAACGTCAACGCGAGCAGCACGATGGCCGCAGCCGCCCACACGACCGTCCCCGCGCGGCGGGGCGTCAAGACTCCTGGCTGCCCTCGACCCAGGCGAGGTACTCCTCCGACACGGTTCCGGTGACGTACCGACCGTCGAAGCAGCTCATGTCGAGGTCGACGAGGTCGGTGCCCTCCATGATCGCGGCCTTGAGATCCTCGACCTCCTGGTACACGAGGTAGTCGCAGCCGAGCTCCTCGGCGATCTGCGGGATCGTGCGGCCGTGGGCGACGAGCTCCTGGCGGGACGGCATGTTGATGCCGTACACGTGCGGGTAGCGCACCGGCGGGGCCGCCGACGCGAACGTCACGCTCTTGGCACCGGCATCCCGAGCCATCTGGATAATCTCGCGGCTGGTCGTCCCCCGCACGATCGAGTCGTCGATGAGCAGGACGTTCTTGCCCTGGAACTCCGTCGACATCGCGTTGAGCTTCTGACGCACGCTCTTCTTGCGGATCGCCTGCCCGGGCATGATGAACGTCCGGCCGACGTAGCGGTTCTTGTAGAAGCCCTCGCGGTACTCGATGCCGAGCTTGCGCGCCACCTGCATCGCGGCGGGGCGCGAGGAGTCGGGGATCGGCATGACGACGTCGATCGACCCGTGCGGGGTGTACTTCGCGATCGTGTCGGCGAGGCGCTCGCCCATGCGCAGGCGCGCCTCGTACACCGAGATGCCGTTCATCACGGAGTCGGGACGGGCGAGGTACACGTACTCGAACGAGCACGGCGCCAGCGTCGGGTTCTGGGCGCACTGCTGCGCGTGGAGCGTGCCGTCGAGGGTGATGAACACGGCCTCGCCGGGCTCGACATCGCGGACGACCTCGAAACCGGCGTTCTCGAGCACGAGCGACTCGGAGGCGACGACCCATTCCTCACGGCCGTCGCGCCCGTTCGCCGGGCGCTTGCCGAGGATGAGGGGACGGATGCCGAAGGGGTCGCGGAACGCGAGGAGACCGTAGCCGGCGATCAGCGCGATCGTCGCATAGGAGCCCTCGACGCGCTCGTGCACCCGTGCGACCGCGCGGAACACCTGCGCCGGATCGAGGTCGGGGCCGGAGATCTCGGACTGCAGCTCGGAGCCGAGGATGTTCACCAGCAGCTCGGTGTCGCTGCTGGTGTTGAGGTGCCGGCGGTCCTTGCTGAACAGCTCGCGCGTGAGCTCGCGCGTGTTGGTCAGGTTGCCGTTGTGCACCAGCACGATGCCGTACGGGGCGTTGACGTAGAAGGGCTGCGCCTCTTCTTCGTTGGAGGCCGTGCCCTTCGTGGCGTACCGGACGTGGCCGAGACCGATGTCGCCCAGCAGCGCACGCATGTCGCGCGTGCGGAACGCCTCGCGCACCTGCCCGCGGGCCTTGTGGATGTGGAACACGCCGCTGGACTCGGCGGTGGCCATGCCCGTGGAGTCCTGCCCGCGGTGCTGGAGGAGAAGGAGCGCGTCGTAGATCTCCTGGTTGACCGGGCCCTGCCCGGCCATGCCGACGATGCCGCACATGGGGGGTTACTTCGCTCCGTTCGCCGGGAACCCGGCATCCGCGTACGAGCCGACCAGGCGCACCGCGCCTCCGTCGACGCCCTTCGCGCCCTGTTCGAACTCTCCGTCGGGGCGCGCGTCGTCGCGCACCACACCGACCTGCCAGGTGTCGATGCCGTCGGCCCGGAGCGCCGCGGTCGCGGCATCCGCGACCTCGGGCGCGACGACGGCCAGGAAGCCGATCCCGAGGTTCCACGTCCCCTCGGTCGCGGTCAGGTCGAGGCCGCCCATGTCGGCCAGGACGCGGAACACCGGCGAGGGGCTCCACGTCGAGCGGTCGACGTCGACCCACGTGTTCTGCGGCAGCACCCGGGCGAGGTTCGCGGCGATGCCGCCGCCGGTCACGTGGCTGAGCGAATGGATGCCGGCCCCCACGGCCGCATCGTCGATCAGGCGCAGCAGCGGCGAGGTGTACAGGCGCGTGGGCTCGAGCAGCGCTTCTCCCCAGGTGCCGCCGAGCTCGGCGGAGGCCGCGCCGTACGCGATGCCGCGGCCGGCGACGATGTGCCGCACGAGGGAGTAACCGTTGGAGTGCAGACCGCTGGAGGCCAGCGCCAGCACGATGTCGCCGCCGCGGACGCGGTCGGCCCCGAGCACGCGGTCGGCTTCGACTGCACCGGTCGCGGCGCCCGCGACGTCGTAGTCGTCGATGCCGAGCAGGCCGGGGTGCTCAGCCGTCTCGCCGCCGACGAGCGCCGTGCCGGTCAGCGCGCAGCCGCGCGCGATCCCGGCGACGATGTCGGCGATGCGCGTGGGGACGACCTTGCCGCACGCGATGTAGTCGGTCATGAAGAGCGGCCGCGCACCGACCACGACGATGTCGTCGACGACCATGCCGACGAGGTCTTCGCCGATCGTGTCGTGCTTGTCGATCGCCTGGGCGATCGCGACCTTCGTGCCGACGCCGTCGGTGCTGGTCGCGAGGAGCGGACGCGCGTAGTCGCGCAGGGCGGAGGCGTCGAAGAGGCCCGCGAAGCCGCCCACTCCCCCGAGGACCTCGGGGCCGTGGGTGCGTTTGACGGCCGACTTCATCAGTTCGACGGCGAGGTCACCCGCGGCGGTGTCGACGCCGGCAGCGGAATAGGGGTTTTCGTGGGGAGCAGAGGCCACCGCACCAGACTACCCGCAGGATCCGACACGCTCCCCGCGCCCGTCTGCGCCGGCGCCAGGGGCCCCCGCGCTCGACGTGGATGCAAGGCCCGCCCCCGGCGACCGCCTCGATCCCTACAATGGCGCCATGACGGGCGGCCAGCCGGAGTGGGTGATCCGCGAGGACGCGGCAATTCCCGTGCTCATCGCGCTCTACCTCCGGCAGGCCTGCGGCATCCGCTCCCCCGAGGAGCTCCCGGCGCTGCGGAGGGTCCCGGGGTACGACGGCGTCGCCCGCCCCGACGACGATCAGGCGCTCCTCGAACGGGAATGGCGGGAGTTCTGGGCGATGAGCGTCGAGCCGCTGGCGCACCCCTCGCCCGTCCCGCTCGAACTGGTCGAGGGCTTCGACGACCTGTTGGCGCTGCCGGTCGGTCGAGCCGAGGCGTTGCGTGAGGCGATCGCACCGCACGCGGCCGGCGCTCTGGAGTTCGCCCGATCCGCCCACGCCCGGTACGGAGCCGAGGGCGCCGCGCGCCCGGGCGTCTCGTATCGCGCCTACGCCAGCGCGATCGCGGTGCACGAGCGCCGGGTGGGTCGCCGCGCGCATTCTTTCGAATTGAACGTCCAGGTGCTTCCGCTGGCCCAGCGGGGGGTGTGGTGGATCGGCTCGCTCACCGTCGCGGTGACCGACGGACTGCGCAGCGACGTCGTCGCCTTCGACGCCGCGATCCACCCGATCATCGCCGAGCTGGCGTGATCTCCGCGATCAGTAGCGGTAGCGCTCGTGGTCGACGGCGACGTCGCGGACCCTCCGGCCCACGACGCGCTCGAAGATGAGCGCCGCGATCGCCCCGAGCGTCGCGCCGATGACGACGCAGATGAGGGCGGTGAACCCGAAGACCTGCAGCTGCGAATAGACGACGTTCGTGTACGGGCTCAGGTCGGTGCCGTCGATCGCGAAGGTGAGGATGAGGGCGGCCAGGATGCCGAGCACCGCACCGGCGGCCAAGAACACGCCGTACTTCGGGGCGCGCCGCACGCGCAGCGTGACGATCTCCTCGTGCACGAGGGGCTTACGTTCGGGGGCGGGCTGCTCAGCCATGCTCACATTGTCCCACCGCGGCAGCATCGGCGGGTCGCCGATTCCGCGACGTCGAGATCATGGCGCAGCGTCCGCGACGGTCACGGCCGCAGCGGCAGCAGCGCGCTGAGGTCGGCGCGGACGCCGGAGGCGACGATCCGCCCCGAGGCCGCGGCATCCGCCCAGTCCTCCGCGCCCGTGGCGACGGCGATCCAGGTGGCGGCGTCGGTCTCGACGACGTTGGGCGGGGTGCCGCGCGTGTGCCGGGGTCCTTCGACCACCTGGACGGCGCCGAACGGCGGGACGCGCATCTCGACCGAGTTGCCCGGCGCCTTCTCCACCAGCAGTTGCAGCAGGTATCGGACGGCGGTGGCGGTCGCCGTCCGGGGCGCGTCGCCCGCGGCCACTGCGGCGAGCGCCGCGCGGCCGTCTCCGGTCTCGATGCGGCGGGGAGGCATGGCATCCACGGTACTCGTGGGCGTTGCGACGGGGCACGAAGGTCGAGTGTCCAAGAAACGCCGTGTGGAGCGCCCGCCGTACGGCGTGTCTTGGACACTGAGCGGACGGTCCGAGCCGCGGCGGGCGGTGTCCGGGGCGCTCGGTAGGCTGACGGCGTGAGAATCCTGGTCCTCGGTTCGGGCGCGCGCGAGCACGCCATCATCCTCGCCCTGCGCTCCGAAGAGGTCTCGCACGCGATCTACGCCGCCCCCGGCAACGCCGGCATCGCCCGCGACGCCCACGTCGTCGAGCTCGACGCGAACGACCCGGCCGCCGTGACCGGGTTCGCGAACGCCGAGGCGATCGACCTCGTCGTGATCGGCCCCGAGGCGCCTCTCGTGGCCGGTGTCGCCGATGCGCTCCGTGAGCGCGGCATCCCGGTGTTCGGTCCGGGCAAGGCCTCGGCTCAGCTCGAGGGGTCGAAGACGTACGCGAAGCGGATCATGGATGCCGCCGGCGTGCCGACCGGTCGAGCCGTGCGCGCGCACGACCTCGCCGGCGTCGAGGCGGCGCTCGACGAGCTCGGCGCCCCGCACGTGGTGAAGGCCGACGGTCTGGCCGCGGGCAAGGGCGTCATCGTGACGTCCGATCGCGCCGCCGCCCTGGCCCACGCCGAGGCGTATCTGCCGACCGGCCCGGTGCTCATCGAGGAGTTCCTCGCCGGCCCCGAGGTGTCGCTCTTCTTCCTCAGCGACGGCGACCGCGTACTGCCGCTCAGCCCCGCGCAGGACTTCAAGCGCCTCCGCGACGGCGATGAGGGCCCGAACACCGGCGGCATGGGCGCGTACTCGCCGCTGCCGTGGCTGCTCGAGCGCTTCGGAGGCGAGGAGCAGTTCGTCGATCAGATCACGCGCGAGGTGGCCGAGCCGGTGATCCGGCAGATGGATGCCGAGGGCACCCCGTTCATCGGACTGCTGTACGCCGGGCTGATCCTCACGGAGTCGGGCGTGAAGGTCATCGAGTTCAACGCGCGCTTCGGCGACCCCGAGACGCAGGTCGTGCTGCCGCGCCTCGTCGACCCGCTGTCGACCCTGCTCATGGCCGCGGCCTCGGGCACCCTCGAGGATCAGCCTCGCCCGGCGTTCGCGGACGCGACCGCGGTGACGGTCGTGCTGGCGAGCGAGGGCTATCCCGAGGCCCCGATCACGGGTCGCCTGCTCACCGGGCTCGACGAGGCAGACGAGGTCGACGGGGTGCACGTCGCCCACGCCGCGACCGCGCTGCGCGACGGCCGTCTGCACGCCACCGGGGGTCGCGTGCTCAACGTCGTGGCGCTCGGCACGACGTTCCGCGAGGCCCGCTCCGCCGCCTACGAGGCGCTGGGCCTGATCGGACTCGAGGGCGGCCAGTACCGCACCGACATCGCCGCCCGCGTCGTCGAGGACTGACCCGGGCGGACCGGCGTCGTCCTGAGGCTGCGAGCCCTCGCCCTGGCATCCGGTTCGGGCTACCGTGTGCGCATGGTGGACCGGGATGCCATGGCACGCGGGCGCGCGATCTTCGACCCCGTCGTGCAGGATCTGTGCACGCTGCCCGACGTCGACAGGGGACGGATGTTCGGCACGGAGGGCGTTCGCGTGCGCGGCAAGGTGTTCGCCTTCGTCGCGCATGAGGGGTCTCTCGTCGTGAAGCTGCCGGAGCAGCGCATCGGCGAGCTCACCGCCGACGGCGTCGCCGCCCCGATGATCATGCGGGGGCGCCCGCTCCGGGAATGGGCCGAGGTCTCACCCGACGCCGGCGAGACCTGGGCCGCCCTGATCGACGAGGCGCACCGTTTCGTCGACGAGATCACGCCCTGAGTCCGTCGCCTCCGCTGCCGCCGCGGCGGCCGGCCCGGCGCGCGGGGGCCGCCACCTCCTCGCGCGACATCGCCGAGACTGCAGCTGCCTGACATCTCCACTGCGATCTGCAAGGGAGATGTCAGGCGCGTGCAGTCTCGGCGATCCGGGGCTCCCGGACGAACGACGCGGCTACTCGCCGGCGGTGGCCGGCGCTGCCTGGGCGGCGGGGGCAGCGTCGCGCGGGGCGCCGTGCGGACGGATCACCGACGGACGCTGCATGAACAGCACGGCGACCAGGCCCACCGCGATGACGATGATCGGCAGCAGAAGCGACTGGCCCATCGCCTGCGAGAAGCCGTCGACGACCTGCGGCGGCAGCGTCCCGGAACCGAAGCTCGCACCGGCATCCGCTGCCCCGGGCAGGTTCGCTTCGAGGCGGGCCTGCATGAAGGCCGCGATGGATGCCGATCCGATCACCGACCCGACGGTGCGGGTGGTGTTGTAGATGCCCGCGCCGGCACCCGCCTGCCGAGGGGGGAGGTTCCGCGTCGCGGTCGTGGCGAGCGGACCCCACATGCCGGCGTTGCCGACGCCCATGAGGGCGGAGGGGATGAGGAACGCCCAGATCGGGGCGTTGTTCAGGATGAGCGCGGTGTACAGGCCCAGGGATCCGCCGACCAGGAGGAGGCCCGGCACGAGGAGGAAGCGCGGGTCGGTGCGGTCGAGCAGCTTGCCGGCGAAGGGAGCGAGCACGCCCGACAGGATCGCGAGCGGGATGAGCAGCAGCGCCGACTCCGTGGGCGTGAGACCGCGGGCGAGCTGCAGATAGAACATCTGAGGCAGCGCCATGCTCGTGACGGTGAAGCCGACGGCCGCGATCGCGATGTTCGCGATCGAGAAGTTGCGATCGCGGAACAGGTCGAGCGGCACGAGCGGCTCGGTCGTGCTCCGGGCCTGCGTCCACACGAACAGGGCCATGACGACGACACCGCCGGCGACCATGGCCCAGATCCAGGGCGCCCAGCTGAAGTGCTCCCCCTCCTGCAGGCCGAACACGATGAGGAACAGACCGATGGCGCTGAGGACGACACCGAGGATGTCGAACTTGTGGGCGGTGCGCGGGAGCTGAGGAACGAGGATCAGCGCGGCGATGAAGCCGATCACGCCGACGGGGATGTTGATGAAGAAGATCCATTCCCACCCGAGTCCGTCGACGAGCAGTCCGCCGGCGAGCGGGCCGACGAGGGTGGCGACGCCGGCCGTGGCGCCCCACAGGCCCATCGCCGCACCGCGGTTCTGCGGCGGGAAGGTGCGCGTGATGACGGCCATCGTCTGCGGGGTCATGAGCGCGGCGCCCAGACCCTGCACCGCGCGGGCGATGATGAGCACCTCGAGCGTCGGGGCCAGACCGCACGCGAGCGAGGCGAGGGTGAAGATCGCGAGGCCCGTGAGGTAGACGTTCTTCGGTCCGAAGCGGTCGCCGAGACGACCGGTGATCAGCAGGGGCACCGCGTAGGTGAGCAGGTAGGCGCTCGTGACCCACACGACGTTGTCGAGGTTGTTGGTGTTCGGGTCGAGGGCCGCCTTGATCGCGGGATTCGCGACCGAGACGATCGTGGTGTCGACCAGGATCATGAAGAACCCGATGACCAGCGCCCAGAGGGCCGGCCACGGGCTGCGCGCGGGTGTGCCGTGCGTCCCGGTTCGAGGGGATGCCGCGGAGGCGGCGCGGGAGTCGGTCATGCGAGGGTCTCCTTCGAGACGTGGAGTCGTTGGTGGTGAGAGGGAAGGCCGTCGGCACCCCAGGGCAGGGTGCCGGTGACCAGGCCGTGGCGCAGGGAGTCCTGCCAGGCGAGTTCGGCGTCGAGGAGGACGGACTGCCGTTCGACCTCGACCATGAATTGATGCGGCACCGCGCGCTCGCGCGCACGGGAGAGCCCGTCGCGGTGCACTTCGCGCGAGGCGACGAGGAGCTCCCGCCGCCGGTCGAGGAGCGCGACGACGTCGTCGCGGTCGAGGTTGTGGGCCTCGGCGAGCGCGACGCGGAAATCGCCGGGCCGATCGATCTGCGGGAGTTCCGCGCGCACCCACGAGTCGACGGCGTCGCGTCCGGCGTCGAGCAGCCGATAGGTGGTGCGCTCGGGGCGGTTGCCGTCGCGGTCGACGCCCACCTCGGCGATCAGCCCCTCCCGTTCGAGGCGGGCGATCGTGTGGTAGATCGTGCCCTTCTGGAGGGGGACGAGCCGGTCGTCGCGGCGGTCGCGCAGGAGGCGCAGCAACTCGTACGGGTGCATGTCGCCCTCGCGCAGCGTCGCGAGCAACATCACCGCGAGCGGTGTGAGGCGCGTGGTCTCTGGCATCCACTCTCCATGGTCCGTGTCGACTAGTCCACGTGGACTATACCGCACGGATGGCCGGCGGGGGCGCGCGCGACGGATGAACGTTCGGTGTCCAGGACACACGGATGCGCTCGCGGGTCGTCCGCGTGTCTTGGACACTCAACGGGGAGCGGGGGCGGGGGCGGGATCAGAGGCGGGGCACCGGATGCCGGAACCCGGGCGTCACCCGAGACCGGCGTCAGCGCACAGGGGCGTCAGCCGACGGGGGTGTCGTGCTCCGCGGCGCGGTGACGCCGCCAGCGGGCGGGGAGGCCGAAGATGCCGCGTTGGTTCGCCTCTTCGACCTCGAGGCCGTAGTGCTCGCCGATCTGCTCGCGCAGCCGAGCGCGGTCGGCCTTGTCGTACGCCTTGAGTTCGCGCCGGAAGGCGACCACGGTGGCCCAGCAGATCGCCAGGAGGACGACGCTGAAGGGCAGGGCGATGCTGATGGCCGCCGCTTGCAGGGCCGTGAGCCCGCCCGCGAGGAGCAGGGCGAAGGCGATCACGGAGGTCGCGAGCGCGAAGAACACGCGCGTCCAGCGCGGGGGCTCCTCCTCGCCGCCCGTGGCGATCATGCTCATCACGAGGGCGCCGGAGTCGGCGGAGGTGATGAAGAAGATCCCGATGAGGAGCAGGAACCCGACGACGAGGAACACCGACCCGGGGACCGTCTCGAGCAACTGGAACAGCGCGGTGGACACGTCGACCGTGCCGTCCGGCCCGACGAACGACGCCGAATCGGTGAGTTGCGCGTAGATCGCCGAGCCACCGAGGACGGTGAACCACAGGATGCCGACGAGCGTGGGCACGAGGATCACCCCGGTGACGAACTCGCGCACCGTCCGGCCGCGCGAGATACGCGCGATGAAGATGCCGACGAAGGGCGCCCACGAGATCCACCAGCCCCAGTAGAAGGCCGTCCACGCGCCCTGCCACGCCACGCCCGCGTCGCCGGAATAGGCGCTCACCGTGAACGACAGTCCGATGAAGTTCTGGATGTAGTTGCCCAGCGACTGCACGACATCGCGCAGGAGGAATTCGGTGGGCCCGACGAAGAGCAGGAACAGCATCAGCACCCCGGCCAGCACGAGGTTGATGTTCGACAGCCACTTCATGCCGCGGCCCACGCCCGACAGCACCGAGAACAGGACGAATCCGGTGATGATGCCGATGAGGATCGCCTGGCTGACGATCGACGTCGGCACGACGTTCAAGAACTCGAGGCCGGCGCTGATCTGGATGACCCCGAGGCCGAGCGACGTCGCGACACCGAACAGCGTCCCCACGAGGGCGGCGACGTCGATGGCGTTGCCCCACCCGCCCTGCACGAGCCGGGCGCCGAGGATCGGCTCGAGCGCCCACCGGATCGTGCGAGGGCGCTGGCGACGGTGGAAGGCGTAGGCCAGCGCGAGACCGAGCACGACATAGATCGACCATGCGTGCACCCCCCAGTGGAGGAACGTCTGCGACATCGCCTGTTGCGCGAGCTGCGTGGGCGTCCCCTCGACACCGGGGCGGGGCGAGACGAAGTGGCTGAGCGGCTCGCTCACGCCGTAGAACACCAGACCGATGCCCATGCCCGCGGCGAACAGCAACGAGAACCACGACATCGTCGAGAATTCGGGCTCGTCGTCGTCCCGACCGAGCTTGATGCGGCCGAAACGGCTGAAGCCGACGACGAGCGCGAACACGACGAAGAACGCCGCGATGAGCACGTAGTACCAGTTGAACGCCGAGACGATCGCCGTCTGCAGCGCGCTGAAGGCCGCCTCGGCGGAGGCCGGGAAGATCAGCGAGAAAGCGATGAACACCAATGCGATGGCGGCGGCGGGCCAGAACACCCAGCCGCGCAGGGTGTGGCGTTGGGAGCTTCCGTCGGAGGGATCGATGGATGCCGCGGTGTCGGGGGTCGCCTCGGTCATCCTTCAACGGTAGCGAGGTGTCCCCGCGGCGCAGGGGGGCGGGCGCGCGCGGGCGCGATGTGACAAAATCCGCGGCCTCGGGGCCGTCGTCGGTCGAGCCGACCCGCGATAATGAGCGGGTGATCCCCGCTTCCCCCCTCGCCCTCGACGGCTGGCGCCACGTCTACTCGGGCAAGGTCCGCGACCTGTACGTCCCCGCCGACACCGCCGAGGGGGCCTCGCCCGCGCACCTCCTCGTCGTGGCGAGCGACCGGGTGAGCGCCTTCGACCACGTGCTGAGCCCCGGCATCCCCGACAAGGGCGTGCTGCTGACGACGCTGAGCCTGTGGTGGTTCGACCTTCTCGCGGGTTCCGACGGGGGACGTGGCATCCCGAATCATCTCGCCGCCGACCACGCGCTCGAGGGCGATGAGGCCGTCGAGCTGATCCCGGATGCCGTGCGCGGACGCGCCATGCTCGTCCGCTCGCTCGACATGCAGCCGATCGAGTGCGTCGTGCGCGGCTACCTGACCGGGTCGGGGTGGGCCGAGTACCAGGCGTCGCGCACGGTGTGCGGCATCCCGTTGCCCGAGGGGCTCACGGACGGCGACCGTCTCCCCGAACCGCTGTACACGCCCGCGTACAAGGCGCCGATGGGCGAGCACGACGAGAACATCACGTACGAGCGCTCCGTCGAGCTCGTCGGCGACGACACAGCCGCCGCGCTGCGCGACCTGTCGCTCGAGATCTACCGCCGCGCCGCCGCGATCGCCGAGGAACGGGGGCTGATCCTCGCCGACACGAAGTTCGAGTTCGGATACGACGACGCCGGGGTGCTGACGCTCGCCGACGAGGTGCTGACCTCGGACTCGTCCCGGTACTGGGATGCCGAGGCCTGGCGCACCGGCACGACCCCCGCCGAGCGCATGGCGAGCTTCGACAAGCAGATCGTCCGCGACTGGCTCGCCGCGAACTGGGACAAGCAGGGCGAGCCGCCCGCGCTGCCCGACGACATCGTGACGCGCACCCGCGCCCGCTACGCCGAGCTGCTCGAGCGCCTGACGTCCTGAGCCCGGCCGGCGGGCGGCCAGGCGTCGCACGGCACCGCACGGCGTCGAGAACACACGTTCGGGCCCAGCGCGTACGCTGCGGACGCACGGAGCGTGTGCCTTCGGCCGGAACGTGTGCGCTCGGCATCCATCCCCCACCCCCATCGCGAGGAGAACCATGTTCCAGTGGAAGCTGCACGGCAACGGGCGCACCGTCGAGGCCGGAGCGGTCGTCGCACCGGGTGAACGCCTGAACTGGGGCGCCACGGTCGCGATCGGGCTGCAGCACGTGATCGCGATGTTCGGGGCGACCTTCCTCGTCCCCGTGCTCACCGGCTTCCCGGTGTCGACGACGCTGCTGTTCTCGGGTCTCGGGACGCTGCTGTTCCTGCTCGTCACCCGAAACCGGCTCCCCAGCTACCTCGGTTCGTCGTTCGCGTTCATCGCGCCGGTGACCGCCGCCACCGCGATCGGCGGAACGGGGTCGGCTCTCGCGGGCATCGTCGCGGTCGGCATCCTGCTCGCTCTCATCGGGGTCGTCGTGCAGTTCGCCGGCCTCGGGTGGGTCGACAAGGTCATGCCGCCGGTCGTCGCGGGGGCCATCGTCGCCCTCATCGGCTTCAACCTCGCCCCGTCGCGTGGTCGAACTTCCAGCTGCAGCCGCTCCCCGGCACGATCACGCTCGTCGCGGTGATCCTGTTCAGCGTCCTGTTCCGCGGGTTCCTCGGCCGCATCTCGATCTTCCTGGGCGTCATCGTCGGCTATGTCGCGACGGTGCTGATCCAACTCGGGACGGGTGAGACGCTCATCGACTTCGCGCCCGTCGAGGCCGCGCCGTGGTTCGGCCTGCCGGAGTTCCACCTCGCCGATTTCACGACGCCGCAGACGTGGTCGGTCATCGCGATGTTCCTCCCCGTCGTGCTGGTGCTGGTGGCCGAGAACGTCGGTCACGTGCGGGGTGTCGCGGCGATGACGGATGCCACGGCCAACCGCTCCACCGGACGCGCGCTGATCGCCGACGGTGTCGCCACGACGCTGGCCGGAACATTCGGCGGGTCGGGCACCACGACGTACGGCGAGAACATCGGCGTCATGGCCGCCACCCGCGTGTACTCGACGGCGGTGTACTGGGTCGCCGGTCTCACGGCGATCGTGCTCAGCCTGTCACCGAAGGTCGGGGCGGTGTTCAACACCATCCCGCCGGGAGTGCTCGGCGGTGTCACGACCGCGCTGTACGGCCTCATCGGGATCATCGGCATCAAGATCTGGGTCGACAACCGCGTCGACTTCTCGCGCCCCGTGAACCAGTACACCGGCGCCGTCGCGCTGGTGCTCGCGATCGCCGGGTTCACGATGCAGTGGGGCGACTTCCAGCTCGGCGCGATCGTGCTCGGCGCCGTCGCGGCCCTGGTGATCTACCACCTCGGCAACGCGATTGCCCGGGCCCGCAAGACGGGCGCCGACGACGGCGGTCCGATCCCCGCGGTCGGCCCGCTGGGCGGCGACCCGTCCTGACGCGCGGGCGCCCGGCATCCGGCGCGTCCGCGCGGTCGCGCGCTGCCGCGTCCGCGCGTCCGCGCGCTGCCGCCGAAAGCACACGTTCGGGTCGAGCGCACACGCTCTGGACGGCCGGGGCATGTGCGCTCGGCCGGATCGTGTGCGCTCGGCGCAGCCCGGCGCGGCGGCGCGCGGCGCGCGGGCCGGGGAGTGCGCCACCGGGAGCCGTTTCACGTGAACTGGGCGACCGTACACGACGTGACGCGGCCAGGAGCCGTGCGCTCGGCCGGATCACGTGAAATGGGCCACCTCGGCACCGCCGCCCCGCACCGATCGCCCAGGCCGTCCCGGTAAACTGGATGAGGCGTGTCGGGAAGTCTGGTCGACGAATGAGTCGATCGACCCCTGGAAGGGATGCCATGACCGAGACCCACACGCGCGCGCCGAGCTGGCCGGGCTACCGCGAAGTCCACCGCGTCACGACCGTGCTGCGCCGCGAGTCGGTCGGCGGGATGCTGCTCGTCATCGCTGCGATCGCGGCGATCATCTGGGCCAACTCCCCCGCCGCGGACGCGTACTTCGCGCTGCGCGACCTGCGCTTCGGGTACGAGCCGTGGCACCTCGAGCTGAGCGTCGGCGCGTGGGCTGCCGACGGGCTGCTGGCGATCTTCTTCTTCATGGTCGGGCTGGAGCTCAAGCGCGAGATCGTGGTGGGAAGCCTCCGGCGCTTCAGCACCGCGATCGTGCCGATCACCGCGGCCGCGGCCGGTGTCGCGGTTCCCGCGCTGATCTACGTCGCCGTCGTCGCGTCGCAGCCGA
The DNA here is from genome assembly GCF_030056775.1 of Microbacterium sp. IEGM 1404. Lineage (NCBI taxonomy): Bacteria > Bacillati > Actinomycetota > Actinomycetes > Micrococcales > Microbacteriaceae > Microbacterium > Microbacterium sp. IEGM 1404. The sequence goes on along the minus strand of NZ_JASHKP010000004.1, from coordinate 355,233 downwards.
GCCTGCTCGCCGGCTGGGCGATCCCCGCCGCGACCGACATCGCGTTCGCCGTCGCCGTGCTCGCGCTCGTCGGTTCGCATCTGCCCGGGCCGCTCCGCATCTTCCTGCTCACCCTCGCGGTGGTCGACGACCTCATCGCGATCGCGATCATCGCGCTGTTCTACACCAGCGACATCTCGCTCGTCCCCCTCGCCGTCTTCGCGGTACTGGTCGTGGTCTACGGCACGATCGCGCACCTCGGCCGTGCCTGGTTCGCCCGCAATGCGTGGGCGGCGTGGGTCGTGCTGCTGCCGATCGGTTTCGCGGCGTGGGCGTTCCTGCACGCGTCGGGCGTCCACGCAACGATCGCGGGTGTCGCGCTGGCGTTCACGATCCCGGTGGCCGCGTCGAAGCGGAAGCCCGAGATCCGCGGCATGGACCTCGCCGAGCAGTTCGAGCACCGCTTCCGACCCCTGTCCGCGGGCATCGCCGTGCCGATCTTCGCGTTCTTCGCGGCCGGCGTCGCGATCGGCGGCGGCGAGGGCCTGCTCCGCGCCATCCAGGACCCCGTCACCATCGGCGTCGTCGCGGGTCTCGTGCTCGGAAAGCCCATCGGCATCCTGCTCGGGGTCCGTCTGCTCACGCTCGTGACGAAGGTGCGCCTCGACCCGGCGCTCAAGTGGATCGACCTCGCGGGAGTGGGCCTCCTCGCGGGGATCGGCTTCACCGTGTCGCTTCTGATCGCCGAGCTCAGTTTCCCCGCGGGTTCACCGCACACCGACGACGCGAAGATCGCGATCATGGTCGCATCGCTGCTGGCATCCGTGCTGGCGGCCAGCGTGCTGCTCACCCGCAACCGCCGCTACAAGCAGCTCGCGGCGATGGAGGACGTGGATGCCGACGGCGACGACGTCCCCGATGTGTACCAGCAGCCGCTCCCCCGCGACAGCTGATCCCGGAGCGGGTCAGCCGTAGATCTGCGCGGCGATGTCCGACAACCAGGCCCGCGCGTTGACGTTCACGGTCTCGAGGTAGATCCAGACGTCGTCACGCGCGACGACGACGTCTTCGCTCGTGGCCGCGTCGCCGGGGCGCATGCAGTACTGCGCCCCGAAGTCCTGTGCCGCCTGGCACTGGTACCCCTCGGATGCCAGCTGCTGGAGGCCGGTCGAGACGTCGGCGTCGCTCGCGGTGCTGACGATGATCAGGACCGCCGCGGCTTCTTCCTGGATCCAGTTGCACGACAGCTTCGTGGTGGCGTTGGGGGGCGAGGGGCGGACGAACCCGTCGGCGTGCTGCGCGGTGAGGTTGCCGACGGTTTCGGCCCGGCTGCTTGCGGTGCCGAGGTCGTCGCAGGATGCCGGGATGTTGGCCGCCGCGCTCGGAGGCGTCTCGGAAGCGGTGGGTGTCGGCGTCGGACTCGGCGTCGCGACCGTCACCGTCGGCGTCGCGGTCTCGGACGCGACGGGCGTCGCCTGTTCGGGTACGCATCCGGCCAGGCTCGCGATCGCCACCAGCGCGGCGACCGCGGCGACGCTTCTCCATCGACGCATCGTCGATCCTCTCGACACCGGCGCGGACTCGGGTATCCGCGCGCTCGATAGCGCTCACAGTATCGGCTGGCGCCGACGTCCGCCCGACCCGTCACCCGACGGGGTCAGGCGGATCCGCGCTCGATGATCTCCGTCGGCAGGATCGCGGTGTTCGCCGTCGCCCGGCCGGCGAGCACGTCGAGCAGCATCGTCGCCATCTGTCGCCCCTGGTCGCGCGAGGGTTGCCGCACGGTCGTGAGGGCGGGAACGAGCGAGGTCGCGACCGCAGAGTCGTCGAAGCCGATGATCGCGATGTCGCGACCCGGCTCGTGCCCCTGCTCGCGCAGAGCGGTGTACGCGCCGCGGGCCATGAGATCGCTCGCGACGAACAGCGCCTCGGGAAGATCGCCGGATGCCAGGATCCTCCGCATCGCGTCGGCGCCCCCGGCCTCGGTGAAGTCGCCGTCCTCCACCGCGACGGGCTCCAGTCCCGCCTCGGCGAGCACGTCGCGGAAGCCCTGCAGACGGTCGATGCCGGCGGGCATGTCGGCGGGTCCGGCGACGGTCGCGATTCGGCGGTGGCCGCGGTCGATCAGGTAGCGGGTGGCATCCCGCCCGCCCCGGACGTTGTCGACGTCGACGTAGTGGTCGGCGGGACGCACGCGCGCGGGCCGCCCGCCGAAGACCACGGGCACGGTGTCGGCCAGGCGGTCGACGAACGTGTCGCTGGTGTGGTGGGAGGCGACGATGGCACCGTCGACGCTGCCCCCGCGGAGGTAGCCGAGGGCTTTGGCGCTGGCGTCGTCGGTGGCGATGAGCATGTTCATCACGTAGTCGGACTCGCCGATGACCTGCGAGATCCCGGCGACGATCGATCCGAAGAACGGGTCGCCGAAGAAGCGGTCGGTGTCTTCGGGGATGACCAGGGCGATCGCGCGCGTCTGGCGGCTGGCGAGCGAGCGGGCGGCGCGGTTCGGGACGTACTGGAGATCTTCGATCGCCCGGCGGACCGCTTCGAGCGCCGACGGAGAGACGGCGGTCGAGCCGTTGACGACGCGGGACACGGTGGAGCGGGAGACACCCGCTCGAGCGGCGACCTCTTCGATGGTGGCGGCACCGCGCACGGGGGTCAGTGACATCGGGCTCCTCCCGGGATCAGCGACGCGACGGTGAGCCGGATCACTCCCGGCGACGTTGCGAGCGTACTCCTCCGTGCTGTCGCACAACCCGCTCGGCGCGACCGAATGACGCGCCGAGCAGGTCGACGATGAGGGTGAAGTACGTCAGGCGGCAGGCAGCGCGTCGGCCGAAGCCGGCGCCACCAGCGCCCTCTCCTCGATCACTCGCGCGTACGCCAGGCCGGAGTCCTTCACGGAGCGCTCCTGCGTCGCGTAGTCGACGTGCACGATACCGAAACGCTTCTCGTAGCCCCAGGCCCACTCGAAGTTGTCGAGCAGCGACCAGTAGAAGTAGCCGCGGACGTCGATGCCCTTGTCGACGGCATCCAGGACGGCGGCGAGATGCGCCTCCACGAACTCCACGCGCTCGGAGTCGTGGACGCGCGTCTCGCCGTCCTCGGTCACGGGCACGTCGTCGTAGGCGGCACCGTTCTCGGTGATGTACAAAGCGACGTCGGCCTCGGCCGAGTACTCGGCGCTCACACGCTCGAGCAGACCGGTGAGGGCCTCGGGCTGCACCTCCCAGCCCATCGTCGTACGGGGAAGGCCCCGCTCGTGCCAGTACAGGTTTCCGTGCGCGGGGAACGGCGACGCGATCGGGCGCACCGTGGGGGCGTCGCCCGCCGGCGGGTTGACCAGCGGCGGCCTGCCGCCGACGTACTCGCCGTGGTAGTAGTTCACGCCGAGGGTGTCGATCGGGGTCGAGATGACGTCGAGGTCGCCCGGGCGCACGGCCTCCTGCCACTGCCGCACCGCGTCGGCATCCACGTTCCGGAAGTCCTGGATGATGTCGGCCGGGTAGCTGCCGCGGAACACCGGGTCGAGGAACCAGCGGTTGAACTGGCCGTCGATGCGGCGCGCGGCGTCGAGGTCGGCGGGGTCCGTGGGGTCGACGGCATCCGCCACGGTCAGGTTCAGCGTGAGCCCGAGGTTGAGCGAGGCGTCGCGGGCGCGGAGCTCGCGCACGGTCTGGCCGTGCCCCAGGAGCAGGTGGTGCGCGGCGAGCATGCCCTCGGCCTGCGAGTAGTGTCCGGGCGCGTGGGCGCCGGCGGTGTAGCTGAGGAACGACGAGCACCACGGCTCGTTGAGCGTCGTCCACACGTTCACGCGGTCGCCCAGGGCGTCGTGCATGTCGAGCGCGTACTCGGTGAAGAGGTCGCTCGTCTCGCGGACGGTCCAGCCGCCGCGTTCCTGCAGGGCCTGGGGAAGATCCCAGTGGTACAGGGTCAGCCACGGGAGGATGCCGGCATCCAGGAGCTCGTCGACGAGGCGCTTGTAGAAGTCGACGCCCTTCGAGTTCAGCGCACCGCCGTCGGGCCGCACGCGCGACCACGACGTGGAGAAGCGGTAGGTCTGCAGGCCGAGGCTCTTCATGACCTGCACGTCGTCGGCGTAGCGGTGGTAGTGGTCGCACGCGACATCGCCGTTGTCGGCGTTGATCACCGCGTCGGGAACCCGGCTGAAGGCGTCCCAGATCGAGGCCGTGCGCCCGTCCTCGAACGCGGCCCCCTCGATCTGGTACGCGGCGGTCGCCGCACCGAAGAGGAAGCCCTCGGGAAAGGCTCGGGTGTGGGACATGGATCGGGTTCCTTCCGTGGGCGCAAGCGTCATCCCTTGACCGCCCCTTGCATGATGCCACTGACCAGCTGCTTGCCCGCGAAGACGAACAGCAGCAGCAGCGGGATCGTCGACAGCAGCACGCCCGCGAGCACGATGGAGTAGTCGACGAAGTAGTTGGACTGCAGGAGCGACAGCGCCACCGGCAGCGTCGGGTTCTGGCGGTCGAGCACGATGAACGGCCAGAAGAAGTTGTTCCACGCGCTCACGAACGTGAACAGCGCGAGCATCGCCGCAGCGGGCCGAGCCGCCGGGACGCCCACGGTCAGGAACGTGCGGAACGAGCTGGCGCCGTCGACGCGCGCCGCCTCGATCAGCTCGTCCGGCACCGCCTGGCGCAGGTACTGCGTCATCCAGAACACGCCGAACGCGCTGGTCAGCGCCGGAATGATGATCGCGCCGAGCTGCCCGGTCCACCCGAGCTCGCTGAACAGGATGTACAGCGGCACGACGCCCAGCTGCGTCGGCACGGCCATGGTCGCCACGACGAAGACGAGCAGCCACGGCCCCCCGCGGAACTTCAGCTTCGCGAACGCCCACCCCGCGAGGGTGGAGAAGAAGACGACGGATGCCGCGATCAGACCCGAGCTGATGATGGAGTTCACCAGCGCCGGCCAGAAGTTGACCGCGGGGTCGCCCATGACGGACGCGGCATTGGCGAAGAAGTTGCCCCCGGGGATCCACGACCGGTTCGCGTCGCGGATGGTCGACGAATCGCCCGACCCGATCAGCAGCGACCAGTAGAAGGGGAACACGCTCGCGAGCAGCACCGCGCCGAGGGCGGTGTACACGAACCAGCCCGGGCGCGAGCCGCGCACCGCGCGGGGACGGCGCGGCTTCGTGGGCAGGTCGGGGTCGACGACGGCGACCGGGACGGCGTTGACGGCGGTCATCGGGCCGCCTCCTCTCGCTGGAGCTGCTTCTTCGCCGCGCGCGCCTGGGCGCGCAGCTCGCGGCGGGACCGCGTGTCGCGCCGGCCCTCGTCGCGCACGAGCGAGCGCGTGATGAACAGATTGACGACGCCGATGGCGAGGATGATGAGGAACAGGATCCACGCGAGCGCCGCCGCCCGTCCGAAGTTCCACTCCCCCCAGCCGACGTTGTAGAGCCACAGCGTCACGGTCAGCCACTGGTTGTCGGCGCCGCCGGTGCCGTACTGGTCGTACATGCGCGGCTCGTCGAAGATCTGCAGGCCGCCGATGGTCGAGGTGATGATGACGAAGATCAGCGTCGGCTTCAGGCTCGGCATCGTGATCGAGAAGAACTGCCGGACCTTGCCGGCGCCGTCGACGGTGGCCGCCTCGTAGTACTCGCGGGGCACGGCCTGCATCGCGGCCAGGAGGATCAGGGTGTTGTAGCCGGTCCAGCGGAAGTTCACCATCGTCGCGATCGCGATGTGGCTGGCGAAGGCATCCGAGTGCCAGGGCACCGCGGGCAGGCCGAGGTTCTGCAGCGTGGTGTTCACGACGCCGTACTGGTCGCCGAACATGTTGCTGAAGATCAGGGCCACGGCCACGGGCGCCATGACGTAGGGGATGAGGACGCTCATGCGCCAGAAGGTCTTGGCGCGGATGTTCTGGTCGAGCATCGCGGCGATGAAGATCGCGAGGATCAGCTGCGGCACGCTCGAGAGCAGGAAGATGCTGAACGTGTTGCGCAGCGCGATCCAGAACTTCGGCTGGCTGAGCACCCACGCGTACTGGTCGAACCCGATGAACTGGCCCGAGTTGCGCACCAGGTCCCAATCCATGAACGAGATCACGGCGGTGTACGCGATCGGGAAGAGCCCGGTGACCGCGAACAGGACGAAGAACGGCGAGATGTAGAGGTAGGGCGAGAGCTTCAGGTCCCACGCGCTGCGGCGTGCGCTGAAGCCGACCCGTCGCGGTTCGCGCGCCCTCGGCGCCGCGGCCCCTGTGGGTCGTTCGAGTGTGCTGGTCACGGTGTGTGCTCCGTTTCTGACGCGTGAGGGGTCAGAATCTGTCGCCTGCGACGGAGCCGAAGCGACAATTCTTGACCCCTCACGCGAGAAGGGGATGGGCGACGGATGCCAGGGGTGCGCAGCCGCGGCCCCTGGCATCCGTTCGCGGGGGTCAGGACAGGGCGTCGACCTCTGCCGCCCACTGCTTCCAGGAGTCGGTCGCGCTCTGCGTGCCGTCCTCGACACGGGTCAGCGCCTTCTGCATGGCGTCGTTGATCTGGAAGTAGAACTTCCCCTTGTAGGGCGAGACCTTCACGGCCTGCGCACGCTCGGAGAGGATCTCCCCGACGGGTGCGTTGTTGAAGTACTCGTTGGTGTTGCTCAACAGCGAATCGGCCTTCAGCGCGTCCGTCTGGCTGGGGAACGTCCCGGCGCTCTCGAACGCCTTGACCTGCGTCTCGGGGTTCGTCAGCCAGTCGGCCAGCTCCTGCGCGGCCTCGACGTTCTTGCCGTTGGCGGGGACGGTCAGGTACGAGCCGCCCCAGTTGCCGGCGCCGCCGGGGAAGACGTTGGCGATGTCCCAGCCCGTGACGTCGGGGGCGTTGCCCGAGATGACACCGAGCATCCAGCCGGGGCAGAGCATCGTCGCGAACGCGCCGTTGGACAGACCCGCGAACCAGTCGTCGGACCACTGGCCGAGGTGCGCCGACTGCGTGGCGCTGGCCGCGAGGACCTCGTCGTAGATCTTCTTGACCTCGGGGTTCTGGGTCGCGGTGATCGCGCCGCTGTCGGGGTTCTCGTACGCGGCCTCGACCTGATTGATGGCGCCCTGGTACGTGCCGCCGGCGGAGTCGAAGAACGCCTTGCCGGTCGCGGCGACGTACTTGTCACCCAGGGCGAAGTACGTGGACCAGTCGCCCTCGAGGAGCTTGGCGACCTCGGCGCGATCGGTGGGCAGACCCGCCGCGGCGAACAGATCGGAGCGGTAGCAGACGCCTTCGGGTCCGATGTCGGTGCCGTAGCCGATGAGATTGCCTTCGGGGCTCGTCGCGGCCGTCACCTTGTAGTCGAGCCAGCGGCTCTTCAGGTCGTCGGGGACCGGGGCGAGGAGGTCGGCGTACTGCATGACCTCGGGCAGCCAGTCGACCTCGATCGCCTCGATGTCGGCGAGGCCGGTCTTGCCGAGCTTCTGGAAGTAGTTCTCGCGGGCCTCGTTGCTGGTCGCGGCCTTGTTGTGGACGATCTTCACGTTCGGGTGCGCGTCCATGTACTCCTGCAGGAGCGCGTCGGTGTACCCGAAGTCGTTGAACGTGGCGACGGTGAGGGTGACCTCGCCGTCGGCCGATGCGGTGCCCCCGCCACCGGAGCAACCGGCGAGCACGAGGGCGGAGGTGGAGGCGGCGGCCGCGACGAGGGCGGCACGACGCAGGGCACGTGATTTCACAGAACACTCCTTCGTGGTGGGTGATGCGGTGTGCTCCTGTGCGCGGCGCCCCCTCGACCTCTGAACCGTGGGAGCGCTCTCACCGATCCCGCATGACGTTATGGGATCGCTCCCAAAGTGTCAAGAGAGCGCTCCCACACTCCGCCGCGGGACGCAATCCCTTGTCTCGACGGCGCAAGCCGGTGTCGGCGGCGGCGTGGAACGGCCCCGTAGAATGGCATCCACTGCCCTTCCGACACCTGGAGCTGGAATGCCCACCATCGTCGTCGACGTCATGCCCAAGGCCGAGCTTCTCGACCCGCAGGGGAAGGCCGTCGCCGGCGCCCTGTCGCGACTGGGCGAGAACCGCTTCTCCGACGTGCGGATCGGCAAGCGCTTCGAGCTGACCGTCGAGGGCGAGGTCGACGAGGCCACGCTGGCCCGCGCCCGCGAGCTCGCCGACGAGATGCTCTCGAACGCCGTGATCGAGGACGTGGTGAACATCGAGGTCGTCGAGTGACGACGCGCATCGGGGTCATCACCTTCCCCGGCTCCCTCGACGATCGCGACGCGCAGCGGGCCATCCGCCTCGCGGGCGCCGAGCCGGTCGCGCTGTGGCACGGCGAGCACGACCTCCGAGGCGTCGACGCCCTCGTCCTCCCCGGCGGCTTCAGCTACGGCGACTACCTCCGCGCCGGAGCGATCGCCGCGTTCGCGCCGATCATGGCCGAGGTGAAGGATGCCGCCGCCAAGGGCATGCCGATCCTCGGCATCTGCAACGGCTTCCAGATGCTCGTCGAGGCGCACCTGCTTCCCGGTGGGCTGATCCGCAATGCGCACCAGCAGTTCATCCGCCGCGACCAGCGCCTGCGCGTCGAGAACGCCTCCACCGCCTGGACCAGCGCATTCGACGAGGGCGACGAGATCGTCATCCCGCTGAAGAACGCCGACGGCGGATACATCGCGGATGCCGAGACCCTGGCTCGCGTCAACGGCGAGGGCCTCGTCGCGTTCCGGTACCTGGGCGTGAACCCGAACGGTTCGCTCGACGACATCGCCGGCCTCACGAACGAGCGCGGCAACGTCGTCGGCCTGATGCCGCACCCGGAGCACGCCGTCGAGCCCGGCTTCGGCCCGGGCACCTCCGTCGCGATGCGCTCCGGCGTCGACGGGCTCGGTTTCTTCACCTCGGCCATCTCGGCCGTCGTCGCCGCGGCGGCGTAACACCCCCCGCGGGTACCCGCCGTCCCACCTCCGGATCGTGCGCGATGCCGGCCGACTGACTATCGTTCTTCCTACCGACGGTCGGAGAGCCCGGCGGCACGGTCGCGGCGGACCCGACATCGCCCGATCCGCACCATTCGTTGCGCGTCGTACCGCAACGATCGCCGATGCTCACCCGCACCGACGGACGGGGAGTCCGGTGCACGTCGACGCGTGCGCGGGCGGAGGGGGATCGTCGTGGCAGAGGAAGCACCCGCGGGCGGGGACCTCTTGCGCGCGGCATCCGTCCAGACGCTGCTGCGACTGGAACCCGGGCACGGCCAGCCGATCGGGCGGCATCTGACCGTGCTCGCGGAGGTGGACCCCGGGCCGGCACCCGCGACGTGGACCGACGCCCGCGCCGGCGTACTCTCGAGCGTCCTCGCCGCACGCGCTCGGCGGGACGCCCTCGGCGACGGCCTGGACCTGATCCACCGCTACTTCGTCGACGGACGTCTCACCCGGCCGGCCTCCCTCTCGACGGCGGCCCGCTCGCGTCTGTACGCGAGCGTCAGCGAGTACTGCTCCGCGGTCGGTTGGCCGCAGATCGCGGCGCGGTACGCCGCGGAGGCCCGGGAGTTCGCCGACGCCGATGCGCAGCGATACCGCGCGCACAGCGTGCATGCCCTCGCTCTCGCCCTCAACGCGGAATACGTCTCGGCCGCCGACGCCGTCCGCGAGGCGCATGCCCTGTTCGCTGCGCACGACTGGCACGACGACGACCTCTCGCACTGTCTCTTCCTCGGCGAAGCGATGCTCGCCCTCACCCGCGCCGATGCCGAGCGCCTCCGCCAGCTCGCCGACGGCTTGCAGCGCACACCGTCGGATCAGCCGTACTGGAACTTCGGTGCAGCGGTGATGCGTGTCGCCGCGCACTTCTTCGACCGCGATCTCGCGTCCGGCCTGGCCGAGAGCCGTCGTCTGCTGCACGCCTCCGATCGCGCCCGCAGCCCCCGCCTCCAGCGCGACCTCCTCCTCGGGATGCACGCCGACATGCTCGCCCTCCATGGCGAGTTCGACGAAGCCCTCGCGGTGCTGTCCACCGGCGTCACGCATCCCGGTCACGCCGTGTGCTTCCCGATGCAGCGCGCCGCTACGCTGCTGCTCACCGGTCGCGAACGCGAGGTGATCGAGTCGACGAACGCGTGCGTCGCCCTCCACGACGAGCACTGCCTGCGCACGCTCACGCCGCTGCTCACGCGCCGCGCGGTGGCATTCCTGCGACTGGGCAACGACCAGCGCGCGACCCAGAGCATGGAATCCGCCGTGGTGCTCATCGCCCAGACCGGCGGATCGCTCATGCCGTTCCTGATGATCCCGAGCTCGGACGCGGCACGACTCCTCGACCTCGTGGCCGGAGTCCGCGACGATCTGGGCGAGACCATCGACCGGCTGCGTTCGGCCCTCCCGGCCCTCGCCGCCCGCCAGGCCCTGTCCCCGGCCCTGACGCCGCTGACACCGACCGAACGGGAACTCGCGCACCTGTTGCGCACGACCCGGTCGGTGGCCGAGATCGCCCGGGCTCGCGGGGTCTCGGTGAACACCGTGAAGTCGCAGATGCGCTCGATCTACGGCAAGCTCGGCGTCTCCCGACGCGAAGAGGCCCTGCGGGTGCTGGAGTCCCGCCCCGACTGAGGGGCCTGCGAGACGCCCGGGCCCGCGGAGACCAGCGACCCGTCACCGAGCAGGCTCTCCCGTGAGCCCGCCGCAGGCCACCCCTCCTCCCCCGCGCCGCTCGGCCGAGTTTCATCCGCTTCTCCGCCCCTCCCCGGGCGGAAGGCGGACATTTGTCCTATCCTCATGAATGGGACCGCTCCCCGGGGGCTGGCGGTTCCAGCGGCCGCTCGCGAACCCGAATCCGTGTCCGACCGCCCGTCCTGGGTGCCTGTCTATCCATGACGCGACCGTGGGCGCACCGATGCGCCGCACGTAGGCGGTCGCGTTCGTGTCACGGAGGTCACATGAGCGATTCCGATGGTCCCATCAGCCCGAGCGCCGCGCTCCGCGCGGCTGCGGCCCACACGTTCGCGCGCCTGGAACCCGGGCACGGGCAACCGCTCGCGCGCCACCTCGCCCTCCTGGCGGAAGCCGAGCCGGGCGCGACCCCCCTGATCTGGACAGACACCCGGGCGATGGTCCTCACCTCGATGCTGGTGGCACGCGCGCGTCATGACGCGCTCGGCGACGGCATCGAACTCGTGTCGCGCTACTTCGACAGCGGACGTCTCACGCGTCCCGCGGCACTGTCGGGTCCGGCCCGCTCCGCGCTGTACGCGGGCGTCGCGGAGTACTGCGCCGCGGTCGGATGGCCGCAGATCGGTGGGCACTACGCCGCCGAGGCCCTGCTCTTCGCCGAGACCCCGGCGCAGCGCTACCGCGCGTTGAGCGTGCAGGCGTTGAATCTCGGGCTGAACGCCGAATACCCCGGCGCGGCAAGGGCGATCGACGACGCGCGCCAGCTGTACGGCGACTACGGGTGGGCCGCCGAGGACGTCTCGCACTGCCTCCTGCTCGGAGACGGATTCGTCGCTGCCAGCCGCGCGGAATCAGCACGTATGCACGCGATCGCCGACGAACTCGAGCACGCCCAGCCCGATGATCCGTATTGGGTCTTCAGCGCCGAGATGACCCGGGTAGCCGCGATGTTCATCGGCCGCTCAGTTCCGGAGGCACTCGCCAAGAGCTGGGAACTCCTGCACTCCTCGGGCCGCACGCGGAGCTTCCGGATCGTCCGCGGCCTGCTCCTCGGCCTGCACGCCGACATGCTCACCGCCCTCGGTGAGTACGAAGAGGCCCTCGCCGTGCTCGACAACGCCGTCACCAACCCCGGCCATGCCGTGTGCTTCCCTATGCAGCGCTCGCGGACGCTCCTGCAGATGGGACGCGAGCGCGAGGTCATCGAGAACACGAACGCCTGTGTCGCCCTGCACGACGAACATTGCCTGCGCACCCTGACCCAGGTCCTCACTGTCCGCGCCGTCGCTTTCCTCCGGATGGGCGGCGAGAAGCGCGCACTGCAGAGCATGGAGTCCGCGTTCCGGCTCATCCAACGCACGGGAGGTTCGATGATGCCGTTCCTCATGATCCCGTTCTCGGAGACCGACCTCCTTCTGGATCGTCTGTCGGCGACCACTCCCGACCTCGCGTCCGCGGCAGCGACGACGCGACAGATGCTGCCGAAGATCGCCGCCCCTTCCGCCCGCGACGATGCCTTCGCCGCGCTGACCACCACCGAGCGGGAGCTCGCGTACCTCCTCACCTCGAGCCTCGGCATCCCCGACATCGCGCGGGCGCGGAACGTGTCGGTGAACACCGTGAAGTCACAGGTCCGGTCGATCTACGGCAAGCTGGGGGTGTCGAGCCGAGAGGATGCCGTCGCGTTGCTGCAGCGTCCGCACGAGTGACCGGGGAGCTCGCACCGAACGAGGAGCCCATGCGCGCGACAGACCAGGATGCCGTCATCGACCGGATCCTCGCGCTCTGGAGCGGCGATCTCGAGACGTTGCCGTCCGAACCGCGGCTCGCGGAGCTCACGGGGGCGAGCAGGGCCTCGGTCCGCGAAGCACTCGTCCGGCTCGAAGAGCGCGGGTACGTGCACCGGACGCAGGGGACGCGCACGACCCCCAACCGCCGGCTGCCCGACGTCGGGCGCCGGATCGACGAGCAGTTCGATCACTCCCTGTCGATCCGTGCGGCCGGATACGAGCCACGACTCGAGGTCGCGGCATCCGGGGTCCGGGTTCTCGCGGCAGGCGACCCCGAGCGGTTCGACGATCTGCCCGACGGCACGCGGGTGTTCCGCACCGTGAAGGTGTGGAGCGTCGACGGCGCGCCGTACGCGCTGGCGGAAGACCTCGTCCCCCTGGCCCAGGTCGTCGACCTCGACCCCCGGCGGCCGGTGTTCGACCTGGCGGAAGAGGCCAACGGCATCCGGGTCGCGTGGGAGACCCTGTGGGTCGACGCGGTGAGCCTGGACGCCGAGCGGGCGGCGCTGCTGTCGACGACGCCGGGTGTTCCGGTCGTCGAGATGACCTACTGCGGATACGGGACGGGCGACGACGTCGGCTACTGGTCGCGGGAGGTGCAGGTGTCCGCCCCCGCGGGGTTGCGGAATGCCCTCATCCGGCGCGTCCGCCACGATCGGGGCGTTTCGGGGTCGTAACGAGGTCGTGAACGTGTCAGACAAGTTGTCGCAGGACTTGTCTGACAGGCGTATCTTCGGGGCATGACCGAGCCGCTCCCCACCCACCCCCTCGCCGCCGCTACCATCACCGCCGAGGCGTTCGCCCCCTTCGGTGTCGTTCTGACCCCCATGGCAGACGGCACACCCTTCACGGCGGAAGAGGCCGTGCTCGACGTGTCCGGTGGCATCCCGCGCTTCTACCTGATGTCGCTCGACGACAAGAAGCCCGAGTTCGTCCGGGTCACGCGGCACCTCGAGACCACCCAGACCCTCATGGCCGTCGGCGATGTCGAGTGGACGATCGCCGTCGCACCCGCGGGCATCGACGAGCCGACCCTCGACGACCTCCGCGCGTTCCGGATCCCGGCACGCACCGCGATCACGATGCTCAAGGGCACGTGGCACGCCGGCCCGTTCTTCGCCGAGCCGAGCATGGACTTCGTCAACCTCGAGCTCGACGACACCAACGTCACCGATCACCACAACTTCCGACTCGACGACACCTACGGCGTGCGCGTCGTCGTCGAGTGAGCACCCTCACCCCGCTCGCCGACGCAAGTGCTCGCCTGGCCACCCTCGAACGCGAGGCCGCGCACCAGGAAGCGCTGAGCGCCGGAGACGGACGGTCGTGGGTCGGCGAACGCGACGGTGAACACCCGGTCGTGATCGTGGGCGGCGGACAGGCCGGGCTCGTCCTCGCCCGGGGCCTGCGCCGCCGCGGCATCGACGACGTCGTCGTCCTCGACTCCGCCCCGGTCGACGCCACCGGTCCGTGGACCACGTACGCGCGCATGCACACGCTCCGCACCCCGAAGGACATCGCCTGGCCGACGTGGGGCGTCCCGGCGGTGAGTCCGCGCGCGTGGTTCGAGGCCGTGTACGGCGCAGCGGCGTGGGACGACATCGCCTTCTTCCCGACCGTCGCGTGGCAGGGGTTCCTGCAGTGGTACCGGACGGTCGCCGGCATCGAGGCCGTCGGTTCCACCGCGGTCACGTCGATCACCCCGCCGGATGCCGACGGCCCCCTGCGCCTGCACCTCGAGGGCCCCGACGGGTCCTGGGTGCTCCTCGCCCGGCACGTCGTGCTCGCCACCGGCATCGAGGGCGCCGGAGGCCGGCAGGTTCCGGCGCTCCTCGACACCCTCCCGGCCGAGCGGGTGCACCACACCCACGACGCGATCGATTTCGCCGCCCTCGCCGGGAAGCGCATCGGCATCCTGGGCGCCGGCACCGGCGCGTTCGACAACGCCGCCACCGCCCTCGAGCACGGGGCGGCCTCGGTCGACGTGCACATGCGGCGCCCCGAGATGCCACAGGTCAGCCCCTACCGGTGGATGGAATTCTCGGGCCTCATCGAGAACTACGGCTCGCTCACCGACGCGCAGAAGTGGACGTTCAACGTGCACCTGTCCGCCGTCGACCAGCCCGCGACGCAGAACGCGATCTGGCGCGCGCACGCCTTCGACGGCTTCCGTTTCCTGACGGCGTCGCCGTGGCGATCCGTCGAGTGGGACGGCACCGACATCGTCGTGACGACGCCGCACGGCATCCATCGCTATGACGTCGTCATCGCCGCGACCGGGATCGTCGCAGATCTCTCGCGCCGTCCGGAGCTGTCGACGGTGGCCCCGGATGCCACGCTCTGGAGCGACCGTCTCACCCCGGCGCAGATCGCGGAGAACCCCGGGCTCGCGGCGTTCCCGTACCTCGACGACGACTTCGGCCTCGTCAGCCGGAGTGGGGCGGCGGGGTCGGCGCTGTCGCGCATCCACATGTTCAACCACGGAGCGCGGATCAGCCAGGGCATGCTCAGCCACCAGATCCCGGGACTCGTCGGGGGCGCGACCAAGCTCGCCGCGGCGCTGTCGCGGCGGCTCTTCACCCGCGACGCCGAGGCGCTGATGGCGGAGTACCTCGCCTACGACGTTCCGGTCGGGGTGCACATCGGGCGGCGGCCCGTACCGGCGGACGTCACCGGCTGAGGCGGCCGCGCCGCGTGTCCGCGGGGCCGCGGTCGCCGGACCCGCGGGTAGCGTGGGGCGGGTGACTTCCCCGCTGATCGTGTCCGTGCCCACCGCGCAGCTCCGCGACGATCTGCAGCCCCTGCCCGAGGGCGCGGAGGTGCTCGTCTGGGACATGACGGATGCCGCCCCCCGCCCGCACATCGACATCGTGGTGCCGCCGTACATGTCGATGGACGGCGTCATCGCGCGCCTGACCGAGGTGACGACGCGGCTCGTGCAGGGCCAATCGATCGGGTACGACAACGTCGAGGGGCGCCTCCCCGAGGGCATCGTGTTCGCCAACGCCACCAGCGTGCACGAGACGGCGACCGCCGAGCTCGCCGTCTCCCTCGCCCTCGCGGCCCAGCGCGCGCTTGCGGACTTCGTCCGCGCGCAGGACCGGGCGGAGTGGGAGGGGAAGTGGACACCGGGCCTCGCCGACGCCCGCGTCACTTTGCTCGGTTTCGGCGGTGTCGGCCGCGCCATCGCGGCGAGGCTGAAGCCCTTCGAGGTCGATCTCCGCGCGGTCGCGTCGCACGGACGACTGCAGGACGACGTCGAGGTCCTCCCCCTCGGCGAGCTGTACGACGTCCTCGCCGCCACCGACGTGCTGATCGTGTCGCTCCCCGGCGGCGACAAGACCCAGCACCTCGTCGACGACGCCGCGCTGTCGGCCCTGCCCGACGGAGCGCTCGTCGTGAACGTCGGCCGCGGCCCCGTGATCGACACCGACGCCCTCGTCGACCACGTGCGGCGCGGACGCGTCCGCGCGGCGCTGGACGTCACCGACCCCGAGCCGCTGCCCGCCGACCACCCGCTGTGGACTCTCGAGGGCGTGCTCATCGCGCCGCACGTCGGCGGCGCCACAGGAGCGATGCGGCCCCGGATCGCGCGGCTCGTCCGCCGGCAGATCGAGCACTTCCTCGCGGGCGAAGAGCCCGAGAACGTGGTGCTGCGCGGCTGATCCGCCGTTCAGCCGGCAGCGCGTGCGGCGTACGTGTTCGCCGTGGCGGCGACGTCGTCGACGTAGCTGTCGAGGTGGTTGTACGAGAAGATCGCCCGCCGCCAGCCGGAGGCGCTCGTCATCTCGCCGGCGGCGCACAGGTAGCGGCCCGCGGCAAGTGCGGCGTCGTCGATCTGGTTCGGATCGGCCACCCCGTCGCCATTGCCATCGGCGCCCCACCGCTGCCACGTCGCGGGGATGAACTGCAACGGGCCCACGGCGCGGTCCCAGGTGGCATCCCCGTCCCAGCGTCCGCCGTCGGTGTCGCCGATCGCGGCGCTGGCGGTGCCGTCGAGGGGGATGCCGCGGATCGCCGGCTGCGGATACCCCGCGTCGTCGAGGTGACCACCGGAGTGCGTGCCGTGGGCGGACTCGATGGCGCCGATCCCCGCGAGGGTGTTCCAGCCGAGCCCGCAGCCCGGCTGTTCGGCCTTCAGCGTGAGCGCGGCCGACGCGTAGGCGCGCAGGGCCCGCTCCGGGATGCCGGTCGCCGCCGCCGTGCGGGCGGTCCAGGCCGGATCGGCGGGGACGATCTCCGCGAGGGGCGGGGCCGACGGCACGGGAACCGCGGTCGGCACGGGGGCGGAGGCCGGCGCGTCGGCGACGGGCGCGGCATCCGGCTCGACCGCGGGGGCGTACGCCCCCACCCTCTCCTCGAGGGGACGCTCACGGCCGACGGCTTGCGACGACACGACGAGGGCGATCGCGATCACGACGAAGAGCACCGCCGCGACGGCGGCGGCGATCGAAGACCACGAGCGTCCGCGGTCGGCGTCGAGATCCACGCGGACCCTCCCTCGGCATCCACCCGGGTAGGGAACGCCGCGGCGAGACTAGCCACGCGAGGCGACGTGCGGGTGAACGGGGGCCGTCGAACCGGGGCGCCGCGGCACGCTCGTCCGGTTCGGTGTCCAAGACACGCGGATGCGACGCGAGGGCGTCCGCGTGTCTTGGACACTCAACCGGGAGAGGGGGCACCGAACTCGGAGGAGGCACCGAGCGCGGCCGGATGCCGCGGGACCGGCGTCAGCCGCGGCACCGGGCGTCAGCCGCGGAAGCCCGCGGGGTTCGCGAGGAGGTCGGCGAAGGCGAGCTCGGCGGGGCCGATGAGCATCAGGCGCGAGCGCAGGTGCGCGCGCTCGAGACGGATCGTGCGGCCGTCCGCGCCCAGCGGATGCACGCGTACCGCCTCGGCCAGACGCTCGCGGCTGACCGACAGCAGCGCGCCGAGGTATCCCGACAGCACGACCGTCTCGGGGCTGAAGGCGTTGACGAAGTTCGTCAGCGCCAGCGAGAGCACCTCGACCTGGCGCGTCACCTCCGCGAGCACCCGGGGATCGCGGGCGACGCCGAGCTCCACGTCGAGTTCGTCCTCGTCGAGCTTGCGCCGGCCGAGCAGCGGCTCGAGGAGGTCGAGGCGGACCTCGGCTTCGAGGCATCCCTTGCGTCCGCACACGCACGTGCGGCCGCGCGGGTCGACGACGGTGTGGCCGAGTTCGCCGGCGTAGCCGGAGGTTCCCCGCAGGAGCGTGCCGTCGATGATCAGGCCGCCGCCGATGCTGTGCATCGCGCCGCCGAGGTAGAGGAGGTTCGACACGCCGACGCCGACGCCGAACCGCGACTCGGCGAGCGCGCCGATGCTCGCGTCGTTTCCGGCGGAGACCTGGATGCCGAGTTCGTCGCTCAACCGCGCGGCCACCGGATCCCGGCGCCACCCGAGGGTGGGCGACACCAGCACGGAGCCGTTGGCGTTGACGAGTCCCGGGACGGCGAGGCCGGCGCCGACGACCCGGTAGTGGCGGTCGATGTCGGCGCGCATCGCCTCGACCGAGGAGGCGACGATCTGAACGAAGCGGCGGGGCGACGGCGCGCTCGCGGTGTCGTGGCGCAGCCGCGCGTGGACGACGCCGCCGAGCCCGACGAGGGCGACCGTCACGGCGTGGGGCTCGGCCCGCACGCTCAGCGCGGCGACGTGATCCTCGGGCTCGATGTCGAGCGTGGGGCGGCCGACCTTACCGGTGCGTTCGCCGGCGGCCACCTCGCGGACGAGCCCCAGTTCGGTCAGCTCCATGACGAGGCCCGTGACCGTCGAGCGGTTCAGGCCGATCGTCGCGCCCAGCTGTGCGCGTGAGAGCGCTCCCCGGAGGTGCAGCATCGACAAGACGGACGCGAGGTTCTGCTGACGGATCAGGTCGTTCGTCGTACGACCTGAGGGTGGTGCGAGCGGCGTGGCGGGCTCGAACACGGCAGGGGTCATGAGGGCACCTCCCCCATTCTCGCATCGACGGCCCCCCGGTTACGGCCGGTGTGGGGAGCACGGCGGACAGCCGCGCTCCCCACCCGATCAGACACCGCCGTTGCGTCGCTTGTTGAAGATGTCGAACGCGACGGCCAGGAGCAGAACGATGCCCTTGATCGCCATCTGCCAGGCCGCGTCGACGCTGAGGATGGACAGGCCCATGTTGAGCACGCCCATGACCAGACCACCGACGACGGCGCCGACGACCGTGCCGATACCGCCCTGGACCGCGGCGCCACCGATGAACACCGCCGCGATGGCATCCAGTTCGTAGTTCTGACCGGCGGATGCCACGGCCCCACCGGCGCGAGCGGTGCTGACCACCGCGGCGAGACCGGCGAGCACACCCATGTTGACGAAGATGAAGAAGTTGACCCACTTCGTCTTCACGCCGCTCATCACGGCGGCGAACAGGTTGCCGCCCATCGCGTAGATGTGCCGACCGAACGTCGTGCGGTTGAGCACGAACGTGTACGCCAGCACGAGCACGGCGAGGATGATGAGCACGATCGGCGTGCCGTTGTAGGCGGCGATGGTGAAGGCGACGGCCATGATCGCCACGACGGCGATCGCGTTCTTCAGCCAGAACGACCACGCGACCTCGCGGGGCAGCTCGAGGCGGCGGAGCGTCGCACGGGTGCGCAGCTGCTGGACGATGAGCAGGACGCTCGCGATCGCGCCGAGCACGAGGGTGAGGCTGTCCCAGTTGCCGACGTAGCCGAGCACGGGCGGGAGCCATCCGGCACCGATGGCGGTGAACCCGTCGGGCAGACCGCTGATCGTGCCGCCCGTGAGGAGGACGAGCGTGAGCCCGCGGAAGAGCAGCATGCCCGCGAGCGTGACGATGAACGCGGGTATCCCGACGAAGGCGACCCAGAAGCCCTGCCACGCGCCGACGATCGCGCCGACGACGAGCGACAGGACGACCGCGATGTACCAGGGCAGACCCCATTGGTTCATGGCGATCGCCGCGATCGCGCCGACCATGGCGACGACCGAACCGACCGACAGGTCGATGTGGCCGGCGATGATGACCATCACCATGCCGATCGCGAGGATCAGGACGTACGCGTTCTGCTGGATGAGGTTGTTGACGTTGCCCGGCATGAGCAGGCGCCCGCCGGTGAGCACCTGGAACAGCACGATGATGATGACCAGGGCAGCGAGGATGCCGAACTGCCGGAAGTTGATGCGCGCGAGCAGACCGCGGCGGCGCGGTCCCGGTTGCGTCGGCGCTTCGACCGTCTGGGTGGATGCGGTGGCCATTGCTGTCAGTTCCTTCCGGCGGTCATGTGCCGCATGAGCGTCTCCTGCGTGGCTTCCTCACGGCTGACCTCGGCCGTGATGCGTCCCTCGGAGATGGTGTAGATGCGGTCGGAGAGGCCGATGACCTCGGGCAGCTCCGACGAGATGACGATGACGGCCTTCCCCTGGGCCGCGAGTTCGTTGATGATGCCGTAGATCTCGTACTTCGCCCCGACGTCGATGCCGCGGGTCGGCTCGTCGAGGATCAGCACGTCGGGTCCGGTGAACATCCACTTCGACAGGACCACTTTCTGCTGGTTCCCGCCGGAGAGGCGTCCGGTGATCGCGGCGACACTGGGCGCCTTGATGTTCATCTTGTAGCGGTACGAATCGGCGACCTTGTACTCGCGGTACCGGTCGACGACGCCGAGGCGCGCGAGGCGGGCGAGGGCGGATGCCGAGACGTTGACCTGGATGTCGCCGATGAGGTTGAGGCCGTACTTCTTGCGGTCCTCCGTGGCGTAGGCGATGCCGTTCTTGATCGCCGCGTCGACGGTGCGGACGTCGATCTGCCGGCCGCCCTTGTACACCTCACCGGAGATGCCGGTGCCGTACATGCGTCCGAAGATGCTCATCGCGAGCTCGGTGCGCCCGGCACCCATGAGACCGGCGAAGCCGACGATCTCGCCCGCGCGCACCATGAAGGACGCGTCGTCGATGACCACGCGCTCGGTGTCGACGGGGTGGTGCACGGTCCAGTTCTCGACGCGGAACAGCTCCTCGCCGATGTCGGGTTCGCGCGGCGGGAAGAGGCTGTTGAGGTCGCGACCGACCATCGCCCGGATGATGCGGCCCTCGTCGGTGTCGGGGTCGTCGCGCCGCATGGTCTCGATCGTCCGGCCGTCGCGGATGATCGTGATGCGGTCGGCGATGCGCAGCACCTCCTTCAGCTTGTGGCTGATGATGATGCAGGTGATCCCCTGGTCGCGCAGCTGGTCGATGAGGTCGAGCAGGTGCGCGGAGTCGTCGTCGTTGAGGGCGGCGGTCGGCTCGTCGAGGATGAGGAGCTTGACCTCCTTGGCCAGCGCCTTCGCGATCTCGACGAGCTGCTGCTTGCCGACGCCGAGCTCGTAGATCTTGGTCGCCGGGTTCTCGCGGAGCCCCACGCGCTTGAGCAGGTCTGCGGCGGCGGTGTTGGTGGCGTTCCAGTCGATCACACCGCGCTTGGACTTCTCGTTGCCGAGGAAGATGTTCTCGGCGATCGAGAGGTAGGGGCTGAGGGCCAGCTCCTGGTGGATGATGACGATGCCGGCGGCCTCGCTGTCGTTGATCGAGCGGAACGCGACCGGCTCCCCCTCGAGGGTGATCGTCCCGTCGAAGCTGCCGGCGGGATAGACACCGCTCAGCACCTTCATCAGCGTCGACTTCCCCGCGCCGTTCTCGCCGCAGATCGCGTGCACCTCACCGCGATGCACGTCCACCGACACGTCGGCGAGAGCCGGGACGCCGTTGAACGACTTGGAGATCCCCGACATGCGCAGGATCGGTTCGGTCATGGTGTCTCCCTCCGTCGCCCGCGGGCGACAGGTAGCTCCGCCGCCGTGCGGCGACGGAGAGAGCGGCGGGGCGGGCGAACCCGCCCCGCCGCAGAGTGGATCAGAGCCCGACGTCGGAGGCCTTGAGGAAGCCCGAGTCAATGAGCTTGGACTGCACGTCGTCCTTGACGACGACCTCAGGCGTCAGCAGGTAGGACGGGACGACCTTCTTGCCGTTGTCGTAGGTCTTGGTGTCGTTGACCTCGACGGTCTTGCCGTCCTTGATCTCCTGGATCATCTGGAAGACGCGGTCACCCAGAGCACGGGTGTCCTTCCAGACCGTCATGGCCTGCAGACCCTCGAGGATCGCCTTGACGTTGGCCTTGTCGGCATCCTGACCCGTGATGATCGGGTAGTCGGCACCGGCGGTGTAGCCGGCCGACTTGAGGGATGCCTCGATGCCGATGGCGAGGCTGTCGTTGGGCGAGAGGACGACGTTGACCTTCTTGCCGTCGCCGTAGAACGACGAGAGGCGGTTGTCCATCTCGGCCTGCGCCTTGTCGGACGCCCAGCCCTGGATGCCGATGCTGGCCCACGCGTCGTCGTTGGCCGGCGACTTGCCGCTGGGGACGACGAGCTGACCCTTGTCGATGTACGGCTTCAGCACGTCCCAGGCACCCGCGAAGAAGAACTTCGCGTTGTTGTCGTCGGGGCTGCCGGCGAAGGGCTCGAGGTTGAACGGACCCTTGCCGTCCTTGAGGCCCAGCTGCTCCTCGATGAACTGGCCCTGCAGGGTGCCCACCTTGTAGTTGTCGAACGTGGCGTAGTAGTCGACGTTCTCGCTGCCGTTGATGAGGCGGTCGTACGCGATGACGGTCGCGTTCTGGGCCTTGGCCTCCTGCAGCACCGGCCCCAGCGTCGAACCGTCGATGGCCGCGATCACGAGGATCTTGGCACCGCCCGAGATCTGGTTCTGGATCTGGCTGATCTGCTGGTCGGTCTTGTTGTCGGCGTACTGCAGGTCGACGGTGCAGCCGGCGTCCGTGAGCTTCTTCTGGAGCTGCTCACCGTCGTTGATCCAGCGCTCGAGGCTGCGGGTCGGCATCGCGATGCCGACGTTGCAGTCGCCGCTGCCCCCGGCGGCGTCTCCGCCGCCATCGGCGGGGCGCGTGGAGCTACAGGCTCCGAGGCCGACGGCGAGCGCCGCGATGGCCGCGCCGGTCAGGATTTTCTTCAGCATTGTGATCTGCGTTCCTCTCTGAACTGCAGGGACCCCCGTGGTCCGCACCCGCCGCCCTCCCCGGCGTCGGATCGGGTACGTCCTCGTCCCGGCTTCCTGGTTCCGTCGTAATTATGACGGCTCCGTGAACATATCCCCGCCTCCCCGGATTTGTCCAGAGTCCGACCCCGGAAGGAATGCAACGAACGCGTAACGGAACGGGACTCGTCGGTCCCTCACCGCGGCGCGGCGGTCGTCAGCGGACGTCCTGATCGGCCCCGGACCACAGGTCGCCGCACTCCACCGCCAAGGCACCGTGCGCGCGAAGGTACGGGCGCGCTCCGACGTCGCCGCGGACCGCGGCGGCGAGCGCGACCCAGTGGTCGCGGCCGATCACGACGGGGGGCCCGGGGACACCGGCGTACTCCGCGGACGCGAGCACGGCAGCGTCCGCGCCGACGCGGGCGGCGAGCCGGCGCACGGCCACGGCGGGCAGATCGGGGGTGTCGACAGGCACCACGACGACCGCGCTCGCCGCGGTGCGCGCCAGGGCGTCGAGGCCCGCGCGTAGAGACGCGGAAACACCCTCTGACCAGGCATCGGTGATCGTGACGATGGCGCCGCGGGGAACGAGGCGAGCAGCGTCGTCGGACGCCGCGCCCAGGACGACGACGACCGGGTCGCACCCCCCGTCGCGCAGCGCGCCGACCGCCCTCTCCACCCACGCGACGCCCTCCGGATCACGCGCGAGGGCCTTCGGTCCGCCGAACCGGCGACCCGCACCGGCGGCCAGCACGAGACCTGCGAGCGGGGCGCCGGCGGGCCCGCCGACGGGGGGCGCGGAAGGCTCGGCGGGCATGGTCACGACAGCGTAGCGTGCACGAAACACGGCGCGGATACGGTCGCCCACATGTTCGAACTGGCCGCCGACCTGCTGCCCCTGCTGGAGGTGGGGGTGCCCGTGGCCGCGGTCACGATCACCCGGGTCGTGCGCAGCGCGCCGCGCGGGGTGGGGGCCACACTCGCCGTGACCGCGGACGCCCGCGTCATCGGTTCGCTCTCCGGCGGCTGCGTCGAGGGCGACGCCGTGATGCTCGGTCTCGACGCCCTCCGCTCGGGCGGGGTCCGCCGCGGAAGCTTCGGTTTCACCGGTCCCGATGACGCGATCGTCGCGGCCGGCCTCGCCTGCGGCGGTGCGATCGAGGTGGTCGCGTACACCGTCGACGGCGACGACCCCGCTGTGCGCGACGCGTTGCGACGCGCCGCGGCCGGACTCGAGAGCGCGATCGACCTCGACCTCGGCGACGGGACCGTGCTCGGACTGCACCGACGGTCCCGCCCGCGCCTCATCGTGCTGGGCGCCGGCGAACACGCGGCGGCCCTGTGCCGCGTGGGAGCTGCCGCCGGTTTCGCGGTGACAATATGCGACGCGTGGGCGCTGCTGGTGACGCGCGACCGTTTCCCCGAGGCATCCGATCTCGTCGTCGCCCCGCCGCACGAATACCTCGCGTCGCTCGAGGCGCCCGACGAGCGCACGGCCGTCTGCGTCCTGACCCACGACGAGCGCCTCGACGTCCCCGCCATCCGCACGGCGTTGCGGCTCCCGGTCGGCTTCGTCGGAGCGATGGGCTCACGCGCGACCGTGGCACGACGTGCGGCGCTGCTCACGCAGGCCGGAGTGACGGATGCCGAGCTCGGTCGGCTGCACTCGCCGCTGGGTCTCGACCTCGGTGCGGAGACGCCGGAGGAGACCGCCCTGTCCGTGATCGCGGAGATTGTCGCGGCCCGACGTGGCGCGAGTGCGCTCCCGCTGCGGTCGACCGGCGGCCCGCTGCACGTCGATGCCGCGCGCGGATGCGCCGTGCCGACGACGGTGATCGTGGGATGACGGCGCTCGTCATCCGCGACGCGGTCGCGGTCGTCGAGGCCGAGGGCCGGATCCGCACGGGCGACGTCGTGTGCATCGACGGGCTGGTCGTCGACACCCCCGCCCCCGCCGACGCGACGGTGATCGACGCGAGCGGCTGCGTCGTGACGCCCGGCCTCGTCAACGCCCACCACCACCTGCTGCAGACGGCGTTCCGGACGCTGCCCGGCACCCGCGGCATCCCGATGCGCGAGTGGCTGCCGGCGATGGCGGCCGCCTACGCCGAGGCCGGTGTCGACCCCGGATTGACCGGGATCGCCGCGCGCGCGGGACTCGCCGAGGCGCTGTTGAGCGGTGTCACGACCGTCGCCGACCACCACCTGACCTGGCCCTCCGGCGCCGACACGGTCGGCATGGCCCGCGCCGCCGCCGAGGCGGCCGCCGACCTCGGTGCGCGGCTCGCGTTCGTCCGCGGCGCCGCGCGCGACGATCCGCAGGAGGCCGCACTGTCGGCCGAGGCGATCGCCGCCGCGCTCGTCGACGGTCGCCCGGGCGGTGTCAGCGCCGACGGGATGCTGCAGGTCGCCGTGGGGCCGGCGGGCGTGCACAGCGACCCGCGCGAGACGTTCGCGCTGCTGGGCGAGGTCGCCGAGCGCCGCGGGCTCCGGCGCCGCACGCAGGCGAACGAGGTCGTCGACGTCGAGATCGCGCTCGCCCGCTACGGCCGCCGCCCGCTCGACCTGCTCGAGGACTGGGGCTGGCTCGCCCCCGATGTCACGCTCGCGCACCTGTGCGCGGTCACGGACGACGAGATCGCCCGGCTCGCGGCGGCCGGCGTCACCGCGACCCACGCGCCCGGCTGCGACGTGCCGATGGGCTGGGGCGTCGCGCCGGTCGCGAAGCTCCGAGATGCCGGCATCCCGGTCGGACTCGGAACGAGCGGCGGCGGCAGCAACGACGCGGGGCACCTGCTCGCCGACGCGCGTCTCGCGATGCAGGTCTCGGCGCTCGTGGGGCCGCAGCTGGCGGCATCCACCGTTCTGGCGATGGCGACCGAAGGATCCGCCGCGGGCCTCGGGCGCAGCGAGCTCGGTCGGCTCACCCCTGGTTCGGCCGCCGACCTGTGCCTGTGGGACGTCTCGGGCGTCGCCGACGCGGGGGTGGCCGACCGGGTCGCCGGGCTCCTGTGGGCCTCGCCCGGTCGGCGTCCGCGCGAGGTCGTCGTCGCGGGCCGCGTCGTCGTGGAGAACGGGACCCTGACCAGCGGCGACGAGGCCGAGATCACCGCGCGATTGTTCGAGAGGGTGGGACGATGACCACCATGGCTCCCGCGATCCCCGCCGACGACCCCGCGACCGGCTCCACCGGCGACGAGCGGCTCGGCGCGCACCTCCGCGGACTGCGCAAGGCGCGGGGGCTGACGCTCACCCAGCTCGCGGAGGCCGCGGCTTTGTCGCACCCGTTCCTCAGCCAGCTCGAGCGCGGCCTCGCCCGGCCCAGCATGGCCAGCCTCGAGCGCCTGGCGCGCGCCCTCGGTACGAGCCGGGTCGAACTCATCGCCGCATCCGAGCCCCCGCGCCCCGACGAGAGCGCCCACCCGACGTTCGTGCGGGCCGACGAGGGGCTCGTCGGACCCTACGCCGAGGGCAGCGCGCGGATGCTCGCCGAGGGTCCGCGCCGCTTCGAGCCCATGGAGTTCACCGGCGCGAACACCGAGGCGGGCGACCACTACGTGCACGAGGAGGACGAGTTCCTCACGGTGCTCGAGGGCTCGATCGTCATCTCGCTCGGCCCGTTCGGCGAGACGACCCTGGCCGTGGGCGATTCGGTGTACTGCCGGTCCGGGACGCCTCACCGCTGGCATTCGCCCGACGGCGCGCCCTACCGGCTGCTGATCGTGAAAGAACTGGTGCACGGCGCCCCCGACCCCGGCGAAGGAGACACATGAGCGGCGGTCTGACGTTCGAGGTGACGGTCCGCCAGCGCCGCGAGGCCGCGGACGGGGTCGTCGTGCTCGACCTCGAGCGCGCCGGCGGCGTGCTGCCGCACTGGTCGCCGGGTGCGCACATCGACGTCGTCCTGCCCGGCGGCGTCGAGCGGCAGTACTCGCTGTGCGGGTCGCCGACCGAGCGCGGCACGTGGCGCATCGGTGTGCTGCGAGAGCGCGAGGGCTCGGTGTGGCTGCACGAGAACGCGCACCCCGGAACCGCCCTCCGCGTCCGCGGCCCCGCGAACCACTTCCTCTTCGCCCCCACCGCCGGCCGGTCGTACGTGTTCGTCGCCGGGGGCATCGGCATCACGCCGATCGTGCCGATGATCGAGGCCGCCGAGGCGGCCGGCGCCGCGTGGACGCTGCTCTACGCGGGCCGGTCGCGGAGCACCATGGCATTCGTCGACGAGCTCGTCGAGCTCTACGGCGACCGCGTGGAGGTCTTCGCCGCCGACGAGGGACGCCGCCTCGACCTGGACGCGCGCCTGGCCACACCGGCATCCCGGACCGTCGTCTACGCGTGCGGGCCCGCACGCCTGCTGGAATCCCTGGATGCCACGATGTCGGGCTGGCCGCGCGGGAGCCTGCACGTCGAACGGTTCGAGGCGAAGGTGCTCGGCCCGCCGGTGTGGACGGAGCCGTTCGAGGTCGACCTCATGATGTCGGGGCTGACGGTCGTGGTGCCGCCGGAGAAGTCGATCCTCGACGTCGTCGAGGAGTACGGCACGGTCGTCCCCTCGAGCTGCCGCGTCGGCACGTGCGGCACGTGCGAGGTGCCCGTGATCGACGGCGACGTCGAGCACCGCGATTCGGTGCTCTCGCCGGAGGAGCAGGAGGCGAACCGCACGATGATGCTGTGCGTCTCGCGCGCGGCCTGCCCGCGCATCACGATCGAGCTGTAGCCGCCGGCCGCGGGCCGGGGGGGGGGGGGGGGGGCTGTTGATAGTCGAGCGACCGACGACCCCCGGTGCTGCATGCTGACCGGATGAGCAAACCGGTCGCCATCGTCTACGTCGACGGCTTCAACCTCTACAAGGGCCAGCTCGAGAACCGCCCGGCGAACAAGTGGCTCGATCTCGTCGCGCTCTTCGATGACGTGCTCGACGACTTCCGCGTGGCTCACGTGCACTACTTCACGGCGCGCATCAAGGGCCGAATGAATCCGGAGGATCCGCAGGCGCCCGATCGTCAGGACGCATACATCAGGGCCCTCCGGACCCTCGATCGACTGACTGTGCACGACGACTCGTTGTTCACCGTCCACCACGGGTTCGCCCGGGAGTGGATCGACGGGAAGGAGCAGCCCCCTCTCACTCGACACCACGTCCACAAGGTTCAGGAGAAGGGTTCGGACGTGAAGTTGGCCACTCAGCTTCTCCTCGACGCCCTGGACGGACGCGCCGACACCTACGTCGTGGTTTCATCCGACTCAGACCTCGCGCGGCCCATCGAGGTCGCGCGGAGCCGGTTCGGTGCCCGAGTGGGCGTGCTCTATCCCCGCGACGAACGAACGAAGCTCTTCGAAGCCGCCGGGATCGACTTCAGCCTCTACCTCCGCCCGAGCTATGCCGCGCGAAATCAAATGCCCGACGTCGTGCACACGGCGAAGCGCCCGGTCCGGCGACCGCCCTCATGGAAAGAGCAAGGCCCCGCATGAAATGCGGGGCCTTGAGCCTGATCCAGAGAACGAGGGGTTGTCTTCTCAGGATAGCAGCGCAATGGGCGCGCGGCGGGGTGGAGGCTGTGCGGATCGCTGATCCGGCGCCGCGCGCCGCAGGTTTGTCACGAGGGTCACGAGCGGGAAATACGGCGGAAACGACCGGTTCCTAGCATCGGAAACAGCCCGGATGTTGGTCACACCAACACTGGAGAGCCGCTCCCGACGGCGCCCGCCTCGACGAAGTGGCATCCTCACCCTCATTCTCCGGAGGTCCTCGTGTCCGCCGCTCCACCCGTCTCGATCACCGCGATCCACAACGCGCGGCTGGCGTCCGGCGCGCTCGTGGACATCGCGATCGACGGCGAGACGGTCGTCGCGGTGGTTCCGGCGGGAACGCCGCTGCCCGAGACCGGGGGCGAGATCCTCGACCTCGCCGGCTACGTCGTCACGGCCGCCGGCGCCGAGCCCCACGGGCACCTCGACAAGTCCCAGTCGTGGGATGCCATCCAGCCCCCGTTCGGCGACCTCGTGCGCGCCATCGAGAGCTGGCAGGCCTTCGCCCAGACGCTCGACGAGGACGAGACGCTCGACCGGGCCCGCTCCACGGCGCTGCGGATGCTGGCATCCGGGATCACCGCCGTCCGCACCCACGTCGACCTGCTGCACGGGGCGGACGCCCTGATCGGCGTCCGCGCCCTCGTGCGGCTGCGCGAAGAGCTCCGCGGCCTCATGGACATCGAGCTGGTCGCCCTCGGCGGGCCGACCGTGCCCGACGCCGTGTTCGACGCCGCCCTCGACGCGGGCGTCGACCTCGTCGGCGGGGCACCGCACCTCGCCGAGGACCCGATCGACGACCTCGACCGTCTGATCGCGATCGCCCGGCGCCGCGACGTCGGCCTCGACCTCCACACCGACGAGAGCCTCGCCGGTGCCGACACGCTCGCCGCGTACGCGGCGGCCGTGACCGGCTGGCACCGCCCCCGCTCCGCCGGCCACTGCGTGCGACTCAGCATGATGCCGACCGAAGACCTCGCGACACTCGCCGACGAGGTGCGGGCGGCCGACATCGGCATCATCGCCCTCCCCATCACGAACCTGTACCTGCAGGGGTGGGAGGACGACCACGCCGTCCCCCGCGGGATCGCCCCGATCGGCCGACTCAAGGCCGCGGGTGTCCGCGTCGCCGCGGGCGCCGACAACGTCCGCGACCCCTTCAACCCCGTCGGCCGGTGCGACCACCTCGAGACCGCGTCCCTGCTCGTCGCCGCGGGACACCTCGCCCCCGAAGAAGCGGTGGATGCCGTCACCACCGGCGCGCGCGACGTCATGGGCCTGCCGGCGGCCGGACCCGTCCCCGGTGCGCGCGCCGACCTCGTCGCCGTCCGCGCCGCCTCGCTCGGCGAGGCCGTCGCGTTCGCCTCCGCCGACCGCGTGGTCCTCCACCGCGGCCGCGTCGTCGCCCGCACCACGGTCTCGACGCGCATCGCCTTCCCGTCCGCCCCCACCCCGAAGACCGCACCGCCCGCCGACGCACCCGCACCGGCGCTTCCGACCCTCGTCCCGACCGGAAAGTGAGCGCTCCGTGACTCTCGCCTCCCCTTCCCCGGCAGCCACCCTCGCGGGCCCCACCCCGCCGCTGCTGGACTTCCGGAACGTCGCCATGACGTTCCCCAACGGCACCACCGCTCTCTCCGGTGTCGACCTCGTCGTCGAGCGCGGCGAGTTCGTCAGCGTCGTCGGCCCCTCCGGCTGCGGCAAGTCGACCCTCCTGCGCATCGCCTCGGGACTCGAGTCCGCGAGCGAAGGCACCGCGACGGTCAACACCGACCGGATCGGCTACGTCTTCCAGGACGCGACCCTCCTCCCCTGGCGCGACGTGCAGTCCAACGTCGAGCTCCTCGCCGAGCTGAACTGGCAGCCCAAGCGCATCCGCACCCCCAAGGCCCAGTGGGCCATCGACCTCGTCGGCCTGAACGGCTTCGAGAAGCACCTGCCCAAGCAGATGTCGGGCGGCATGAAGATGCGCGCGTCGCTCGCCCGTTCGCTCACCCTCGACCCCGAACTGTTCCTCTTCGACGAGCCGTTCGGCGCGCTCGACGAGATCACCCGCGAACGCCTGAACGACGAGCTGCTGAAGATCTTCGTCGAGCAGAAGTTCGGCGGACTGTTCATCACGCACTCGGTCTCCGAAGCGGTCTACCTCTCCACCAAGGTCGTCGTGATGTCGGGTCGCCCCGGCCACCTCGTCGACACGTTCGAGGTCCCCTTCGACATGCCGCGCGACCCCGAGATCCGCTACACGGGCGAGTTCGCCAAGCTCGTCGGCGAGGTCTCCCACGCCCTCCGGGAAGGACACTCATGAGCACCACCTCTGCAGAGCCGGTCGTCTCCGAGACGTCCGAGCCGTCGGCATCCACCCCCGTACCGCCCGTCGGCTCCGCCCCGGCGGCACCGCCGCGCGGTCGCGGCCCGATCTCGCGCGCACTGATCCTCGCCGGTCCGCCGCTGGGCGTCCTCGCCGTGCTCGTGGGGATCTGGTACCTCATCGCGGGCATCCTCACCGCCACCGGCAAGGGCTTCCTGCTGCCGATGCCGCACGAGATGTTCACGAAGGGCTTCTTCGACCCGCAGGTCAGCGTCGACATCTGGACCGCACTGTTCCGCACCACGGGCGTCGCCCTCACCGGTCTCGCGGTCGCCATGGTGATCGGCATCGGCTGGGCCGTCGCGATGTCGCTGGCCCGGTGGGTCGAGCGCAGCACGTACGCGTACGCGGTGATCCTGCAGTGCATCCCGATCCTCGCCCTGGTGCCGCTGGTCGGCTTCTGGTTCGGCTACGAGTTCACGGCCCGTGTGATCGTCTGCATCCTGATCGCGCTGTTCCCGATGGTGTCGAACACCCTGTTCGGTCTGCAGTCGGTGGACAAGTCGCAGCGCGAACTGTTCCGCCTGCAGAAGGCGAACAAGTGGACCGTGCTCACCAAGCTCACCCTCCCCGCCGCGCTCCCCTCGATCTTCGTCGGCATGCGCACCTCGGCCGGGCTCTCGGTCATCGGCGCGATCGTCGGCGATTACTTCTTCCGCCGCGGCGAGCCGGGCATCGGCTCCCTCATCTCCAACTACCAGTCGCGTCTGCAGAGCGCCGAGCTGTTCGCCGCGATCCTCGCGGCGTGCCTCCTCGGCGTGGTGATCTTCGCCTTCTTCGGCTGGCTGTCGAAGGTCGCCGTCGGCCGCTGGTACGACGCCGTCCGCTGACGCGGAACCGCCCCCACCTCACAGACACCGGATGCCACGGCACCGCGCCCTCGGGCGTGCCCGCGGCCGTGGCATCCGCCCCCTCCTGCACCACCTCCGCACCCGAGAGCTCCACCCGTCACAGAAAGCGAAACAGCATGAAGCGCAGCACCCTCGTCCGCGGCACCGCCGTCACCGGCGCGTTCGCGATCGCCCTCACGCTCACCTCGTGCGCCGGCAGCGCCGCGGATTCGGCGCCGAGCAGCTCCGACCTCACCGTCGGCTCGGTCGACCTGTCGGCCGACTGCCCCGCGACCATCGTCGTCCAGACCGACTGGAACCCCGAGGCGGAGCACGGTCACCTCTACGAGATGATCAAGGACGACTACACGATCGACGCGGGCACCAAGGCGGTGACCGGCCCCCTCAAGGTGGACGGCGAGTACACCGGCGTCAACCTCGAGATCCGCGCCGGCGGACCGGCGATCGGATTCCAGACCGTCTCGGCCCAGATGTACCAGGACGACTCGATCACCCTCGGCTACGTCAGCACCGACGAGGCGATCCAGCTCTCGAGCACGACCCCGACCAAGGCCGTCATGGCGCCGCTGGACATCAGCCCGACCATGGTCATGTGGGACCCCGAGACCTACCCCGACGTCAAGACCATCCAGGACGTCAAGCCGGCCCTCGAGAAGAACGGCGGCGTGTGGCGCTACTTCGACGGCTCGGCCTACATCGAGTACCTCAAGAGCGCGGGCCTGGCCAGCGCCGACATCCTCGACGGCTCGTACGACGGCACCCCGTCCAACTTCGTCGCCGCCGGCGGCAAGGACATGCAGCAGGGCTTCGCCTCCGCTGAGCCGTACGTCTACCAGAACGAGGTCTCGGCCTGGGGCAAGCCGGTGGACTTCGCCCTCATCCACGACTCGGGATGGCAGACCTACCAGTCGTCCATGTCGGTCAAGGCCGCGGACTTCGACACGCTGAGCCCCTGCCTCACCAAGCTCGTCCCCCTCCTGCAGAAGGCGGGCGTGGCGTACTACCAGGACCCGAAGGCCGCCAACGACCTCATCCTGAAGCTCGTCGAGGAGTACGACACGGGCTGGACCTACACGCAGGGCGTGGCCGACTACTCGGTCAAGACGCAGGTCGACCTCGGCCTCGTGGGCGACGGCCCCGACTCCACCTACGGCAACTTCGACGACGCCCGCTTCGCGGACTTCTTCGACAAGGCCAGCAAGGTGTACACCGACCTGGGCACCCCGCCCGCGTCCGGCTACACCGCGAAGGACCTGTACACCAACGAGTTCATCGACACGTCGATCTCCTTCTGATCGACCCGGCCCGGTCCGCCTCGTGCGGGCCGGGCCGACCCGGGTCCCTCGCGGGACTTCGGTCCCTGGTTCGGCCGTGATCTCGCCGAGACTGCACCTGCCTGACACCCCCACTGCAGCCTGCAACGCGGATGTCAGTCCACTGCAGTCTCGGCGATCCGAACCCCACCCCGGCCGCCTCCCACCGCGGCCCCGACACCTGGCATCCACCCCACCCGCGTCACCCGGAGACACCCCATGAGCGACACCGCCACCCGCGTCCTCTCCCTCGAGGACGACCTGCTCGACCTGCTCGGTCCCGCCGCCGTCAGCACCGAACCGCGCGTGCGGGAGCGCGCGAGCGTGGACGGGTCGCCGATGTCGCCGATCATCGCCGCCAAGCTCCCCCTCGGACTCGCCGACCTCGTGGTCTTCCCCGCGGATGCCGAGCAGATCGCGATCGCGGTCGCCGCCGCCGCGCGGCACGGCGTGCCCGTCACCGTCCGCGGCAAGGGCACCGGCAACTACGGCCAGGCCATCCCGATGCAGGGCGGCCTCGTCGTCGACACCACCCGCGCCAAGGCGATCGTGGAGGTCGGCGACGGCTTCATCACCGCCGAAGCCGGAACCCCCATGGTGCTGCTCGAACAGGCCGCATGGGCCGCGGGACAGGCGCTGTGGATGTACCCCTCGACCGCGCAGTCCACCCTCGGCGGCTTCCTCTCCGGCGGCTCCGGCGGCACCGGCTCCATCGAGCACGGCTCGAACGACCGCGGCTTCGTCGCCGCGCTCGACGTCGTGCACGCCGACGGCAGCGCCGACATCATCCACGTCGAGGGCGACGAGGCCCAGAAGTACGTGCACAACTACGGAACGGCCGGCGTCATCGTCCGCGCCACCGTCCGGCTCGAGCCGCTGCGCGAGTGGCGCGGGCTGTGGGCCAGCTTCCCCGACTTCTCGGGCACCCTGGCGGTGCTGCAGACCATCGGCAACCTCGACCCCACCCCGCGCCTGGTGTCGGGCGACGGGCCCGAGATCTCGGCATCCCTCCCCGCCGACGAGGCGATCCCCGAGGGCCGGTCGAGCCTCCGCGCGATCATCGACGCGTCGCTCATCGACACCGTCACCGCGATCGTCGAGGGCGCGGGCGGCCGCGTCGAGGCGGTGCGCGAGGGGCCGCAGGCCAGCATCCGCCTGTCGATGCTGAGCTACAACCACCCGATCGAGTGGTACCAGAAGAGCCAGCCGCACGAGGTGTTCCACCTCGAGGTCGCCGGAACGCCGCTCGCCGAGGACGTCGACGCCGTCGAGGCCGTCTTCGCCGGGGGGAAGCTGCACATCGAGTCGACGAAGGCCTTCCCGATCGGCATGCTCGCCGCTCCCTACGTCAGCGAGGAGGACGTGTACCGCGGGATCGCCGACCTCAACGCGATCGGCGTCGGCGTGCACAACCCCCACCAGTGGAACGTCGACTTCAACGTCGAGCAGACCGCGGAGCTCGCCCGTCTCACCGACCCGAACGGGCTGCTGAACCCCGGCAAACTCAACCCCGACTACTCGGGCGCACGCAAGGGAGCGATCATCTCGTGAGCCGTCTCCTCGCCGAGCTCAGCGGCCCCGCCGCAGCCGAAGCCCTCACCGAGAAGTCCATCATCGTGCTGCCGACCGGCGCGATCGAGCACCACGGTCCGCACCTGCCGCTCGCGACGGATGCCATCGTCGCCGAGGCCTCGGCCACGGCCGCGGTCGCGCGCGCCGCCGCGCAGGGCATCGACGTGTGGCAGCTGCCCACGCTGTCGATCACGAAGTCCGACGAGCACTCTTGGGCGCCGGGCACGCTGTGGCTCACGCCCGAGACGATGATGCAGACCATCGTCGACATCGGCCGGTCGCTCCTGACCACGCGCGCCCGGACCCTCGTGTTCCTCAACGGACACGGCGGCAACGTCGCGCTGCTGAACGTCGCGAACCGGGAGCTCCGCCGACGCTTCGGCCTGCGGACGTTCTTCATGCCCGCCGCGCGCGTGCCGTCCTTCAACGGCACCGACGGCGGTCCCGACGAGCACGGAACCGGCATCCACGCCGGGCACGGCGAGACGAGCATGATCATGCACCTGCGGCCCGAACTCGTGGATGCCTCGAAATTCGAGGCCACCGTCCCGGCGCACATCGGCGACTTCCGGCACATCGGCTTCAACGGCAAGCCCGTGACCTTCGGCTGGCTGTCGAACGACTTCGGCCCCACGGGGGTGCTCGGCGACCCGACGGGCGCCAACGCCGCCCACGGCGCCGAGCTGTTCGAGGACAGCGTGTCGTTCGTCGTCGAAGCGCTCGACGAGATCAGCCGATTCGACTACACGGCGTGACGGTGCCCGCGTCCCGCGGGACATCGCGGAAGGGCACGGAGTGAGCGTCGCGGCCGAGGCCACGGGCGTCCGCGCCTACGGACAGGTGCTGCGCCTGCCCGGCGCGCGGACCTTCGTCGCGGCCGGCATCCTGGCCCGGTTCCCCCGGGCGACCCTGTCGCTCGGCGTGATCCTCCTCGTCTCGGCCGCGACCGGCAGCTTCGGCTCGGCCGGGGTCGTCGTCGCACCGCTCGTCGGCGGCATGGCGGTCGCGGCCCCGCTGTGGTCGTCGCGCATGGACCGGCACGGCCAGGCCCGCGTCATCCTGATCTCGCTCGGATGCCTCGTGCTCGCGGCATCCGCGCTGCTCGCCCTGGTGCTGACGTCGGCGCCGTTCTGGACGTGGCTCGTCGCCGCGTTCGCGACCGGGGCGGCCACGCCCGACCTCACCTCGGCGGTACGTGCCCGGTGGACCGTGCTGGCCCCGCCGGGGCAGCGGACCGCGGCCCTCGCGCTCGAGACCATCGGCGATCAGATGGTGTTCATCTCCGGGCCGCCGGTCATCACCGCGGTCGCGGCGGCCGTGAACCCGACGGTCGCGATGCTCGGCTCTCTGACCCTCGGCGTCATCGGAGGGGTGTGGCTGGCGTCGCAGCGCCGCACGCAGCCGGCCGCGAGCGGGGCGACGGGTCGTGCGCGTCTGGCGCTGCCCCCGGCCGGAGTCGTGCCCGTCGCGCTCGCGTGCATCGCTCTGGGCGGCGTGTTCGGGGCGTTCGACGTGACGCTTGTCGGATGGGCCGAGCTGGGCGGACGTCCGTGGCTCGCCGGACCCGCGTTCAGCGCGTTGGCCCTCGCGATCGCCGTGGGCTCGGTGATCACCGGGGCCCGCGCGTGGAGGCTGTCGCCGATCGCGCGGTTCATCGGCTTCGCCGGCGCGGCCGCGATCGCCGCGCTGGCGCTGCCGCTCACGCAGGGCGTGACGCCGGTGCTGTTCTTGGCGATCCTCGTCCTCGGCCTGCTGCTGTCGCCCGTGATGATCTCGGGGATCCTCGTGGCATCCGCCCGTGCTCCCGAAGGCCGCGTGACCGAAACGCTCGCCTACCCGACCGCCGCGATGTCGCTGGGCGTCCCGATCGGCGGCGTGATCGCCGGATCGGCCCTGGATGCCACGGGCCCCGCGACCGCGCTCGTCACCATCGCCGTGGCGCTCGCGTGCGCCGCCGTGATCGCCGTGGCGGGCGAGGCGCTGCTGCGGGTCGCGCGGCGCTGAGGGCGAACGGGCGTCCCGGCGCCGACGAGAGCGCCGGGACCGCCCGTCAGCGCGCGTCGACGTCCGCGCGCTCCGTCCGAACGGTGGGAGCCGCGGCGGCGCGGCGCGCGATCACGCGGTTGCGGACCGCGAAGGCCAGGACCACCGCGAGCACCGCGTAGATCGCCAGGGCGATGGGGCTTTGCACGAGGGTCGTGAGGTCGCCGTTGGCGCTCATCGCGGCATCCCGCAGGCTCGTCTCCGCGAGAGGACCGAGGACCATGCCGATGATGAGCGGGGCGAGGGGGTAGTCGTTCGTCCGGAGGAGGAACCCGAGGAGCCCGACACCGAGCAGCATGAGGAGATCGAACGTCGCACCCGAGGTCGCGTAGATGCCGAGTCCGCTGAACACGGCGATCGAGGCGTACAGGTACGGGCGCGGGATGACGAGGAGCTTGGCCCACAGCATCGCGAACGGCAGGTTCAGGATCAGGAGCACCACCATCGCGAGGAAGAAGCTCGCGATGAGCGCCCACACCAGGTCGGGAGCCCGCTCGAACAGCAGCGGCCCCGGCTGCAGGCCGTACTGGCGGAACGCCGCGAGCATGATCGCCGCCGTCGCCGACACCGGCAGACCCAGCGCCAGCAGCGAACCCATCGCCATGCCCGTCGTGGAGTTGCCCGCGGCTTCCGGCGCCGCAAGGCCGCGGATCGCCCCGGTGCCGAACTTCGGCGTCCGCCGTCTGGCATCCAGTCGCTTCTCGATGCCGTAGGCGAGGAACGTCGGGATCTCCGAGCCGCCCGCCGGGATGACGCCGAACGGCAGACCGATCGCGGTGCCGCGGAGCCACGCCGGGGTGGCCTCGGCGAGCTCCTTGCGCGAGAGCCACGGGCGTCCGGTCGGGCGGATCATCGTCTTCCCGGAGATGTGCCGCTCGAGACAGGCGACGTAGATGACTTCGCCGAGAGCCAGGATGCCGACGGTCACGGTGATGAGCGAGATGCCGTCGAAGAGGTTCGGCGAGTCCAGCGTGAAGCGGGGCGCGCCCGAGACGCCGTCGATGCCGATGACCGCGATCCCGAGGCCGAGGAACAGCGACGCGAGACCCTTCACGGCGTTGTCGGTGACGACCGACGACGTCGCGGCGAACGCGAAGATCGCGAGGGCGAAGAACTCGGCGGGTCCGAAACTGCTCGAGAGATCGGCCAGCAGCGGCGCGAAGAACACCAGCAGCACCGACGCGATGATGCCGCCGATGAACGCGCCGATCGCGGCGGTCGCGAGGGCCTGCGCCGCGCGTCCGTTGAGGGCCATCTTGTGCCCCTCGAACGTCGAGGCGATCGCGGAGGCCTGGCCCGGGGTGTTCAGCAGGATGCCGGTGATCGAATCGCCGAACAGCCCGCCGAAGTACACGCCCGAGAACATGATGAACGCCGCGGTCGGGTCGAGCGAGAACGTCACCGGCAGCAGCAGCGCCACCGCCATCGACGAGCCCAGGCCCGGCATGACGCCGACCGCGGTGCCGAGCACGCAGCCCACGAGCACCCAGATGAGGTTCTGCCACGTGAGGGCACCGGCGAAGCCTTCGCCGAGGAGAGCGAGAACGTCCATGTCAGAAGGCCCATCCCAGGATGCCGGAGGGCAGGGAGAGTCCCAGCCCCATGTCGAACGCGATGTAGGTGAGGGAGCTGATCGTCAGACCGACGAACAGCGCGAACAGCGGCCGCGCGTGCCCGAACCCGCGCGCGATCCCGGCGAACAGCAGGGCCGCGGCGATGATCCAGCCCAGGATGCCGAGGAGGAACGCGAAGATCAGGAACGGCCCCACGACCCAGGCGAAGGACCGCCAGTCGACGCCGACCGCGCGCTCCCCGGAGGCATCGGCCCCCGCGGGGACCTCCACGGAGGCGGCGGTGGCGGGGGTGGCGGGGGCCTCACCGGCGGCGGGGGTCGTGGCATCCGCCGTCGGGTTCTCGCTCAGCGACCGCACGGCGGCGACCCCGAGGATCACGGCGAAGACGTACAGGCCCGCGGCGATGATCCCGGGGAAGAACTGCGGCCCGGGGAACGCCGCAGAGGCGGGCACCCTCATGGTCACGATGCCGTAGACGAGGTACGTCGCGAACGCCGCGAGCACCATCGGCATGACCAGCGCTTTGGCGATGCCGGACGCACCGCGTCCGCGACGGAATCGCAGCTTGTCGCCCACGACCGCCGAGACGGAGGTGGGATTGTTCGACGGCATCACAGGCCCATCTCCTCGTACAGTCGCTCGATGCGCGCCCGCTCCTCGGCGAGGAACGCCGTGAGGTCGTCACCGGTGATGAGGCGTTCGGTCCAGTGGTAGCGCTCGCGCGCGTCGGCCCACTCCGGGGTCGCAGTCGAATCGAGGACGAGCTGCGTCAGGCTGTCGACCTGCTCGCCGCTCAGTCCGCTCGGGGCGGCGAGCATGCGCCAGTTCGTGAGCTTCATGTCGTAGCCCTGGTCGATCGCGGTCGGTATGTCGACGCCCTCGAGGGGCTGTTCGGCGACCAGCGCGAGGGCGCGCAGACGCCCCGACTCGATCTGGTCGATGTTGTCGGGGTAACCGCCCGCGGCGGCCTGCGCGGTACCGTTCAGCAGCGCCTGGATCGCCTCGCCCCCACCGTCGGACGAGATGTAGGTCATGTCGACGGGCGGGATGCCGGCGGCGAGCGCCAGTTCCGCGACGACGAGCTGGTCGAACGACCCGCCACCGGTCCAGGGCAGGGCCTTGGGGTCGGCCTTCCACGCCTGCACGAGGTCGTCGAGCGTCTGGAACGGCGAGTTCGCCGGCACGACGATGACGTCGTACTCCTCGACCATGACCGCGAGGGGCGTCACGTCATCGAGGGTCGCCGCCGAGTTGAACTGCACGGTCGCGGCGAGGAGACCCGTTCCCCCGACCAGGAGGTTGTTGGCCTGGCCGTTCAGCACCGACACGTTGCCGAGGGCGATCGTGCCGCCGGCGCCCGGCATGTTCACCACCTGGACGTTGTTCACCAGCCCGTTCGCCTTCTGGGCCTGCTGCAGCTCGCGCGCGACGCCGTCCCAACCGCCTCCCGCGGCAGCGGGGGCGATGATCGTCATCGATGCGTGGATGTCGTCGCCCGCGGCGGCGGACGTGATCGATCCGTACGCGGCGGTCGCGATGGCCGCGACGCCGACGATGCCGCCGATCGTGCGGCCGACCCATCGGCGGCGGCCGGGGGGACCGTCCGCGGCATGGTCGGGGACAGCGGGAGGCGTAAGCTCCGTCATCACAGCTCCTCCTTGCGAACGTCGTCGTTTCGCAGAATGTGACGACGCTCGCAGGGGCGGGAGTGCGACGCACCCCCCGGTCGATTTGTGCTCATATTGCGCGCGAAAGAATGTCACCCCCATGTCCGACACCGCCCCCGCGGCCCGCACCCGTGGTGTCCGTCGCGCGCTCGTCGTGCTGCCGAGCCTCATCGTGCTGACCGCCGTCGGCGTCACGACCTTCATCGCCGCGTCGGTGCAGGAGCGCCACATCCGCGACGACACCGCCGAGCGCGTGTACGACGTCGCGGCGAGCCTCGCCGAGCTCGACGACGTCCGCGACACCGTGGCATCCGTGTCGTCCGTCGGCACGCCGGAACGGCTCGCGGATGCCGCCGCCCTCACCGGCGCCACGGCGACGCTGCAGCCGCTGGCCGACCTGATCGAGCGCACGACCGGGGTGTTCTACGTCGTGATCACGGACGACGAGGGTGTCCGCATCACCCACCCGGCGAGCGCCCAACGCGGACGCCAGGTCGAGACCGCCAATGCGAGCGTCTTGGCGGGGGTGCCGTTCCTCGGCACCGAGACGGGCCCCTCGGGCAGCTCGTTGCGCGCGAAGGTGCCCGTGCGCGCCGGGGAGACCGTCGTGGGGATGGTGGCCGTCGGGGTGCTGGAGTCGAGCATCCTGTCCGACCGCGACGACGCGCTCGGCGACCTCCTGCCGTGGGCACTCGGGGCGCTCGTCATCGGAACGATCGCGTCGTCGCTGCTGGCCGCGGCGATCGAGCGACACTTCCGGCGGCTGGACGACCTCGCCGCCGAGCAGGAGCGGACGGCCCGCACGATGGTGGCGCTGCGCGAGCAGGCGCACGAGTTCGGCACGCGCCTGCACGTGCTGCACGGCCTCATCTCGCACGGCGACACCCGCGACGCCCTGACCTACATCTCCGACGCGCTGCCCGGACTCACTCCCCGCGAGCCCTCGGACAGCCGACTGGATGCCTCGGTCGTCAGCGCGAGCATCGAGGCGCTGCGTAGCGAGGTCTCTTCGCTCGGAGCGCGTCTGGAGGTGCGCATCGACCGGGACATCGCGATCGACGAGACCGTCGTGCTCGTGCTCGTGAACCTGTGCCGCAACGCCGCCGAGGCGGGAGCGACGCGCGTCCGCTGCAGCCTCGACCTCGTGGGGGACGTCCTGCACGGCTCGGTCGACGACGACGGCCCGGGGATCGATCCGCGCGACGTCGAGCACGCGTTCACGCTCGGGTACACCTCCAAGCCCGACCTC
The DNA here is from genome assembly GCF_030056775.1 of Microbacterium sp. IEGM 1404. Taxonomy (NCBI): domain Bacteria; kingdom Bacillati; phylum Actinomycetota; class Actinomycetes; order Micrococcales; family Microbacteriaceae; genus Microbacterium; species Microbacterium sp. IEGM 1404. The sequence continues at coordinate 314,622 of NZ_JASHKP010000004.1, read as the reverse complement.
ACCGGGACGGGCCGCGGCATCGGGCTCGCCGTCGTCCGGCGCGCGGTGACCGAGCGCGGCGGCGAGATCCTCGTCACCCGGTCGGCGTGGGGCGGGACGAGGTTCGAGTTCGACATGGCGGCGCCGCGATGACCGACCGGATCCGCGTCCTCGTCGTCGACGACGACGCCGCGGCCCGCGCGCTGCACGGCCGCTACGTCGCCGAGGTGCCGGGCTACGCGGTCGTCGGCTCCGCGGCGGACGGGGCGGGGGCGATCGCTTCGGCGCAGGCGGGCGTCGACCTCGTGCTGCTCGACATGCGCCTCCCCGACATCAGCGGCGTCGAGGTGCTGCACCGACTCCGGACCCTCGGCGCCGGGGCGGTCGACGTGCTCGTCATCAGCTCGTCGCAGGACCAGGTCACCGTGCGGCAGGCGCTCGCCGCCCACGTCGTCGGCTACCTCGTCAAACCGTTCACGGCGGACACGCTCCGCCGGAGGCTCGAGGCGTACCGCGTCGAACGGAGCGAGAGAGCGGATGCCGACCGCGACCGCGCTCTCAGCCAGGGCGACATCGACCGTCTGCTCGGCACCGGGACCGTGCGCGTGCCGACGCGTACCGCACCGGAGGCGCGGCCGAAGGGCTTGGCATCCGTGACCCTCGAGCGGGTGCGCGCAGCCCTGGACCCGGTCGCGTTCGTGTCGGCAGCCGAGGTGGCGACCGCGTGCGGACTGTCGCGCGCCACCGCACAGCGCTACCTCGAGCACCTCGTCGCGACCGGTGTCATCGACCTCGCGCACCGGTACGGCGCCCGCGGCCGCCCGCGGATCCTCTACCGGCTGGCTCCCGCCCCACCGGAGTGAGACGCGGCGCGCGTCGGGGCCGGCGAGCCGGGGCCGGGTCGGCTACAGCTCGGCCTGCCCGGCCGGGAGGGAATTCCGGGGTCAGCTCACCCGTGCGAGGTTCGTCGTCGTCACGGCTCCGAGCTTCGCCGTGATGTCGGTGAGTGTCTGACCGACCCCGAGATCCAATCTCTTCGCCGTGATGGTGGAGGTCGCATTGTCGTAGTACTCGGCGCGGACCGGCAGGTTCGGCGACGAGAACCGCACGTAGTACCCGGTGTCGGCGCGGAGCCCGTCCACGACGTAGGTCCCCCCGGGTGTCACGATCGCCGACGCGACGATCTGGTTGTACTTCGAGTACACGTCGACGACGACGTACCCGTCGCGGTAAGAGACCCCTGCCGGAAGCCGCACGCGTCCGGAGATCGCGGAGAACGGGACGGGGGCGACGTCGACTCCGGTGAACTTCTGGTTCGCAGCGAGCGTGATGTCGGTGTACTCGCCGTACGACTTGGTCCACCACTTCGGGAAGACCCGCACGCCTTCGGCCACGATCCTCACGCGATACACCCCCGGGTCGAGGAGTCGCGCGATGTAGGTCCCGTCGGAGTTCACCTTCTCCTGCCGAACCACCGCACCGGTCGACACCGACACGATCTGCGCGGTGACCGTGCCGTCCGAGAACGACGTCCCCGCGGGGAGCGTCACGGTACCGGAGATGGCCGCGTAGGGCGCCTCCGCGAGCGTCGGGTTCACGGTCACTTTCTGACCCGCGCCGACGACCACCGCCGTCGCATCAGCCGGACCCTTCGCGCCCTTCCACCACTGCGTCTGCAGGGGGAGACCGGTCGAGCCGAAACGCAGCTTGTACGAGCCCGGGGGGAGTCCGCCGACGGAGTACGTCAACGAGGCCATGCTCACCGTTGTGCGGGTGAACAGGGTGTCCGGGGAGCCGACGCGGAGCACGTCAACGGTGATGGTCCCCGCCGACCGATCGACCCAGCTCGGAATGGCGACGGTTCCCGAGATGGATGCCGGCGCGACCAGGGCTGCGTTCACGCCCGTTCGCGCGGCTCCCGAGGCGAGTCGGATGGTCGCCGCGTCGGCGGCGACCGCGGCGTTGTTCCACCACTGGGTCGCGACGCGTCCGCCGTACTCGGTGAACGACACCCGGTAGTCACCCGGCGTGAGTCCGCGCAGCGTGTACGCGCCGTCGGAGGCCGGACGAGCGGTGACGTTGCGTCCCCCGGCGGTCAACGGGACAGCCGTGACCGTCACCAGTGTCCTCGCAACGCCCGATGGAGTCGTGACCTTCCCGGATACCGTGGCGAGCTTCTGCGCGACGAAGTCGATCCCCGAGCGGTTCTCACCCGCGGCGAGGACCACAGGGGTGGCGGCATCGCGGGTGGCGGCGTTCTGCCACCACTGCGGCGCCAGGGGGACGGAGTCCTCATTCGTCGAGTACACCCGCACGGTGTAACTCCCCGCCGCCAGGTTCGCCGCCGAATACGTCAGGGGGCCTGCGGCCGACCCGCTCACCACGGCGGGGATGCGCACGCTGGACCCGACTTGTTGCAGGTCGACCCGCAATGGGGTCGTCGACGTCAGCCCAGCCGGCAGCGTGACGGTGCCGGAGATCGACCCGGTCGCCGCGGCTGCCCGCGCCGCGGGCGGAGCGGGGCTCTCGGTGGGCGGTGTCGAGGGGGTCGGCGTCGCGGTCGGCGTCGGGGTCGCCGAGGGCGTCGGCGTCGGGGTCGCCGAGGGTGACGGCGTCGGCGAGGGAGTACCCGTCGCCGTCGGGGAGGGGCTCGCTGTCGGCGTGGCGGTCACGGCCGGAGTGGGGCTCGGCGTCGAAGCCGCTGACGCGGGACTCGCCACTACGGAGCCCGCCAGGAGTATCCCCGCGATGGCTGTCGCGGCGAACCAGGAGCGCACACGGGTGCGCGGATAGTGCGGCATGTCGTTTTCCCCCGGAAACGGAACGCCCGTACTTCACCCGCCGCCTCGGTAGCGAGCGGTCGCGAGTTCCCCTTCGCCCTGTCTATCGCACGTCAATCGAGCTCCACAAGCCTGCCGGCACGTCGACGGCCGGGCGATCACGGATCGGCTAGAGCACGGCCGCGAGGTGCCGCAGCACCGAGACGTGGCCGTCGCCGGGGTGCGTCTGCAGCGCCGCGTTCGGGAGCGCCTCCGCAAGCAGCTCCGCGTGCCGCGGCGGGATCACGCGGTCCCGCTCGCCCTGCACCAGCAGGACGGATGCCGTGACATCTGCCAGATCGAACCCCCACGGCCGCGCGAAGGCGAGGTCGTCGTCGATGAGCCCGTCGTCGCCGAACTCGGCCGACGCCCCGACGTCGGCGCCGAGCGACGCCCACTCCCCTCGCAGTGCCGCGTAGTCGGCATCCACGAAGGAGTCCGGATCGAATTCGTCGACCTCGGCGAACCAGCGCCGCGCCACCTCACCCTCCGCCGCGGCGCGGAGCGCTCGCGGCGCCTGCATCCCGGCGAACCACTCCTCGGTTCCGTCGAACGGCGCGGGCGACGCGAGCGTCACGACGCGGCGGACGAGCCCGGGCATCACGGCCGCGCACGCGAGCGCGTGCGGTCCGCCGCCCGACGCCCCGACGGAGACGACGGATGCCACACCCAACGCCTCGAGCACGGAACGCAGCCCCACGGCGACGTCGGCGACGGTCCGACCCGGCACGCGCGGGGAGAGCGCATAGGCGGGCCGAGCCACCGACACGACAGCCAGCCCGCGGGCGTCGGCCGCCGCCTCCACGGGCGGAAGGATCGCACCGGTCTGCGGCGAGCCGTGGTGCCAGAGCAGCACGTCGCGCCCGGCGACGTCGTCGTGCGAGACGTGGACGTCGAGACCCGCGATCGTCGTGCGCATGCGCCCAGGCTCGCACAAGCCGGGTCGAGTATCCCGGACACGCTGCTTCAGAATGCGAATCGAGGCGCGCCGGAACGTCACCACCCGAGACGGCGCCCGACCGCGCGGGCGGCGCGGTCGGGGAAGTCCTCCCAGCCGGGTCGGAGGATGTCGCAGGCGAGGACGAACAGGGCGTGCGCCGCTTCCTCTACCGGCTTGTCGAGGGCACCGCTGATCTCGGTGGCCCACCGTGGGTAATCGTGCTCGAATCTCCGTGTCGGGTCGATACGGTCGCGCGACTCCGGTGCGGCTCCGGGGTACCGGGCTCGGATGGCGCGTACGAGGTGGTTGACAGCGTGGAGACGGATGAACTGGCCGCCGTTCAGGATCTCCCCGCGCCGGACCCGTCCCATGCCCAGCAGGATCTTGACCAGGACGAGATTCGTCTCGTTGATCGGGTCGAACGCGTCACGCGCGACCGCTTCCCGCTGACCGGCGGCGACGATCTGAGCGGTGACCTGGTCGGAGTCGACCACGACGCTGGCGTCACCCGCGACGGCCCCGGCGAGTTCCGGTGGCTCGGCGAGCGCGAATTCGAGGACGTGCCCGTCGTCGTACATCGCCACGAACCCGATGCCCCCTTCTCGCGCGAGGAGGACCATGCGGTGCGGGTCGGGGAGCCAGGTGAGGTCCGCGCGTGCCGCGTCGCCTCGCCCTGTCTGCGCGATGACGAAGAAGTCGTGGTCCGACCATTCGTCACGACGATGTGCGCCCGCGTCGGAGGCGGAGCCCAGGAGGACGAGACCCGCCAGGTCGTCGCGCGACCTCACTCCCGCGATCAGTCCGGATGTGACCGCGGCGAAGCGCTCATCGGAAGATGCCGGTGGTGAGATCGCGGGGTCGGGTGCGGTCATGATGGCCCTTTCGTGCGTCCGTGTCCGAGAGCACGTCCTCACGACGTCGTGACGAGCCTCTGCGCTCGACGTTACGGGACCGGTCCCTCCCGTGCGTCCCGACACCTCCCGTCTCGACATCCATCACCTCGACGTCGCGGGGGGACCCGCCACTCGCAGGGTGTAACGTCTGCCGGGACAGCGTCTAGGGTTCCGGAGTTCCGACTCGCCTGGTCCGAGCGGCGCCACGTCGACCCGACCGCGGATCGACGTCATCTGAACGGACAAAAGCCTGGAGGACCCGCTTGTCGCGCCCGCGACACGCAGATGGGTCCCGTGTCCTCTTTCGCTTTCGTCCTCGTCTTCGCCGCCGCGATCACCCACGCCGCGTGGAATGTCATCGCCCACGGGTCCAGCCGATCGGGCGTGCCGTTCCTCTGGGCGGGGTCGCTCTGCAGCACGGCCATCTGGGCCGCGGCGGTCCCGGTGACCGGGGGTATCGGTACGACCGACGTCGGCGGCTTCCTCGCCGGCATCGGCGTATCGGCCCTGATCCACGTCGGCTACATGCTCGTTCTGCAGCGCGGGTACACCTCCGGTGACCTGTCCACCGTGTACGCGACGGCCCGGGGAGTGGGGCCCCTGCTGAGCGTCGTCGTGGCCATCGCCGTGCTCGGCGAGCGCCCGTCGCCACTCTCCCTCGTGGGCATCGCCCTGATCATCGCGGGCGTCGTCGGCGCCGGACTCATCGGCAGGCGCGGCCGTGGGACCACCGGCAAGCGGGTCGATCCCGCCCTCGTGTTCGGCGTGCTGACAGGGGTGGCGATCGCCGCCTACACACTCTGGGACACCGCCGCGGTGCGCACCTGGGGAATCAGCCCCGTGGCGTTCATGGTGGGATGCACCTTCCTGGAGACGCTCCTCTTCACGGCGATCCTCGGACGGCGCCTGCCCTCGGTCGTCCCCGTCGTCCGCGAGCAATGGCGCACCCTCGTCGCCTTCGGAATCCTCTCGCCGCTCGCGTACATCCTCGTGCTCACGGCCGTCGCCATCGCTCCGCTCGCGCTCGTCGCACCCCTCCGCGAAGTGAGCGTGGTCATCGTGTCGCTCTACGGGGTGGTGGTGCTGCGCGAGAGCAGCCCGGCCCTGCGCCTCGGGGTCTCGGTCGTGGTCGTCGGCGGCATCGCGCTCATCGCCTCGTGATCAGGTGCTGGCGCCCAGCGCGCGGACGTAGTGGTCCCCCGTCGCGGAGCGTCCACTGGCCCACACGGTGAAGCGCACGATGTCGCTCAGATAGCGGTCATCCGAAGCCTCGAAGGGAGCCCCCGCGGAATCCCGGGCGACGCGACGCAAGCGCAAGAGGGGATGCCCCGGCACCACCTGCAGCAATTCGGCGTCGGTGTCGTCGGCGGCCACCGCGTCGATCTCGTGCTGCACCGATGACGATGTGACGCCGCGCCCCTCGAGGTACTCGGTGATGGACACGGCATCCAGATCGGTGTCGAAGAGCATCCGCCCCACCGGTTCGAGATAGGTCAGACGCTCGAGCATCGTCGGTCGGTCATCCAGCAGTCGCAACCGCAGCACATCGACGACCGGGGTGCCCGGGTCGACCGCGAGCGCCCTCGCTTGCGCCGCGTCGGCACGTCGCAGCGCGACTTCGACGGTCCGCGCCCCGGGCACCGCTCCGATGTCACGCGCCCACCGCGTGAACGGGACGACGAGATCGACGCGCTGTCCCGCCTTCTTCTCGACGACCCGAGCGGGACGGCCCCTGGTGGTCTCGATCAGACCCTCGTTGCGCAATGCGCCGAGGGCGTTGCGGATCGGACCTCGGGAGGTCTGCCAGCGCGTGGCCAGCTCCGCCTCGGTGGGGATCTCGTCACCGGGAGCCAGATCGCCGCGGTCGATACGCCGGCGCAGATCGTCGGCGATCTGCTTGTACACGGGGTCGCTCACCCCGCGAGACTACCGACGCTTGACGAGGACTCCCAGTAAGAAGCCCGCGGCACATAGGTGAACAACTGTGAAACAGGGCCAACGTAGGTATACACCTGGGCGGTGAGCCTGGCAGAGTCGGGTTCGCCGCGGCGAGAACGACGCCGTGACAGTCGAACCCGATCACCCCGCATCCGCCCGAAAGGCACTGCCATGCGCATCTCTCGTCGCCTCCTCGCCGTCGGCGCGACCCTCGGTCTCGCCGCCCTCTCGCTCACCGCGTGCGCATCCGGCGCCGCGGACACCCCCGGCCAGACGGCCACGGCCGAGGGCGTCTACGCCTCCGGCAAATCCGACACCCTCATCTTCGGAGTCGTCCCCGACACCGAGTCCACCCAGAACAACTGGGAACCCCTCGGTCAGTACCTGTCGATCATCACCGGCAAGCAGGTCGACTACTTCGAGGCCGCTGACTACACCGCACTCATCGAGGCATCGATCGCCGGCAAGATCGACGTCGCGGCGTTCTCCGGCTTCACGTACTACAACGCCTGGAAGAACGGCGCCCAGATCACGCCGTTCGCCGGTCAGCTGACCGGCGACCTGAAGGAGCCCGGCTACTACTCCGTCGCCATCGCCAACCCGTCGGCCGGCGTCGCCGACCTCGCCGACTTCGCGGGCAAGAACGTCTGCTTCGTGTCCGAGACGTCGACCTCGGGGTATCTCTTCCCGAGCAAGGCGCTGCTGGAGGCGGGCGTCGACCCCTCGAAGGACCTGACGCCGGTCTTCGCGGGGAAGCACGACGCGTCGGCCGAGAAGGTCGCCGCGGGCACGGAATGCGTCGCGGGCTTCGCCGAGTACGCGGTCGCAGACCCGAAGATCGCCGACGGCTCCGTCGTCGAGGTCGCCCGCCAGCTGGTCCCGGGGGCCCCGCTCGTCTACGCCGACCAGCTGCCTCAGGAGATCAAGGACATCCTCGTCGCCAAGCTGAGCGAAACCACGATGGACGACATGATCGCCGCCGGGGTGAAGGTCAGCGACGCGAAGGCAGCGAAGGAATGGTTCGCGGGCACGAAGCCCGTCGACGACTCCTACTACGACCAGATCCGCGACCTCTGCGCGGAACTGCCGACCGTCGAATCCTGCCAGTGAGTCGCGGAGACATCGCACCATGACGGTCAACGACACCCCCGTCGTCGAGATCACCGACCTCGGCAAGACGTACGCCGGCGCCACCGATCCCGCTCTGTCGGGGGTGTCGTTGACGGTCCCGCGTGGCGAGATCGTCGTTCTCCTGGGTCTTTCCGGCTCGGGGAAGTCCACGCTGCTCCGACACATCGACGGACTCGAGACACCGACATCGGGGAGCGTCCGGGCCCTCGGCCAGGACGTCGCCGGGCTTCGCGGAGCCGCGCTCCGCCACCTGCGGGGGCGCATCGGATTCATCTTCCAGCAGTTCGACATCGTCGGGCCGCTGAGCGTGCTCGAGAACGTTCTGACCGGGGCGCTGTCGACGGTGCGCGGGCCACGCCTGGGCCTGTGGTCGTACTCCAAAGCCCTCCGCCTGAGCGCCCTCGGTCACTTGGACCGCGTCGGATTGCTCGAGCGCGCCTATCAGCGCGCCGACACGCTGTCGGGCGGACAGCAGCAGCGCGTCGCCATCGCCCGCGCCCTCATGCAGGACCCCGAGATCCTTCTCGCCGACGAGCCCGTCGCGTCGCTGGATCCCGAGTCGAGATCGCAGGTCATGGCCCTCATTCGCGAAATCGCCGCCGAACGAGGATTGACCGTCGTCTGCAGCCTCCACCAGGTCGATCTCGCCCTGGACTGGGCCGACCGCATCGTGGGGCTGCGCGCCGGCCGCGTCGTCCTCGACACCCGCACCGCCGGCATCGGTCGCGACGAGGTCATGGAGATCTACGGTCGTGTCGCCACCACGACGACCGAACTGCACGTGATCGAGCGGGAACTCGCCGACGTGCGCTCCGCTCTCCGCGACGAGCAGACGCCGGCCTCCTCAGGAGACTCGCGATGACCCTTCTCGAACGCCGCGCGACGGATGACCTCCACGCCCGCATCGCGGCGGTCGCCCGCCCTCGCCTGCGGAGCGCGACGGTCGCCTCGATCCTGACGCTCGTGAGCCTCCTCGGCCTGGGGATCGCCTCCCTCTCGGGCCTCGGCTTCTCGATACCGGCGATCGTCGGCAGCCTGGGCAACCTCCCCCAGTTCTTCGCCCGCACGGTGCCGTTCGCCTGGCCGGGCTGGCGATGGGACCGCGCGAGCGACGCGCTGATGTGGGAGGGCTGGGAACCCGTCGGCGAGTTCGCGTCATCGATCGTGATGACCCTCGGCATCGTCATCTGCGGAACGTTCCTCGCCTTCCTCGTGTCCATCCCGATCGCCTACGGCGCCGCCCGCACCACCACCCCCAACGCTGTCGTCATGGTGATCTGCCGCGGGATCGGCATCGTCTCGCGGGCGATCCCCGCGGTCGCCTTCGCCAGCATCTTCGTCTTCCTCTTCGCGCTGGGCCCGCTGCCCGGCATCCTGGCCTTCTTCCTGCACTCCATCGGGATGATCTCGAAGATGATGGCGGATGCCATCGAGCAGGTCGACGAAGGACCGCGTCGCGCGATCCGCTCCACCGGCGGAACCGGCGCACAGCAGTTCTGGTCGGCCATCGTCCCGCAGGCGTTCCCGGCCTGGGTCGCGATCGGCCTGCACCGCGCCGACATCAACCTGCGCGAGACCGTCATCCTCGGCTACGTCGGCGTCGCCGGCCTCGGCCTGGAGCTCGCGAACTCGATCCACGCGCTGAACTACCGCCGCGCCATCCCGATCGCCATCACCATCGTCGTGCTGTGCATCGTGTTCGAAGTCGTCTCCTCCGTCGTGCGGTCCCGGCTCCTCGGCGTCTCGCCCGTGGGCGGTGGCGTCGGCGATCGGCTGGTGCGTGCCGCTTCGCGACGATCGGCGGCCGTCGCATCCGCCGTCCGACCCCCCGAGGGCAGCGTGGACCGCACCTGGGCGATCCAGGCAGCCATGAAGCAGCCGTGGACGGGCGAGCGGATCGCCTCCCGCGTGGCCGTGTGGCTGACCGTCGCCGTCCTCGCCGCGAGTTTCGTCGCCGCTCAGGCCCCCCGGGGCGATCTGCTCACCTTCTGGGGAAACCTGCCCACCCTGCTCGCGAAAGACAACCTGTGGCCGCCCACGTTCGGCATCTACACCGCCGAGCAGGTGTGGGGTGCCGTGCTCGTCACCTTCCAGGTCGCTTTCGCCGCCACACTGATGTCGGCCGTGCTGTCGCTCATCGTCGGTTCGCTCGCGGCATCGAATGTCGCCCCGAACCGCCTCGTGCGTGGCACCTTCCGCGGCCTCCTGCTGATCGTGCGCGGCATCCCCGAACTGATCCTCGCGATCTTCTTCGTCATCATCACGGGCCTGGGGGCCCAGGCGGGCACGCTCGCCCTCGCGATCGGCGGAGTGGGCCTGCTCGGCAAGCTCATCGCCGACTCGTTGGAGGAGGTCGCGCACGGGCCGGAGCGCGCGCTCTTCGCGGTCGGAGCCACGCGCGCCCAGGTGTACTTCTCGTCGTCCCTGCCCCTGTCGCTTCCGGCGATGGTCGGGCATCTGCTGTACCTGCTGGAGCAGAACGTGCGCGCCGCGACGCTGCTCGGCATCGTCGGCGGCGGCGGCATCGGTCTCTACCTGTACGACTCACTGCGCGTATCGAACTACGCGCAGGCGTCGATGTTCATCATCCTCATCACCGTGCTCGTGATCGTCATCGAGGCGATCGCCATCGGCATCCGGAAGGCCCTGAAATGACCCGTCCCCCCGAATTCGATCTCGCCGTCGTCGGCGCGGGCATCGTCGGCCTCGGACACGCGTGGGCCGCGCACCGACGAGGCCTCCGCGTCGTCGTGGTGGATCGGATGGATGCCATCGTGGGCTCCACCGTGCGCAACTTCGGCCACATCGGCACGCACGTCCACTCCGGGCAGGCCGGGGAGTATGCTCGGCGCTCGCACGGGATCTGGCTCGACCTCGCGGAACGTGCGGGGTTCTGGATCCGCCGCCACGGCACCCTCGTGGTCGCGCGGACCGCCGAGGAGCTCGCCGTCGTCGAGGAGTCGGGCGCGGGCCGCATGCTCAGCTCCGACGAGACGGGGCGTCGGGCGCCCGTCGTCGGTGCGGTCGGCGCAGCGCACGTCGACGACGACCTCCAGGTCGACCCGCGCGAGGCGGGTCCCGCGATCGCCCGTCACCTCGCCGAATGCGGGGTGGAGTTCCGCTGGCGCACCGCGGCGTGGGGGGCGGAATCCGGCATCCTCCACACGTCGCGGGGCGAGATCCGCGCCGAGAACATCGTGATCGCAGTGAACTACGACATCGATCAGCTCTACCCGGAGGTCGCGGAGCGGTACGGCGTCCAGCGGTGCGGGCTCGACATGCTCCTGACCGACGGCGTGAGCCTGGACGTTCCGGTGCTCACCGGATCGTCGCTGCTGCGGTACAGCGCGTTCTCCCACGCCCCCTCGGCGGGCGCCCTACGGGCACGCCTGGCACGAGAACAGCCGGAGATGCTCGAACGCGACATCAACGAGATGTACACCGAGCGCCCGGACGGGACCCTGGTGGTCGGTGACACGCATTACCGCGGCAGCACCGTCACCCCCTTCCAGGACGAGGGCGCGTTCGACACGCTTCGGGGCCTGAGCCGGACGCTCTTCGGCCGCGACCTGACCGTCCGCCAACGCTGGCAGGGCGTCTACGCCAGCGCGCCGCAGGACTTCCTCCGCACCTCCCCCACCGACGGCGTCCACATCGTCGCCGTCACCACCGGCATCGGCATGACGACGGGTCTCGGACTCGCCGCCTCCGTCCTCGACGACCTGCAAGGAGCACTCTCATGACCCGCATCGAAACCATCGTCATGGACATGGCCGGGACCACCGTGGAGGACGGCGGCATCGTCGTCGAGGCCTTCACTCGCGCGTGGGACGCACGGGGCGAGACCGGTGATCGGGATGCCGCCGTCCTCTGGGTGCAGCAGACGATGGGCCAGTCCAAGATCGAGGTGTTCCGCCACCTGGTGTCGGAGCCGGCGGCCCAGGCGCTGAACCGCGCCTTCGAAGAGGCCTACGACGCCCTCGTCGAGGAGGGCCGCGCCGCCGCCGTTCCGGGGGCGGAAGACGTCATCCGCGCTCTGCAGGCGGAAGGCCGCCACGTCGTCCTGACCACGGGTTTTTCGAAGAAGACCGCCGTCGGCATCCTCGCCGCACTCGGCTGGAGCGACCTGCCCGACCTCGTCCTCACGCCCGCCGAGGTGGGGCGCGGCCGCCCCGCCCCCGACCTGAACCTCACCGCCCTCATCCGAACCCGCGCCTCGGGAGTGGACGCCGTCGCCGTGGTGGGCGACACCCCCTCCGACGCGCGGAGCGGTACCGCCGCGGGCGCGGGCCTCGTGGTCGGGGTGCTGACCGGAGCGTCGACGCGCGATGATCTCCTGGCGGCGGGGGCCGGGGAGGTCATCGGCTCCGTCGCCGACCTGCCCGCCGTGCTGGCCAGGGTCGGGCGGTGAGCGTGCTCCCCATCCCTCACGAGCGGGTCGTCGACCTCGTGCCAGCCGCGCAGGCGCGCGTCTTCCTCGGCCCCGGGCACGCCCACGAGACCCTCGCGGTGCCGCGGGTCGTACTCACCCCCGGCGAGGCGCTGGTCGCCGTCGAGCTCGCGACGATCTGCGGGTCGGACGTGCACACCGCCGAGGGCCATCGCGCTGCGCCCGCGCCGCTCGTCCTCGGTCATGAGTACGTGGGCCGCGTGGTCGCCCTGGGCGACGGCCCCGTGCGGACCGTCGATGACCGCCCGGTGAACCTCGGCGACCGCGTCGTCTGGTCGATCCTCGCGGCGTGCAGCCGATGCGACCGCTGCGAGCGCGGCCTGCCCCAGAAGTGCCGCTCCATCCTGAAGTACGGGCACGAGCGCGTCGTCGACCGCGCGGAGCTGCGCGGTGGCTTCGCCACCCACGTGCACCTGCGCACGGGGACGGCGATCGTCCGCGTGGACGAGGACCTCCCCGCCGAGGTCCTCGCGCCGCTGGCGTGCGGAACGGCCACCGCGTTCGCGGCGCTCGCGGCCGCAGAGGGCGCGACACCACTCGCCGGCGCGACGGTCCTGGTCACGGGGGCGGGCCTGATCGGCCTCACCGCGACCGCCATCGCCCGCGACCGGGGGGCCCGCGTCATCGTGTCCGACCCCGATCCGCGCCGCCGAGACCGCGCCGTGCGTTTCGGCGCTCACGCGGCCATCGACCCGGCGCAGGACCCGCGCGAGATCCTGCCGCAGACGGAGATCACCGTGGTCGTCGAGGCGTCGGGCGCACCCGCCGCGGTGACGAGCGCCCTGGCGGTGGCCGGGGTGGGTGCCGTCGTCGTACTGGTGGGCAGCGTCTTCCCCGCCCCGCCGGTGGCGCTGGACGCCGAGCGCGTGGTGCGGAACCTGTTGACGGTGCGGGGCGTCCACAACTACGGCCCCGACCACCTCGTCGCCTCCTCACGGTGGCTGCACGGCGACGGCCGCGAGCACCCCCTCGCGGAACTGGTCGGTGCGACCTACCCGCTGTCGCAGCTCGACGACGCGCTCCGGGTGGCCTCGACCGGCGCCCACGTACGGGTGGGCGTCTCCCCTTCCGCGCGCTGAGAAGACCGTGGCCGCGCCGATGCGCGCCCCGGCTGCTCGGCGGGTCGGGCATCGCGGAGGCGTGGGCTGGGGCGGCCCCTGCCGCCGCCGAGCGTCGCGTGCCGGGACACCCGAGCGCCCCGCGAGGGCCGGCCCGATGTCTCGGACGCGAGACGGCGTGGACGCGTGTCAGAGGATGACGCCGAACTCCTCCGCCAGCGCCGGGAGCTCCGTGTGCAGCACGTGCGTCGCCTCCGCGGCGAGCGGGTTCGTCGAGACACCGTTCTCGTTCACGAGCTTCCCGCCGACGTACACCTGCTTCAGGTTGCGCAGGCCGCACGCGAGCACGTAGCTGCGCACCGGGTTCCACAGCGGGCCGACGTCGGGAAGCCGCGGGTCGACGACCACGAAGTCGGCGAACTTCCCGACCTCGAGACTGCCGACGCGGTCGTCGACGCCCATGATCTCGGCCCCGCCGAGGGTGTGCAGGCGGAGGACCCGCTCGGGCATCATCGACAGCGGATCGTGGGTGCGGGCGCGCTGCATGAACATGCCCATGCGCATGTTCTGCCACGGGTCGGCGACGTCGGTGCACGCCTGGTCGTCCAGGCCCATGCCGACCTTCATGCCGAGGTCGAGCATCTCGGGCACGTGCGCGATGCCCGACGCGAGACGCCCGTTGGATGCCGGCTGCCACGACATGCTGGCGCCGCCGGCGGCGGCATCCGCGATGATCTCGGGCGTCGTCTGGATGAAGTGCCCGAACATCATGCCGGGGCGCAGGGCACCGGCGTTCTTGTAGAGCTGGAACTTCGTCTGCTGGTGCTCGATCGCTTCGAACGTCTCGAGGAAGTGCGCCTGGTTGGTGACGCCGAAGCGGTCCATGACGGCGACCTCGATCTCGGCGGCGTCGGGCCGCGTCGACCACTGCACCTGTCCCATGATCGAGGCGCCGAGCGCGATGTCCGGGTCCATCGCGAGGACGTGGTCGAGGGAGGCCTCGAACCGCGCAAAGATCTCGTCGTCGGTGCCGACGGTCGCGTCCAGGGCGATGGAGTCGACGAAGCGGAGCCCCGCGTCGTGGCATCCATCCGCCTGTCGGGTGTGCCACGCGTGATCGCGCAGGATGCCGCCGCCGTCGGCGCGCTTGCCCTCGACCATCGGCTCCCATGGCAGCAGCGGGTCGGTGAAGTTGTAGGCGGTCGTCACGCCGTTGGCGAGGAAGTCGAGCGACCCGTGCAGCGTCGCCCAGTAGATCTGGTCGGGCGAGGCGTTGTTGAGCACGCTGAACATCGACGTGCACCAGCCGTAGAGCGTCTGGTCGACGCCGAGCCCGCGGGAGCCGCTGGTGAAGAGGTGGCTGTGGGAGGAGACGAACCCGGGGGCGACGAACTTGCCGTCGACGTCGAGGATCTCGTCGGCCGTGAGCCCCGGGGCGGGGTCGCCGGCGCCGATCGCGGCGATGCGTCCGTCCTGGACGAGCAGGTATCCGCGCTCGATGTAGCCGGGGTCGTCGGTGCCTGCGGGGACCGTGATGAGCCGTGCGTTCGTGACCAGAAGCGACATGTTGATGACGGTAACAATCGCGTGTTTCCGCGGTGTTCCGAGAGGGTGGCGGGCTGTTTGCGGGCGTCCCTCGTCCCACTCTCGGCAGAACATGTCCCACAAACGGTCGCTGTGAAGGGGTCAGACCGACCACAAGTGGGACGAGGTTCGAGAAGGTCAGGCGAACGCCGCCCGCACCGCCGGCGCCACCGCCGCCAGCACGGCGTCGCGCGCGGGCGTCGACGGGAACACCAGGAACAGGTGCGGAACCCCCTCCCGTCGCACGAACTCGACGGGGGTCCCGGATGCCGTCAACCGCTGGGCGTACTCCTCGGCTTCGTCCGACAGCGGGTCGACGCCCGCCGCGACGATCACGGCCGGAGCCGAACCGGCGAGGTCCGGCGCGCGCAACGGCGCGGCCTCGACGGGCACCGGGGCGGCGGCACCCGCGGCGGCGCCCGCCCCCGCGGCATCCTGAACGTACAGCCCCCAGTACCACTGCATGCCCTTCGCGGTCAGCGGCAGGTTCTCGGTGTGCGCACGGTAGCTGGGCCGGTCGGGATCGGGGGCGTCGAGCACGGGGCACAGTAGAACCTGGATCCGGATGCCGGGGGCCCGAGCCTCGCGGGAGCGCAACGCCAGAGCGGCGGCGAGGTTGCCGCCCGCGCTGTGCCCGGCGACGCCGAGGAGCGCGGGATCGACGAGACCGCCGGCTCCCGCGGCGGCGAAGCGCAGCGCGCGGTCGAGGTCGTCGAGACCCGCGGGGAAAGGGTGCTCGGGCGCGAGGCGGTAGTCGACGCTCAGCACCTGCGCGCCGGTGGCCGCGGCGAGCGCGCGGCACAGGGCGTCGTTGTTGTCGAGGTCGCCCGCGACCCACCCGCCGCCGTGGGCGAACACGAGCGTCCCGCGGTGCCCGGCCCTCGGCCGGTAGAGCCGCAGGGCGAGGTCGCCGTCGGCGGTGTCGATCGACTCGACCACGTCGTCGTCGGGCAGCCGCACCCACGACGGGTTGGCACGCAGCTCGGCGATCCGCGCGGCGTCGTCGCCCTCGGCATCCGTTGCTCCCGAGGGGATCGTGCCCGCCCGCGCCGCGAGACGCGCGAGGTGCGCGCGGACGTCGGGGTCGGTGATCGCGGGGTGGACGCTGTCGCTCACGGTGCTCCTCGGGTCGGGCGGTGCGGTCGGGCGGGCGGCGCGGCGGCGACCAGTTCAGTGTCCAAGACACGCGGATGCCACGCGACCACGTCCGCGTGTCTTGGACACTCAACACCCTCGAGACACCCTCGAGCGCCGGAACCGGGCCCGCCGCGGCAAGCGTTACGGCGCGGAAACACCGCCGTCTCCCGCATCCCGAAACATGGCCGCATGACCTCTCCCGTGCAGCGCGCGGCCGCGATCCTCGCGACCCAGCGTTTCGTCGTGATCGGCACCGCCGACGCCGACGGCCCCTGGACTGCGGCGGCGCAGTACCGGCTCCTCCCGCGCGGCCTGTACGTCGAGTCCGACGTCTCGGCGCGGCACGCGCGCGCGATCGCGGCGTCGGGGGTGGCATCCGGGGTCGTCTTCGACTCCACGGCCGCGCCCGCCGACGCCGACGGCGTGCAGCTGGCGTTCGCGGCGCGGGAGGTGGATGCCGAGGCCCCGGCGATCCGTGCGGTGCTGGCCGCGCGACTCCCCCGCGATGCCGGCGACGACGATCCGGCGACCGTGCTCGACGTGCCGACGAAGCGGCTGTACGTACTCGCGGTGGAGGGGGCGTTCGTCTTCGATCGCGACGCCTGGCGCTCACGCGGGACCGATGCCCGGCTCGAGGTCGACGTCACCGAGGTGTGGGCGATGCTCGCGGCCCCCGCCGATAAACGCTGATCCCGGCGAGGAACGGGACGACCCGCCGTTCCTGGACGCGAACGCCGTTTCTCACGAGCAGGGGCCGCCGGGACGGGCCACGGCGCCCCGTTACGCCACCGAAACACCCGCGTCGCGGGGCCGTTCGCGCCCGGGCGTACGGTGACGCCGACGGGCGCTCCCGACGCCCGGGTGAGGAGAACCATGTCGCAGCGCGTCATCGTGACCGGGGGTTCCGGCGGCATCGGCGCCGCGATCGTCCAGCGCTTCACGGCCGACGGCGCGGAGGTCGCGGTGCTCGACCGGCGCGCGCCCGCGGGATGCTCGGCATCCTTCTTCCCGGTCGATCTTCTCGACCCGCTCGACACGCGGCGCGCGGTGGGCGAGGCGATCGAGGCGCTCGGCGGCGTCGACGTCCTGGTGAACTGCGCCGGGATCTTCCAGCACGCGTCGCTCCTGGACATCACCGTCGACGACTGGGATCGCGTCCTCGACATCAACGCCCGCGCGACTCTCGTCACGATGCAGGCGGTCGCCCCCGTGATGCTCGAGGCCCGGCAGGGCTCGATCGTCAACATCGCGAGCATGGCCGCCAAGCACGGCGGCGGCGGCGAGGGGCACTACGCGGCGTCGAAGGCGGCGGTCGTGGCGCTCACGCGCGCCGGGGCGCAGGAATGGGGATGCCACGGCGTCACCGTCAACGCCGTCTGCCCGGGGTACGTGCTCACCGACATGGGCGCCGACACCCGGTCCGAGGCCGACGTCGCGGCGTGGAGCGCGAAGTCGCCGCTCGGTCGCCTCGGCATCCCGGAGGACGTCGCCGGGGTGACGCACTTCCTCGCCTCGCCCGCCGGGGGCTACCTCACCGGCCAGGCGATCAACGTCACCGGCGGCATGATCATGCACTGAGCACGCGGGGGCGGCGGGCGGAAACTCCTGAGAAATCGAGTCGCCCAGCCGAATCCGACGGCCACGGCTCTCCGACACGGCAGTTTCTCGGGAGTTCGGCTCGCCGAGGACCGGGAATGACCCGCCCCGTCCGGCGTTGCATTCCGGGTACCCCACCCGGAATGGATGCCATGAGCTCGGCCGATCTCTCTCCCACCGCCTCGACCGCCGACGACTCCGCCCGCGTCGACGCTTCAACGGGCGCTCCGCTCGACAACGCCGCGGTGCTCGACAACGCCGCGGTGCTCGACAACGCCGCGTGGCACTCGCTCGCGGGGCCGCACGCGCGCTTCGCGATCGGCGGCGACCTGGTACGGCGGTATCCGGAGGACGTGGCCCCGTTCGTGGCCGTGCGGACGTGGGACGACCCGCACGTGTGGGACGCCCTGCGCGACCTCGTCGGCGCGGGCGCCGAGGTCGGGCTGTCGGGCTACGAGGGGGAGACCCCGGACGGGTGGGAGTTCCTCGGTGGGGGCGAGGGCGTTCAGCTCGTCGAGACCCCGGCGCTACAGCCGCGGCCGTTCGACGAGGCGGTCGAGCTCGACGCCGCCGACGCGGCCGAGATGTTGGCGATCGTCGATCGGAACCAGCCCGGACCCTTCCGGCCCCGCACGTACGAGCTGGGCCGGTACATCGGCATCCGTCGCGGAGGACGCCTGGTCGCGATGGCCGGCGAGCGGCTCCACCCGACCGGGTGGACCGAGATCAGCGCCGTCGCCGTCGACGAGGAGCACCGGCGGCAGGGCCTCGCCTCGCGGCTCGTGCTGGACGTCGCGTTCCACATCCAGCAACGCGGCGACCGCGCCATGATGCACGCGGCCGCGACGAATGTCGGCGCGATCGCGGCGTACGAGCGCCTCGGCTTCGCGCACCGCCGGGTCAACCGGTTCGCCGCGGTCCGCACTCCGGCCTGACCCGTCGGCGCGACACCGCACAACTCCCGCGAAGCCGCCGCCTCCGCGGCATCCGCGCACCCCCGGCGGACACAACGCAGGAGATCTGCACCCCGGATGCCACCACCCCGGGCCGCAACCCCACCCGGGCCGCTGTTCTCCTTCGTTGTGTCCCCGGCCGGCGTCAGCGCAGCCGCCGCGCGATCTCCGCCTGGGCCTCGGCGAACGACTCCTCGCCGCCGTCGCGGCCGCCCGACAGGTTCACGCCGGCCACGCCCGGGATCACGAGCATCTCCTCGGCGAGCGCGACCGCGAGCGCGATGCCCTCGGCGCGGGGGTCGGCGGCGCCGCGGATGCGCGCGAGGAACCCGTCCGGCACCGCGAGCGTCGTGAACGACTCCAGCACGTCGGCCGAGGCGTGATCCACGACGACCGGCACGCACGGGATGAACCGCACCGGGGCGGCCACGGCGTCGATGAACCGCCGCACCGGTTCCGCTCCCCCGGCATGGTTCACGAAGCAGACGTCGGCGCCGGCGCGCAGCTTCTCGCGCAGCCGCGCGGCCCGACGCTCCACGGGCGGCGCGACCGGGGAGGCCGCGACCGACACGACGTGTCCGGCGGCGCGGGCGAGGGCGGCGGCCTCGGTCGAGTCGAGGTCGAACACGGGCGCGGCATCGGGCCGGTGCCCCGTGCGGGTGTGGTCGCCGGTGACGCAGTGCACCCCGGCCACCCCCTCGACGGCCAGGGCCGCCAGCTCCCCCTCGATCGCCACGCGGTTGCGGTCGCGCATGTTCAGCCCCGTCCACACCCCCAGCCCCGCGCGCTGCAGCAGGTGGGCGCGGTAGGCCGGGGGGAACTGGACCCGCGCGGTTCCCGCGTCGCCGGCGAGGACGGCATCCACTTCTCCGGCGAGCACCGCGGCGCACGAGTCGATGGATGCCACGCTCAGCGCCCGCGCGGGGAGGTCGGCGACGACCCACGGGCGCGTGCCGAGCGAGGCGAGGGTCTCCGCGGCGGCAGCGGTGCGGGGGCCCGGGGCAGGTGCCGAGACGCGGTCGACGCCCGTCCACGGCACCGTCCGGCGCGGCAGGAACGCGCACGTGTGCTCCGCGTCGACCTCGCACGATCCGTCGAAGCCGACGCCCCCGCACGGGCCGTATTCCATGCGCTTGGGGCACGCGTCCAGCAGGGGCAGCAGGGTCATGCCCGGAGTGTACGAACCCTGTGTTTCAGCGAATGTTCATGGCGGCAACATCACCGAAACGCACGATGCCTACGCTCAGCGATGACACTGCACCCCGGAGGTGGCCATGATCACGGCAGGTACCACGTTCGGTTCCGACATCGACGAGGCCGACGCCCTCGTCGCCGACCCGCTGGCGCTGATGGTGCGGTGGCTTCCGCCGCACGACAGCGAGCTGCGGCCCCTCGCCGCGCTGTCGACGATCGGACGCGACGGCCTGCCTTCGCTCCGCCACGTGCTCGTGAGCGATCGGGACGCCACGGGCCTCTACTTCCACACCGACTCCGCCAGCGCCAAGGTCACCGAGATCGCGGCGAATCCCGTCGCGGCGATGGCGGTCGCGTGGCCCGAGGTGGGTCGGCAGCTCGTCGTCCGGGGGATCGTCGAGCGGGTGAGCGCCCGCGAGGCCGCCGCCGTGTACGCGCAGCGGTCGCGCTACCTGCAGCTGCTCGCTTGGATGAACACGCTCGACAACGCGCAGCTCCCCGCCGACGAGCGTCGGCGCGTGTGGGCCGAGTTCGATTCCTCGCACCCGATCCTCGACCCGCCGCAGCGCTGGGTGGGTTTCCGGTTGCGTCCCCTGACCCTGACGTTCTGGCGCGGCGACCCCGCCGGGCAGAGCACCCGTCAGCACTACCGACTCGCCGATGGAGCGTGGTCGGGCGAGATCCTGGCGGGCTGACGCGTGGACATCACCACCGTCACCTCGTACCGCGCCGCTCGCACCCGGGCGGATCTCGCGCTCGCCCCCGGCGAGGTCGTCATGGCCGGCGGAACGTGGATCATGAGCGAACCGCAGCCGCACACCACCGGGTTCGTCGATCTCACCACCCTCGGCTGGCCCGACGTCGAGGTCACCGACGAGGGCCTGCGCATCGGGGCGACCTGCACGATCGCGCGGCTCCTGGCGTGGGTCGAGCGCGAGGCGCCCGCGGCGTGGACATCGCTCGCGCTCGCGCGGCCGTCGGCCGACGCGCTGCTCGCGTCGTTCAAGATCTGGAACACCGCCACCGTCGGCGGCAACGTCTGCCAGGCGTTCGCGGCGGGCGCGATGATCGCCTTCCTCTCGACCCTGGATGCCACGGCCCTGATCTGGACGCCCGACGGCGGCGAGCGCCGGATCGCCGTCGCCGAGCTCGTCATCGACAACGCCGCGACCTCGCTCGAGCGCGGCGAGGTCGTTCGCGCACTCGACGTCCCCCTCGCGGCCCTCGCCTCGCGCGTCGGCCTGCAGAAGATCGCGCTGGCCGAGCTCGGCCGCTCCGGTGCGGTGGTCACGGCCCGCGTCGATCCGGACGGATCGTCGGTGTTCGTCGTCACGGCCGCGGTGCGGCGGCCGCGCGTGCTGCGGTTCGCGCGCGTCCCCGGTGCGGGCGAGCTGCGGGATGCCGTGGCATCCGCCACCGATTTCTACACCGATCCGCTCGGGAGCGCCGACTGGCGGCGCGGGGTGAGCGTGGTGCTCGCGGAGCGGTTGCGCGCGGGGTTCGTGCGCGAGGCGCACGAGGGTGCCGCGTGAGCACGCGACACCGAGCCGGCACGGTCCAGCAGGAGGACACCGAGTGAAGTTCCAGGTCAACGGGTCCGCCGTCGAGGCCGACCCGCGGCCCGGTCAGTGCGCGCGCACGCTGCTGCGCGAGACCGGGCATGTCGAGGTGAAGAAGGGATGCGACGCGGGCGACTGCGGCGCGTGCTCGGTGCTGCTCGACGGTGAGCCGACGCACTCCTGCATCGTCCCGGCGATGCGTCTCGAGGGGCGTTCGATCACGACGGCCGCGGGGCTCGCTCCGGGCGACGAGTTGCACCCGGTGCAGGAGGCGCTGGCATCCGGGTTCGGGTTCCAGTGCGGGTTCTGCACCCCGGGGATGAGCGTCACGGCCTCCACGCTGTGCGAAACCGACCTCGACGACCTCGACCGCCGCATGAAGGGCAACCTGTGCCGGTGCACGGGGTACCGCCCGATCCGCGAGGCGATCCGCGAGTCCGTGCTCGGCCCCGTGCGCGAGACCGGACGCGCGGCCACGGACGCCGGCCGCGTCGGCACCTCGGTCGCCCCCGACGCCGCCCGCCGCATCGTGCAGGGCAAGGAGCCCTTCACCTTCGACGAGCCCGTGCCGGGCGGTCCGCCGCTCGTGCTGCGGGTCGTCACCTCACCCCACGCACACGCGCGGATCACCTCGATCGACACGGCTGCGGCTCTCGCAACACCCGGTGTCGTGGCGGTCTTCACCCACCTCGACGTCCCCGACATCCGCTACTCGACCGGCCGCCACGAGCACCGCACCGACGACCCCGACGACACGCGGATGCTCGACGACGTCGTCCGCCACGTCGGCCAGCGTGTCGCGGCGGTCGTCGCCGAGACGGCGGAAGCGGCGGATGCCGGCTGCCGCGCGGTCCGCGTCGAGTACGACGTGTTGCCCGCCGTCTTCGCCCCCGAGGACGCGCGACGGCCCGGGGCTCCGCTGCTGCACCCCGACCGGACGCCCGACGAGCGGGTGATGGATGCCGGGCGCAACGTCGTCGCCGGCTTCCACACGGGTCACGGGGGCGACATCGACGCGGCCCTCGCGGCGAGCCACGTCACCGTCACGGGCGAGTGGCGGTCGGCGCGGGTCACCCATGCGGCTCTCGAGACGCACGGCGCGGTGGGGTGGCTGGACGACGACGGGCGTCTCGTCATCCGCTCGTCGACCCAGGTGCCGTTCCTCGCGCGCAACGAGCTCGCGCACATCTTCGGCCTTGAGCGCGACCGCATCCGCGTGTTCGCGACCCGCGTCGGCGGTGGCTTCGGGGGCAAGCAGGAGCTGTTCACGGAAGACCTCACGGCCCTGGCCGTGCTGAAGCTCGGCCGCCCGGTCGCGTACGAGTACTCGCGCACCGACCAGTTCGTGCGGGCTTCGCTCCGGCATCCGATGCGCGTGCGCACCACGCTGGGGGCGGATGCCGAGGGGCGCCTGACCGCGATGAAGCTCGACGTCCTCAGCGACACCGGCGCGTACGGCAACCACGCGATCGGCGTGCTGTTCCACTCGTGCGCCGAGTCGACGACGCTGTACCGTGTGCCGACGAAGTGGATCGACGCCGAAGCGGTCTACACGAACAACCCGCCGTCGGGGGCGTTCCGCGGCTACGGGCTCGGGCAGGTCGTGTTCGCGGTGGAATCCGCGATGGATGCCCTCGCCGAAGAGCTCGGCATCGACCCGTTCGACCTGCGCCGGATCAACGCAGTGAAGGAGGGCGACCCGCTCCACCCCGATGAGGACGAGAAGTACGAGGAAGACCTGATCTGGGGGAGTTACGGCCTCGACCAGTGCCTCGATCTCGCGCAGGACGCCCTGCGGCGTGGCAACGGCGTCGACGCTCCCGCGGGCTGGGCGGTCGGCGAGGGAATGGCCGCCGCGATGATCGCGACGATGGCGCCGCGCGGGCACATCGCGCACACGACCGCGACCCTGCGCGCCGACGGCACGTTCCTGCTGCGCGTCGGCACCGCCGAGTTCGGCAACGGCACCTCGACCGTGCACCGGCAGATCGCGGCGACCGTCCTCGACGTCCCGCACGACCGCCTGGAACTCTGGGCCGCTGACACCGACGCCGTCCGCCACGACACCGGCGCCTTCGCGTCGGCCGGCACGACGGTCGCCGGAAAGGCGCTCCATGCTGCGTGCACCGTGCTGCGTCGGCGGATGGTCGACATCGCCGCGCAGCTGACCGGGGGTGACGTGGTGTCGGCGGAGGTCGTGGCATCCGGGGTTCTGGCCGGAGACGAGCTCGTCTCGTGGGAACGGATCGTGGATGCCGCCCCCGCCACGCTCCGCGACGAGCACGGACTCACCGCGGACGGCGCGGAGTTCGGCGACTTCCGCTCGCTCGCGTTCAACGTCCACGCGGTGCGGGTGGCCGTCGACCCCGAGACGGGGACGGTGAGAGTGCTGCAGTCGATCCAGACGGCCGACGCCGGTGTCGTGATCAACCCGGCGCAGTGCCGCGGGCAGATCGAGGGCGGCGCCGCGCAGGCCCTCGGCGGCGCACTGTACGAAGAGGTGATGCTCGAGGACGGGGTGGTGCAGAACGCCGTGTTCCGCACGTATCGCGTGCCGCAGTTCGCCGACGTGCCCGACACCGAGGTGTACTTCGCCGAGACCGACGATGCGCTGGGTCCGTTCGGCGCGAAGTCGATGAGCGAATCGCCGTACAACCCGGTGGGCGCGGCGATCGGCAACGCCGTCTCGCGGGCCCTCGGCCGCCGCGGTTACGAGCTGCCGTTCTCGCGCGACCGCGTGTGGAGGCTCGCCGGCGGGGAGTGAGGCGTTGCTGTTCCCCCCCCCTCGTCCCACTTATGGGGGCGCATGTCCCAGTTGTTGCTGTTTGGAGGGGCCTCAGACAGCAAGAAGTGGGGCATGGGTTCGGATCGCCGACGCGGCGCTGGCCCCTCGTCCCACTTATGGGGGTGCATTTCCCACTTTTCGCCGCCTGAGTAGAGTCCAGCCAACCAGACTCGGGACATACCCCCGCGGAAGGTCACCCCTCCAGCGGCACGGCCGTCCCGGACACCTGGATGCCACCCACCGGCGGCGCGTCCACCTCGAGGATGCTCGGCCGACCGATGTGCCGCCCCTGGTGCACCGTGACGTGGAACGGCGCGGGAATCCCGACACGGTCGCGGAAGTAGGCGCCGAGCGCGGCAGCCGCCGAACCCGTGGCCGGATCCTCGGTGATGTCTCCGACCGGGAACAGGTTGCGCGCCTCGATCACTGCGCCGTCGGCAACCTCGCCGTCGACGTGCACCACCGTGACGGTTCCCGTCCAGCCGCGCTCATCCATCAGCACCCGCAGCTCAGCCGGGTCGTATCCGAAGGCGTCGAACCGCTCGATCGTGGGGACGGCGACCACCGGATGCCAGTTGCCCGCGAAGGCTTCGGCGAGCGGCATCCGCGGGTCGAGGTCTTCGGTGTCGAGTCCGAGCAGCGCGAGCAACGGTGCGGGGTCGGTGAAGTCGCGGACCGTCGGCTCGACGCTCGTGAATCCGGCCGCGATCCGGCCGTCCTCGTCGCGCGTCGAGACGTGCACGTCGCCCGCGGACGTCTCGAACACGAACTCCCCCGGCCCCGATGCTTCAGCGAGGGCGACCGCCGTCGCGATCGTCGCGTGCCCGCAGAACGGCACCTCGGCCTCGGGCGAGAAGTAGCGGACCCGCAGCCGCTCCCCGTCGCGGGCCGTGACGTACGCCGTCTCGGGATACCCCAGGTCAGCCGCGATCCGCAGCATGTCGGCCTCGTCGAGGGCCGTGGCATCCAGGACGACTCCGGCGGGGTTGCCACCGCCCGGTTCTGCGGCGAAGGCGAGCAGGTGCAGGATGCCGGGCGCGTCGGTCATGCGTCGATTCTTCCGGCCGCGGGGCGGGGCGTCGCGGGCCAACCCGGCGCCTGTGGACTGCGTCGATGGGCCCGAGCGACGGCCGTTGGTCGTGGTTACGGGCCACAACCTGGAATAGCCGACGCGCCAGTCCTGGTTACCGGCCACAACCTCGAATAGCGGACGCGTAGGTCGCGATGACGGGCCGTCAGTCGCGGGTGTCGCGGTCGCGGCGGGCGTGCGACAGAGCGCGGGCCGACGGGAAGCCCGACCGTCGCGCGATCTCGGTGGACGACAGCCCCGTGGACACGAGGGCATCGGCGAGCCGACCGTTGCGCGACGTTCCCTGAAGCCGATTGGGCTGAACCCGCGGCTTCTGACCTGCGGGACTACTAACCCCGCTCCGCCCCCAGCCCCAGCACCGCCTCGGCGAGTGCCCGGATCCCCGCCGAGACGTCGGCGCCGGAGACGGCCTCGTCGGGGTGGTGACTGATCCCGTCGGGGTTGCGGAGGAACAGCATCCCCACCCCGGTGATGGCCCCGATCGCCATCGCGTCGTGACCGGCGCGACTGAACAAGGTCGGGGCCTCACCGCCGATTCCCGCCCGCACCACGTCCTGCAGCAGCGGCTCGCAGAACACCGCGGGCGCGGAGTGAACCTCGCGCGACCGCCAGCGGAGGCCGCGGCGGCCCATGATGGCATCCAATTCCGCGGAGATCTCGGACCACGTGTGGTCGCGGGTCTCGTCGAACTCGCCCCGCAGGTCGAGCGAGAACACCGCCTCGCCAGGCACGACGTTGACCGCCCCCGGGAACGCCTCGAGCTGTCCGACGGTGCCGACGATGTGGTGCTCGGCGCGGCAGATGCGCTCCACCGCGAGCGCCGCCTCGCTCGCGCCGAGCAGCGCGTCGCGGCGCATGTCGTACGGCGTTCCGCCGGCGTGCCGGGCCTCGCCCTCGACGACGAGCTGGAACCGCCGCGCCGACGCGATCGACGACACCGCCGCGAGTGGCAGACCCGCGCGGTCGAGCTCAGGGCCCTGCTCGATGTGCGCCTCCAGGTAGCCGACCAGCTCCTCGGGCTTGCGCGCGGCCTCGCCGACGCGGCCCGGGTCGAGGCCGAACTCGCGGAACGCCTGCCGCAGCGTCGAGCCGTCGGCATCCGTCAGGTCCCACCAGGACGGATCCCACTGCCCGGCCACGGCCGACGACCCGAGGAGCGCCTTGCCGAAGCGCGTGCCCTCCTCGTCCGAGAACGCGATCACCTCGAGCGCGAACGGGAACGGACTGGATGCCATGCCCTCGTCATCCACGCGGCGCACCAGCCGCACCACCTCGAGCGCCATCAGCACACCCACGATGCCGTCGAAGCGCCCGGCATCCGGCACCGTATCGAGGTGCGACCCCATCAACAGGGCCGGGGCGTCGCGGGCGCCGGCGGGGGCGAGGCGACCGACCTGATTGCCGGCGGCGTCCTGGCGGGTCGACATGCCGAGCTCGCGCATCCACTCGGCGGCGAGCCGGTTCACGCGCGCGTGCTCGGGCGACAGGTACACGCGCTCGATGCTGCCGGGGGTCGCGGTGACGCGGGCGAGCTCCTCGCAGCGCCCCATCACGCGGCGCGCGGCCGACGCGATGCGCTCGGGCGCGACCTGGAGTCGCGTCTTCATCCGGCCGCCCCGTACACGCCCTGCGCGGCCTCGACGCCACCGCCCGCGGCGACCGCTGCACCGTGCCGCCGGAGCACCGTCTCGAGCGCGGCGAGCGTGGTGAGCACGGCGTCCTTCCGGGCGTTGTAGCCCATCGTGCCGATGCGCCAGACGCGGCCGTGCAGCGGACCGAACGACGTGCCGATCTCGATCCCGAAGTCGTTCAGCAGCTCGGCGCGCACGGCGTCGCCGACGACGGCATCCGGGATCTCCACCGCCACGACGTTCGTCATCTTGTGCGCGACGTCGCCGAAGACGGTGAGCCCGAGGCCCTCGACGCCGGCGAGCATCGCGTCGCCGTGCAGCTGGTGCCGCGCGATCACGGCATCCCGTCCCTCGAGAAGCAGCACGCGCGCGCACTCGCGCGCGCCGTAGAGCATCGTGGTCGCCTCGGTGTGGTGGTTCAGGCGCCGCGGACCCCAGTAGTCCAGGATCATCGCCAGGTCGAAGTAGTTCGAGCGGATGAAGTCGGATGCCACGGCATCCCCCTCCTCCCGGATCCCCGCCTCGACCCGGGCGCGCGACCGCACGACCTCGACGGCACGGTCGGACAGGCTGATCGGCGCCGATCCCGAGGGGCCGCCGAGGCACTTCTGCAGGCCCGCCGTCGCGGCATCCAGGCCCCAGGCATCCATCTCGAACGGGTTGCCGCCGAGCGACGCCGTGGCGTCGGTGTAGAAGAGGGCGCCGTGGGCGCGGCAGATCTCGCCGATCTCGTCGAGCGGCTGCAGCATCGTGGTCGACGTGTCACCCTGCACGCACGCGACGAGGTGCGGCTTCACCCGCTCGATCGCCTCGCGGATCGTCGAGACCGGGAAGACCTCTCCCCAGGGCACCTCGATCGTGTGCACCTCGGCGAGCGCACGCTCGGCGATCTCGGCGAGGAGGTGCCCGAAGCGGCCGAAGACCGGGACGAGCACGCGATCGCCGGGGCGGATGAGCGACACCATGGCCGCCTCGATGCCGGCGCGGCTGGTGCCGTCGATGAGCAGCGTCGCGTCGTTGGCGGTGCCCCAGACCTGGCGATACAGCTCCTGCGTTTCGTTCATGGTGGCGGTCATGAACGGGTCGTACTGGCCGACGAGCGGGGCGCCCATCGCGCGCAGCACGCTCGGGTACGCCGAGATCGGGCCGGGGCCCATCAGCAGGCGCGCGGGCGGGTCGATCGGGCCGGGGAGGTGGGTCATCTTGGCTCCGTGGTGCGGGGGTGTGACGTGGGGATACGTGGGGTGGCGTGCCGGGCTCCGGAGATTCGGGCCCTTCGAGGCTGTGGGTGGCTGGGGATTCGCGCGGGGCGGCGTTCTGTCCGGAGCGCGGCACACACGGCGCGGGTCATCGGCCAGCCTCCGCCCCGACCAGTGCCGCCAGACGCCGCGCGAGGCGGACCAGCGCGATGTCGGTGCCGGCGCGCGACACGAGGCACACACCGACGGGGGCGCCGGCCACTGTCAGCAGCGGCACCGAGATCGCGGGGAGCCCCGCGGCCGCCGCGGGGGCGGTCATGCGGAGGGTCGCCGCGCGGACGGCATCCACGTCCGCCGTGCGCAGCGGCGCGGGGCCGGGAACGGTCGGGAAGATCAGCACGGCACCGTCGACGAGCTCGGCCAGGTGCGCGGCGATCGACTCGAGGTCGACGCGCGCGGCGGCCTCCTCGGCGGCGGTGATCTGTGACGCGGCGCGGAAGCGCTCGGCGACCGCCGGACCCACCGCCCCGGGGTGCGCGCGCAGCCACTCGCCGTCGTTGCGCCAGGCCTCGGCACCCTGGACCGTGCGGAACGCGGTGAAGGTGGCATCCAGGTCTCCGGAATGCACGGCGCGGAACGGAGGCGGATCGTCGGATGCCGCGAGCGCGGCGAGCATCCGCGAGAAGGCTTCGCGGGTCGCCGGTTCGACGCAGTCGAGGATCTCCTCGGGCACGAGGAAGCGCCACGGGAGGTCGTCGCCGGAGGCGCCGTAGACGTTCTCGGTCGAGGCCGAGCCGTCGTAGCTCAGGCACCAGTCGGCGACGCGGTGGAGGGTCTCGCCGTCGCGGGTGAGCCAGCCGATCGTGTCGAATGACTGCGCGAGCGGCAGCATGCCCTGCCGCGGCACGAGGTCGTGCGTCGTGCGGAGGCCCCAGAGGCCCTGGTACGACGCGGGCACGCGGATGGACCCGGCCGTGTCAGTCGCGAGACCGATGTCGGCATGCCCGAGGGCGACGGCGGATGCCGGTCCGCTCGACGAACCGCCGGGGAGGGCCCCGACGACGGCACCGTTCGGCGGAGTTCCGTAGTGCACGTTGTCACCCGCGATCGAGTACGCGAACTCATCGGTGCGGGCGATGCCGCGGAGTGACGCTCCGGCACGGAGCAGGTCGGCGACGGCCGGGGCGGTCGCCTTCTCGGGGCGGGCCTCCTCGAGGAACGTGGGGTTGCCCGCGCCGATGCGGAACCCCGCGATCGCGAACAGATCCTTGACGGCGACAGTGAGGCCCTCGAGCGGACCCTCCCACGCGCCCTGCAGGAACGGATCGCCGACGCTGCGCCAGATCGTCCGGTCGAGAGCGGGCGTCCGCGGGGTCACGTGCGCCGCGGTGATGAGCCAGCGCCCGTCGATCCGCTGCCACACCTGCGTCTGCAGCCCCCGCCCGCCGCCGCGGAACGCCGAGACCGAGATCAGCAGCGCGACGTCGCCGTCGGTGCTCTCTTCGGCATCAGCACCGGATGCCACGGCCTCCCCGCCGCGGGCGAGCGGACGGTAGTGCACCTCGGCGATCTCGCGCGGGGGGACGCCGCCGCGGAGCGCCCGGAACCCGCTGATCGCGTCGTGCCCGACGAGGAGCCCCGCCGTGTCACCGCGCAGCGTGTCGTCGCCGGGGGCGAAGAACGCGTCGAGCGCGTCGAGGTCGTTCGCGACGATCGCCCGCTCGTACGCGTCGAACGCGTCGCGCAGGTCGCCCGGGATCGTGGCATCCGTCATCGCTCTTCCTTCCCGACGCGATCGAGTGTCCAAGACACGTCGCGTGCGACCCGCGCGATGCGGCGTGTCGTGGACGCTGAACCATCATCGGCAGCGGGCCGCGGAACCGTGCCGCGGGCGGCACCGGCGGCGTCCGCGGCCTCGGCGCGAGCGAGTGCGGCGGCGAGCGCGGGGGTCACGCGGCGTCTCCCTCGGGGGCGGCGGGGGCGTCCAGCGCCACCGGCTCCACCGCGGCCAGCCCGGCGAAGTCCGCTTCGCGGATGCGGGCGTGGACGCCGGACACGATGTCGACGACCTGCGAGATGTCGAAGTCGGTCGCGGCGCTGAGGTACGCGTACGCGAGGTGCTCGTCCATGCCCCAGCGGCCCCCGATCAGCGACAGCGACGCGCGGACGCAGGCGCGCATCGCGGCATCCAGGTCGGGGTCCATGCCGGTCGGCACGAGGTACTCGGGCGTCCGGACGAGCGGGCCGGTGACGTGTCCGAATGCGGCGCGGGCGGCATCCGCGGGGATCACCTCGAAACGCAGCGTCGCCCGGAGCGAGGCCTCGAGCGCGGTGAGCGCGACCTCGCCGTCGCCCTGCGCGAAGTGCGGGTCGCCGACGTACGCGAGCGCCCCCTCGACCTGCACCGGGAGGAACAGCGTCGTCCCCTCGACGAGCAGGTTGATGTCGATGTTGCCGCCGTGGGTTCCGGGCGGAACCGAGTGCGGGCGCTCGTGCCCGGCGACCGCGACGCCCATGGTTCCGAGGAACGGCGCGAGCGGGAACGCCACCACCGGCTCGCCGCCCTCGACGACGGGGAGCGTGCCGTGCAGGACGCCGTCCCGCTCGCTGACCGACGCGAACACGCTGACGTTGTGCTCTCCGCGAGGCAGTTCGCCGACGAGCGCGCCCTTGCCGTGGCGGTTCGAGATCACGCCGTACGGCACGCGCGGGGCGAGCGCCTCGACCGTGATCTTCAGCAGATCGCCGGGGTGCGCGCCGCGCACGTGCACGGGACCGACGACGACGTGAGGACCGTCCGCCATCACATCGCGGGCGACGGATGCCGCGATCTCGATCGCGTCGTCCAGCACCTGCTCGGGCGGAACACCGTGCGCCGCGAAGTACGCCGCCGGGTCTTTGCCCTGGTCGTCGAGGATGCCCTCGTGGCTCACGGTGTCGAACGTCACGGTCTCGCCCGACGCGATCTCGAGCACCGCGGCATCGGCCGCGCACGGGAGGCGTCCCCACAGCACCGTTCGGGGCGTCGCCGCGACGTAGTGGTCGCCGGGGATCGCGCCCGCGCCGGGCTGCAGGATCGGGACGGCGCTCACGCCTCGACCACCGTGGTCACGAGCTCGCGCCCCGAGCGGAGTGTCACCGGTTCACCGCGGCGGAACACCGACTCACCGCGCAGCCACGTCTCGCGCACGACGCCGGCGAGCGTCTGCCCGTGCCACGGCGAGACGGGGTTGCGGTATTCGAGGGCGGCGGCATCCACGACGAATTCCTCGTCGGGAGCGAACGCCACCAGATGCGCCGGTGCGCCGGGGGCGATGACGCCGAGGCCCCCGAGTCCGGCGATGCGCGCGGGCCCGGTGGTCAGGAGCGGCAGAAGATCTTCGAGCGGGATGCCACGCCCCCGCGCCGCGGTATGGACCGACGACAGGCCGGTCTGGAGGCCCGCGATCCCGCCCCAGGCCAGGCCGAAGTCGGGGTTGGACTTCAACTCCACCGTCGCGGGCGAGTGGTCGCTGACGATGGCGTCGACGGTGCCGTCGACCACCCCTGCCCACAGCAGGTCGCGGTTCGCAGCTCCCCGGATCGGCGGGCAGCACTTGAACGCCGCGGCTCCGTCGGGCACCTCGGCGGCGTCCAGCGTGAGGTAGTGCGGGCACGTCTCGACGGTCAGGCGCACGCCCTCGGCCTTCGCGGCACGGACGTCGTCGAGCGCCTCGCCGTCGGACACGTGCACGATGTGCGCGCGGGCACCCGTGCGGCGGGCCGCCTCGATCACCCGGCGGATCGCCGCGCGCTCGCTCATCGGCGGGCGGCTGGCCTCGAAGTCGGCGTAGTGCGAGCCGAGGGCGCCGTCGGCGTGCAGATGCGCGGGGTCTTCGGCGTGCACGATCAGCAGACCGTCGAACTCCGCGAGCTCCGCGAGGCAGGCCTCGAGCTGCGCGGCATCCAGGTGTCCGAACTCGTCGATCCCGCTCGGCGACAGGAAGCACTTCACGCCCACCACACCGGCATCCGTCAGCGCGCGCAGCGAGCCGAGGTTCTCGGGGACGGCTCCTCCCCAGTAGGCCACGTCGACCGCGAGCTTTCCGGCGGCGGCGGCGCGCTTGGCATCCAGGGCTTCGGGGGTCGTCGTGACCGGCGAGCTGTTCAGCGGCATGTCGACGACGGTCGTCACTCCCCCGGCCGCGGCGGCCGCAGTGCCGGTGGCGAAGCCCTCCCACTCGGTGCGGCCGGGCTCGTCGAGGTGCACGTGCGAGTCGACGAGGCCCGGCAGCAGCACCGCGTCGTCGGGCAGCACGCGGTCGGCCATCGGATCGAAGACGGTCACGGCCGCGATACGGCCCTCATCGATCACGACGGTCGCGGGGACGAAGCGCCCGCCCACGAACGTGCGCCGGGCCGAGATCCTGGTGCTCATGCCGATCACGCTAAAGGCCCCGCGTTTCCCCGATGTAACCGTCATCAACATTCACGCGAAAACTCGGGCTGGGGAGGAGGGGTGCGGCTCCGGGTTCGGGGCGTGATCGTCCGTTTGGGGCACGGCATCCCCCGCCCCAAACGGAAATTCGCGTCCCGAACGGGCACCGGTGACGCCCCGCACCGGAGGCGCCGCGTACTCGTCGCGCTTGCTCGTGCCGAGGCCCATGCGGACCATCCCGGATGCCAGTCCCACCGCGGCCGCGACTCCGTCGACGACCGGCACGCCCACGCGGGCCGTGAGCTCGGCGCAGAGGTCGGCCATACCGGCGCAGCCCAGCACGATGACATCCGCACCCCCGGACGCCGCGTCGGCCGCGAAGCGCTCGATGATCGCGACGGCGTCCGACCCGGTGTCCTCGAGATCGAGGACCGGGATGCCCGTCGCCGCCAGCGACACGCACGCGCGCTCCATGCCGTACCGGCCGACGAGGTCGCGGGCCCGGCCGAGCGTACGGCTCAGGGTCGTGACGACACCGAAGTGCCGCCCCGACACCGCGGCCAGGTGCATCGCGGCCTCTGCGATCCCGACGACCGGGGCATCGACCAGCTCGCGCGCCGCGTCGAGTCCCGGGTCGCCGAAGCACGCGATGACGTAGGCGTCGGCGGGCGCGGGACCGTCGCGGTCGGCCGTGACGAGCTCGACGACCGCGACCGCGGCCGCGACCTCGTCGACGTGGCTCTCGATGGCCGAGGCCCCGACCGCGGGGCACACCGCATCGACGAGGACGTCGGGCCCCGCCACCCCCCGGGCGGCGTCCGCGATCTTCGCGGTCATCGCCCGGGAGGTGTTGGGGTTGATGAGCAGGATCCTCACGCGGTCGCGCCCGACCCCGAGATGACCGTCGACGCCGAGGCCGTGGCATCCACGGGGATCACACCCGAGATCGCCGGCGGCTCGGATGCCGCGGTGTCCGCCGCCCCGTCGACGGTGCCGTCCGAGATGCCCTCGGCCTCGCCCTCGAAGGTCGGGATGCGGGGGTCGAGACGCTCGAACAGGAGGAACAGGACGTACCCGAGGCCGCAGCCGATGAACCAGCTGTAGTCGCTGATCGCGGAGACGTCGAACAGACCCAGGTCGGCGAAGAGCTTCGGGAAGACCGCGATGGCCACCGTCGGGATGCCCGCCGCGATGACGGCCTTGACCCCGTTGGGATTGAACCCGTTGCGGTACCAGTAAGGGCCCTTGGCATCCATCGTGAACATCGCGTCGACCTTCACGCGCTGGCGGGCGGAGATGTAGTACCCGGCGATCAGGATGCCGAAGAGCGGCCCGATGAGCGCACCCAGGACGCCGAGCGAGTAGTGGATCGCGTCGTCGTTGGCGTACCAGTTCCACGGCATGAGGAAGGTCGAGCCGACGGCGGCGATCATTCCGCCCGCGCGCCACGAGATCTTCTTCGGGGCGACGTTGGAGAAGTCGAACGCGGGCGAGATGAAGTTCGCGACGATGTTGATGCCGACCGTCGCGGTGACGAACGTGAGGCCGCCGAGGAGGATCGCGAAGGGCGCGTCGATCGCCTCGACCGTCTTGATCGGGTCGGTGATCAGCTCGCCGAACACCGGCACGGTCGCCGACGCCGTGATGACCGTGAGCAGCGAGAAGAACAGGAAGTTGATCGGCAGACCCCAGAAGTTGCCGCGCTTGACCGCCGAGAAGCTCTTGCCGTAGCGCGCGAAGTCGCCGAAGTTCAGCATCGGACCGGAGAAGTACGACACCACGAGGGCGATCGCGCCGAGCATCACCGGGATCGAGGCCCAGAAGTCCAGCTGCGTGGTCGACAGGGTGAACGAGATGTTCTGGATGCCGGCCTGCGACACGAGGTACACCGCGAGCACGATCATCACGAGGTACACCGCCGGGCCCGCCCAGTCGATGAAGCGTCGGATGACCTCCATGCCGTTCCAGAACAGGAGGAACTGCGCGGTCCACAGGATCGCGTACGAGATCCAGCCGAGGGCCGAAAGCCCCGCGAACGACACGTCGAGCAGGGCCGCGGAACCCGGGATGAACTTCAGGAACACGATGTTCAGCGACTCCGCCGCGAGGAACGTCTGCACGCCGTACCAGGCGATCGCGATGAGACCGCGGATGATCGCGGGGATGTTCGCCCCCCGGATGCCGAACACCACCCGGTTGATCACCGGGTAGGGGACGCCGGTCTTCTGGCTGGGCTTGGCGACGAGGTTCGCGAAGACCTGCACGATGACGATGCCGGCGATCAGGGCGACGAGCACCTGCCAGGACTGCAGGCCGAGGGCGAACAGCGAGCCCGCGGTGACGTAGCCGCCGACCGAGTGCACGTCGCTCATCCAGAACGCGAAGATGTTGTACGAGGTCCACTTCTGCTTCTTCAGCGGAGCGAGGTCCTCGTTGGCGAGCCGGTCGTCGTACTGCGGCTTCATGTTGCCGCCGCCGGTGGGGTGGCCTGCGGCCTCCACGAGATCGTGGGGGCCGGTGAGCGGTGTCGTGGTCATGTCATTCCTCTCAGGACGGTGGATGCCACGACGTGGAGTCCGCGGCCAGAGTGGTGCACTGATGTGAAGCTATGGGTTCACACATCCGTTCCGGTTTCGCTCATGTAACGGCTGTGTGAAGTCGCTCCTTCACACTTCGGGCGTCCCTAGACTCGGGGCATGACGCAGCCCGCCGCCGTGGACGACCTCGCGGGCTCCGCCGTCGGCACCCGCATCCGCGAGCTGCGCACCGCCCGCGGCATGTCGGCGCGCACCCTCGCGGCGAAACTCGGCATCTCCCCCAGCGCTGTGTCGCAGATCGAGCGGGGCGTCCTCCAGCCGAGCGTCTCGCGGCTCATCGCCATCACCGACGCCCTCGGCGTTCCCCTCGTGGCGGCGTTCGACCCGGCATCCGATCGCCCCGTCGAACCCGCCGGCCCCTCGGGCTTCACCCTGCAGCGCGCCGGGCAGTCGCCCGACATCGTGCTCGACAGCGGCGTCTCGTTCCGCCGCCTCACCCCCGGCACCTCGCCCGGCGTCGACTACTTCGAGTCGATCTACCCGCCCGGGGCGTCGGCGCACGGCGCCGACGGACTGTTCCACCACGAGGGGTACGAGGTCGGCACGGTCGTGTCGGGCGAACTGACCATCGACTTCGAGGCCGAGCGCGTGATCCTCCGGGCCGGGGATGCCATCAGCTACCCCTGCTCGGTCCCCCACCGCCTGCACAACACCGGCACCGCCGACGCCGTGGCGCACTGGTTGATCGTCCACGCCTGACGGGCTCGGGTGTGTGGGCGCGGGTTCGCGGCGCCGTGCGGGCGCGGGTTCACGGGGTCGCGGCGGGTTTGGGGCGCGATTCGCGCTTTGGGGCGTGAATATCGCGCCCCGAAGCGCGGAATCCGCCCCAAATCACGGATGCCACCCGCGGCTCCCCCCTTGAAATGTTCCCCACAGCAACATCGCGGACACATCCCGCCACAGCCCCGTAACGCGCGCCGCATAGCGTGGCGGGCATGCACCTCACCGCCTTCAACGCGGCTTCGCCCGCCGACGCGGCGGGAGTCGTCCGCGTCTGGGCCGACATCCCGGGATGGGTCGACGCCGTCGTCGCCGGCCGGCCCTACGCCGACGTCGACGCCCTCGCCGCCTACGCCGGCGACCTCGCCGCGACCTGGTCGCCCGCCGACCTGGAGCAGGCCCTGCACGCTCACCCCCGCATCGGCGCGAGAGTGTCGGGCGAGAACGCGGAGGCCGCGGCATCCCGTCGCGAACAGGCCGCGATGACCACCGCCGCGGACGACGACGTCGCCGCGATCGCCGCCGGCAACGCCGCGTACGAGGAGCGGTTCGGTCGTGTCTTCCTGATCCGCGCGGCGGGCCGCACCCCCGGCGAGATCCGGGCCGAACTCGAGCGCCGCCTCACCAACGACCCCGACGCCGAGACCCTCGAGGCGACGCGGCAGCTCGCCGAGATCGCGCTGCTGCGCCTGCGCGGCAGCGTCACCGACGCCCCGGAGGGCACCGAATGACTCACCTCACCACGCACGTCCTGGATGCGGCGACCGGCACGCCCGCGTCCGGCGTCGCTGTGACGCTCGCGCACCTCGACGGCGCGACGATCGACTCCGCCGCGACCGACGCCGACGGGCGCCTCGCGCTCGGCCCCGACCGTCTCGCCGACGGCGACTACTCTCTGACGTTCGGAACCGGCGCCTACTTCCGGAGCCGCGGCGTCGCGTCGTTCCACCCCGTCGCGACGGTCGCGTTCACCGTGAGCGGCGAGGGCCACCTGCACGTGCCGCTGCTGCTGAGCCCGTTCGCGTACTCGACCTACCGCGGCAGCTGAGGAGGAGCCATGAAGGTCATCGTCATCGGAGCCGGCATCGGCGGAACCTCCGCCGCCCTGGCGCTGCAGAAGCTCGGCCACGACGTCGTCGTCTACGACCGTATGCGCGAGAACCGGCCGGTCGGCGCCGCGCTGTCGCTGTGGTCGAACGGCGTGAAGGTGCTCAACTGGCTCGGACTCGGCGCCGAGGTCGCCGCCCTCGGCGGCCAGATGGACGACATGGCCTACTACGACGGCCACACCGGGGAGGAGATGTGCCGTTTCTCGTTGGCATCCGTCACCTCTCAGACCGGGCAGCGGCCCTACCCGGTCGCCCGCGCCGACCTGCAGGCGCTGATGATGGATGCCGTCGGCGCAGACCGCATCCACCTCGGGATGCGACTGGTCGGGGTCTCCGACGACGGCGAGACGGTGACCGCGACGTTCGCCGACGGTTCGACCGACACGGCCGACCTCCTCATCGGCGCCGACGGGGCGCGCTCGCTCGTGCGGGACTACGTCACCGAGCCGACCGGCATCCGTCCCGAGAGGCGCTACTCGGGGTACGTCAACTACAACGGCCTGGTCGCCGCCGACCCCCGCATCGGGCCGCCGCACCAGTGGACGACGTACGTCGGCGACGGCAAGCGCTGCGCCGTGATGCCCGTCGCGGGCGACCGGTTCTACTTCTTCGTCGACGTCCCCGGGCCCTCGGGCGTGCTCGAAGACCGTGTGGCGGCGCTCGAGTCCGCGTTCGGCTCGTGGGGAGCGCCGGGCGTGCGGGCCCTCCTGGATGCCATCGACCCCGATGCCTCGCTCAACCGCGTCGAGATCTGGGACATCGACCCGTTCGACACCTGGGTGCGGGGACGCGTGGCGATCCTCGGCGACGCCGCGCACAACACCGCCCCCGACATCGGGCAGGGCGCGTGCTCGGCACTGGAGGACAGCTTCGCGCTCGGGATCGTGTTCGCCACGACGACGCTCGGCGTCGAGGATTCGCTGAAGCGCTACGAACGCATCCGCACCGAGCGGGCGGGCGATCTCGTGCTGCGCGCCCGCAAGCGTGCGCACGAGACGCACGCGTTCGACGTCGAGGCGACGCAGGCCTGGTACGACGGCCTGCGGCGCGAGGACGGCTCCGGCGTCATCCGCGGCATCGTCGGCAACATCGAGGGCAGCCCCGTGGAGCTCGGCGCAAGCGTGCTGCGCTGACGCGGGGCGGCGCGGGGGCGGCGGGCCCGAGTGTCCAAGACACGCCGCATCGGGGCCCGGCGCAACGGCGTGTCCTGGACACTCACCATCGCGCGCCGCTGCGGGCGGCACGGTGTCTGGGCTTCGGTGTCCAAGACACGCGGATGCCACGACCCGCGGTCCGCGTGTCTTGGACACTCAGCGCCGCGCGGGGCGCTCAGTTCATCGCGACGTTGAAGTACGCAACGGCGGCGAGCGGCAGCGCGAACAGCGCGATCGCGGCGCCGAGCGCCCAACGTGCGGTGATGCGCGGCCCGCGGCGACCGCCGCGCTGGGCGCGACGCAGAGCCGTCGTCGCGAGGACCGTGAGCAGGACCGGCACGACGAGCCAGGGGACGAGGAGGACGGGAAGGAAGAGCGCAATCACGGCCGCGTAGAGAAGCGGCACGGCCCCGAGCACCACGGCCGCGATCACGACGATCGACATCACGAGGCTCGTCTCGCGCTGGTGCTTCTGCTCCTCCGGCGTCAACCCTTCCGGGCTCGGTGACGGCCGATCCGACGTCCGCTGCGAGGACACATAACTCGCCGCGGGCGGCCGCGGCGCCGTGGGATCGGCGGCATCCTGCTCGCTGGCCGAGGGGGTGGCATCCGTCGGTTCGGTCATTCGGCCACGGTAGCCGCCCTGTCACGCGCGGGCCCGAGTGTCCAAGACACGCCGCATCGGGGCCCGGCGTAACGGCGTGTCCTGGACACTCGCCGTTGCGCGCCGCTGCGGGCGGCACGGTGTCTGGGCTTCAGTGTCCAGGACACGCGGATGCCACGACCCGCGGTCCGCGTGTCTTGGACACTCACGTGAGGGGCAGCACCGACGCGCCCCGACGGGGAGGCGAACGCGCGCCGGGTCAGACGTGGAAGATGCTGTGCACGTCGCCGCCGAGCACATGGCGGCCGCCGAGGGCGTCGATCTCGAGCAGCACGGCGGTGCCGGTGACCTCTCCGCCGAGGCGGGCGACGAGGGCACGCCCCGCTTCGAGGGTGCCGCCGGTGGCGAGGACGTCGTCGAGCAGCAGGACGCGCGTGCCGTCGGCGATGTCGTCATGCATCTCGATCTCGGCGGTGCCGTATTCGAGCGCGTACGAGACGGATGCCGCCGGCCGCGGCAGCTTGCCCGCCTTGCGGATGGGAACGAGTCCCACGCCGGCCGCGACGGCTGCGGCTCCGGCGAGGAGGAAGCCGCGCGCCTCGATGCCGGCCACCACGTCGAAGCGACCCGCGAACGGCTCGAGCAGCGCCTCGATGGTGACGCGCAAGGCCTCGGCATCCGCCAGCAGCGGCGTGATGTCGCGGAACATCACCCCGGGCTCGGGGTAGTCGGGGATGCTACCGATCAGCGATTCGGCACGGGAGAGAGCGGAGGCGTCGGGCACCGTCCCAGCCTAATCGCCGCGGGTTCTCCGCGTCGGGACCCCCCGCCTGTCCGGCGGCCCTCGCCCTGACGTCCGCTTCGGTGTCCAAGACACGCGGACGGCAGTGGGCGGCATCCGCGTGTCTTGGACACCGAAACACCGGCGAGGGCGCCGAAGCACCGAGGCGCGGCGGAGCGGGGTGAGCCGCGGGGCGCCCTGTGACACGGCGGAAACGCGGCCCCGGTAGTCTGCGATCGTGTCGACCCCCTCCCCCGCGCTGCAAGCGCTTGCACTAGGTTGTACCGCATGACTTTCACGCAGCAGGACGCGCGCCCCGAACTCGAGTCCGCTCCCGGCTCCGAGTGGTGGCGGACCGCCGTCATCTACCAGATCTACCCCCGCTCCTTCGCGGACGCCTCGGGCGACGGCCTAGGTGACCTCCCCGGCGTCACCGCGCACCTCGACGACCTCCAGGAGCTGGGTGTGGATGCCATCTGGCTGAGCCCCTTCCAGCGGTCGCCGCAGAAGGACGCGGGGTACGACGTCGCCGACTACCGCGACGTCGACCCGATCTTCGGCACCCTCACCGATTTCGACGCGATGCTCGCGGGCGCCCACGACCGTGGCATCCGGGTGATCGTCGACCTGGTGCCGAACCACTCCAGCGACCAGCACGTGTGGTTCCAGGAGGCGCTGAAGGCCGCCCCCGGCAGCCCCGAGCGCGCGCGGTACATCTTCCGCGACGGGAAGGGCGAGAACGGCGAGCTGCCCCCGAACAACTGGGAGTCGGTGTTCGGCGGCGGCATGTGGAAGCGCGTGACCGAGGCCGACGGCACGCCGGGCCAGTGGTACCTGCACATCTTCGACGAGACCCAGCCCGACTTCGACTGGACCAACCCCGAGGTGCGGGCCGAGTTCCGCGACATCCTGCGCTTCTGGCTCGACCGCGGGGTCGACGGTTTCCGCGTCGACGTCGCCCACGGCCTCATCAAGGCCGACGGCCTCCCCGACTTCACCCCCGACCCCGAGGGCGGCTCGATGGGCGGCGACGCCGACGAGGTGCCGTACTGGGGCCAGCCGGGCGTGCACGAGGTGTGGCGCGAGTGGCACGAGGTCCTCGCCGAGTACGACGGCGACCGCGCCCTGTGCGCCGAAGCATGGCTCCCCACCGTCGCGCAGACGGCGCTGTGGGTGCGCCCCGACGAGATGCACCAGGCGTTCAACTTCGCCTACCTCGAGACGAAGTGGGATGCCGAGGCCCTCCGCGACGTGATCACCGAGTCGCTCGACGAGTACGCCGCCGTCGGCGCCCCGAGCACGTGGGTGCTGTCCAACCACGACGTCGTCCGGCACGCCTCGCGACTCGCACTCACCGCGGAGAACCCGCAGGGCGCGGGCATCGGTCCGAAGTCCCCGGGCCAGCCCGACCCCGTGAAGGGGCTGCGGCGCGCCCGAGCCGCGACCTCGCTCATGCTGGCGCTCCCCGGCTCGTCGTACCTGTACCAGGGCGAGGAGCTGGGCCTGCCCGAGGTCATCGACCTGCCCGACGACGCCCGCCAGGACCCGACGTGGTTCCGCACCGAGGGCGAGCGGTACGGTCGCGACGGCTGCCGCGTCCCGATCCCGTGGACGGCCGACGCCCCCGCGTACGGCTTCAACGAGACCGGCGCCGCTTGGCTGCCGCAGCCCGCCGAGTGGGCGGAGTTCGCCCGGGACGTGCAGCGCGAGGACCCGGCATCCACCCTGTCGCTCTACCGCTCGCTGCTCGCCGAGCGCCGCGCGCGCGGCCTCGGGGCGGGGTCGCTCGAGTGGCTCGACGGTTTCGGCGACGACGTGGTGGCGTTCCGCAACGGCTCCGTCACCGTGATCGCCAACCTCGGCGACACCGCGGTCGAGCTTCCCGCCGGAGACGTCCTGGTGGCGAGCGGACCGATGGACGGCGCTGCGCTCCCGACCGACACGACCGTCTGGATCGCCGCGGCCTGAGCCGTGGCATCCGGGATCCGCGAGACCGTGGTCGGCATCGACGAGGTCGCCCGCCGGGCGGGCGTGTCGACGGCCACGGTCTCGCGAGCCCTCAGCGGGCGCGGGCCCGTGTCGCCCACGACGCGGCAGCGCGTGCAGACCGCCGCGGATGAGCTGGGCTACGTCGTGTCGGCGGCCGCCTCGGCGCTGGCGACCGGCCGGGCCCGGGCGATCGGGGTCATCGTGCCGTTCCTGGACCGGTGGTTCTACAGCACGGTGCTCGCGGGGATCTCGGACGGTCTCGTGCGTCGCGGCTTCGACATCACCCTCTACGGCGTGAGCGCGGCGGCCGAGGAACGACACCGCGTGTTCTCCGACAACGTGCGCCGCCGCCGGGTCGACGGGATTATCACCATCGCACCCGAGCTCGACGCCGAAGAGGCCGAGCTCCTGCGCAGCCTCGGTGTCCCGATCGTCGCGATCGCCGGCCCCAATCCCCTGGTGACGACCCTCACCGTCGACGACCGCGCCGTGGGTCGCCTCGCCACCCGGCACCTGCTCGACCTCGGTCACCGGCGGATCGCGCACATCGGCTCGCACGAGACGAGGGGGTCGTCGGTGCCGGCCCTCCGCCGTCGTGGCTTCACCGAAGAGATGGATGCCGCCGGCGCGACGCCCTCGTTCGCCGACGCCGACTTCACGATCGAGGGGGGATCGGCTGCGGCGCGGCGCCTACTCGACGCCGTCGACCGCCCGACCGCGATCTTCGCCGCGTCGGACGAGATGGCGATCGGCGCCGTCCTCGCCGCACGGGAGGCGGGGCTGCGGGTGCCGCAGGACGTCTCGATCATCGGCGTCGACGGCAACGACCTGGGCCGCTGGTTCGGACTCACCACCATCGACCAGTTCGCCCGCGGTCAGGGCGAACGCGCCGCCGAGGCGGTCCTCGCCGACCTCGACGGGGCCGCCCCCACCCTTCGTCGCGGCACGCTCCCGTTCGCCTTGCTCGAGCGCGGCTCGACGGCGGTGCCGCCGGGCTGAGGCGGGTGCCGGGCCGTCGCATCCCGGCACGACTCCTGCATGGCGCGTCCCGCCCGACGGGCACACGCGCACGGATGCCGCTCCGCAGGACTATCGCGCGGCTCGCATCCCTTGCGAGCGGAACGAGACGCCCGTCCGGTCAGCGCTTCGAAGCGGCCAGCGACCCGGTCGTCTGCGCGACGGACGGGTCGAAGATCATGCACAGGATCTCGCGGTCGCCCTGCGCCCAGGTCTCCTTGGTCGGAGAGAGGTAGGTGTAGTCGAGAGTCGAGTCCGCGTACGGGATGCCCACGAAGGCGGCGAACGCCGCGTCGCACTTCTCGTAGGCCTGCTCCTCGAACACGCTCTCCCCGGGGAAGGCGCCGTCGTCGACCAGGAACGAGCTGAAGATCTCGAAG
This sequence comes from Microbacterium sp. IEGM 1404, assembly GCF_030056775.1. Classification (NCBI taxonomy): domain Bacteria; kingdom Bacillati; phylum Actinomycetota; class Actinomycetes; order Micrococcales; family Microbacteriaceae; genus Microbacterium; species Microbacterium sp. IEGM 1404. The sequence goes on along the minus strand of NZ_JASHKP010000004.1, from coordinate 271,918 downwards.
TTGTGGGGCTGGGCGCAGTCGAGCACGTTGTCGCTCGTGATGTAGGTGGTCGCCAACTCGTCGAGGCACGTGCCCACCGGGAGCGCGAAGGTGTCGTTCTCCGCCGGGGGGAGGAACGGATCGAGAGGAGAGCCGGCACTCGACGACGCCGCGCCCAGGGCGAACAAGAGGAAGAGGGCGATGCCGACGATGATCGAGAGCACCGTCATAACCGCCCCGGCCACGATGCCGCCGATGGCGAGGCCGCGGCCCTTCTCACCCGTCCGCTTCACCTGGGCGAGCGCCACGGAACCGGCGATGATGCCACCGATCGGGAAGACGAAGCCCAAGACGATCGCGACGATCGCGACGGTGTTCGTCCGCTGCTCGGCGCCCGGAACCGGAGCCGGGGCGCCGTACCGAAACCCGGGAGGTACCGCGGCGTACCCGGCGGGCGGGACGGGGGAACCGCCGGGAACGGTGGACGCGGGGTAACCGCCGGGGGCGGGCGGGGCCGGGTGGCCGCCGGGCGCGACCGGCGGCGCGGGTGCGCCCTCCGGCGCGTCGATGCCGGACGCCGTGTCCGGGCCGGCGGGGGCAGGGACGCTCCCGGCACCACCGGCCAGCAGCCCCTGCTGCGCGAGACGCACCCCGGCCAGGTGCGCCGCGTCGCGGACGATCTCGCCCACGCGGGCCGCGCCGACGGCGCCGCCCTTGAAGAACCCGCCGACCGCGGAGTGCTCGAACACGGCCAGGGTGCCCTCGGCACCCGGGGAGAGATGCACGTCGAACCGCACGTGCATGTCCTGTCCGGCGAACGCGCCCGCGACCACCGTCGTCCCCAGGCTCCCGCGGGAGACGTCGAGCGAACCGCCGGGCGTCGGCTGCACGGTGAAGCCCTGCTCGGCCAACGCCGAGCCCACGGCATCCCGCGCCTGATCGAGCGGAAGAAGAAGTCGCAGTTCTGCGGTCGCCACGGATGCCCCCCTGATCTCGTCGCACGGCGAGTGCCACGGCAGCGATCAGGCTATCGCCCGGCGGTCAGCGGATACGGCCCACCAGGTCGTCGCGCGTCAGGGTGTCGGCCTCCGCGAGCACGGAGCGGGCGGCGTCGCGGGCGTCCTCGACGTTCCACAGCAGCACGCCGACGACCCGGTCGTCGTCGAGGTAGTAGACGACGCCGCGGTCGGCGTCGATCCAGTCCTCCACCGTGGCGAGCGAGGAGTCGAGCGTGCCGACCGCCTCGTACCGGATGCCGAACACCGCCGAGTAGTAATACGGCGTGTGCGTGTACGGCTCCGCGGCGCCGGCGAGGTTGCGGCCGACGGCCCGGCCCATCTCATTGGCGTTGTCGACGTGCTCGACCCGGCGGCGCCCGAGCAGCCGGTCGGGGTAGCTCGCGACATCCCCCGCGGCCCACACGTCGTCGACCGACGAACGCAGCTGCGCGTCGACCACCACGCCGTCGTCGACGGCGATCCCCGCCGCCTCGGCCAGGTCGGTCGCGACCTCGATGCCGAGCCCGCTCACCACGGCGTCCGCGCGCACCTCGCCGCCGCCCTCGAGCGCGAGCCGGATGCCGTCGGCATCCGCCTCTCCTGCCTCGACCTTCGATCCCGCGACGATCTCGACCCCGGCGTCGCGGAACAGCTTCTCGAACCGCTCCGCGAGCGCGGCCGGGAACACCGCGTCGCCGAGCACCGCGCCGGTGTGGATCAGGACCGTGTCGACCCCGTTCTGCACGAGGGCGGCCGCGAGTTCGGAGCCGATGTAGCCGCCGCCGACGACCGCGATGCGCTCGACCTCCCCGGACAGGGCGCGCAGCCGCCGGTAATCCGCGGCGGTGCGGAACGTCAGGGCCCGTTCGCCGCCGGAGCGGTCGTCGATCGGGAGCGGCACGGGGTGTCCGCCGGTCGCGAGGAGCAGCTTTCCGTACGAGTACGTCTCGCCGTCGGCATCCACTTCGTGCGCCTCGGGGCGGACCACGGACGCGCGCGTGCGCAGCCGGATGTCGGCGCCGGTGTCGTCGGCGGTGCCGAGCGGCACCTTCTCCCACGTGAACTCGTCGTCGGTCCACAGCTTCTTGCTGAGGGCGGGGCGCGTGTAGGGCTCGTCGACATCGTCGCTCAGAATGACGATCGACCCGTCGGCGTCGATCTCGCGGATGCCGCGGGCGGCGGTGTCGGCGACCATCCCGCCGCCGACGATGAGGTAGTCGAAGTGTGTCGTGGCCATGCCGCCAGCCTCGCCGCCCTCGCCGCCCACCCGGGACGGCTGGACAGGCGAGGTGGCATCGGGTAGCGGGGGCCTGTGAGGAGATTCAGTGTCCAAGACACGCCGTACGGCGTCGGGCGGATGCGGCGTGTCTTGGACACTCAAGCGCCGGGAGTGCCGCGGCACGGAAGCGCACGGGACACCGCACGACGCGACGCATAGGCTCGGAGGCATGAGTGTCGACCTCGAAAGCCTGTACACCGACCTTCACACCCACCCCGAGCTGTCGTTCCAGGAGACCCGGACCGCCGGCGTCATCGCCCGGCACCTCGCGGACCTCGGACTCGAGGTCGAAGAGGGCGTCGGACGGACGGGCGTCGTCACGAAGATCGACAACGGCCCCGGTCCGGTGGTCTGGCTGCGCGCCGACATGGACGGCCTGCCCGTCGAGGAGCAGACGGGCCTGGCCTACGCGAGCACCGCGCGCGGGACCGACCCGGCCGGCAACGCCGTTCCCGTGATGCACGCGTGCGGTCACGACATGCACGTCACCGCCCTGATCGGGGCGCTCGAGCGTCTCGTCGCCACCACGTCGGAGTGGTCGGGCACGGTCGTCGCGGTGTTCCAGCCCGCCGAGGAGTACGGCGCGGGCTCGCAGGCCATGATCGCCGACGGCGTGCTCGACCGGTATCCGCGGCCCGACATCGTGCTCGGGCAGCACGTGACACCGCTCCCCGCCGGAACGATCGGCGTGCGCCCCGGCACCCAGATGGCGGCATCCGACGGGCTCACCGTCGTCCTCCACGGCCGCGGCGGACACGGCTCGCGCCCCCACTCCACGATCGACCCCGTCGTCATGGCCGCCGCCACCGTCATGCGCCTGCAGACGGTCGTCTCGCGCGAGGTCGACCCGCGCGATGTCGCGGTCGTCACCGTCGGCTCGATCCACGCGGGCCTGAAGAACAACATCATCCCGGCCGAGGCGAAACTCGAGCTCAGCCTCCGCTACCCCGACGACGCGGCCCGCGCGCGGGTCATGAGCAAGGTCGAGCGGATCATCCGCGCCGAGGCCGAGGCATCCGGAGCCGAGAAGACCCCCACCATCACGACCGACCACTCCCTGCCGCCCACCATCAACGACCCGGATGCCACGGCCCGCCTGACCGCGGCCTTCCGTCGGGCGTTCGGCGAGGCGGGCGTCGTCGACCCGGGCATGTTCACCGGCAGCGAGGACGTGTCGTGGTTCGCCCGCGAATCCGGCGCGCCGCTGGTGTTCTGGTTCTGGGGCGGCGTGGATCCGCAGAGGTTCGCGGACGCCCTGGCCGGCGGCACGATCGAGCGCGACATCCCCACCAACCACTCGCCGTTCTTCGCACCCGTGATGCAGCCGACGATCGACCGCGGCGTCGAGAACCTCGTGGTCGCGGCCCGGGAGTTCCTGGACTGATCGGCGCGCCCGTGTGAGGGTGGGAGGAACCTTTGGGGAGGCCGCCATGACCATCACGCAGGACGAGACCCACGTGAACGCGCTGCTTCCGGGGGCGGCGGTGGTCGTCGGCATCCGCTCGCTCCTGGTCTGGGCGATCGTGGCGGTGACGATGCTGGCGGTCTTCCTGCGCGGCAGCATGGGCAGCTGCTCGGGCGGCGTCACCGGCAGCGGGGGTTTCCTCGACGCCGAGGGACGACCGACCGACGTCGCCCCGATGTGCGGCTCGGTCACCGTGAGCGCGCACCCGCTGATCTACGTGGCGATCGGCCTGGTCGTGCTGTTCTCGCTGACGAGGATCCTGCGCCGTGCCGACACCGTCGAGCGCGCTCTGAGCATCCTCCACAACGCCCGGATGGTGATCGTGGTGCTGACCCTCGTCACGTTCGTCGTGGGCTACTGGGCCATCACGACCCTTCGCGTCGAGGACTGGAACGACTACTCGCTGTTCGCTCCCCTCCCCTTCGCCGGTTTCGACATCACGACGCGCCCGATGGGCTGACCGGCCCTGGTGCTCGCGTCAGCAGGCGCGCGTGCGCGACCGCCGGTGGGGGGCGACGACGCCCGCGAAGACGGCGAGCACACCTGCGTAGCCTTGTGGACATGTCCGCCGCCGCCCGCCTCCGCGACGAGCTCGTCGCCCGCATCGACGCGACCGGTTTCGCCGCGCACGGGGTGCACGTGAGGGTCGGCGACGACACCGCGACCCACCGCTGGGCGCCCGACGTGCGCGAGGAGATCCACTCCGTCGCCAAGGCCGTCGCCGTGCTCGCGGCCGGAATCGCGGCGGATGAGGGTCTCGTGTCGCTCGACGCCCCGCTGGGCGAGCTCGTGCCCACCTCCGCCGAGCTCACCCTGCGGCACCTGCTCACCATGACCGGCGGAATCGACTTCGCGTACTCCGAGACGATGATGGGCGAATGGCCCGACCTCGCCGCCGAGTTCCTCGCGCGACCCTCGCGCGGCCGCGTCTTCCAGTACTGCAACGCCAGCACGTATACCGCGATGCACGCGCTGTCGCAGCGCACCGGCGACGTCGAGGAGTACTTGCGGCCACGGCTGTTCGTCCCGCTGGGCCTGGACGAGATGCACTGGCGACGCTGCCCGAACGGCCGCGTGCTCGGCGGCGAAGGTCTTGCCCTCCGCACCGACGAGATGGCGCGCCTGGGCCTGCTGATCCGCGACCGCGGGCTCTGGAACGGTCGCCGCCTCGTCTCGGCGAAGATGGTGGATGCCATGCACTCGGAGTGGATCGAGACCGGCAGTGCGGGCGAGGGCTACCGCCGCTATGCGATGGCGGGGTGGGACGGTCCGGGGAACGCCTGGCGCCTGCACGGTGCGCACGGGCAGCTGATCGTCTTCGCCGGCGACGCGGTCGTCACGGTCACCGCGAACGATCACGGCGGCGCCGACGCGGTGGCCTCCTTCATCGCGGAACGGGCCGCCTGAGAGGGCTCCCGAGCGCGCCGCGGACCCCGCGCCCTCGGGACTGACCGGCCTGGAACCCTCCGTCAGCGCGCGAGTGCACGCACTCGGGTGGGGGCGTCCGCAACGGCCGCCCCCACCGAGTCTCAGTCCTCGCGGCGGTCGACCCGTGACGAGGGGGTGCGACGGCGGAGGATCACACCGGCGCCGATGCCCGCGACCGCCAGCAGCAGCGCGGCGAGCGGGAGCACGGTGCCGGTGACGGCGAGCGCACCTGCCGTTCCCGACGACGCGATCGAGCCGGGGGCCGTGCCTGAGCCCGAGCCGACACCCGAGCCGGGCTCGGTGGGCGTGGGCGTCGGCGTCGGCTCACCCGGGCCTGCGGCCTCCGCGATCACGAACGGAGCGGAAGCCTCGGATGCCGGCGACGATCCCGCCGCGTTGATCGCGATGACCCGCACCGTCCACGTGCCCGGCGCGAGGTCGGCCACGGTGGCCGAGAGCGATGCGGCATCGAGCGAGATCGATCGCGTTGCATCGGCATCCGAGACGAACTCGAGCGTGTACCCCGTGATCGCCGAACCGTTGTCGGCCGGAGCCTCCCACGAGACGACCGCCGTGGCGCCGTCGACCTGCACCACCGGCGCCGCGGGGGCGGCGGGGACACCGATCTCGGCGCCGTCGGTCTCGAGCACGAACGGGGCGAACGCGATCCAATCGACGTCGGGGGCGATCGCGTACCCGTTCAGCACGACCTGGTCCTGCTGACTGGTCCGTTCGTCGATCACGAGGGTCTGCTTCGTGTTGCCGAACGTCACCGCCCCACCGTCGGTGGTGAGGTTCAGCGGCATCACGGCCTCCCAGAAGTTGGTCGCTGTATAGGTGTAACGGAACGTCGAGCGCCCCACCAACCCGTCGTGACCGGCTTCCTGCGCCTGCAGCCCCAGGTCGACGACCTGCGGGTTGTAGTCGTGGCGGCCCTCGATGTCGTCGTTCGAGTAGTGCACGATCGCGTCGTACGCACCGGCCTTATCGAACCCGGCGCCGCGGGCGATCGTGAGCGTTCCCTGGTGGGCCGGGACGGCGTCGGTGATGCCGAGCCCGCCGACGTAGCCCGAGCCTGAGCCGTTCGTCAGCTCCGAGCCGAAGCCCTTCACCGCCGCGGTTCCGCCGAGCGTAGCCTTCGTGGCATCCTCCACCTCGACCTTGACGATCGCGGCGTCGCCCTCGACCGCGCGGGTCGTGCTGACCGCGCTCACCCGGGCACCACCGGCGCTGCGGAGTTCGATTTCGCTGATGCCCTCGGGCAGGTGGATGCGCGCCCGCTTCTGCCCCTCGGCGAAGGTGGTCGCGAGGCGGCCGTTGACGGTCAGGCCGAGGTCGGAGCCCTGCCAGTCGACCACCACGTCGTAGTAACCCGACTCGTCCGCCGACGGGTAGACGTCGACCCGGTCACCGTCGCCGATCGACACCGCTCCGCCCTCGAGCTTCGCGGAGCCCGCCAGACGCAGGGTCGTGGCGGGGTACACCGCGTGCTGGGTGTTGGTGTCATCGCCCACGCGGGTGAGTTCGACCCGGTCGACGGTGACGCCGCCGTCCGCGCCGGCACCGGGGAGCATGTTCTGCCCGTCTCGGCTGGTGCGCAGGCTCAGCGTGTGGGTGCCGGCATCCAGCTTGACGTACACCTCGGCGGTGCCGCGGGCCGTGCCGCGCACGTTGTCGGGCTTGATCGCGTTGGCTCCGTACTGCACGGTCGCGGAGTCGGCACCGTCGACGAACAGCTCGTGCTGGGCGGCGCGACCCGGTGTGGCGGCGAGCACCGTGTAGCGGTACAGGCCCGGCTCGGCCACGTCGACCTGCCAGTCCAGGCGCGCGTCGGCGCCCGTGAGGCCCGTGACGTCGCGGTCGCCCGAGAGGCGGTAGCCGCCACCCGGCTGTGAGCGCACGGCGCCCCCGGTGATCGCGAGGTCTTCGGCCTCCGCCCACTGGTGCGGGGCCTGCTGGGCCGCCTCGGCGGCGACGTCGCGGTCGGTGGCCGGGGTGATGACCACCTGGTACGCGGCGCTGGCGTTGGCCGAGGGGATACGCACCTGCACGGCGCCGCCCGAGACCGCGACGTCGTCGTACGCGGCGACCACGCGAGGCGTGTCGGCGACGCCGTCGGTGCCCGAAATGAGGTCCTCGCGCACCTCGATGTCGACCGCGCCGCCGAAGGTGTCGCTCGACAGTCCGTTGACCGTGAGCAGTCCGTCCCGGCCCTGCTCCACTCCGCCGACGATCACCTGGGCGCGACGGTTCGCGTCGTCGATCGCGGCGATCGCCTTCTCGCGGTTGGTGGTGACCTCGGCGGTCTGCGAGCCCTGCAGGTCGCCGTACCACTTGAACATCCACCAGCCGCCGTTGGCGGCGTTGACCTTGGCCTGGTTGTCGGACAACGTGCCGGATGCCGTCCAGTACGCGGTCTGCGCGTCGATCTTCGCCGCCTCGAAGCTGGAGAACCAGCGCAGGAGGTTGGCGGGCGAGCTCATGTCGTTGCTCGCGCCGTACTCGGTGATGTTGATCTGGGGGACCTTGTCCTCGGCGATGCCGAGATCCCGCGCGTACTGGCGGAACGCGTTCGCGCGGTCCGGCATCCACTGGTATCCGCGCAGCTCGTGCCACACGTACACGTCGGGGACGGTGTTCGTGGCGATCGCGGAGCGCAGGAACGCCTTGATGTTGCCCTCACCGCGCCACGCGGCATCCCCGGGTCCGGCGATGCGGGGCCGGCTCAGCCCGTGCTTGGCGTAGACGTCGGTGATGACCTTCCAGGCCGCGGCCCAGTCGCTAGCCCCGCCGGGGGTGTAGCTGTCGGGCTGGCCGCCCTGCTGCAGGTAGCGGTTGTACTTGTCGTCGGTATTGAGCCACTGCAGGTCGAGCTCGTTGAAGGGGATGAACGTGTACTTCTCGGGGTCGTCGGCCCCGGTCGCGACCGCCTCGGTCACGATCTCGAGCACTTCGAGGTAGTCCCACACCCCGTCGCCTCCGGGCGTCCACTCCGACGTGAGCTTTCCGTCCGCGTCGCGCACGTACGTGCGGTCGTCGCCGGGGCGAACGCCCTGGTTGTAGGGCCAGTCCGGGTAGTAGTCCTGGGTGTAGATGTAGAGGTCTTCGCCGTGCTTGTCGAAGAACGTCTTCTCGATGTTGAAAGCGTCGCCGCCCGGGTGCTGCGTGCCGAACGGCGGCTTCTGCGACACGTTGGTCATGGCCGCGCCGTTGACGAGGGCCTGCGTGGGCGACTGCTCGTCGCCGAGGCCGTAGAGGGTTCCCGAGGCGCCGCCGCGGAAGTCGCCGGTGCGACGGCTCAGGTCGGCGACGATGTCCTCGGTCTGCCGCTCGGCGACCGAGACGGTCGCGGTGACCTTGCGCTCCGTACCCTCGACCACGCCGTCGACGGTGAACGTCGCGCCCGCCGTCGCGTACTGCGACGACCGTACGGCGTCCCAGCGGACGGCCGCGTCGGTCTTCAGTCCGGACTCGCGCGTCACGCCGACCCGAGCGGGCAGCACGGGCGCCTGGCCGGCGGTGGTCTGCACCTGCCAGGCCGTCTGGTCCACCGCCGTGACGGGGCCCGCGGTGGCGGCGAAGCTCTGCGCCACCTGGTCGGATGTCAGGGCGACGTCGTAGATCGAGAAGTCGTCGAACTCGCCGCCGAACAGGGCGGCCCACTGCGGCGCCCACGGCACCCGCCCGATCAGCCCGGAGCGGGTACTCGACTCTGCGGCCAGCTTCGTGAAGTCGACCGCCGCGGCTTCACGTCGGACCAGCTCGCCGTTGATGTAGTACGACAGCGTCTGACCGTCGGCCACCGAGGTGATCTGCGCCCAGGCGCCCGCGGTGAGCGGGACAGGCGAGACGGCCTTCACCTCGGCACCGGAGTTGGCGACGGCCTTGGACTGTCCGCCCTCGTTCGGGACGTAGTAGAGACCCCAGTTGTCGCGCGGCAGTGCGTCGCTGCCGATGATGTAGGCCCAGGGCAGGTTGCCGGAGTTCTTGCCGTCCCACTTGATCCAGGTCGAGACGGTGAGCGCGGTGACTCCGTCGAAGAGCCCGGCGGGGATGTCGAGGTACGGGCTCGCCGAGCTCGACGAGCCCTGGGCGGCGCCCGGGAACAGTCCCGACGCGCCGGCGGTGGAGGTGGGTCCGGTGCCGCGCGCGAGCGACGCCGCGTTGCGCACGTGCGCGTCGAACGCGCCGCCCTTGGAGCCTTCGTTGGCGATGACGGATGCCGCGGCATCCCCGTCGAAGGTGTACTCGACGATGGGGCGGGGTGGGGTGTCGTCGGGCGCAGCGAAGGCCGCGGGAGCACCGACGAGGCCGACGACCAGGGGCACGGTCACGCAGGCGGCGACGGCCGCGGAGACGCGGCACGGGGGATGGGTGTGGGGTCTCATGTTTCCTCGACGTTGAGTGACTGGACACGCGCATCGCATCTTGATAGCGCTTTCAGACCGCGAGCATAGGGTGTGCGACTTCCGACCGCAAGGAGGCCGTCACATTTCTGATATCGCTTTCATATTGTGCTTGATAACGCTTTCAGAATCGGTTAGCGTCCTCTCGTTCGACACGACGGAGAGACGAATGACGACGATGCACCCCGCCCCCACCGACGCGGCCCCGGCCCCGCGCCTCGAGTGGGGCACCGACCTCGTGGCACTCACGTTCCAGTGGGACGACGATGCGCCCGTGGTCTGCAGCGCGGTGCGCGTCGCCGACCGGGAGTTCCCGGTCCACCGCATCCCGTTCGTCGAGGTCCTCACCGCCGACGCCGGCCACCGGCCCGCCTCGGGCCGGCTCGCGCACACCGAGCTCGGCCTTCGGATGCGGTACATCGACCACACCGAGACCGCCCGCGACGGCGAGAAGACCCTCGTCATCCGGCAGCGCTCCGGTGACATCGAGACGCGTCTGACGCTCACCGTTCGCGAGGGCGTAGCGGCGGTCTCGAGCAGCGTCGCTCTCACCAACGTCGGCACCGGACGCGTCGTGCTGCGGTCGGTCGCGTCCTGGGCGGCCGGGTTCACCGACGCCGGCACGACCGACGACGCGCTCTCGGACTGGGAGCGGGTGACCGGCGAGAGCGACTGGCTCGGCGAGGGGAGGTGGACGCGTACTCCTCTGCGCGGCCCGGACTTCGTGCCCCTCGCCGAGCACCTCACCGGCCATAACCCGCGTGGGGCCTTCACCGCTGTCTCCACCGGGACGTGGTCGACGGCGCACGCCCTGCCCATGGGCGTGCTCGCGTCCCGGGCGGCCGGTTTCGCGCTCGCATGGCAGATCGAGCACAACGGCGCGTGGCGTTGGGAGATCGGAGAGGACACCGCCGGTGGCTACCTGGCGCTGGCCGGTCCCACCGACGCCGACGCAGCGTGGACGCACGTGCTCGGCCCCGCCGACTCGTTCACGAGCGTGCCCGTTACGGTCGCCTTCGCCCCGCATGCCACCGCCGCGGTGTCGGCGTTGACCGACCACCGCCGCGCGACGCGGCGCCCGCACCCCGACAACGCCGCGATGCCCGTGGTCTTCAACGACTACATGAACACCCTCGACGGCGACCCCACCACCGAGAAGCTCCTCCCCCTCATCCGCGCCGCGGCCGAGGTCGGCGCCGAGGTGTTCTGCATCGACGCCGGGTGGTACGACGACTCGGGACACTGGTGGGATTCGGTGGGCGAATGGATCCCCTCGACGACCCGTTTCCCGGGGGGACTCGCGGAGGTCATCGACGCGATCCGCGCCGAGGGCATGGTCGCCGGGCTCTGGCTCGAGCCCGAGGTAGTTGGCATCCGGAGCGCCCTCGCCGACCGCCTGCCGGCGGAGGCCTTCCTGCAGCGCCACGGTCAGCGCGTCGTCGAGCACGACCGCTTCCACCTGGATCTGCGTCACCCGGCCGCCCGCGCGCACCTCGACGGCGTCGTCGATCGGCTCGTGGCGGACTTCGGTCTCGGATTCTTCAAGATGGATTACAACATCAACCCTGGCCCGGGAACGGACCTGGATGCCGACAGCGTCGGCGACGGGCTGCTCGGCCACAACCGGGCGGTGCTCGAGTGGCTGGACGGCGTGCTGGACCGGCATCCGACCCTCATCATCGAGAACTGCAGCTCGGGCGCGATGCGCATGGACTACGCGATGCTGTCCCGGCTGGCGATGCAGTCGACCTCCGACCAGCAAGACTTCCGCAAGTACCCGCCGATCGCGGCGGCGGCACCGATGGCGATCCTTCCCGAACAGGCCGCGAGCTGGGCCTACCCCCAGCCGGAGATGGATGCAGAAGAGTCGACGTTCTCGCTGGTCACCGGCCTCCTCGGCCGCTTCTACGTGTCGGGCCACCTCAACCGCATGACGCCCGCGCAGCTACAGCGGGTGGCCGACGCCATCGCGGTCGCGAAGGAACTGCGCGGCGAGATCGCGACCGCGCACCCGCACTGGCCCCTGGACCTCCCGCGCTGGGACGACCCGTGGTTCGCCCTGGGCCTACGCCTGCCCGCCGCCGATCTCGTGTCGGTCTGGCGACGCGGTGACGCGGTCTCCACGGCCCTCTCCTTCCCCCACCTCGTCGGCCACGACGTCGAGGTGACCCCGGTCTTCCCCCTGGACCTCCCTTCCTGGCACACCGAATGGGATGCCACGACGGGGACCCTCCACGTGCGCGCCGGAGATGCCCGTGTCTCCGCGCGTACCCTCCGCCTCTCGGCCCGACCGGTCCCGGTCGACGAAGGCGCTCGCACCGGATCAGACTGATCACACCAACAAGGAGCAATTCAATGAAGAAGCGGTTCTTCGCCGCCACGGCCCTCGCCGCCGTGGCCGCCCTCGCCCTCGCAGGCTGCTCGGACCCCGGCGCCGGCGGAGGCGCCGCCGCGGGATCGTCGGACTGGCCCGCCCAGGACACCAAGCTCGACGGCACGACCCTCACCATCTGGGCCGCGCAGAACTCGAACAAGGTCCCTGACAGCGTCGTCAAGGGCTTCGAGGCGGCCACCGGCGCGACGGTCAATGTCGTGACGATCCCCGACCCCTACGAGCAGAGCGTGCAGACCAAGGTCGCCACCGGCGACAAGCCCGACCTCGCCTTCTGGCAGCCCACCGCCTCGCAGCTGACGGCGCTCAACGCCACGACGAACCTGCAGTCGCTCGACGGTGCCCCCTTCATCGACGCGTACACGCCCGAGCTGAAGGACATCACCGGCATCCTGAACGGCACGCGCTACGCGGCGCTCATCACGACCCCGGCGGTCGAAGGCGTCTACTACAACAAGGAGGTGTTCGCGAAGGCGGGCATCACCACGACTCCCGGCAACTGGGACGAGTTCCTCGCCGACGCCCGCCAGCTGAAGTCCGCGGGCGTCACGCCGTTCTTCGACTTCGGCGGCGGAACCCCGTGGGCCACGCAGTGGTGGGTGCAGGTGCAGCTCGCCGACGCCGCCAAGGACGGCCTGTGGGACCGCGTGAACGAGAACAAGGAGAAGTTCACCGACCCGACCATCCAGGGCGCGATCGACACCTACCAGGGCCTGATCCAGGAGGGGCTGTTCAACTCCGACCTGAAGACCGCGAAGTTCGAGGACCAGGGTCCGGCGCTGCTGTCCGGCAAGGCCGCGATGGCCGTGCAGGTCAACTCCTTCTTCGGGCAACTGCAGTCGCTCGCCGACACCCAGGAGCTGAACGAGAAGATCGGCTTCTTCCCGATCTCCCCCAACGGCAACGTCGGTACCTTCATCCCCGACCAGTCCAACGCTCTCGTGGCGTTCAAGACGGGGGACGCCAAGCGCGAGGCCGCAGCGCGTCAGCTGCTGTCGTACTGGCTCGGCGACGGCTACAGCGACTTCGTCCAGGCGCAGAAGACGGTGTCGCTGCAGAGCGACGTGAAGTCTTCGTCCGACGTGCCGCAGGCGCTGCTGGACGTCAGCAGCTCGCTCGGCGACTCGGTCGGCTCGATGCAGGCACTGGCAGTGGCCAACCCCGACCTGTACCTCAACCTCGGCGACATGATCCAGGGCACCAAGACCCCGACCCAGGTCGCGGAGGCCACGCAGTCGCAGTTCGCCGAACTCGCCAAGGCCATCGGCGCCTCCGGCTTCTGATCCCTAGGGGGCGCCGGGACCCGACCCGGCGCTCCACTTCCCCCGGGAGGAACACGCATGACTTCGACCCTCGAGCGTCCCCGCACGGTGACGCCGCCGCCGCGATCCGCGCGTCCCGCTCCGCGCGGTCGGCACGCGAAGGACCACCCGCTGTGGTTCCTGATCCCGGCGCTCGCCGTCCTGGTGGTGTTCTTCGCCGTCCCCACCGTCTTCAACTTCGTCTACGCGTTCACGAACTGGTCGAGCTTCAAGAGCTCCATCGACTTCATCGGCACCGACAACTTCGTCTCGTTGTTCTCCAACGGCTCGCTGGTGAATGCGCTGACCGTGACGCTCGTCTACGCCGTTCTGGTGGCGATCTTCCAGAACCTCTTCGGCCTCGCCCTCGCACTACTGCTCGAGCGGGACACCCGGACGAACCGCGCGCTGCGCGTGGCGTTCTTCGTGCCCGTGATCATGTCGGCCCTGGCCGTCGGCTACATCTTCCAGGCCATGCTCAAGCCCGACGGCGCGCTCAACGACATCCTCAGCGCCGTGACGGGGCAGAACATCGACATCGCCTGGCTCGGCAGCACGACCTGGACGATCGTCGTCGTCGCACTCATCCACGCGTGGAAGTGGATGGGCCTGTCGATGCTCATCTACCTCGCCGGCCTCAAGACCATCAGCGACGACGTGCTCGAGGCCGCGCGCCTGGACGGTGCGGGGTGGTGGACGACGTTCCGCGCGATCCGCTTCCCGCTGCTCGCCCCGGCGGTCACCTTCAACGTCGCCACCGCCCTGCTCGGCTCGATGAACGGCTTCGACATCGTGCAGGCGACCACCGCAGGCGGCCCCGGCGGAACCACCGAGCTGCTCAACATCTTCATCTTCCGGACCTTCGGCCAGGGCCTGTTCGCCCAGGCCACGACGATGAGCCTCGTGCTGTTCCTCGTGGTCGCGATCCTCGCCTTCCCCGTCATCCGGATTCTGCGCAAGCGGGAGGACGTCCTGTGACCGAGACAATGACCCTCACCACGGGGCGCGCGCGTCGACTTCCTCGCCGCCGCACGCCGATCGGGCGGGTCGTGCAGCCCGCCGCCGCGATCCTCGTGGCCGTCGCCCTGCTCGGCATCCCGTTCCTGCTCACAATCCTCACCGCCGCCAAGACGCAGGCCGAAGCCTTCGTTCCGTCGTTGGCGCTCCCGACGGAGTGGCACCTCTTCGACAACTTCGCGACGGTCATCGGCGACGGGCGCATGCTCGCCGCGTTCGGCGGCAGCGTCCTCGTGATGGTGCCGGCGGTGCTGGGTGTGCTGGTCCTCGGGTCCATGGCGGCCTGGATCCTCGGGCGCCGGCGCTCCAAGGGCCTGGCCTTCGTCTACGCCGTCGCGATCAGCGGCATCGTGCTCCCTCCGGCCGTGGTCACGATCGTGCTCCTGCTGCGTCAGCTGGGGCTCGCGGGCACCCCCGTCGGCATGATCGGCGTCTACATGGGCATGTACATGTCGACCGTGATCTTCTTCGTCACGGGCTTCGTACGCACGATCCCCGTCGAACTCGAAGAGGCGGCCCGCGTGGATGGAGCCTCGCCCGTGCGGGTGTTCGTCAAGATCATCCTGCCGCTGCTCATGCCGGTGCTCGCGACCGCGACGATCCTCATCTGCCTCTACATCTGGAACGACGTCTTCTACGCGTTGTTCGTCGTGGGCGGCCGACTCGACACGCTGCCCCTGAACCTCTACCAGGTGGCGAGCGCCGGTCTTTACCTTCAGAATTGGCACCTGATCTTCGCGTACATCATCCTGATGAGCCTTCCGCTGCTGATCACGTTCATGGTGGCCCAGCGGAAGATCATCTCGGGCATCACGAGCGGCGCCGTCAAGTGACCATCAGCGGCGGCCCGCAGAGAGGGAGAGCGATGGACCCCTCGCGCAACAAGCCGGCGACGATCGCCGACGTCGCCGCGCGCGCGGGAGTCTCCGTCCCCACGGTGTCGCGCGTGCTGACGGGCGCCGCGAAGGTGAGCCCCGCCAAGCGCGAGGCAGTGGAGGTGGCCATCGCGGAGCTGGGATTCCGTCCCAGCGCCGCGGCCCGCGTGCTGGCCTCCCGCAAGGCGCAGGTAATCGCCGTCATCGCCGGCGACACGTCGCAGTACGGCTACGCCGAGACCATCCGGGGGATCGAGGAGGCCGCCCGCGCCGGGGACTACACGGTGATGATCACCGTGGTCGAGAGCACCGACGACGTCGAGATCGACCGGGCGATCGCCGCCACGCTCTCGCAGCCGCTCGCCGGCGTGTGCGTCCTGAAGTTCGACCCTCCGGGCGTCGCCGCGCTGCATCGCATCCCGCCCTCCCTCCCCGTGGTCGCGCTCTCGGGTGTCCGCGAGCCGGGGCTGCGGCAAGCGGTGCTGGACGAGTCCCGCGCCGCGGAGGAGCTCACCGACCACCTGCTCGACCTCGGCCACGCGACCGTGCACCACGTGCGGGTGCCGCCGTCGCGACGGGAGGACGGCCGGACGACCGGCTGGCGTCGCGCGCTCAAGCGTCGCGGCGCGGTCATCCCCCCGCTCGAGGACGCCACGTGGGACCCGCGCTCCGGTATCGAGATCGGACGCCGTCTGGCCGAGGATCCCGCCGTCACCGCGGTGTTCTGCGGCAACGATGAGATCGCGATGGGAGTGATCCGCGGGATCACGGCATCCGGTCTGCGTGTTCCGGACGACATCTCGGTCGCCGGCTTCGACGACCATCCGCTCGCCGCATTGTGGTCTCCCCCACTCACCACGGTCGACCAGGACTTCGCCGGGCTCGGGCGCCGGGGTCTGCAGCTGCTCCTCAACGAGATCGCCGGCGAGACGGGACGCCGCTTCTCGTCGGACCGTCCACAACTCGTGGTGCGGGAGAGTACGGCGCCGCCGCGGGCGACCGCGACGGTGCGCCGAATCGGCTGACGGCCGCGTTTCAAGCCCCCTTCCTTCGCGCCCGCCACGCGCTACCGTCTCGGACGTGACGTTCAACGACAACGCCCGCGTCGGCGGCAATTCGGCGAAGCGCCGCGGCGGCACGGTCGCCGCCGTCGGCGGTGGCGCGGTGGGCCTCGGCGCGGTGGTCTTCCTGCTCATCCAGCTCTTCACCGGCACCGACCTGAGCGGGATCGTCGGAGGCGGAGGCGCCGCGGCGCCGCAGACCGGCGGCGAGCGCATCGCGAACTGCGAGACCGGACAGGATGCCAACCGCAACGACGACTGCCGGCTCGCCGCCGCATCGCTGAACATCGACCAGTTCTGGGGCAAGACCGTCGAGGGGTACCGCGAGCCGCAGCTGATCATCGTCGACGGCGCGACCTCGACGCAGTGCGGCACCGCGTCGAACGCGACCGGGCCGTTCTACTGCCCGCCCGAGGAGACCGTCTACGTGGACCCGACGTTCTTCCTGCTGCTGCGCGAGCAGTTCGACACCACGGCAGGCCCCCTGGCCCAGTTGTACGTCCTGGCCCACGAATACGGCCACCACGTGCAGAACCTCATCGGCGTCATGGAGCAGTATCCGAACAACGGCACCGGCCCGGACAGCAACGGCGTGCGCACCGAGCTCCAGGCCGACTGCTTCGCCGGCGCGTGGGTGGCCGACGCGGGCGATCAGGTCGACGAGAGCGGCACGCCCTACCTCGAACCGCCGACCGATCAGCAGATCGCCGACGCCCTGGCCGCCGCGGCATCCGTCGGCGACGATCACATCCAGGCCGAGTCCGGCGGGGTCGTCAATCCCGAGAGCTGGACCCACGGTTCGAGCGAGCAGCGCCAGCGGTGGTTCGACGCCGGACGCGCGGGCGGGGTCAACGCCTGCGACACGTTCTCGGTGCCGGCGGCGAGCCTGTAGCCCCGGGTCCTCGTCCCACTTGTGGCGCGGTGTGTCCCACGTCTTGCGGGACACAGGGCGCCAGAACGACGAGAAGTGGGACGAGGTTCCGCGGGCCCCGACGAAGACCCTGACCTGCGGAGACGGGCGGAGTCCCCGAGGCCGACGGTTCAGCTCAACGGATACACGACCGTGGTGCCCGCGGTTGTCTCGACGTGAAGGTCGTCGCCGAGGGGGGCGAGGACGGCGCTGAACACCCCCGCCTCCGACGACAGTTCGAAGACCGGCCCGTCGAGGATGATCCGAACCGCCGCCCCGACGGGCACCGTCCACTGCTGCGTGCCCACGCGCACCACGGCATCCGTGTCGTCCTTGTCCACCGTCACGGCCTCCGCCCCGCCCGACCGGACGGTCAGGCGCCCGCTCGTCGCCGACCACTCGATGTCGGCCGCGAGGCCGGCGACCCGCCCGTCGACGGCGAGCGGGCCGCGGTGCCGGGCGACGTCGGGATGCGGTCTGGCGGTGAGCACCGAACCCTCGAGACCGAGGCGATACGGCACGCTGTGCGCGCCCTCCCAGCCGGCGTCGTGGTCGCCGACCCCGCGGATCCAGAATTGGAGGCACGCGGCGCCCTCGGCGTCGAAGAACAGGGACGGAGCGTACAGACCGTCGCCGTAGGTCAGGCGCCCCCACGCCTCGGCGTCGAAGCGATCGCCGTCGAACCCGCCGACGGCGTAGCCCGCGTAGTGCAGGATGTCGGCGTCCCAGACCGACGAGATCATGATGTCCCCGCCGTCGAGCGTGACGAACTGCGGACACTCCCACAGCGCCCCCATCCAGACGGGTTCCGTCAGCTCGGTCGAGCGTTGCAGCGCCACACCGGTGTACCGCCACGCACGAAGGTCGGGAGACGTCCAGGTCAGCGCCATCGCCGTCCCGTCGCGTCCCGCCGCACCGACGAACATCCGCCAACCGTCGCCGTCACGACGGATGAAGGGGTCGCGGAACGCGATGAGGTCGAGCTCGGTGGGCGCGGTGACGACGACCTCGCCCTTCACCCAGGCCCCGTCGAGGCCGGCATCGGGCGTTGCGACACGCACGCGGCCGATGCCGAAGTCGGGTTCGGTGATCGCGGTGTAGAAGATGCGCAGGTCGTCGCCGTCGACCACGAGGCATCCGGTCCAGATCCCGTCATCGCCGTCTCCCGGCGCGAGGACGACGGCGCGTTCCTGCAGCGACAGGAGGTCGGGCCCGCTGGCGTGGCCCCAGTGGCAGCTCGGAGCCCACTCGACCCGATCAGGGACGTACTGGAAGAACGCGTGGTACTCGCCGTCACGCCAGGTGATGCCGTGGGGGTCGTTGATCCAGCCCGAACGGGCGGTGAAATGCAGCGAAGGGCGCATGGAGGGTCTCCGAAGGAAGGGTCCCGGAAGGGGGAGGGGGAAAGGTCAGGCTCGGGGCGCCGCAACCGACTCGCGCTCGACGAGCGGGCACGCCAGCAGCGTCGGCGCGAAGGATGCCGCCCGCTCGCCCGACCCGCTGACGACGGCGTACAACGCGTCGACGGCCCACGCCCCCATCTCGTAGTGCGGGAGGGCGACGGTGGTCAGAGGCGGGAACAAGCTTTCGGGGATCGGCGCCTGGTCGTCGAACCCGACCACCGACAGGTCGCCGGGGATCGACAGCCCGCGTTCCCCGGCTGCCCGGTAGGCACCCATCGCCATCCGGTCGTTGTAGCAGAACAGCGCCGTAGGGCCCGCATCCAGGAGGGCGTTCGTGGCGGTGTAGCCGCCGCGGGCGTCGGAGCTCCCCTCGGCGACCAACCCCTCGGTGGGCAGCCCCGCCGCGGCCATCGCCTCGAGGTAGCCACCGAGGCGGCCGCGGGTGGCCGGGACGTCTTCGGCGCTCGCGGCGAAGGCGATGCGGCGGTGCCCCCGCGCGACGAGCATCTCGACGACCGCCACGGCCCCGGCGCGTTCGTCGGGGAGGACGGCGGGCAGGATGCCGGAGCTGTCGCGCGCACCGATGAGAACGGCCGGGCGGGCGGAGAGGTTCTCGGGCGCGACGATCTCGTCGTGGTAGACGGTGGCGTAGATGATGCCGTCGACCTGGCGGTCGAGGAACGCCTGCACCTGCACCGGGGGGACCTCCGGATCGGGGTTCAGCTCGGAGTTGATGATCGCCAGTGTGAGGTTGTGGCGGCTCGCCTCCTCCTGCGCCCCGAGGATGATGCGACCGGCGTGCGGGGTGGTCGCGATCTCCTCGGTGAGGAGTCCGATCATCTCCGACGCCTGCGTGCGCAGGCCACGGGCCAGGCGGTTCGGACGGTAGCCGAGCTCCTCCGCCGCGACGCGCACACGAGCGGCGGTCTCTTCGCTGACCCGGGTATGCGGGGTGGCGTTGAGCACGTGCGAGACGGTGGTCTGCGACACCCCGGCGCGCGCGGCGACGTCACGGATCCCCGCCGTCTTCTCGGTCAGCCGCGTCTCGGTCATCGTCGCCCCCCTCACGTTCGTACCATCTTCTGCCCCGGCACGGTGCTGTGCGACGTCCGGACGGCGGGTGTGAAGCGGACCGCGTTGACCGTGAGGTCGGCATCCACCTCGTCCTCGGTCCCGGAGTCGAGGATCGTGTTACCGGTGGACGCCGCGTCCACGCGCACCGCGACCACCGCGAGCGGCCGTGCCTCCGCGGTCGACAGCAATGCCTCGACCTGCGCCTCGAATGCCGAATCCTGTGAGCCCGGGTCGACGTCGGAGGCCACGACGTGATTGTCGGACACCCGGTTGCCGCGGCCCGCGGCCAGCCGGACGATCACGGGCGCCGCACCGTCCGGCCGGACCCGTGACGCGGCGACCACCTCGGAGAAGTGGTTGCCGATGATCGAGTTGCCGTCGCCGTCGACGTTCACGAGGCCGAACGCGTCGTCGTAGCGTCCCTCGACCCCGAGGAACGGTGTCCACGGCTCATGGTCGCGCAGGAAGTGATTGGATGCCACGAGGTTCTCGGAACTGCCGGCCGCCAGGACCACCATGCCGGGGTAGAACGAGTGCAGGCGGTTGTTCGTGACGCTCGACCGTGTCACCGCGTGGAGCGAGACGCTGCTGGACCCGCGCGGAAAGACGTTGTTGGCGGTGATGAGCAGACCGCCGTGATTCTCGGCGTAGATGGAATGACCCGCGAACCCCGCGCCGATGAGGTTGTCGGTGATCTTCGACGCCTGCCCCCACCCGCGCAGCTCCACGCAGCTCCCGCACTCGGCGATGAAGTTGTCGTGGATCGACAGCGCGTCGGCGTTGTAGATGGTGAGCGCGTTCTCGAGGTACACGAACCCCATCCCGTTCACGCGGAAGGAGTCATTGGCATCCCGGACGAAGATCCCGGTCTTGCCGTTGACGTAGGAGTTCTCCACATTGTCGTCGGGTCCGGGCGCCATGAAATGCAGACCGTCGATGCAGAAGCCGCTGAACTCCACCGAGCTGATCCGCGGGCTGCCCGTGCGCGCCACGAGAAACGCGGCTCCGGATGACTCGTCGTCCGGCTGAACGTCGACGAGATCGACCATGACCCGGCTCCCGCCCGGCCAAAGCTCGTGCAACCCCGCCCACTCGGACTCGGGGACGTTGAACCGGATGCTGGAGGACGTGAACCCGTGCCCCGCCCCCTCGATGCGCACGAAGCTGAGGTCGATGACCACCTGCGTGCGCAGGCGGTAGTCGCCCGGCGGGATCTGGATGACGGCTCCGGGACGACCGCCGTCTTCGACGTCGGCCCCCTGCTGGCGCTCTTTGACGTCGCGCAGGATGTCGTTGATCACCGCGCCGATGTCCTGAGCGGCGTCGCCATGGGGCCATTCGGTCACGTCGTAGCGGTTGTTGCGCGGAGGCATCGGCGAGTTCTCCTTATCTGCGAGTGCCATGTCAGCCCTTCACAGCACCCAGGGTGAGACCGGCGACGATGTGCCGCTGGAGGAACAGCGTGAGCAGGATGACGGGGACCGAGTAGACCGTCGCCAGCGCGGTCATGCCACCCCAGTCGAGGCCGAACTGGGTCTGGAAGTTGGCGATGACGACGGGCGTCGTCTGCGCTCGCACGGAGGTGAGCAGCAGCGCGAACAGGAACTCGTTCCACGAGGCGAGGAACGCGAAGATCGCCGTGACCGCGAGCCCCCCGGACACCACAGGCAGCACGACGCGCACCATCGCCTGGAGACGGGAGCACCCGTCGACTTCGGCGGCTTCGCCCAGCTCATCGGGCACCGCCTCGAAGAAGCTGGCCATGAGCCAGATCGACAACGGCAGCGAGATCGTCGTGTGCGCGAGGGCCAGCCCGAACGAGGTGTCGGTGAGGCCCAGCGATCGCATCACCTCGATGAGAGGCGCTCCGACGGCGATGGTCGGAACCATGCGGGTCACGAGGGCCGCGAGGATGAACACGCGACCGCTCGGGGTCCGGAACCGCGTGATCGCGTAGGCCGCCGGTACGGCCAACAGGAGCGACAGGGCGGTCGAGATCACCGCGGTCACCACGCTGTTGATCAGGGCGGCCGGCACTCCCGCGCGCGACAGCGCCGAGACGTAGTTCTCGAGCGTCCAGACGCCGGGGAGGACCGTGGGTGGAACGGCGATGGCATCCAACGGGGTCTTGAACGACGTCAGGAGGAGGTAGAGGAAGGGGAAGCCGTACAGGGCGACGACGACGGCGAGCAGTGCCCACAGCACCACGCGGCTGCGGCCGACCGTTTCGAGGGGGTTCATCGCGCGGTACCTCCGGGACGCCAGATGAGCAGGACGGCCGCGATCGCGACGGCGAGCATGGCCACGAGGTAGACCGTGCCCATCGCGCTCGCCAGGCCCGGGTCGCCGAAGCGCGTCATCGTGCGGTAGATCAGCAGGCTGAGGGTGGTGGTGCTGTTCTGCGGCCCACCGTCGGTCTGGATGAGGATGATGTCGAACGCCCGTGCCGCGTCGATGCCCCGGACGATCAGGGCCACGGCGATCACGGGCCGCAGCAGCGGAAGGATGATGCTGAACAGGATTCGGGGGTAGCGAGCCCCGTCGATGCGGGCGGCTTCGATGACGTCGCCCGGGATGTTCTGCAGTCCCGCGAACAGCACGAGCGTGATGAACGACGTCGTCAGCCAGATGTCCGGCACCGCCACCGAGAACAGGGCGATGCGCGGATCGCTCAGCCACGCGATCTGGCTCGGATCCGACAGGATGCCGACACGGGTGAGCAGCTCGTTGACGATGCCGAAGTTGTCGATGAGCAGGAAACGCCACAGGAGTCCCGCGACGACGGGGGCGATCATGAGCGGATACATGAAGATCGTGCGGAAGACCGCCGATCGACGTCCCAGAGCGGTGAAGAGCAGGGCGACGGCGAGGCCGAGGACGAACTCCGCCGTCACCACGACGACCGTGTAGACCACTGTGCGCATCGATGCCGACTGGAACGTCTCGGACCCGAAGGCCGCGGCGTAGTTGGCGAGCCCGACGAATGTGCGACCGGCTCCCGCGAACGGCGAGATCTCGAAGAAGCTGTCGTAGACGAAGCGGACGAGCGGCCACAGCACGAACACAGCGAGAAACAGCGCTGCCGGGGCCATGAGGGCCAGGGCGAAGCGCCGGTCTCCGGCGTCCTTGCTGCGGCGCCGACGCGGGGCCGCCGGCACGTCCCGCGACGGGGCGGCCGGGGCCACCCCGTCGCGGGCGGGAGGAGCAATGGTCTCCACGGAATGCTTTCGAACGGGATCGTCAGTTGACGATCGACTGGATCTGGGTCTTGGCGTCGGAGAGGAGCTTGGCGGTGTCCGCTCCCGGCTCGACGGCCTTCTGCAGCATCGGCACGAGCACCGAGTCGACGATCTCCTGCCACTCCGGCGTCGCCGGGCGGGGCGCGGAGCCGGGAGCTTCGAGGGTCTTCACGAGGGCCCCGTAGTTCTCGAACCCGGCGACGTCGGCCTTCGACTCGAACGCGCTCTTGCGGGCGACGAGTCCCAGCGACGTGTCGGCGGCGAGGTCGTTGTGCTCGTACGCGAACGCGATGAAGTCCTTCGCGGCATCCTGCTTCGTCCCGCTCGCGGGCACCGACAGGTACCAGGCGCCGGGAACCCCGGCCACTCCCCCGGGTCCGCCGATCATGGGCGCGACGCCGATGGAGTCCTTCACGGGCGAATCCGCCGGAGTCTGCCGGTAGGCGTGGCCCCAGAAGCGCATCATGGCGAGTTTGCCCTGGTAAAAGAGGTTCTGCGCTCCGGCCCAGTCGAGCTGGGCGGCACCGGACGGCGCGTACGGCAGCAGGCTGACGTAGAAGTCGAGAGCCGCCTTGTGCTTCGCGTCGTCGATGGTGACGTCGCCGCTCGAGGGGTCGAGGACCATCTGCGACTCCCCGGCCTGCGAGACGGTGGCGAGCCACTCGGTCTCGACGGCGCCCTTCACGTCGGTGCCGTAGAGGTCGACGGTTCCATCGCCATCGGTGTCACGGGTGAAGAATTCGGCGACGTCGCGGTACTGCTCCCACGTGGTGGGGGCGGCCAGCGGGTAACCGTACTTCGCCTGGAAGTCGGCCTTGTTGGTGGCGTCCTCGAACAGGTCGGTGCGGTAGAAGAGGATCTCGGAGTTCGTCCACACCGGCATCCCGATGTGCTTCCCGTCGACCTGCGACTCCCCCACGAGACCGTCGAAGAGATCGTTCTTCACGTCGTCCGTGAACAGGTCGTCGAGGGGGGCGAGACCCGGAGCGAAGGCCGGGAGCCAGATGGCATCCAGGGCGGCGACGTCGAACGACGGCGTGCCGGCCTGGAGTTCGGACTGGATGCGGTCGTACAGGCCGTCGTAGGGCAGCTCGACGAGCGTGACGTCGGTGCCCTTCTCCTTCTTGTAGAGGTCGGCGATCGGCTGGAGCTCGGCCTTGCCGCCGCCCTCCACGACGACGGTGAGGGTGGAATTCTCCTCGGCTGCACCGGTGCCGCCGCCGGCACCGCATCCGGTGAGGACGACGGCCGCGGCCGCCACGACGGCGAGCGGTCCGATCGCGCGCCGGACGAGTCCGGTCTGCTGTTGCGTGCGAAGCTTCATCACTTCGACTCCTTCGTGAGTGATTCGGGAAAGTGCGGGTGGGAGTCTCCGCCAATACGTTTTGGCAAATCGTCTTGGCATGAAGCTAACGGCCGCATGCCGCACCCGTCAAGCGCGGCCGGAGGCCAAAGTCTTTGGCGCTTGCCCGCCCCGCGAGCCCGTTCTACTCTCGCCTCGAGGCTGCATGCCAAATCCATTTGGCTCGAAGGAGAACCATGACCCGCATACGCTCACGCCGACTCGCGCCGGCGGCCACCGCCTCCGCGGGCGGACTCACCCGGCGGGGGTTCCTCTCCATCGCCCTCGCGGCCGGCGCCGTCGGCACCTGGGGCGCCCGCCCCGCCGTCGCGGCACCCACGGCCGGCGCAGCAGCCCCCGCCGCCGCGAACACGCCACCCGCACGACCCCACCGCACGCTGCTCGGCGTGCTCTGACGCGAACGACCCGAACGGCGAAGGAGCCGACATGCCCTCGACCATCTACGACGTGACGACCTGGACGATCCCCTCCGCACCGACGGTCACGGCCTCCACCGACATCGGCGCCGTGATCAACAGCATCATCGCCGACATCAAGTCGACGCAGACCTCCCAGGCGTCGAAGCCCGGAGCGGTGATCTACATCCCGCCGGGCGACTACTCGCTCAAGACCCGCGCCGTCATCGACATCAGCTACCTGCAGATCAAGGGCTCAGGCCACGGTTTCACGTCGTCGAGCATCCGGTACAACGCGGGTGACACGTCGTCGTGGTGGGAGATCTTCCCCGGCGGCAGCCGGATCCGCGTCGAGAACACCGACGGCAACGCCGAGGCGTTCCTCATCCAGCGCTCCGGATCGCCGCGACTGAGCTCGATCGAGTTCATCGACTTCTGCCTCGACGGCGTCTCATTCACGCCGAACCAGAACAGCTACACCAACGGCAAGATCGGCATCCGCTCCACCAGCGACACCGACTCCCTGCGGATTGCCGGGATGGGCCTGGTGTACCTGCAGCGCGGGCTCGTCGTCACGGGTGCCGACGCGCTGGCGGTGACGAACAACTTCATCGCCGAGTGCGGCAGCTGCATCGAGCTCGTCGCATCCGGACAGGCCAGCCTCGTCAGCGGCAACCTCGTCGGCGCGGGCCCCTACGGATTCTCGATCTTCGCCGAGGGCCACTTCGGTCTGCTCATCTCGGGCAACAATGTGTTCCCTCGCGGCAAGAGCAGCGTGCACCTGAAGAACTGCGGGAACAGCAGCGTCACGGCGAACCGCCTGCACAGCTTCTTCTCCGGCATGATCACGACCGAGGGCACCTGCGACAACAACCTGATCAGCAGCAACCACTTCCTGCGCAACCGCGAGAGCTTCCCGCCGTTCCAGAGCGTCCCCGCCCCGCAGGACGACCTCTTCGGGCTGATCCACGTACGCGGCAGCGGGAACACCGTGGTCACGAACCATTTCTCGTTCGACGTCCCGCCGGCGAACGTCCTGCCCTCGGGTGCGGTTCCCACGATGGTCCTGGTGAAATCGGGGAGCAACAACTACCTGGCGATGAACCACCACGCCGCGAACGTCGCCGTCCGGTCGGCGGTGCTCGATGGGAGCACGACGAACACCAAGGTCCTGGATTCCGGCACGACGGCCGAGTTCCAGGCACTCGGCGCGGCGACCTACGGCTTCCGCGCGACGCCCTGACGCCGGGCGGCCGGCCTCGGGCTCGGCCTCGGTCCGGGCTCGGCCTCGGGCTCGGCCCCCCGGCCTCGGTCCGCCATGCCGTCGCGCGGAGTCCTCGCCCGACACGCCGACACCGGATGCCACCACCCGGCGCGTCGCCCACGAACTCCGCACGACAGCCCGCACCGCCCCGCGCAGCAGCCCCGGGGAGCAGGGCTCAGCGGGTGATCGGGCTCACCACGCCCTCACGGTCGTCGACGAGCCGACGACGCCCGATCCAGCCGGTGAGGCCCCGTCCGTCGCGCCACGCGAACAGCAGCGCGATCGTGGCGATGAGGAGCACCACCGAAAGCAGCGACCACGGCGCCGGGAGGCCCTCGAGCACCGTGTAGGCGCCCGCGCCGGTCAGGAACCGCAGCACCCGCGCGAGCCAGGTCGGCAGGACGCCGTTCGTGTACCGCACGCGGGTGGCGAGGTCGCCCACCGAACGCCCGGTACCGAGGATCACGACGAGC
Organism: Microbacterium sp. IEGM 1404; assembly: GCF_030056775.1. Lineage (NCBI taxonomy): Bacteria > Bacillati > Actinomycetota > Actinomycetes > Micrococcales > Microbacteriaceae > Microbacterium > Microbacterium sp. IEGM 1404. Next base: position 245,596 of record NZ_JASHKP010000004.1, on the reverse strand, counting down.
CACACGACGGCGCCGACGCCCGTGCCCACCGCCGAGGCGAGGTCACCCGTGCGTCCCGGGTCGTCGAACAGGAGGACCAGCGCCGCCTGCAGCGCCACCGCGACGCCCGATCCGAGCAGTCCGATGCCCACCACGTCGCACAGGATGCCGAGCACCCGGCGGCCGCGCGTGACGGGCCGGGGGATCTCGGCATCCGGGGACTTCTCCAGTCCGCGGTGCTTCCGCGGCACGGCGAACGCGACGAGTGATCCCAGGAGCGCGCCGGAGGTGTTGGCGATGAGGTCGTCGACGTCGAAGACGCGGTACGCGCACGGGAACAGGCCCCACACACCCGTCAGCTGGGTCGTCTCGATGATCCCGCTGATCGCGAGACCGACGAGCCCGGCGACCACGATGCCGCGCCCGCCGAGCACGCGCAGAAAGAATCCGAGCGGCACGAACAGGAGAACGTTCAACGCGACCTGCAGCACGACCGGATCGGTGAGGTAGCGGCCCGAGACGGCGACGGCATCCCGGATCTCGTCCACGAACTGGAACGGGCGGAGGTTCCTCCCCGCGCAGCGGTAGGCGTCGCTGTCGGGCATGGGGACGAGCGTGTACGTCCAGATGGCCCAGAAATACACCGCCGCGCCCGCCCACAGGAGCGTCCGGCCGAACGAGAGCCGCCCGCGCCGTCGGTAGCTGACGGCCACGAACGGCACGAAGGCGAGGAACGCCACGACGCCTCCGAGGAAGATCGCCAGGCTCCCCGATCCGATGATGTTGTGCACCCGGCGAGCCTAGGGAATAGTGCCCGAGGCCACGGAGTTCTCACCGTTACGGTCACCCGTGCACCTCGCCGGATGACTACCAGCCGGTGAACGCGCCGCGGGTCAGATTGCGTACGGGCGGTAGTGCGCGTAATGTCGCGCGCCGTGACTGACGAAAGTCGCGAGCCCGGCGAACCGACGCCGATGGCCAAGCGCATCCTGATCGGCGAGCCTCTCACGTCGGAAAAACTCGACGAACAGCTCCTCCCCAAGAAGATGGCCCTCCCCATCTTCGCCTCCGACGCACTCTCCTCCGTGGCCTATGCGCCACAGGAGCTGCTGATGATCCTGCTGATCGGAGGAACGGCCCTGCTGACGCTCAGCCCCTGGGTCGCCGCAGCCGTCGTCGTCCTGCTGGTCGTGGTCGTCCTGAGCTACCGGCAGCTCATCAAGGCGTACCCCTCGGGCGGTGGCGACTACGAGGTCGCCAGCAAGAACCTCGGCGAGGTCCCCGGTGTCGTGGTCGCCGCCGCTCTGCTGGTGGACTACGTGCTCACGGTCGCGGTGTCGGTGGCATCCGGGGTCGACAACATCATCTCGGCGCTCCCGGAACTGAACCCCTTCCGGGTCGAGATCGCCGTCGGATTCGTCATCCTCATCGTCATCGTCAATCTCCGCGGAGTCCGCGAAGCCTCCTCGGTCTTCGCCATTCCGACGTACCTGTTCATCGGGTCGGTCGGCATCATGATCGTCGTCGGTCTCGGTCGCGCCGTGCTCGGCGATGTGCCGGTGGCATCCAGCGCCCAATACGCCGTGCAGGCCGAATCGCTGACGCAGGCCGCGCTCATCCTCCTCGTCCTCCGCGCGTTCTCGAGCGGGTGTTCGGCCCTGACCGGCGTCGAGGCCGTTTCCAACGGCGTGCCGGCGTTCCGCAAGCCCAAGATCCGCAACGCGCAGACGACCCTCACGCTCATGGGCGGCATCGCGATCGCCCTCTTCGTCGGCCTGACCCTCCTGGCGCTGCTCGCCGGCGTGCACTACGCCGAGAACCCCTGCAACCTGGTCGGCTTCGACTGCACGCTCCCGCAGCCGAGCCTCATGGCGCAGGTGGCCGCCGCCACGTTCGGCATGGGCAGCATCCCGTTCTTCATCATCCAGGCCGCGACCGCGTGCGTGCTCCTGCTCGCGGCGAACACCGCGTTCAACGGCTTCCCGCTGCTGGGTGCCGTGCTCGCGCGCGACGGCTACGCCCCCAAGGCGCTGAACACCCGCGGTGACCGTCTCGTCTACTCCAACGGCATGGTGATCCTCGGCATCGTCGCGATCGGCGTGCTGATCGTCTACCAGGCGAACCTCACGACCCTGATCCAGCTGTACATCATCGGCGTGTTCGTGTCCTTCTCGCTGGGACAGATCGGCATGGTCCGCCATTGGCGCCGGACGTTGGCCGGCCTTCGCGCGCTGTCGCCCGAGGCGGCGCGGCAGCAGAGCGCGCGGTACGAGCGACGCTCCGCGATCACGGGCCTGTGGATCAACTCCCTCGGCGCCTCCCTCACCGTGCTCGTGCTCCTCATCGTCACGATCACGAAGTTCACGCACGGCGCGTGGCTGGTGTTCATCGCGATCCCGATCCTCGCGACGCTCATGCTCGGCGTGAACCGCTACTACCGCGACGTCGAGCACGAGATCCGCATGGACGACGACGTGCACTTCGGCTCGTCGGGCGACGTCGCGATCATCCTCGTGAACCGTCTGCAGAAGCCGGTCATGAAGGCGATCGACTACGCCCTCGCCGCCAAGCACGACAAGACGCTGGCGGTGCACGTGGCGATCACCGAGGAGGATGCCGCGGGCCTGCAGAAGGAGTGGGCGGCGCACGAGATGCCCATCCCGCTCGTCATCATCGAATCGCCGTACCGCACGTACACGTCACCGGTCACGACCTTCATCAAGAGCTACCGCGAGAAGCACGGCTCGGCCGTCGTCACGGTCTACCTGCCGCAGTTCATCGTGGGCCACTGGTGGGAGTCGATCCTCCACAACCGCCGCTCGCGTCGCCTCGCGCAGCAGCTGATGCTCGTGCACGGCGTCTCGATCACGCTCGTCCCGTGGCTGCTCGACTCGTCGGAGCTCATCTACGGCCGGCGCTCGCGTCCGCTCCCGGGTCAGCAGCGCGGTGGCCAGCCCGTCGCCGAGGTGCCCGCGCACCGCGGGAAGACGCCGAACTCCCCGGCATCCTGAGCACCCGAGCCGGGTGAACGCGCAGGCACCCCTCCCGCGATCCTGATTGGATACCGGGAGGGGGAGGAGCGAGCGCAGGAGTGGATGACGAGGCGCGCGGGCGCGCGATCGGATTGCTGGGCGACTTCAACGACCGGATGACACGGGTCGTCGACGCCGTCTTCGGCACGAGCTGGGCCGAGATCGAGGAGATCATCGCGCTCGTCCTGCTCGCCTCCGAGCGGATGGTCACCACCCGTCGCCTCGCGGACGTCAGCGGGCTCGGGCGTCGTGCCGTCTCGCGTCTCGTCCTGCGGTTGCAGACGGAGGACCTGGTCGTCACGCGCGCGGCCGCGACGGACGCGCGGGCCGTGGAGGTCGTCCTGACCGCCGCCGGTGAGGAGAGGGCGCTGACCCTTCACCGGGAGACCACCGCGTTCTTCTCCGCAAGCACCGACATCGCCCGCGCCATCAGCGACGGGATGGGGACGCCGGCTCCGTCGTCGCCTCCCGTCTCACCCTCCGACGCTCTCGACCTCCTCCTGCGCATCTGCGAGGCGGGCTCCCGCCTGGTCCGGTACATGCCGGCAGCCGCGACGAGGGGAAAGCTGGCGGCGCGCCAACGGGCTGCGCTGGTCCTGATCGCGATGCAGGGCGGGGTACGTCCGAGCGAGCTCGCGGGTCCGCTGGAACTCTCGGCGGCGGGAGCCTCGCACGTCGTGGACCAGCTGTGCGCGAAGGGTTTCGTCGCGCGCGTGCGCGGCACAGTGCCCGAGGATCGGCGGGCCGTCGTGATCCGGGCGACGCCCGCAGGGTTCGAGGCCGTCGGGGCCGTCGCCTTCGGAATCGAACAGGAGTCCGCGTCGCTCGCCGCGCTCTTCGCCGAACTCGCGGCCTGGCGGACGGCCTGAGACTCCACGCCCGGTTTGTTAGAACCGCGAACTGTTCGCACTTGTCCCATAATGAACTCTCTCGGTACTGTCCTGAAAGGGATACGAAGGAGTCGGAAATGTCACGAGAAGAGCACGCACGGGAAGGTGCCCAGGCGGTCGTGCCCGATGATCAGATCATCGACGTCGCCGTGGTCATGCCACGTGGTTCGACGAAGGCGGGCCTCATCGGCTCCGTCATCGGCGTCAGCGCCGGAGGCGACAATCAGACGGCCTGGGGCGTCGCGGGCGGGATGCTGGCCCAACGGGCGCAGAGCGCTTCGCACGGGAGCTACCCCTCCATTGTCCTTGCCGTGTCCGAGTCGAAGCTCCACGTGCTCGGCCGGCAGTCCACCGGCATCGTCGGCGGGTGGAAGAACCTGCACCCCGTCGCCCACATCGCGCGCGCCGACCTCGAGGTCCGCACGCGGCACAGCGGCACCGTCCGCGTGATCGAACTCACCGACACGAACACCGGCACCACCCTCGAATTTGAGGCTCAGACCATCGGCGGCCTCGGGCTCAACGAGCTTCTCGCCGAACTCGGAAAGGACGCACACTGATGGCCTACAACGACCGTCCGGGGGGCGTGACACTCGTCGCCGTCATCGCCTGGATCACCGCCGTCCTTCAAATCGGCCTCTCGATCCTGATCCTCACCGGAGCCATCGCCCCCGCGGGCGTCTCCGTGCCGTCGGCATGGATCGGGATCGTCGTGGGGGTCATCACCTTGCTGGTGAGCTTCGGTCTCTTCGGCGCGAACCGCATCGCCCGCGTCATCGTCACGGCATCCCTCGGGCTCAGCATCCTGAGCTCGATCCTCCAGGCGGCGACCCACCAGGACGCGAACGTCCTCGTGGGCGCGATCATCACGATCGTCCTGGCCGGCATCGGGATCGCGTTGCTCTACACGGCCCGAGCGAACCGGTTCTTCGCGTGAGCGCGACCTCGACCGGCGACCGCGACCGCGAGACCATCGGCACGAACGGCTGGCAGCGATTCTGGAACCGGGGCGGATGGTGGCGCGCCGTCCTGATGGCGGCGATCTACATCGCGCTGTACAACCTCGTCGGCCTCGCTCTGCGTCCGGTCCTCGGCGGCCTCGTGCAGGGTGACGACATCTTCGCGACGCCGCTGGGAGCCTTCATCTCCATCGGGGTGCAACCGCTCGTCGGCTCGATCATCCTGGTGATCATCGCGGCCAGCATCGGGTGGCTGCCGCGTCCGCTGTTCGGACGTCAGCCGGTCGGACGCAAGTGGTGGTTCTGGCTCGGACCGATCCTCATCCTCGTGCCGATCGTGTTCCACTTCATCGGCATCGAGTACGGCCGGTACGGGGCGGCGGTCGTCGTCTCGGTCCTGATCGCCGGGCTGTTCGTCGGGTTCTCGGAGGAGTTCCTCACCCGCGGCATGGGCGTCACGATGCTCCGACGCCACGGGTACCGCGAGTGGGCGGTCATGACCCTCTCGTCGCTCATCTTCGCGTTGCTGCACCTGTCGAACCTGTTCACCGGGCAGAGCTTCGCGATCGTGGGCCCCACGGTCGTCTACACCTTCGCCTTCGGTATCTGCATGTACGCGACGCTGCGCACGGGCGGGTCGCTCATCTGGCCGATCCTCCTCCACGCGCTGACCGACCCGACGACGATCCTGGCCTCGGGCGGCATCGACGACGGCACGAACGCGTCGGTCAACACCGCCAACCTGGTGGCGACCGCGGGCACGTTCGCCTACGTGGCGTGGGCCATCGTCCTGCTCATCGTGACGCGCGGTGACGCCCACGGCCGCGCCGAGGCCGACGAGCCCGCCCGCGTCCGCGTGGAGGCCTGACCCCGCGGTGCCCCCGCCGCACGGGCGGGGGCCGTGCCAGCGGCATCCGGGGCGCTCGACCTCAGTCGGTGGGGCGCCGCCGCATCCTCTTCACATCGGTACGGCGCTGTTTGGCCTGCAGGCGACGCTCCTGAGAACCACGGGTCGGCTGCGTCGCCCGACGCGGGGTCGCGGGTGCGCGCACGGCCTCGCCCACGAGCGCGGCGAGTCGGGCGCGCGCGGCGTCGCGGTTGCGCAGCTGGGCCCGATGCTCGGACGCCGCGATCGTCAGCACCCCGCCGACCAGGCGATCACCCAGTCGCTCGAGAAGACGCTCGCGCTGCACCCGTGACAGCACCGCGGAGCCGGCGGCATCCCACATCAGCTCCACGCGGGAGTCGGTGGTGTTCACGCCCTGTCCGCCCGGGCCCGACGAGCGCGAGAACCGCCACGACAGCTCGGACGCCGGGATCACGAGTCCGGCGCTGACGCGGACGTCGGGTCCGTCGGAGGAGGGCATGGCTCCATCATGCGCGGTCTCTGCGAACAACTCCGGCAGGATCCGCCTCCGGGCGCCGGCATCCGGTCGCCCCCCAACCCGTTGAGTGTCCAAGACACGCGGACGCCGAACGAGGCGACCCGCGTGTCTTGGACACTGAACTGAGGTTGCGGCCCCGCCCCACCCGCCGAGGCGGGCGGGGACACCGGGTCCGGCGTCAGCGGCCGGACCGCCGGAACAGCGTCACCGCGACGGCCCACGCGACCGCGAGGATGCCGGCGCACCACGCCAGTGCGATCCACACGCTCGCGCCGACGGGCTGCTGCGCGAGCAGGGCGCGGATGGCATCCACGAGGGACGTCACCGGCTGGTTCTCGGCGAACCAGCGCACGGGACCGGGCATGGTGTCGGTGGGCGCGAACGCCGAGCTGACGAAGGGGAGGAAGATCAGCGGGTAGCTGAACGCGCTGGCACCGTCGATGGTCTTCGCCGCGAGGCCGGCGATCACCGCCACCCACGTGAGGGCGAGCGTGTACGCCATCAGGATGCCGACGACCCCGAGCCACGCGACGGGCGACGCGCCCGACCGGAAGCCGACGAGCAGTGCCACGCCGATCACCAGGGCCAGCGACACCGCGTTCGCGAGCAGCGACGTGAGGACGTGTCCCCACAGGACGCTTCCCGGGGCGATGGGCATCGACCGCAGCCGATCGACGATCCCGCCGCGCACGTCGAGAAACACCCGGTACGCGGTGTACGCGATTCCCGAGGCCACGGTGATCAGCAGGATGCCGGGCAGCAGGAAGTCCACGTACGCGGTGCTGCCGGTGTCGACCGCGCCACCCAGGACGAAGACGAACAGCAGCATGATCGCGACCGGCATGATCGCGGTCGTCACGATCGTGTCGGGGCTGCGGAGGATGTGCCGGAGCGACCGTCCGGTGAGGACGGCGGTGTCGGACAAGGCGTGGGTGGTCATGATTCCTCCTCGGCGAGCGGGCCGGCGGAGCCCGGGGCGGAGCCGACGATGGCGAGGAAGATCTCCTCCAGAGTGGGCTGCTTCTCGACGTACTCCACCGTCGTCGGCGGGAACAGCGCGCGGAGTTCCGCGAGCGTTCCCTCGGCGATGACGCGTCCGCCGTGCAGGATCGCGATGCGGTCGGCGAGGTGTTCGGCCTCGTCGAGGTACTGCGTCGTGAGCAGCACGGTGGTGCCGGACGCGGCGAGGGAGCGCACGGCATCCCACACCTCCAGGCGCGCCTGCGGGTCGAGCCCCGTCGTCGGCTCGTCGAGGAAGACCACGGCCGGCTCACCGACGAGGCTCATCGCGATGTCGAGACGCCGGCGCATTCCACCGGAATACGTGGATGCCGCCCGGCGCGCGGCATCCGTCAGCGAGAAGCGCTCGAGCAGCGTGTCGGCCACGCGGGCGGGGTCGGGCAGATGACGCAGGCGGGCGACGAGCGTGAGATTCTCGCGCCCCGTCAGGACCTCGTCGACCGCGGCGAACTGCCCCGTGAGGCTGATGGCGGCGCGGACGCGCGCGGCCCGGGTCGCGACGTCGGCTCCGTCGACGACCGCGGTCCCGCCGTCGGCGCGGAGCAGCGTCGACAGGATCCGGACGGCCGTCGTCTTCCCGGCGCCGTTGGAGCCGAGGAGCGCGACGATCGTGCCGCGTTCGACATCGAGGTCGAGGCCGTCGAGGACGCGGACGTCGCCGTACGACTTGGTGAGGTTCCGCACGCGGATGGCGGGACCGGTATCGGTGATGGGCATGGTGTTCCTCTCGTCGTGTTCCGGCCGGAGGGCGCACGAGGCCATCGCCTCCGGCCAGCCGGTTCCGGAGGACGCGTGCGGGAGAGGGCGCTCAGCCCTGCGACTGCGCCGCCTCGTCGATCGCGCGGGCGAGGCGGGCGCGCTCGCGTCCGATCCAACTGCCGTCGCCGTAGTTCGCCATGAACTCCTCGGCGAACACCGACGGTTCGGCGCCCGTCAGGTCGCGGATGGGCGTCTCGGCCGCGGCGGCCTGCTCGAGCAGGTCGGCGAGGTCGGTCACCATGCGGATCAGCGCGTCGCTGTCGTCGCTCGGCCCGAGGTTGAGCACGTAGCGCTCGAGCGCGCGGCCCGCCTGCCGGTAGGGGCCGGGAAGGGCGTCGAGGCGGCGCCGGTAGTCCCGCCACTGCTTCTTGGCGCCCAGGTCGCCGAGGATCTTCTCGTACCAGGCCATGTCAGTTCCCTTCGTCGCGGAGCTGCTCGAGCCGATCGGCGAGCAGACCCCAAGTGGTCCAGAATTCGGCGAGCTGTTCTCGCCCCGTGTCGTTGAGGGTGAAGACCTTGCGCGGCGGACCTTTCTCGGATGCCACCTTCTCGACGTCGACGAGATCCCGCTGCTCGATGCGGACGAGGATCGCGTATACCGTGCCCTCGGCGAGGTCGGTGAACCCCCGCTCGCGGAGATCGGCGGTGATCTCGTACCCGTACGCCGGCCGACGCGAGAGGACGGCCAGGACGACGCCCTCGAGCACCCCCTTGAGCATTTCGGTGTCTTGCCTCGCCATGCGGTACTCCTCAACGTTGACTACCGCTACAAAGTAACACTGAGTACCGGTACCTAGCAAGAGCGAGTAGCACCGCGTAGTCGAGTGTCCAAGACACGCGGATGCCACTCGGGTCGAACCGCGTGTCTTGGACACTGAACCCGGATGTGTCGGCGCCCCGCACGCGTAAGCGCCCCGTATGCGTCCGCGGGCGGGCCGTAGGGAAACCGTGAGGATCGCGGGATGCCACGGCGCACAGGAGTTGCATCGACACACGTGCCGCCCTGCGGCGCCCGCGCCACAGCAGTCGCGCGGAAGCTCCCGAACCTGGAGTCATCGTGCTCGATGTCGTCTACCTCGTCGCGATCCTGGCGCTCTTCGCGCTGGTCGCGCTCATCGCGCAGGGGGTCGAGAAGCTGGGCCCGCAGCCCGGCGCTCCCTCCGCGCGCACCTCCGGCCGCGGCCCGCAGACCCCCGCCGCACCCGAGCGAGGGGGCGACTCCGCATGAGCATCCTCGCCGCCGTCCTCGCCGTCGCCGCGATCGTCTACCTCGTGGTCGCGCTCGTCCGTCCGGAGAAGTTCTGATGGATGCCGGAACCACCTGGTCCATCGTCCTGACCAGCCTCACCCTCATCGTCGCCCTGGGCCTGGCCTACCGCCCCCTCGGCGACTACATCGCGCGCATCTACACCGGCGAGCGCGACCTCGCCGTGGAGCGCGGCACCTATCGCCTCATCGGCGTCGACCCGCGGGGTGCCCAGACCTGGCAGGCGTACCTGCGGTCGGTGCTGCTGTTCTCCGCCGCCGGCGTCGTGTTCGTCTACGCGCTCATGCGCCTGCAGCCGCTGCTGCCCTTCTCGCTCGGACTCGACGCCCCCGGCGAGGCCCTGTCGTTCAACACGGCGGTCTCGTTCGTGACGAACACCAACTGGCAGTCGTACGCGGGTGAATCGACGCTCGGCTACACGGTGCAGTTCGCCGCGCTGACCGTCCAGAACTTCGTGAGCGCCGCTGTCGGCATCGCGATCGCGGTCGCGCTGGTGCGCGGCTTCGCTTATCGCCGCAGCGGCGTGATCGGCAACTTCTGGGTCGACCTCGTGCGGGGCACCTACCGCCTGCTGCTGCCGTTCTCGATCGTCGCGGCCGTCGTGCTGCTCACGGGCGGCGTCATCCAGAACCTGAACGGGTTCACGGATGCCACGACCCTCGCGGGCGCGGCCCAGTCGATCCCCGGCGGGCCGGTGGCATCCCAAGAGGCGATCAAGCTCCTCGGCACCAACGGCGGCGGGTTCTTCAACGTCAACTCGGCGCACCCGTTCGAGAACCCCGCGCCGTGGACGAACCTGTTGGAGATCTTCCTGATGCTCGTGATCCCGTTCTCGCTCCCCCGCGCGTTCGGCCGGATCGTCGGCGACGACCGCCAGGGCTACACGATCCTCGGCGTCATGGGCGCGATCTTCGTGGCATCCGCGGCTCTGCTCACGTGGGCCGAGCTCGCCGGCGCCGGGACGGCCCCGCAGCTCGCCGGCGGTGCGATGGAGGGCAAGGAGGTGCGCTTCGGCATCTTCGGCTCGACGCTGTTCGGAACCACCAGCACCCTGACCTCGACGGGTGCCGTCAACTCGATGCACGACAGCTACACGGCGCTCGGCGGCATGATGCCGATGATCAACATGATGCTCGGCGAGATCGCGCCCGGCGGCGTCGGCTCGGGCCTGTACGGCATGCTGATCCTCGCCGTGATCGCGGTGTTCGTCGGCGGCCTCCTCATCGGCCGGACGCCCGAGTACCTCGGCAAGAAGATCGGGCCGCGCGAGATCAAGCTCGCGAGCCTGTACATCCTCGTCACGCCCACGCTCGTGCTGGCCGGCACCGCGCTGAGCTTCGCGCTCCCCGGCATCCGGGACGACGTCGAGACCACCTCGATCCTCAACCCGGGCGTGCACGGCCTGAGCGAAGTGCTCTACGCCTTCACGTCGGCGGCGAACAACAACGGCTCGGCGTTCGCGGGTCTCACCGCGAACACCCCGTGGTTCAACACGGCCCTCGCGGTCGCGATGCTGCTCGGGCGGTTCCTGCCGATCGTCTTCGTGCTCGCCCTGGCCGGTTCTCTCGCGGCGCAGGATGCCGTCCCCGCCACCGCCGGCACCCTGCCGACGCACCGCCCGCAGTTCGCGGGCCTCCTCGCGGGCGTGGCGGTCATCGTCACCGCCCTCACCTACTTCCCGGTCCTCACCCTGGGACCCCTGGCCGAAGGACTCGTCTGACCATGTCCACGCTCACCCACGCCCCGGCGCCCGCCGAGGCCCCGACCCCGGTCGCTCCGCGCCGCGCGTTCAGCGCCGCGCAGATCGTCGCCGCCCTCCCCGGAGCGGCGAAGAAGCTCAACCCCGCGTCGCAGTGGCGCAACCCCGTGATGTTCCTCGTGTGGGTAGGGGCGGCCCTCACCACCCTCATCGCGCTCACCGAGCCGTTCCTCGGCGACGGCGGCGGCGACGCCTCGCTGCCGTTCGGCTTCACGTGGGGCATCGCGATCTGGCTGTGGCTCACGGTGTTCTTCGCGAACATCGCCGAGTCGGTCGCCGAGGGCCGCGGCAAGGCGCAGGCGGCGACGCTCCGAAAGACCCGGACGACCACGACCGCGCGCCGCGTCGTGGCGTACTCCCCCGCGGACCCGCTGGCCACCGCAGCCGCCACCGAGGACGTGCCCTCGGGCGACCTGAGGGTGGGCGACGTCGTGCTCGTCGAGGCCGGGCAGCTGATCCCCGGCGACGGCGACATCGTGGCGGGCATCGCGACCGTCGACGAGTCGGCGATCACGGGCGAGTCGGCACCGGTGGTGCGCGAGTCCGGCGGCGACCGCAGCGCCGTCACCGGCGGCACGCGCGTGCTCAGCGACCGGATCGTCGTCACGATCACGTCGAAGCCCGGCGAAACGTTCGTCGACCGCATGATCGCGCTCGTCGAGGGCGCCTCGCGGCAGCGGACGCCGAACGAGATCGCGCTGAACATCCTGCTGGCGAGCCTGTCGATCGTGTTCGTCGTCGTGGTCCTGGTGCTGAACTCGATCGCCTCCTACGCCGCGTCGCCGGTGTCGATCCCGGTGCTCGTCGCACTGCTCGTGTGCCTCATCCCCACGACGATCGGGGCGCTCCTGAGCGCGATCGGCATCGCGGGCATGGACCGCCTGGTGCAGCGCAACGTCCTGGCGATGTCGGGTCGCGCGGTCGAAGCCGCGGGCGACGTCACGACGCTGCTGCTCGACAAGACCGGAACGATCACCTACGGCAACCGTCGCGCGTCGGCGTTCGTCCCTCTCGAGGGCGTCGGCGGGCCGCTCCTCGCGGAGTACGCGTCGCTGTCGTCGCAGGCCGACCCCACGCCCGAGGGCGTCTCGGTCGTCGAACTCGCCGCCGCGCAGGGGATCGTCGCCGAGATGCCCCGGGGCGCGGAGCCCGTGCCGTTCACGGCGCAGACCCGCATGAGCGGCCTCGACCTCACCGACGGCACGCAGGTCCGCAAGGGCGCCGCGTCGGCCGTGGTCGCCTGGCTCGCGGCATCCGGATCGGCCGTTCCCGAGACGCTGCGCGCGCAGCTGCAGGAGGAGACGGATGCCATCGCCCAGTCCGGCGGCACCCCGCTGGTCGTCGCGACCCTCACGCCCGCGGGCGAGGGGCGCGTGCTCGGCGTCATCCACCTCAAGGACGTCGTCAAGGACGGCCTGCGCGAGCGGTTCGGCGAGCTGCGGGCCATGGGCATCCGCACCGTGATGATCACGGGTGACAACCCGCTCACGGCCAAGGCGATCGCCGCCGAGGCCGGCGTCGACGACTACCTCGCCGAGGCCACGCCCGAGGACAAGCTCGCCCTCATCCGCCGCGAGCAGGAGGGCGGCAACCTCGTCGCCATGACCGGCGACGGCACCAACGACGCGCCCGCGCTCGCGCAGGCCGACGTCGGCGTCGCGATGAACACCGGCACGTCGGCCGCGAAGGAGGCCGGCAACATGGTCGACCTCGACAGCGACCCGACGAAGCTCATCGACATCGTGCGCATCGGCAAGCAGCTGCTCATCACGCGCGGTGCGCTCACGACGTTCTCGCTCGCGAACGACGTCGCGAAGTACTTCGCGATCATCCCGGCGATGTTCATGGGCGTCTTCCCCGGACTCGCGGTGCTCAACGTCATGCAGCTGTCGTCGCCGGCCTCCGCGGTGCTCAGCGCCATCATCTTCAACGCGATCGTCATCATCGTGCTCATCCCCCTCGCCCTCCGCGGTGTGAAGTACCGCGCGGCGAGCGCCTCGAGCATCCTCAGCCGCAACCTGCTCGTGTACGGGCTCGGCGGCATCCTCGTCCCCTTCATCGGCATCAAGCTCATCGACCTCGTCGTGAGCCTGCTCCCGGGATTCTGAAAGGCCCCGTCATGCGCACCACCCTGCGTACCGCCGGCGTCGCCGTCCGCGCGATGCTCGTCTTCACCGTGCTCCTCGGCGTCGGCTACATGCTGCTCATCACCGGCATCGGCCAGCTCGCCCTCCCGTCCCAGGCGAACGGTTCGCTCGTGCGTTCCGCGGACGGCACCGTCGTCGGCTCGTCGCTGATCGCGCAGTCGTTCCAGGATGCCGACGGCACCGCGCTGCCGCAGTACTTCCAGTCGCGTCCGTCCGCCGCCTCCTGGGACGCCGCCGCCTCGACCGGGTCGAACCTCGGCCCGGAGAACGCGGATCTCATCGACTTGATCTCCACGAACCGCGCGGCGTTCGAGGCGCTGAACGGGTCCGGCGCGATCCCCGCCGACGCGGTCACCTCCTCGGCCTCCGGCCTCGACCCCGACATCTCCGTTGCGAACGCGGAGCGCCAGGTCGCGCGGGTCGCCGAGGCCCGTGGCATCCCGGTCTCCGACGTCGAAGCGCTGGTCGCGGAGCACACGCTGCCGCGTGACGTGGGCTTCCTCGGCGACCCGCGCGTGAACGTCCTCGAGCTCAACCGCGCGCTGGACGCCCGATGACGCGCGAGAATCGCTGACATGCGCACGCTTCCCGCCGCCGCCGTCGCCCTCCCCGGGCGGCGGCGGTTCGGCGCGTCCGCGGTCGGCGCGGGGTTCGCGGCCGCGACCGGCGTCGTGTTCGCGCCCGCACCCAGGTTGAGTGTCCAAGACACGCCGTTGGCCGCGGGCCGCATCGGCGTGTCTTGGACACTGAAGCCGCACCACCGCGGGAGCGTCCGGTGAAGCGCGGGCACCTGCGCGTGCTGCTGGGCGCGGCGCCGGGCGTCGGCAAGACGTACGAGATGCTCGAAGAGGGGCGCCGGCTCCGCGAGGACGGCCGCGACGTCGTCATCGCGATCGTCGAGACCCACGGCCGCGCCGCCACCGCCGCTCAGGCCGAGGGACTCGAGGTCGTCCCGCGCCGCGACGTCGCGCACCGGGGCGTCGCCCTCGACGAGATGGACCTGGATGCCGTGCTCGCACGCCGCCCCCAGCTCGCCCTCGTCGACGAGCTCGCGCACACCAACGCGCCCGGGTCGGCGAACGAGAAGCGGTGGCAGGACGTCGAGGTGCTCCTCGACGCGGGCATCGACGTCATCACGACGGTCAACGTGCAGCACATCGCCTCGCTCGGCGACGTCGTCGAGAAGATCACCGGCGTGGTGCAACGCGAGACGGTTCCGGATGCCGTCGTCCGCGCGGCCGACCAGATCGAGGTCGTCGACCTCGCGCCGCAGTCGCTGCGCGACCGGTTGGCATCCGGGTTCGTGTATCCCGCCGAGCGGATCGACGCGGCCCTGTCGAACTACTTCCGGCTCGGCAACCTCACGGCGTTGCGCGAACTCGCGCTGCTGTGGCTCGCCGACGAGGTCGACTCGGCGCTCCAGCGGTACCGCGTCGAGCAGGGCATCGAGGGGTCGTGGCAGGCCCGCGAGCGGGTCGTCGTCGCGCTCACCGGCGGCGCCGAGGGTGAGACGCTGCTCCGCCGCGGTGCCCGCATCGCCGCGCGTTCGGCCGGCGGCGAGCTGCTCGCCGTGCACGTGTCGACGCAGGACGGTCTGCGCGCCGAGGAACCTGGCGCCCTCGCCGTGCAGCGCGCCCTCGTGGAGGCGCTCGGCGGGACGTACCACCAGGTCGTGGGCGACGACGTCGCCGCGGCGCTGGTCGACTTCGCGCGCTCGGTGAACGCGTCGCAGCTCGTCATCGGCGTCAGCCGGCGGGGACGCCTCGGCGCAGCCCTCACGGGCCCCGGCATCGGCGCGACCGTCATCCGCCTCTCCGGCGACATCGACGTGCACATCGTCAACCACGCGCGCGCGGGCGGACGGTTCGCGCTGCCGCGCCTCACGGGCCCCGCGCTGAGCGCGAAGCGCCGCATCCTCGGCTTCGTCACGGCGCTCGCGGGCGGCCCGCTGCTGTCGTGGCTCCTCATCGCCACGGGCACCGACGAGTCGATCACCACCGACGTCCTCGCCTACCAGCTGCTCGTCGTCGTCGTGGCCCTGATCGGCGGCATCTGGCCCGCGGTCTTCGCGGCGGTGCTCTCGGGCCTGACCCTCGACTTCCTGTTCATCCAGCCGCTTTACACGGTCACGATCGCCGACCCGATCCACGCGATCGCCCTCGTGCTCTACGTCATCATCGCGATGCTCGTCAGCGTCGTCGTCGACCAGGCAGCCCGCCGCGCCCGTGCCGCGCGCCGCGCCGCCGCCGAATCCGAGCTGCTCGCCACCGTTGCCGGCAGCGTCCTGCGCGGAGAGAGCGCGGTGCCGGCGCTGGTCGCCCGTGCCCGTGAGGCGTTCGGGCTCGCGGGGGTGCGACTCGTGGCATCCGACGGGTCGGTGCTCGCCACCGACGGCGAACCGGTGCGGGACGGCCGACGCGTCGAG
This sequence comes from Microbacterium sp. IEGM 1404, assembly GCF_030056775.1. Classification (NCBI taxonomy): domain Bacteria; kingdom Bacillati; phylum Actinomycetota; class Actinomycetes; order Micrococcales; family Microbacteriaceae; genus Microbacterium; species Microbacterium sp. IEGM 1404. Next base: position 229,974 of record NZ_JASHKP010000004.1, on the reverse strand, counting down.
ATCCCCGTCGGCGACGGACGCGCCCGTCTCGAACTGCACGGCAGAGACCTGGATGCCACCGAGCGGCGGCTCCTCGACGTCGTCGTCGCGCAGCTCGCCGCAGCCCTGGAGCGCACCGATCTGGCCGAGACCGCCGCCGAGGCGGGAGTGCTGGCCGCGACCGACCAGGTGCGCAGCGCCCTGCTCTCGGCGGTGAGCCACGACCTGCGCCGGCCGCTCGCCGCCGCCGTCGCCGCCCTCGGCGGCCTGCGCGCCGCCGGCGATCACCTCTCCGCGGACGATCGCCGCGAGCTGCTGGAGACCGCGGACGAGAGCCTGGCCACGCTGTCGGTGCTCGTCACCGACCTGCTGGACGTCAGCCGCGTGCAGGCCGGAGTGCTCGCGGTGTCGCTCGGGCCGGTGGATTCTGCCGGTGTCGTTCTCGCGGCGCTGGATGAGCTGGGCCTCGGTCCCGACGACGTCGAGCTCGCGCTCGATCCCGACCTGCCGCCGCTGCGGGCCGATCCGGTGCTGCTGCAGCGTGTGCTCGTGAACGTCCTCAGCAACGCCGTCCGATTCACGCCTTCCGGAGGGCGCGCACGGGTGGCGACGAGCCGTCTGGGCGGAGTCGCCGAGATCCGCGTGATCGACCACGGGCCCGGGGTCGCCCCCGAGCGTCGCGGCGACATGTTCGCGCCGTTCCAGCGCCTCGGCGACACCGACAACACCGTCGGCCTCGGCCTGGGGCTGGCGCTCTCGCGCGGCTTCGCCGAGGGCATGGGCGCAACCCTCACGCCCGAGGACACCCCCGGTGGAGGCCTCACGATGGTGGTGGCGCTGCCGGTCGCCGATCAGACGGCTCCCGGCGCCGGGGCCTCGGCATCCCTCCCCCGAACGGAGACCCGATGAAGGTCCTCATCGCCGACGACGACCCGCAGCTCGTGCGGGCGCTGCGGATCACCCTCGCCGCGCACGGATACGACGTCGTCGCCGCGGCCGACGGGGCGGCGGCGATCACGCTCGCCGCCCAAGCGCATCCCGACATCGTGCTCCTCGACCTCGGGATGCCGCACCTCGACGGCGTGCAGGTGATCCAGGCGCTGCGCGGGTGGACGACCGCGCCGATCATCGTCGTGTCGGGGCGCACCGGCTCGGCCGACAAGGTCGAGGCGCTGGATGCCGGCGCCGACGACTACGTCACCAAGCCGTTCCAGATCGATGAGCTGCTCGCGCGCCTCCGGGTGCACGCGCGGCGGTCGATGCCGTCGAGCGGCGAGTCGGTGGTGCGGTTCGGAGACGTCGAGGTCGACCTCGCCGCGAAGGCCGTCACCCGCGCCGGTGCGCGCGTGCACCTCACGCCGACCGAGTGGCGGATGCTGGAGTTCCTCGCCCGGAACCCGGGCTCGCTCGTGACGCGGCAGACGCTCCTCAAGGAGATCTGGGCCAGCGAGCAGGTCGCCGACAGCGGATATCTGCGCCTGTACATGTCGCAGCTGCGGAAGAAGCTCGAAGCCGAGCCCTCGACCCCCGCGCACCTGCTGACCGAGCAGGGCATGGGATACCGGCTGGTGCTGTAGAGCGCGCTCCCCCGCCCGCCGTGCGGCGCCGCCCCGCTCCCGAGACGCTGACTCGCCGCGAACGTACGCGAGACCGGCGCGGGGGCGAGCACTCGCCCGAAGTCATCGGGTCGTCGGGGGCTCGAGCGCGCGGTCCGCTGCCTCCGCGGCCTCGAACTCGGCCTGCACGCGGGCGCAGCGGCAGGCGTAGACGATCGAGTGCAGGAGCATCAGCGGACCTCGCCGACCGTGTGGCATCCGGGGCACGGGAAGGCGATGCGGTCACCGCCCCGCACGTCGTCCGGCAGGGTCACGCTCCCGACCGCGCGCCCCGCCGCATCCACGACGGCGAACTCCACGTCGTACGCGTGCGACACCCGGCCGAGCAGACGCGCCTCGCGCCACACCGCGCCGAGCTCTGCGACGCACGCGTCGATCCGGAGCGCCCGGCCCTCGGCATCCACCACCGTCGCGACCACCACGGTCGTCGAGTGGATTCCGGATGCCACCCCTCCCGACGCCGGGATCACCGCGGGGCCCGTGCAGACGCACGGCGTGCCGCAGATGTCGGCGTAGCGGACGACCGACACCGCGCGGACGGTGACATCGTCGAGCGTCGGGACCGATCCGGCGGGCCACGCGGTCGCGTCGAAGGGCGCCGGGATGCTCGCGCGCAGGGTGGGAAGGAGGGTGGTGAGGGTCATGGCATCCGGTCTACGCCGCGCGGGGCCGGGCTTCTGCGGCGCTGACGTTTTCCGTGCGGCCGCTGCCGCGATCCTCACGGCGCCGCCCCGCCCGCCCCTCGCCCCCGCCCCTCCACCCCCTCCGTCGACTCGGGCCGAATGCACGCGGGATCACCCCGCCGGCGTACGTTCGGCCGAAGTCAGCGGGTGGGGCCGCGCGGGTGGGGCCCCACCCGCGCCCGGCCGCCGCCGCGTAGCCTGGAGGGGTGACACTCCCCTTCGACGTGGCCGCGGTGCGGGCCGAGTTCCCGATCCTCGGCACCGAGATCGACGGCCGCCCCCTCGTCTACCTCGACTCGGGCGCGACGAGCCAGAAGCCGCGCGCGGTCCTGGATGCCGAGCGCGACTTCCTCGAGACCGCCAACTCCGCGGTGCACCGGGGTGCGCACACGCTCGCCGCCGAAGCGACGGAACTGTTCGAAGACGCCCGCGCCGCCGTCGCGGAGTTCGTCGGCGGCACGCCCGAGCAGCTCGTCTGGACCTCCGGCGCGACCGCGGGCCTCAACCTCGTCGCGGGTTCCCTCGGCTACGCCGGGCGCCTCCGCGAGGGCGACGAGATCGTGGTGACCGAGAGCGAGCATCACGCGAACCTCATCCCGTGGCAGGAGCTCGCCGCCCGCACCGGCGCGCGCCTGCGCCACATCCCGGTGCACGACGACGGCACGCTCGACATGGCCGCGGCGGAAAGCCTCATCGGCGCGCGCACGAAGGTCGTCGCCTTCCCGCACGTCTCGAACGTCCTGGGCATCGTGAACCCCGTCGCCGAGCTCGTCGCCCTCGCGCGGAGCGTGGGCGCGTTGACCGTCCTCGACGCGTGCCAGTCGGCCCCGCACCTCGTGCTCGACCTGCCGGCATCCGGCGTCGACCTGGCCGTCTTCTCGGGCCACAAGATCTTCGGTCCGTACGCGATCGGCGGCCTCTGGGGTCGCGAGGACGTGCTGGACTCGCTGCCGCCGTTCACCACCGGCGGATCCATGATCACCACCGTCACGCTCGAGAAGGCCGAGTTCCTGCCGCCGCCGCAGCGCTTCGAGGCCGGCACGCAGCCGGTGTCGCAAGCGATCGGGCTCGCCGCCGCCGTCCGCTGGTTCGGCGCTCTCGATCGCGCGGCCGCGCACGCGCACGAGGCCGCGCTCGAACGGCGCCTGCGGGAGGGACTGCGCTCGATCGCCGGCATCCGTCTGCTCGGAGACACGGATGCCGCCGACCGCGTCGCCCTGCAGGCGTTCGACGTCGAGGGGGTCCACGCGCACGACGTGGGGCAGTTCCTCGACAGCCGCGGCGTCGCGGTCCGCGTCGGGCACCACTGCGCCCAGCCGCTGCACCGCCGTTTCGGCCTCACCGCGTCGGTGCGCGCGAGCGCGGCGGTCCACACCACGACCGACGAGGTCGACACCTTCCTGGATGCCGTTTCCGGCGTCCGCAGCTTCTTCGGGGTGAGCGCATGAGCGGGCTGGAGTCCCTGTACCAGGACCTGATCCTCGACCACTCGAAGAACCGCCGCGGCTTCGGACTGGCCGACCCCGGAGCGCACAGCGCCACGGTGCACCAGCGCAACCCGATCTGCGGCGACGAGATCACGTTGCGGGTCGACGTCGACGGCGACCGCGTGGTATCCGTCAGCTGGGAGGGCGCGGGCTGCTCGATCTCGCAGGCGTCCGCGTCGATGCTCGTCGCCCTGCTCGACGAGGACGGCGGAGATGACGGGATGCCGCTCGGTGACGCCGAGGCGCTGATCGGTCGCTTCCGTGAGGCACTGCGCTCGCGCGGCCAGATCCCCCTCGACGAGGAGACGTTCGGCGACGCCGCCGCGCTCTCCGGCGTCTCGAAGTACACCGCGCGCGTGAAGTGCGCGATGCTCGCCTGGGTCGCGCTGGAGGAAGGCCTGCGTCAGGCCTGACCTGTGTGGGCAGGAACTCCGCGATCCGCGCAATCTCCGTGGCATCCCGTCGGTCCTGGCTGACCGGGCGCGGATCCCCCACCCTGCGCGGCCGTCGTCGGCGCTATCCTGCGGAGCGACGACGTCGAAGGGACGGATGCCATGGCGGCCAGCGGAGCAGGATTCAGCGACGAAGAACGCGCGGCGATGAAGCAGCGCGCCGAGGAGCTCAAGGCCATGAAGGGGCTGAAGGGCGCGGCGAAGCTCGAGAAGGAGAACGAGGCCTGCCTCGAGGCGATCGACAAGCTCGAGGGCACCGACCGCGCGGTCGCGGAGCGCGTGCACGTCATCGTGCTCGAGGAGGCGCCGCACCTCTCGCCCAAGACGTACTACGGCTTCCCGGCGTACGCGAAGGACGGCAAGGTCGTGGTGTTCTACCAGCCGGGCTCGAAGTTCAAGACGCGCTACGGCACCGTGAGCTTCGATGAGACGGCGCAGCTCGACGACGGACCCATGTGGGCCGTCTCGTACGCCGTGATCGAGGTCACGCCCGAGGTCGAGCAGAGAATCCGCGAACTGGTGCGCCGGGCGGCCCCGGCCGCCTGACACAGCGCCGGGGAGCCGGCATCCATGGATCTGGCGGACGGACCCGTGGATGCCGCACCTCAGCGGACGAGCACTCCCTCGAGCCGCCGGTAGCTGTCTTCCATGCCGCCGATCATGCCGGTGGCGAGGACCATGTCGCGGGTGGCGGCATCCGGGTACTCGATGAGCAGGGTCAGGAGCGTCACGCCGTCCTCCTCGTAGAGCGAGAGGTCGTTCTTCGTGGACGGGAAGTCGGTGCCGCTCATGCGCTCGGTCTGGACGACGCGCCGCGGCGCCTCGATGTACAGCACCTCGCCGTCGAACCCGAAGGCCTCGCCCTCGGTCCCCGGTTCGGGTGCCCACGCGGTGCGGTACGTCGCGCCGACGGTGTCGCCGATCTCGCACACCGTCATGCGCCAGCCGTCGGGGCCGAGCAGCCAGCGTCGCATCAGGTCGGGATCGGTGTGCGCGCGCCACACGAGGTCGCGCGGACCGTCGATGAGCCGCGTGATGCGCACGTGCTGGTCGCTCAGCACCTCGAGCTGCGTGCCCTTTCCCTGCGCGTAGTCGCGGAGGTCCTGCACCACGATGTCGAGCTGGTTCATCGCGAGGGTCGAGCCGTCGACGACGCCCATCGCCACGACCTGTTCGAGCGCCTCGGCCGACGCGAAGCGCGACACGCTCGTGAGGCGCGAGCCCTCGGGCGTCGCTTCGAACGTCAGCGCCATGCGCATCGCCGGCATCGACTCGAGCGGCTCGCCGTTCTCGTCGGCGAAGGAGTCGACCACCTCGTATCCGCGCGGCGGGTCGATGGAGAGGAACTCCCAGGAGCCGTTCGCGTTCTCGCCGGTCGGCGACGTCATGCGGTACGTCGCCCGGCCGCCGGGGGCGAACTCGAACGTGTCGAAGGTCGACGGCCACCCGGGAGGACCCCACACCCGCTCGAGCTGACGGGGGTCGGTGAAGACCGCCCACAGCCGTTCGGGGCCGACCGGGAAGTCGGCGACGAGGGTCAGGGTGAGCGCTTCGGTGTCGGTCTCGACGGATGTGACAGGCATGAGGGACTCCTTCGTCTTTCAGTTCGGTCCGGTGGATGCCGTGGCATCCGGGTCTTCGGCGAGGAGGGCGTCGAGGCGGTCGATGCGTCCTCGCCAGAGGTCTTCGTACGAGCGGAGGAGGCGCTGCACGCGGGCGATGGCCTCGGGTTCGGCGCTCACGAGACGCTCCCTCCCGTCGGCGCGCTTGCGGACGAGTCCGGCCTCGACGAGCACGCCGACGTGCTTCGACACCGCCGCGAACGACATCGCGTATCCCGCCGCGAGCGCCGACACCGACTGCTCGGCCACGAGCGTGCGGCGCACGATGTCGCGACGCGTCGCGTCGGCCAGCGCGTGGAACACGCGGTCGATGTCGGTGTCGGTGGGTGCGATTCGTTCAACCATTTGGTTGCACGTTAGCAGCAGGGGTGAACGGTGGCAAGGCCCCTCGCGCAGCGTTGTTGCACTCCGCCCAATATCCATTCATGCGCATCCACCCCTCTCGCGCGGGCGTAGGGTCGAAGGACGAGGACGGACCGTCCGAGAAGATCTCCCGGCACCGCGCCCGCCCGGGAAGAAGGCCACCCATGGCCCAGTACGACGTAGCGAACCGTTCGGCGATCGTGACGGGAGCGGGCAGCGGGATCGGACGCTCGACCGCTCTCCTCCTTGCCCGCAACGGCGCCGCCGTGGTCGTGAACGACCTCAACGCCGACAACGCGAACGCGGTCGTGGACGAGATCCGCGCGGCCGGCGGAACCGCCGAGGCCTCCGTCGGCGACGCCACCGACAGCGCCTGGATCGCGTCGTCGGTCGAGCTGGCGAACACCCTCGCGCCGCTGCGCATCGGCGTGAACAACGCCGGCATCGGCGGCGCCGCCGCACCGACGGCGGAGTACACCGACGAGGCCTGGGACAAGGTCATCGCCATCAACCTCAACGCCGTCTTCCGCAACATGAAGGCGCAGATCCCCTCGATCCTCGCGAACGGCGGCGGCTCGGTCGTCAACATCGCCTCGATCCTCGGCAGCGTCGGCTTCGCCACGTCGCCCGCGTACGTCGCCGCGAAGCACGCCGTCGTCGGCATGACGAAGACCGCCGCGCTGGAGTACTCGGCGCAGGGCGTCCGCGTGAACTCGGTGGGCCCCGGCTTCATCGACACCCCGCTGCTGGACGGCGTCGGTGACGACGTCAAGGAGTTCCTGGTCAGCAAGCACCCCATCGGCCGCCTCGGCAAGCCCGACGAGGTCGCGCACCTCATCGCGTTCCTCGCCAGCGACGCCGCGAGCTTCGTGACCGGCAGCTACCACCTGGTCGACGGCGGCTACACCGCCTCCTGATCCCGGATGCCGCGCGGCCCGGGCCCCGGGCGGGTCAGGGCCGCGCGAGCTCCTCGAACTCCCCCTCGGGCAGCGCCACCCACCCCTCGCGCCTTGCGGCTTCGGCGTCGCCGGCGCCCGGACGCGAGAAACGGCCGAGAGCCGCGGCGCGCGTGGAGAGCGCCGCGATCATCGCGTCGAACGCGTCGGCGGATGCCACGGCGAGCGCCGCGTGCGGACCGACGTCGAACCACGGTGCCCGCTGCCGCAGCACGACGAGCAGGTCGGCCCGGCGGGTGGCATCCACCCGGTATTTCCGGGTGTCGAACCCCCAGATCCGCAGGGCGCCGCCGGGATACACCTCGAACAGACGCCCCTCCCCGGCGCGGTCGACGGGGAATCCCGCGGCGGCGAGCCGTCGGAGCAGTCCCGCTCCGCGCAGCGCCGTCACGCCGAGCCGATCTGTGGAGACGCTCAGCGGCCACCGTCCGATGCGCTCGCGCACCACGACGTCGGTGCGGCGGTAGACGAGGCCGCGACGCCAGTCGGCGCCCCCGTCGACGGGACCGAGCTCGGGCTCCGCTCCGGCGTGGTGCGCGCGCACGAAGTCGACGAACGCGTCGGGCCAGCCGAGCGGACAGTCCAGCCCCAGCCACGCGCCGTCGCCGACGGATGCCACGATCGCGGCGTCGTCGACTCCCACCTCGAGCCGCGCGAGCCGCGCACCGCCGCCCGACCACACGATCTCGGCGAGGGCGGTGCCGGGCACCCCGGCGGCCAGGTCGACGCCGATCGTTCTCATCCCCGCAGGCTACGCGGGGGCGTCGACATCGGAGCCCTCTCGCCGCGGGGGCGGCGAACCTGCGAGGATCGACCCATGCCCGCCGACGACGCTCTCCCCGACTCCCTCGAGCCGGGCCAGCACGTGCCGCCGCGGGATCAGCCCCCCGCACCCCCGACGCCGCGCGGCGACCTGCGTGTCGTGTCGATCCTCGCGGTCATCACGGGCGTGATCGTGGTCGGCTGGCACATCTTCCTGGTGTCGGTCAGCGCCGTGGCGGAGCTCGACCAGTTCCTCTGGATCCAGATCGGCATCTGGGCCCTGGCGCTCGTGTCGTTCGTGCTCGGCATCCTGAGCCTGAATGCGCGCATGGCGCGCGAGCTGGCCGCCGCCGGCTTCATCGCGGGGGTCGCGGCGTTCCTGCTGTCGATCTCGATCGGCCTCTTCAGCGGCGCGCTCTTCCTGAGCTGAGGTCGCGGCCGCGGTGCGGCACAGCCCCCGCCCCCCGGTCGAGTGTCCAAGACACGCGGACGGGATGCCGCGGCACCCGCGTGTCCTGGACACCGAACCGCCCGGGCGCCGGGGGCGCAGAGCATGGCGCGACCCAGTGTCCAAGACACGCCGCATCGCGCGGTCGGGATACGGCGTGTCCTGGACACCGAACCGCCGGGGCGCCGGGGGCGCAGAGCATGGCGCGCCTCAGTGTCCAAGACACGCCGCATGGCGCGGCCGGGATGCGGCGTGTCTTGGACACTCAACCCCGTGCGCCGGCCCGGGCCGGCGACGCCGCAGGCCTACGCGGGCGCCCGCCCGACGTACCGCGCGGACGGGCGGATGATCTTCGGGTCGCGCGCCTGCTCGAGGATGTGCGCCGTCCACCCGACGGTCCGGGCCAGGGCGAATGTGGGCGTGAACATCTCGGGAGGGATGCCGCACTCCTCCATGACGACGGCGGCGTAGAACTCGACGTTGGCGTGCAGCGGCCGGTCGGGCTTGTGCTGGGCGAGGAGCCTCTCGGCCGTGCCCTGGAACGCCAGAGCCTGCGCAACGCGCGGTCCGCCGAAGCTCTCGGCGACCGCGCGCAGCAGCGCGGAACGCGGGTCGGTCGTGCGGTACACCGCGTGGCCGAAGCCCATCAGCCGACGGCCGGCGGCGAGCTCGGCGCGGATCCACGACTCCGGGTCGTCACCCGCGCGGTCGAGGCTCTCCAGCGACCGCGCCGGCGCTCCGCCGTGCAGCGGTCCGGACAGCGCCCCCAGCGCGCCGGTGAGGCACGCGGCCATGCCCGCGCCGGTCGAGGCGATGACCCGCGCGGTGAACGTCGAGGCGTTGAAGCCGTGGTCCATCGCGGCGATGAGGTACGCCGTCAGCGCGCGCTCGTGCGCGGGATCGGGATGGATGCCGGTGAGCGCGGCGAGGTAGCCGGAGACGACCGGCCCCGTCGGGCCGGGGTCGGCGCCGCGGGCGACGGCGGCGATCACGCGCGGGGCGACCGCCGCGAAGGCGATCGCGTCGTCGAGCCGCCCGCGCTCGTCGAGGTCGTACAGCGGACGGGTTCCCCGAGCGGATGCCAGCAGCGGCCAGGCCGCGCGCAGCGCGGTGAGCGGGTCGTCGGTGCGGGCCACCACGGTCTCGACGACACGGTCGACGGCGGGGTGGGCGGCGGCCTGCGCGACCAGGTCGAGGAAGGATGCCCGGGTCGTGGCATCCGGGAGCTCACCCACGACCAGCAGGTGCCAGACGTCTTCGAACGTGCGCTCGCGCGCGAGATCCACTGCCGGGATTCCGCGGTAGTGGTACATCCCGGCCTCGCCATCCACGTCGCCGATGGCGGTTTCGGCCGCCACCACTCCCGTCAGTCCGCGGGGCACATCGATCAGCTCGCTCATGCGCTCAGTGTGCGAACATGACGATCACACCGTCAACGTTGATCGGATCAATGTGCCGCCGTCACTCGCCCGCCTCACCGCCGCCCAGGCCGCCTCCCGCCTCGACGTCAAGCCCGCGACGCTGTACGCCTACGTCTCGCGCGGTCTGCTTGCGCGCGACCGCGACGCGCGCGGGTCGACGTTCGACGCGCTCGAGGTCGAGGCGTTCGCCGCCGCACGTCGGCGCACGGCCGCACACACTCCCGCGCACCCGACGACCGGTCTGCCCCTCGGGGTGATCCGCACCGATGTGGCCGACATCGAGGACGGCGAGCTCCTCTACCGCGGTCGCCGCGCCCGCGACCTGATCGACCGCCCGTTCGCCGAGGTCGTCGCGTGGCTGTGGGATGCCGAGCGCGTCGACGCGCCCGACACCGCGATCGGCTCCGCACGCGCGATGGTGCAGGCGCTACCGCTCCACACGGGCCCGATGGACCGACTGCGCGCGGCCCTGACGGGCTTCGCCGCCGACGATCCGCTGCGCCGCGAGGCGAGCCCGGAGACGGCGTATCGCATCGGCTGGACCCTCGTGACCGGACTCCCCGTCGCCCTCGGCGGACACCCGCACCCCGATCTCGCGCGCTCCCTCGTCACCGCCTGGATCCCCGGCCCGTCGGACCCGGTCGTCGCGGCCGTCAACGCCACCCTCGTGCTGCTCATCGACCACGATCTGGCGGTGTCGACCTTCGCGGCGCGCGTGGCGGCCTCCGCGCGCGCCGACGGGTACGCCGCGGTCAGCGCGGCGCTCGGCGCCGCCGATTCCCCCCTCCACGTCTCCGCAGCGACGCGCACGGCGCGCCTCCTGGCCCGGGTGCGTCGCGGTCTGGAGCCGGAGCGGGCCCTGGCCGAGGCGCTGCAGGAGGGCAATGGCATCCCGGGATTCGGTCATCCGCTCTACGACAGCGTCGACGATCGGGCCGACGCCCTGTTCCCACTCTTGGCCGCGCTGCCCGATGGCAAGGGAACGATGGATGCCGTGCGCCGACTGCAGGAGGTCGTCGCCGATCGCGCGCGCCTCGCGCCGAACGTCGACCTGGCTCTGGCGGCGCTCGCCTCGGCGGCCCGGCTTCCCGAGGACACCGCGGCCACGATCTTCGTCGTCGGGCGGACGGCCGGGTGGATCGCCCACATCGCCGCCGAGTACGCCGAGCCCGCGATGCGGCTGCGTCCGCGCGGCGAGTACGTCGGGCCATGAAGTTCCGGGCGGCCGGAGGTGAAAGCGTCCGCCTTCGCGCTCGTCCTCACCAGGGACCTGGCTAGGTTGCCGGACATGATGTACAACGTCCTGGAGGCCCGGAACCACCTCTCGCGGCTCATCGCCGACGCCGAGTCCGGCGTCGAGGTCACGATCGCACGACGGGGTATCCCTGTCGCGCGGATCGTGCCGATCGCCCCCGAGCCGCGACGGGCGAGCAACGCCTTCGCGCAATGGCTCGCGGAGAACCCCCTGACTCCTGACCTGGCGCGTCCGGTCGATGAGATCGAGGCCGTGATCGCCGAGAACAGGGCGTGATCTACGTCGACAGCTGTCTCGTCATCTACGCCGTCGAGCGCGACGACGGCGTCGGGAGCCGAGCCCGTGAAGCTCTCGCCGGTTCCGACGAGCCGCTCGCGACGAGCCCGCTGGTGATGCTCGAGGCGCTCGTCGGCCCGATGCGAGCGGGAGACGCACTGCCACAGGCGCAGATGTGGAACGCCCTCGACCGCTTCGAGCTCCTCCCCCTCGACGATGACGACTATCTCCGCGCCGCTCGGCTTCGGGCGCGGCACCGCGGACTGCAGACGGCGGACGCGCTGCACCTCGCCGTCGCCCAGCGTGCGGGGTGCACCGCGTTCTGGACCAACGATGCGCGCCTCGCGGGCGCCTCGGGCGGTCTGGCAGTAGACGTGATCGGCGGTGGATGACACCGCCCGGCGCTCAGCCCGCTTGCCACTCCTTCGCCAGCTCGACCACCGCGGCGACGGCGGCCTCGGTGTCGGCGGGCGTCCCCCCGTCGCGGCCCGCGACGAGACCCGCGACGAACGCGCTCAGCGGCGCTGCCGGCCGAGCCACGCCGTTCGCGACGTCGCGCGCCAGGTCGAGGATCAGCGAGATGGGCACATCGCCCTCGGCGAGGCCGAAGCGCTCGGCGAGCGCGGCGCTCCACTCGTTCAGCGCCTCGGGCGGCAGGGTGCGGGATTCGGTCACGGCTCCTCCTCGGGCTCGCTCGCGGCCGAGCCTCCGACCGCCGTCAGATCGTCCCACGTGTCGATGTCGCGCGATAGCGCCGCGGGCGCGTCGACGAACGCGATCCGCAAGCTCGAGAGAAGCGCCCGCATCGCGGCATCCCGTCCGCCTCCGGGAATCGTGGATGCCGCCGCGCGGAGCGCCGCGGTCCGGTATCGGCCCGTGAGCCACTGGGGTCGGCCGCCCTCGGCCAGGCACACGCCGTCGGCGCCGCCGGGGATCGGCGGAAGGGCGCCGACCGCGGCCGCCGGGTCGACGAGGTCGCACGCGAGGAGCAGCACCTCCTCGGCCTCGACCGCGGCGAGTGCCGCGACGGTCCCGGCGACGGGACCGCCGAACGGCGGATCCTCGCGCACCCAGATGACGTCGAGGTCGGGCGCGAGGACCGGCGCGGCGACGACGATCCGCGCGGCCTCGACGCCCCGGGCCGCCGCCACGGCACGGGTCAGGAGCGTCTCTCCGTCGAGCCGGAACAGGGGTTTCCGCGCTCCACCGACACGGGCGGCCCGGCCTCCCGCGAGCAGGATCGCGTCGAGGCTCATCCGACCCGCACCTCGACGAGGTCGCCGGGCTCGAGGTCGCGCTCGCCCGGCGGGATCACGGCGTAGCCGTCCGCGTCGCCGAGACCGCGGGTGGAGCCGCGGGTGCCGGGCGCGGGCGGCACGGCGCGCCACGCGGCGGGATCGGTCCGGTCGAGCCGCACGGGAACGTACTGCACCCGGTCGGCGCGCACTCGCCACCCCTCGGCGAGCGGCAGGCGGACGACCGTGCGGTCCTCGCCGGAGTGCCCCTCCAAGGCGCGCAGCGCGGGGCGGACGAACACCTCGAACGACACCGCCGCACTCACCGGGTTTCCCGGCAGACCGAACACGAGGGTTCCCGCGGCCGTCCGCCCGAAGCCCTGCGGCCGCGCGGGCTGCATCGCGACCTGCACGAACGACAGCAGGTCGCCCAGGCTGTTCTTCACGACCTCGTACGCGCCCGCGCTCACCCCGCCCGAGAACACGACGACGTCCGCCCCGAGCCGCTCGGCCTCGGCGATCGATGCCCGCGGTCCGTCGCCCTCGTCGGCGATGCTGGCGCGGAGCACGACCTCGGCCCCCGCCTCCTCGGCGAGACCCGCGAGCAGGTAGCTGTTCGACTCCGGGATCTGCCCGTGCCGCAGCGGCATCCCGGGCGCGACGAGTTCCGACCCGGTCGAGATCACGGCGACCCTCGGCGCCCGGGCGATCTCGACGGACGCGGTTCCGGATGCCGCGATCGCGGCGATCCGCGCGGCGGTCAGCCGCGCTCCGGCGGGGGCGATCACGGCGCCGGCGGGCGTGTCCGACCCGCGCCGGCGGATGTGGGCACCGGGCCCGCGCGGGGCGATCAGCACCTCGGTCTCGGACAGCGACCCGTCGAGGCCGAGACGGGTGTCCTCGAAGGGGACGACGGCCGTGGCATCCGTCGGCACGGGAGCGCCGGTCATGATCCGCGCGGCTTCGCCGGGCCCCAGTGCTGGGTTTCGCGGCGTCCCCGCCGGCAGGTCGGCCACCACCCGGAGCGTGACGGGGACGGTCGCGACGTCATCGACCCGCACGGCGAACCCGTCCATGGCCGAGTTGTCGAAGCCGGGCACGTCGACGGCCGCGTGCACCGGATGCCGCAGCACTCGGCCGCGGGCGTGCGCGAGAGGTCGCTCCTCAGCCGGAAGCGGAACGACCGCGGCGAGGATCGCGGAGAGGTGCGCGGAGACCGCGATCACAGGCATTCCCTCAGCGTAGGCGGCGGGTCCTGGCATCCGGTCCGGTCCCGTTCGCAAGCCTCGCCCGCGACGGCCGCGCGCGAGTACCGTGTGCGGCATGAGCGACCTGACCTACCCCGAGATCGGGGCGACGGCGGGGCGGCTGCCGCCGGGGTATCACCACGTGCGCGCGGAACGCGTGATCGGTCGCGGCCGGGTGGCGTTCGAGCAGGCCGCCGACGCGCTCCTGTGCGGAGCGGTGCAGCGGCGGGCGGGAGCGACCGTGCAGTTGTCGCAGACGCCGCTGCGCGTCGGAACCCGGATCGACATGCGGCTCGGCCCGTTCGGCATCCCGTGTCTGGTCGTGTGGGCGGAGCGCGACGACGACCACGCCGGTTTCGCCTACGGTTCACTGCCCGGGCACCCCGAGAGCGGCGAGGAACGGTTCGAACTGACCCTGGCCCCCTCGGGAGAGGTGACCTTCACGATCACGGCGTTCTCGCGTCCGGGCCGCTGGTTCACGCGCCTCGCGTGGCCGGTGAACCGTCTCGTGCAGCGCCACATGACCCAGCGGTACCTCTGCACCCTCGACTCCCCGACGCGCTGAGAACGGGGAGGGGCCGCAGCCCCTCCCCGTTCGCGTCACTCGGCGTCGGCGTCGCCCTTCCGGCGCGGCCGCAGGAGCAGCGCGATGACGACGCCGACCACGATGACCGCCACGCCACCGACGGACAGACCGATCACCAGCCCCGAGGGTGCGGCCGCGGGCGCCGCGGCATCCGGTGCCGCCTCCGCCTGCTGCGAAGCGACGCCCGCGCAGGGCGACGACTCGGCGCCCTGGCCGACCGGCTCTCCCGCGGCGGGCGCGTACGAGAACGCGTAGGTTCCCGACACGGGGTGCCCGTCGGACGACACCGCCCGCCACGTCACCTGGTACTCGCCGGCGGCCCCGAGCTCGACCGGGGTGGTCAGCGTCGGACCGGCGAGCGCGGTGCAGTCGGTCTCGTAGTGACGGGCGTCCGGCCCGACCACGATCACCTCGTTCCCCCCGTCGGCACCGAGGAGGTTGGCGCTGAACGTCAGCTCCACATCGGATGCCGTCGACACCGTCGCATCCGCCGCCGGCGTCGACGAGACAAGGCTGTCGTGGGCCGATGCGGCCTGTGCCCCGCCGAACGCGGCGCCCACGGCGACCGCGGCGACGATGAGGCTGAGGACGCCGACTCGACGCCGGGGCGCCGTGAGCGCGCGCACGGTCAGGCCTTCTTCGGACGGCGGGCGAACGCCAGTGCGCCCAGCACCGCGCCGCCGATGCCGATCACGAGCGCGGCGATGCTGAGGCCCAGGGCCGCGCCCGCGGAACCGTCCGTGGACGACGCCGACGCCTCGGACATGGTGTGGTCGTCATGTCCGTCGGCCGCGGGTGCCGCGGTCGACGTGTCGTGCGACGCACCGTGACCCGTGGTCGGGGGCGCGTCGTTGATGTACAGCACGGGAGCGGGCTCGAGCGTGTCGTCGGCGGCGACCTCGTCGGGAGTCGCCGACCAGTTCACGACCTCGCCGTCGGAGTACGTCTGCACGGCCGGGAGGACGACGTGTCCGGTGTCGGGCACGGGTCCGAGGACGGCCGAGAAGACCTGGAACTGGTCCTGGCCGATGCCCACGCCGGGGTCGGCCTGCCAGACGATCTTCAGCGGTCCGTCGCTGACGGTGTTGCCGTCGACCTCGACGGGCGCGGGGTAGGCGCCCTTCTCGACGGTCGCCGTCCAGCCGGGCACCGGCTGCACGAGAACGGCGGTGAACGGGGTGTCGGTCGGGAGCGTCACCTCGACCTTGACGGTAGAGGCTGTCTCGGACTCGGTCGGAACGCGGAAGTTCACCGTGGCGTAGCTGCCCGGGGTGGCGGTGTTCGGGTTGACGGTGACGTGTGCGGATGCCGCGAGGGGCACGCCCAGAGCGAGGGCGAGGCCGGCGGCCGCGCCCACGAGGGCGCGCGAGAGGGAACGGGACATGAATGCTGCTTTCTGAATGTGCGCAGGCGTGATCGCACGCCGGAACGCGAGGGGTGAGGAGGTGGGAGGGTTCTACGCCGGAAGCGGCGGGCCCCGATGCCTCATCACCGACAGGACGGTCATGCCGACCGTCAGCAGCGGCGGCTCCGGACGCACCCGGGGCAGCGCGAGCGGGCGCGGTGCCGTCAGGGGCACCAGCGCACGGAAGGTGTCGGACAGCAGCCCGGCGACCGCGCGCAGCGCGCGTTCCCCCGAGCCCAGCGCGAGGACCGTGACCCCCGCGGCGAACGCGTGCGCCAGCCACATCCAGGGCGACTCGGTGCCCGTGAGTCCGTGAGCGTGACCGGATGCCGCGACCTCGGCGAGCGCGACCGCCTCGCCGTGATGCCCGGCCGTCGCGATGCCCCCGCTCAGGTCGAGGGCCAGCAGCGAGTGGAACAGCAACTGACTGGCGGCGATCGCGGCCGTCAGACGCCACCAGGACACGGTGCGTCCGACGAGGGCGATGCACAGCGGCGAGGCGAGGCTCAGGGCCAGGACGACGTTGAGCACGGAGGGGAGCTCGCCGGCGGCGACGGTGTGCGACAGTGTCGCGACCAACGTCGCGACCACGGCAGCGGAGACCCCGCGTGCCGCGCGGCGCGCGCGCCCCGCCCGTGCCGACATGTCGGTCCTCTCCATCCGTTCGCTGCCATTCCACCACACGGGTCGGACACCTCGGCGCTGTATGGCGCCCCGCGGCGGCGGTCCCCGGTGCCGCCCCGCGCCCGTCGGCCGGGCGTACGCTCGACCCATGTCCCCCTCCTCGCGCGGCCGGTCCTGACATGGGCCGCCTGACCGCTCCGCGTCGCGTCACCCGCATCACGCTGGACGGCGTGAACCGGCAGCGGCCGGACGTGGTCGCCGTCGAGGAGCCGCTCGAGATCCGGGTCGCCGGTTCCCCGCTGTCGGTGACGATGCGCACGCCCGGGCACGACGTCGAACTCGCGGCCGGATTCCTCGTGTCGGAGGGCGTCCTCCACCGCGGCGACCAGTTCGCGCGGGCGATCCACTGCGGCGGACCGGGCACGGGCGGCGCCGACGGCAACACCTACAACGTCCTCGACCTCACGCTCGCTCCCGGTGTGACGCTCCCCTCCCCCGACATCGCCCGCAACTTCTACACCACGAGTTCGTGCGGCGTGTGCGGCACGGCATCCATCGAGGCCGTCGAGAAGGTGTCGTCGTATGACGTGTCGGAGGATGGCATCCGGGTCGATGCCGTCGACCTCGCCGGCTTCCCCGACCGGCTCCGCGAGGGGCAGAAGGTGTTCGAGAAGACCGGCGGACTGCACGCCGCGGCGCTCTTCGACATCGCGACCGGCGAGATGCTCGTCGTCCGGGAAGACGTCGGACGACACAACGCCGTCGACAAGGTCGTCGGCTGGGCCCTGCTCAACGACCGGCTGCCGCTGCGCGGCACCGTGCTGCAGGTGTCGGGCCGCGTGAGCTTCGAGCTGGTGCAGAAGGCCGTGATGGCCGGCATCCCGATCCTGTCCGCCGTGTCCGCGCCGTCGTCTCTCGCGATCGAGCTCGCGGAGCGCGCGGGACTCACCGTCGCGGGGTTCGTCCGCGGCGGCAGCATGAACCTCTACACACGTCCGGATCGCATCCTCGTTCCATCCACAACCCCCGCACTCGCGGAAAGCTCCGGCGTACGCTGACGGCAGGCGCACGGTGTGTGGATGCCACCGACTCGGCGCCGAAACCATCGGAGGGTGAACATGGGTGACGCGTTCGGGCTGATGAAGGACGCACCGCGTCAGGGCGGCCTCGGCCCCGCGGTCACGGGCGACTGGGAGAGCACCGGCGAGTACGAGCACCCGGCCGCCGGCTGGGGTGCGGCGCTCACGGTCGGGAAGGTCCTGCTCGAGCAGCGCCAGCCGATCGCCGGCACCAAGGCCATGTTCACGATGAACCACCCGAAGAGCGGTTTCGACTGCCCCGGGTGCGCGTGGCCCGACGACAAGGGCGTCGCCCTCGACATCTGCGAGAACGGCATCAAGCACGTCACGTGGGAGATGACCCACAAGCGCGTCGGCAAGGAGTTCTTCGCCGAGCACTCCGTGACCGAGCTGTCGCAGTGGACGGACTTCGCGCTCGAGGATGCCGGTCGCCTCGTCGGTCCGATGGCGTACAACGCCGCGACCGACCACTACGTGCCGATCTCGTGGAACGACGCGTTCCGCCTGATCGCCCAGCACCTGCAGGGTCTCGACAGCCCCGACCAGGCCGCCTTCTACACCTCGGGGCGCCTGAGCAACGAGGCGTCGTTCCTCTACCAGCTGTTCGCGCGCGAGCTGGGCACGAACAACCTCCCCGACTGCTCGAACATGTGCCACGAGGGCTCGGGCCGCGGGCTCACGGCTTCCCTCGCCACCGGCAAGGGCACCGCTGACCTCGAGGACTGGCAGAACTGCGACGCGCTGTTCGTCCTCGGCGTCAACGCGGCCTCGAACGCCCCGCGCATGCTCACGAGCCTCGCCGAGGCGGTCGAGCGCGGAGCGCAGGTCGTGCACGTGAATCCGCTCCGCGAGGTCGCGGCGACCCGCACGATCGTGCCGCACGAGATCGTCGACATGGCCACGTTCCACGACCACCCCACGAGCACGCTCAACCTGCAGGTGCGTCCGGGCGGCGACCTGGCCCTCATCCGCGGCATGGCCAAGGTCGTGTTCGAGGCGGCCGAGCGCGACCCGTCGGTGCTCGACCACGCGTTCATCGACGGCTACACGCACGACTACGAGGCGTACCGTGCGCTCGTCGAGGCGACGCCGTGGGATGCCCTCGTCACGCAGGCGGGCCTGACCGAGACCGAGATCCGCGCTGCCGCCGACATCTACCTCGCGTCGGAGCGCACTGTGATCAGCTGGTGCCTCGGCGTCAGCCAGCACGAGCACGGCGTCGACACGGTCCGCGAGATCGTCAACCTCCTGCTGCTCCGCGGCAACGTCGGCCGCCTCGGCACCGGACCCTCGCCCGTGCGCGGCCACAGCAACGTGCAGGGCAACCGCACGTGCGGGATCAACCACAAGCCGACGGAGGAGTGGCTCGCGAAGCTCGACGAGGTGTGCGGCATCCGGTCGCCCCGCGATCCCGGACTCGACACCGTCCACACGGTCGCGGCCCTCCACCGCGGCGACCTCAGAGTGTTCGTCGGCATGGGCGGCAACTTCGTGCGGGCCGCTCCCGACACCAAGCTCACGGCCGAGGGCATGAGCCGCTGCGAACTCACGGTGCACGTCAGCACGAAGCTCAACCGCAGCCACCTCACGCACGGCAAGGCCGCGTTGATCCTCCCGTGCCTCGGCCGCACCGAGCGCGACGAGCAGGAGTCGGGTCCGCAGTCGATCTCGACCGAGGATGCCATGAGCTCCGTCATGCTCTCGCTCGGGTCGCGCAAGCCCGCCTCGCCGCACCTGCTCAGCGAGCCGGCGATCATCGCGCGCCTGGCCCGCGCCGCGATGCCCGCCTCGAAGACGCCGTGGGAGTGGTACGTCGGCGACTACGACCGCATCCGCGACACCATGGCGAAGGTGCTGCCCGGGTTCGAGGGCTTCAACGAGCTCGTCCGCCAGCACTGGGGCTTCCGCATCCCGCAGCCGGCGCGCGAACGCGACTTCCGCACCCCCTCGGGCAAGGCCGAGTTCTCCACCGCCGAGCTGCCCGACGTCATCCCCGCCGACTCCGACGTGCTGGTGCTCCAGACCATGCGCTCGCACGACCAGTGGAACACCACGATCTACTCGGCCGACGACCGCTACCGCGGTGTCCGCAACATCCGCGAGCTCATCTTCATGAACCGCAGAGACATGCGCGACCGCGGCATCGCCGAGGGCGACCTCGTCGACATCGTCGCCACCTCGCGCGACGGGTCGGTCCGCAGCATCACGGCGTTCCGGGCGCTGGAGTACGACACCCCGCGCGGCAGCGCCGCCGGGTACTTCCCCGAGATGAACGTGCTGCTCGGCCCCGACGATTACAGCCGTCAGAGCGACCAGCCGCTGATGAAGAGCCTGCGCGTGCGGGTGGCCAGGACCGCCTGACCGGATGCCGCCGCTGCACGTTCTGTTCGTGTGCTCGCGCAACCGCCTCCGCAGTCCGACGGCGGAGGCGGTCTTCCGCGACTGGCCGGGGATCGAGGTCGCCTCGGTCGGTCTGAAGCCCGACGCCGAGGAGGTCGCGACACCCGAGGACATCGCGTGGGCCGACCTCATCCTCGTCATGGAGCCGACGCACAAGCGCGAGCTGTCGCGCCGGTTCGCGCCGCAGCTGCGCGACACGCGCGTGGTGGTGCTCGGCATCCCGGACGACTACGGATTCATGGATGCCGACCTCGTCGAGCGCCTGAGACGGGTGGTGCCGCGGCACCTGCCGTGACGGCGCGCTCTCACACCGCGGAGTCACCACCGAGCACCGCGCGCAGACCGACGGAGTACTCCTCGAACGTCGTCTTCACGCCGAACGCGCGCTGCACGATGTACCCCTGCGCGAGCGCGACCATGTGGAGGCTGAGGTCCGTGGCATCCGTGCCGGGGTGCTCGGCCACCCACGGACCGAGGGCCTCCTCGTAGGCGCGCCGGATGCGCCCCACGATGTGGGTGATCAGCTGCTTCATCTCGGGGTCGACCGCGGCTTCGGCCCACATCTGCAGGACGACTGAGGCGGGGGTGCCGTCGTCGTCGAACCCGCGGAGGAAGCCTGCCACGAGCTCCCACGGCGAGCGCGGCTCCCCGCCTGCAGCCGCGATGTGCGCTTCGCGCGCCCCGATCACGGCGTTGGCGGCGTAGAGGGCGATCTGCGCCTTGCTCTCGAAGTGCGAGTAGATCGACCCGGTCGACAATCCGGACTCCGCCGAGATGTCGGCGATGGCCGTCCGGGCGAGTCCTTTCCGCTCCATGACACGGATGGCGGCGCTCACGATTTCGTCGCGGCGGGCCTGCGAGGACGCTTCCGTGAGTCTCGGCATGCAAACAGAGTACCCGTTCTGTATAGTCACACCCAGAACGCTCATTCTCTTTGGAGGCCGCCATGTCCGCCCGCGTCGATCCGCCCACGCACTGGGCCCGCTCTCTCGCCATCGCCGTCGGCGCCGCGATCGCCGTCACGCTGATCGTGTTGGCCTTCCTGTGGCCGGTGGCCACGGCATCCGCGAAGAACATCCCGCTCGCCGTCGTCGGCGATGCGGCATCCGTCACCCAGGTCGAGAACGGCCTCGCGGAGAACGCCGACGGCGTGTTCGCACCGACGACCTACGACAGCCGGGATGCCGCGATCGACGCGATCCAGCGACGGGAGGTCTACGGCGCGATCGTGACGGGCACGCAACCCGAGGTCGTCGTCGCGACGGCGGCCGGCCCGGCCGTGGCGACGGCGCTCCGGGGAGTGGCGCAGGGCCTGCAGGCGCAGGTGTCCGCGCAGCTGGCCGCGGTGGGGCAGAACCCCCTGGCCGTCACGGTCACCGTCACCGACGTCGTGCCCCTCGTCGACGCCGACCCGAACGGTGCGGGCATCGTCGCGATCGGCTTCCCCCTCGTCCTGGGCGGCCTGGTCGGCGGCATCCTGATCTCGCTCCTGGTGACGGGGGTGGCCCGACGGATCACCGCCCTGGTCGTCTACGCGGTCGTGGCCGGAACCGCCGTCACCCTCATCGCGCACACCTGGTTCGGCATCCTGCCCGGCGACGCGCTCCCCCTCGCGGCCGGGGTCACTCTCGCCATGCTCGGGACCGCGTCGTTCATCGTGGGCCTGAACGCGCTGATCGGCCCTCCGGGCATCGCGGTCGGCGCCGTGACGACGATGCTCATCGGCAATCCCCTGTCGGCGGCGAGCATGCCGGTCCAGTTCCTCGCGGCACCGTGGGGCGGCGTCGGCCAGTTCTTCGTGCCCGGGGCCTCGGCGACCCTCATCCGCGACCTCAGCTACTTTCCGGCAGCAGACACGACCCAGCCCTGGCTCGTGCTGTCGGCGTGGGCGCTCGTCGGCGTCATGCTCAGCGCGATCGGCCACTGGCGCAACCGCGAGGTCGTCCACGTCGCAGAGTGACCGGGCGGATGCCGCGCCACGCCGCCTCCACGCGACCTCGGCGATTCGCGCAGCCTCGGCCCGGATCCCCCCGAACCGGCTGAGATTGTACGGATCCCGGAGCCACGGCGGCCCGTACCGACCGCCCAACTAGACTGTCCCCGTCCGGCCCCTGCGATTCTTGGAGCTCAGCCGCGTGACCACCCCGAACCCCGCCGCCCGTACAGCTCTCGCTGACACCGTCGAGAACGCGATCGCGACTCCCGAGAAGGACCAGCCGTACGGCGCCCTCGGACTCAAGGACGACGAGTACGCGAAGATCCGCGAGATCCTCGGCCGTCGCCCCACCAGCGGTGAGCTGGCGATGTACTCCGTCATGTGGAGCGAGCACTGCTCCTACAAGTCGAGCAAGATCTACCTGCGCCAGTTCGGCCAGAAGGTCAGCGACGAGATGAAGACCCGCCTCATGGTGGGCATGGGCCAGAACGCCGGCGTCGTCGACGTGGGCGACGGCTGGGCGGTCACCTTCAAGGTCGAGTCGCACAACCACCCGAGCTACATCGAGCCCTTCCAGGGCGCGGCTACCGGCGTCGGCGGCATCGTCCGCGACATCATCTCGATGGGCGCGCGTCCGGTCGCGGTCATGGACCAGCTCCGCTTCGGCGCGATCGACCACCCCGACACCCCGCGCGTCGTCCACGGCGTCACCAGCGGCATCTCCTTCTACGGCAACTGCCTGGGCCTGCCGAACATCGGCGGCGAGACGGTGTTCGACTCCGTCTACCAGGGCAACCCGCTCGTCAACGCCCTCGCGGTCGGCGTCCTCCGCCACGAAGACCTCAAGCTCGCCAACGCCTCCGGTGCGGGCAACAAGGTCGTGCTGTTCGGTGCCCGCACGGGCGGCGACGGGATCGGCGGCGCGAGCATCCTGGCATCCGACACCTTCGCCGACGGCGGACCCACCAAGCGTCCCGCGGTCCAGGTCGGCGACCCGTTCGCCGAGAAGGTGCTCATCGAGTGCTGCCTCGAGCTCTACCGCGACGACCTCGTCGAAGCCATTCAAGACCTCGGGGCCGCGGGCATCTCGTGCGCCACGAGCGAGCTGGCCGCCAACGGCAACAGCGGCATGAAGGTCGAGCTGTCGAAGGTGCTGCTGCGCGACCCATCGCTCACGCCGGAAGAGATCCTCATGAGCGAGAGCCAGGAGCGCATGATGGCGATCGTGGCTCCCGAGAAGCTCGACGCGTTCCTCGAGGTCGTCGGCAAGTGGGACGTCGAGACGAGCGTGCTCGGCGAGGTCACCGGCGACGGCCGCCTCATCATCGACTGGTACGGCGAGCGCATCGTCGACGTCGACCCCTCCACCGTCGCGGTCGACGGTCCCGTGTACGAGCGCCCGGTCGCCTACCCGACGTGGATCGACGCGCTGCAGGCCGACTCCGCCGCGAAGCTCCCCCGGGCGACGGATGCCGACACCCTCCGCGCGCAGTTCACGACCCTCGTCGCGAGCCCCAACCTCGCCGACACCTCGTGGATCACGAACCAGTACGACTACTACGTGCTCGGCAACACCGCGCTGAGCTTCCCCGACGACGCCGGAATGATCCGCGTCGACGAGGAGACGGGCCTCGGCTTCGCGATCGCCACCGACTGCAACGGCCGCTACTGCCAGCTCGACCCGTACACCGGCGCGAAGCTCGCCCTCGCCGAGGCGTACCGCAACGTCGCCGTCACCGGCGCCGTGCCGACGGCCGTCACCGACTGCCTGAACTTCGGCAGCCCCGAGAACCCCGAGGTCATGTGGCAGTTCAGCCAGGCCGTCGAGGGTCTCTCCGATGGATGCCTCGAACTCGGCATCCCGGTCACCGGCGGCAACGTGTCGTTCTACAACCAGACCGGAGACCAGCCGATCCACCCGACCCCCGTGGTGGGCGTCATGGGCATCATCGACGACGTCGCCGCGCGCATCCCGAGCGGTTGGCAGGATGCCGGCGAGAACCTGTACCTGCTGGGCGTCACCGCCGACGAGCTCGACGGCTCGCAGTGGGCGGGGACCATCCACGACCACCTCGGCGGTCTTCCGCCCAAGGTCGACCTCGCTCAGGAGCGCAAGCTCGCCGAGCTGCTGCAGGCCGCGGGGTCGCAGTCGCTGGTCTCCAGCGCCCACGACCTCTCGTCCGGCGGTCTCGCACAGGCCCTCGCCGAGGGCGTGATGCGCTTCGGCGTCGGCGCGCGCGTCTGGCTCACCGAGCTGATGGAACGCGACGGGGTGGATGCCACCGCCGCCCTGTTCAGCGAGTCCACCGGCCGCGTGCTGGTGAGCGTGCCGCGCGAGGAGGACGTGAAGTTCCGCGGTCTGTGCAACGGACGCGGATACCCGGTGCTCCGCATCGGCGTCACCGACGTCGAGCCGGGCGCCGAGGCGACGCTGGAGATCCAGGACGTCTTCACCGTCCCCGTGTCGGAGCTGCGCCGCCTGTCGACCGAGACGCTTCCCGGCGTCTTCGGCCCGACGGTGACCGAGCCCGTCGCCTGAGCCGTTCGCGGTAACCGCCCCACGAGAAGGAGTCGCCGATGACCGACCACGACGACGACATGGCGGGCTTCGACGCGCGCCGGCAGCGCCGCGTCAGGATCACCGCGTGGGTGGTGATCGGCGCCCTCGTCATCACCGGCGGCGGCGCGACCGTCCTGTCGCTGATCTTCGGCTGACACCCGTGGCGTGAGACGCCAGGAATTGTCGCCGCGGGCCACGGCCAGGCGACGAATCCTGGCGACTCACGCGTTCAGAGCAGGGCTGCGAAACGCTCGGTTCGCTCGACGGGACCGATGACGATCAGCAGATTCCCCGCCTCGACCACGGACGATCCGCCCGCGGCGTGCCACTCCCCGTCAGCCCCCTTGATCTTGACCACCGTGACGCCGTGACGACGACGCACGGCCGCCTCCTCCAGCGTCAGTCCGACCATCTCCTGCGGAGCGACGGTCTTGGCGACGACGAGGTCCGTGTCGAACTCGACATAGTCGAGCATCGACCCGCGAACAAGGTGCGCGACGCGGCGACCCATGTCGGCCTCGGGGAAGATCACGTGCTCGATGCCGAGCTGTTCGAGGATCAGCCCGTGCTGCTCGCTGATCGCCTTCGCCCAGATCGAACGCACGCCCATCCGCTTGAGGAGGGACGTCGTGAGGATGCTGGCCTGGATGTCGCTGCCGATCCCCACCACGACACGATCGAAGTCCACGACCCCCAGTTGCTCCAGGGCGCCCTGCTTGGTGGAGTCCGCGCGCACAACGTGCGTGAGCACGCCGTTCAGGGACTGGACGATGTCCTCATCGGTGTCGATGCCGAGCACTTCGGTACCGGATCTGGCCAGCTCGACCGCGAGTGCGCCGCCGAAGCGCCCGAGACCGATGACCGCGACGGCGGAGGCGTTCTCGCGCGCGCGACGACGACGGAAGAAGGGGGCTGCGTTATCCAATGATCGGACGCTCCTTGGGGAGTTCGTACATGCGTTTCTCTCGGGTCAGAGCCAGTGCGGTCCCGAGCAGGACGGGGCCGAGTCGGCCGATGAACATCAGGCCGATGAGGATGAGCTGGGCGGCCGCGGGGAGGTCCGCGGTGATGCCGGTCGACAGCCCGACCGTGCCGAACGCCGAGATCACTTCGAACAGGACGCGGTCCAGACCGAAGGGGCTCATCACCATGATGGCCAGCGTCGAGCCCACCACCAGAGCGAGGGACAGGAGCGCCACGGTCAGCGCCTCGCGGTGCGTGGACCGCGGGAGGCGTTTGCCGAACATGTTGACCGCGGTGTCACCGCGCAGCTCGGCCACGATGATGAAGAGCAGGACGGCGAAAGTCGTGATCTTGAGTCCACCCGCCGTTCCCGCCGGCCCACCGCCGATGAACATGAGGATGTCCGTCACGTACCAACTCGCTCCGTGCATCTGCGACACGTCGATCGAGTTGAATCCGGCGGTGCGCGGCATGACCGACATCGTGAACCCGGCGAGGACACGACCGGCCGGGTCCAGGGGACCGAGGGTCGCCGGGTTCGACCACTCGAGCGCCGTGAGCGCGACCGCACCGGCCACGAGCAGGACGAGCGTGCCGGAGATCACCGTCACGGTATTGAGGGTCCAGCGGCGAGGGAAGCGGATCCGCCGACGTAGCTCCATGATCACCGGGAAACCGAGACCGCCGAGGATGATGGCGGCGCAGATGGGCAGACATACCCACGGGTCCGTCGCGAACGACATCAGGTTGTCGCTGAACAACGCGAAGCCGGCGTTGTTGAAGGAGGACACGGCGTGGAAGACCCCGAGCCACAGCGCACGTCCGAGGGGCTCGCCGTAGCCGAGTCCGAATCGCCCCGCGAGCACGATCGCGACGACGGCCTCGACGATCACGGTGATCGCCGCGACGCCGAGGAGGACGCGTCGCACGTCGCCCACCGCGACCGTGTGCGTCTCGCTGACAGCGGTCAACCGCGTGCGCAATCCGAGGCGTCGGGCGACGAGCAGGCCGAGGAGGGTCGCGAGCGACATGACCCCGAAGCCGCCGATCTGAATGAGCACCATGATGACGACCTGCCCGAAGGGTGTCCAGAACGTCGGGGTGTCCACGACGATATGCCCCGTCACGCACAGGGCGCTGGTGGCGGTGAACAGCGCTTCGAGGAAGGTCGCAGCTCGCCCCTCGGTCGCGATCGGAAGGCTGAGCAGCCCGGTCCCCACCGCGAGGACGAAGCCGAACGCGAGCGTGATCGCCTGCCCGGGCGTGAGCCGGACAGGGGCCCGGGGGCGGTTATCGCCCCGCGCCGCGAATCGCCGGTTCCTCACTCGGTAACGATCTCACACCCCGACGGCCGGGCTAATCCTCCCGCCGCACGAGACGTGAGTCGCCAGGAACCGTCGCCTCGGGCTGGCGGGAGGCGACAAATCCTGGCGACTCAGGCGCTTCGCGGAACACAGACGTAGCATGAAACCGTGGAACCGCTCCTCGCGCTGATGGCCGATTGGTGGTGGATCGCTCCCGCCGCGGCCGGAGCCGGCACCGTCGGCTGGATCGGCGTGCGCGGCACACGACGCCGCGCCCTCCCGGCCGGCGCCTCCACGACCGATCGCGCCACGCGGGCGTGGGCGAACCGCCCCATGAGCAAGTCGGCGGCCCGGCGTCTGGAGCTGGATGCCACGCTCCTCGACCTGCAGACCGCCCGTCACGCCGTCACGCGGGGGCGTGCCGAGGTGAAGATCGCGGATGCCGAGGTCATGCGCGCGCAGGCCGAGCGGGCGGCATCCCGTGCCTCGTCCGACGTCGTCGGCGCCGCGCGCGCTCGCCTCGCCGCAGCCCAGCGCGAGCTGCGCGCGGCTTCGGCGGAGATCCGCGCGCGCCGGGCGGCCGTGCGGGCCGCGAAGGCGATGCTGCCCGCGATCCGCGCCGGCAGCGCCCCGCTTCCGGTGGCGCGGCTGTTCGCCGAGCACGACGCGATCCTCCAGCGCTGGATGGCCTACGAGACCGACCCGGCGCTCGCGATCGACTTCCCGGCCATGAGCGATTCGCGGTCGCCGCTCACCGCCGAGTTCCTCCGGGCGCAGGAGCGCGCGCAGTGGCTGCGCCCCTCCTCGACGGCCGCCCGCCTCGAACCCGCCGACTTCCTCGCCTACCGCGACGCCGTGCGGGCCCTGCACCACGCGTTCGAGCGCGCCGAGCGTGCCGCACGCCACGGCCGCGGCGATCGACCGGAGGCCGAGCCCGCCGAGGCCTGGGGATGGATGACGTCGGAATGGGCGGAGCAGGCGCAGCGCGCGCTGACCTGGTCGATGGAGAACATGGGGCGCGCGGCATCCAAGTCCTGGACCGAGCGTCAGGCCAAGCGCGCCCGCAAGAACGACCCGAACGCGTAGCGTGGCGCCGTGAACGAATTCCTGCAGTTCGCCGGACACTACTGGTGGCTCGTCTTCCCCCTGTTCGGGATGACGATGGGCGCCATCGGAACGGTGAACAAGCAACGCGAGCTCTCCGCCCGCCGCCGCCACCGCGAGCAGCTGGAACTGATCCGGATGCAGGGCGGCGAGGTCGCGGCATCCCGCCCCGCCCCGGCGGTCGCGGCGCCGGCCGTGAGCGACGACCTCGCACGGGTCGAGGCGCAGCACGATGACGTCACGCACCGCTGGCTCGACTACGAGCTCGACGTGTCGAAGCTCATCGCGTACCCCGCCATGAGCGACGGGCGGCAGCCGCTGACGGCGGCGTTCCTGCGGGCCAAGAAGGTCGCGGACAACCTGCGCCCCGCCGCGGGCGAGACACCGTCCCCCGAGCGGGCGAAGGAGTACCGCGACGCCGTGACCGACTACGAGGTCGCGTTCGAGCTCGCCGAGCGCGATGCGCGGCGCGTGAAGGCGGCCGCGTTCACGCCCGACGAGCGCAAGCGCCTCGAGACGGCGCAGCAGCTCCTCGGTGTCGCCGTGGACCAGGCCGCCACCCCGAACGAGCGGCAGGTCGCCTACCGACGCGTGCGGCAGGAGCTGGACGGCCTCATCTGGCTGAGCGACGAAGCCGTCGAGAACCTCGAGAAGAAGGTCGCGCTCGAACTGCCCTCCGCGACGCCGCCCGAGCCCGCCGCCTGACGCGGTCCGGTCAGCGCACCCGCCGGATTCGGACGGGTCCGCGTGCGGTCCTCACGTCGACGACCTCGCCGCGCTGCGTGACCTCGACCTCACCGGCGTCGACCAGCTCGCGCGCGGCATCCCGAGCCGGCTGCATGAGGTCGCGCCAGTCGTCGCCGCCGACCTCGCGCGCCGCCTCGGACGGGCAGATCGTCGCCCCCTCGGCGCGCAGCGCGAGCAGGGCGCGGATGGATGCCACGAGCCGAGGATCCGCAGCAGATGACGGGGGCATGTGTCCAGTGTCCCTCCGCGCGACGGCGTCGGGGCGAGAATCGGCCCGTGCCTGTCGAACGCCATGCTCCCACCCTCCCCGGCCGCGCCGTCATCGAACAGCGGTGGAACCGCGCCGTCTTCGTGCACTGGCGCGTCGACCCGGACGAGATCGCGCCGATGCTCCCCGCCGGGACCCGGCCCGACGTGCACGACGGCTCGGCATGGGTGGGGCTCGTGCCGTTCGTGCTGAGCGAGTTCCGCTTCCTGCCGCTCCCGCCGGTTCCTTTCGTCGGCACGTTCACCGAGATCAACGTCCGCACGTACGCCGTGGACGACGCCGGCCGCCGCGGCGTCGTCTTCCGCACGCTCGAGGCCGAGCATCTCGCGCCCGTGCTCGCGGCGCGCGCGTTGTTCGGCCTGCCGTACCGCTGGGCGCGGGCGGGGGTGCGCACCGACGGGCCGCTCATCGAGTACCGGTCGCGGCGGCACACCGGGCGGCATCCGGGCACCCGGCTGCGGGCGCGCCTCGGCACCGACCCCGTCGACACCCCGCTCTCGCGATTCCTCACGGCGCGCTGGGGCTTCCACGAGAGGCATCTGGGGCGGACGATCTGGGCCGCCAACTCCCACGAGCCGTGGCCGCTGGTGCGGGCGGAGCTCGAGACACTCGACGACGACCTCGTCGCGGATGCCGGTTTCCCGCGGCTGCGCGGACGCACCCCCGACTCGGTGCTCGCGATGCCCGCCGGACACCCGGGCTTCCGCACCCGCTTCACGGCCGCCCGCGGGATCGCGAAAGCCCCCTCCGCCTGAGGCGGCGGAGGGGGCTCGGGACGCGGGGGTCAGTCGCGCTGCGTCGAGAACGCGTCGGGGTTCTGCTCGAGCCACGCGTCGACGGCCTCGGCCTCACGGCCCTCGCCGTACTCGTTGACGACGAGGTCTTCGAGCGAGCCGTACTGCGCGTCGTCGAGCTGGATGCCGGCGATGAGCTCGGCGGCATCCGGATACTTCTCTGCGAAGCCGGCCGTGCCGAGGAAGTGCAGCTTCTCGGGGTCGCCCATGAGGCCCTGCGGGTCGGCGAGGTCCTTCACGTCGTAGGCGTCGTTGGCCCAGAACGGACGCCAGAGCGTCACCGCGATGTCCTTCTGCGCGGCGATGGCGTTGTCGAGCTCGGTGAGCATCGCCGCGGTCGACGAGGTCACGAGCTCGTAGTCGCCGTCGAGGCCGTAGCCGGGGAGCATCGTCTCCTGCGTCTGCTTGGTCAGGCCCGCACCCGGCTCGATGCCGTAGATCTTGCCGTCGAAGCGCGCGGCGTTCGCCTGCAGCTGGTCGATCGAGTCGATGTCGACGTAGCTCGGCACCGCGATGGTGAGCTTGGCGTCGTCGTAGTACGACCCGAGGTCTTCGATCGCGTCGCCGTAGGTGTCCATGTACGACTTGTGGGTCAGCTCGGGCCAGGCCGACGGGTAGATGTCGACGTCGCCCTGCGCGAGCCCGGCGTACAGCGGACCGGCCTCGGTGAGCGTCTGCATCTTCACCGTGTAGCCGAGCTTGCCGAGCTGGTCCTCGAGGAGGTACGCGGTGCTGAGCCCGTCGGTCCACGAGGGCAGGAAGCCCAGCGTGATCGTGCCCTTGTCGCCGCCGTCGCCGGCACCGCCTTCGGCCTGGTTGCCGCTCGCGCATCCGGCGAGCGCGAGGGCCGCACGGTGCCGAGGGCGAGGGTTGCTGTGAGGTGTCGCGTGTTCTTCATGTGAATGCTCTCTTTCTGGTTCCGTATGTCGTTTCGTTCTCGCGTGAGTCGCCAAGATTTGTCGCCACCGGTGCATCGCAGGCGACAAATCCTGGCGACTCACGCAAAGGGTCAGGCGCCCGTCGTGATCGGGGCGCGGCGCGGGGAGGCGACCTCGCGGTCGGCCTCGCCTGCGGCATCGCCCTGCGGGCCCGCCGGGGTGCCGGGGCCGCGGCGGCGGGCCAGTGCGGCCAGGAGCGACGACGTGTTCGCGGCGCGGGTGCCGAGAGCGGCGGTCAGGCGGTCGAGGTACACCGCGAGGATCACCACGCTGAGGCCCGCCTCGACGCCCTTGGGGAGGTTGACCGTCGAGATCGACTGCACGACCTCCTTGCCGAGACCGTCGGCGCCGACCATTCCAGCCACGACGGCCATCGACAGCGCGAGCAT
Organism: Microbacterium sp. IEGM 1404; assembly: GCF_030056775.1. Lineage (NCBI taxonomy): Bacteria > Bacillati > Actinomycetota > Actinomycetes > Micrococcales > Microbacteriaceae > Microbacterium > Microbacterium sp. IEGM 1404. The sequence continues at coordinate 199,075 of NZ_JASHKP010000004.1, read as the reverse complement.
GATGACCTGGTTGACCCCGGCCATGATCGTGGGCATCGCGAGCGGGAGCTGGATGCCACGGAGGATCTGCGCGGGCGTCGCACCGAAGGCGTGTCCGGCCTCGACCGTCTCGGCATCCACACCCCGGATGCCGAGCTCGGTCAGGCGCACGCCGGGAGGCAGCGCGAAGATGACCGTCGCGACGACGCCGGGGACGACACCGATGCTGAAGAACGTGATCGCCGGGATCAGGTAGACGAACGCGGGCATCGTCTGCATGAAGTCGAGCACCGGCTTCATGACCGCCCGCACCGCCGGGTTGCGCGCCGACCAGATGCCCAGCGGCACCGAGATCGCCACGGCGACGGCCGCCGCCACGACGACGAGCGCGAGCGTCTGCATCGCGGTCACCCACTGCCCCATCGCGAGGATGAGCGCGAACCCGACGAGGGTTCCGAGCGCGAGCTTCCACGAACGAATCAGCCAGGCCAGCAGCGCGGCGACCACGATCACGACGATGATCGGCGCGGCCAGCAGTACGTCGCTGAGTCCTCCGACGAGGAAGCGGACGACCACGGCGATGACGTCGAACAGGCCCGACAGATTGTCGCGGAGCCAGTCCACGCCCGCGTCGACCCACGTGCCGACAGGAATGCGGAACCCGTCCATCAGCGCACCCCCTCGATTCCGGATGCCACAGCTTCCGGCGCGTCACCCGCGTCAGCCAGCACGGCGTCGATCTCGGCGGACGGCACGGGCTGCGGGAGCACGGTGATCTCCTCCGTGGCGGTGGGCCCGGGCCCGAGGGCGGCGAGCAGCGTCACGCGCGGGATGACGCCGGTGAGGCGACCCTCGGCATCCAGGACCGCCAACGGCAGCGGCGACTCGACAGCGGGCACGAACAGGTTCATGAGCACCTCGTCCTCGCGGACGCTCTGCGGCACGGGCTTGAGCCGCCCGAGGAGCGAGCTCTCGCCCGCGCGGACGAGCTTCACGGCATCCCGGTCGGTGACGATCCCGAGGAGCTTGCGGTCGCGGTCGGTCACGTAGACGGCCGACATGTACGCGTCGCGCATCTGGCGCAGGGCCGTGCGCGGGCCGGCGGCGGCATCCACCCGGGGACGGGGACGCTCCATGACGTTCGCCGCCGTGAGCACACGGGCGCGGTCGACGTCCTGCACGAACTGCTCGACGTAGTCGTTGGCGGGATCGGTGAGGATGTCCTCGGGCGTGCCGATCTGGACGATGCGGCCGTCGCGCATGACGGCGATGCGGTCACCGAGGAACATCGCCTCGTTGAGGTCGTGCGTGATGAACACGATCGTCTTCTTCAGCGTCCGCTGCAGCTCGAGGAGCTGCTCCTGCATCTCGCGGCGGATGAGCGGGTCGAGAGCGCTGAACGCCTCGTCCATCAGCAGGATGTCGGTGTCGGCGGCGAGCGCGCGGGCGATGCCCACACGCTGCTGCATCCCGCCGGACAGAGCCGAGGGAAGCTTGTCGCCCCAGCCCTCGAGGCCCACGAGCGCGAGGATCTCGTTCGCCTTCGCGAGACGTTCGGCCTTGCCGACGCCACGGATCTCGAGCGGGTACGCCACGTTCGCGGCAACCGTGCGGTGCGGCAGGAGGGCGAAGTGCTGGAAGACCATCGCGATGCGCTCGCGGCGCAGGCTCCGCAGGCGTGCGGGGCTCACGCCGGTGAGCGGGTCGCCCTGCACCTCGACGGTGCCGGCCGTGGCGTCGTGCAGGCCGTTGAGCATGCGGATGATGGTGGATTTGCCGGAGCCGGAGAGGCCCATGATCACGAAGATCTCGCCGGGCTCGACGTCGAAGCTCGCGTCGATGACGGCGGCGGTTCCGGCGTCGCCGAGGTCGTCGCGCCGCGCACCGGCACGGAGCTTCTCGACGGCGGACTGCGGGGAGCGGCCGAAGACCTTGAAGAGGTTCTTCGCCGCGATGGCGTGCGGAGGGGTCACTGTGTGCACCTGCGCGGCCTCGGGTGGCCGCATCGGTCACGCCCGGGTGGCAGCCGTCCGGCGCTCACCGGGGGTGCGAGCGCTCCGACGCCGGATGTCGGATCCGGGTCCTGGCCGCCGACCGTACGCTCGCGGCGCGACTCCCCCGAGCCAGCACCGGCGACCGCGGACTGGTCGGGTGGGCGGCCCACTGGGGGCCGTATCTACCGTTTCACGCTGATGGATCCGCTGGCAAACCAGCGGTCGGGTTGCGATCTCCGGGCGACCGTGGCACGCGCGGGCGCGTGCCGAGGAGGTGCGCGACCCCGACGTCGCGACGACGCCCGGGCGTGTCGCGGAGCCGGATCAGTCGTCGGCCGACGTGGCCTCGGCCGACGTGCCCGCGGCCGACCGGTGGTGACGGATGACCTCGGCCACGACGAAGTTGAACCACTTCTCCGCGAACTCCGGGTCGAGGTCGGCCTCGGCGGCCAGACGCTTCAAGCGGGCGATCTGCTGCTCTTCGCGAGAAGGATCGGATGCCGGCATCCCGTGCTGCGCCTTGAGCACACCGACCTGCTTGGTGCAGCGGAATCGCTCGGCGAGCAGGAAGATGAGCGCGGCGTCGATGTTGTCGATGCTGCCGCGCAGGCCCTGCAGGATCGTCGTGGGGTCGGCGTCGGTCATGGGTCCTCCGGACCCGACCCTATCGCGCACCCGCGCTCGGCCGCGGCGAGCCCTACAGTGTGACCATGAGCCGCTCGTCGCACCCCGATCCCTCCGCCGCCGGCGCCAACGCCGGGGAGGTCACCTCGCGTGACCGCCCCGTGTGGTCGGCGATCGCGCGGCCCTACGCGGCGGGTTTCTTCCTCACGCTGGGTGGGCTGACCGCGCTCCTCCTCGGCCTGTCGCTGGCGAACCTCTCCACGGTCCTCATCTACATCGCGATCGCCCTGTTCATCGCCCTCGCCCTCGATCCGCTCGTGCGGCGGCTGGTGCGTCGCGGCATTTCGCGGGCGTGGGCCATCGTCATCGTGTTCGGTGGGCTCGCGATCATCCTCACGGCCGCGCTGCTCCTCCTGATTCCCCCGGTCGTGCGTCAGATCTCGCAGTTCATCACGGACGTCCCCACCTTCATCAACGACGCCATCGACAGCGACGCCGTGCGGTGGGTCGAGGCGAACTTCGGCGACAGCCTCGGTGACATCCTCAAGGAAGTGCAGACGTTCTTCACCAACCCCGCGAACCTCACCGCGATCGGCGGCGGTCTGCTGCAGGCCGGCGTGACGATCGCGACGGGCATCTCCGGCGCGATCATCGTGCTCGTGCTGAGCCTGTACTTCCTGGCATCCCTGCCGTCGATGAAGAACTCGCTCGTGCGCCTCAGCCCCGCCCGCAACCGCGCGACGGTGTCGGAGATGACGGGTCAGATCACCGACTCGGTCGGTGGGTACCTGTCGGGCATGGTCGTGCTGGCGCTGATCAACGCGGTCTTCGCCTTCATCGTCCTGACGATCGTCGGGCAGCCCTTCGCCGCCCTGCTCGCGGCGCTCGCGTTCGGAATCACCCTGATCCCCCTCGTCGGGTCGGTGCTCTTCTGGGGCACCGCCACCGTGTTCACCCTCATCGTCAACCCGACCGCGGGTCTCATCTTCGCGATCGTGTACCTCGTCTACATGCAGCTCGAGGCATACATCCTGACGCCGCGGGTCATGAGCCGGACAATCTCGGTCCCGGGGTCGCTCGTCGTGATCGGTGCACTCGTCGGCGGCACGCTGCTGGGTCTGCTCGGCGCCCTCGTCGCGATCCCCGTCACGGCCTCGCTGCTGCTGATCGTGAAGCAGATCATCATCCCGCGTCAGGATGCCAAGAAGTAGTGCGATGCGGGGCCGCGACAACGCGGCCCCGCACAGCACCGCCTATCGGCGATCCCGCCGCGGGCGACGGACGACCACGCCGACGTAGAGCAGGACGACCGCGAGCGCGAGCGCGGACAGGGGCCAGATGGTGCCGGTCCGGGCGAGGGTCGCGGGACCCGTGACCCCGGCCGTCACCGATCCGTCGGCCGACGCGCTCGCCCCGGTCGGAGACGGCGAGTATGTCGGTGTCGGCGAGGGCGACGGGTCGACCGGCCCGGTCGTACCCGTGTCGACCGCCACGGTGAGCGGGTCGGACGTGTTGCCGGCGACGTCGGTCGCCCGCAGCACGACCGGAACCGTTCCCCCGCCCGAGGGCAGCGCCACCCGGGCGTCGACCAGGGTGACCCACGTCTCGTCCACGCGGCGCTCGATCGATCCGACGCCGGACAGTTCGTCCGCGGCGACGACCTCGACCACGGGCCCCGAGGCCTCGTGCGTCACGACGGTCGTCACGGTGGGCGCGGCCCCGTCGATCTTCACCGTCCGCGCGATCCGCGAGGACACGTTGCCGGCGGCGTCGACCGCCTCGGCCTCGACGAGGTGCGTACCGTCACCGGCGACCTGGAAGTCGTCGGTCAGCGGGGTCCACGCTCCGCCGTCGATCCGCACGCGCACGGCCGGAGACGGATCGGCGTCATCGGTGACGGTCGCGGCGACGCGCACGGCTTCGCGGTACCAGCCCGACGCGGGGGCCGGGGAGGCCGCCTCGAAGTCCAGCGCCGGCGGCGTCGTGTCGCCCGGTGGCTGGTCCGCAGCCGCCCACACCTCGAACTCCGCGATACCGGCCGACCCCTGGCTCTCGGCGGCGCCCCACGACTGCATCAGCGCGCGCACGGCGGTGGTCTCGACCGCGGCGAAATGCACCTCGTTCGCGGCATCCGACGACCGGCCGTAGGCGTCCGAGGTCGTGACGTCCTTCCAAGCGCCCGAGTCGTCGCGGTACTGCAGCACCCACGAGCGAGGCGGGATGAGACCGGCGTTCGCGTCGTCGGCCGCGTCGCGGGCGAACTGCACGCTCGCCCGGTCCACCGTCACCGCGCGATCCCAGGTCAGCTGGACCCACTGCTCACCGACGCGCGGCCAGGTGCCCCAGGGGGTCCCCGTCGTGCTGCCGTCGTTCACCCCGCCGACGGGCGCCCAGCCGGACGCCGAAGAGGCCGTCGGCGTCGCGTACGGCGCGATGTTGCCGGTCAGCGGCGCGTCGGGCGACCGCGGAACGGTCACCGCCGTCGGGTTCGAGACGTTGCCCGCCGCGTCCGTCGCGCGCACGTAGACGACGTGCCGCTCCAGGTCGGGCGCCGCGACGGCGGCCGTGTACGGCTTCCACTGCAGCGGATCGTCCAGCGCGTATTCCACACCCGCCAGGCCCGAGACGGCATCGGTCGCCGTCGCCGAGACCGATCGGGCTCCCTCGTCCACGGTCGCCGTGACCGCGGGGGCGGTCGCGTCGATGCGGAAGGATGCCGTCGCCTCGGGCGAGACGTTGCCCGCGGCGTCCGTGGCCCTCGCGGTGACGGTGTGCGATCCGTCCTGACGGACGACGGTGTCGACGCGGCGCACATCGGTCGTGGTCTCCTCCGGGGCGCCGTCCACCGCCACCGAGATGGCGACGCGCAGGTCGCGGTCGTCGGTCGCCTCGGCCCGCGCCGTCACGGGACCGACGAACCACCCGCCCGCGCCCTGCGGACCCCGCGCCTCGAGCGACACCTCGGGGGCGGCGGCATCCACCGTCTCGCCGAGCACCTCGAGTTCGGACAGGCCCACGGCAGCATGCGTGGTGCCGTCGGACTGCGCGTCGAGCACGACACGGATGCCGGTGGTCGTCACGGGGGTGAAGGACACGCGGCTGGGAGCCGATGCCTCGACCGGGTAGCCGCCGGCCCCCGAGACCGCGGTCCAGTTCCCGTCCACGAGCGCCTCGACGCGCCAGGCGGCAGGGACGGCCACGCCGTTGCCGGCGCCCGAGGCTCCGGGCACGTCGCTCCAGAAGTGCGCGGTCACCGCGTCGACGGTGACCGGCTCCTCCCAGGTGTACCCCACGTCGCGGCTCGCCGGACGGACACCGGCCCACGTGGCCCAGACCTGCGACCCCTCGCCGCCCTCGTAGACGATGGTGCCGTCGTTGATCGACGCGAGCGAGTTCCAGCCGGCGGTGAAGTCGGCGACCGGCGTACCTGTCTTCGCGAGGTTGGTGCGCCACGCGTCCGCGCCGATCACCGTCACCGTGGCCTGCACGCGACCGGCGGCGTAGCCCCGCGCGGTGCCGTTCACCGTGAACGTGCCGGGAGCGGCGTAGGCGCCGGGGTCGACGGCATCCCAGGTCACGGGCGCGGCCACGCGCTCGTCGCCGTAGAGGAGCGCGACGGTGTCGGGGAGCACCGGCGCCTCTCCGACGAGCGTGCTCGACGCGGCCGGCTCGACACCCGTCGGTGCGACGGCACCTGCGGTCCATTCCTCCACCGCGAGGGCGGAGTAACCCGACGACGGACCGGTGCCCGCGGAGGCGTTCAGGACCGCCCGCAACCGGGTCGTGGTCACGGGCGAGAAGGTCACCTCGTGCAGTTCGCGCGTCGTCGTCGGGTATCCGCTCGGATTCTCGACGTCGCTCCAGCGACCGTCCGCCCAGTACTGCAGCTTCCACGACGACGGCGCCGACACCCCGTCGCCGCTCCCCGGCTCGCGATCGCTCCAGAACTGGATCGACGAACGGTCGAGGCGCACGGGTTCCGACCAGTCGTACTGGATCCACTGGGATGCCGGTCGGTCGGCGGCGTACGAGCCCCACATGTCCGGTGGCAGCGGATTCGGGCGGATGATGCCGTCATTCAGCGCCGCCTTCCAATACTGCACGGGCACCGGCTCGTTCGACGCCGAGACCGCGGCCCACGGGGCGACGTTCCCCGAGGGGGTCGTCGTGACGTCCTGGGGCGGAGTGGTGACCACGGGCTTCATGCGCGCCGGGGTCACCGAGTCGTCCCACTGCACCTCGTCGACGGCGACCGATCGGCGGAAGTGGTTCCCTCCGACGGCATCCGCCGTGTGATACGCCACGTACCACTTGTCGTGGTACTCGGTGATGGCGGGGTGGCTCGTGGTCGACGAGACGGGCGCGAGCACGCGGCCTTGCGAGGTCCACGGCCCCATCGGCGTCGGGGCCGTGGAGTAGGCGATGCACGCGTGGTACACCGCCGGGGTGCACCAGCTGTCGGGCCCGGCCGTGTTGGCGGCGTAGGCGAGGTAGTAGGTGCCCTTCCGTTCGAACAGCCACGCGGCCTCGAAGAAGCCGTCGACTCCGCTGCGGAACTCGGTGGGGGTGCCGATCAACGTCTTCATGTCGGATGCCAGCTCGACACCGAGCAGGCGACCGAAACTGCCCCAGTACATCCAGACGCGCCCGTCGTCGGCGACGTAGACGGTGGGGTCGATGTTGTGGGCGTTGTTGCCCAGGATCTCCTGCGACACGATCGGCCCGCCCGCGTCGTCCTTCCACGGGCCCAGCGGGGTGTCGGACACCGCGACGCCGATGCCGAACGGATCGGGCGAGCTGCTGCCGGCCTCGTGCACGGGGACGTACCAGTAGTAGCGGCCGTCGCCGCCCTGCACGACCTGACCCGCGTAGGCGCGGCCCGGCGTCGCCCACGAGAAGACCTGCTCGGGGCGCATCAGCGACGGGTGGTGCTCCCACGCGCCGCCCTCGACGTCGGTCGTGGAGAACGCCTGCCACTCGTTCATGATGAAGTCGTTCGTCGTCGCATCGGCCTCGTCGCGACCGGCGTAGACGTACAGCGTGTCGTCGGCGACGAGAGTGGCGGGGTCGGCCGAGTAGACCGAGCCGTCGCCGATCAGGGGATTGGGCAGCGCGGCGGCGGGGCTCGCCGGCGCCAGTGCCAGCAGCCCTCCCATCAGGCCGACGACGGTCGCGGCCGCCCAGAAGCGGCGATGGGCAGGACGGATCACGGTGGTCTCCTTCGACCGACGGGACGAGCGGGAGGGGCCGGGGGCGAGACGCCCCCGGCCCCGGAATGTCAGGCCGAGCGGCGCCGACGGAAGCGGGCGATCGCCAGGACGATCAGCCCGAGCAGCAGCACGCTCACGCCGATGCCGATCGCGACCTGGGTCGACGCGGCATCCTGTCCCGTGACGGCCAGCGGCGGCGTCTGCGACGACGTCGCCCCGGGGGCGACCACCGTCACCTGCGCGGTGAGCTCACCGCCGGGCACGATCAGCGCCACCGTGTGGACCCCCGCCTCGGCGTAGGCCGGAACCGTGAACACTCCGCCGGCGGTGCCGTCGGCGCCGACCGTCAGGGTGCCCAGGCGCGCCGGGGTGGAGCGGAACTCCACCGCGAACACCGTTCCCGGAGCCGCGCCGCTGACCGAGACCGGCAACTGCCCGCCCGGTGCCACCTGGGCGACGCCGATCCGGACGACCTCGTTGCCGGTGAGCGACCCCGTCGGCTCCGATCCCGGATCGGTGCCGCCACCACCACCGGGGTTGGTGCCGGGGTCGGTGCCGGGGTCGGTCGTCTTGACGGGCACCGCGACCTCGGCGACGTCGGAGACGTTGCCGGCGACGTCGGTCACCCGCACGCGCACCGTGGTGGCGGCGTCGCCGACGGCGATCGGACCCGCTGCGGCGGTCCACGCCCCCTCGCCCAGCTGGTACTCGACGACAGCCACGCCCGAGCCGGCATCCGCGCCGGTGGGGGTCACCGTGCGCGATGCGGCGTTCCACCCCGCGTCCGCGGTCGGCTGCGTGGCATCCCGCTTCACCTCGACGCCCACGGGCTCGGAGGTGTTGCCGGCGGCATCCTTCGCCCGGAACGACACGGTGGTCGTCCCGTCGGTCGCGACCTCGACGGGCGCGGTGTAGGCCGACCACGCGCCGTCGCCGACCCGCACCTCGACGACGGGAGCGTCGTCACGGTCGTCGATGGCGGAGGCCGAGACCGTCACCGTGCCGGTGTGCCAGCCGCTCGCGGGAGCGGCCGGGTCGACCGTGGTGGTGACGACGGGCGCCTGGGTGTCGGGGACCGGGGTCTCCGGCTGCTCCCACACCTGCCATTCCTTGATGCCCACGCTGCCCTTGCCCTGCTCGGTCCCGACCGGGTCGAGCGTGAGGCGGAGCTTCGTCGTGGTCACCGGGTCGAACGACACCGTGTTGTACGTGTCTTTCGCGGTGCCGTAGGCCCCCGCGTTCTTCACCGGCACCCACGCGCTCGTCGTGGCATCCCAGTACTCGGCCTCCCATTCCGCCGGGACGTCGATGCCGAGCCCCTGCGCGTCGATGTTCGACACGAAGTAGACGCCCAGCTCGCCGATGGTCACGGGCTCGGTCCAGTCGTACTGCACCCACTGGTCGGTCACCTGGGGCCAGATGCCCCAGACGTTCGCGTTGTCGTTGGGCGTGACATCGCCCGACGACGTGGGCTGGACGTTGTCGTTGAGGCCGGTGACCTTGTTCCATCCGGCGGTTCCGGATGCCGTGGGCGTGGCGAGCAGAGCGACGTTGCGCTTCTGCGAGCCGTCGGCCTTCGGCACCGTGCGCTCGACGACCGGCGAGACGTTGCCGGCCTTGTCGGTGGAACGCACCTGCACCTTGGTCTCGTCGAGTCCGACGAGCACGGAGCCCGTCAGTGCCATCCAGTCACCCGAGTCGCCCAGGCGGTACTCGATCGACGCGACGCCCGACCCGGCATCCGTCGCCGACGCCTTGACCGTGCGCGAGACCGCGTCGGCGGTGACCTCGACGGCCGGGGCCGTGGTGTCGATGCGCACGGTCTGCTCGGCCACCGGCGAGGTGTTGCCCGCCGCGTCCGTCGCCCGCGCCTGCACCACGTGGGATCCGTCGCCGGTCACCGAGACGGTGCCGGTGTAGGCGGCCCACGCTCCGGCATCCACGCGCACCTCGATGCGCGGAGAGGCGTCCTGGTCGTCGCGCGCCGTCACGTCGACGGCGACCGCCTGCGTGTACCAGCCCGAGCCGGGGGCCGCGGGCGACACCTGGAACGCCACCGTGGGCGCCTTCGTGTCGTCGCCGCCCTCGCCGACGGTCACCGCGGCCGACGCGGCCTTGGTACCGGGCAGGTCGCTCTGGACCGTCCCGGCGACCGTGAACTGCCCGGGGGCGGCGTAGGAGTCCGCGGCGACCGCGTCCCACGTCACCGGCAGGTCCTGGCGCGAGCCGTCGTTGAACAGCACGCCCACCGCCTTGGGCAGCACCGGCGCGACACCCGGCTGGGTGCGGCTGGTCACGGCATCCACCTGGTTGATCTGTCCCGGAGCCGTCGCGCGGACCCAGACCGTGGCCTTGGCCGACACCGGCGAGCCGGGGACGATGCCCGACACGGGGAAGCTGCCCTCACCGGCGACCTGCGCGTCGCTGACCGCGGCCCACGTCACGGGGAGGTCGGCGTGGCTGCCGTCGGAGAAGGTGGCATCCACCGTCGCGGGCAGCACCGGCTTCGTGCCGATGGACGTGCGCACGTCGATCGGCTCGATCGAGGTGGGGGCGTCGGCGAACACCTTCAGCTCGCTGACGGCGACCGCCGCGTACGGTCCGTTCCCGGCCGCCTGCAGCACGACGCGGAACTTCGTCGTCGTGACCGCGTCGAACGTGACGGAGTTCGTCTCGTCGCGCTTCACGGTGTACTCCGAGGCGTCGGCGACGTCGGCCCAGTCCGAACCGGTCCAGTACTGCGCCTTCCATCCCTTCGGCACGTTGACGCCGTTGGCGGAGTTCGCGTCGTCCTGGTCGCGCCAGAAGCCGATCTCGGCTCCGGCGATGCGCTGCGGCGCGCTCCACTCGTACTCCAGCCAGCGGGTCGCCGGGTGATTGCCCGACCAGGTGCCCCAGATGTCGCTCTGGCTGCCGCCGGTGAAGAACACCTTGCCGTCGTTGACGGCCTTGACGTTGTTCCATCCCGCCGTGTACTCGGCGGTCGGGGTCGCCTCGGGCGCGACGTTCGTCCCCGCGGTGACCGGCTCGCCCTGGACGGTCACGTCGGTCTGCGACGTCTTCTCCCCGTCATCGGCGGTCAGGCGCAGCACGTACTGGCCCTTGTCGGAGAAACGCGCGGTGGTGGAGGCGGCCGCGGCGTCGTCGAAGAGCACCGTCGCCCCCTCGGGCGCGCTCACCACGCTCCAGGCCGACGACACCGTCCCCGAGGGCAGTCCGTCGTCCTTGACCGTGCCGACCAAGGCCGCCGCGCCTCCGACCGATGCCTGGAGGTTCTGCCACGCCGTCACCAGCGGAGCTTCGTTCGTGGATGCCGGAGCGGCCACGCCCGTGCGGAACACCTGCAGCTCCTTGACGCCCGTCTTGAATCCGCTGGCGTGGGTCACCGTCAAACGCACGGCGTCACCGGTCACCTCCGGGAACTGCACGTGGTTGTAGTTCGCGCGCGGATACGCCGGCGTGCGGGCCTGCTGCGGGATCACCGACCACTGCCCACCGCGACGCACCTCGAGGGTGTAGACCGACGGCTCGGCGTATCCCGGCGCGGTCGCCGACGAGGAGCTGTCGTAGAAGTACGGGCGGATGTCGTCGAAGGTCTTCTCGCCGCCGAGTTCGACGGTGAGGGAGTCCTTCGCGTTGGGCGAGCCCGCGGTGCCCCAGAAGGGCTCGTTGATCGTCGTCCCGTCCACGGCCCCCGAGGGCGCACGGCCGGAAGCGGAGAAGGTCGCGGTGGCCGAGCTCGCGAGGTTCGCGCTGCCCGTGCTGGCGGTGCGGACGTCCGCACCCGCCTTGGCGAACAGGTCGACGACGCGGGCGTCATCGGCGAAGCGCACGTCCTGCGGGGCCTTCACCGACGATGCCGTGGCCGTGGTGACCTTCGCGTCGCCCTTGACGACCTCGACCGTCCCCGACGCAGGGTCGTAGACGACGTGCGAGAGCTTGTCGACGGTGAAGGCGAGCGTGCCGTCGAGGAAGACGGAGTACCCCTCGGGCACGTCGTCGCCGTAGTACCGCGTGCCGCCGGGCGCGTCCCACGTGACCGTCAGGTCGCGGTCGCGGTAGCGGATGTTGTTCGCGGTGAAGTGGTCCCAACCGATGTCGATCGGGTCGAGCTCGATCTTGGCGTCGTCACGGGTGCGCACACCCATCGCGTCCTCGATCATGGTGAAGTTCGTCGCGCCGAGGATCGTGTGGTGGATCCAGGAGCGGTAGTCGATCTTCTGCGGGTCCGCCGAGCCGTTGGCCCAGAACTCGTTCTGGTCGGGCAGACGGTTGTCACCGCCGTTCTGGTAGTGCGCCCACGCGTTCCAGTACAGGAGCTTCTTGTACCACTCCGCGTTGATCGCGTCGGTGGGGTAGTCGCGCAGCACCTTCGACAGCATCCGGAAGGTCACGGTCGAGTTGATGACCGAGAAGTTGTTGCTGCCCTGGCCGCCGGTGGCGTTGTAGGCCGCCTGGTCGGCCTGGTTCGCGGTGTAGAAGGGGAAGATCGGGTACTGCTTGTCGTCGGCGAAGAGCCGCAGCGCCTCGACGTAGTCGTCCTTGTAGTCGGGGTCGCCGGGTTTGGGCACGAGGCCGACCGAGAACGGGTAGTAGTTGTTGATCTCCTTCCAGGGCACGTGCTCGCCGTTGCCGGCCATCGCGTGCTCGAGGAGCTTGGTGTCGGGGTTCCAGAGCACCTTCATGACCTGGGTCTTGATGTTCTGCGCGAACGCCTCCATCTCGTCGGCCTTGGCGGTGTTGCCGGCCGTCCGGTAGGCCTCGGCCGAGGCGAGGGCGTTGGAGTAGAGGTAGGCGTTCTCGGCGCGATCCTGGTATCCGCCCTTCCAATGGAAGGACACGGCATCCGCATCGTTGCCGGTCATCGCGCCCCAGTTGTACTCGATGAGGCCGTTCTTGTTGAAGTCGTACGCGTCCTGCAGACCCTTGACGTCGTCCTCGGCGTACTTCGCCAGGTTCCCCGCGATCGCGGTCGGGCCACCGTGCAGCTCGTACGAGCGCCACGCCGCCTCGGAGATGTACTGGGTGTAGCTGTTCGACCAGTTCGCGGGGTCGCCGGGGTTGTCGACGAACTTGTAGCTCTTGCTCGTCTCGCCCGTCGAGACCCAGGGCCCGTACGAGTAGATCGGGTCGCGGAAGTACTTCAGGTCGTCGATGAACATGCCGGTGGTCAGCACGATCGAGTTGTTGTACCCGAGGACGCCCTCCATGGCGACCGGGAACTGGTAGGTGTTGCCGGGCATGTCGGCGTCGAGGAAGTTGAACCGCATGAGCCACCAGCGGTAGAACAACGTCTTGTCGATGTTGTCCTCGGGGGTGTCCAGGTACGGCACGTTCTCGGCCCACCACCGGTTGTAGACGGTCACGTGGGTCGTGTACGCCTCGGCCGGCGACTGCGTCCGCGTGGCGTCGTAGTCGGTCCGCGACTCGGCGATCTCGTCGGTGATCAGCCCCAGCTGCACCTTGGTCGTCGCGCTGCCGCCGGCGGGGATCGACAGGGTGCGCGCCAGGGTCGCGCCCGCGGGCGAGAAGCCGTCGCCGGAGAAGCGGGGAGACAGCTTCGTCAGGTCGTTCAGCGCCGTGACGTGGCCGACGAGTTCGTCGCCCTCGGCGGTGGTGGCGTAGGGCGAGGATGCCACGAGCTCGACGTCGACCGCCCCACCCGTGGAGCGCACCTCGAGGTCGGTCACGAGCACGTTGGCATCGGTGATGAACTTCGTCTGGACGACCTCGATGCCGCCGCCGCGGTGGACGCTCCGCCAGTAGCTCGGCGTCTGCTTCCGCTGCGCGACGTCCTCGGTCAGGGTGACGTCGGCGCCGCCGACCCGGGCGGTGATCGTGTAGCCGGAGCGGCCGTCGATGGCCTCCCAGTACGCCAGCTGGCCGCCGAACCCGAGGGCTGCGGGGTTGTGCTCCTTCATGAACGCCGCGCGTCCGCGGGTGAAGAGCCACTGGTTGTTGTCGCCGAAGCTGCCCGCGTCGCCCGTGCGGGCGAGCATGCGGTCCATCCAGAAGTCCTTGTCGACACTCGTGCCCGCGCCGGCCGCGACATCGGCGTCGAAGATCTTCTGGAGCTGGTTGCCGGGGGTGTAGGTCACGCCCGTGGCCGGGACGGGGGTCGGGCTACCCGAGAACGTGGGGTAGCCGATGTCGGCGTTGGCGGCCTGCGCGGGGGCTGCGGCGACCAGGGTGGCGACGATGGCCGCGGAGGCGATCGTGCCGATGGCCGCGCGGCAGGTGCGACGGCTCGAGCGATGTGGGGAGTCCACGATGTCTCATCCTCTCGGTCTCTCTCTTCGCCGAGAGGGACATGCGGGATGAAACGCTAAGGAAACGCTTACGTTTTCTCAATCCTTTTCGAAGATTTCGAAGGGAGCGAAAAGTCAGCGGCGCGCGATCGTCGATCCGCGGATGATCAGACGCACCGGGAGCTCGGTCGTCCCCGAATCCAGGCGCGCGCCGTCGATCGCCTCGAAGACCCGTTGCGCCGCGAGCCGGCCGAGGCGTTGGAGGTTGGCATCCACCGTCGTCAGCGCCGGACGCGAGTTCGTCGCGAGGATCTCCCAGTTGTCGTAGCCGACCACCGCGAGATCGTCGGGCACCGTGCGGCCGAGCTCGCGCACGGTCTCCAGCACGCCGCGCGCGATCTGATCCGACCCCGCGAAGATCCCGTCGATGTCGGGATGCCGGGCCAGCAGCATCGCGGCCGCGTCGCGCCCCCAGTTCTCGGACCACTCCGAGAACATCGGCTCGCCCACCAGCTCCAGCCCCGCCGCCGCGAGCCCCTCGCGGGCTCCGGCGAGACGGTCTTTGGCCGCGGCGTAGGTCGGGTCGCCCGACACGTGGGCGATGCGCGTGCGGCCGCACGAGATCAGGTGCTCGACGGCGAGACGCCCGCCGGCGCGGTTGTCGGGTACGAGCGAGAGGTCGCGCGGATCGTCGGAGGGAGAGTAGGCGTAGACCACGGGAACGGGGATGTCCGGTCCCAGCGACGGCCGCGGGTCGGTCTGCCGGCCGACCACGATGATGCCGTCGACCCGCCGGCTGAGCAGCGCCCGCAGGTGGTGCTGCTCGCGGATGGCATCCCCGCGGGCGTCGCAGAGGAAGACGTTGACCTGCCCCGCCCCGAACGCGTCTTCGGCGCCCATGAGGATCGGCAGCACGAAGCGGCCCTCGAGGTCGCTCGTGAGCAGGCCCACGGTGCCCGTCCGGCCCGCCACCAGACCCCGCGCCATCGCGTTCGGGGTGAAGGAGAGCTCGTCGGCCGCGAGCAGCACACGACGGCGCGTCGCGTCGGCGACATCCTCGCGCCCGTTCAGCGCCTTCGACGCCGTCGCGATGGAGACCTGCGCCCGCTTGGCCACGTCGCCGAGCGTCACCGCACGATTCGCTCCATTGCCACTCACCGGCGCCTCCTTCCGAAAACCTTATCGAGATGTGTTGACCATAGTGCCTCAGGTGGATAGTGTCCCGAAATGGGTTTCGAGTTTTCGAGCCCGTCCCGATCACATGTGCGACAGCGGCGCCCGCCGCAGCGCTTACTCGATGAAGAGCAAGAGGAGTACCGATGATGCATTCCCGGAGCCGGACCGCACTGCGGACGCTGACCGCCGCGCTCGCGGCAGGCGTGCTGGTGGGGTCGCTCACCGCCTGTGGCAGCAGCAGCACCACCACCGCCCCCGCTGACATCCCGGCGGAGGGCACCGACGACGGCACCAGCCTGACGCTGTGGACGCGCGCGCCGCTGGAGAAGCAGGCGAAGGAACTGGTGGAGGCCTACAACTCCAGCCACAAGAACCAGGTCGAGCTGACCGTCGTTCCCAACGACGACTACGTCGCCAAGGTCGGCGCCGCCGCCGGCTCCGGCGGACTGCCCGACCTCTTCGCCGCCGACATCGTCTACGTGCCGAACTGGGTGCAGCAGGGCCTCTTCCAGGACGTCACCTCGCAGATCGACGGCCTCTCCTACAAGGACACCCTCAACAAGGGCCACCTGGATGCCGGCACCCTCGACGGCAAGCAGTACGTCCTGCCGTTCGTGCTCGACCTGTCGGTCATGATGTGGAACAAGGACCTCGTGAAGGAGGCCGGACTCGACCCCGAGAAGGCCCCCGCGACCCTCGCCGACTTCGCCAAGACCGCCAAGGCCGTGCAGGCGCTGAACAAGCCCGGCGTCTCCGGCACCTCGACGGGCCTGAACTGCGGGGGCTGCCTCCTGTTCACCTGGTTCCCCTCGATCTGGGCCTCGGGCGAGGACGTGCTCAACGCCGACGGCACCGAGTCGCTGCTGAACAACAGCGCGGCCAAGGACGTCTACTCCACGTGGAAGGACCTCCAGGCGTCGGGCGCCGTCGCCCCCGGCTCGACCGACGAGACCGGCGCCACCTGGGTCGCCGGCTTCCAGGAGGGCAACGTCGGCATCATGCCCTTCCCCGCCACCCTGCTGCCGGGCCTGACCTTCGACGCCGGCGTCGCGGGCATCCCGGGCGTCGACGGCGGCGAGTCCACCTTCGTCGGTGGTGACGGCATCGGCATCTCGAAGGACTCGAAGCAGTCGGCCCAGGCCTGGAACTTCCTGTCGTGGCTGACCTCCGAGGACGCGCAGGTGGGCGTTCTCGCCAAGGGCGGCAGCACCGTGGCGCGCTCCGACCTCGCCGACAACGAGTACTCCGCGAAGGACCCCCGCCAGGTCGCGATCAACGAGGTCGCCGGCAAGGGCAAGACGCCCGTCGCGCTGAACTTCCAGCAGGCGTTCAACGCCCCCGGCAGCCCGTGGCTGACGCTCGTGCGCAACGCGGTCCTCGGCGACGGCGACACCGTCGACGCGGACAACGACGAGATCACCGCGGTCCTGTCGCAGTAATCCTCGCGGGGGTGCCGGCGGACACGTCGGCACCCCCGCACCCCTCGGAAGGAACACCGTGGCTCTCTCCCTCTCGACCCGGCGCCCCCGCCGGTACGCGCGCTCCGCGCTCGGCGGCCCCGTCCAGGGCTGGCTCTACGCCGCCCCGACGGCACTGTTCGTGGTCGCCCTCTTCGTCATCCCCCTGCTCCTGGTCCTGCAGATGTCCGGGTCCGAGTGGCCCCTCCTGCGCGGGAACATGGGCCCGAACTTCCCCGAGAACTTCGCGGATGCCGTGAACCACCGCCTCTTCTGGGATTCGGTGCGGTTCACGGTGCTGTACACCGTGATCACGACGGTGCTCCTGATCGGCCTGGGCCTGGGGCTCGCGCTCCTCGTCCAGGAGTCCACCGCCTGGAAGGGATTCCTCCGCACCGCGTTCCTCCTGCCGAGCGCGCTGGGCCTGGCCTCGGCATCCCTCCTCTTCTACGTGCTCTACTCCCCCATCGCCGGACCCTTCGCGGGCCTCATGCAGTCGTGGGGGATCACGTTCCTCGGCTCCCCGGAGGGCGCGTTGTGGTCGACGGTGTTCCTCATCGTCTGGCGCTTCGCCGGCTTCTACATGCTGCTGCTGCTCGTGGGTCTCCAGGGCATCCCGGAGGACATCTACGAAGCCGCCCGCATCGACGGCGGGAGCCGCTGGCAGATCTTCCGCGACATCACCGTGCCGCTGCTGCGGCCCACGTTCGCGCTGACGACCGTGATGTGCGTGACCGGCTCGCTCCTGGCGTTCGACCAGTTCTACATCCTCACCAAGGGCGGACCCGACAACAGCACCATGACGGTGGTCCAGCTCATCTACAACATCGCCTTCCAGGGTCAGAACAGCCTCGGCATCGCCGCCGCGCTGTCGGTGATCATCCTGGTCGCGCTCGTCGTCATCAACGTCGTGCAGCTGCGCGCGTTCCGCCGCACCGAGGAGGCCTGACATGGCCCTGACCGACACTCCCGCCCGCCCCGCGACCCTGAGCACGCGAGCGATCGTCGCACCGGGATCCACGGGCCGTCGCCGTCGCTCCCAGGGACCCGTGCTCTGGGGACTCCCCTCGAAGATCTTCACCGGCGCGCTGGCGATCATCTTCCTGTACCCGCTGGTGTGGACGGGCGTGGCATCCGTCAGCCCGCAGGCGGGGACCAGCCAGGTCGACGGGTGGGGGTTCGCCAACTACACCAAGCTGGCAAGTTTCCAGTCGGGGATCTGGGTGTACCTGGGCAACTCGCTGTTCGTGTCGCTGTTGACCGTCGCCCTGACGCTCATCGTGTCGTTCTTCGGCGGCTACGCGTTCGCGCGCTTCTCGTTCCCGGGCAAGAACATGCTGTTCCTGCTGGTGCTGGCGATCCTGATGGTCCCCTACGCCACGCTGCTCATCCCGCTCTACGTGATCCTGAACGCGGTGGGGCTCCAGAACTCGCTCGTGGGCGTCGCGTTGGTCCTGACGATGTTCCAGCTGCCGTTCTCGATGTTCATGATGCGCATCTCGTTCGAGTCCGTCCCGCGCGAACTCGATGAAGCGGCCCTCGTCGACGGCTGCACGAGCTTCTCGGCCCTGCGCCGCGTGCTGCTCCCCGCGGTCAAGCCCGGGCTCATCACCGTGGGTCTGTTCGCCTTCCTCACCGCGTGGAACGACTTCATCGCCCCCCTGATCCTCATCAACGACCAGTCCAAGATCACGCTGCCCCTGGCCGTCGCGAACCTCCGCGGCCAGACCATGGGCGTCATCGACTACGGCGTCACCGAAGCCGGAGTCGTCGTCCTGGCGCTGCCGTGCATCGTCCTGTTCCTGATCCTCCAACGTCACTACGTGCGCGGCTTCATGTCCGGCGCCTTCAAGGGATGACCATGTCCACCACCCTCCCCTCCCGTCCGCTCGACGTCGCCTCCCCCGGAATCGTGATCGCCCCCGTCGTCCCGCCGCGCTCGGCACTGCGCCCGCTCGGCCTCGGCGAGGTCCGGATCACGGGCGGGTTCTGGGGCGACCGGCAGCGCGTGAACGCCGCCCACACGCTCAGCCACATCCTCGGACGCCTGGAATCCGAGGGCTGGCTGCCCAACTTCGACCTCGCGGCCGCGGGCCGGCTCCCCGCCGGCCGCCACGGCCGGGAGTTCTCCGACTCCGAGGTCTACAAGTTCCTCGAAGCCGCCGCATGGGAGATCGGCCGCAGCGACGACGCCGACCTCGAGCGCACCTTCCGAGACGTGGTCGCCCGCGTCGCCGCCGCTCAGGAGCCCGACGGCTACCTGAACACCGAGTTCGGCCGCCCCGGGCAGCAGCCCCGCTGGTCCGACCTCGAATGGGGCCACGAGCTGTACTGCCTCGGGCACCTCTTCCAGGCGGCCGTGGCGCGCGAGCGGACGCGGCCGGGGGCCGACGACGGGCTGCTGACCATCGCCCGCCGCGCCGCCGACCTCGTGTGCGACGTGTTCGGACCCGACGGCATCCCGGCCTTCTGCGGTCACCCCGAGATCGAGACGGCCCTGGCCGAGCTCGCTCGCGTGACCGGGGAGCCGCGCTACGGGCACCAGGCGGCGCTCTTCGTCTCGCGCCGCGGCCACGAGACGCTCCGCGACATCGAGTGGGGCCGCACCTACTTCCAGGACGACGTCCCGGTGCGCGACGCTGAGGCTCTCAGCGGCCACGCGGTCCGCGCCAACTACCTCGCCGCGGGTGCCGTGGACGTGGCGGTCGACACCGCCGACGAGGCGCTGCTCACCTCCCTCCGCCGCCAGTGGGACCGCACGCGCGGTCGCCGGACGTACATCACGGGCGGTCAGGGCTCGCACCACCAGGACGAAGCGTTCGGGGTCGACTGGGAACTGCCTCCGGACCGCGCCTACTCCGAGACCTGCGCCGGCATCGCCTCGGTGATGTTCTCCTGGCGGCTGCTGCTCAACGACGGCGACGCGTCGTACGCCGACCTCATCGAGCGCACCCTGTACAACGTGGTGGCGACCTCGCCCTCGGCGGACGGGCGCAGCTTCTTCTACGCCAACACCCTGCACCAGCGGGTCCCCGGCGTGGTCGCCGACCCGGACGGCACCTCCCCGCGCGCGTCGTCGTCGCTGCGGGCGCCGTGGTTCGAGGTGTCCTGCTGCCCGCCGAACGTCGCACGCACCCTCGCGAGCCTCGACGCCTACATCGCCACGGCGGATGCCGATGGCATCCAGCTCCACCAGTACGCCCCGGCGCAGATCCGGACCGTGCTCGACGACGGCCGCCCCGTGTCGCTCGACGTCGAGACCGTGTACCCCGCGGACGGCACCATCCGCGTCACGGTGAACGACGACGCCGCGGGCGAGTGGACGTTGTCGCTGCGCGTGCCGCAGTGGGCGGAGGGCGCGCACATGGCCATCCGCTCGGGCGGGGAACTGGTCGACACGCACGCGGTGGCGCCGGGGGTCGCCCGGGTGCGTCGCGAATTCCGCGCCGGCGACGTCGTCGAGCTCGAGCTGCCCATGGCGCCGCGCGTGGTCACGCCCGACCCCCGCATCGACGCAGTGCGCGGCTGCGTCGCCGTCGAACGCGGACCCGAGGTGCTGGCGCTGGAATCGACCGACGTGTCGGGCGTCGACGACGTGGGCGATGTGTGCCTCGTCGGCGACCCCGCGCCGTTCGAACGCGACGGACGGGTGTGGGTCCGCGTCGGTCACCGCGTCGTCCCGAGCGACCGGTGGCCGTATCGGGAGTCGACGGCACCCGAGGTCGCCGACGCGGATGCCGTTCCCCTCGTGGCGTACCACGACTGGGGCAATCGCGGACCCTCGACGATGCGGGTGTGGATCCCCACCTCCTGAAGCCGACTCGGCGCCTCACCTCACGGTGGGGCGCCGATGTCGTTCGTTCAGCGCAGGGGGAGCAGGCGCGTCGGCGAGGGGGACGCCGTGCGGTGGCGCACCCGGCCCGGGACGCCCGTGCGAGCGTCGAGCGGGAGCGACACGATCTCGTCGGCGAGCTGACCGGCCACGAGCAGCGTGTCGTTCACGACGACGTGATGCCGCGGCCAATGCGTGCCGGCCTCGGCGAGCGCGGTGAGCTGCAGCGCCTCGCCCGCGCCGCGCACGGCGAGCACGCCGATCGTGTCGCTGCCGCGCACTCCGGCGTAGAGCGTGGTGCCGTCGCGGCTGGTGCAGAGCTCGGCGGCGGTGTCGCCGTCGAGCGTGCCGAGCAGCGGCTCGCCCGACAGGACGCGCCAGCGCCCCTCGGCATCCGGGGTCAGGACGAACACCTCGCGGCTGAGCTCGGTCACGACGTACAGGTGACCGGAGGGATGCCAGACCCCGTGGCGCGGCCCGCTGCCCTTCGGCAGCACCACCTCCTGGACGAGACGCAGACCGGCCCCGCTCGAACGCCAGAACCGCACGAGGTCGAGACCCATGTCGGTGGTGGCCAGGAGTCCGCGCGGAAGGACGATCGTCTCGTGCGCGCGGGAGACGCGCGCACCCGCGGCCGCCTCCTCCGACTCGGCGTCCGTCTCGGGCACGGCGTCGTACTCGGGAACGAGGTGCCCGAACTCCGCGCCCGCCGCCTCGCGCAGGGCGCGCGCCGCGGCAGCGAGGTCGGGCACGGCGGCGCCCGAGACGGCCGCCCCGGTCTCGACGACGAACGGGTCGACGGTGGAGCCGTACGGGTCGTTTGCCGCGGCGGCGATCACGGGGGATGAGGCGCGGCCCGTGGCATCCAGGGCGATGCGGACGACGCGACCGTCGCCCCAGCAACTCGCCACGAGGAACGATCCGTCGGGGGCTACCGCGACGTGACAGACGGCAGCCCCGGCGTGCACCGGGGCCCCCAGCGGTGCCAGACTCGTTTCGCCGGTGCGGCGGTACGCCTGCACCGTGCCCTCGGCCTCGAGCGCCGCGTACAGGACGTCCAGCTGCGGGTGCGGCGCGACCCACGACGGCGAACCCGGCGCGGCGACGGCGGTGCCGACCATACCGAGAGGGCCGGAGGCCCAGACCGAGTCGACGTCACCGGCCTGCAGGATGCCGATGCCCTCGGCAGACCCCGCGTCGGGGGCGTACGCGCCGACCCAGAACCGCACGTCAGTCGATCAGGTCGTGGCGGACGATGACCTGGTCGCGTGCCGGACCGACGCCGATGACCGAGATGCGCGTCCCGCTCATCGCCTCGAGCGCGAGCACGTAGTCCTGCGCCGTCTGCGGCAGCTCGTCGAACGTGCGCGCGGTCGAGATGTCTTCGCTCCACCCGGGCAGGTACTCGAGGATCGGCTTCGCGTGGTGGAAGTCGGTCTGGTTCACCGGCAGGTCGTCGTACCGCTCCCCGTCGACGTCGTAGGCGACGCACACGGGGATCTGCTCGAGACCGCCGAGGATGTCGAGCTTGGTGAGGACGAGGTCGGTGATGCCGTTGATGCGCGTGGCGTACCGCGTGATCGGGGCGTCGTACCAGCCGACGCGACGGGGACGGCCCGTCGTGGTGCCGAACTCGAAGCCGCGCGAGCGCAGCCAGTCGCCGCTCTCGTCGAACAGCTCGGTCGGGAAAGGACCGGATCCGACGCGGGTCGTGTACGCCTTGACGATGCCGACGATGCGGTCCAGCCGGTTCGGGCCGACGCCCGAGCCGGTCGAGGCGCCACCGGCCGTCGCGGACGACGAGGTGACGAACGGGTAGGTGCCGTGGTCGACGTCGAGCATGGTGGCCTGGCCGCCCTCGAAGACGACGACGTCACCGGCATCCAGGGCATCGTTCAGCAGCAGCGAGGTGTCGCTGACCATCGGGCGCACGCGCTCGGCGTACGAGAGGAGGTCTTCGACGACCTCGTCGGCGGTGATCGCACGGCGGTTGAAAATCTTCACCAGCAGGTGGTTCTTCTGGTCGAGGGCTCCCTCGACCTTCTGCCGCAGGATGTTCTCGTCGAACAGATCCTGCACGCGGATGCCGACGCGGTTGATCTTGTCGGCGTACGCGGGGCCGATGCCTCGACCGGTCGTGCCGATCATGCGCTTGCCGAGGAAGCGCTCGGTGACCTTGTCGAGCGTGCGGTGGTACTGCGTGATGATGTGCGCGTTGGCGCTGATGCGCAGACGGCTCGTGTCGAGACCGCGGGCGTTGAGCGCCTCGAGCTCGTAGAAGAGCACCTCGAGGTCGATGACCACGCCGTTGCCGATGACGGGGGTCACCCCGGGAGACAGGATGCCGCTGGGCAGCAGGTGCAGGGCGTACTTCTCGTCTCCGATGACGACGGTGTGCCCGGCGTTGTTGCCGCCGTTGAACTTCACCACCCAGTCGGTGCGCTCACCGAGCAAGTCGGTGGCCTTGCCCTTGCCTTCGTCGCCCCACTGGACGCCGACGATCACGATTCCGGGCATGTGCGCTCCTCGCGTGTTATCCGGCGGTACACCCCATCCTATCGAGCGGTCCCGACACACCCTTCCGGGGTTGTCCACAAGCCCACGCGGCGGCGCCGCGGCGTCATTACCCTGGGCGCATGCTCCGCTCCCCCACCTGGGCCACCGTCTGGACGGCTCTCCGCCTCGCGATGGCGGCGCTCATCGCCGCCGCGATCATCGCCCAGTTCGTCTCCACCGTCGCCGGCGCCGTCGACGGCGGCCGCGACGTGCTCACCACCGTGACGAACTTCTTCAGCTTCTTCACGATTCTCTCCAACACCGCCAGCGTCGTCGTCCTGACCTGGGCGGGCGTCCGGTTCCTCTCGCGGGGCCGACGCCTCGAGCCGGATCCGCTCGCCCTCGCGGCCGCCCTCGCTTGGGTCTCGACCTACATGGTCATCACCGGCGTCGTCTACAACCTGCTCCTGCGCGGTCTCCCGCTCCAGCCCGAAACGGTGGGCTGGTCGAACGAGATCATGCACGTGTGGGGTCCGCTGTTCCTCCTGCTCGACCTGTTCTTCGGGCCGTGCCGCCGGCGTCTCCCCTGGAAAGCGGCCCTCGGCGCGGCGATCTTCCCGATCGTGTGGATCGTCTACACGCTGCTGCGTGCGAACTTCATCACCAATCCGAGCACCGGTGCGGCCTACTGGTACCCCTACCCCTTCCTGAATCCGTACGAGAGCAGCTGGGGCAGCGTCGTCGGCTACATCATCGGCATCGCCGTGACGATCGTGGTCGTCGCGATCGGGGCCGTCGCGATCGGGCGGGTACGGGGGTCGGCGGTCGCCACCGCCGACGTTTCGGGCCGCGGCATCCGTCCCGAATAGAATCGAGGGCATGTCCAAGGTCCTGCAGTCCCTTCCCGTCGGCGAGCGCGTCGGCATCGCCTTCTCGGGTGGTCTCGACACCTCGGTGGCCGTCGCGTGGATGCGCGACAAGGGCGCCGTGCCCTGCACGTACACCGGCGACCTCGGTCAGTACGACGAAGACGACATCGCCTCCATCCCGGGCCGTGCCACGCAGTACGGTGCCGAGATCTCGCGCCTCGTCGACTGCAAGACCGCGCTCGTCGAGGAGGGCTTCGTCGCCCTCGCGTGCGGCGCGTTCCACATCCGCTCGGGCGGACGCACGTACTTCAACACCACGCCGCTCGGCCGCGCCGTCACCGGCACGCTCCTCGTCCGCGCGATGAAGGAGGACGGCGTCGACATCTGGGGCGACGGCTCCACCTACAAGGGCAACGACATCGAGCGGTTCTACCGCTACGGCCTGCTCGCCAACCCGGCGCTCCGCATCTACAAGCCGTGGCTCGACGCCGACTTCGTCACCGAGCTCGGCGGCCGCAAAGAGATGAGCGAGTGGCTCGTCGCCCACGACTTCCCCTACCGCGACTCCGCCGAGAAGGCGTACTCGACGGATGCCAACATCTGGGGCGCGACGCACGAGGCCAAGACCCTCGAGCACCTCGACGTGTCGCTCGAGATCGTCGAGCCGATCATGGGCGTCCGGTTCTGGGATCCCGCGGTCGAGATCGAGACCGAAGACGTCACCGTCCAGTTCGAGGCCGGTCGCCCCGTCGCGATCAACGGCACGCGCTTCGCCGACCCCGTCGAGCTCGTGCGCGAGGCGAACACCATCGGCGGCCGCCACGGTCTCGGCATGAGCGACCAGATCGAGAACCGCATCATCGAGGCCAAGTCGCGCGGCATCTACGAGGCCCCTGGCATGGCGCTGCTCTTCCTCACCTACGAGCGCCTCGTCAACAGCATCCTGAACGAGGACACCCTCGCGACCTACCACGAGCAGGGCCGCCGCCTCGGTCGCCTCATGTACGAGGGCCGCTGGCTCGAGCCGCAGTCGCTCATGCTGCGCGAGTCGATCCAGAAGTGGGTCGGCTCGACCATCACCGGTTCGGTCACCGTGCGCCTGCGCCGCGGAGAGGACTACACGATCCTCGACACCGTGGCATCCGGCATGTCGTACTCGCCCGAGAAGCTGTCGATGGAGCGCGTCGGCGACGCCGCGTTCGGTCCCGTCGACCGCATCGGCCAGCTCACGATGCGCAACCTCGACATCGCCGACTCGCGCGCGCGCCTCGAGCAGTACGCGGCGCAGGGCCTCATCGGCGGTCCGACCGGCGAGCTCGTCGGCGACGTCGCCGCAGGTGGCGCCCGCGAGATCATCGAGCCCGCGACGCCCCGCGACGCCGCCGACGAGCGCCTGGCCGACGCGACCGACGCGGCCGGCGAGTCCGCCGCGTTCGACTCCGGCACCGACTGACCATCGGTCCCGCCGCGGTCTGTGCACACCGTCGGCGGGCTCTCGGCAATGTCGCGACCTCATAGAAGCGAGCAACACAGACGGTCGCAATACTGGGCGGTTGTGTACGCGAGCCTCTGTCCACCAGTACTATCACCCCATGGGGGAACGGATAGTACTGGACGATCAGTTCTTGATCGATGCGGGCTACGAGCATCTGAACGCGGAACAGGCCAAGTTGGCGTTAGAAGCTATCTACGACGCACTTGAGTTGCGAGTCGGACGCGAACTGACCAAAGACCTCTCGGACGCACAACTTCGCAAGTTCGAAGAGCTAGTGGACTCGAACGATGAGGCGGCGACACTGCAGTGGATGGAAACAAATCGCAAGAACTATCGCGATGTGGTCAGAGCTGAAATGGAGACCGTGCTGCGAAGAGTTCGCGCCGCGCGCGCCATCCGTGCCGACGAAATAGCCATGTTGGCACCGGAGGGTACACAAACAGATGTCTAGTCACGCCGCCGAGCGAGTCATCTGCGCCCCTGAACTCATCCCCACGGACGTTTCGGACAACGTCGAAGCGATCATCGATCTCATTACAACCGTGTCTGCAACTTTGCAGCAACCGAGAGATATCAATCCCAAGGTCGAGAGATTCCGAAGAAGCTCCGCACTCGAAGGTGACGAACTCATCTCAATCGTGGGTTCTCGAGGCTCGGGGAAAACAACCCTTCTGGCGGCGGCGTGCGCTCGGCTACTCGCCGAGGACAGGGCCCTCGTTCTTCCCATCATCCGGCCCGAGCACTTCCGCGCAACCGACTCCCTGACTACCGTGATTGTGGCGGGACTCTCCGACTTGTTCTCTGGCCCGACTGGCGGTCAAGTGGGGGACGAGCCGAACAAGCGCTCGGACGTGCAACTCGCGCTACATAGAACACTCCGGGCCGCCGCTCTAGCCACTGTTGCTCTGGGCGACAGCCTCGCAAGCCGGTCCGAATCGCTGTCTCAGTATGCACTGGATGTTATGGGAGTTATTCAGTCCCGCGACGAGCTGATCCCATCCTTACGCGAACTCGTTAAGACAATTCGAAGTGACATGGGGGGCGCTAACTTCGCTCCTATCGTCCTCCCGATCGACGATATAGACCTCATCCCGGGGCGTGCGGCCGAGGTGCTATCTGAGCTCCGCCAGTTGTCATCCGTTGGTGGGCTAATCCCAATCATCACTTTCAACCGCGCCGACCTTCAACGTAACGTTGAGGCGGACCTCTCCCGGGCGTCGGGCGGCTCGGCGAACCGGTCAGCTATCTCGAATCTGGCACAGCAGCAGATAGAGAAGACCGTGCGACCTGCGTTGACCGTCGAGCCGACAGTCATCGCGTCGCACCTACGTACGCATTTCAAGCCGGTAGGCGAAGCGAAGTCCCTCAATGATCTTCTGGCTGAGGTAACGCATCGACTGGACGCTGGCGGGAGCTCGTCTCGGGGCTTGATGGACTGGATCAATTCAGCCGCGGAAACTCGCTCTAGATCGAACATCCATGGTGCTGCGTGGCTCCCGGAGACGCCTCGCAGGCTGGAGACCTTGTGGTCTGTGTTGCGCCAACTCGCCAATGCATTGAACGATCAGAGTCCGACCGCTGGAACCTGGCTGAAGCGACTCACCGAAACTATCGGCGGACCTTCCCCCCAGTACGACTTAGTGAACCTGGACGTGTCTGAGACCCGGTATGAGTCAGACAGGGTTCGGTTCGAGGCAACAGCCCGCTGGCCAAGGGTTGAGCTGTACACGGATCCGAACGTCCGGCGGAGACCGAGGATTACGGCCCCAGCAGTCCGGATAGACTTTCGGATGTTTTTGGAACCCCTGCTCGAGTACGGCGATCAGGAAGACAACGAGCCAGCAATGCGGCGGCGAATCGATCCCATGCCGACATCAGCACTGCTCATGCTGGATAGCATATTTCAACTTGAGGCATTCGAAGGCTCGCGCCCCACGGCGCCCGGTTCATTGCAACCGTTCGACTACTGGGGGTTGCAGGCAGTACGGCTATTGGGAGAGCCGACCGATGATCGCTTCTTCGCCATGCCAATCACGCGCGGCGCCGTCCACTTCGAACGCTCGAGGACAGCTTGGAATGCTATCGCCCGAGGCTTGAGCTTGCCTGGCGGTACACAGCCGCCCAGTATTGTCGCCGCATACATACACGCGGTGTCCAACGTCTGGCTTGACGGCGATTTGGCTAGCACACGGGCAGGTGATCTCCACGACGAGTTCGCCGCAGTCACCGAGCGATACATTGCGATCAGTGACAGCCTCACTAGCGCAGGAGATTTCTACCGGAATTACTCACCTGATCGCGCATTCTGTCGATGGTACGAAGAGTGTCTGCCGTTTGCGCTCCACGAACTCCTCCTGCCGGAAGAGTCGACCGAAGACTTGGTCGGCCGGTGGTTCGCTGCGGCGACGCGCAACTCTCAGGGCGAGATGTCCGATGCAGCGCAGAGCGAGTTGCGCGAATCTTTCAGGGGCCGTATTGATCGGGGCGTCTCAGACTCAAATCGCGCCACTGCAGCAGGAAGCTGGTTCTTCGGATATACACCTGTACTCCAACTTATAGACGCTGAGCTTTCGGATGCAGTTTCACACCACCGGGAGCGATACCAGACTCTGAAACGAAAGGCAAAACTTGGGCGCTCCCTAGCGAGTGGTGTCGTGACCCACGCGGAGCCCGGGCTCAGCCGCTGGTCTTCTGCCGCTCCAAACGCCGCTGGCGACTTCGAGTTTGAGCTACTGCTCAGTACCGTCGATCGCCTAAGAGAAACGTGATCTGTTGACGGCCGATGCAGCGGCATTTCTGAGCGCCTACTCATTCAGCAGGTTCACGACTCTTGGCGCGCCGCTTCCAGAATTGGTAGCGCACCGCTTGTTCTGGAACGGCAAGGAACTGGACCCGGAGAGAGCGGCGCGGGAACTTTCCCGCGAACTCAAGCGTCTCGGGGGATACATGGCGCATGACCCCGAACTCGGTAGCGCCGTCCATGCCGTCCTCAGAAGTGCCAACTTCAGCTTAATTGAAGTGCTTCGGGTGGCGGTTCACTCCGATCCGACGACGACGGGGCACGTGTTTCCTACCATTCTGTCTGCAAACCCACCTGCGAAGCGTGAAACAACAACGACCGAAGAATTTGCGGACTCCCATATGCACTCAGGTGCAACACTTTCTCTAGAGGCTCTTATCGAGCTCGGGATCGCCGCACGCGGAGAATTTCCAAGGAAACTCCGCGCGGTGAGCGCCTACGACACCGTCGGGAGGAAGTACTCTCTTGGCGTCATATTTGTGGCCACCATCCGCGCGATTCAACACCGACTGTCGGTAGTCAACGCTTCCCCTTCACCGGTCGCAGAAAGCGTCGCCACCGCCATCGGAGAAGGAAATTACTGGCCCCAGGTTCGCTCGATGGCCGAATCCTTCGAGGCGCCTCTGGAAGTTCCAGGAAGAGCACTCGCGTGGGATGAGCTTGCAAGCCTCGGGCCGGTTCCCGAACTGATCGACCTGGATGCTAAGAAGGAGGTTGCCAAGGTCCTTGCTGACCTCTTTTCCCACAAAGCGAACTCAAGCCTCGAAATTGGTTTGATACACGCAATATTTCTCATACACGGGTTCTTGCGCTCAGATCACGGTGAAGGTTTGAGCGCGTTCGTATCTCGGTTCTCCCGTGTCAGTGAGTTTCGAAAGCTGGCGTCTGGCGAACAGCGGGCACGGACCCTTTCCCGATCTGTCCGTGACGTATTCACCGACAACGTTGTTGCGGCTGAGTTTCGAAAGACTATCGACCCAACAGATGGCCACTCGTTTGAGACGGAGATCCTGCAGGACCTAAAGGAACATATCCTCGCCTTCGACAACAGCGGCGTCTTCGAGGTTCAGTCACGTGGCGCCTCAATGCCCGTCACTTTCAGGCGAAAACCGGCGACAACGCTGCGGGACGACGGTCTACTGCAGCTGATTCATCCTTTGGATCGGCATCAGGGTTTTGCCGAGGCTCTTGCGGGATTGCTGGAGAGATGGCCAGGGCTACTCCCCTTGATCTCTGGGGTGGATGTGGTCGGAAATGAGCTCCACCAGCCAAACTGGGCGTTCATCCCGGCACTACAGATGCTGTCAGACCGCCTTCCCTCACCATTCCGGATAAACTGTCACGCTGGCGAGCACTTTGCATGGCCACTGCAGGGAATACGCAGTGTCGGCGAGCTAGTCCGCCCGAACCGCGTGGTCGATCACATCGGGCATGCATTGTCGTTAGATCCTTTATGCGCGGACCTCATTACCGGTCCATCGCAGCCTCGCTATGATGCGCGAAGCGTGATGGATGATCTGTGTTGGCTGAGTTCTGTCGGACTTGCTTCGTCAGAGGTCCTGGACTTCTCTGAGCGGCTCATCGGCTGGCTTGGGATGAAGGAGCGGGGGGTCACGTTCGAAGACTTCGCGGGCGCATGGCGCGATCGGCGGCGCTTCTCTACGATCGCAGAGTCATTTCGGGCCACCCTAGACGCGTTTCCGGCGGCAACAATGCCCGCAGACCTAGCCCTCAATATGTCGGGACGACGCTTAGCGCTCGCGCTGATGCTCTATCGCGGCCCAGCGGCCGGCTTCGAGGTACTTGACGGCTTCCTTCCGGACGACCTCGCAAGCGCATACTCACGTATCAATGACAGTGTTTGCGAGGGGGTTGGCAACGAGGTTCTCCGATGGATAATCGAAGATGGCGTCGTCATTGAGGCATGCCCGACATCCAACCTCACTCTTGCCGGAATTCCCCGTCCACGCCACCACCCCTTGATGCGTTGGATCAGCGCCGGCGCAGTTGTGACTGTGAGCTCTGACGATCCAATTCACTTCTCGACTCGAGTTTCTGAGGAAGTTGAGATTGTTCGTCGGACGCTTGATGCGACCGATTTTGCGGCGTTGCTCCGAAATTCAGTGCTCCACTGCGCCCCTGCGGGAGTCCGCTGGGACAGCCGACAGATCCGACAGTTTTCGGAAGCTGCTCGCATTGATGCTTGGGGCCTGATCAGCTCATGACTGTCAGATGTATGCACGCCACCCGTCGTCCAGGATGCAAGTTCGCTCGCTAACTTGCACATCGATGTAAACTTTCGATGTACGCTGGCGGAGATGAGAACGCCCGCTACCCGCCGCGACGCCGTCGAGAACCGCGCCGGCATCGTCGATGCCGCCACCGCGGCGATCGGCCACGACCCGCACGCCTCGATCGCGGCCATCGCGGCCCGCGCCGGACTCTCGCGCCGCGCGCTGTACGGCCACTTCGACGACCGCAACGCCATCGTCCGCGAGGTGATCGCGGCGGGGGCTGCGCGCTTCAACGCCATCGCCGACCGCATCGATGACGCCGACTCCCGTCTCGCACTCGCGCGCCTCGCGTCCGAGCTGTGGCGCGAGGCCGCGCACGTCCAGGCCGCGGCCGCTCTCGCCCTCGACGACGCCCACCTGCCCGAGACGTCCGCCGCCCTGGCGCCGTTGCGCCGCCGGATCGACGCGATCGTCCGCCGCGGGCAGGACTCCGGCGAGCTGCGGACCGACCTGCCCGCGCCGACCCTGTCGCGCCTGCTCGAAGAGACCGGCCGCATGGTGATCGCCCGCGTAGATGCCGAATCCGAGACCGCCCGCTCGATCGCCGTCACCGCCGTCCTCGGCATCGCCGGACTGTCGTGGACCCAAGCCCGAGACCTGATGGATCAGCACCCCGACCTGGAGGCGCAATGAAGATCGTGCTCGACGCGGTCGCGAAAGGACGGGCGCAGCGCGCCCTCCCCGAGACCTCCACCTCGTACGAGACCGGGCGGGCGACCCTCGCCGTCGCCGAGACCGAGCAGCGCCCCACGGTGCTCGGGCTCGTGGCATCCGGTCGGATGAAGATCGACAGCGGATCCGTCACGATCGACGGACGCGTGGATGCCGGGGCCATCCGCCGCCGTGTCGCCCTCGTCGACGCCCCCGTCGTCTCGGAGCCGGAGTCCAACGTCACCGTCACCGGCGTCGTCGCGGAAGAGCTCATGTTCGCGGGGCAGGCGCCGACGCCCTTCGCCGCGCAGCGGTGGCTCGAAGGACTCGGGCTCGACTCGCTGGCGTCCCTGCCGATCGGCAACGTCGATGCGTCCGCGCGGATCCGGCTGCTGCTGGAGCTCGCGGCCCTGCGGAAGGATGTCGAAGGCCTCGTACTCGTCGCGCCCGACCGGCACGGCGGCGAGCCCGCGGCCTGGTGGCGGATCGCCCAGGAGTTCGCGGAGCGCGGGTACGCCGTCCTCGTGATCGCGGGGCACGCGTCGCGCACGGCGCTCGAGACCGTCGACACCGAGAAGGAGGACGCCCGGTGAAGATCCCCCAGATGATCGCGGCGGAACTGCGCCGCCTCACGTCGACGCGCATGTCGGTGATCGCGCTCGTGGCGCTCCTGGCCGTGCCGATCCTCTACGGCGGCCTGTACCTGTGGGCCAACCAGGACCCCTACGGCAACCTCTCGAACGTGCCGGTGGCTCTCGTGGTCGACGACCAGGGCGGGGAGGTCAACGGCGAGCAGCGCAACCTCGGCGACGAAGCGGCCGAGCAGCTGCTCGACGACGGAACGTTCGAGTGGCACCGCGTGTCGTCCGACCAGGCCGACGCGGGCCTGCAGACGGGCGATTTCGACTTCATTGTGACCCTGCCGACCGACTTCACGGATGCCGTGGCCTCGCTGTCGACCGACACGCCCCGCCAGGCCGACATCGAGCTGCGCACCAACGACGCCAACAACTACCTCGCCTCCACGATCGGGACGCAGGCGGTCGCCCGCATCCAGACCTCCGTCGCGCAGAAGGTGATCGACGAAGCCAGCGGGACCCTGCTCGACGCCCTTCACACGATCCGCGTGAAGCTCGTGGATGCCACCACCGGGGCGACCCAGCTCGTCGACGGTCTCGCGACGGCCAAGGACGGCTCTGCCCAGCTCGTCTCCGGCTCGACGCAGCTCGCCGACGGGACCGCTCAGCTCTCGGACGGTGCGGCGCAGCTCCGCGACGGTACTGCGCAGCTTCGCGACGGCTCGGCGCAGGTCGCCGACGGCGCGCAGCAGGTCGCGGGCGGTGTCGACCGGATCGACGCGGCCGCCCGCCAGGTGGGGACGATCGCCGGCGACGCGGCCGCCCAGTTGCCGCAGGCGCGCACCGACATCGCGAAGGCCCTCGCCGACGCCGGACTCGATCAGCAGCGCATCGACGAGATCCTCTCCCGCCTCGATCCGGTCGGCGACCGTCTCGAGGCCGCGAACACCCGCGTGCAGGAGACCGTCCAGCAGATCAACACCCTCGACGACGGGGCGCGGCAGGTCGCCGCGGGCAGTGCCCAGGTGGCATCCGGAGCCGCCACCGCGGCCGACGGAGCGTCCGCCCTCGCCGACGGTGCGAGCAGCGCGGCCTCCGGCGCCGCTCAGCTGCGCGACGGCGCGAGCCAGCTCGACAGCGGAATCGGCCAGCTCGCCGACGGGGCCACGCAGCTTCGGGACGGCCTGGCGGAGGGCGTCGCGCAGATCCCCGACTCCGACGACGCCACGCGGCAGGCCCAGGCCGCCGCCATCAGCGACCCCGTCGCGGTCGGCACGAGCGCGGTCACGAAGGCCCAGAACTACGGCGCGGGTCTCGCCCCGTTCTTCGCCGCCCTCGCCGGCTGGATCGGCATCTACGCCCTGTTCCTCATCGTGAAGCCCGTCTCCAAGCGCGCCGTGACGGCGCTGCGCTCCCCCTTCCGCGTGACGCTGGCGGGATGGCTCACCCCGGCCGGTCTCGGTGCTGTGCAGATGGTGGGTCTGTTCACCGTGCTCGCCGTCGCCCTGCAGTTCTCGTTCGCGAACCCGTGGGCGGCGCTCGGCATCCTGCTGTTCGCCTCGGCGACGTACGCGGCGATCGTGCTCGCCCTGAACGTGTGGCTCGGATCCGTGGGTCAGTTCCTGGGGCTCGTGCTGATGGTGCTGCAGCTCGTAACGGCCGGAGGCACGTTCCCGTGGCAGACCCTGCCCGGCCCGCTCGCCGCCCTGCACCACGTGCTGCCCATGGGGTACGTCGTGGATGCCATGCGCCAGGTGATGTACGGAGGCGACATCGGCCGCGTCGGTCCCGACCTGCTCGTGCTCGGCGCGTGGATGGTCGGGGGCGTCCTGCTCGCGGCGATCGGCGTGACGCGCATGACGCACCACCGCACGCTCCGCGACCTCCAGCCCAGCCTGATCGGCTGAGTCCCGCGCTCGGCGTCCTCCGCGAGAAACGGCGTCGGCGGTGGGAAACGGTACGTCCCGCCGTTTCCCACCGCCGATACCGTTTCTCGGTGCCGTCACGCACGCGGCTTCGCCGGTGCCGTCGCGCACGCGGCTGCGCACGCACCGTCAAGACCGTGCGCCGAAGGGTGGCCGCGACATAGGG
Source organism: Microbacterium sp. IEGM 1404 (assembly GCF_030056775.1). Classification (NCBI taxonomy): domain Bacteria; kingdom Bacillati; phylum Actinomycetota; class Actinomycetes; order Micrococcales; family Microbacteriaceae; genus Microbacterium; species Microbacterium sp. IEGM 1404. The sequence continues at coordinate 165,281 of NZ_JASHKP010000004.1, read as the reverse complement.
TCGGGACACGACGATCACGGAGGGATGCCATGGCCGCCCGCAACACCCGCCTGATGCGCTGCACCCCCGACGACCTGTTCGCCGTGCTCGCGGACGGCTGGCTGTACCCGGTGTGGGTCGTGGGGGCGGCGCGCATGCGCGACGTCGACCCGGAATGGCCGCAGGAGGGCGCGCGCATCCACCACTCCCTCGGCGTCTGGCCGGTGATGATCCACGACACCACCGAGATGGTCGAGTGGGACCCGCCGCGGCGGGTCCGCCTGCGCCCCAAGGCCGGGCTGCTGGGCCGCGGAGTCATCCGGTTCGACGTGCGCCCGCACGGGGACGGCATCGCCGTCACCATCGCGGAGGAGCCCGTGTCGGGGCTGCCGGCGGTGCTGCCCGGCATCCTGTGGCGCCCTCTGCTGGTGCTCCGCAACCACGAATGCCTCAACCGTCTCGCGTTCCTCGCCGAGGGTCGGCGCGAAGAGCGGGAGACGGGCGAACTCGAAGCCCGCCCCGAGACGCCCGAGCCGGCCGAGGGCGCGGCCTCGCCCCAGGCGGCGAGCGACGCGCGGGAAGCCGACATCTGAACTCGGGGCGAACGGGAATGCGCAGCGCCTCGACGCCCTTATAGTTGACAAAACACAACTTCTTTTCGGCGCCGGCGGCCTCCCTCCTCCGGCCCCGCCCGAGCCGCGCCCGCCCTCTCGCGCGGCCTTCCTGTCGGCCCCCTTCGCCCTTCCGAGGAAACGTGACCACTGCTGCCGTGTCGACCCCGACCACCCGAAGCACCCCGGTGATGACTCACCGCCAGATCCTGTTCGTCATCTTCGGGCTCATGGCGGGCATGTTCCTGTCCGCGCTCGACCAGACCGTCGTGGGAACCGCGATCCGCACGATCGGCGACGACCTGAACGGTCTCAGCCAGCAGGCGTGGGTGACCACCGCCTACCTGATCGTGTCCACGATCGCGACGCCGATCTACGGCAAGCTCTCCGACATCTTCGGTCGCCGCCCCCTCTTCATCATCGCCATCGCGATCTTCATCGTCGGGTCGATCGCGGCGAGCTTCTCCACGTCGATGTTCGAGCTCTCGGCCTTCCGCGCCATCCAGGGACTCGGCGCCGGTGGCCTCATGTCGATGCCGCTCGCGATTATGGGCGACATCCTCGCTCCCCGGGAACGCGCCAAGTACCAGGGCTACTTCCTCGCCGTCTTCGGCATCTCCTCGGTCATCGGGCCGCTCGTCGGCGGTCTGTTCGCCGGAGCGCCCGAGATCCTCTTCCTCGCCGGATGGCGCTGGGTGTTCCTCATCAACGTGCCGATCGGACTCGTCGCCCTCGCGATCGTGCTGCGATTCCTGCACATCCCCCGCCACCCGCACGGGGCCGTGCGCATCGACTGGTTCGGTGCGATGGCGGTCATCATCGCGCTGGTCCCCCTGCTGCTCGTCGCCGAGCAGGGCCGCGAGTGGGGCTGGACCTCGCCCATCTCGATCGCCTGCTACGTCGTCGGGGCCCTCGGCATCCTGGCGTTCATCCTGATCGAGCGCGGCATGAAGGACGACGCGCTCATCCCGCTGAAGCTCTTCCGCTCCTCCACGTTCTCGATGGCGACGATCATCGGAGTCTTCGTCGGCTTCGCGATGTTCGGCGCCATGCTGACCCTGCCGCTGTACCTGCAGCTCGTGCTCGGCTCGAGCCCGACCGAGAGCGGCATCCAGTTGCTGCCGATGATCCTCGGCCTCATGATCTCGTCGATCGTGAGCGGCCAGATCATCTCGCGTACCGGGCACTACCGGATCTTCCCCACGATCGGCACCGCCTTCATGGCGCTCGGCTTCTTCACGCTGACGTTCATCCGCTACGACACGTCGTACTGGCAGATCGCCGGAGCGATGCTCCTCATCGGCCTCGGCCTCGGACAGCTGATGCAGACGCTCACGATCGCCTCGCAGAACTCCGTCGGCCCGCGCGACATCGGCGTGGCCACCTCGGGTTCCACGTTCTTCCGTCAGATCGGTGGAACGTTGGGCACCGCCGTGCTGCTGTCGCTCCTGTTCGCGCTCGTGCCGCTGAACCTGCAGACGAACTTCCGCGACCAGGGCACGCTGACCGATGCGCTGGATGCCGCCCTCGACCCGACCGTCGCGACCGCCCCGGCCAACGCGGGCATCATGTCGAAGGTCTACGACCCGTTCGTCGCGAAGCTCACCGACGGTGCACTGACCGGCGCGCAGCAGGGCGTGGAGCAGGCCAAGACCGCCGCCGCGGACGCCGTCGCGCAGCAGGTCGCCGCAGGGGCCGTGCCCGCCGCCGCGCAGGCGCAGGTGACCGCAGCCGCGCAGGAACAGGCGATTCAGCAGGCGGCCGCCGCGATCCAGCAGCAGCTCCCCGTCGCGGAGGTCGCCGCGGACGGCACCGTCACGCTCGACTTCTCGGACGCCACGGCGCGACGCGCCTTCGTCGACCAGGCCGTCCCACAGATCATCGACAACATGTCGGGATCGTCGGAGTCGTCGTTCGACAGCAGCACCATGGATGACACGTCGTTCCTCAACGGCGCCGACCCGCGACTCACCAAGCCGCTGCTGGTGTCGTTCAACCAGTCGACCGTCGCGGTGTACTGGGTCGCGATGGGCGTGGCGCTCATCGCCTTCGTGCTGACGCTGTTCTTCCGGACGCCCCCGCTGCGCGCGAAGTCGGCGCTGCAGGAGTCGGCCGACGCGGAGCGCCACCCCGAGCCGGTCGCCCTCGGCTGACGCACGGCCCGGGTCGGCGCCATCGCAGCGCCGCCCGGGCCGATGCATCGAGCCGTGGCATCCGCTCGATAAACACTTCTCGCTCGCATAAACGCTCTCTCATCGCGTTTATGCGAGCGAGAAGTGTTTATGCGCGGGGCGGCGAGCCCGCGTGCGGGGGCGCGACCGCGGCGCAGCGCAACCGCGGCGCAGCGCGACCCCGGGGCGCAAACGCGGTGCCTCGCCGGCCGCGGCGCGCGCGCTCAGCTCTCGGGGCGCGAGGGTGCGGCGATCGAGCCGCCCTCTTCGGTGCGGTGCTGCAGGTCGTCGACGTAGAGGCCCTGCTCGTCCATCGTGCGGTTGCGGTACGCGGCGCGGCCGACCATGTGCGCGGCGAGGGGCGCCGTGGCGAACTGGATGAGGACGATCGGGATGCCGAAGGCCAGCGCCTCCCACGTGCGCACCGACAGCACGACCGCCGTGACGACCAGCAGCACGCCGAGCACCTGCGGCTTGGTCGCCGCGTGCAGGCGTGAGGGGACGTCGGGCCACCTCAGCAGACCGATGGTCGCCGTGAGACACAGCACCGCGCCGATCAGCACGAGCACGAGTGCGACGACGTCGAGGACCGACTCCAGGGTCACCGGGGGTTCTCCTTCCTCGCGACGAACCGCGCGACGGCGATCGACCCGAAGACGCCGACCGCGGCGATGATGAGCATCGCCGGCAGTGACCGGGTGTGGTGGTTGATGACCATGTCGGCGCCGAGGATGCACACCACCTCGGTGAGCAGCACGTCCGCGGCGACCGCCCGGTCGAGGATCGACGGGCCGACGACGAGCCGGATGAGCGCCAGCACCGCGGCGACGGCGAAGACGATCAGGATGACGACGACGAGTGCGGTCATAGCGGGGTCCGTCCGTCGCGGGGCGTCTCGGCGCCGAGGTGGGCGTGGTCGTCGGCCTCGGCGATCTGGCGCCGGAGGTCGGCGAGCTGCGCGCGAGATCCCACGGCGCGCGTGATCCGCGCCTCCCAGCCGAGCACGACGCGGCGCTGGTGCTCGGCATCCTCGTCGCTGCGCACCCCGATGGTGTGGAGGAACAGCGTGCGACCCTCGCGATCGACGTCGACGATGAGAGAACCGGGGATGAGGGATGCCGTGACCGCCGTGTGCGCCATGATCACGTCGTCGTCGACCCGGAGCGGGACGGCGATGATCGCGGCGCCGGGCGGACGCCGGAAGTCGAGAACCTGCCAGGCCACCACGAGCGAGCCGCGCACGACGGCGGCGAAGAACGTCACGACGAAGACCAGGCCGTACCAGAGGTTCAACCGCCCGGACAGGTCGACCGGGGGCAGGCGGAACACGCGTGTCACGAAGATCGCCGCACCGACTCCGGTCAGGAAGGCGAGCCAGGTGAACTGGCCCCACAGCAGCATCCACAGGGCGACGAGGACGAGGAAGAACGGCAGCTGGTGCAGGAAGAAGCCGACCTGGGAACGACGCGAGGGGCTCACTGCTCCGCCTCCTGGTCCTGCAGCTGCACGAGCGTGATGCCGTCGGTGATGCGCTCGCCCGCGCGTAGGCAGACATCGAGCAGGGGGCCGGCGAAGACGGTCAGCGCGACGGTCACGGCCACCATGCCGGCGGTCGCGGCGGTCATGATGCGAGGGATCGTGCGGCGCTCGGTCGAGATGGCCGCGGCCGGAGCGTTGCCGAGGTAGGCGATCCGTTCGAGCGTCTCGGTGGAGTCGTTCTCCTCGCGCCAGAACGACAGGTTCCACGCGCGCATCAGGGCGTAGAGCGTGAGGATCGAGGTCGCGATACCGCCGACGATCAGCACCATCATCACGGGCGTGCCCACCTGGGCGGCGGCGTCGAACAGCGCGTACTTGCCGATGAATCCCGAGAACGGCGGAAGTCCGCCCAGGTTGACCGCCGGGATGAAATACAGCACCGCCAGCACCGGCGCCGCTCTCATCAGGCCCTTGACCTTGAGGATCGACGTGCTGCCCGCGCGGCGTTCGATGAGGCCCACGGCCAGGAACAGCGTCGTCTGCACGATGATGTGGTGGACGATGTAGTAGATCGTCGCCCCCACCGCGAGCGGGGTGTTGATCGCCAGCCCGAAGATCATGTAGCCGATGTGGCTGACCAGCGTGAACGACAGGATGCGCTTGAGCTCGGCCTGCGCGACGGCTCCCAGGATGCCGACGATCATCGTCGCGAGCGCGACCATCATCAGCAGGAAGTTCAGGTCGTTGTCGACGAACAGCTGCGTCTCGGTGCGGATGATCGCGTAGACGCCGACCTTGGTCAGCAGGCCCGCGAACACGGCCGTGACGGGGGCGGGGGCGGTCGGGTAGGAGTCGGGCAGCCAGAACGACAGCGGGAAGACGGCCGCCTTGATCGCGAACGCGAGCAGCAGCATGAGGTGGAGGATCGTCTGCACGTCCTGCGGGAGCTGGGCCATCCGCTCGCTGATCTGCACCATGTTGACCGTGCCGAGCGCGCCGTAGACCATCGCGATCGCGGCGAGGAACAGGATCGACGACACCAGCGACACGACGATGTAGACGACGCCGGTGCGGATGCGCGACTCGGTGCTCCCGAGCGTGATCAGCACGTACGACGCGACGAGCAGGATCTCGAAGCCGACGTAGAGGTTGAACAGGTCGCCGGCGATGAAGGCGTTGAAGATGCCCGCGCCCAGGATCAGGTACGCCGGGTAGAAGATCGAGACGGGGGTGTCCTCGTCGTTGTCGGCGGCCCCCTGGCCGATCGAGAAGAGCAGGACCGCCAGCAGCACGATCGCCGTGACCACCACGAGCAGCGCCGCGAGCACGTCGACGTACAGGACGATGCCGAGCGGGATCTGCCACCCGGCGATGGCCACCGCGATCGGGCCGTTCGTGTCGACGGCGACCAGCAGGATCGCGCCGAGGACGAGCACGGTCGCGAGAGAGAGGACCGACACGACGATCTGGGTCTTCTTGCGCCGCCCGAAGACGAGGTTGATCGCGGCACCGATGAGGGGGATGCCGACGAGCAGGGGGACCAGGGCGCTCACGGGCGATCACCGTCTTCCGGGTCGCGGGTGTCGTCGTCGGAGGGGGCAGAGCCCTCCGGGCGGCGCGTGTCGCCCTGCGGCCGGTCGCGGCCCACCGCCACACGGTCCACCGGGGCGTCGTCGATCAGCTGCGAGAGGTCGCCCTGGTGCAGCACCCGGATCGGCGAGACCGCGTCGCCGACGAAGTCGGTGGTGACGTCCTCGTCGTCCGAGCGGGACTCCTCGTCCATGGCATCCTCGGGCTCGGATGCCGTCCGCGCGCGGATCGCGATGTCCTCGGCGTCGTCGACGACCGTGTCGGCCTGACCCAGCTGCCAGGAACGGTAGATCAGAGCCAGGAGGAACGCCGAGATGCCGAAGGTGATGACGATCGCCGTGAGCGCGAGGGCCTGCGGGAGCGCGTCGGACATGTCGGCGGAATCCGTGGTGCCGCCGTCGTAGAAGGGCGCGATCTTGGGCTGGCCCATGACGATCAGCAGCAGGAGGTTCGCGGCGTTGCCCAGCAGCAGGAAGCCGATGAGCACGCGCGTGAGGCTGCGCTCGAGCATCGCGTACACACCGCACGCGAAGAGCACCGCCATGACGACGATCAGGACGAACGAGACGCTCACGGCACCGTCACCGCCTCGGTGTCGGCGGCGTCCTTGGACTGCCGGTCGACCTCGGCGCCGAGGCTGCGGAGCACGTCGAGCACGAGACCGATGACGACGAGGTAGACGCCGATGTCGAAGATCGTGCTGGTGACGAACTCCCAGTGCCCGATGAGGGGCAGCTCGCCCTCGAACGTGAAGCTCTGCAGCGGCGCGAAGCCGAAGAACAGCGGCACGATCGCGCACAGGACCGCCAGGGCCATACCGGCTCCGAGCAGGCGTCCGGCGTCGGTGGGAGCTGCGGCGCCGAGCTCCCAGCGGCCGCCGGCGATGTAGCGCATCACGAGACCCATGCCCGCGACGAGCCCGCCGGCGAAGCCGCCGCCGGGGAGGTTGTGACCGGCGAAGAGCAGATAGATCGAGATGAGCATGATTGCGTGGAAGAGCACGCGGATGATGATCTCCATCAGGATGGAGCGGTTCTCGGGCTGCACCTTCGCGCCCGACACCAGCCAGGCGCGGGGGGCGTCGGTTTCGCCCGCGCGCTGCGCCCGGACGCCGCTGTCGGTCTCGACCAACGGCCGGCGGCGCCCGAGGCCCACTCGGCTGCGCGCGGTGCCCGAGCGTCGGCGCGAGAGGTTGTCGCTGCGATCGGTGATGAAGACGAGGGATGCCACGCCCGTGGCCGCGAGGATGAGCACCGACAGCTCGCCCATCGTGTCCCAGCCGCGCAGGTCGACCAGCGCGACGTTGACGACGTTGCGCCCGTGGCCGATCTCGTACGCCAGCGCGGGCCATTCGAGGGAGATCGGGGCGTCCTGCCGCGCGCCGGTGGCGACGACGGCGACGAGCGCCATCGTGAGCCCGACGCCGACGCCGAGCGCCGCACGGGCGAGGGGCGCGACCGAGGCGTTGTGCTCCCCCATCCGGGCGGGCAGGCGCCGCAGGACCAGCGCGAACACCACGAGGGTGATGGTCTCGATCAGCACCTGCGTGAGGGCGAGGTCGGGGGCGCCGCTCGTGGCGAAGAGCACCACCATGCCGAGACCGGTGACCGACACCAACGCGACACCCGTGAACCGCTTCGGGGCGCGGACCGCGAGGATCCCGGCCGCGATCATGACGGGCGCGGCCAGGAGCTGCGCCGGCGACTGCCATGCGTCGAGCTGTGCGCGCCACTCGTCGGATGCCAGGAGCGCGGTGCCCTCGGCCACGACGAGCACGACGAAGATCGTGCCGACGTAGAACGGCAGCGATCCGCGCTGGAATCGCGCGGTCGTCCACTCGGACGAGCGGTCGATGCCGCGCAGGGCCAGGTTGTAGACGTCGTTCGCGGTGAAGGGCAGCAGTCGCTTGCGCTTGTGCAGCTGGGTGCGGCGGACGAGCCAGAAGATGCCCGCGCCGAGGGCGAGGGTGCCGAGCGAGACGAACAGCGCGGGCTCGAGACCATGCCAGAGAGCGAGGTGGTAGACGTGATCGGGCGCGGGGACGCCGGGCGTCGCCTCGGGCACGGTGTCGGCGTAGGGCGCGAGCCACCCGTCGACCAGCGGGGCGAGGAAGCCGAGCGCGAGCGACGTCGTCGCCAGCAGCACGGGCGAGGCGAGGAACCCGATCGGCGGGTCGGGCCATTCGGTGCGCTCGACCGCGCGCTTGGTCCAGAACGCCCCCCACAGGAACCGGATGCCGTACGCCGCCGTCAGCGCGGAGCCGGCGACGACGCCCACGAGTGCGACGATCCCCCAGCCGGCACCTTCCGTCGCTTCGTGCAGGAGTGCCGTCAGCGCGGTCTCCTTCGCGACGAAGCCGAGCGTCGGGATGACGCCCGCCATCGAGGCGATCGAGAGGAAGGCCGCGGTGGCCATGACGGGCGCCTGGCGCCCGAGACCGGAGAGCTCCCCGATGTCACGGGTGGAGAGCTGACGGTCGATGACGCCGACGATGAGGAAGAGGCACGACTTGAACAGCGCGTGACTGAGCAGCAGAGCGACACCGGCGAGCGCGGCATCCCGGGTTCCGTACCCGAGCATGATCGTCAGGAAGCCGAGCTGGCTCACCGTGCCGAAGGCCAGGATGCGCTTGAGGTCGCGTTCGCGCAGCGCTTGGAAACCGCCGAGCAGCATCGTGAAGACACCGAGCGCGATGAGCGTCGGACGCCAGAGCGGGGTGTCGGCGAACCCGGGCGCCAGGCGCGCGATCAAGTAGATGCCCGCCTTCACCATCGCGGCGGCGTGCAGGTAGGCGCTGACGGGCGTCGGCGCCGCCATGGCGCCGGGCAGCCAGAAGTGGAACGGGAAGATCGCGGATTTGCTGAGGGCGCCGACGAGCAGGAGGAGCACCGCGACGTCGACGACCGGGCCGACCGGGGGTGCGGCGAGGATCGTCGACAGGCTCGTCGTGCCGGACTGCACGACGATGAGGACGACGCCGATCAGCATCACGAGGCCGCCGAGCGTGGTGACCAGGAGTGCCTGGAGGGCCGCACGGCGGCTCGCGGCACGGCCGTGGTAATAGCCGATGAGCAGGTACGACAGCACGCTCGTGATCTCCCACAGCATGATCAGCACGACGATGTCGTCGGTGAGCACGAGTCCGTACATCGCCCCCGCGAAGGCGAGCAGCACCGCGGAGAACTGACCCACGCCCTGCGTCTTGCCGCGGAAGTACCAGCGGCAGTAGAGCATGACGAGCGCGCCGACCCCGGTGACCACGAGGGTCAGGAGCCAGCCCAGCACGTCCATCCGCATCGAGAGCGAGACGCCGAGACCGGGGATCCAGTCGTATTCCTCGAAGGGAATGCCGCCGGACAGCACGGTGGGTGCCAGCACAATCGCGTGAGCGAAGGCCAGGGCCGGGAGGACCGCCGCGACGTAGAAGGCGCGGGCGCCGATTCGCGCGACCAGGAAAGGCAGCAGGATCGGGACGAGGGCGAAGGCGCCGAGGAATGCCAGCACGGGAAGGCCTCCTCGGGGTCGACGGGCGGATGCCCGGGCTCTCGGGGTGTCGGATCTATTCTACCCGGAGCATTCGTCGTCCCGCGCGGCGGACCTCACGTGCTACGGGGCGGGGCCGTCGTCGTCCCCGCGCGGAACGCGCAGGTGAGGTCGAGACCCGCGGGCGTCGCGTCCTCGAGCATCGCCGCCACGGCCTCGCCCGCCGCGCGCCCTTTCGCCGTGGCCGGCTGCACGAGGGTCGTCAGGATATGGGGCGCGAGCCCGTCGACGACGATGCCGTCGAAGCCCGTCACGCTCACGTCGTGCGGCACCTGGAGTCCCGCCTCCTCGGCGGCACGGACGACACCGGCCGCCAACAGGTCGCTCTGCGCGATCACGGCGGTGGGTCGGCGCGCGGGGTCGGCGAAGATCGTGCGGCCGGCGATGGCGCCCTCATCGATCGAACTGGTGGCCGCGGCGAGCGCGGGGGCGTCGGGGAACACCTGGCGCGCACCGGCCAGGCGATCGGCGGTCACGTCGACCCGCGCTTCCGCGTCGTCGGGGATCCAGCCGCGGCGCCGGTCGATGTCGATCGGCAGGGTGACGATGACGACGTCGGTGTGTCCGAGGTCGGCGAGATGCTGCGCGGCCTGGCGCTGGGCTTCGGCGTTGTCCAGCAGGACGCGCGGGATCCCTTCGCCCGCATCCCCCTCGATGACGACGACCGGGATGCCGCGGGCCCGGACGATCTCGAGCGAATCGCGCATGCGAGGGCTGCAGCCGATCAGCACGGCGGCGTCGATCGGCGCGGTGTGCAGCGACGGTTCGCTGACCGTCTGGCCGTCGTCGCGCAGGAGGAGCAGGGCCGCGCCGAGCCGCGAGACGCCGTCGGCGAGACCGTCCATCATGTGCGTCGTCACGGGATCGAGGAACGCGGTGCCGAGGTGCTGATCGAAGACCACCCCGACGATGCCCGAACGCCCGCGGCGGAGCGACGCGGCTCGGGGGTCGGGACCGGTGTAACCGAGCTTCTCCGCGGCGGCGATCACGCGCGCCCGGGTCGCCTCGGACGTCGGCGTCTTCCCGCTGAAGACGACGGATGCCGTCGAGGCGGAGACGCCCGCCTCTCGGGCGACGTCGCTGATGGTCGCGCGGCGCGTGCTCACCGCCCGATCGTACCCCGCGTGGAATCGATCCCTCGAATCGATTCGATACCGACCGCGATCCTGGCTACTGTTGCCGCATGGACTCCACGCTCACCCGTTCGCGCCTCGTGCGCTGGTACATCGCCATCTGCGCGATCTTCCTGGCGAGCGGACTGAGCATCTCGACCTGGGCCTCGCGCGTGCCGGCCATCCGCGAGGCTCTCGGCATCGAGAACTCCGGCGTCGGCCTGCTGCTGCTGGGGATGGGCGTGGCATCCATCATCGGACTCACCGTCGCGCCCGCGATCATGGCGCGGGTCGGAGCCCGACGGGGCATGCTCATCGCGCTGCTCCTCGTCGCGGTGGGCGTCGTCATCATCGGGTTCGGGTCCGACACCCTGCAACTGTTCGGCGTCGCCCTCGTCGGCCTCGCCCTGTTCGGCTTCGGCAACGGCTCGGTCGACGTGATGATGAACGTGGAGGGCGCGGCGCTCGAGAAGGCCACCGGGCGCACCGTCATGCCGCTCCTCCATGCGTTCTTCAGCTTCGGCACCGTCATCGGTGCGGGCATCGGGTTCCTGGCCGTCCGCGGCGGCATCCCGGTGGTCGCGCACTGCGTGGCGATGGGCATCGTCATCGCGGTGGTCGCCTTCGCCGCGATCGCGAACGTCCCGTCTCGCGAGATCGCGATGGACGCGCCCTCCGCGGAGGAGCGCGCGCACTGGCGGGAACGCCTCGCCGCCTCGCTGTCGGCGTGGCGCGAGCCCCGCACCTACACGCTCGGCGTGATCATGCTCGGCATGGCGTTCGCCGAGGGCAGCGCGAACGACTGGCTGCCGTCCGCCGTCGTCTTCGGACACGGCGCTCCCGAGGAGGCCGGTCCCGCGGTGCTGGCGGTCTTCTCGATCGCGATGACCGCGGGGCGCCTGCTCGGCGGCCCGGTCGTCGACCGGTTCGGACGCGTCTGGGTGCTGCGGATCCTCGCCGTCACCGCCGCCGCCGGCCTACTGCTGTTCATCGTCGCGCCGTTCGGACCGCTCGTGTACATCGGTGCCGCGCTCTGGGGCCTTGGGGCCTCGCTCGGGTTCCCGATCGGCATGTCCGCCGCCGCCGACGACCCGGCCAAGGCCGCCTCGCGCGTCGCCGCGGCCGCCACCATCGGCTACGTCGCGTTCCTCTGCGGTCCGCCGATCCTCGGCTGGATCGGCGACCACATCGGGCTGCTCAACACGCTCTTCATCGTCGTCGGCCTGATCGTGGCATCCGGACTCTTCTCCGGGGCGGCCAAGCCCCTCGTCGTCACCGAACCCGAGGCCGAGAAGGCCGCCCGCCGCGATTAGGCTCGTCGGGTGCGTCTCGTCATCGCCCGTTGCTCGGTCGACTACACCGGTCGACTCAATGCCCACCTCCCCCTCGCCACGCGCCTGCTCGTGCACAAGGGCGATGGGTCGCTGCTCGTGCACTCCGACGGCGGGTCGTACAAGCCGCTGAACTGGATGAGCCCGCCCTGCACCCTCACGGTGGAAGCACCCGAGGAAGAGGCGGCGAGCGTCGGGGTCACCGAGCAGTGGCGCGTCACGCACAAGAAGACCGGCGATGCGCTCGTGGTGAAGATCTACGAGGTGCTGCACGACACGTCGCACGACCTCGGCATCGACCCGGGCCTCATCAAGGACGGCGTCGAGGCCGACCTCCAGCGTCTGCTCGCCGAGCAGGTCTCGGTCGTCGGCGAGGGCCTCACGCTCGTGCGGCGCGAGTATCCGACGGCGATCGGTCCCGTGGACCTGCTGCTGCGCGACGACAACGGCGGGTCCGTGGCGATCGAGGTCAAGCGCCGCGGCGACATCGACGGCGTCGAGCAGCTGACCCGCTACCTCGACCTGCTCAACCGCGACCCGCTGCTCGCCCCGGTGAGCGGCGTGTTCGCCGCGCAGGAGATCAAGCCGCAAGCCCGCGTGCTCGCCACCGACCGCGGCATCCGGTGCCTGACCCTCGACTACGACGAGATGAAGGGCATCGAGTCGGGGGCTCCGCGGTTGTTCTGAGGCGCGCGCTCGCGTCGCTCTCACGCCGACGCGCCGGTAGCGTGGAGCCCATGCCCGTGCGCTCCCCCTGGTCGTGCGTCCTCTGGGACGTCGACGGAACCCTCGTCGACGCGTCCGAGGGGATCCTCCGCCGCCTCACCATCACCCTCGAGCACTTCGGGCGCAGGCCTCCGGTCCGCGGCGAGCTGTCGCACTGGATCGGTCCGCCGATGTTCGAGTCGTTCCAGGCCAACGTCGGAATGACCCCCGACGAGGCGACCGATGCCGTCACCTTCTACCGCACCCTGAACAAGAGCGAGGGCTACACCGGGAGCGCGCAGCTCTACCCCGGCGTCGCCGACATCGTGCACGATCTCCACGCGGCCGGCATCCCCCAGTCGACCGCCAGCTCGAAGCCCGAGGTGCAGGTCGTGGCGCTCATGGACCACTTCGGCCTCGCCCCCGACCTCGAAGCCATGGTGGGCGCGAGCCCCGACGAGCGGACGCTCAGCGCGAAGTCCGACATCGTGCGCGAGGCACTGCGGCGCCTCGAGGTGCGCGGGTACGACACCTCCCGCCCCGTGCTGATCGGCGATCGGCATCACGACGTCGAAGGCGGGGCGGATGCCGGTGTGCCGGTGATCTTCGTCCGGTGGGGCTTCAGCTGGCCGCACGAGGCCGACGGTGCGCAGGCGGCCGTCGACACCGCCGACGAACTGCGCGCGCTCCTGCTCGTGCCGGACGACGACCTCGCCGCTTCCGACGGTGTCTGACATCCCCTGGGCGCTGCCCGTGGCGATCGCCCTGCTCGCGGCGCTGCTCGTCGCGGGCGTGGTCGTGATCGTGGTGCGCGCCCGGCGGAGGTCGCCGCGTGCGGCCGCGGCAGCGGTGGACGCGCGATCGGCCGCGGAGGCGGCGCTCCTGCGCCTCGACGACGCGGCCACCGAACTCGACGCGGCCTTCGAAGCGGCCGACGCCCTCGGCGATGACGGGCCGACCGACCTGCGCCGCTCGCGGGCCGCGGTGCTGCGCGGACGCGATCGGGGGTTCACCGAAGTGGCGGCGCTCGCGGTGTCCTCCCGGCTCCCGGCCCAGCGCCGCGCCGACGGGCTGCGTCTGCGCGACGACCTGGAACGGCGGGTCGCCGCGGCCGGCGACACCCGCGACCGCCTGACCGCGTGGACTCGCGCGCACGGCAGCGTCACCGAGCGCGTCGCCGCGGCCCGCGCCCGTCGCGCGGAGATCGCCCGCACGTCGGGAGATCCCGCACGGCTCGTCGCCGAGTCCCGCGCGCGGTTCGACGACACCGAGTGGGCGGATGCCGACCGCGCCGACCAAGAGGCACGGGCGGCGCTCGCGCGCGCGGACACGGCGCTGGATGCCGCGGATGCCGCGATCGACGATCCGGAAGCCGCCGACGCACGGGTGCTCGAGGCGTCCCTCGAGCTCCGCCGGGCCGCGCGGCTGCTGCGAGCGGTCGAGGATGCCCACCGTGCCGTGCTGCAGGCGTCCGAGAACGCCGAGGCCGAGGTCTCCGCCGCCCGGTCCGAGATCGTCGCCGCCCTCGAGCTCGCCGGCGCCCGTCCCATCGGTGTCGCCCCCGACGCCACCGATCGCCTGCACGCCGCGGAGGAGGAACTGCACGCGGCGGCCGCGGGACTCCCGCTCCGCCCGCGCGCGGCGATCGAGACGGTGGCGCGTGCGCGCGAAGTCCGCGACGACGCGATCGGCGATGCCCTGACCGCACGTCGACGTCTCGAGGCGACGCGTGCGGCACTGCCGGGCACGCTCGCGTGCGCCCGGGCCGCCGTCGCCGCGGCCGAGGCCTTCGCCGACGCGCCTCCGATCGAGGAGCGGCTGCGCCTCGACGCCGCCCGGCGCGAGCTGGCCGCCGCCCGTGCGGCGCACGAGGCGGTTCAGGCGCTCTCCTCCGCCCGGGCGGCCTGGCGCGCGGTCGACGGCCGCTGACGGCCTGTCGCCCGATATCGTGGGCGGCATGGGGGAGCCTGTCACCGTCCATCGCCTCACCGCCACCGTCCGTCGCGTTCCGGTCACGGCGGCGCTGGCGCTGGTCCTGCTCATCGCGGGTGCGGCATCCGCGGCTCTGTGGACACCGTTCGCGGCGTCGTCCCTGCATGAGACGGTGGCCTACGGGCTCCCGGCGCTCGAAGCCGGCCGCTGGTGGACTCCGGTCACGGGCACGTTCTTCCTCTCGGTGCCGTGGCTGTACGCACCGGTGATCGTCGGGCTCATCGGGATGGGGTTCCTGGAGTTCCGCCGCGGGTCGCGTGTCGCCGCGTTCTACTTCGTCGGCGGACAGCTCGGTGCCGTCCTCGGTGCGTCGCTGGTGCTGTGGCTCGCGGCGCTGCTCCCCTGGCCGTGGGCGCAGGAGCAGGCCGGGGCGCTCGACGTCGGTCCCTCTCCTGGGATTGTCGCGTGTCTGGCGGCAGCCGTGACGCTCTTCCCGTCGCCGTGGCGCCTGCGCGCATGGACGGTGCTGATCGCCGTCCTCTCGGTGACGTTCCTGTACTGGGGGTCGCTGAACGACCTCGAGCACCTCATCGCCGTGGGTCTCGTGCTGGTCATCGACCGGTCTCTGCGGCCGCAGCGGGTCTCGGTCCGCGAGCAGCGTCTCATCGCGTTCGTCGTGGTGTGCGGCCTCGGCGCGATCGACATCCTCACGTACCTCAGTCCGACCACGGGCCCGTTCGGCGATTCCGCCCCCGTGTCGGGGTCGTGGGTCGATGTGGCCGTGAACACCGTGGTGGTGCTCCTCGTCGCGAACGGCATCCGGAGGGGGCGCCGGTGGGCGTGGGTCCTGCTGGTGCTGTACGGCATCCTGAACGCCGTCCTCCTTGCACTGGTCGCGCTGATCGTCGTCGCGATCGGTACGGGCATCATCCAGCAGACGGTGGATTTCGACCTCACCGTGACCCTGGCCTCCTCGGCCACCTGGACCATCGCCCTGGTGTACCTCATCCTCGTGCGTGCCGCGTTCCGCGCGCGGCCGAAGGCGACCCTCGGCGACGCGCCGGCTCCGTCGCTCGACGACGTGAAGGCCGAGCTGCGCGCCACGGGCGGCGGCACCCTGTCGTGGATGACGACGTGGGACGGCATGGCCTACGCCCGATTCGGACGCGGGATCGTCGCCTTCCAGCGCCGGTCGGGGGTCGCCCTCGTGCTCGGCGATCCGCTCGGCCCGGAGGAGACGCGCGCGGCGACCGTCCGCGCGTTCGTCGAGCGCGCCGAGAACGCGGGTCTGGCGCCGTGCTTCTTCAGCGCCGGAGAGGCCACCCGGGCCGCCGTCCCCGACGGATGGCGGAGCATCGTCGTCGCCGACGACACCATCGTCGACCTGCCGGGCCTGAAGTTCACGGGCAAGGCGTGGGGAGCGGTGCGGACGTCGTTGAATCGCGCCGAACGCGAGGGCATGACGTTCCGCCTGTCACGTCTGGCCGATGAGACATGGGGTGTGCGGCAGCAGCTGCGGGCCATCTCCGAGAGCTGGGTCGGCGACAAGGGGCTGCCGGAGATGGGATTCACTCTCGGCACGCTCCACGAGGCCGCCGATCCGGAGGTTCGCGTCGCGCTGGCGGTCTCACCGGCGGGCGACGTCGACGGCTTCCTGTCGTGGCTGCCCGTCTACGGTGAGGGGCGGGTGCGCGGGTGGACGCTCGATCTGATGCGCCGCCGCGACGGCGGCTTCGGCCCGGTGATGGAGTACCTGATCGGATCGTCCGCCCAGCAGTTCTCGGCCGAGGGCGCGGAGGTGCTGTCGCTGTCGGGAGCGCCCCTCGCGCACGAATATCCCCCGGATGCCGGAGCGATCGCCGACCTGCAGGAGCGCATGGCCACGATGCTCGAGCCCGTCTACGGCTTCGCCTCGCTGCACCGGTTCAAGCAGAAGTTCCATCCCCGGTACGAGACGATGCATCTGCTCTACCGGGACGAGGCCGACCTCACCCGCATCGGTGCCGCCCTCACCCGCGCCTTCCTGCCGCACGCCACGCTGCGGCAGTTCGCGGCCGCGGGCGTCGACCTGGTGCGGACCGAGCGGTAGCCCCCGGATCAGAGGGGGCGGATGTTCTCCGCCTGCAGACCCTTCGGGCCCTGCGCGACGTCGAACTCGACGCGCTGGTTCTCCTCGAGCGAGCGGTATCCGCCCGACTGGATGGCGCTGTAGTGGGCGAAGACGTCCTGGCCGCCCTCATCGGGCGCGATGAAGCCGAAGCCCTTCTCCGAGTTGAACCACTTGACCGTGCCCTGCGTGCTCATCGACGTGCCGTTTCCCACTCCTGCCGGCGCCGAGCGCGCCGATCTGTGCCCACGGTAACGGCACGGACCGGGCGGGCGCATCGACCCGTGACACAAACGTTGCACGACGTCATGGCGGCGATCGCCCCGTAAGCCCATACGACGCCCGGGCTGAGCAGAAGCTCGAAGCCCGGGCGTCGACGGATCCCCCCGGATATGTCACGCGAGGCGTGACGGCGATAACTGTACCGCCGCGCAAGCCCTTCGCGCGACACGAAAGCTGGGAATTCTTCACGTATGACGATGATCTGTGATAGCCGGGCGTCATAGAATCCGCGTGTGGACGAGCGGCGCCAGCCTTCCGCCCTCGTCGACGAGGCGTACGCCGCCCTCGGCGAGGCGATCGTCGACGGGCGCCTGCGGCCCGGCGACCGGCTCCGCGACGTCGAACTCGCCGCCCACATGGGCATCTCCCGGACCCCGGTGCGGGAGGCGTTGCAGCGACTCGCGGCGATCCGTCTGGTCGAGATCGCGCCCCATCGGTTCACGCGCGTGACGTCGCCGAGCGACAAGGAGATCGCGGACATGCAGGACTACGCGGTCCACATGATCGCGATGACCATGCACCTCGCCCTCCCCCGCTGCTCGGACGACGAGATCGCGGAGGGCGCCCGCCTGCTCGGCGGTCTCATGGATGCCGCCCGCGCCGACTCCTCCCCCGCGTACGTCGACGCGGGATACGCGTTCCTCGCCCACTTCACCCGCGCCTCACAGAACATCGTGCTGATGGAGACGTTGAAGCAGACCGCCTTCCTCCTGCGGCGGAACCTGCGCGGCTGGATGTGCGCGCACGTGGAGGGATGCGAAGAACTCTTCCTCCGACTCGCCGACCGGATCAGGGAGCGCGACACGGCACAGGCGGCGCACCTGTGGCTGCGGCTGCACGGCCTCTATTGAGCCCGCGGCGGCGAGCGCAAGGCATCCGTTCATCCGGGGCACGCCCGCTACCGTGACGTCATGACCCGCATCGAGCTCCGCGCCCTCCGTGACGACGACCGGGATGCCGCCTACGCGGCGGTGCGCGCGAGCGCGTCGACGTGGCCGCGCGGACAGGTCGACGATCGCGCGGCGTTCGACGCGTGGGTGGATGCCGACCGGGTCACGGCCCGCGCGATCGTGGACGGCGACGAGGTGGTGGGGCTCGCCGCCACGCTCGACGTCGACGGGGACCGCGAGGCCCTGCTCGCGGTGTCACCCGACACGTCGCGGGAGTCGGCGACGGAGGCGCTGCGGCTCCTCACGCGCGCCGAGCCGGAGCGCCCGCTGTACGCGTGCGTCGCGGCCGACGACGACCCCTCTCACGACACGCTCGCCCGGTTGGGCTTCGTGGAGCACGGGCGCGACGGCGCCGACATCGTCTACGTGCTGCCGCCGACGCTGGAGTGATCGGCCGGGCTCAGCGCCGCGCGAGGACGGCGACGACCGGGCGGTGATCGCTCCCGGCGTCGTCGAAGTCGGTACGCACTTCGAAGCCGCGCACGGCCCATGCCGATCCGACGAGCACGTGGTCGATCGGGGCGGCGAGCGCCGCCGGCAGCGACGTGGGCCAGGTGCCCCGGGCCGCTGCGCCCGCCTGCTGGGCGGCATCCTGGCAGTCGCCGACCACTCCACCGTCGCGTCCGAGACCCGATAGGTGGTCGAGCGTCGAGTTGAGGTCGCCGGCGAGGATCACATCGGGCCCGGTGCACTGTGCGGCGACCCAGTCGATGCCGGTCGACCACTCGTCGACGATGAGCGGCAGCGGGGGAAGCGGGTGCGCGGCGATGATCGTGGGTCCGGTGCCGTCGACCGGTCGCCAGACCCCGCTCGGCGCGCCGGGGGTCGAGCCGGCCTCGGTGTCGAGGACGTACGGGCCCAGCGAGTCCGCGACCAGGAGCGACGTCGGAACCGGGCGATCGCCCGGAGCCGCCTGTACGGTCGCGGCGGTCATCTCGATACCGTCGCGACGCAGGATGCCGACGACCTCGGCCGCCGCGTCCGCGTCGGTCTCGGGCAGGCTGACGACGTCCGCCCCGCTCTCCCGGACGAGCCTCGCGATGGCCTCCGGGGGCGCGCCGCCGCCGTAGGTGTTCCATACCGCGACGGTGAGGTCGCCCTCGCCCGTGGACCCGCCGACACCGCGGGCGAGGAGGACTGCACCGTTGCCGACCGCGGCCGCGCCGAGGGCGATGGCGAGCCCGAGGGCGACGGCGGCCCGCCGGCGGACGAGCGCGACGATCCCCGCCACGACGGCGAGCAGCCCGAGTCCGAGAGCGAGAGGCGCCCGGAACGAGATGGCGAGCGCGACGAACTGCCACCGCTGCGCCCCGATCACCTGCGGCCAGACGGCCAGCACCGCGAAGACCACGCCGATCGCGAGCGTCACGAGGAGGGGAAGTCGGCGGCGCGCAGCGGTCGGCATCCCCACAGTGAAGCGGACCTCGGTGAATGTTCGCCGAACCGGCCCTCCGCATACCCTAGGGGGGTATGGTATCCAGCATGAACGGGTACGACGGCCACAAGGACGACCTGCAGAAACGGCTGCGCCGCGTCGAGGGGCAGGTGCGCGGCATCGCGCGGATGGTCGACGAAGACAAATACTGCATCGACATCCTCACGCAGGTGTCCGCCGCGACGAAGGCGCTCGAGACCGTCGCGCTGTCGCTCCTGTCGGATCACCTCAGCCACTGCGTCGCCGAGGCCAGCGCGGAGGGCGGCCAGGTCGCCGCCGAGAAGATCCGCGAAGCCAACGACGCCATCGCCCGGCTCGTCCGGTCCTGATCACCGAGGAGAACACCATGAACGAACGCATCGATCTCGGTCTCCGCGAGGCGGCGGCATCCACTCCTCTTCCCGAGGGCGCGGTCATCCAGGAGATCGGCGTGACCGGGATGACGTGCGCGCACTGCGTCCGGAGCGTCACCGAGGAGATCTCCGAGATCGCGGGGGTGCAGGGCGTGTCCGTCGACCTGCGCGTCGGCGACGTCTCGCGCGTCACGATCGCCAGCGACACCCCGCTCGACGCCGCCCTCGTGCGCGACGCCGTCGAGGAGGCCGGTTACGCCCTGGCGGCCGACCCGTCATGAGCACCACCGACGTCGAGCTCGACATCACCGGGATGACGTGCGCCTCGTGCGCCACCCGGATCGAGCGCAAGCTGAACAAGCTGCCCGGCGTCGAGGCATCCGTCAACTACGCCACCGAGAAGGCGCGCGTGCGCGGCGACGACCTCGACCCGGCGGACCTCATCGCGGTCGTCGAGGCTGCGGGCTACGCGGCCGCGGTGCCCGCGCCGCCCGTCCCGGAGGAGGTCGCGACCGATCCCGAGACCGACGCCCTCCGCCGCCGGCTGCTCATCAGCCTCGCACTGGCCGTGCCGGTCGCGGTGCTGTCCATGATCCCGGCGCTGCAGTTCTCGAACTGGCAGTGGCTCGCGCTCACCCTGACCGCCCCGGTCGCGGTGTGGGGCGCGTGGCCGTTCCACCGCGCGGCGGCGGTCAACGCCCGCCATGGCGCCGTCACCATGGACACGCTCATCAGCCTCGGCGTCATCGCCTCCTTCGGCTGGTCGCTCTACGCCCTGTTCTTCGGCGGCGCGGGCATGCCCGGGATGACGATGAGCTTCACCCTCTTCGGCGCGCCCACCGCCGCCGCGCACGAGATCTACCTCGAGGTCGCCGCCCTCGTGACGGTGTTCCTCCTCGCCGGCCGCTACGCCGAAGCACGGGCGCGCACGGCCTCGGCGAGCGCGCTGAAGGCCCTGCTGAACCTCGGCGCGACCTCCGCCACCAAGCTCGAGGACGGCCGCGAGCGCACCGTCCCGGTCGCGAGCCTCGTCGTCGGCGACGTCGTCGTGGTGCGTCCGGGCGAGAAGATCCCGTCTGACGGTCTCGTCATCGACGGAACCTCGGCCGTGGATGCCGGCATGCTCACCGGCGAATCCGTGCCGGTCGAGGTGGCCCCCGGTGCCCGCGTCGTCGGGGCCACGATCAACGTCGGTGGACGTCTGGTCGTCGAGATCACGCGCGTGGGCGCCGACACCGAGCTCGCCCGCATGGGACGCCTGGTCGAGGAGGCCCAGACCGGCAAGGCCGAGGTGCAGCGGCTCGCCGACCGAGTCTCGGCGGTCTTCGTGCCGGTCGTCATCCTTCTCGCGATCGCGGCGTTCGCCGGCTGGCTCGGCGCGGGCGCCCCGCTCGAACTCGCGTTCACCGCCGCCGTGGCGACGCTCATCATCGCCTGCCCGTGCGCCCTGGGCCTCGCGACGCCCACCGCGCTGCTGGTCGGCACCGGGCGCGGGTCGCAGCTCGGCATCCTGATCCGCGGTCCGCAGGTGCTCGAGCAGACGCGCCGCGTCGACACGATCGTGCTCGACAAGACGGGCACCGTCACCACCGGCCGCATGGCCGTGACCGACGTGCTGCCCGCCGAGGGCGTGGACCGCGCCGAGCTGCTCGCGGCCGCCGCAGCCGTCGAGGGCGGATCCGAGCACCCCGTCGGTCGCGCGATCGCCGCGGCCGCGGGCACGGCGGCACCCGTCGAGTCGTTCGCCGCGCACGCGGGGTACGGCGTCCAGGGTGTCTTGGACGGTTCCGCCGTGGTCGCCGGGCGGCTGTCGTGGCTGCGCGATCAGTGGGCGGTCGACGTAGACGCGTCCTCGCTCGAC
Organism: Microbacterium sp. IEGM 1404; assembly: GCF_030056775.1. Taxonomy (NCBI): domain Bacteria; kingdom Bacillati; phylum Actinomycetota; class Actinomycetes; order Micrococcales; family Microbacteriaceae; genus Microbacterium; species Microbacterium sp. IEGM 1404. The sequence continues at coordinate 143,840 of NZ_JASHKP010000004.1, read as the reverse complement.
GCACTGGCCGAGCGGGCCACGATCGTCGCCGTCGCGCGCGACGGGCGGTACCTCGGCGCGATCGCCGTCGCCGACACGATCAAGCCGACGAGCGCCGAGGCGATCGCGCGGTTCCGCCGCCTGGGACTCCGGCCGGTGCTGCTCACCGGAGACAACGCTGCGACCGCCGCCCGCGTGGGCGCCGAGGTCGTGATCGACGACGTCCGCGCCGAGGTGACACCGGCCGAGAAGCTCGACGTCGTCCGCGCGCTGCAGGCCGAGGGCCGGGTCGTGGCGATGGTGGGAGACGGTGTCAACGACGCCGCGGCCCTCACCGCCGCCGACCTCGGCATCGCGATGGGCGGAGGGACGGATGCCGCGATCGCGGCGAGCGACGTCACGGTGGTGTCCGGCGATCTGCTCGTCGTCGCCGACGCCGTCCGCCTCGCACGCCGCACGCTCGGCACCATCAAGGGCAACCTGTTCTGGGCCTTCGCCTACAACCTCGCCGCGATCCCGGTGGCGATGGCGGGACTGCTGAACCCGGTGGTCGCGGCCGCGGCGATGGCGCTGTCGTCCGTGTTCGTCGTGACCAACAGCCTGCGGCTGCGGGGGTTCCGCGCCGAGCCGACGGCGGCGCACTGAGGTCGCGTCATTCCGTCGGCCTGCGGACGGGGTCGCCGATCAGTTCGAGCGCCGTGACGACGAGGTCCCAGAACTTCGCGTGGTCCAGCTGCATGGCAGCGTGCGTGTGGCTCTGCGAGTCACGGGGGTGACGGAAGTCGACGACGGTCATGCCTCGTGTCAGCGTCCCGGTGAGCTCGACCTCGATGGGGACCGGAACGGTCTGGACGACGGATGGATCGATGACTCGTGCGACGGCCACGGGGTCGTGGACGGGAGGGGCGGCGAAGCCCTGCGTGTGGGCGTACGTCGTTGTGAAGAAGTGCAGGAGTTCGGTGACGAAGGCCGCCGGGCGGGTGCCTACGGCGGCGATGCGGTCGATCACGTCATCGGTGGCCAATGCCTGGTGGGTGACGTCGAGACCGCACATCGTCACCTGCCAGGGCGCATCGAACACGATGTGCGCGGCTTCGGGGTCGACCACGATGTTGAACTCGCTCTTCGGCCCCCAGTTGCCTTCGCTGTGTCCGCCGCCCATGAGCACGACCTCGTGGACACGGTCGATGATGCGTGGTTCCAGACGCGCGGCCAGGGCGATGTTGGTGAGCGCGCCGGTCGGGACGAGAGTGATCGTGTCGGCGGGATGTGTCATGACCAGTTCGATGATGAGGTTCACCGCATGCTGGTCTTCCACTCTCATCGTGGGATCGGGCAGCGTCGGCCCGTCCATCCCGGTGTCGCCGTGCAGGACGTCGGCGATCTCGAGCTCGCGGACGAGAGGGCGAGGGGAACCGGCCGCGAATCGGACGCCCGTGATGCCGGCGACCTCGGCGACGGCCAGCGCGTTGCGGGTGACCTTCTCGAGCGTCTGGTTGCCCGCCACGGTCGTGACCGCGAGCAGCTCGATGTCGGGGTGTCCGTGAGCGAGCAGTAGAGCGATGGCGTCGTCGTGGCCGGGGTCGCAGTCGAGGATGATCTTTCTCGCCATGTGAGGCTCTTTCTTCCTAGGTCGCCGGCGCCGAGATGGAGACCACGACGTCCACCGGTCACGCCACCCGCAGGTCGGCCTCGATGTCGCGGGCCGCGGCGAGCAGCGCGGGGATCAGCCGGTCGGCGACCTCGGCCTCGGGGTAACGGCCGCTCGACATCGACAGGTTGATGGCCGCGACCACCGCGCCGTCCCGGCCGTGGACGGGAGCCGCGAGCGACTGCAGCCCCGGTTCGAGCTCGCCGTCGACGCGGGCCCAGCCCTGCGCGCGCACCCGCTCGAGTTCCTGCCGCACGGCGGCGGGGTCGGTCAGCGTCCGGGGGGTCCGGGGCGCCAGGGGCTCGGCATCCAGGATTCGATCTCGTTCGTCGGCGGATGCCGCGGCCAACAGGACGCGACCCATGCTCGTGATCGCGGCCGGGAACCGCGTGCCGACGGTGATGCCCACCGACATGATCCGGCGCACGGGTACGCGCGCGACGTAGACGATCTCGGCGCCGTCCAGCACCGCAGCCGACGCGCTCTCGCCGACCGCGCGCGACAGCGCCTCGAGGTGCGGCTGCGCGACCTCGGGGAGCGACAGGGCCGAGAGGTAGCTGTAGCCCAGCTCCAGCACGCGCGGCGTGAGGGCGAACGAGCGCCCGTCGTTGCGCACGTAACCGAGGCTCTGCAGCGTGCGGAGGAAGCGGCCCGCGGCGGCGCGCGTCACGCCCGCTCGACGCGCGACCTCGCTCAGCGTCAGCTCGGGGTTGTCGGCGTCGAACGCGCGGATGACCGCGAGCCCGCGCACGAAGGCCTGCACGACCTCCCCGGGGCCGTCGCTGTCGTCCTCAGGCGCGGGGGCGAAAGGTTCGGCGTCGGTCACCGGCTCACCCTATCGATCCGTCGGTGAGCGACCTCACCGCTCCAGCACGACGGCGAGGCCCTGGCCCACGCCGATGCAGATCGCGACGACCGCGACTCCCGAGCCGCGGCGCGCGAGCTCGTGCGCCGCGCGGCCGATGATGCGGCCGCCGGACGCGCCGAGCGGGTGCCCGATTGCGAGTGCACCGCCGTGGACGTTGAGCTTCTCGGGGTCGAGGTCGGGCCACCCGGCCAGGCACGCGAGCGACTGCGACGCGAAGGCTTCGTTGAGCTCGACGAAGTCGACGTCGGCCCACGTCTTCCCGGCGCGCGCGAGCGCCTTGTTCGCGGCCTCGATCGGGGCGATCGGGAACACGTCGGGGTCGACACCGTGGGCCGCGCGACCCGCGATACGCGCCAGCGGCTCGGCATCCAGGGCCCCCTCGCCGCCGATGAGCACGGCGGAGGCTCCGTCGTTGATCGGCGACGAGTTGCCGGCCGTGACGCTCCCCTGCCCGTCGGCGGCGAACAGCGCCTTCAGCCCCGCGAGCTTCTCGACGGAGGTGTCGTCGCGGATGCCCTCGTCGCGGGTGAGCGCGACGCCGGGCACGGCCGCGATCTCGCCGTCGAAGACGCCCGCGGCCCACGCGGATGCCGCACGCTGGTGCGACCGCACGGCGAAGGCATCCTGCACCTCGCGCGTGATGCCCCACTCGCGCGCGATCTTCTCGGCGGATTCGCCGTTCGAGATCGTCCAGTTCTTCGGCAGGGCGGGGTTGGTCATGCGCCACCCGATCGCGGTGTTCCACATGGTCGCGTTGCCGACCGCCGGGAACGGCTTCGCGGCCTTCTCCACGACGTACGGCGCACGGCTCATCGACTCGACGCCGCCAGCCAGCACGATGTCGGCGTCGCCGGACTCGATCGCGCGCGACCCCTGGATCACGGCCTCGAGCGAGGACGCGCAGAGCCGGTTCACGGTGGCGCCCGTGACCGACGTCGGGAAGCCGGCGAGCAGCGCGCCGAAACGGGCGACGTTGCGGTTGTCCTCCCCGGCCTGGTTGGCATCCCCGAAGACGACGTCGTCGATGCGGGCGGGGTCCAGCCCGGTGCGCTCGACCGCCGCCTTCATCACCAGCGCGGCCAGATCGTCGGGGCGAACGGATGCCAGGGCTCCCCCGGCGCGACCGAAGGGCGTGCGGACGGCGTCGTAGACGTAGCTGGCGGTCATGTCAGGCTCCTTGCTCGATCAGCGTGAGACCGAGCAGTTCCTCGATCTCGGCGTGCGTGTTGTCGCCGAACAGTTCCCGCACGCGGAAGCCGTCGGGGGTGACGTCGAAGACGCCGTGGTCGGTGTAGACGCGGGAGACGCAGCCGACGCCGGTGAGCGGGTAGGTGCACGCCTCCACCAGCTTGGGGGCGCCCTGCTTGGTGAGCAGGTCGGTCATGACGTAGACGTCCTTCGCGCCGATCGCGAGGTCCATCGCCCCGCCGACGGCCGGAATCGCCCCGGGCTCGCCGGTCGACCAGTTCGCCAGATCACCGGATGCCGAGACCTGGAACGCCCCCAGCACGCACACGTCGAGGTGCCCGCCGCGCATCATGGCGAAGGAGTCGGCGTGGTGGAAGTACGCGGCTCCGGCGAGCGCCGTGACCGGCTGCTTTCCGGCGTTGATGAGGTCGGGATCGACCGATCCCTCGACCGGCGCGGGGCCCATGCCCAACATTCCGTTCTCGGTATGCAGCACGATCTCGAGCCCCTCGGGCAGGTAGTCCGCCACGAGCGTCGGGGCTCCGATGCCGAGATTCACCACGGCTCCCTCGGGGATGTCGGATGCCACGCGCGCGGCGAGCGCGGTGCGGGAGACGCGGGTGGTCATGAGTCCGCTCCGTTCCGGGCGAGCGGGCGCCCCTCGATGTCGACGCCGCCGACGAAGACGCCGTCCTGCAGCCACCGGCGCTCACCCACGGCCACGACCCGGTCGACGTACAGCCCGGGCGTGACGACGGCCTCGGGGTCGAGGTCGCCGAGCGGCACGATCTCGTCGACCTGCACCACGGTGGTTCTCGCCGCGGCGGCCATGATCGGCCCGAAGTTGCGCGCGGTCTCGCGGTAGACGAGATTGCCCCACCGGTCGGCGCGGTACGCGCTGACGAGCGCGACGTCGGCGTGGATCGGGTACTCGAGGACGTAGTCGCGGTCATCGATGCGCCGCGTCTCCTTGCCCTCGGCGAGCTGGGTGCCGAACCCGGTCGGCGTGAAGAAGCCGCCGATTCCGGCGCCGGCCGCGCGGATCCGCTCGGCGAGGTTCCCCTGCGGCACGAGTTCGAGCTCGATCCTGCCGTCGCGGTACAGGCCGTCGAAGACCCACGAGTCGCTCTGCCGCGGGAAGGAGCAGATCATCTTGCGCACCTGGCCGGCCGCGAGCAGCGCCGCGAGTCCGGTGTCGCCGTTGCCGGCGTTGTTGTTGACGACGGTGAGGTCGCGGGCGCCGTGCGCGATGAGCGCGTCGATGAGTTCGACGGGCTGTCCGGCACGGCCGAATCCGCCGATCATCACGGTCGAGCCGTCGGCGATGCCCGCCACGGCCGCCGCGACGTCGGGAACGGTCTTGTCGATCATGGTTCCCCTGTTCGTTCAGCGAACGCCTGTTCGTTTAGCGAGCATATCGCGGATGCCGAAAGCGCACCAGAGGCACCCGAGTCGGGTTTGACGCGCGATCGTCGTCCATTCGGATGACTTTCTTCCCGCTCTCCACACGGCCGTGCGTCGGATTCGCGGCCGAACCCCGCGATATTCCGCGGGACTCGACTCGGCGGGGGTGAGAAGGCCGCGGAGAGGCGGGCGAGAGCCGGGGTTACCGTCGCACGCAGGGACATCCGCTCACGCGTCGACGGTCTCGATGCAGGCGGCATCCGCTCGGGTCGGATACCGAGGCGGGCGGGGGCTGTATTGGGGGCAGCCCCCGCCCCTCCCTCTTCCCGCCGTGATCACCTCACCGCGCCGGCGGCGGCGAAGCGGGATGAGATTCATCCGTTCGGATGAGCCGCCAGCACGGAACGCACCCGGACGCCCCACAGCGCAAGTTGGGTGCGGTCGGCGGCGCCGGTCTTCCGCATCGAGGACTGCACATGGCTCCGGACGGTGTTGATCGACACGACGAGTTCCGCCGCGAGCTGTTCGTTCGAGGTGATCCCGTCGCTGAGGAGGCTGACGACCCGCGCCTCCGACGGGCTGAGGGATGCCGCCTTGGCCCGATCCTGGTCGGTGATGCGGCGCCGGGCGATGTCGGTGAGGACCGAGCGCGTCACGCGCGACGACATCAGCGCCTCACCTCGGTGCGCGGCGCGGATGGCATCGACGAGCTGCGAGCTGTCGTGGGTCTTGAGCAGGTACCCCGACGCCCCACTGCTCAGAGCGCTCATCACCAGATGGTCCTCGCCGTGGCTGGTCAGCGCGATGACGCGGGTGCTGCCCCCCGACTCCTCGACGACCGTGCGCGTGGCATCGATGCCGTTCATCTCGGGCATCTCCAGGTCCATCAGCACGACGTCCGCGTGCTCGGCGAGCGCACCTTTCACGGCGTCACGACCGGTGGCTGCCTCACCCACGACGATGATCCCGTCCGCGTTCTCCAGTCGGAGTCGCACGCCGCGACGGAACGGACGGTTGTCGTCGGCAATGAGCACCCTGATCGATGCGCTTTCCGTCACGTCATGCCTCCATCGTCCGGGGAAGCGGAATCTCCACCTCCACGCGCCAGCCCCCCGTGCCGTCGGCCCCCGCCGCGAGCGTCCCGTCGACGAGAGTGAGCTTCTGGCGCAGGTTATCCAACCCCCAGCCCAGCCCGAGACCACGTTCGTCCGTCCGCGGCCGGCGCGGAGGACCGTTCTGCACGACCGCGACGAGACGGTCCGGCCGGATCCGCACCTGGATGCCGATCGGCGCACCGGCCGCGTGCTTGGCGGCGTTCGACAGAGCCTCCTGGATGGCGCGGTAGGCGGTCGTCGACACCACCGCCGGCAGGATCTCCGGGTCGCCTTCGATCTCGGCCGAGACCTCCTTGCCGCGCTCTCGCCAGAACTCCACGAGCCCCTCGATGTGGCGCAGATCGGGTGTGGGTGTGTGCGCCGTCGCCTCGACGGCACGCAGATCCCCGAGCGCACCGTAGAGGCTCGCCGCGGCATAGCGGCCCTCCGCGCGGACTTCGTCGATGAGTTGCAGCGCCTGCTGCGGATGCGCGGGCGCCAGGTCGGCCGAGGCGTCGCAGAGCGACACCAGCCCGGCGAGGTGCTGACCGGCGACGTCGTGGAGTTCCTGGGCGATGCGTCCCCGCTCCGCCGCCCTCGACGCCTCGATCGCCTCCGCTTGCTGCAGTTGGATGTCCGCGGCCCGTCGACGCTCGCACTCGGCCCGCCGCTCGAGCACGGCGTAAAGAGCGCCGAGCGCCACCCCGGCGAAGGACAGGGATGCCAACGACACCCCCTCCGTGAGCAGGAACGCGGCGACCGCCTCCGGGGGCGCCCCCACGCTCGCCGCCCACCCGCCGAGCGCCACGGCGGACACGGCGACGGTTCCGGCCGCCCACGTCGCCGCGACGGGGATCCGACGCGCGCTGCCCAGCGCTGCCATCGAGATCGCGACGACCAACTGCATCGGTGTCGCCCAGGTGGGCACACCGAGCGCGACCGCCACCACGAGATAACACGCCACCGCGCCCAGCATCCCGAGCTCGGGTCGCGTCCCCGATCGGGACACGCACACCGCTTGCGCGAGGCAGATGAACGCCGTCAACGCGATGACCGCCTGGGGCGGCAGAGTGTGGTCCCACTGGCCCGTGCCACTGAAGATCGCGAGCACGGGATCGCTGCAGACCTGCACCACCGTCGCCACGAAGACGACAGCGACAAAGACCGGGGACCGCAGCGTCCGCGCCACGGCGCTGATCGGAGGCGTGACGACCGCCTCGGGGGCGGTCTCGTCGAGCAGCGTCCCGGGCTCCGACAGACGGGTCGTCATGAGGGGTCCGGTCGAGCCGCGATGAGGGTGAGGTGAAGCCGGTACGTCATAGGCGGCATTCTCCCGGCCCCCGGGTGAGTCCGCGCCGGGGCGAGCCGCGAAGGCGCGGATCCGCGGAGCCCCGTGCTTCCCGGACCGCCGAGGGCACCGGTGTTGCACCGGAGCATAGGTGGTACACTCCCCCATGCCCACAACCCGCACGCGTACGCAGGTGACGCATACGCCCGAGATCGAAGAGGCGTTGCGCATCGCCCGTCGGCGTTGGCCCGGCGAGAGTCCGTCCGTGCTGCTGACGCACCTGGTTTTGGAAGGCGCGCGGACCATCGAGGCGCTGGAGCCGACGCTGACGGCGAGTCGGCGCAGACACCTCGACGCGCTGATCGCAGACTTCGCGGGCCTCTACCCCGAGGGCTATCTCGATGACCTTCGCACGGAGTGGCCCGAATGATCGTGCTGGATGCCGGCGTGATCATCGCCCTCCTCTCGCCCGGCGACGTCCACCACGAAAACGCGAAGAACTTCTTCGCCGTGGAACGCGGGCCGTTCTCGATGCACGCGCTCACGGCCGCCGAGACCCTCGTCGGCGCAGCGAAGCGTGGCCAGGACGCCGCGTTGTGGTCGCACCTGCAGAACCTCGGAGTCCAGGTGACGACGATCGGCCCCACCGAGCCCCTCCTTCTGGCGCGCCTGCGGGCGGAACACGGACTCAAGATGCCGGACACCTGCGTCCTGGCCACCGCGACACACATCGGCGCGCCCCTGGCGACGTTGGACGACCGCCTGGGCGGGGTCGCCGCCACACTCGGTCTGCGGCATCCTCTGCCCGACGCACCCTGACCCTCGCCAGCCCTCCCGCTCCCACAGACAACGAAGAAGGCCCCGGATGAATCCGGGGCCTTCTTCGTTCTGTGCGCGAGGGGGGACTTGAACCCCCACGCCCTTGCGGGCACTGGCACCTGAAGCCAGCGCGTCTACCTATTCCGCCACTCGCGCGAGTCGCTGCGTCCACGGATGCCGCAGACTCAACTTCCCGAGAATATCACGGCCACGGACCCCCGATGAAACGTGTCCGGGACCGGCATCCATGACCTGTCCAGGCGTGCTGACTACGATGTGGCTACTGGTCTGCCTGCCTGAAGGAGTCTCGTGGGGCTACTCGACAGTTTCGAGAAGGGTCTCGAACGCGCCGTCAACGGTGCGTTCGCGAAGACCTTCCGCAGTGGCATCCAGCCCGTGGAGATCGCCTCCGCGCTGCGGAGCGAGCTCGACAAGAACGCCGTCGTCGTGAGCCGTGAGCGCATCCTCGCGCCGAACGCCTTCACGGTGCGCCTGTCGCCCGCGGACGACGAGAAGATGAGCGCCCTCGGCTCGACCCTCGTGACCGAACTCGACACCCTCGTCAAGCAGCACGCCCGCACGCAGGGGTATTCGTTCGCCGGACCGGTGACGATCTCGATCGAGCGCGACACGTCACTGTCGACCGGCACGCTTCGGGTGGATTCGCGCACGAGCGAGGGTCAGGTGTCGTGGCGCGGAGTCGTCGACATCAACGGCACCCGCCACCCGCTCGTGAAGGCCCGCACGGTCATCGGCCGCGGCAGCGACGCCGACATCACGATCCCCGACGCCGGCACGAGCCGCAAGCACGTCGAGATCCTGTGGGACGGCGAGCGCGCGATGGTCCGCGACCTCGGCTCGACCAATGGAACGACCCTCAACGGTCGGAAGGTCTCCGAGGCCGCGCTTCCGCCGGACTCGACCATCTCGATCGGCCGCACCGCTATCGTCTTCCGTGTGGTCGCGCAGGCACAGACCGCACGGCGAGCGGCGCCGTCCGATGCGACGCAGCTCTTCGACGTCCGGGACCGGGGGCCCCTGTCATGAGTCCACTGACTCTTCTTCTTCTGCAGGGCGGCTTCCTCGTGCTGCTCTGGTTCTTCGTGTTCGGCGTCGTCTATTCGCTGCGGGCCGATCTGTTCGGCGTGAAGGTCCGGAAGCTCCCCGAGCCCTCGGCATCCGCCCCGGCGCCCGCTGCACCCGCCCCCACGTCGTCGCCGAACGCCGAGACGACGCAGGTGAAGCGTCCCGCCGCACCGGTGCCCGCCCCCGCCGGCGGCCTCGCGACGACCGCGTCCGTCTCGCGCATCGTCATCACGAGCGGCCCCAAGGCCGGGCTCGAACTCCCCCTCGGAACCGAGCCCCTCACCATCGGCCGCTCGAGCGAGTCGGGCCTGGTCATCCGCGACGACTACACCTCCAGCCACCACGCACGACTCGTGCTGTGGGGCGACCAGTGGATGCTGCAGGACCTCGACTCCACGAACGGGACCACGCATGACGGGGTACGGGTGGCATCCCCGGTCCAGGTGAAGGTGGGCGCTCCGATCAAGGTCGGCGCGACGACCTTCGAGTTGCGGAAGTAACCCGCCTCCATGGTCTTCCAGGGCTCGAGCGCGGCCATCTCCCACACGGGCAAGGTGCGCTCCAACAATCAGGACTCCGGCTACGCCGGGTCCAACCTCTTCGTGGTCGCCGACGGCATGGGCGGTCACGCCGGAGGTGATGTCGCCTCGAGCCTGGCGATCGCGGCACTGACCGAGCTGGACCAGCCGTTCCCCAGCACGACCGCGGCCGAGCACGCCCTCCGCGACGCCCTCGCCGACACCGCGACGACCCTCATCGACACGGTTGCGCGTCGCCCGGAGCTGGCCGGCATGGGCACGACCGTCAGCGCGGTCATCATGGTCGACGACTACGCCGTCATCGGCCACATCGGCGACTCGCGCGTCTACCTGTACCGCGACGACACGCTCACCCAGATCACCACGGACCACACCTTCGTGCAGCGCCTCGTCGATTCGGGTCGCATCACCCCCGAAGAGGCGCGGTATCACCCGCGCCGGTCGGTGCTCATGCGCGTGCTCGGCGACATGGATCCCGACCCCGAGGTCGACACGTTCATCATGCCGACGCAGGACGGCGACCGCTGGCTCCTCTGCTCCGACGGTCTCTCCGGCGTCGTCGACGACGCGCACACGACCAAGGCGCTCGCGCTCGGGATGCCGCCCGCCCGCACCGCGGACGCACTGCTGAAGCAGGCGCTCGACGGCGGCGCCCCCGACAACGTCACCGTCGTCATCGTCGATGTGGGCGGTCAGCACCCCGTGTTCATCGGGACGCCCACGATCGTCGGCTCGGCCTCGAACCCCAGCGGCGTCATGGTCCCGCCCGTGCGGCCCGCGCGGTCGACGTGGCTGCACTCGGCGCGCCAGGCGGCGAACGAACCGACGCACTTCGAGCCCGCGGCCGAGTTCCTGGAAGAACTCATCGAGGAGGATCGTCGCCGCGCCCGTCGCCGGCGCCTGGGCTGGCTCGCCGCCCTCATCCTCGTGCTCGCCGGGATCGGTGCGGGCCTGTTCGCCGGCTACCAGTGGACGCAGACGCGCTACTACGTCGGCGCCGACGACAACTCGGTCGTGATCTACCGCGGCATCCAGCAGTCCATCGGGCCGCTGTCGCTGTCCACCGTCTACGAGGACACGAACATCGTGCTCGCCGACCTGTCCGAGTTCGATCGGCAGACGGTGGAGGCGACCATCTCGGCGCGCTCCCTCTCGGACGCCGAGCTCATCGTGGATCGTCTGCGTCCGGAACCGGAGGCCACGGGATGACCGACCAGAAGCTGACGCGATCGCCAGAGGTGTCCACCGACACCGCCGTCATGCGCGCGCTGAAGAAGATCCGGACGCCCGCCAAGCAGCGCAACCGCGAGCTCGGCCTGTTGCTGTTCGCGATCGCCGTGTACGGCTCGGCGATCGTACTGGTGCAGCTCGGGGTGAACGGCGCGATCGAGTCGGGCTACCTGATGCTCGCCGGCATCCCCGCCCTGCTCGCGCTCGTCCTCCACGTCGTGCTGCGCCTGCGCGCCCGGGACGCCGACCCGTTCGTGCTCCCCATCGCGACCGTCCTCACGGGCCTCGGGATCGCGATGATCTACCGGATCGACCTCGCGGTCGGTCTGAAGGGGTGGGATGCCACGGCCATCCGCCAGATCGCCTGGGCGGCGATCGCGCTGGTCGCGGCCCTGCTCGTGGTCGTCTTCGTGCGCAACTACCGCGTCCTGTTCCGGTACACGTACCTCTCGGGCCTCATCGGCATCCTGCTGCTCCTGCTCCCCTTCGTCCCGGGCCTGGGCACCGAGCAGAACGCGGACGTGTGGGTCTCGCTGGGGTTCGTGTCCTTCCAGCCGGGCGAGCTCGCGAAGATCGCGTTGGCGATCTTCTTCGCCGGCTACCTCGTCCGCACCCGCGAGAGCCTCACCTCCACGGGGACGCGCTTCCTGTTCATGACGTGGCCGCGCGCCCGCGAGCTGGGTCCGCTGCTGATCATCTGGCTCGTCTCGCTCGGCATCATCGTGCTCCAGCGCGACCTCGGCACGGGCCTGCTGATCTTCGGGATGTTCGTCGCGATGCTCTACGTCGCCACCGGCAAGACCAGCTGGGTCCTGATCGGTGTCGTCCTGGCCGCGACCGGGGCGTTCCTGGCATCCCGCGTCCTGCCGTATGTCAACGGCCGCTTCACGAACTGGCTCGATGCCTTCAACCCCGAGGTCATCGATGCCGACGGCGGCAGCTACCAGCTGACCCAGGGCATCTTCGGCCTCGCCCACGGCGGTCTGTTCGGCACCGGACTCGGTCAGGGCCGCCCGTACATCACGCCGCTGTCGCAGAGCGACTACATCGTGCCGAGCCTCGGCGAAGAGCTGGGTCTCGTCGGCCTGTTCGCGATCCTCGCGCTCTACATGGTCTTCGCCAGCCGCGGCATCCGGGTCGGTCTCGCCGGACAGGACGACTTCGGGAAGCTCCTCGCCACGGGCTTCTCGTTCACGATCGCGCTGCAGGTGTTCATCATGGTCGGCGGTGTGACCCGGGTCATCCCGCTCACCGGCCTCACGACGCCATTCCTCGCGGCGGGTGGTTCGTCCCTCGTCGCGAACTGGATCATCGTCGCGTTCCTCCTCCGCATCTCGGATGCCGTCCGCAGCCGTCCCCGGGTGGTGATCGGCTGATGAGCACCGTCCCGTCCGTCCGCACCCGCACCCTGGAGGAGGCACCGTGACCAAAGAACTCCGACGCCTCAGCATCGTCATGCTGGCGATGTTCCTCGCGCTGTTCGTGTCGACCAGCGTCATCCAGGTCGGCCAGGCGGCCAACCTCGCGAACACCGCCGGCAACCGGCGTGCGCTGTACGACTCCTACGAGATCCAGCGCGGCTCGATCATCGTCAGCGGAACGGCGATCGCCTCGTCCGTCCCCTCCGAGGACGTCTACAGCTGGCAACGTCAGTACGTGGATGCCGACATGTGGGCGCCCGTCACCGGCTACATGAACCCCGTCCTCGACGCGCGGACCCGGATCGAGTCCGCCGAGAACGCCGTGCTCAGCGGTTCCGACGAGAACGACTTCTTCAGCCGGATCGAACGCACCGTGACGGGCGAGGTGCAGCGCGGATCCAACGTCGAACTCTCCCTGGATGCCGACGTCCAGCGCGCCGCCTGGGACGCCCTCGGCGACCAGCAGGGCGCCGTCGTCGCGATCGAGCCGTCCACGGGCCGGATCCTGGCCATGGTGTCCAAGCCGAGTTACGACACCAACCTGCTCGCCGTGCACGATGCGGACGCGGTGAACGCCGCGTACGACCAGCTCACCGCCGATCCGTCGAAGCCGCTCGACAATCGGGCGATCGAGGGCGACCTCAACCCACCCGGCTCGACCTTCAAGCTCGTCGTGGCCTCGGCGGCGCTCGCATCCGGCCGCTACACCCCCGACTCGACGTTCCCGAACGTCTCCTCGTACACGCTGCCCCAGTCCTCGAGCGTCGTGAGCAACGCCGGTGGCGGAGCGTGCGGCGACGGCGACACGGTCACGATCGCGACGGCTCTGCGCCTGAGCTGCAACATCCCGATGGCGGAGCTCGCCGTCGAGCTCGGCGACGACGCGATCCGCGCCGAGGCCGAGAAGTACGGCTTCAACTCCTCGTTCGCGATGGTCCCGGACTCGACCTTCGCCTCCACGCCCTCGACCTACCCCTCGAACCTCGACGCGCCCCAGACGGCGCTCAGCGGCTTCGGCCAGGGGCAGGTGCGCGCCACTCCGCTGCAGATGGCGATGGTGTCGGCCGGCATCGCGAACGACGGCGTCGTCATGAACCCGCGCATGATCGACCGCGTGATCCGAACGGACCTTTCGAGCACCGAGGGCTCGAGCAGCGAGTACGGCCGCGCGCTGGACTCCAACCTCGCGGCCCAGATGGTCACGATGATGAAGGCGAACGTCCAGGACGGCGCGGCGTCGAATGCAAGAATAGACGGGGTCGAGGTGGCGGGTAAGACCGGCACCGCAGAGAACGACACTCGTCCCTACACTCTCTGGTTCACCGGATTCGCCCCGGCGGACGACCCGAAGGTCGCTGTCGCTGTCGTGGTGGAGAACGGCGGGGGCCAGGGTCAGAGCGGGAGCGGCAACGAGATCGCCGCCCCGATAGCGAAGAAGGTCATGGAGGCGGTGCTGGGCAAATGAGACCGACGCAAGGAGTGACCTTCGGAGGACGCTACGAGCTGGATTCGCGGATCGCGATCGGCGGGATGGGCGAGGTCTGGGAAGCGACGGACCACGTCATCGGACGTACCGTCGCGATCAAGATCCTCAAAGACGAGTACATGGGCGACCCCGGCTTCCTCGAGCGCTTCCGCGCCGAGGCGCGCCACGCCGCACTCGTCAACCACGAGGGCATCGCGAGCGTGTTCGACTACGGCGAGGAGGACGGCAGCGCCTTCCTCGTGATGGAGCTCGTGCCCGGCGAGGCGCTCTCCACGATCCTCGAACGCGAGGGGTCGCTGTCCACCGACAAGACCCTCGACATCGTGGCGCAGACGGCGGCGGCCCTGCAGGCCGCGCACGCCGCCGGCCTCGTCCACCGCGACATCAAGCCCGGCAACCTGCTGATCACGCCCGACGGTCGGGTGAAGATCACCGACTTCGGCATCGCCCGCATCGCCGACCAGGTGCCGCTCACCGCGACCGGTCAGGTCATGGGAACGGTGCAGTACCTGTCGCCCGAGCAGGCGTCCGGCCACCCGGCATCCCCCGCGACCGACATCTACTCGCTCGGAATCGTCGCGTACGAATCGCTGGCCGGGAAGCGTCCGTTCACGGGCGAGTCGCAGGTCGCGATCGCCATGGCGCAGATCAACGAGCAGCCCGCGCCGCTGCCCCCCACCGTCGCCGTCCCGGTGCAGAACCTCGTGATGGCGATGATCGCGAAGAAGCCCGACGACCGCCCGGCCTCGGCCGCTGCCGTGTCGCGCGCGGCGACGGCGCTGCGTCGCGGAGACCTGGCCGCGGCCGCCGGTGCCGTTCCCGCCATCGCCGCGGGTGTCGCGGTCGCCGACGAGGCCACGCAGCTGCTCACCGCGGGGCAGACCTCCGCCGCGACGCGCCTGCTGCCCGCACCCGCCGCGACGTCGCTCCTCTCCGAGGAGCACACGGAAGAGGACGCCCGCCCGCAGAAGAAGAAGCGCAGCCCGTGGACGTGGCCGTTGGTCGCTCTCATCGCGCTGCTGCTGCTCGTTCTGGGCGGCACGCTGTTCGCGGTGCTCAGCAACCAGAACTCGGCCGATCCCGACCCGTCCCCGTCGACGTCCGGCTCGGCGACGCCCTCGCGCACTGCCTCGACCCCGTCGTCGACCCCGACGCAGTCCTCGCAGCTCATCGACGTCAACGCGCTCGGCCTGCCGGGCAAGACGTGCGACGAGGCCAGCGCGATCCTCGGCGACGCCGACCTCGGCGCCAACTGCGAGACCGGCAATGCCGCGACCTCGCCCGAGCAGGTCGGCACGGTCGACACCGTGACCCCCACCGGTCGCGTCCCCGCGGGAACGGTCATCACTCTGCGCGTGTTCGGCGAGCAGACGCAGCTTCCCACGCCGGCCACGCCGACCATCGAGCCGAGCCAGGCCACGGCCGGCGGCACCGTCGAGGTCACCTGGCAGGCGTACACCTGCCCGTCCGGCACCGGAAACGTCGCGTCGTACAACTTCACCGCGACCCAGGGCACGTTCCAGAACGGTCAGTCGACGTCGTCGTTCGCGCCCGACGCACGCAGCGCGCAGCTCCAGGTCAGCAACTCGCCCGGGCAGACGCTGAAGGTGACGTACACGGTGAGCTGCTCCGGCACCGACCGGACCGTCTCGTCCGGCGAGGCGACCGCGGCGATCACGGGCGCCAGCACGCCCACGCCGAACCCCAGCGCCAGCCGCTGACCCGCGAAACCGATCCCCCACCACGCCAGGAGTTCCCCCGTGACCACTGAGACGCGCGTCCTCTCCGGACGCTACCGCGTCGACGACCTCATCGGTCGTGGCGGTATGGCCAGCGTCTACCGCGGCTACGACCAGACGCTCGGGCGCACGGTGGCGATCAAGATCCTCAAGGCCGACCTCGCCGGCGACGCCGCGTTCCGCACGCGGTTCCGTCTCGAGGCCCAGGCGGCGTCGCGCATGGCGCACCCGACCATCGTGCGGGTGTTCGATGCGGGCGAGGACGTCGAGGTGGGAGCCGACGGGCACGAACGTCCCGTTCCGTACATCGTCATGGAGCTGGTCCACGGGCGCCTTCTGAAAGACGTCGTCGCGGCGGGCCCGGTGCCCATCGACGACGCGTTGCGCTACGTCGACGGCATCCTGGAGGCCCTCGAGTACTCGCACCGTGCCGGTGTCGTGCACCGCGACATCAAGCCCGGCAACGTGATGATCACCGACTCCGGTCGCATCAAGGTCATGGACTTCGGAATCGCCCGCGCGGTGTCCGACTCCTCCTCCACGGTCGCCGAGACCACGGCGATCGTGGGCACGGCGGCGTACTTCTCCCCGGAGCAGGCGAAGGGCGAGTCGGTCGACGCGCGCGCCGACCTGTACTCCACCGGTGTCGTGCTCTACGAGCTCCTCACCGGCCGTCCCCCGTTCCGGGGCGACACCCCGGTCGCCGTGGCGTACCAGCACGTGAGCGAGGCGCCCCTCCCTCCCAGCGAGATCAACGACACGGTCCCGCGCGCGCTCGATGCGGTCGTCCTCCGCGCCCTCGCGAAAGACCCGTTCCAGCGCCCGCAGGACGCCGCCGGTTTCCGCGAAGACCTGGATGCCACGGTCGAGGGCAAGGAACCCACGAAGCGTCAGATGTCGGCGCTGTCGAACGAGCTGTACGGCCCGAACCCGCGTCAGGCGGCGGAGACCGCGCGGTCGCTCCGCCAGCTCAGCACCGACACCACGATGCGCCGCACGCAGCCCGGCCCGCCGGTCGCGTGGATCTGGGCCGGAGTCGCCATCCTCGCCGTCCTCCTCATCTCGGTTCTGCTCTGGGTCATCCAGATCCAGCCGTCGACGGACGTGCCCTCGGCCGGACGCACGGTCCCGAACGTCGTCGACATGACCTACGACGACGCGGTCCAGGCGCTCGAGAAGGAAGACCTCTCCGCCAAGCGCATCGACGTCGCCGATGCCACCATCGCGGCCGGCAACGTGGTGCGCACGACCCCCGGCGCCGACACGTCGGTCGCCGCGGGTCAGGAGGTGTCCGTCTACGTCTCCTCGGGTGCCGACACCGCGAAGGTCCCGACGCTCGAGGGGATCACCGAGACCGAGGCCCGCGCTGCGCTCGAGTCCGCCGGCCTGTCCCTCGGCCTGGTGCAGCGCAAACCCGATCCGGCCCTCGCCGCGGGCGTCGTGATGACGGCGAGCGTGGCATCCGGAACCGAGGTCGCCAAGGGCACCACCGTCAACCTCGTCGTCGCCAGCGGAACCGTCGTCATCGTCAACTACGAGGGCTATCCCGTCGACGTCGCCAAGCGCGAGCTGGAGTCGGACGACAAGCAGCTGACCGTGAGCACGCAAGAGGATGCCGGCTGCCCGGCCACGACCCCGTCGCTGGTCAAGACGCAGTCTCTCGCGCCCGGCGAGGTGCCGGTGCACAGCGATATCACTCTGACCTACTGCACCGGTCCCTGACCCCGTCGGGGGTGCAGGCTCCGCCCGCGCTCGGCCGCACCGCGGAGCCCGGCGTCCTCGAGCCAGCGGCCGAGCAGAGCGTGGCCGCCCTCGGTGAGGATGCTCTCGGGGTGGAACTGCACGCCGGTCAGCGGCGCGTTGCGGTGGGCGAGACCCATGATGACGCCGCTCTCGCTGCGGGCGGTCACGACGAGATCATCCGGCACGGTGGCGGGGTCCACGGCGAGCGAATGGTAGCGCGTGGCCCGGAACCCGTCGGGCAGGTCCGCGAACACGCCGAGGCCGTCATGGTGCACGGAACTGGTGATCCCGTGGAGCAGTTCGGGCGCTCTGGTCACTTCCGCTCCGAAGGCCACCGCGAGGGCCTGATGTCCCAGACACACCCCGAGGAGGGGGATGCCGTCGGCGTGGGCCGCGCGCACGACGTCGATCGACGCGCCGGCGTCGACGGGATGCCCCGGCCCGGGGGAGACGAGCACGGCGTCCGCGGCCGCGACCGCGGCGACGACGCCGGGAGCGGTGGCCGGGTGCATCGTCACGCGAGCACCGAGATCCGCGACGTAGCTGGCGAGTGTGTGCACGAAGCTGTCGCGGTTGTCCACGACGACGACGTGGAAGCTCACTCGACCGTGACCTCCTGTGGATAGAGGATGTCGCTCACCCACGGGAAGGCATAGAAGAACAGCCCGTAGAGGACGGCGGCGACCAGCACGAGGACGATGAGCAGGCGGACCCACCAGGGTCCGGGCAGCACTCGCCAGAGGGCTCCGTACATCAGGCGGCTCCGGTGGTCAGCGACGCGGGCGGTCCGTCGGCGCGGGGGGTGAAGGACTCGAAGACGCCGTACGCGATGGCGCGTTCCGCGGAGCCGTACCGCGGGCTGCACGTGGTCATCGTGATCAGCTTGTCGGTGGCCTGGACCTCGGGCTGCTGCGGGGTCGGGAGCAGCACCTCGACGCCGTCGGGGCGGACGTACTCGAGGTTGCGGAAGCGATAGGTGTACCAGCCGTCGGGCGTCTCGACGACGACCGCGTCACCGATGCGCAGCGACGGCAGGTCGGCGAAGGGGGCGCCATGGCTGCCGCGGTGGCCGGCGATGGCGAAGTTGCCCTGCTGACCGGGCATCGCGGTGTCGGGGTAGTGGCCGATCCCGATGGGGTCCAGGGTCACCGAGGCGCTCACGCCCCCGGCGAGCTTGAACTGGTAATCGGGTCCGAGACGGGGCACCCGGAGCACGCCGAAGACCTCGCCGTTCCCGGGCTGCGCCAGGGCGGGAGCCTCCACGGGACCGGAGCCGTCGGGCGAGGCCGAAGGGCTCGGGGCCACCGGAGCGGCCGCCCATTCCTCGGTCAAGGCGCCGGCTGCGCTCTTGAACTGGGCGCCGATGATCGCATCGCCGATCCACAGTTGCCAGCCGACGAAGAGGAGCACGACCACGCCGGCCGTCAGCAGCAGATCCCCGATCACGCCCAGCACGGTGACCCGGCGCCGTCGTTGCGGACGACGTCGGGACGCGCGGCGCGTGAGGGGCTGCTCGACCGTGGACACCAGGCGAGTCTAGTTCCGTGGGTGGAGAGTGACCTGGCCGTTAGACTGGCCCGCATGGCACGTACTGGCAACGGCGAAGACCCGATCGCTGAGCGCAACGAGAACGGTTCCACGCCCAACCCGGTGTGGTTCCTCCCGATCATGATCGGTCTCATGCTCGTCGGCTTGGTATGGGTGCTCGTCTTCTACTTGAGCAACTCGCAGTTCCCCGTGCCGGGCATCGGCGCGTGGAACCTCGTGATCGGTTTCGGGATCGCCTTCGTCGGCTTCCTGATGACGACGCGCTGGCGCTGACTCCCGCGCGACTTACACGCGTGTAATTCATCCCCACCTGTGGATGAGCCTGTGGATAACTCTCAGTAGTAGACCACGACGGGGATCACGAGCAGCCCGAACAGCACGATCGTGAGGGCGATCAGCAGCCCGATCTGAACGGGGCGCTGGCGGAGCAGCCGCGTGCGCGCGTAGATCCATCCGACGAGGGCACCGACGACGAGCCCTCCGAGGTGCGCCTGCCACGAGACACCGACGTTGGCCAGTGCCGCACCGAAGTCGCCGGTGGTCAGCGACGAGATGAAGGCCACCACGAACGGCCACGCGAAGTTGATGCCGATGAGCACCGCGATGACGCGGATGTCGGCGCCGATGTGCCGACCGATGACCAGGAGCGCACCGAAGAGGGCGAAGATCGCCCCGGAGGCACCGACGACGATCGTGGTGGGGGCGAGAAGCGCCACGGCGACCGAGCCGCCGAGTGCACCGAGCAGGTACAGCACGACGAACCGCCAGCGGCCGAGCAACGGTTCGAGGTTGCGGCCGATGAACCACAGCGCCAGCATGTTGAGGCCGATGTGGAGGGGCCCGGAGTGAACGAGAGCGGCGGTGAACAGGCGCCAGGGCTCGATCGGTCCGAACTGCGGGACGAGGAACGGGGGGTAGAACGCCAACGCGTTGCTGATGATGCCGCCGACTCCGGGGACGAGGCCGATCACGTAGGCCAGCCCGGTGATCGCGATGATCGTCAGCGTCGCCACGGGCCTGCCGCTCGCGACCGCGGCCATCGGTGCCGAACGCGACCAGCGGCGCTGCGCCTTCTTCTGCGCCGGAGTCTCGGTGGCCCGCTGCTGGGCCATGCACTCCGGGCAGATGACGCCGACGGCGGCGGGGGTCCGACACTCGGGGCATACCGTGCGCAGACACCGCTGACAGAGCACGAAGCTCTGCCGGTCGGGATGCCGGTAGCAGAAGTTGTCGCTGTTGCGACGGAACTCCTCGGTCGTAGACACCCGCCGCCGCCGAAGGTCAGACGGCGACGACGTCGACCGACTCGAGCACGACCGGCTCGACGGGGCGGTCGCCGGCGGCCGTGGCCACCTTGCTGATCGCGTCGACGACCTTCTTCGACGCGTCGTCGGCGACCTCGCCGAAGATGGTGTGCTTGCCCTGGAGCCACGGGGTCGGGTCGGTGGTGATGAAGAACTGCGAGCCGTTCGTGCCCTCGGGCTGACCGGTGATGGCGTTGCGGCGGAGACCCGCGTTGGCCATGGCCAGCTTGTAGGGCGCGGCGAAGTCGAGCTCGGGGTGGATCTCGTCGTTGAACGTGTAGCCGGGGCCGCCGACGCCCTGACCGAGCGGGTCGCCGCCCTGGATCATGAAGCCGGGGATGATGCGGTGGAACACGACGTTCGAGTACAGGGGACCCTCGCCCTTGGCGCCCGTGGCCGGGTTGGTCCATTCCTGGGTGCCGTCGGCGAGACCGACGAAGTTCCGGACGGTCCGGGGAGCGTGGTCTCCGAACAGGTTGACGACGATGTCGCCGTGGTTGGTGTGAAGGGTCGCAACGGCGGTGTGGGAAGCCATGGGTACATTCTCTCAGAGTTATCTGCAAGGGTTCGCGGACCGGGACCCCCGTTCTGGCAAGATGAATCGCGTACATCCCATCGACAGGGAGGATGAAGCCGTGGGCCTCAGCCGCAAGAGCAAGAAGGAACTGCGCAAGCTCCAGAAGCACGCCGCGAAGGTGTGGGAGTCCCAGCAGGTTCTGCTGGG
This sequence comes from Microbacterium sp. IEGM 1404, assembly GCF_030056775.1. Lineage (NCBI taxonomy): Bacteria > Bacillati > Actinomycetota > Actinomycetes > Micrococcales > Microbacteriaceae > Microbacterium > Microbacterium sp. IEGM 1404. The sequence continues at coordinate 122,729 of NZ_JASHKP010000004.1, read as the reverse complement.
CGAGAGCGGAAAGGTGGCCCGCGAAGCCGGTCGCCAGCTCGGTCGCTTCAGCCGTGAAGACCTCGTTCCCACCGTGCAGGACGGGTACGACAAGTACGCCGCGCCGTACGTCGACAAGAGCGTGAAGTACACCAACCGCTTCCTCAGCGACAAGGTCATCCCGACGGCCGGCGCCGTCGTGGGTGGAGCGATGTCGGTGTGGGATGCCGCGGGCGACACCCGTGACCGTCTGGCGAAGGGCCGCGGTTTCGAGCTCGACGCCCACAAGTACGCCAAGCGCGCCGAGAAGTACGGCAAGAAGGCCAGCAAGCAGCTGGCCGCCAAGCTCCCGAAGCAGCACGACGGCATCGGTGCCGGTGGCGTGATCGCCATCATCCTCGGCGTCGTGGCCGCTGCCGGCGTCGCGTACGCCGCCTGGCAGACCCTCCGCGCCGACGACGAGCTGTGGGTGGCCGACGACCCCCTGCGCGCTCCCGACGCGTGAGCGATCCCACCATCAGAGTCCGAGAGGCCGCGCACCAGCGCGGCCTCTCTGTCGATGTGCGGGAGCGACCGGCGGCCCGTTCCCTCGACGAGGCGGCGGAACTCCTCGGCATCCATCCGGACGACATCGTGAAGACCCTCGTGGTCAAGCGGTCGGACGACACGTTCCTGTTCGCCCTCGTTCCCGGTGACCGGGTCATCTCCTGGCCGAAGCTGCGGGCGGTCGTCGGCGTGAACAAGCTGCGGCTGCCCGAACCCGAACTCGCCCTCGCGGCCACCGGCTACGAGCGGGGCACCATCGTCCCGATCGGCAGTACGACGGACTGGCCGGTCTATGCCGACGAGAGCATCGTCGGCCGCCGCATCGCCATGGGCGCCGGGGCGCACGGCTACAGCCTCTTCGTCGAGGCGGACGATCTCATCCGCGCCTACGGCGCGACGGTCGCCGACATCACCGCACCGCGCGACTGACCGGCGGTCACAGGCGCGCCATCCGGAACGCGATGTCGACCAGCTGCACCCGCCGGACCTTGCGCGCGGCCGGGAGCGAGAACCACTGCGCCCGATCGGTCGAGCCATCGACCTCGAAGCTGAGCCGGCCGCCGACGATGTGCGCCCGGTAGACGATCCGAAGGGCGTGGAGCGGCCCGTCGGCACCTTCCGACAGGCGCCTCTCGGCGGGGATCACGCGGGAATGGATGCCGAGCAGCTCGTCGACCACGACCCGGAACCCGGTCTCTTCCCGCACCTCGCGACGCACGGCGCGTTCGGGATCCTCACCGTCCTCGAGGCCGCCGCCGGGGAGCGTCCACGCGGCGCGACGTCCGTCGACCCAGTGCGCGAGCAGGACGCGGTCGTCGGCATCCGTGATGACGGCGTACGCGGCGACCCGCATGTCCATGACCAGACTCTAGCGAAGCCTCCCACATCGCCCGGCCTCTCGCAGCGCTCCCGACGCCGACGGAAGGACCCGCCCACCCGAAGGTGGACGGGTCCGGCGAGCCGTGTTCCTCAGCCGATCGCTGCCAGAACGCCCCAGAAGGCGGCGACCAGGGCGAACCCGCAGAGACCGAGGACGGTGGTCAGCACGGTCCACGTCTTCAGTCCGTCGCTGACGCTCAGCCCGAGGTAGCGCGTGACGACCCAGAAGCCCGAGTCGTTGACGTGCGACAGACCCAGGGCGCCGAAGGCGATCGCCAGCGTGATCGCGACGATCTGCAGCGGCGCGTAGCCGCCGTCGGCGACCGTGCTGGCCAGCAGCCCGGCCGTGGTGAGGATCGCGACGGTGGCCGATCCCTGAGCCGCTCGCAGCGCCAGGGACACCACGAACGCGAGCACGAGGATCGGAAGTCCGGTGGCGAGGAGCGTCGACGACAGTGCCGAACCGATCCCGCTCTCGGTGAGGACCCGGGCGAAGGCGCCGCCCGCCCCGCTGACGAGGATGATCGCCGCCGTGGGGGGCAGAGCCGACTCGAGGACGTCGCTGATCTTGTCGCGTCCCCACTTGCGACGCACGCCCAGGAAGTAGATCGCCAGGAGCACCGTGATCAGCAGCGCGAACAGCGGGGCGCCGATGAACTGCGCGACGTTGCGGACGGGGTCGCCGGCGGGGAGGAGGGTCGCGGCGGTCGTACCGATCCCGATCAGAACGAGCGGCGTGACGATGAGGGTCAGGATCATTCCGGCGGAGGGCGGCGCGACGGTGGACGTGATCGTTCCGGTGACGGTGCTCTGCACGCCCCCGCGGCCGGACTGCTCGAACATCTCGCGCGTCGACGGGAGCATGTCGATGTCGCGCCGGGTGAGCCGGCCGGCCAGCAGGTGACTGACGAAAGCCAGCGGGATCGCCATGACGATGCCGATGATGGTGAGCCAGCCGATGTCGGCGCCCAGGAGTGCCGCGCCGCCCACGACGCCGGGGTGGGGCGGCACCGACACGTGCACGGCGAGCATGATGCCCGCGACCGGCAGGCCGAAGCGGACCGGCTTGAGACCGGCCGCCTGGGCGAAGCCGTACACGATCGGCACCAGGATGATGAATCCGACGTCGAAGAACACCGGGATGGCCAGGACGAGGGCGGCACCGGTGAGGGCAGCACCGACACGGCGGGGCCCGAGGATCTCGGTGAACCGGCCGGCGAGGCTCGCCGCTCCGCCCGAGAGCTCGATGATGCGGCCGAGCATCGCGCCGAGCGTGATCAGGATGGCGATGGAACCCAGGGTGCTCCCGAGTCCGGCGACGATCGCGGGCACGATGCCCAGCCGCTCCGGATCGGTGTCGGTCGCCGGGATCGTCGCGAGCGGCAGACCCGCCGCCAGCCCGACCAGGATGCTGACGATCAGGAGCGCGAGGAAGGCGTTGAGTTTGAGCTTGATGATGAGGAAGAGCAGGAGGAGGATGCCTCCGACTCCGATGGCCAGCAGGACGGGTGTGGTCATTTCGCGGGTCTTCCTTGACGATGCGGGCGGGGTGCGCAGGGTGCGCGGGAGGGGGCGACCGTCGGGCCGCCCCGAGGGGGTTCAGGATCGACGCGTGGGGGCGGCGATACGGATGACGGCGGAGTCGTCGGCGGCGCCGAGTCCCTGGGTCTGGGCGACGAGGTAGCTCTGCTCCGCGGCCGCCGCGAGGGGCGCCGGGAGTCCGACGCGACGGGCGGCGGCGCCGACGATACCCATGTCCTTGACGAAGATGTCGAGTCGGCTCAGCACCTCCGCGCCGTCCTCATCCCAGGCCTGCAGCATCCGCGGACCGCGATTGCCGAGCATGAACGACGCGGCGGCGCCGGCCTGCAAGGCATCCAGGGTCCGGTCGAGGTCGAGCCCGAGCCGGTCGGCGAGGGCGAGCGCCTCGGCGGCCGCGGCGATGTGGACACCGCAGAGCAGCTGATTGACGGTCTTGAGCGCCTGGCCGTCGCCCGCACGTTCCCCGACGATCGTCAACGTCGAGGCCAGCGCCTCGAGGACGGGTCGAGCGACGGCGAGCGCGGACGGGTCGGCCCCGACGACGATCAGCAGATCGCCCTGGCGCGCACGGACGGGGCCTCCGCTCAGCGGGGCGTCGACCAGGCCGATGCCCTTCTCGGCGAGGGCGGCGGCGACCTCGGCGACACCGTCCGTTCCGACCGTGCTGGTGAGCACCACGACGGCACCCGCGGGCAGCGATCCGGCAATACCGGCGGAACCGAAGAGGACGTCGTTCAGCTGGGCGGCGTCTCGGACAGCCACGAGCACCACCTGCGCGACGCTCACGGCATCCGTGGCGGAATCGGCGGGGACGACGCCGGACTCCTGCGCGAGGGCGAGGCGGGCGGGAGCGATGTCGAAGCCGCGGACGGGGAGGGTCTCGGCCAGACGTGCAGCCATGGGCAGGCCCATGGCTCCGAGTCCGAGGACGGCGACGGTGGGGGTCGAGGTCATGGGGTCGATCCTTTTCGAGAGGGGCGGGCGCGGTCAGGCGGTCGCGGACAGGCGTGCGACCGCCGCGGTGAGCGAGGTGTCGTCGCCGACGTTCCCCGCGAAGACGATGTAGGGGATGCCGGCGGCCAGACCGTCCGCGGCTTCCCAGACCGAGACGATGCCCGGGAAGAGGGATCCGCGGACCCGCGCGCGGCGGATGTCGAGGCCGCGCGTCGCCACGTCGCTGGAGGTGATGCCTCCCTTGGCGATCACGAACCGAGGGGTGCGGCGTTCGGCCACCGCGTGGACGATGTCGACGACGGCCTGCGAGACGCGTCGCGAGATGTCGAGACTCTCGGCCGGATCGTCGGTGCGCACGAGCGTTCGACTCGTGTGGATGACGACGTCACCGCCCAGGAGTGCGGTCGAGACGGCGTCGATCACGCGCGTCACCTCGTCGGCGGCGGTGTGCGCCTCGAGCAGCCGCGGCACCTCCAGCTCCACCACGGCGAGATCGCGATGGTCGACCAGATGGGCGAGCTGGCGACTGGTCAGACCGACGTGCGATCCGACGACGATCAGTCCACCGCGCACCGACCGGTCTGCGGTGAGACCGTCGACGTCCACGGGCTCCCGACGGCGTTGTCCGATGCGCGCGCGGACGAACGGCGGGCCGACGCGGTAGACGAACGAGCGTCCCTCCGCTTCGACGATCTCGAGACCGAGCGCCAGCTGGATGAGATCCTCCTCGACCACCGCGTCGACGACGATCGGCACGCCGTCGGCGGCGGACCGCAGCGCGTCGGCGACCGCCGCGGCACTCCGGCGCAGTGTGGCGAGGGTGATCTGGACGACATCGGATGCCGCGATCTCGCCGCCCGATTTCTCCTCGACCCAGTCGGCGAGGCGCGAAGACGTGAACCCGAACGTCGAGTCGCGGGCGAATTCGGTCTCGCCGATGGGGGTGAACGCTCCATCCGCCAGGACGCCGTGCGTCCCGTCGATCGTGATGCGCCCGGCATCCGGGAACGCCGGGACCACCACGGTGTTGCCGATGTGCGTGCCGCCGGCGAGGCGGACCTCCTCGATGATCGTGTCCGGCTCGAGGGGGAAGTGGCCGCGCAGCGTCGAGTCGCTGCGGCTGACGAAATCGACGCGGATCCCCGACCGCTCCGCGGCGCGAAGGGCGGCGCGCACGACCTCACGGTTGATGCGTTCGGCGGACTCGGGCGCGAGGCTGCGGGAGTTCGTCAGCACGTACACGGCGGGAGCGCCCGAGGCGAACGCCCAGGCGAAGTCTTCGACGTCCCACGCGCCGAGCACGGGGAGGTCCGCCACGGACTGCGTGCCCGTCGGGTCGTCGTCCAGCACGACGAAGACACGGTCCGCATCGGCGACCCGGGCGGCCAGGGCGTCGACGTCGGGCTCGGCGACGGCGGGCAGCGCCGCCGGATCGATGGATGCCACGTTCTCTCCTCGTCATTGAGAGTGCTCGCGTCTCCGAGAGCAGCTATCAGATGTATGACAGCATGCAGCATGCGGGAGGAAGCGTCAAGCGGGCCGTCGCGTCTCCGCGCGCAGGGCGGAACCGACTCAGCTCAGGACGTAGGCGCGCAGATCGTCGAGCGTCTGCTGCAGGTGGTGGTCCATCGCCTCCCGCGCGGCCGCGCTCGAGCCCGTCCGCAGGGCGGCGACGATGGCCCGGTGCTCCGCGATCGCGTGCTCCTGGATCTGCGGCACCTGGGACGTCTGCTTCCGCCGCTCGGCCATCACTTCGGTGAGGGGCGCGAGAAGGACGGCGAGGAAGAGATTGGCCGACGCCTCCATGATCACCGCATGGAAACGCAGGTCCGCCGCCACGAACGCGTCCACGTCCGCCCGCGCCGAGGCCGCGACCATCGAGTCCACGCACTCCTCGCATTCGCCGAGGGCGACCTCGGAGATGAGCGGAGCCGCCAGCGCGGCCGCCTCGCATTCGATCAGCCTGCGTGTCGAGATGAGCTGCTCCGAGACCGTGGCGTCGTCGCCGCGGGCTGCGCGGTACCGGAGCGCGTCGGGCACCGATCGCCAGGCCTCGACCGGGGCGACGCGCGAGCCGACGCCGGACAGAACACGAACGATCCCGCGCGCCGACAGGGTGCGCAGCGCCTCCCGGACCGTGACACGACTCACGTCGAACTCGTCGCCGATCTCGGCTTCGGTGGGGAGGGGATCTCCGGGCAGGAAATCACCGGCGATGATGCGTTCGAGCAGCTCATCGGCGACGGTGTTGACGAGGGATTTGCGTCTGCTCATGACGTCGTCTCGCTCTCACGCCACGGAGGGAGGGGTCCTACCGGCGTCATTCCTCCAGCGTAGAGCGTGCGCCCGCGTGGACGACACGCACCGCGGAGGAGGGATTCGATGTGGAGCCTAGGAGATTCGAACTCCTGACATCCTGCTTGCAAAGCAGGCGCTCTACCAGCTGAGCTAAGGCCCCGGGAAGGGAACGGGTGGGGCTACCAGGACTTGAACCTGGGACCTCTTCATTATCAGTGAAGCGCTCTAACCGCCTGAGCTATAGCCCCGTCTCGCTGACGCAACGTCGTCAACCTCGAAGACTTTACCTGAATCCCGAGGTTTTTCCGAATCGGCGTCAGTTGGAGGTGAAGCCCACGAGCAGGCCGCCCGTGACCTTGACGGCGAGGTTGTAGATGCCGGCCAGGACCGCACCCATGACCGTCACGACGACCAGGTTGAGAATCGCGACGATCGCGGCGAACGCCATGACCTGGGGCAGGCCCACGTACTGCGACAGGGTGGCGCTCCCGTCGGTGAAGCTGGCGAAGAACTCGTCGGCCCGGGTGATGAGGCCGGTGGCGCTGACGACGAGGTACACCAGGAAGTACGACACGACCGTGACGATCGCGATCGCGACCGCGGCCAGGAAGGAGAGCTTCAGGGCCGACCAGAAGTCGATGTACACCAGGCGCAGACGCACCTGCTTGGCGGACGTCTTCTGAGTCGACTTCTTGGCGAGTTTGTCGGCTACCGTGCTCATGCGTCAGTACTTTCCTCGGGGGTCTCGGAAGAGGAGGCGGTCTCGACCGCATCGGGCGCGGTCGTCTCCGTCGTCTCGGTCAGGTTCCGCTCGCTGTTCCGGGCGATCGCGATGATGCGATCATCGCCTCCGGCACGGGCGAACACGACACCCATCGTGTCGCGACCCTTGGCAGGCACCTCGGCCACGGAGGAGCGTACCACCTTGCCACTGGCAAGAACCACAAGGACCTCGTCGCCCTCGGACACCATCAGACCGCCCGCGAGAACCCCGCGATCCTCGGTCAGACGGGCCACCTTGATGCCCAGTCCGCCGCGGTTCTGCATGCGGTACTCGGTGACGGCGGTGCGCTTGGCGTAGCCGCCCTCGGTGACGATGAAGACGAACTCGTCGTCCTTGGCGACGGATGCCGAGAGCAGGCTGTCGCCCGCGCGGAAGTCCATGCCCTTCACGCCCGACGTCGAGCGGCCCATCGGACGCAGCGCGCTGTCGGTGGCGGAGAACCGCAACGACATGCCCAGGCGGCTGATGAGGAGGATGTCGTCGCCCTCGTCGACCAGCAGTGCGCTGACGAGTTCGTCGGCCGCACCCGGCTCGGCATCCTCACCGTCGTCCGAGGCCTGGCCGCGGAGCTTGATGGCGATCACGCCGCCCTGCCGGTTGGTGTCGTACTCGTCGAGACGGGTCTTCTTGACCAGACCGTTGCGCGTTGCGAGCACGAGGTAGGTCGCGACGTTGTAGTCGCGGATGTCGAGGATCTGCGCGATCTCCTCGTCGGGCTGGAGCGCGAGGAGATTCGCGACGTGCTGGCCCTTGGCATCCCGGCCGGCCTCGGGCACCTCGTACGCCTTCGAGCGGTACACGCGGCCCTTGTTGGTGAAGAACAGCAGCCAGTGGTGGGTCGTGGTGACGAAGAAGTGCTCGACCACGTCGTCGGCGCGCAGCTGCGCGCCCTTCACGCCCTTGCCGCCGCGGTGCTGCTGGCGGTAGTTGTCGCTGCGCGTGCGCTTGATGTAGCCGTCGCGGGTGACCGTGACGACCATCTCCTCCTCGGCGATGAGGTCTTCGATCGACACGTCGCCGTCGAAGCCGTGGAGGATCTCCGTGCGGCGGTCGTCACCGAAACGGTCGACGATCGCGGTGAGCTCGTCACGGATGATCGTGCGCTGGCGACCGGGGGTGGCGAGGATGTCGTTGTAATCGGCGATGCGCGCCTCGAGCTCGGTGGCCTCGTCGACGATCTTCTGTCGTTCGAGGGCGGCGAGGCGACGCAGCTGCATGTCGAGGATCGCCTGCGCCTGGATATCGTCGATGTCGAGGAGCTTCTGCAGTCCCTCGTTGGCATCCTGAGCCGTCGGCGAACGGCGGATGAGCGCGATGACCTCGTCGAGCGCGTCGAGCGCCTTCAGGTAGCCGCGCAGGATGTGCATGCGCTCCTCGGCCTTGCGCAGGCGGTAGCGCGTGCGCCGGACGATGACCTCGATCTGGTGGTCGATCCACAGGCTGATGAAGCCGTCGAGCGACAGGGTGCGCGGCACGCCGTCGACGATGGCGAGCATGTTGGCGCCGAAGTTCTCCTGCAGCTGGGTGTGCTTGTACAGGTTGTTCAGCACGACCTTGGCGACCGCGTCGCGCTTGAGCACGACGACGAGGCGCTGCCCGGTACGACCCGACGTCTCGTCGCGGATGTCGGCGATACCGGTGATCTTGCCCTCGCGGGCGAGGTCGCCGATCTTGACCGCGACGTTGTCGGGGTTGACCTGGTACGGCAGCTCGGTGATGACCAGGCACGTGCGTCCCTGGATCTCTTCGATGTTGACGACGGCGCGCATCGTGATCGAACCGCGTCCCGTGCGGTACGCGTCCTTGATGCCGCGCGTGCCGAGGATCTGCGCGTGCGTGGGGAAGTCGGGCCCGGGGATGCGCTCCATGAGCGCCTCGAGCAGCTCTTCGCGGCTGGCATCCGGATTCTCCAGAGCCCACAGGGCGCCGGCGGAGACCTCGCGGAGGTTGTGCGGCGGGATGTTCGTCGCCATACCGACGGCGATACCGACCGAGCCGTTGACGAGCAGGTTCGGGAAGCGCGCCGGCAGGACCGTCGGCTCCTGGGTCTGTCCGTCGTAGTTGTCCTCGAAGTCGACGGTGTCTTCTTCGATGTCGCGCACCATCTCGAGCGCGAGGGGAGCCATCTTCGTCTCGGTGTACCGGGGCGCGGCCGCACCCTGGTTGCCGGGCGATCCGAAGTTGCCCTGCCCGAGGGCCAGCGGATAGCGCAGCGACCACGGCTGAACGAGACGCACCAGGGCGTCGTAGATCGGGGCGTCACCGTGCGGGTGGTAGTGCCCCATGACCTCGCCGACGACGCGGGCGCACTTCGAGAACGACTTGTCGGGACGGAAGCCGCCGTCGTACATGCCGTAGATGACGCGGCGGTGCACGGGCTTCAGGCCGTCGCGCACGTCGGGCAGCGCACGCCCGACGATGACGCTCATCGCGTAGTCGAGGTAGCTCCGCTGCATCTCGAGCTGGAGGTCGACCTGGTCGATCTTCCCGTGGTTGTGAGCGGGCTCTTCGGGCGCGCCGGCGGGCTCGGGAGTGATGTCGTCAGCCATGGATTCTCAGTTTCGTATCGAGTCGACCGGGATCAGATGTCGAGGAAGCGGACGTCTTTGGCGTTGCGCTGGATGAAGCTGCGTCGCGATTCGACGTCCTCGCCCATGAGCACCGAGAAGATCTCGTCCGCCGCGGCGGCGTCGTCGATCGTGACCTGCTTGAGGGTGCGGGTCTCGGGGTCCATCGTGGTCTCCCACAGCTCGTGGTCGTTCATCTCGCCGAGACCCTTGTAGCGCTGGATGCCGTTGTCCTTCGGGATACGGCGACCGGCGGCCTGGCCCTCGACGAGCAGCGCGTCGCGCTCACGGTCGCTGTACGCGTACTCGTGCGGGTGGTTCGACCACTTGAGGCGGTAGAGCGGCGGCTGCGCGAGGTAGACGAAGCCGGCCTCGATGAGACCGCGCATGTAGCGGAAGAGCAGCGTGAGCAGCAGCGTCGTGATGTGCTGCCCGTCGACGTCGGCATCCGCCATGAGGACGATCTTGTGGTACCGGGCCTTGGCCATGTCGAAGTCTTCGCCGATGCCCGTGCCGAAGGCCTGGATCATCGCCTGGACTTCCTTGTTGCCCAGCGCTCGATCGAGGCGCGCTCGCTCGACGTTCAGGATCTTGCCGCGGAGCGCCAGGATCGCCTGCGTGTGCGGGTCGCGCCCCTGCACGGCCGAGCCGCCGGCGGAGTCACCCTCGACGAGGAAGATCTCGCTGATCGACGGGTCTTTCGACGTGCAGTCCTTGAGCTTGTCGGGCATGGCCGCGGACTCGAAGACGCTCTTGCGCCGAGCGGTCTCTCGGGCCTTGCGGGCGGCGAGACGCGCGGTCGCCGCGTCGATGGCCTTGCGGATGATGTTCTTGGCCTGCGCGGGATTGCGGTCGAACCAGTCGCCGAGCTTGTCGCCGACGACCTTCTGCACGAAGGCGCGCGCCTCGGTGTTGCCGAGCTTGGTCTTGGTCTGGCCTTCGAACTGCGGCTCCGACAGCTTCACCGAGATGACGGCCGTGAGCCCCTCGCGGATGTCCTCACCCGTGAGGTTGTCGTCCTTCTCCTTGAGGAGGTTGTTCGCGCGCGCGTAGCGGTTGACGAGCGTCGTCAGCGCCGCGCGGAACCCCTCCTCGTGCGTGCCGCCCTCGTGGGTGTTGATCGTGTTGGCGTAGGTGAAGACGTTCTCGGTGTAGGCCGTCGTCCACTGCATCGCCAGTTCGAGGGCGATCTTGCGGTCGGTGTCCTCGGACTCGACCTCGATGACCTCGTCGTTGACGACATCGGCCTTGCGCACCCGGTTGAGGTGCTCGACGTAGTCGACGAGGCCGCGCTCGTAGAGGAACGAATCGTGCCGGGCTGCGGTCACCTCTTCGCCGGGCTCGCCCTCGGTGACCACGGCATCCGGACGCTCATCGCGCAGGCTGATGCGGAGTCCCTTGTTCAGGAACGCCATCTGCTGGAAGCGCGTCCGGAGGGTGTCGTAGTCGAAGTCGACGGTGTCGAAGATCGTGGCATCCGGCCAGAACGTGATCGTCGTGCCGGTCTCCTCGCTCTCCTCGCCCTGGGCGAGCGGCGCCAGCGGCACACCACCGTCGCGGAAGGACTGCCGCCAGACGTGTCCCTGGCGCTTGACCTCGACCTCGAGGCGGGTCGAGAGCGCGTTCACGACCGACGAGCCGACGCCGTGCAGACCGCCGGAGACGGCATACCCGCCACCGCCGAACTTTCCACCGGCGTGCAGAACGGTCAGGACGACCTCGACCGTCGACTTGCCCTCGGTGCGGTGCATGTCGACCGGGATGCCACGGCCGTTGTCGATCACACGGACGGCGCCGTCGGAGAGGATCGTGACGTCGATCAGGTCGCAGTAGCCGGCGAGGGCCTCGTCGACGGAGTTGTCGACGATCTCCTGCACGAGGTGATGGAGGCCGCGCTCGCCCGTCGAGCCGATGTACATGCCGGGACGCTTGCGGACGGCCTCGAGACCCTCGAGCACCTGGATGGCGTCTGCCCCGTACTCGTTGGGAACCTTCGCACTGGTCGTCGCTTCGGGTTCCGCGGAAACGTTGTCGGGGTTTTCGGACGTCATGACTTCGCGAGCTCCAGATCGATTCGTCGGAACCTCCATCCTACCGCGCGAGGCCGCTCGAAGCGGTGTGTACGCCCCTAGGAGGGGATAAATCGGATCAAGCCAACCCCGACCATGGCCTAGCCGTAGGTATCGCGCGGGCCGCGGCCTGGAACGGCTCTCGTCCCCCATTTCCAGGAGGGGACGTCCGGCCCGATGAAGCGGATCGACTCGACCCCCGCCTCGGGGAAGCGCCGGATGATCTCCGACAGGATGTGCGCGCGCATCAACTGGAGCTGCTTCGCCCACGCCGTCGAGTCAGCCTGGACGGTCAGCATCCCGGCATCCAGGGCCACCGGGCGGGTGTGGGCAGCGGTGTCGGCACCGGCCACGTCGTGCCAGGTACGGACGAGGTCTTCGCGCGCCAGCTGCGGCTCCCAGCCGGCCGACTTCGTCAGGGTCGAGAGCACATCGCCGAGGCCGCGGGGATCGCGGCCCGGGGTGAACGGGGCGTTCTCGCCGTCATCGGCACGCCGGCGACGCTTCTTCTTGCGATACGGCGACGGCTCGAGACCGCGCAGCCGCAGGTACGTGGCGATGGTCTCGGGGAGGTCGGGCTCGTCACTCATCGGCGCCCTCGATCCGGCCGGACTCGACGCGGACGACGTGCGCACGCAGACCGTCGGGCACGTCCTCTTCGACGGCGGAGGTCACTATGACCTGCTCGTATCCCGCGACCAGGTCGGCGAGGCGGGTGCGGCGACCGGCGTCGAGCTCGGCGAACACGTCGTCGAGGATGAGCACCGGGTCGCCGAGACGCGACTCCGCGCGGAGCAGTTGAGCGGATGCCAGGCGCAGAGCCAGCGCCACCGACCAAGACTCGCCGTGCGAGGCGTATCCCTTCACTGGCAGACCCCGCACTTCGAGGACGAGGTCGTCGCGATGCGGGCCGACGAGCGTCAGTCCCCGCTCGAGCTCGGTCGCGCGCCGGGCCGCGAGCGCGGCGCGGAACTGGTCGGCGAGCGATCCCGTCATCCCCGCCTCGGTGGCCTCGTCGCCTTCCTCGGGATCGCCCCCGCCCACCGACAGCGCCCAGCGCAGACGCGGGTCGTGATCGGCACCCGCGATCGCGGCGTACGCCTCGGCCACGGGAGCGGAGAGATCGGATGCCAACGCCAGACGCGCCTCGATCACCTCGGTACCGAGGGCGACGAGCTTGTCGTCCCACACGTCGAGCGTTCCGAGGGCATCGCCGCGGATGCCGCGCGCACGTGCCGACTTCAGCAGCGCGGTGCGCTGGCGGAGCACACGGTCGTAGTCGGCCAGGACGCCGGCGAGACGCGGGGACCGCTGGACGATGAGCTGATCGGCGAACCGCCGACGCGCCGACGGGTCGCCCCGCACGATCTGCAGATCCTCGGGGGCGAACAGCACCACCTGCGCGTAGCGGGGCAGTTCGGCTGTGCGGACGTTCACGCCGTTGACCCGCGCCTTGTTCGATCCTTGGCGGTTCAGCTGCAGCTCGAGCAGCACGCTGCGTTCCCCGTGGGCCAGACGCGCGCGGACGATCGCGGCATTCGCCCCGTCACGCACCATCGGCGCGTCACTGGAGACGCGATGCGAGCCCAGTGTCGCGAGATACGCGACGGCCTCGACGAGATTGGTCTTCCCCTGACCGTTGCGGCCGACGAAGAGGTTCGCGCCGGCCGAGAGCGCCACGTCGGCGGCCGCATAATTGCGGAAATCCGTCAGTCCGAGCTGCTCCACGATCACCGAGTCAGACTACCCGGCGGCCCCGACATGCGCCGGGCCGGAGCCCCCTCAGCGCAGGAGGAGGTTGGGCTGCAGCAGGTACTTGAACGAGCCCTCGCCGCCCTTGTCGACCGAGGTCTGCGGGGTGATGAGCACCGGGCTGAGCTTGTTGGCGTTGTCGCTCGAGGTGAACGTGATGCGCGCGAACTCGCTGCGGACGGCGCCGAGGGACTCCAGGAGGTACTGCGGGTTCAGGCCGAGGGTGACCTCATCGCCGACAAGCGTCGCGTCGACGGATTCCGTCGCGCGGGCCTGCTCGGTGCCCGAGGCGTCCATCGACACTCCGTCCGGACCGAAGGTGAATCGCAGCGGGGCCGACCGGTCGAGCACGAGCGCGACACGGCGCACGGCTTCGGCGAGCTCGGCGGTGTTGACGACGCTGTGGTGCTCGGTCTGCGCGGGGAAGAGACGGCGCACGGGCGGGAAGTTGCCCTTGATGAGCAGCGACGTGACGGTCTTGTTGCCCGAGGAGAAGGCGATGATCTCGCGGTCGCCCGAGCCCGAGAAGGCGATCGAGATGTCGCCGCCGTGCGCGAAGGTCTTGCCGACCTCCTGCAGCGTGCGTGCCGGCACGAGGGCCGCCGTCGGCTCGTCGGATGCCGCGGCCCCGCCGTCCCACGGGATCTCGCGCAGCGCGACGCGGTAGCGGTCGGTGGCGACGAGGCTCAGCTGCGTGCCGGTGACCTCGAGCTGCACGCCCGTGAGGACGGGAGTGACGTCGTCTCGCGACGCGGCGAAGGCGACCTGCGCGATCGCGGTGGCGAAGTCGTCGGCGGGGACCAGACCGGACTCGCCGGTGACCTCGGGGATCGCCGGGTACTCCTGCACGGGCATGGATGCCAGCGTGAAGCGGGCCGAGCCGCACGTGAGCAGGATGCCGCCGTCGTCGTCGACGGCGATCTGGATGGGCGCGTTGGGGAGCCGGCTCGCGATGTCGGAGAGCAGACGGCCGTGGACGAGGATCGTTCCCGGCTCGTCGACGGTCGCTTCGATCGTGGTGCGCGCGGACGCTTCGTAGTCGAACGCGGCGAGCGTGAGACCTTGCTCTCCCGCTTCGATCAGCACACCGGCCAGGATCGGCTGCGGGTTGCGCTGCGGCAGGAGCTTGACCACGAACGAAACGGCTTCGCTGAAGACATCGCGATTGACGTGAAACTTCACGGGCGCTCCCTTGACGGCGGTATGGCTTACCCATGCTAGTGCCCGACCGAGGCGGCACACGTCGGCACACGTTCGCACCGCAAGGTCATCGAACCTCTGTTAACTCATCAATGGATTCTTCATCTTGTTAACAGCTGTGGAGAGTGTGGATAACTCGCGCGAGGCGTGTTAACACAAGGGAACTACACGCCTGTGATCTGTGGACGCGTTGCGGAGAGCCTGGGCAGTTAACACGTTCGGTCGCGCGCGGGTTCTCCGCTTCCTCCACAGGCGGACGTGTGTCGTTCACATGTCTTCCGCAGAGAATTCGAGTTATCCACAGGTTTTCCACACTGTGTAGAACCGAGTAAAAGATCTGCCGCGAACGTCGCTGACGGCCCCGCTCGCGCGCGAAAACGACCGAGGGGTTCGCCCGCGGATGCGGACGAACCCCTCAGTTCAGATGAGCGCTCAGCGCATGCGCCCCAGCTGCGTCGTGATCTCGGACACCTGGTTGTAGATCGAGCGCCGCTCCTTCATGAGGTCGCTGATCTTCTTGTACGCGTACATCACCGTCGTGTGATCGCGGTTGCCGAACAGCTGGCCGATCTTCGGCAGGGACAGACTCGTCCGCTCACGGCAGAGGTACATGGCGATCTGTCGCGCCGTGGCCACGGCCTGCGAGCGACTCGACCCGTAGAGATCGTCGACCGACAGCTTGAAGTACTGCGCGGTCGCGGTGATGATGTCGGTCGGCGAGACCACGTTGGCGTCGTCCTGGTCGATGATGTCGCGGAGCACGGTCTGCGCCAGCGACATGTCGAGCGTCGAGCGATTCAGGCTTGCGAAGGCGGAGACGCGGATGAGCGCCCCCTCGAGCTCGCGGATGTTCGAGGAGACGACGGTCGCGATGTACTCGAGGACGTCGTCGGGGATGAGGAGTCGTTCGCTCTGCGCTTTTTTGCGGAGGATCGCGATACGCGTCTCGAGGTCGGGCGCCTGCACGTCGGTGATGAGACCCCACTCGAAGCGGCTGCGCATGCGGTCTTCGAACCCGGTGAGCTGCTTCGGAGGGAGGTCGCTGGTGATGACGACCTGCTTGTCGTGATCGTGCAGCGTGTTGAAGGTGTGGAAGAACGCTTCCTGCGTCTCAGCGCGACCCTGCAGGAACTGGATGTCGTCGATGAGCAGGATGTCGACGTCGCGGTAGCGGGCCTGGAAGGCCGAGCCGCGGTTGTTCGCGATCGAGTTGATGAAGTCGTTCGTGAACTCCTCGCTCGAGACGTAGCGCACGCGGATGCCGGCGTACATGCTCGCGGCGTAATCGCCGATCGCGTGGAGGAGGTGGGTCTTGCCGAGTCCGGAGTCGCCGTAGATGAAGAGCGGGTTGTACGCCTTCGCGGGGGCTTCGGCCACGGCGACCGCGGCGGCGTGCGCGAAGCGGTTGGACTGCCCGATGACGAAGTTGTCGAAGGTGTACTTCGGGTTCAACCGCGTGTCGTTCCGGGAGGCCGGGACGATCGGGTCGGGCGCCTGCTCGGGCAGGGGCGAATGGGTGTTCGGTGTCGAGTTCGCGACCGGTCGCTCGTCGACGGCGGGTGCGGAACGGTGCGACTCGATGAGGTCGGGGTTCACGACCACGCGGAAGTTGCTCACTTCGGGGTCGACGCCCTGCACCTGCGTGAGGGCCTCGAGGATGGGCGCGCGCATGCGCTTGTTCATCTGCGCCGCGGTGAGGTCGTTCGGAACGTCGAGGTAGAGCGTGCCCCCCATGACGCCCTGCGGAACGGCGAGGTTCAGGAAGCCGTGGAGCTGCGGGGTGACGCGGTCATCGGTGAGGAGATGGTCGAGCACGGCGGACCAGACGGGAACATCCGGTACTTGGTGCAATGACATATCCCCTCCGGGATCTCGGCGCGCGACTGTCGACGTGCAGCGCGCCGAACCTGTGGATAACTTCCGGGGACACGCTAGTTCGCGGTCCGCACGGAGCCAAATCAACTGTAGAACGCGCTCGCGTGTCTTTGCCACGGGTGTGGACGACGCTTGGGGATAATGAGCGGTCGACCTCCCGGTTTGAGTTAACGTCGCGCACGACGTAGCCTTAGTCGGTTGACTTATGCCTACACGGCAGTCCCGACCACGTCCCCCGGCAGAAGAGCATCGGGTGACATCACCTCCGGAGTGACCCATGAGCAAGCGCACCTTCCAGCCCAACAACCGCCGTCGCGCCAAGAAGCACGGCTTCCGCGCCCGTATGCGTACGCGCGCCGGCCGCGGCATCCTCGCGGCGCGTCGCGCCAAGGGCCGCACCGAGCTCTCGGCCTGACCCACCTAGTGCTCGCGAAGCCGAACCGACTCACCCGCGGATCGGATTACAAAGCCACCGTCCGTCGGGGTTCTCGGTGTGCCGGAACGCACACCGTCACCTACGTCGGCAGCGTGCCGGACGAAGGTCCCGCACGGTTCGGCTTCATCGTGAGCCGCCAGGTCGGCTCCGCCGTCACACGCAACACCGTCCGCCGCCGTCTCAAGGCGGTGTGCGCCGAGGCGCTCCCGCTCGTCCGCGGGGGCGCCTCGGTCGTCATTCGCGCGCTCCCGTCGGCCGCCACGGTCGACTACGCCGATCTCCGCGCCGACGTCGTCCGGTGCCTTCAGCGCAAGGCCGCCGCATGAGCACGTCGACGCTGCCCACCTCGTCCACCGGCGTCGGGCACCTGGAGTGGGACACCATCGCGGCATCCGTTCCCCTTCTCCCCCGCAACGCCGGCCTCGCCCTTCTGCACGCCTACCGCGCGACGATCTCGCACGTCTACGGCGACGTGTGCAAGTACTACCCGTCCTGCTCCGCCTATTCGGTGGGCGCCGTGCAGCAGCACGGACTCGTCAAAGGTGCCGCGTTGACCGCGGCCCGCCTCGCCCGCTGCCACCCCTGGGCTCAGGGAGGCATCGACGACGTCCGTCCGCACCGCGCCTTCCGTCACGAACTCACTCCGCACGGCTTCGTCGTGCCCTCCCGAAAGGACTGATCCGTGCCGGATCTCATTGGAATCGTCCTCTGGCCCTTGAAATGGGCCGTCGAGCTCGTGCTGGTCGGCTGGCATGCGCTCTTCACCGCGGTCGGCATGCCTCCGGCCGCGGGCCTCACGTGGGTGCTGTCGATCATCGGCCTCGTTCTAATCGTGCGGGCGGCGCTCATCCCGCTCTTCGTCAAGCAGATCAAGAGCCAGCGCAAGATGATGGAGATCGCGCCCGAGCTGCGCAAGGTGCAGGAGAAGTACCGGGGCAAGAAGGACCAGCTCTCCCGCGAGGCGATGAGTCGCGAAACCATGGCGCTCTACAAGAAGCACGGCACCACGCCGGTTTCGAGCTGCCTGCCGCTGCTCGTGCAGATGCCCATCTTCTTCGCCCTGTTCAGCGTGCTGAACGACGTCGCCAAGCACGCCACGAGCGGTCTCGGCGGCGTGGGTCTCCTGACCCCTGAGCTGACCCGCGAGTTCTACGACGCGCGCCTGTTCGACGTGGCATCCATGCACGTCAACCTCGTCACCGCGTGGGGCCAGTCCGACGGTCAGGTCACCGTCGCGATCCTGCTGACGCTCGTCGTGCTGATGATCGCGTCGCAGTTCTTCACGCAGCTGCAGATCATCTCGAAGAACCTGTCGCCCGAGGCCAAGACCGGTCAGGCGTACCAGATGCAGAAGATCATGCTCTACATCCTGCCGCTGGCCTTCATCTTCTCGGGTGTCTTCTTCCCGCTCGGCGTCGTCATCTACTGGTTCGTCAGCAACCTGTGGACGATGGTGCAGCAGTTCGTCGTCATCCGCGAGATGCCGACTCCCGGATCGGATGCCGCGAAGGCGCGGGAAGAGCGGCTCGCCCGCAAGGGCAAGGCGATCGACTCGAGCGGCAAGGTCGTTCCGATCGAGAAGTACGAGGCCGAACAGCAGCGCCTGTTCGAAGAGGCCGAGCGCGCACGCGCCGCACAGCCCAAGCGCCAGCAGCCCGTCGGCAAGCAGCGCGCCAAGAAGCAGCAGCAGTCCCCGAAGGCCTCCGGAACCGCTCCGCGGACGACCGCGAAGCCCGGAACCGACTCCCCCTCCTGAGCACCTGGAGACCATGAGATGACGACGTCCGAGCAGATCGCCACCGAGCACACCGCCGCCACCGAGGAGCAGCTGGAGCAGGAGGGCGACGTCGCCGCCGACTTCCTGGAAGGGCTCCTCGACATCGCCGATATCGACGGCGACCTGGCGCTCGATGTGCGCGCCGGCCGTGCATACGTGTCCGTCGAGGCCGAGGATGCCTCCGCGCTGTCGACGATCTCGCACCCCGACACCGTCCAGGCTCTGCAGGAACTCACCCGCCTGGCCGTGCAGAACTCGACGGGACGCTTCTCGCGTCTGATCCTCGACATCGGCGGCTCCCGCGATGCGCGCCAGCGTCAGCTCGAGAACCTCGTCGACCGTGCCATCCAGCGTCTCGAGGAGGGCGCCTCGCAGGCGTCGCTGCCGGCGATGTCGAGCTACGAGCGCAAGCTCGTGCACGACATCGCGGCTGACCGCGGGTACTCGTCCGAGTCCTTCGGTGAGGGTGCGGACCGGCACACCGTGCTGCGTCGCGGCTGATCCGTTCGACGTGGGCAACCAACTCGAAGCGGAACCGGATGCCGCGGCGGCGCTGTTCGGTGAGCGCATCGATCTGGCACGGCGGTTCACGAGCGCCCTGGCGGCGCATGGCGAAGAGCGTGGTCTGATCGGACCGCTCGAGGTGCCGCGGCTCTGGACCCGGCACATCCTCAACAGTGCGGTGGCCGCACCGTTCTTCGAGGGGCGAGTCGCGGACGTGGGGTCAGGTGCCGGCCTTCCCGGTGTCGTGCTCGCGATCGCACGACCGGACGTGGAGTTCACTCTCATCGAGCCCATGGAGCGACGGACCATCTGGCTCAGTGAGCAGGTCGCCGACCTCGGCCTCGAGAACGTCACCGTGGAGCGTCTCCGCGCAGAGGAATGGGCCAAGGGCCGGGTGTTCGATGTCGTCACCGCACGTGCCGTCAGTGCGCTCAGGACGCTCATTCCGTGGACCGCGCCGCTGGCGCGGGTGGGAGGGCGACTCGCCTACCTCAAGGGCGCGAACGTGGCGGCCGAGGTCGACGCGGCGGAGAAGCAGATCCGGCGCTTCGGTGTGTCCGACATCGAGGTGCATGTCGTGGGTGAGGGCGTGGTCGACGAACCGACGCGCGTCCTGACGGCGACGGTCACGCGGTAGCTACTCCCATTCAATGGGATTTGGTCGACCACGCCTTAACACGCCTCACCGTTGCCGCTTTCGGGTAGGCGCCTCGACCGGGTGACATCTCGAACACGTCGATGAGGAGCATCTGGGGATACGCCGGAGCCTGATCGAAGGCGGCGACGAGGTGTCCCTCGCATCCGATGGTGGTCACTCCCCCGCCCCACTTGACGCTCCAGGTGAGGAAGCGCGACGCGTCGTGCGGAACGGTCGTCGCGATCATGTCGGTGCGGAGCCGTTGGTCGTGGTGGGCCTTGATGCCGCACCGCACGCGCGTGCTCGCGCCGATGGCATCCGCGTCGATCTCCGCGACGCAGATCTCGCCCGAGTCTCGCGGGTCGTCGTGTTCGGTGCCGACCAGCCAGATGGCTGTCATGCAGTCGGGATCGGTGCTGGCCCGCAGCGTGACATCGACACGGCCGGCCGTCGGGGCGTAGCGGAGACTCGTCGGCGTGTGCGTACGAACGAGGAGTCCGTCCGAACGGTGGCGGTGTGTTCCCACGTTCGAGCCAAGAGCGCCCGAGAACGTGGCGGTCTGCAGATTCGAGACCCGCATCGGACCGTCTTCGGGACGCCACTCGAGCTGGTCTTCCTCGATGCGCAGATCGAGGCCTTCGGGCGCGAAGGCGAGCCGTGCGGCCGATCGGTCCGCCGTCGTCCAGTGCGGCAGGTAGTGCGGAACCCACACCGCCGCGAGCTCGGCGCTCGAGAAGTCGTCGTCGATGGCGGGCGCGGAGGTCGGGGGTGGCGAGAGCGGGTCACCCGGCGTTCGAAGCATGACAGCCAGTCTGCCGTGAAGGTCTGACATGGATGCCGTCGGAGTGGGCCGCGTCCCTGTTGAGCCCGGAGTTGTCACCGTTTCACGTGAAACCATTCGCGAGGTGGGTCCCGCGGCTTCGCCAGCAGGTGGGGTCGGGTCGGGCATCTCTTCGTGGCGGCGTCGAGAAGCTGGGCGAGTCGCGACTCGCAGAGTCTGCGGCGCTCCGCTTCTCGGCAGTGTGAGACGTGCTGCGCCACTGTTCCGGTGTCTGCGCGCTCGCTTGTGTGCGTGTCGGCGGGGTCGAGGCTGCGATGCGCCGCGCTGCGACTGTCGCCGACGCCTTAGTCCCCGGGATCTGGCACCCCCTCCCCGGTCTCCCGTGGTGGTGTGGCGTCGCGACCATCGATGTTCGTCCCGCGAGAGTCGCCGGTGAGCAGGACTGGGGCCGCGCGGAACGTGTGGTTTCCTGTCATCGGTGCCGCGTCGCACGTCGATGGGTCGGCACACACTCCCCCACCGTCATCCCATGTTCCAACACGGTGATGGGTCGACGTCGAAGTTCGGGTGTCTGAGGCGCGTCGGGCGCCAGTCACTCGGTTCTGGGCGTGGGTGATGGCGTCGACACCGCGGGGTCGCGGGCACGTCGTGACCACCCCGCTCTGCGCAGTTCCGCAATCGCGTCGGGGTCGGGGCCTCTCCCACACCGTGATGGGAGGGAGCGGAGCGTGCAGGACGTTCCTATCCTTGCGAGGCGACGTCCGGATGAGCCGTCTTCGCGCGGAAGAGGCGGGCGGTCGGTGGGGATGCTCATCCGGTAGTGCACGCAGGTCGAAGAGCGGCTGGCTGGCACGCGAGATGACATGTGGTCCGTGAACTCGGTCGAAAGAAGGTGAGCGTAGCCATCCGGGCTGAACCGCGTGATGCCGTGGACCACCCAAGAAAGCGCATTAGCTTGTGTGTTTGTGCCATCTCCGCGCGTGCCCGCTGATGGGGATGGGGTGCGTGGTCTTCCCCCCACCCTGGTTCGGGCGGGCGGCGGCTCGCCCTGACTGTGGAGAGGAGCATCCGGTTGCGGGGCCTGTGCGCCGGTGTTCCGGGGTGCTTCGCGTGACAAGTAGTGCCGCACACACCTGCGGTGATGGTGCGCATCCCCGAGGTGTTTCACGTGAAACATCGAGCCGCCAGCACGGTGCTCCCGTCAGATCCTGGTCGCGCTGTCGTCGAGCGGGTCCCGCGATGATCGCTACTCGACGCCGTCCATCTGCCACCGTCGGCATCCGCTCCCCCGCCCGCGCGGCCCCGCCGTGCCGCCATCGCTGTCGTTCTGGGCTGCCCACGCTTGCTGCTCGCGTGAGGAAGTAGCCTGGCGCGCACCACGCGTGAGTCACGCTCCGAAGGGCGTCTGTATGCGGATGTTTCACGTGGAACATCGCGTTCCACCCCGCGAGGCGCGATTGGCGCGCAGATGGTGCTCACCTCGGGCGACCGTGCCTCACCCGGCCCGTGCGACACGCGACCGGCGATCACGTGAGACGGTTCCGTGCGCCGGTATCCGTGTGCGGTGCCACACTTGAGGGCAGCCGTGGTGGCGAGTGGGCGGGGGTGCCGAATTCTGATCGTCTCGTCGGCGGCCTGCCCGTGGACGAGCTCGACGGACCGCCACGTCCGTCCGCCGCGCGCACGCCGTTGCTAGCGCGAGGATCGTGGCTGTCCGAGGGGCCTGATCGCGTGACCGAGCCGAGCTTTCTGTATGCGTACCGACGAGGCCGCACATTAGGTAGGTCGGCGTCGTCTGTGTAGGTGGCTCAGGCCGCTCCGGGATGATGTGTCCGGAGGCACGCCGCCGGATGAGCGGCCGGGGACGCGTCATTCGTCATCCTCTCAGGCCGGAATCCGAGATGTGGGCCACCGAGAGGGTGCGGACCGAGCACCGAATCGGCGGGCCGTGGGTTGTCGCCCGCTTCCTCTGCGCCCGGTGGGATACGGGTAGGCGGTCGATGGAAGTGCGTGCGGTTGCGCGGTGACGTGCATCCCCGCGGCCTCGGCCCCAGTAGGGCGATGTGTCGCCCGCCGAACCGTCCCTTCGAATGCGCGCTGCGAAGCTTCGTGTCTAACGGCGCGCTCGATCTACTCGCCTCGCGCGTGGGTATGTTTCACGTGAAACTTTCCGTTGTGACGGCAATGAGCTGGATGCCCGCGGCGTGCCGCCTCCCGGCAGAGCGCACTACCGCTCGACACTTCAGGTCCCGCGGCGACGAATGAGTGTCGACTGGGATTGCGGTCCTTGGTGGGACTGATGTCTCCGAACCGTGGCCGGCACGGCGAAACGAGCGCCACTAGCGACACAGGGGTATGCCGGGATGGCGGCCGCCGGTTGTCAGCGCGCGCGGCCAAGCGGCTGTTTCGCGTCTCGGGGTGCGGTGCTGTGCGCGGCCGCCGTGTGGGTGACGGCGGCTACGGCGCCGGACGTGGTCTGATCGACCAGCCTCGTCCATGGAGTGCACCGCACAGCTGCGTGGGTGTCGGGACTCCCCAGTCGTCGCTGTCCCACGCATCTCCGGGGGCTGGCATCGGCGCTTGGCCTGCGCAGATGCGGTTCACAGACCCAGGCGGTGCGGCGGGGGGGGGGGGGGCGGCACACGGATGGACGTGGTGCCGTGGCAGACGGCGCGACGCGAGGTGCGGCGGCACACAGGGCCCGAGCAGTCGCGGTGTGACGGCCTGGACACTCATTGACTGTTGGCGCCAACCCGAGATGTTCCACGTGAAACATCGAGCCCGCATTGCGCGGCCAGGCCAGATGCGCCTCCGGAGCGCAGACGCGAGCTCGATTGTCACCGGATCCCAGCGTGACGGAGATCGTCGGTGATGAGGCGCATTGGGAGATCGCTTCACACGGTGTGGCGAGCAAGACGTCGGACGCGGGCTTCGAAAAGCGCCCACGGTTGCGGCGTCGTGGGCGACACTCCGGCGGTGCGGGCTGTCGCGGAGGGCCGATGGGGTCCGGGGGCGGTGGAGAGCGCGGGTCCGTGCGCGCGAAGTCGATCCTGAAGGGCGTACCGACATGCCCCTGGCGTGCGAGCCGTGACGACCGGCTGTGGTGGGGCGAACGGGGGCTGCCCTTGATGACCAGAGCCGGCTGAGAGTAAACACCACTCATTCGAACGCCACGACCACGTAGGTGCAGCACAGGGTGTAGAAGCCACATAGCCACGCAGGAGCACCGACGCTCATGCGCTCGGCAATCGCAACGTTTCACGTGAAACATCCACATTTGGCGCGATGACGAAGCGTCCGCGCCCGTCCGTGCGCACGGCAGCTCTCCACGACCGAACGAGCGAGTAGACGGGCTCTCCCCGCACGCCCGATCGACGACATCAGAACGCCGTGCTCGTAGACAGCAGATGCTGCGACGGGACCGAGTGTGTCCGGGAAGCTGTGCGTTCGTCTCCTCGTGGACGACAATCCGCGATCCTCTGCGGGCACCCGCGCTGGAGATGACCCGGATTCACCCCGCGATTCCCGACACGCGCCTGCGCACGGTCGGTGTGCCCACGTAGACTGAGGATGTTGTCCCCGGAGATGAAGGAGCGCGTTTCACGTGAAACAATCCGGCGAGTCGTCCGGCTCGACCTCCTTCGAGGACTCCCCTATTGCACGTGAGCTCGCGGATCTCTCGGCTCGGCGCCGAGCGCTGGAGGCAGTCGAGGTGAAGTTGTCGGGGCGAACCCGCGTATTCACGGTGTCGAACCAGAAGGGTGGCGTCGGTAAGACGACCACAGCAGTCAACATCTCGGCTGCCCTCGCCTCGCTGGGCGCCAAGGTTCTCGTCATCGACCTCGACCCTCAAGGCAACGCGTCGACCGCACTCGGTGTGCCCCACAACGCGGACACGGCGAGCATCTACGACGTGCTGATCGACGAGTTCCCGCTGGCCGACATCATCCAGACCAGCCCGGAGTCGCCGAACCTCCTCTGCGCTCCGAGCACGATCCACCTCGCCGGGGCCGAGATCGAATTGGTCTCCCAGGTGGCGCGTGAGCATCGGCTTCGCGGGGCGCTGCGTGATTACCTTGCAGATGCCGGTAACCACCTCGACTTCGTGATCATCGACTGCCCGCCGTCTCTCGGGCTCCTGACCATCAACGCGTTCACGGCGGCGGATGAGGTCCTCATCCCCATCCAGTGCGAGTACTACGCGCTCGAGGGTCTGAGCCAGCTACTCGGCAGCGTCCAGATGATCCAGAAGCATCTGAACCCCGCCCTTCACGTGTCGACGATCCTGTTGACCATGTACGACGGTCGAACGCGCCTCGCACAGCAGGTCGCGGATGAGGTGCGTCAGCACTTCTCGGATGAGGTGCTCGACACGGTGATCCCCCGCTCTGTGCGCGTGTCGGAGGCGCCGAGCTTCGGACAAACGGTCATCGCCTACGATGGCCACTCGGCGGGCGCGATCGCCTACCGCGAAGCCGCGGTCGAAATCGTCGCACGCGATACCACCACGAAGGAAGACTGATGGCCAAGAGAACCGGACTGGGCCGCGGAATCGGCGCCCTCATCCCCACCGCCGAGTCGTCGGAGGCCCGCCCGGTCGACGTCTTCTTCCCCGGCGGCACGAAGACCGAGGAGTCGAAGGCGACGACCTCGGCGACGGAGCCCGTGGATGACACGGCGTCGGAGCTCGTCGCCGTCCCGGGAGCTCGGCTGGTGCACATCGACCCGCAGTCGATCGTGCCCAACCCCCGTCAGCCGCGGACGCACTTCGACCCGGAAGACCTCGCTGAGCTCGTCCACTCCGTTCGCGAGTTCGGCGTCCTGCAGCCCGTGGTCGTCCGCGACAAGGGCGACGGCACGTATGAACTCATCATGGGCGAGCGCCGTACCCGCGCGTCGCGCGAGGCCGGACTGTCCTCGATCCCCGCTGTCGTTCGCGAGACCGACGACGAGTTCCTCCTCCGCGACGCGCTGCTCGAGAACCTGCACCGATCGCAGCTGAACCCGCTGGAAGAGGCATCCGCCTACCAGCAGCTCCTCGAGGACTTCGGCATCACGCAGGAGGAGCTCGCCACCCGCATCGGTCGCTCGCGTCCGCAGATCAGCAACACGATCCGTTTGCTGAAGCTCCCCGTCCCCGTGCAGCAGCGGGTCGCGGCCGGCGTCTTGAGCGCAGGCCACGCGCGCGCGATCCTCTCGCTCGACGATCCGCGCGAGATGCAGAAGCTCGCCGACAAGATCGTGAACGAAGACCTCTCCGTCCGGGCGGCCGAGGCCGCGGCCAAGATGCCGGGAGTCGCCCCCGTTCGTCAAAAGCCCAAGGCCGGGAGCCGTCGTTCCGGTCTCGACGACATCGCCGAGCGTCTGGGTGACCGGTTCGACACCAAGGTGAAGGTGTCGCTCACTGCCAGAAAAGGCCAGATCAGCATCGATTTCGCCACGATCCAGGACCTCAACCGGATTCTTGCCGTGCTCGGAGAAGACGGCTACACTGGCTGAACATCGGCTCATTCCCTTCTCGGCATATGCCGGGAGCCGGCCCCGAGCGGCTCCTCTGTCCGAGGCCCGACGTAGGCTGGAGAGGTGACCGCGAACGACCAGGGCCCTCGCCGCCGCGCCAGTCTCGAACTGCTGCGCGCGGAGGCCTCGGACGAACTCGCCGTCCTCATTCACGAGCGTCTTCGCGGCGGTGAGGACCCCTGGGACTTCATGGAGGATCTCCCCAGCGTCGATGAGCTCGTCGTGCTGACCCTCCGGGCCGAGAACATCGCTGAAAACGGCGGCGTCCGGCCGAACCGGTCCCGCAACTACCGTGTGCTGCGACAGATCGCGCTGGACTATCCGGCGCTCACGCGCGCGGTGTGGCGCATCCTCGGCGATGAGGAACCCCACCGTCGCTGGGACGCGTCCGTGCGCCTTGACGCCTCTTAGGCCACCAGCGACCCGGCGTACGGCCGTCGGGCTCCCGAAGCTCTGAAACGCCACGGAGAGCTCCCGGAGTCTGCTCTGGTGCCATGGCCACCCCGGAAGCGCGCTCGGTGGCCAGGAGGCCGCAGGGCGGCCCGGATCGAGCGAGTCTTCTCGCGGCATCCCGTCACCCACGAGAAAGCCCCCGACACCACGAGGGTGCCGGGGGCTTATCGCTGCGAGCGGGCTCAGCCGAGGTAGGCCGCGAGGTCCTTCTCGAGAGCGAACTTCGGCTTGGCGCCGATGATGGTCGTCTTGACCTCGCCGCCTTCGAAGACCTTCATCGCGGGGATCGAGGTGATCTGGTACTTCATCGCGAGGTCGGGGTTCTCATCGACGTTGAGCTTCACGATGGTGATCTTGTCGGCGTTCTCGGACTGGATCTCGTCGAGAACGGGGCTGACCATACGACACGGTCCGCACCACTCGGCCCAGAAGTCCACGAGAACGGGGCCCTCGGCCTGCAGGACGTCCTGCTCGAAGGTCGCGCTGGTCGTCGCCTTGGCGGTCATGTGCATTTCTCCTTAGATGGAAGCGTTACCGGTGGAAACCCCGGTGAGCGTGGGTTTATTCCTCAGACGACAGCGGCGTCGGGGAGCCCTTCGAGGGGGCTCTCGGCGACGGCGGGCTCGCCCGCCTCACCGCGCGCGGCGAGGAAGTGCTCCACGTCGAGCGCGGCCACGGTGCCGCTGCCGGCAGCCGTGATGGCCTGACGGTAGGTGGGGTCGATGACGTCACCCGCGGCGAAGACGCCGTCGACCGACGTGCGCGACGAGCGACCGTCGACCCAGATCGTGCCCTCGGGGGTGAGCTGCAGCTTGTCGTGCACGAGGTGCGTGCGCGGGTCGTTGCCGATCGCGACGAAGAGGCCCTCGATCTCGAGGTCGCGCTCCGAACCGTCGACGGTGGAGCGCAGGCGCACACCGTTCACGGCCTCGTCACCGAGGATCTCGGCGACCTCGCTGTTCCAGACGAACTCGATCTTGGGGTTCGCGAAGGCGCGCTCCTGCATGATCTTCGAGGCGCGGAGCGAGTCCTTGCGGTGGATGATGTACACCTTCGAAGCGAACTTGGTGAGGAAGTTCGCCTCTTCCATCGCGGAGTCGCCGCCGCCGACGACGGCGATGGTCCGCTCCCGGAAGAAAAAGCCGTCGCAGGTCGCGCACCACGAGACACCGTGGCCGGACAGACGCTCTTCGCCCTCGAGTCCGAGCTTGCGGTAGGCGGAGCCGGTCGCGTAGATGATCGAAGCTGCCTCGTGCACCTTGCCGCTGCCGAGCGTGACCTTCTTGACGGGGCCGTCGAGCTCGAGCGAGACGACGTCGTCGTACAGCACCTCGGCGCCGAAACGCTCGGCCTGCGCCTGCATCTTGGCCATGAGGTCGGGTCCGAGGATTCCGTCAGGGAACCCGGGGAAGTTCTCGACGTCGGTGGTGGTCATGAGGTCACCGCCGGCTTCGACGGAGCTCGCGACGACGAGGGGTTCGAGGTTGGCTCGGGCGGCGTAGATGGCGGCCGTGTAGCCGGCAGGACCCGATCCGATGATGATGACGTGACGCACGGTAGCGCGTTCCCTTCGTTGATTCCGCCGGATGAAACCCATGCTAGCCCCGCAATATTCCTCGGGCCGGGGGCTGGCGCGGGGTCGTGACCCTCAGTCCTGGCCGACCTGTTCGGCGTCGCTGGGGGTGCTGACGTGGGCCTCCGCCCCGCGCGCCCGCCGGCGGCGACTGACGGTGCGCAGGACACCGATGCCGAGGAACACCACCACCAGGACGATGAAGACGATGAGGCCGATGCTCTCCCATTCGGCGCGGACCTCGACCTGCACGTCCTGCCGAGCACCGATGAGCTCGCCGGTCGGGCTGTAGAGCTGCATCGAGACGTTGACCTCGCCGTTCGCGATCCGGGCCTCGACGGGGACCTCGGTGCGCGTGTTCGCCGACGCCTGGGCGTCGATCGGGGTGTCGGCCTGCACCCGCAGGCGCACGTCGTCGGGCTGCGCCCGCAGCACCACCGAGATGGGCCACGGCAGATCATTGCGCACCCACGGTCGCAGCGGCGCGCTGGAACTCACCAGGCGGAAGTCGGACGACAGGATGCCGACCGAGTCCAGGGTCGTCTGGGTCGCGGAGCGGTGGGCGGCGACGGCCGTGCGGGCGGCATCCCCGGTCCAGGCGACGTTCAGCACCTGCAGGATCTCGGCCCGCTCCCGTCCGGTGAGCAGTTCCGGCTGGTCGAGGATCGTCGCGAAACGATCGATCGTGTCCTCGTCCGTGAGCAGGTCGGCGACATCCGCTGCGCGGACGGCGTCGGGAGTCGCCTCGGCGAGGGACACGTCCGTCAGGGGAGCACTCGCGATCGCGGCGAACGTCGAGGGGGTGTACCCGGGGGCGGATGCCAGGGCGCCCAGCGTCGCGCGCAGGCTCACGCGCGAGCGATCGGTGCCCCGGTCCAGAACGGCCAGCACGGGGCGGTCGTCCGCACCCGTTCGGGCGAAGGCGAGATGACCGGAGACGGCGGCCAGCGCCGCACCGCGCCGAGCCGTGTCGTTCTCGGCGGCGGCCCCGGTCAGGGCACGGGAGACCTCCGCGTCGTAGGCGGGCGTCGCCACCCCGCCCACGGCGGCGGTGGCCGTGGCGGCGCCCCCCGCGAGGTTGCTCGAGGCGACGAGGATGCGTGTCGGCGCGGCATCCGAGCCGAGGCTCCCGAGGGCGCTCACCACGGAGCCGTCGACCGAGCCGGTGGCGGGCCAGAAGACGTTCTGGTCGGCGGATCCGATGTCGAGGAGGGCCGTCAGGTCGGGGAAGGAGGGTTGTCCGGGAGCCGTCGAGGCCGAGGGGCTCGGAGTCGTGACCCCCGAGACGGGCTGGGTGAAGTCGGACGCCGTCATGTACGACTGCAGCGACGTCGGCGCGAGCGGTGTGGTGACACCCGCGCGGATCTGCGCCGACAGGTCGGCGTCGCCGAACTGCAGCGCGAAGCGGTCGTTGGGGAGGGCGAGCAGGCGTTTCAGCCATGCGACTGCGGTGGGAGGCGCCGATGACCCGAGCACCCGGATCGCGGCGGGGATCGCGGGGTCGACGGCGAGGGTCGCGACCGAACCGTCGACGGCATCCAACTGCGCCGAGAGCGCGCCGTCGACCGCGGTCAGGTCGGCCAGTTCGTCAGCCGTGAGCAGGCCACCGGTGCGGGGGGCTGCGGTGATCGGCACGACGACGGCCAGCGGTGTGCTCGCGCCGTCCGCGGGGACGACGACGACCGTCGGGGCCTGCAGCGACGCTCCCCCACCCGTCTGGGCCAGGACGGGGTAGACGCCGGCGCCGCGGCCGAGCAGGGCCGGGTCGGTGCCCTGCACCGTGAACGACACCGAGGTCTGTGCCGCCGGGGCCGTGGCATCCAGGTTCCCGGTCGCGATCTGCTGCAGCGTGACTCCGGACGCGTCGCCGCTCAGCCACCGCGTGAGGGCGGCGTCATCGGCCAGCGGTGTCGCACCGATCGACAGCGAGACGGAGGCCGCCGAGACGGTCGCGCCCCCGGAGTTCGTGAGCGTGGTCAGGACCGCGAGAGTCTCCCCCGCACGCAGGATGCCGTTCCCGGCCGGCGCGGCGGTCAGGGTGGGCGCAACGGCGCCGGCGGACGGCGAGGGCGTCGGTGTGGTCGCCGCGGTTGCGGCGAGCGGCGCCGCGAGTCCGAGTGCGAGGGCGGCCGCGGCGAGGGTCGCCAGCAACCGGCGCGTGAGAGAGCGCCGCGGCACGGGTGAGCCCGAGGGCAGGGAGGTCACGTTCATACGAGCGTCGGTGGAGCGAGGGGGCCTCGCACCGCGACGAGTCTAGGTCCGCCTGCCTCGGAACCCCCCGATAGCCTCGCGCAGACGGTTGAATGGGGCGGTGCTCCCCGAACCAGACCCGACCCTGTGCCGTGCCCTCGCCGACGATCTGCGGACCGCGGGGTTCGCGGGCGCGGCGCTGCGCGAGGCGTGGGGCGTCCGAGCCGACGACGCCGTCGCGCGAGGCCTGCGCGGACCGGCAGAGCGGGCCCTCGGCGGCCGACGCGACGCGCTCGCGGTCCTCGGGCGTCTGTGGGTCCTCGGTGCACCGGTCGCTCGGGAGGACGCGGCGGCTGCTCTCCCGGGGCTCGGACTCGACGGTGCCGAGGCCCTCGGTCTGGTCGCGCTCGACGGTGATCGCGTCGTCCCCGCGGCCCTCATCCGCCCCCAGCCGTTCGCGGACGCCGACGGCGACGTCGAGTGGTGGATCGCGAGCGACCTCGATGAAGCGGCGCTCGGCGGACCTCTCCCCGAAGACCACGTCCTCGGCGTGGGTGGGGCATCGCAGACCCTGGCCACGCTGCAGCTCACGTGGCGCGGAGGCTCGGCCCTCGACCTCGGCACCGGCTGCGGCATCCAGGCCCTCCGCCTGCGGCGGCTGGTCCCGCGGGTCGTGGCGACGGACATCTCCGAGCGCGCGCTGCGGTTCACGCGCCTGAACGCGCTGCTCAACGACGTCGACGGGATCGAGACCCGGCTCGGTTCGCTCTTCGAGCCGGTCGACGGGGAGACGTTCGATCGGGTGGCATCCAATCCCCCGTTCGTGATCACGCCGCGTGTCGCGGGCGTGCCGGCGTACGAGTACCGCGACGGCGGGCTCGAGGGTGATGCGCTCGTCGCATCGGTGATCTCCTCCGTCGGTGCGCACCTCGCGCCCGGCGGGGTCGCGCAGTCGCTCGGCAACTGGGAGTACCGCGAGAGCGAGTCCGGCCTCGATCGCGTCCACGGGTGGGTGGACACGTCGCTCGACGCCTGGGTGATCGAGCGCGAGGTGCTCGACCCGCTCGCCTACGCCGAGCTGTGGGTGCGGGACGGGGGCACCATTCCGGGCACGCCCGAGTACGCGCGGCTCATCGGCGCGTGGCTGGACGATTTCGCGAGCCGCGGCGTCACCGGAATCGGCTTCGGCTACGTGCTGCTCCGGCGCCCGCTGGCCGGCGCACCGACCCTGTCCCGGTACGAGCGGGTCGCGGGCGGCGGCGAGTCCGCGTTCGGCCCGCACCTCGCAGCGTGCCTGGAGAACCACGACCGTGCCGCCCTCCTGGACGATGAGGGACTGGCATCCGCTGTCCTGCAAGTCGCTCCCGACGTGACCGAGGCCCGGCACCACCGGCCCGGCGAGGAGTCGCCGTCGGTGATCGAGCTGCGCCAGGGCGGCGGCTTCGCCCGCACGCTCGACGTCGACTCGGCGCTCGCGGCCCTGGTCGGGGCGTGCGACGGCGACCTGTCGGTCGGTTCGCTCATCGACGCGATCGCCCAGCTCCTGGACGTGGATGCCGCGGAGCTCCGCGCGGACGTCCTGCCGCGGGTGCGGGAGTTGCTGGTGACCGGATTCCTGGCGTTCGCGGACGCGTGAGGCCCCTCGCCGGTTTCGGTGTCCGAGACACGCCGATGCGTCGGCGCGACGTCCGCGTGTCCTGGACACCCAACCCCGGAGGCGGCGCCGAGGTGGCCGACGGGACCCCGGCGCGTCGGTGCCCCCGGTTAGGCTCGAAGGCATGCTGAACATGGCCGACGGTGTCGCGCGCCTCGGTGAGCTCGCCGAGCATCCGGTGGTCGCCACCCTCGCGCGGGTGTTCGCCGACGCGGGGCGCGATCTGGCGATCGTGGGCGGTCCCGTGCGCGATGCGCTGCTCGGCCGCACGACGCACGACCTCGACTTCACGACCGACGCGCGCCCCGACGAGATCCTGGCGCTCGTCAAGCCGGTGTCGTCGGTGCAGTGGGACGTCGGCCGCGCCTTCGGGACGATCGGCGCCAAGGTGCAGGGCGAGCAGGTCGAGATCACGACGTACCGGGCCGACAGCTACGACGGTGTGACCCGCAAGCCGACGGTCGAGTTCGGCGACACCCTCGAGGCCGACCTCACGCGGCGCGACTTCACCGTCAACGCGATGGCGCTGCGCGTTCCTTCGCGCACGCTCGTCGACCCGACCGGCGGCGTCGAAGACCTGCTCGCACAGCGTCTCCGCACCCCGATCGACCCCGCGGTGAGCTTCGGCGACGACCCGCTCCGCATGCTCCGGGCAGCCCGGTTCGCCTCGCAGCTCGAGTTCGCGGTCGACGCCGAGACGCTGGATGCCGTCGCCGAGCTGCGCGGAACGCTCGAGATCGTGAGCCCCGAACGCGTGCAGGCCGAACTCGTGCGGCTGCTCCAGACCGATGACCCGGTGCGTGGCATCCGGGTGCTCGTGGAGACGCGGTTGATCGAGGAGTTCCTCCCCGAGGTCCCGGCGCTGCGCCTCGAGGTGGATGAGCACCATCACCACAAAGACGTGTACGAGCACTCGCTCACGGTGCTGCGTCAGGCGATCGCGCTCGAGAAGCAGCGTCACCCGGGCGCTGCGCCCGACGTGCCGCTGCGCCTGGCCGCGCTGCTGCACGACATCGGCAAGCCCGCGACGCGGCGTCTCGAATCCGGGGGCGGCGTGACGTTCCACCACCACGACATCAAGGGCGCGCGCATGGCGCGCAAGCGCCTGCAGGCTCTGCGCTTCGACGCGGCGACCACGACGGTCGTCGCTCGCCTGGTGGAGTTGCACCTGCGGTTCTTCGGCTACGCCGAGGGGGCGTGGACGGATGCCGCGGTCCGCCGTTACGTCCGCGACGCCGGCGACGAACTGGAACGCCTGCACATCCTCACGCGGGCGGACGTGACGACGCGCAACAAGCGGAAGGCCCAGCGTCTGGCATCCGCCTACGACGACATCGAGGCGCGCATCGTGGCGCTGCGCGAGCAGGAGGAGATCGATTCGATCCGTCCCGAGCTCGACGGCAACCGCATCCAGGAAGTCCTGGGCCTGAAGCCCGGCCGCGAGGTCGGTGAGGCGTATCGCTTCCTTCTCGACCTGCGCCTCGACGAGGGCGTGCTCGGCGAGGACGAGGCCGAGAAGCGCCTGCGCGAATGGTGGGCCGCGCGGAGCTGAGGAGGCCGCCCGGCGTTCCTCCATGGAAATGCTGGGGAAACGCCCAGTGTCTAGGGTCATCCTCATGACCCCCCTCTCTCCCGCATTCCGTGCGCTGAGCGTCACCACGGTGACGATCGGAATCCTCGCGACCGCCGTGGTCCTGCCGGGCGCCGCAGTGGCCGACACCATCGACCCGGCCGCCGACATCTTCCCCGCGGTGGGAACGTCGGACTTCGATGTCGAGCACTACGACGTGCAGATGGACTACCGAGCCAACGACGACATCTCGGTGGTCACCACGATCACCGCCTCGGCCGCGGCGACGCTCGACACGATCCGTCTCGACTTCGAGGGGCTGACCGTCGACACCGTCACCGTCGACGGGGTCGCGGCGACCTTCGCACGCGAGGACGACAAGGGCGCGACGCTGCACAAGCTCGTCGTCACACCGGCGGCTCCGGTGTCCGGCGACTTCACGGTGGCGGTGGAATACCACGGCGCTCCGGGCACGCACGAGGATCCGGACGGGTCGTTCGAGGGGTGGATGCCGACGAGCGGCGGCGTGGTCGCGCTGGGGCAGCCGGTGGGCACGATGACGTGGCTGCCGAGCAACAACATCCCCAGCGACAAGGCGACCTACGATATCGAGGTCACCGCTCCGACCCAGACGGATGCTCGCGACCTGTCGGTGGCGAGCAGCGGCGATCTCGTCGGACAGGAGCCCGTCGGCGCCGATCGCACGCGATGGTCGTGGCACGTCGGAACGCCGTTGTCGACGTCGATGCTCGTGCTCGCGGTCGGGCACTACGACATCCAGAACTCCACCATCACGCTGGCGAGCGGCCGGGTACTGCCCGAGTGGTCGTTCGTCACGGCGGACGCGTCCGACGAGGATAAGGCTCTCGTGGCGAGCATGCGCGGGCGGATCGCCTCGATGCTCGACTGGCTCGAGACGAAGCTCGGACCGTATCCCGGGGAGAGCACGGGCCTCATCTACGACTACGCCGGCGTGGGGTACGCCCTCGAGACGCAGGACCGGCCGTTCTTCGACGGCGGGATCGACGAGGCCACGCTGCTCCACGAGCTCACTCACATGTGGCTCGGCAATTCGGTGAGTCCCCGCACCTGGTCGGAGATCTGGCTCAGCGAGGGCGGCGCGTCCTTCTTCGAGTCCTATTACGCGTGGGAGGTGCGAGAGCAGGGCGATCCGCGCGACCTCGCCGCTGAGGCGATCGGTCCCGGCGGCGACCCTGACATCTGGGAGGTCCCGACCGTCGGGTGGACCGACCCCGCCCAACTCTTCGGCAACCAGAGCTACGTCCGCGGCTCCTACGTCTACAGCGCCCTCATGAACGCCGTCGGCCCCGACGGCTTCGATCGCATCATGCGGGCGTGGACGAAGGAGCACGCGACGTCGTCCGTCGTCACCGAGGACTTCCTGGCGCTCGCCAACGAGGTGTCCGGCCGAGACCTCAGTCGCACGCTCGTGCAGTGGATCTCGAGCGACACCCCGCCGGCGGTCCCCGAGGACATCGTCTCGTTCGAGCCGCTCACTGCCGAGACGACGGTCGGCACGGCCCCCGTCCTCCCCACGGAGGTCACACCGAACTACGCGTCGGGACCGGGCACGCCCGCGTCGG
This sequence comes from Microbacterium sp. IEGM 1404, assembly GCF_030056775.1. NCBI lineage: Bacteria > Bacillati > Actinomycetota > Actinomycetes > Micrococcales > Microbacteriaceae > Microbacterium > Microbacterium sp. IEGM 1404. The sequence continues at coordinate 87,585 of NZ_JASHKP010000004.1, read as the reverse complement.
TCACGTGGGACATCGCGGATGCCGACTGGTCGACGCCGGGGACGGTGACCCTGACCGGATCGGGCACCGACTTCTTCGGCGCACCGTTCACCACGGCATCCCTCGTCGTGACCGTGTCCGCGCCGGCGAGCCCGAGTCCGACACAATCCGCGACCCCGAGTCCGTCGTCGGCCGCGCTCCCGCACACCCTCAGCGCGACCGGCGCGGAGCCGGCCACCGTGCCCCTGATCGCCGCGCTGTCGCTGTTGGTCGGCGGTGCCGTCGTCCTGGTCGCCGCGCGTCGTCGCCGGAAGGCGGACTGAGGTCGGCGGCATCGACCCCGGGTTTGGGGCGCGTTTTTCCGTTTGGGGCGGGACAAACCGCGCCCCGAACGGAGAATCACGCCCCGAACCCGCCGTGCGAGCGCCGAGGGCGGCATCCCGGCCCGACCCCTGGCATCCCGCTGTGAACCCGCCCACCCCGCGCACGGCGACCTACACTGGGCACGACACCGTCACCGCCGATGGGAGTCCCGTGTCTTCGCCGTGGTCGCGACCCGCCGTCTCCCCCGAGAACTCGGGGCTGCTGATCGCGCGCGCCCACGACGAACTGCTCGCCGGCAACGAGGATCGGCGGCTCAGCGACGTGCGTCCGCTGGTGCAGGAGTCGTGGCGGCGGTCGCTGGCATCCCTCGTGGGTCCGGAGGGTCTGCCGACGCTCGATCTCGCGTCCGAGGAGCTCGAGGCGTATCGCCGCGCGCACCCGCTCGCCGGGGTGATGGACATGATCCGCGCCCTGCTGCTGCCGGGGTCGGCGGAGGACTCCGGCGTCGTGGTGGCCGTGGGCGATGCCGCCGGACGCCTGCTGTGGGTCGAGGGTGATCGACACATCCGCACGCGCACCGGCGACATGGGTTTCATCGCCGGGGCGAACTGGTCGGAGGACGTCGTGGGCACGTCCGCGCCCGGGACGGCGCTGAGGCTCGACCGGTCGGTGCAGATCCGCGGGGCGGAGCATTTCAATCGTCTCGTGCAGCCGTGGTCGTGCACCGCGGCGCCCGTGCACGACCCCGAGACGCGGCGGCTGCTCGGCATGATCGACGTCACGGGAGGCCCCGAGGCCGTGACCCCGCAAGCGCAATTGCTGGTGGATGCCACGGCCCGGGCGATCGAGAGCGAGATCCTCGTCGGGCGGCTCCGGGCGCAGCAGGACCCCCCGCCGCGTCGACCGCGGCGCTCCCCCGGGACGCGCGCGCTGCTGCGGATCCTCGGCCGGGATCGGGCGCTGCTCGAGGTGTCCGGCGAGTCCGGCGAGACGGTGGTCGAGCTCGGCGCGCGGCACGCCGAGATCCTGCTGCTGCTCGCCGTGCACCGAGAGGGGATGTCGGCCGAGGCGCTCAGCGAAGCGGTCTACGGGCACCCCGCCACCGAGACGCTGCGCCCCGAGATGGTGCGGTTGCGGAAGGTGCTCGAGCCCCTCGCGCCCGCGCTGGTGCCGGCATCCCGCCCCTACCGGCTGCCCGAAGGCCTCGAGACCGACGCCCAGCAGATGGTGTCGCTGCTCGATCGCGGGGCGCACCGCGTCGCGCTCGCCGCCTACCGCGGGCCGGTGCTGCCCGATTCGGTGGCGCCGGGGGTGGCCGAGGTGCGGGAGTCGGTGCGTCAGGCGCTGCGCGAGGCGTTGATCGAGGAGGCGGGGATCGACGTGCTGCTCGCGTACGCCGACACCGTCGACGGTCGGGAGGATGCCGAGGTGCTGCGGCTGTGCCTCGGGATGCTGCCCGCGCGGTCGCCGAAGCGCGCCGGGCTCGTGTCGCGGATCGAGCGTCTCGAACAGGACTGATGTCGGACCCCGTGGTTACGCTGAATCCATGGACGAACAGACGCTCGACATCTTCTCGGCAGCTCGCGCCCGTCGCGATGTGGGGCGCATCCGCGAGGCCGTCGCCGAGGTCAAGGCCGGCGACATCGCCCGCGTCCTGGTGCGATCGCCCCGCTACGGTCTGTACGCGATCGAGGGGGCCGTCCGCATCGGCGTGGGCGGGCAGCCGCTCGTCGGCGATGTGATCCTCACGACCAGCGCCGAGATCCAGCGCATCGATCTCGGCATCCCCGCGCCCGAGCCGGCCCTGTCGGCCGACGTCGTCGACCCCTCGACCCTCCCCCACGGCACTCCCGTCCGCGTCACGTTCGTCACGCCGACGGCCGCGACCTTCGCCGTCACGGGTCCGATCACCGCGGGCAACGACCGCTTCCTCCTCGTCGGCAGCTGGATCGTGGCCGACGACCGCGCGATCGCCCCGCGCGTGGTGAGCATCGAGCGCCTCGACGACGTCGACCTGCACGAGGTCAACGTCCCGCCGCTGCGGTCGGTGCTGGTCGACGCCGACGCGTAGAGGCCGATGGACGCCGCGGCCCCGGGGTCGCGGCATCCCTCGTCCGTGAAGGGCGTCAGGGCCGGATCAGCACCTTCAGTGCCTCGCGGCTGTCCATGAGGCGGTACGCCTCCGCGATCTCGGACAGCGGCAGTTCGCGTTCGAAGACGCGGCCGGGGTCGATGCTGCCGTCGAGCACCTGGGGCAGCGCCGCCTCGATGTACGCCCGGATGGTCGCGGGTCCGCCGGTCAGGGTGGCGTTCTTGCCGAACAGCGAGGTGAAGCCGACGGGTGCGTCCTCGTACTGGGGGACGCCGACGCGCGAGATGACTCCGCCGGGGCGGACGATCCGGTACGCCTGCTCGTAGGCGGGCATGTGTCCGACGGCTTCCAGCACCACGTGCGCGCCCTCGCCGCCGGTGAGGTCGAGCACGCGTGTCACGCCCTCGTCGCCCCGCTCGGCGACCACGTGCGTCGCGCCGAAGTCGCGACCCAGGTTCGTTCGCGCCTCGTGGCGCCCCATGAGGATGATCTTCTCGGCACCCAGCTGACGCGAGGCGAGGACCGCGGACAGACCGACGGCGCCGTCCCCGATGACGACGACGGTCTTCCCCGGCGCGACGCCGCCCCTGTGGGCGGCGTGGTGTCCGGTCAGGTACACGTCCGACAGCGTCAGCAGCGAAGGCATGAGCGCCTCGTCGGTGCCGGCCGGGACGACGACCGCGGTGCCGTCGGCCTGCGGGACCCGCAGGCGCTCGGCCTGGGTCGCCGACCGGGCGCCGTCGAAGAAGCCGCCGTGCACGCACGACGTGGTGATGCCGTCGCGGCAGAACACGCACGTGTTGTCCGACCAGGCGAAGGGCACGATCACGGTGTCGCCGACCGCGAGGGTGCGGACGTCCTCACCGATCTTCTCGACGACGCCGATGGCCTCGTGACCCATCCGGCGCCCCTCGGGGGTGTGCTCGAGGGAGTGGTACGGGTGCAGGTCGGACCCGCACACGCAGGCGTACGTCACCCGGATGACGGCATCCGTGGGTTCCTCGATGGTGGGGTCGGCGACCTCTTCGACGCGGACGTCGCCCGCGCCGTACATCAGTGTGGCTCTCATCGGTTGCTCTCCTCGGTGATGGGGGCGTTGTACTCGTCGTCGGTGACGTGGGAACCCCACGTCGCGCTCTCCGCGCCCTCGGGGGTCTCCCACAGGGCCAGGTGCGTCATGAAGCTGTCGGGTGCGGCACCGTGCCAGTGCTCTTCGCCGGGCGGGCACGAGACCGTCTCGCCCGCGCGCACCTCGACGATGTCGCCGCCGCGCGCCTGCACCCGCGCCGTGCCCTCGACCACCCGCAGGGTCTGGCCGAGCGGATGCGAATGCCACGCCGTTCGCGCGCCGGGGGCGAACCGCACGAGGCCGGCGTGGAGACGCTGACCGTCGTGCTGCGGTGAGACGACCGGGTCGAGCCAGACGTCGCCGGTGAACCATTCGGGCGGGTTCTTGACGGTCGGTGGGATGGGGAGGATACGCATGGTGTGCTCCGTTCGTCAGGGCGGTACGCCCAGCACACTCCGCAGACGGCCCCCGCGGGAGGCCCTGACGGAAGGTGTACCGCCAGGGCATCCCTTCCTCCGCGCGACGGTCCTACCGTGGACGCCATGGACAACAAGGCCGAGGTGCGGGAGTTCCTCACGACCCGCCGCGCGCGCGTCGCCCCCGAGCAGGTGGGACTGCCGGCGGGCACCAATCGGCGCGTTCCGGGTCTGCGGCGCGCGGAGGTCGCGATGCTCGCCGACGTGAGCGTCGAGTACTACGCCAAGCTCGAGCGCGGACAGATCGCCGGTGCCTCCGCCGCGGTGCTCGAGTCGCTCTCCCGCGCCCTGCTGCTCGACGAGACCGAGCGGATGCACCTCCTCGATCTCGCACGGGCGGCCGATGGCATCCCGACCTCCGGGCGACCTCGGCGACGGTCGAGCGCCACTGTGTCCGCGCGTCCGGGTCTGCAGAGGACCCTGGATGCCATCACCGGCGGGCCGGCGTTCGTCCGCGACCGCCACCAGAACCTCGTCGCCACGAACGCCCTCGGAGCGGCGTTCTACTCCCCCGTCATCGGTGCCGGCGGGCGGGCGCCGAATCTGGCGCGATTCCAGTTCCTCGACCCGGCGGCGCGCGACTTCTATCCCGATTGGGAGCTGTTCGCGCAGATGTGCGTCGGGATCATGCGGGTCGAAGCCGGGCGCGACCCCCACGACCGCACGATGCAGGACCTCGTCGGCGAGCTCACGACCCGCAGCGAGACCTTCGCCCGCCTCTGGTCGGCGCATGACGTACGCACCCATGGGACCGGGACCAAGCGGTTCCATCACCCGGTGGTCGGCGAGCTCACTCTCGCGTACGAGGAACTCGCCGTCACCGCCGAAGACGGGATGGCGCTGCTGGTCTACACCGCCGAACCCGGGTCGCCGTCGGCCGAGCGCCTGCAGATGCTCGCCAGCTGGTCGCTCAGCGAGGCGGCTCGCCCGTGAGCGTCGATGATCTTCTCGAAGCCCTCGACCGCGGTGACACGATCGCCGGCGGATCACCCCTCCACGAGGTCATGCACGCCACGAGTCAGGAGGCCCTGCGGATCGCCGCCGAGCTGAACTCCGCGTACCGCGAGCCCGACGACGTTCGTGCGCTCCTCGCGCGGCTGACGGGGCGTGAGATCGACGAGTCCGTCACGCTCTTCCCGCCCTTCACCAGCGATTTCGGTCGCAACATCCGGCTGGGCGAGCGGGTGTTCATCAATTCGGGATGCCGCTTCCAAGACCAGGGCGGCATCACGATCGGCGACGACTGCCTGATCGGCCACAACGTGGTGATCGCGACCCTGCAGCACGGCATCGACCCCGCTCGCCGCGCGGATCTGCTGCCCGCGCCGGTGGTCCTCGGACGCAACGTGTGGCTCGGGGCGAACGTCACGGTCCTGCCCGGAGTCACGATCGGCGACGACGCGGTCGTCGGCGCCGGGTCGGTGGTCACGCGAGACGTCCCGGCGGCCACGATCGCGGTGGGGTCGCCCGCGCGGGTGGTGCGCGGCATCTAGGATCCGGCGTACGCAGCGCGGGCGGGGCTGGCGCGGTGCGGCGCCGGCGCGTGCGTGGGGCGGGGTGCGCGCGTGTGGTGCGTGCGTGCGCGGGGCGTGCGCGGTCGCGCGGCGCCGAGAGCACACGATCCGTGCGAGGTCACACGCTGTGGGCGGCCGCGACGTGTGCGTTCGCACGGATCGTGTGCTTTCGCGGTCGCGGTCCCGGCCGACCCCCGTGCAACCGGATGCAACCTCCCCCGGCGTACGTTCGGCGCATCGCCGCCCGAAGCCGTCGCGGCGTCTCATGACCGTCGAAGGAGACACGCATGACCATCGTCGAAGAAGGCGTTTCCAGCGTCTACGCCGCCCCCGGTTCGCGCGGGGCCGTCGCCCAGTATCGCGAGCGCTACGGGCACTACATCGGCGGGGAGTGGGTCGAGCCGCACAGCGGCGAGTACTTCGAAGACATCACCCCCGTCACCGGCAAGCCGTTCTGCGAGGTCGCCCGCGGCGACGCGGCCGACATCGACCGAGCAGTGGATGCCGCCTGGAAGGCGTTCGCATCCTGGAAGAAGACCACGCCCGCCGAGCGCAGCGTCATCCTGAACAAGATCGCCGACCGCATCGAGCAGAACCTCGAGATGATCGCCGTCGCCGAGACGTGGGAGAACGGCAAGCCGGTGCGCGAGACGCTCGCCGCCGACATTCCCCTGACCGTCGACCACTTCCGCTACTTCGCGGGTGTGCTGCGGGCCCAGGAGGGGTCGCTCAGCCAGCTCGACGAGAACACCGTCGCGTACCACTTCAACGAGCCGCTCGGTGTGGTGGCGCAGATCATCCCGTGGAATTTCCCGATCCTCATGGCCGCGTGGAAGCTCGCCCCGGCGCTCGCCGCGGGCAACTGCGTCGTGATCAAGCCGGCCGAGCAGACCCCGGCATCCCTGCTGTTCCTGTTCGACATCATCGGCGACCTGCTGCCGGCCGGTGTCGTGAACATCGTCAACGGTTTCGGCATCGAGGCGGGCGCGCCGCTGGCGCAGCACAAGCGGGTCCGCAAGGTCGCCTTCACGGGTGAGACCACCACGGGCCGCCTGATCATGCAGTACGCGTCGCAGAACCTCATCCCGGTGACGCTGGAGCTCGGGGGCAAGAGCCCGAACGTCTTCTTCGAGGACGTGGCTCGCGCGACCGACGACGCCTACTACGACAAGGCGCTCGAGGGCTTCACGCTCTTCGCTCTGAACCAGGGTGAAGTGTGCACGTGCCCGTCGCGGGCGCTGATCCAGCGGTCGATCTACGACCAGTTCCTCGGCGACGGCCTCGCGCGCGTCGGCAAGGTGAAGCAGGGCAACCCGCTCGACCCCGAGACGATGATCGGCGCGCAGGCCTCGAACGACCAGCTCGAGAAGATCCTGTCGTACATCGAGATCGGCAAGGCCGGCGGCGCGAAGCTGCTCACCGGTGGCGAGCGGGTCGACCTCGGCGGCGAGCTGTCGGGCGGCTACTACGTCGCACCGACCGTCTTCGAGGGCACGAACGACATGCGGATCTTCCAGGAGGAGATCTTCGGCCCGGTGCTCTCGGTCACGTCGTTCGACACCTTCGACGACGCGATCTCGATCGCGAACGACACCCTCTACGGCCTCGGCGCCGGTGTGTGGAGCCGCAGCGGCGACACCGCCTACCGCGCCGGCCGGGCCATCGAGGCCGGACGCGTCTGGACCAACACCTACCACCAGTACCCGGCGCACGCCGCGTTCGGCGGGTACAAGCAGTCGGGCATCGGCCGCGAGAACCACCTCAAGATGCTCGACCACTACCAGCAGACGAAGAACCTGCTGGTGTCGTACGCCGAAGGGGCGATGGGCTTCTTCTAAGCCGGCGCTCTGCGGACGGAGCGTCGGGGCGGCGGGTCGCCGACGCTCAGTGGCCCCCGGGATGCCCCCCGGGGGTCACACCCTTTTGCTCGGTGGCGCTGTGGGGTCGCCGGGACCTCGTCCCACTTGTTGCGGTTCCCCGGGCAGGTGCGTCCCACTTGTTGCGGTTTCGGGGCCGCCATATCGACAACTCTTGGGACATGAATCGAAAGGAGTGGGACATGACGACACAGCTCTCCCGCGTGGACGTGACGGATGCCGCGGCCGCGCTGCTGCGCGACCTGACGGCGAAGCACGGCCCGCTGATGTTCCACCAGTCGGGCGGTTGCTGCGACGGCAGCTCCCCCATGTGTTACCCGGTGGGGATGTTCCTCACCGGCCCCAGCGACGTGCACCTCGGCAGCATCGACGTCGGTCTCGACGACCCGATCGACGTCTACATGTCGGAGTCGCAGTTCGAGTACTGGAAGTTCACGCACCTCACGATCGACGTCGTGCCGGGCCGCGGTGCCGGGTTCTCGGTCGAGGGGCCGACGGGGATGCGGTTCCTGATCCGGTCGCGGATGCTGACCGAGGAGGAGGCTGTGGCGTTCGGGGTTGGGGTGTAGGTAGAGCTAGGTCACGACCCGCGGCCTCACGATTTTCAGTTGTATGCGCCGGGCCTTCGAGTGCTCACGAGTGCTCGTATGCCGCGAGATTCCGCAGAAGTCGCCCTCGTTGGTGATGGCTGATTCTCGAAGGTTTCAACCGAGTTCCCGGCCCGAGACCGGCGCTGGAACTCTACTCAATGTCGTCCTCAGCCGAGTTATGGCTTGAGTAGCGTGGCCGGGTCGAAGGGCGGCTGCTGCCGCGCGATTCCGCGACTTGTCACGGTGGTACGAACAGTCTTCCAGCGCAGTGAGATATCTTTGAGCGCTTGGTGCGGCGCTCTCTTCCACTGTGGGAGCACCTCGAACACGGCGTCGAGAACCTTCAGCGCTGCGTCCGAGAGCGGGAGATGCTCGGTGCTACCCACCCCGGCGTTATGCGCAGTCTGGTTCCTAACGAACCTCATCCGCTGCAGGATTTCGTCAGCGTCCAGTCGAACCTCTTCGAGATGCTGCTGAAAGCGAGTGTTGTCTCGCAAAGTGTCCCGTATTTGCTTGATCTGGTGGACGGAGTAAGCCCCCAGCTCGCCTTGAATGCCAACCCATGCCTGAATCGCAGCCCCCGCTTGTGAAGGAGTAAGGCCAGAGGCTGATTGCAAATGATCGGTATGCACACCGTCCGCGATGATGAGCGCAAGGAGCTTTCTCATATCAAACTCTTGTGGCTTGTCCCCCTTTTTTAGCGGCCCCACGCCGCGTTTGATGGCTTGACGCACTTCGGCAGGGAAGCTCGCAGGGTCTTTATGCGCAGTGACCTGCACCCAGACCAGTGTCAGCATGTGGCGAACTTCGACCAGGGAAACCGCGTAGGGGGCGTACTCCGCCACCAGATTCTGCGGGCTCTTGATGCCGCCGCGACCCAGGTATTCCAATGCAATCCACGCAAAGAAGACTTGCATCGATCCTGCGCGTTCGCCCGCGGCCCGGGAAGCAAAGCGGAGTGATCTGTCGACGCTGGGGGCGCCAACGAGGCGCATCTGCCTTGTTGTAGGTTGCGTTCGACCTTTCGGAAATATCTCGCGCGCGACTCTGTCGCCCTCTTGCCAGACCATCACCTTCCTCTTGACCCCAAAGTGGCTGGTGCGATGCTCTGCATTGATCTTGTCGACAACTTCTTCGGCCCTGTCCAGTGCGACATGGCGTGCCTGCTCCACATCCCAGGCATCCACGCTCGTGATCAGAACCTGGGCGAGGACGTCGTGCTTTTCAGTCGCTGAGTTGGAGAACTTGAGGCCCCAGTGATGAAGAGTGAAGCGGACCAAGTCCATATCCGCTGTAGGCCACCTGGCACCGACGGGTGGCGTCGACCAGTTGATGGACTGACTGGGATCAATGCGTCGGAACAGGTTTTGGTCTAGTCCGATGGTGCGCACAGTTCCATCGATAACGACAGCAACCTGGAACGGTCTCGTGGGGTTGGACATGAACTCCAGGAAAGCCGCCGCTGCATTCGTGGCATTCGACTGGCTCCGAATAAGTTCGCAAACAGAACTAGCGAAAAGCTCAGGCGTTCTGCCTTGATTGGCGACTGCAGCGACTAGTTCTCGAACGAGGTTGATTGCTTGCGTCTTGCTGCCCGGGGTAAACTTCTCCGAGCTCTCCAGCAAGTCGGCGAGCATTGAAGAAATCTCTGAAATGTAGGCGAAATTGGCGTTGTAGCTATTCGCGGCAGCGGCAGCAGCTTGCGAGATGGAGGAGTGGTGTGTGGCTAGATGTGCGGACAGCACTCCGTTGTTGTGCTCTCGACTGATGGCATCCTGAGCGACGGACAAGTAGTTGGCAACCTGAGGGTCGTTACTCCGGATGACTTTTGCATAGCTGCGATTCATCGCCCGCTCCGCCCGCTTAAGCGCCGGGACCACAGCTTTTATCGCCATGTTCGGTTCGCTTCGGTAGGCTTCGACAGCTTCGATGACTTCGCTCAGTGCCGCCGGTGGGACCAACCGTGAGCTTGCGGCCAGCTGAAAGTAGGTGCGAGAGTCGGCGCAAGCTTGCAGGGCATCGCAAACGAAGATCGCGCGCTCCATGCCGGCTCCAGCGGGAGCACCAACGGTAGAAATCGCACGAGAGAGGGACATCAACCCACTGTAGCGAGACGCTGCGGTGGCAAGTCAAAGAGAAAACCCCTGGCGTACCAGGGGTTTTCAACCAGCGGCTGATCCTTCGAAATAGGGGCAGCTGATTGCTTAAAGCTACGCAACCCTAGCTCGCGGCGGTCGCGGGCGCAACATCAGACGCCCAAAATCATGTGTACAGGGGTGAGCGCGGGAGAGATCCGCGCGCAGTTCGCTACGACCTCATCGCTCGCGCGGTTGAGAACGAGGAGCGGCACGCTCGTTGAATGCGACCCGCCACGACCGCGCCATCTGAACCGACCGTCGCCGGGCACCGCGATCGGCGGTGTTCTGGCGAGCTATCAAGACCAGGATTCAGGCCGAGTGGTGGTGCTCGGGGGTGTCGAGTACGACGTCGTCCTTGCGTCGGAGGTCGACGACGACCGTCCTATCGAGACGGGCCTGCCTTCGCGTGGGACGGTTTGCTCGTGCAGCAGGTGTGCCTGTGTCAACGAGGCGGACGCTGGTTCCGCCGCGCATTCCATTTGCGGCTGCTGTCTCGCCGACTGCCCTGACGTTTGTCCGGAGCAAGGGGCCGAAGTTAGCGGCTCCGAAGCGGACGGGCAGGGTGTTGTCGCAACCCAGACTGTCGGCCGTCGGAACGCCAGCCGCCAGCCCGCGAACGAGTCGCGGCGTACCGGCCGACATAACGGCAGAATGTGAAGATGAGCGCCTTTCCACTGTACGGCCGTGACGCGGACCGTGACGCTGTCGTCGCTGCGGTGGAGGGGTTCACGCTCGTTGTGGGCGATTCGGGTATCGGCAAGTCGAGCTTCCTTTCAAGTCTGACTACATGGCCGGGCGATCCGCTTCTGTCGAGTCCGATCGTTCTCAAGTCGCTTGAGGGATCGTTGCAGACGGCGCTCGCGGACGCTATCGGGGATTGCATGTCGCAATATCTGAACGACGCGCCCGACGCGCATTCCGCATGGGCCGTCGTGAAATCGATCGGAGCGCGAGCGAAGACGATCACCGGCCGCGAGATCGGACGGGCAGTCCTCTCTCGCGCCCTCACCTTTGCAGAATCAAAGCTCGGCGAGGACGTGATCGACATCGGGAAGAAGGTCCTTGGCGATGTGGCCAAGGGAGGCGTGCTGGGTTTTGACGACCAACTGGCGACGATTCGAGTTCCTGATCGTGCGCAAGAGTTGTGTGAAGTAGCGGCGGAGTTCAGCCGGGCTGTCGGGCGACCAATCGTGCTCCGTTTTGACAACGCGGACCGTCTGGTTCCCTCGGACCACGGGTTGCTTGCTGAACTCATTGACGCCGTTGTCGGGCAGGTGCGGATAGTGGTCTGCGTTACGCCGCACCATTCTTCGGGGGATCAGATCATTCGAGCGGTATCTATGAGAGGCAGCGAGCCTCACGAACTGCTCCCGCTCGCACGCCCTGCCATCGAAACGTGGCTCGTGTCAGCGCACGTGCCTCGCACTCGGTGGGACACAATTATCAGGCTCTCTAGCGGCTATCCCTTCTTCGTTGCTGATGCCGTTCGGCTTTCAGGTGTCAATGCATCGCTCGACGCGATCGCCGCACCGAACGGATTTGAGGCGCTCATGCGCGCTTCGTGGACAAGTATCCCGGAGAGCATCCAGGCAACGGCGGCGCGATTGGCGCCCTTTGTTGACCCACCGAGCGACGATTTCCTTCTTCTGTACTTGGGTTTCGACGATCTGCAATGGGGGATTCTGACCGACACTTTGTTGGAGGCGGGCTTGTTCGTCCGCCGGTCAGATGGCACGGTATGGTTTCACGATCGGCGCCGAGTATTCATCTGGGAAAAGGTACTCGCCCACAACGCGCGAAAGCATGTTGCTCAGGCTGCTTACGCTGCTGTGGCGTCGTGGGTGGACGGTGTCACCAGTTTCGAACTCTGGGTGCCTTCTGCGACTGCGATCCTCGCGCGGGTGGCCGAGCCTAAGCCCCTAGACAGTTCGATTGGCGCCTTGCTAACACTGTCCGATGGTGCGATAGCGCTGCTGTGGGGTCTGATCGAGGTGATAGAGCCGGGCTCGATAGGTGCTCCGTATGCCGAGATTGGCGAGGTAGTTCGTCATGCAGAGGCGCGATCAGGCCGCCCCCTCGATGGGCTGGCCACAATGAATGAACTCGAAGCGAAGAACCTGATCGAGACTCGAGAGGCAGATGACGTCCGCCTCGTTCGCAGTAAAGTGCGTGACAACACCGAGTACGCGGCTCTACTCGGCGAGATCCAGCTGCGCTTCTTCGTTGCTCCGCGGCCGCGTCTAGCCTCCGCAGCATTCGACGCATTCGTTCGCCCCGTGGTGGGCGCGTTCGATGCTGCGGTTATCGCGTTGGGCAGATCAAGGCTTGTAGACCATGAAGATCAAGCGAATATGCTTCGTGACCCGAACCACATCGGGCGGGCCGATAATCAAACGGCCCTTGGGGCGACTCTGACGATCGACGAGCAACAGGTCAGCTTTACAGCGAAGTTCGCCACGCGTGAGGCTCGAGACGAGGCGCGGCGCGCCTTGCTTAGCATCGCAGGGCTCACATCCCGGGTCCAAGTCGACCGGGTGGTTCCCCTGCCGCAGCCTCGACTTCGCTATGCGCGATATCGACTCGCGGCCGAAACGCTAGGACTGGAGCTGGCAAAGACGGAAGCGCCGAAGCACGAAGAGATAGTTGCGTTTCTCGACTTGCGGGCGAGATACGCGGAAGCGCTCGGGACGGTCAGCACGAGCCAGGAACGGGAAGTGCTAGATCTCGGACTCCGACGCTATCTCGTTGACATGAAGAGGATGCCTGACTCTTGGACGTACTTCGAGGTGCGGACCCGAGACGTGCGGGCCACACAAGACGTGACAGAACTCGCTCTCAATCTTCGTGACCCGCTTCTAGAACTCAAGCTCCGAGCCGAGGGTTTTCTGACCGGTGGGGAACGAATCGTGAAGACGACTACCCGGTTTGGCTCGAAGCCGTCGATCCCACATCCCTTAGCGGCTGTCTTGGACGATATCGACCAGGCTGGCAAGAAGTACAACGCCGGGCTTCGCTCAGTGCTCTTCGCGCCCGATCTCGAAGTACTCGAACGAGAGATTCACCGAGAGCGGGAACGGCTTAGAGAGGCGATGCGTGCTTTGGAATCGGTTGGTGTCGAAGAGAAGAAGCCCCACCATCGATCTTTGCTAGTCGGATTCTGGGAGGATGCCGATCCGTGGCGTGGCGGCGACTTTGGCAGCTGGGGTACGTGCGTGCTGGAGCCGGACGACGACGCGGGCGCCGTTGTTGTTCGGAGGCTTTCGCGGTCACCGCTTGACGTCTCCACGTGGCCTGAGGTGACCGTGCCGGACGTGTTCGCCGACTACGCGGGCTTGGAAGTCGTCCGATGGCAAGACGGTGATGCGAGCTACGTCATCGCGCCGCTATTGGGTTACAGTGACCACGACGCACGAATGATGGATTTCGATACACCGCTCGGCCAGATGATCCGCAACACCTATGACGTCGTTGGCGAGAGCGCTGAGTTTGCTTCACCGACGGAGTCATCACTCCATGGTCAGAACGACTAATCAACCGAGCGAAGGCCGGATGCGAAAGCCTATGACCGGCCCCAGACGGGCCCAAGCTCCATGCCCGGGGGCGTCTCGTCTCGCCGTGCTCGCTGATCGGGCGGGAGCGTCGCTCGCGCAACGACCGGCCTGAGTAGCCCTGAAGGCAACGCGAAAATTGCTCTCACCAGGGCAAAGCAGAACCCCCGCCATGTAGAAGCTAGGCGAGGGTTTCTGGGCTGACTGTAATGATCAGCCGTGTGGCTCCGACGGGCGTCGATCCCGTGTCCTCACGATTTTCAGTGGCACGGCGGCGGGAGCGATACAGGTCCGCATCGCTCCCGCTCCCCGGTTGTCGCTACCCGTCGACGTCCGCGTGCCCGGTCAGCCGCCGCGACCTCGCGCCTCGCACCAAGATCGTCAGAACGAACCCCAGCGTCAGCGCCGGTGTCGCGAGCGATGCTTCAGGGGCCAGCGCCCCGACGAGAAGACCCGCGGCGAGGGCCGCGCCGATCGGGACGGCGCCAGTGAATCGACGACGGGCGTCGTAGCCGAGCCCGAGTCCGATTCCGACGATGGCCGACAGCACGTAGATGAACACGGGTGTGCGGATGAGCTCGAGGAGGAAGGTCATGAGCGTCGGTCAGCAGTACGTGTGCGAGATTGCACCGGGCAGGGGCGCGACGACGATGTGCAGGCATCCGCGCGGCCACTGGCGGTTCGCTGTCGCTGCCTGAATCTGGAGGTAGGCAGCCCAGGCACCACAGGCGACGGCGAGTCCCTTCGACTTCACCAGCGCGGTACAGAAGCTGGACGCCGCGGCGTAGTCCTTGATGCTGGCCGTCTCAGAGCGGCTGAGTGTCAGACCCCACGCCGCGTTGCGCCACCCCCACGTGGGGTCTGCGACGACCGGGTAAACCGTCGTCGCTGATGGCACGACGATCTGCGCGAGGCGGTCACCTCGCACCTCGTAGTAGGTCCGAACCGGGGCGCCAGCGGCGTCGGTTGCCCACGCGGGTGCGACAGGCACGTAGATGCCGTCGCGCCCCTCTTGAAGGAAGCCCGCGTTCCCCGCGTCGTCGATGACCGCTCGATATCCGTCGAGACCGAACGTCGCTTTGTGGGTTGAGTCCCTGTCGGGGATGACGGTCTGCACACGGGTGTCACCGTTCGCGAGTGACTGAACCGCCAGCGTCGCGTCATCCGCGCTGGGGTAAACAACTGTGCCGTCTTGCCCGATCTCGCCGTCATCCAGGCCAAGGCCAGAGGGTAGGTCGATTTTGGCGACTACGGTGCGTCCGGCGACTTCGGTGGACACCTCGACGGGGCTGGTGGGATCGATCGGGATCGATGTGTCAGTCTCCGCTGTCGATGCAGCGAACGAGCCGTCGGCCTCCACGGCTTCGACAGGGCGAGAGCCCGCCGGTGCGGCGTCGGAGACGAGCGATACGACGGTCGCCACATCCGTCGTGTCTACGACCGTGTCAGCGCTCGCAGCCGATGCGGAGAAAGCGACGACGCAGCTCGTGACCGCGAAGACCGCCAACGTGCGCAGGTGTCGCGTAGGGCGTGTTCCGCGGGCATTCTTCATGGGATGACCTCTCGTCACGCGATCGCCCTGCGAGCCAGGACACAGCCACAGGTCAATCGCTACTCGTGCTGAGCACGGCGTGTGTGGTGCTCGCAGGTCGAGCGTAGAGAGGTGGACATGTTTGCATGCCCAGATGGGCGCGAGTTCACCCGACGAAGTCGTCCTGTCCGCCGAACGCCCGACTCACTGCGCTCACCCCGTGAATGAACCGAGCCGAAGCGGCGGCATCACAGCCACCCCCGGTCCACCGCCACCCGCACCGCATCCGCCCGATTCCGCCCGCCGGTCTTACCGATGGCGCTGGACAGGTGATTCTTCACCGTCCCCTCGGACAGGTGCACCATGCGCGCGATGTCGGCGACGGACCCGCCGGCGCGGGCGGCGGCGAGCACGTCCGTCTCTCGCTCGGTCAGCGGGGAGTCGCCCTGCGCCAGCGACTCGGCGGCCAGAACCGGATCCACCACGCGGAACCCGGCGGACACCCGCCGCACGGCATCCGCCAGCTCCGCCGCGGGGGTGTCCTTCACGACGAATCCGGAAGCCCCGGCCTGCATGGCGCGCGCGAGGTATCCGGGCCGGCCGAACGTCGTGACGATGAGGGCGCGGCATCCGGGAACCTGGGTGCGCAGAAGAGACGCGGCGGCGATGCCGTCGATGCCGGGCATCTCGATGTCGAGCAGCGCCACGGTCGCCTCGGACGCGCGGGCGGCCTCGACCACCTCGTCGCCGCGGCCGACCTGGGCAGCGACCTCGATGTCGGGCTCCAGCCCGAGCAGGGCGGCCAGGGCGCCGCGCACGAGCGCCTGATCATCGGCGATGAGAAGTCGGATCACCACGTCACCCCGCCCCGAATCCGCCGAGCCCGCTGCGGCCCACGGTCATACCGATCACCAGGTCACCCTCACTCGGAATCCGCCGAGGTCGCTGCGCCCCACCGACATGCGGCCGCCGGCGGTCTCGACGCGCTCGCGCAGTCCCGACAGCCCCGAGCCGGACGCCGCGCCCGACGGCCCGCGCCCGTCGTCGGCGACCTCCACCGAGCGAGAGTCCAGCGACACCCGGCACACGGATGCCTCGGCGTGCCGCACCACGTTCGTCACGGCCTCGCGCACCACCCACCCCGCGAGCTCGCGCCGGTCGGACGGCACCTGATCCGTCGACCCGGGCAGCTCGGGCGCGACGCCGGCGCTCTCCAGCGCCGCACGGGCCGCGGCGAGCTCGCCGCTGATGCTGACACCTCTATACCCGTGCACCGTCGCGCGGACGTCGGCCAGCGCACCGCGCGACAGCTGCTCGATCTGCGACACCTCGTCGCGTGCGGCCGGGGAGCCGGCATCCATCAGTCTTCCGGCGAGCTCGGCCTTCACCGTGATCACGGTCAGCGAGTGGCCGAGGATGTCGTGCACGTCGCGCGCGACGCGGCTGCGCTCGCGCTCGGCGGCGAGCTCGGCGACCTGTTCCTGCGCGGCGCGGAGTCGCTCGAGGGTCGTGATGTTCTGCACGAAGCTCAGCATCATGATCGAGATGGACAGGATGATCGCCGAGTTCAGCACGTTCGTGAACGTGTCGGCGCCGCTCCACTCCCCCACCATGAACGACAGCGCGCTCAACAGCAGCACGAGGATCCACGTGGGGCGCCGGGCGACGCTCGACACGGCGACGGCGACGCCGACGAACGTCCACATCCACCGCACGTCCTCGCCGATCGAGGGCGTCAGGCTCAGGCTCAGCGCGAACATCACCGCGGCCGGGATCAGTCGGCGCCACCCGGAGGTCGTCCGACGCGCGAACGGCACGGACGCGAGGAACACCGCCGCGAACACCACCACGATCAGCGTTCCCACGGCATGAGCGACGGGATCGGGCACTTCCCAGATCGACACCAGCGTCGGGAACGTCCAGATGAGCGAGATGCCCCCGCCGATGAACCAGCCCCGCGTGAACGAGCGCCGGCCCGGAACGCGGAAGCGTCCCGGGCTGGTCTTCTCGCTCATGTCGTTCACGATAGAGCGGCTCACGAACGCCGCGTGTCCCGCCGGAAGAAGTACACCGTGCCGGCGACGAACACCGCGAGCCACACCACCGCGTTGATCAGGGCGCCGAGGTCGAAGGCATCCCCCGTCAGCGGCGCACGCGCCAGCTCGGCGATGCCGTACACGGGCGTCAGCTTGCCGACCGTCTGCAGGAAGTCGGGCATCGACGACAGCGGGTAGAACAGCCCGCCGAGGAACGACAGCAGCACCACCGCGAGGCTCGTGATCTGCGCGACGTTCTCGCCCGGCACCATGTACCCGACCATGAGCCCGAGCGTCGTGAACACCGCCCCGGCGAGCAGCCACGCGGCCAGGCCCGTGACGATCCACTGCACCGCGGACAGCTGAACCCCGACCAGGGATGCCACGACATACGTCGCGATCACCGCGATGAGTCCGAACAGCATGCCCGCCAGGAGCTTCACGATCACGTTGACGAGCGGGTTCAGCGGTGTGAGGCGCAGCTGCCGCGTCCACCCCTGCGCGCGCTCGACTGCGACCGCAGCGCCCGTCTGGGTCGCCGACATCATCGCTCCGTACATCGCCATCGACACCATGATGTACGCGGCCACCGACACTCCCCCGTCGGCCACCGGCACCTGCGTCAGGGGCTCGTCGAGCATCTGGTAGCCGATGATGAAGAACATCAGCACCGGGAACGCCACGGTGAAGAACAGCGCCCTCGGGTTGCGGAGTTTGCGGACCAGCTCGATCCGCAGATACGTGAGCGTGAAGCCGCCCAGCACGGGGG
Organism: Microbacterium sp. IEGM 1404; assembly: GCF_030056775.1. Taxonomy (NCBI): domain Bacteria; kingdom Bacillati; phylum Actinomycetota; class Actinomycetes; order Micrococcales; family Microbacteriaceae; genus Microbacterium; species Microbacterium sp. IEGM 1404. Next base: position 69,642 of record NZ_JASHKP010000004.1, on the reverse strand, counting down.
CGGGGCGGTCGAGGCTGATGGCGGTCATCGGGTTGCTCCGTTCGAGGCGTCGGCGGATGCCGGGGAGTCGATGGTGAGCGCGACGAACACGCTCTCCAGGTTTCGCGCGGTGATCTCGAGATCCCGCGCGGGGGTTTCCGCCAGGAGGTGGCGCGCGAGGGCGTCGGAATCGCGGGTGTGCAGCGTCACGCGCTCGCCGGCGGCCTCGACCGAATCGACGCCCGGCAGGGACGCGAGCGCCGTGATGTCGGCATCCGGGATCGTCGCCTGCACGATCCGACCCGAAACGAGGTTCTTGATCTCGGCCGTGGTGCCGTCGGCGACGATCTGACCGCTGCGCATCAGCACGATGCGATCGGCGTACTCGTCGGCCTCGTCGAGGTAGTGCGTCGCGAACATGACGGTGCGGCCGCGGGCGGCATCCGTCCGGATCGCGTTCCAGAACGAACGGCGGGCCTCGACGTCCATGCCGGTGGTCGGCTCGTCGAGGATCAGCAGCGCCGGGTCGCTCACGAGCGCCATCGCGAAACGCAGCCGCTGCTGCTCGCCGCCCGAGCAGAGTCCCACGCGGCGGTTCGCCAGATCCCGGATGCCAGCCCGCTCCAGAGCTTCGTCCACGGGACGCTTCTCGGCGAACAGGCTTGCCGTGAGCTCGACCGTCTCGCGGACCGTGAGGTCTTTCAGCAGACCCCCCGTCTGCAGGACGGCGGAGACCAGGCCGCGCGACACCGCCCCGCGCGGGGTGTGCCCGAAGACGCTGATGGAGCCCGAGTCGGGGGTGGTCAGGCCGAGGATCATGTCGATCGTCGTGGTCTTGCCGGCGCCGTTCGGGCCGAGGAACGCCACGATCTCGCCGGGCTGCACCCGCAGATCGACGCCGCGGACGGCGTGGACGGAGCCGAAGCTCTTGACGACGCCCCGCGCGTCGATCGCGGCGGGGGCGGTGCTGGAGGAGGTCATGTCCTCATGCTGGCCCGGCGCCGTGCCCCGTGCCTGGGGCGGGGGTCACCTCGTGGGGGTGACGTTCGTCATGGGTGGCGCGGTTACGGCGCTTCGGTCGCGGGCCGCTGCGCGCACTGCGAAGTCGAAAGGATATCGACGACGACTCCCTCGTCGCGTGTGAGCACCGAAACGTCGACAGTGCTGTTGGAGTATCCGGGGGCAATGAAACTCGCGGCCGGATAGTTGAGTTCGAGACCTCGGTCATCGGTGCGGAAGTCGGAACCGAGCGCCGCGGGGAGCCCATCGACGAAACTCTGACCGTCGAAGCCCTCGGGAGGGAACACCGTCCACTGGCCGGTGTAGAAGACGCCTTCCCCTTCGCATACGAAAGGCTTGTCCGAGGGATTCTTCTCGACGCGGACGTCAGGCGAGAGCTCGTCGACGACGCGTTGCATCGCCGCTTGTGCCTGGCCGCGGACCGCTTCGTAGGTCGGTAACGAGGTCGGTGCGCAGCCGGCGAGCGCGAGCGCGGCTGCCGCGAGGAGTGCGAGCGCGGGGCGGGTGGCATCCGCCCGCTTTTCCGAGGTCGGACGATTGTTCGGGCAGTGATCGAGGCGGCGCATCAGGAACTCCGTGCCGGCGTGGGGGTATCCCCGTAGTAGTCCAACGGGTCGCCCGGCACGCATACTCCGCCGAGGCTGATGGTGTACCCCGGCGCAGTGCCGAAGGAAATGGCGTTGACGGGACCACCCCGACCGAACACGGTGGGCGTGGGGTCGGAGACGATTCGAGTCTCGATGCCGATCGAGGTCCAGTAGTCGGCAACGCGTTGCGCGTCGGCGGCGGGGTCTTCGCCCGGGGCCGTTGCGTAACCCCCGTGTCCGAAGGTGACTCCTCCTTCACCGTCGGCGTTGCATTGCTGAGGTATGGCGGACCCATCGCCATCCAGAACCCAATCGGCGGCGCCGGACGCGGAAATGGTTCCGTTGAGGACGCTCATCGTCTGGTCGCGTGCCTGTTCGGGTGTCATCTCAGCTTCTCCTGTCGAGCAGCTTGTCATCACGAGTCCCGCTGCGATCAGGACGCCAGCGCGCCAAGAGTTCCTCGTCATGTCGGAAGGTCAGTTACTAGGTGAGGGGCTGTAGAACTCGAACGCGTTGCCAGGCACGCACGTGCCGCCCACGCAGATCGTGTAGCCAGGAGACGTGCTGAACGAGATCGCGTCGACCCGTCCGCCCCCACCGAAAACGCGAGGTACGGGGTCGCTGACCACTCGAGCGTCGATGCCCACAGACGCCCAGTACTCTGCGACGCGTTGAGCGTCCGCGGCGGGATTGGCCCGTTCGGTTACCGCGTATCCGCCGTGGTTGAAGGCGACTCCTTCCTTGCCATCGATCTCACACTGCTGAGGCAGGGGCACGTCGTCGCGGTCGAGAACCCAATCCGACGCACCCGAGGCTGCGATCGTCGCTTGAAGGATCTCGAGCGTCTGTTCGCGTGCTTCTTCCGGACTCATTGCGGCTTCCTTCGTCGAGCAGCCCGATAGGGCGAGCACGGTCGCAAGGAAGAGAGGCAGCGCACTTCTTCGCCAGATCATCGGCGAGGTCAGGCCGGCTTCGACGCGCGGATCGTGTAGCTCAGCGGCATGACGGACGGCTGCTCGGTGAGGGCGTATTCGCCGTCGGCGCGCAGGGTCATCCGGCCGGGGAGGGCCTCCCACGGCACACTGTCGTGCTCGATGAGCGCGTCGAGCCGCAGGCCACGGTCGAGCAGCGCCGTGACGATCTCGCCGAGGCTGCGGTTCCACTCATACGTCCGGGTGGACTGCAGCGGCGCGGACACCTCGACGTACGTGCTGTCGTCATCCCACTCCAGCGGGGCGGGCTGCTCGAAGTACGGGAACGCGAGCGTCAGCCCCGGGAGAGTCTCGTTCATCGACCACAGCACCGGGTGCCCCTCGCGGATGTGCAGCGTGCCACCGGGAGCCAGCAGATCCGCGACCACACCGGCCCATTCCGTGATCGACGGCAGCCAGCACAGCGCCCCGATCCCCGTGTAGACGAGGTCGAAAGCGCCCCCCGGGAGGATGTCGAGGGCATGCGCGACGTCCGATCGGACGAAATCGACGGCATCCCCCGTCTCGGCCACGAGCCGGCGGGCTTCCGCGACGGCGTTCTCCGAGAAGTCGAGGCCCGTCACCCGGGCGCCGAGGCGGGCGAGCGACAGCGTGTCCGTGCCGATGTGGCACTGCAGGTGCACGGCCCGCTTCCCCGTGAGGTCGCCGAGCAGCGGCTGGTCGAACCGCACGACATCGCTCAGCGCGTCGCGGTCCTCCACGTAGCGCAGCACGCCGTAGCCGGATCCGTCGCGGGCGGCGTGCAGGGTGGCGCGCTCGTTCCAGTTGGCGCGGTTCGCATCGAGGTACTCGGTGGTCATTGCATCCCTTCCGACGGCACAGCCTTGCGACGATACACACGTGGATGCCAGGGTGCCAGGCTGCGCCCTCGGATCGAAAGGTCGCCGTGACCGCGCGTGACGCGGGCCTGTGCCGGTGTCGGAGGGCCGGGTTAGCCTGGCGGCATGTCGGGCAGTGTGTACGTGATCCATGAGAACCCCCAGTGGCTTCCCCCGTTCCAGGCGGCCTTCGAGGCGGAAGGGGTGCCGCTGGAGGAATGGCTGCTGACCGACGGAGCGATCGACCTGACCGTCGAGCCTCCGGAGGGCGTGTTCTGGTCACGGCTCAGCGCCTCCGCGCACACGCGCGACCACGCCGCGAGCAAGGAGTACGGCCGTGCGGTGCTGCGCTGGCTCGCCTCGTGGGGTCGAACGGTCGTGAACGGCGCCGACGTTCTCGAGCTCGAGGTCAGCAAGGTGGCGCAGCACGCCGCGCTCCGGCACGCGGGCGTCGAGGTTCCGCGCACGACGGCCGTGTTCGGCACCGCGCAGCTCGCGGCGAAGGCCGAGGAGTTCGAGGCGCCGTTCATCAGCAAGCACAATCAGGGCGGCAAGGGCCTGGGCGTGCGCCGGTGGGAGTCGCACGCCGAGTTCGCGGCGTGGGTCGACAGCGCCGACTTCGAACCGTCGCCCGACGGCATCACACTGCTGCAGGAGCTGCTGGTCGCTCGCGCGCCGTTCATCACGCGCGCCGAATTCGTGGGCGGCCAGTTCGTCTACGCCGTGCGGGTCGACACGAGCACGGGCAGTTTCGAGCTGTGCCCGGCCGAAGCGTGCGCGATCCCCGGTGCCGACGGCATGGAGCCCGAGCCGCTGTTCCGCCTCCGCGACGACGTCGACCCGGCCATCATCGACCGGTACCTCGCCTTCCTCGCCGCCGAGGGCATCGGCGTCGCCGGCATCGAGTTCATCGAGACGCGTGACGGACGCACTGTCACCTACGACGTGAACACGAACACGAACTACAACCCCGACGTCGAGGCATCCGCTCCCCGTTCCGGGCCGCGCGAGATCGCGCGGTGGCTCGGGGCACTGCTTCCGCACGAGGCGGTGGGCGCGCGTGGCTGAGCCCGCTGAACCCCACCGCGCCTGGGACGGCTTCGGCTTCGCGACCCGCCAGGTGCACGCCGGCGAGGTCGAAGACCTCACCCACGGCTCGCGCGTGACGCCCGTGCATCTCTCCGCGGCCTACCGCTTCGTGTCGTTCCAGGAGGCGACCGATCGCTTCGCGGGCGCCGACCTGGGGCACCTGTACTCGCGCAACCTCAACCCCACGAACCAGGTCGCCGAGGCGCGGCTCGCGTCGCTCGAGGGCGGAACGGGCGCGCTCGTCGTCGGGTCGGGGCAGGCCGCCATCACCGCGACGTTGCTCGGACTCGCGGGCGCGGGCGAGCACATCGTGTCGACGGCCAGCATTTACAGCGGCACGCGTGTGCTCTTCGACCGCACCTTCGCGCGCCTGGGAGTGACGGTCGAGTACGTCTGGGATCCCGACGACGACGCCGAATGGGATGCCCTGATCCGGCCCGAAACGAAGGCCATCTTCACCGAAACGCTGCCAAACCCCAAGAACGACGTCGTCGACATCGCTCGCGTCGCACGGATCGCCGAGCGCCACGGTCTGCCGCTCGTCGTGGACAACACGATCGCGACACCGTTCCTCCTGCGACCGATCGAGCACGGCGCGCACATCGTCGTGCACTCCGCGACGAAGTTCCTCTCCGGCCACGGAGCCAACCTCGCGGGAGCGGTCGTCGACGGTGGGACGTTCGACTGGGCCGCCGCCTCCCGTCCGTATCCCGGGATCACCGACACCGCGATCGCCGGACACCCCTCGTACGTCGACGCCTTCGGCCCCCGCGCGTTCGAGCTGTACCTGCGCTTCGGGATCGCCAACGACACCGGCCCCGCGCTGTCGCCGCTGAACGGCTTCCTTCTGCAACAGGGCATGGAGACGCTGTCGGTGCGGATGCGTCAGCACGTGGCATCCGCTCGCGAGATCGCCGAGTGGCTCGATGGCCACGAGCTCGTCGAGAGCGTCGACTTCGCGGGACTCCCCTCCCACCCGCAGCACGCGCTCGCCGTGCGCGACTACGGCGGGCTCACCGGCTCGGTGTTCTCGTTCACCGTGCGCGGCGGACGCGACGGAGCGGAGCACTTCTTCGACGCGCTGCGCCTGTTCAGCCGCATGACCAACATCGGCGACACGCGCTCGATGGCGCTGCACCCCGCGACCACGACCCACCTCGGCTTCACGCAAGAGGTCCGCGACCGCCTCGGCATCCACGACGGGCTCATCCGCCTGTCGATCGGACTCGAGGATGCCGCCGACCTCATCGCCGACCTCGACCAGGCGCTCCGCGCGGCGGTGTAGGTCAGGCGCGGGAGCTTCGCGCCCTGACGTGTTCGCCGGTTGAGTGTCCAAGACACGCCGATGCCGCGGCCGTGCGTCCGCGTGTTCTGGACACTGAACCTGCCGTGCGGCATCGAGGGCGCGTGAACCCGGGCCTCCCCCGGTGGTCCCGTCCCGTTGAGTGTCCAAGACACGCGGATGCCGTGGCATCCGGTCCGCGTGTTCTGGACACCGAACCCGCGAGCACAGCCTCGGAAGGACCCGCGTCAGGCGTCGCGCAGCGCCTCGAGCCGACGCACGCGCGGGATCACGTCGGCGGCGAACCGCTGCAGCTCGGACAGGTGCGGCGAGAACTGCAGCAGCAGCGTCGAGACGCCGACGTTCGCGAACTCCACGATGCGCTCGGCCACCTGATCGGGCGTTCCGACGAGGTTCGGGCGCAGGCCGCGGTTGGAGACCGAGTACTCCTTGATGTCGACCTGGGTGTCGAGCTTCGACTTGCTCACGAAGTCCTGGTACGAGCCGTACGCCGCTCCCCCGCGCACGTCGGTGATGCGGTCGATCTCAGCCTGAGCCTCTTCTTCGGTGTCACGGACGATGCCGTACGCCGCCATCCCGAACGCCTCGAACGGGGTCGCGCCGGCCTCGGCGCGGCGACGTCGCATGTCGGCGACCTTCGCCTCGAGCTCGTCGAGCGTGCCGCCGTGCGTCAGGTACGCGTCGGCGAAACGCGTGATCGAGGTACGCCCGGCCTCGCTCTCACCGCCGGCGTACAGACGCGGAATCACGCGGGGCTTCGGCTCGAGGAACGTGCCCTCGGTGCGGTAGTACTCCCCCTCGTAGGCGAACGGTGTCTGCGTCCACAGGCCGCGGAGCACCTCGACCCACTCGATCGTGCGCGCGTAGCGGTCGTCATGGGCGCTGAACAGCCCGTCGTACTGCTTCGCCTCCTCGGCCCACCACGCCGACACGACGTTCAGCGTGAAGCGTCCCCCGCTGATCTCGTCGATCGTCGCCGCCTGCTTCGCGGTGTGGAACGGGTTGTGGAACCCCGGGCGCACCGCCGCGAGCAGCTCCAGCTTCGACGTCACCGCCGCGAGTGCCGCGGTCACCGCCCATGCGTCGAGCGACGGCGCCTCGACGCCCTTGATGTCGTTGAGGTTCAGCTCCGGGATGAGCGTGAGGTCGAACCCGCCCTCCTCCGCCGCCCGCGCGATCTCCGCGACGTGCGCGAACGTCACGGGCGTCTGCTCGTCGTCGACGTTACGGAGCCACCCGCCGAAGATCGGGGTCCAGTAGCCGAAACGCACGCGCTGGGGGGAGGTCATGGCATCCATCCTCACCCGGTCGAACGGCGTGTGTCGTCATGCGAGGACACGGTCCGTCACATGTCGTTGACCCTCGACGAGGGCAGTGCGACGGTAGCCGGGTTCCGATCCGCGAGGAGAACCCCATGACCGACATCGCCCCCACGCACGAGCCCCTGAAGTTCGCCTACTGGGTTCCCAACGTCAGCGGCGGGCTCGTCATCAGCTCCATCGAGCAGCGCACCGACTGGGGTCTCGACTACAACGTCGAGCTCGCGCGGACGGCGGAGCGCGTCGGGTTCGAGTACGCGCTGAGCCAGGTGCGGTACGCCTCGAGCTACGGCGCCGCGCAGCAGCACGAATCCACGTCGATCAGCCTCGCGCTGCTGCTGGCCACCGAGAAGCTCAAGGTCATCTCGGCCATCCACCCCGGGATCTGGCATCCGGCGGTCCTGGCGAAGTTCATCAACACCGCCGACCAGTTCTCGCACGGTCGCGCCGCCGTGAACGTCGTCAGCGGCTGGTTCAAGGACGAGTACACCGACCTCGGACTCGAGTGGCTCGAACACGACGAACGCTATGAGCGCGCGGCGGAGTTCATCCAAATCCTGCGCGGTCTGTGGACGCAGGAGAAGTTCTCGTTCCACGGGAAGTACTACGACATCACCGACTTCACGCTGCGCCCGTTCCCTTACGAGGTGCCGGGACGCGCGCACCCCGACATCTTCCAGGGCGGAAACTCCACGGCGGCGCGGTTCAACGGCGGCGCCTACGCCGATTGGTACTTCTCCAACGGCAAGGACTTCGACGGCTTCACCGAGCAGTACGACGACGTGACCCGTATCGCGGCTGAACACGGCCGCCGCACGCGCTTCGGCCTCAACGGCTTCGTCATCCAGCGCGACAGCCGAGCCGAGGCGGAGGAACAGCTGCGCGAGATCATCGCGCACGCCGACGGCGGCGCCGTCGAGGGCTTCCGCAAGAGCGTCCAGGAGGCGGGCAACGCCACCGCCGACAAGAAGGGCATGTGGGCCGACTCGACGTTCGACGACCTCGTGCAGTACAACGACGGCTTCCGTACGCAGCTCTTCGGGGATGCCGAGCAGATCGCCACGCGGATCATCGAGTACAAGAAGCGCGGCGTCGACCTGTTCCTCCTCGGGTTCCTCCACTTCCAGGAGGAACTCGAGCGATTCGGCGAGATCGTGATCCCGATCGTGCGGGAACTCGAAGCCGACCTCGCCCGCACCGGCGACCCGATCGGCGTCGCGCGGGGCTGACGCTCCCCGTTAAGTGTCCAAGACACGCGGATGCCGACGACCTCGGTCCGCGTGTCTTGGACACCGAACGCCCGTGGTACCGCCGCCGCCCGCTGAGCGGCGCCCGTGACCCCCAGTGTCCAAGACACGCCGTATCGACCTCGCGTCATACGGCGTGTCTTGGACACTCGACCGGGCGTGCGACACCACCGACAGCGTCTATGCCCCGTCGAGCATGTGTTGCGCGGCGGCGGTCTGCGCACGGAGCGCCTCCGCCAGTGCCGCTACGGCGGGGATCCGCAGGGAATCCGGGCGAACGATCATCCAGTACGGGAGGCGTTCCGCGACGAAAGTGGGCAGCAGACGGACCAGATCCGGATGCCGATCGGCGGCGAAACACGGAAGCATGCCGATTCCGGCACCTACGCGTGTCGCTTCGACGTGGACGAAGACGTTGGTCGACGTCACCCCGTCGCGCATGCGCGGCACCAGCCGCCGCGGAAGGTCCAGCGCCTCCACCTGCAGCATCGAGTCGACGAAATACACCAAGCGGTGCTGCTCGAGCTCGGCGAGGTCGCGGGGCGTGCCCTCGCGCTCGAGGTACTCCCGCGAGGCGTACATTCCGAGCGTGTAGGTGCCGAGGCGCGTCGCGGTGCCGCGGGAGGTCTGCGGCTCCCCCACGACGACCTCGAGGTCCAGACCGGGCCGGTGGAGCGCCGCACGACGTTGCGTCGCCACGATTTCGACGGACAGCTCCGGATGCCGCTGCCGTAACGCCGCGATCGCGGGAGCCGCGACGTAGGCGCTGAAGCCGTCCGTCGCCGACATGCGGACGACGCCCGAGACGGGGTCCGGCTCCTCCTCCCCGCCGGACAGCCGCGACATCGCGGCCTCGATGCGCCCCGCGGTCTCGACGGCGTGCTTGCCGAGGGTCGTCAGTTCCCAGCCGCGGCCCGACGCGGCGACGACCCGTCCGCCGAGCGCATCCTCCAGGGCGGCGATGCGCCGCGCGACGGTGGTGTGATCGACGCCGCGCACCTGCGCGGCCGCGGTGTAACGGCCGGTGCGCGCCACCGCGAGCAGCATCAGGAGATCGTCGGCGCGGACGTTCGTGGCATCCATGTGTGCAATTCTGCACACCCGACCCGCACGTCTGGGCATTGCCGCAAAATCGACCGCACCGCAGACTCATCACCGGATGTCACCGTCGACACCGAAGGAGCAGCATGGAATCCCCCGCCGCCGCGCAACGCAGCGCCTCCCCTGAAATCTCGACCAGCAAGATCCGCCGCGTCGTCGCCGCCTCGATGGCCGGCACCGTCGTCGAGTGGTACGAGTTCTTCCTCTACGCCACGGCCGCGAGCCTGGTGTTCGGCACGTTCTTCTTCCCGTCGTCGGGCTCGCCGCTCGACGGGATCATCGCCGCCTTCGTCACGTACGCCGTCGGCTTCGTCGCCCGCCCCCTGGGCGGCATCGTCTTCGGGCAGATCGGCGACCGTTTCGGCCGCAAGCCGACGCTGCAGGCGACGATCATCATCGTCGGCGCCGCGACGTTCCTGATGGGATGCCTCCCCGGCTTCGCCTCCGTCGGGTACTGGGCGCCCGCGATGCTCGTGGCCCTGCGCTTCATCCAGGGCTTCGCGGTCGGCGGTGAGTGGGGCGGCGCCGTCCTGCTCGTCGCGGAGCAGAGCCCGAACCGCTCGCGCGCGTTCTGGGCGAGCTGGCCGCAGGCGGCGGTCCCGGTCGGCAACCTGCTGGCCACGACCGTGCTGCTGGTGATGTCGTTCATCCTCGCCCCCGCCGCGTTCCTCGACTGGGGCTGGCGCGTCGCCTTCTGGCTCTCGGCCGTGATCGTGCTGGTGGGGTTCTACATCCGCACCCACGTCGAGGAGGCGCCGATCTTCCTCGAGGCCAAGAAGCAGGTCGAGCAGGAGAAGGCGACCTCGTTCGGTGTCGTCGAGGTGCTGCGCCGGTACCCGAAGGGCGTCGTGCAGGCCATGGGCATCCGCTTCGCGGAGAACATCGTCTACTACATCGTCGTGAGCTTCTCGATCGTGTACCTGAAGTTCGTGCACTCGTACGACACGAGCCAGCTCCTCCTCGCGCTGCTGATCGCGCACGTCATCCATTTCGCCGTGATCCCCCCACTCGGCCGCCTCGCTGACCGCATCGGCCGCAAGCCCGTGTACCTCGCCGGCGCGATCCTCAGCGCGACCTGGGCGTTCTTCGCCTTCCCGATGTTCGACACGCTCAACCCCGTCGTCATCGTCGCCGCCGTGGCGCTCGGCCTGGTGTTCCACGCCGGCATGTACGCGCCCCAGCCGGCGGTCATGGCCGAGCTGTTCCCGACGCGCATGCGTTACTCGGGCGTCTCCCTCGGTGCCCAGGTCACCGCGATCCTCGCCGGGTCGCTCGCCCCGATCCTCGCGACGCAGTGGCTGCGCGACTTCGGGTCGTGGCTGCCGGTGGCGATCTACATCGTGGTGGCCTGCGTGGTCACGTCGGTCGCCGTACTGTCGCTGAAGGAGACGCGCGGAATCTCGCTCCGCGACATCGACGCCGCCGACGCCGCGCGGGGGAAGTAGGAATCATGACCATCGACCTCAGCGGACGCCGCGCCCTCGTCACCGGCGGTGCCAGCGGCATCGGTGCCGCGATCGCGCGGGCGTTCGCCGAGGCCGGAGCCACCGTGACGGTCGCCGATCTCAACGCCGAGGGCGCTCAGGCTCTCGCCGACGAGATCGGCGGCCGCGCCTGGGCGGTCGACCTCTCGGACACGGGGGCACTGGCCGACCTCAGCCTCGACGTAGACATCCTCGTCAACAACGCCGGCATCCAGCACGTGAGTCCGATCGAGGAGTTCGCCCCCGAGCGGTTCTCGTTCATGCTCCGGCTGATGCTCGAGGCGCCGTTCCTCCTCATCCGCGCGGCTCTTCCCGGGATGTACGAGCGGGGGTTCGGACGGGTGCTCAACGTCTCGAGCGTGCACGGTATACGCGCATCGGCATATAAGTCGGCGTACGTCACCGCGAAGCATGGACTCGAGGGCCTCTCCAAGACCACGGCGCTCGAGGGCGGTCCGCGCGGGGTCACGAGCGTCTGCATCGACCCCGGGTACGTGCGGTCGCCGCTCGTCGAGAAGCAGATCGCGGACCAGGCGCGGGCGCACGGCATCCCGGAGTCCGAGGTGCTCGAGACGGTGCTGCTGAAGGATGCCGCGATCAAGCGGCTCGTGGAGCCGTCTGAGGTGGCGTCGCTCGCGCTATGGCTCGCGGGCCCGGATGCCGCGATGGTCACCGGCACGAGCTACGTGATGGACGGCGGCTGGTCGGCGCACTGACCGGCGGCCCGCGGCCCCTACCGCAGCAGCCCTGCCCCGACCCCACACCGCCGCCGGGAGCGCTCCCGCCCGGAACATCTCCGCCGCCGAATCACGCAAACCGGAAGATATCCGAGGTTTCGTTATCGTAAAAAGACGGTCCAATAGTTGGTGTGTGGCCTGCTGACGACCAAGATGTCCGAAGGACTGCGGCATCTGTCGCGATCGACACTTCACAGCAGAGGTAACTCAATGGCACTGCACACCAGTGGTCGAGGCCGTCTCGGTCTCGCACTCGGCGCCCTCGGCGCTTCGGCCCTCGTCCTGGCGGGCTGCTCCGCCGGCGGCGGCGACAACGGCTCCGACAGCGGCTCCACCGACCCGCTCGTGGTCGGCACCACCGACAAGATCAGCTCGATCGACCCGGCCGGCTCGTACGACAACGGCTCGTTCGCCGTGATGAACCAGGTCTACCCCTTCCTCCTCAACAGCCAGTACGGCACGTCGGACGTCACCCCCGACATCGCCGAGTCGGCCGAGTTCACCTCGCCGACCGAGTACACGGTCAAGCTGAAGTCGGGCCTGAAGTTCGCCAACGGCCACGACCTCACGTCGTCCGACGTGAAGTTCTCGTTCGACCGCCAGGTCACCATCGCCGACCCCAACGGCCCGTCGTCGCTGCTCGGCAACCTCGACAGCGTCGCGACGCCCGACGACACCACCGTCGTCTTCACGCTCAAGAACGGCAACGACCAGGTCTGGCCGCAGATCCTGTCGAGCCCCGCAGCTCCCATCGTCGACGAAGAGGTCTTCTCGGCCGACGCCGTGACGCCCGATGACACCATCGTCGAGGGCAAGGCCTTCGCGGGTCAGTACACGATCGAGTCGTACAAGCTCAACGAGCTCATCTCCTACGCGCCGTACGCCGACTACGAGGGCTCGCTGCCCAAGCCCGAGAACGGCGGGATCTCGGCGAAGTACTACGCCGACGCCTCGAACCTCAAGCTCGACGTGCAGTCGGGTGCGATCGACGTCGCGTTCCGCAGCCTCAGCGCGACCGACATCGCCGACCTGTCGTCCAACGACGCGGTGAAGGTCGTCGACGGCCCCGGCGGCGAGATCCGCTACATCGTCTTCAACTTCGACACGATGCCGTTCGGCGCCACGACGCCCGAGGCCGACGCGGCCAAGTCGCTCGCGGTGCGCCAGGCCGCGGCCGACCTGATCGATCGTCAGGCCATCGCGACCGACGTGTACAAGGACACCTACTCGCCGCTCTACTCGTACGTTCCGCAGGGTCTCGCCGGCGCCAACGAGGCGTTGAAGGGTCTCTACGGCGACGGCAGCGGCAACCCGGACGCGGCGAAGGCCAAGGCGACCCTCGAGGCCGCCGGAGTCCAGACGCCCGTCACGCTGAACCTGCAGTACAACGGCGACCACTACGGCCCCTCGTCGGGTGACGAGTACGCCGCCGTCAAGGCGCAGCTCGAGAAGGACGGCCTGTTCACCGTCAACCTCGCGCAGACGGAGTGGGTGCAGTACACCAAGGACCGCGTCGCCGACGTGTACCCCGCCTACCAGCTCGGCTGGTTCCCGGACTACTCGGATGCCGACAACTACCTGACCCCGTTCTTCTCGGCGGACAACTTTGTGGGCAACCACTACGACAACGCCGAGGTCCAGCAGCTGCTCACCGACCAGGCGACGCAGACCGACAAGACGACGCGCGAGCAGGAGATCGGCGACATCCAGGACAAGGTGGCGGCCGACCTGTCGACGCTGCCGCTGCTCCAGGGCAAGCAGGTCGCGATCGTCGGCGCGAGCGTGGAGGGCGCCGTCCTCGACGGATCCTTCAAGTTCCGCTACGCCCCGCTGCACAAGTAATCGACGGGCGGGTGCCCGGTCCCTCTCGGGGCCGGGCACCCGCCGCGTTCCTCCCCGTTAGGTACTCATGGCCACCGCCGTCGACGCCCCCGTCATCGCCGCGCCCGTCGCCCCCAAGGGTGGCGGTCTCTGGCGCTACATCCTCGTCCGCCTCCTGCTGATCATCCCGACGGTCTTCATCCTCGTGACCGTCGTCTTCCTGCTGATGCGGGTCACCGGCGACCCGATCACCGCCGCCCTCGGCGGACGCCTCCCCCCGGAGCAGTTGGCCGAGCGCATCGCCGCGGCCGGATACGACCGCCCCCTCTTCATCCAGTACCTCGAGTACATCGGCGGCATCCTGCGCGGCGACTTCGGCACCACGCTGACCGACAACCGTCCGGTCCTCGGCATCCTGCTGCAGTACGGCTCGGCCACCCTCGAGCTGGCGATCTACGCGCTGATCGTGGCCCTGCTGATCGGCATCCCGTTCGGCCTGCTCGCCGCCTACCGCCGCGACCGCTGGCCCGACGCGGTGCTGCGCATCGGCGCGATCCTCGGCTACGCCACCCCGATCTTCTTCGTCGGCCTCCTGCTCAAGCTCGTGTTCTCGGTCTGGTTGAGCGTGCTGCCGGTCGCCGGCCGCGCGAGCACCCGCACCGAGTTGAAGCTCCAGGGCCTCGACAACCCCAGCGGCATCTATCTCCTGGATGCCATCCGCCTCGGCGACGGTGCCGCGGTGGGCGACGTGCTCACCCACGCGATCCTGCCGGGTCTGGCGCTCGGCATCCTGACCGCGGGCATCTTCCTGCGGCTCGTCCGCACCAACGTCATCGGCACGCTCGGCGCGCAGTACGTCACCTCGGCGCGGTCGCGCGGCGTGGGGGAGTACCGCCTCGTCACGAAGCACGCGTACCGTCCCGCGCTGATCCCGATCATCACGGTCATCGGCCTGCAGATAGCGCTGCTGCTCTCGGGCGCGGTGCTCACCGAGACCACGTTCGAATGGAAGGGTCTCGGCTTCATGCTCAGCGAGTACCTGAAGGCGCGCGACTTCGTCGCCGTCCAGGGCATCGTCGTCATGATCGCCGTGCTCGTGGCCTTCACGAACTTCCTCGTCGACGTCATCGCGGCGATCATCGACCCGCGAGTGAGGTACTGACATGACGGATGCCACGACCCCCGCGGTCCTGACCGCACGCAAGGTCCCGCTGCGCGACCGCTTGCCGGTCATCTCGCACCTGCGCCGCAGCGTCGGCCTCCAGCGCACCATGCTCGTGATCGGCCTGATCATCACCACCGTGTTCGTGCTGACGGCGGCGCTCGCGCCGATCCTCGCGCCCTACGGCTTCTCGCAGCAGGAGGCGGGCGGGACGAAGTTCGGCACGCAGCAGGCGCCGAGCGCGACCAACCTGCTCGGCACCACGGTCGGCGGGTACGACGTGCTGTCCCGCGTGATCTGGGGTGCGCAGACGGCGCTGCTGGTGATTCTGTGCGCGATCGCGTTCTCGATCTTCCTCGGCATCTTCCTGGGCCTGGTCAGCGGCTACTTCGGCGGCTGGATCGACCGCGTCCTGGTCGTGCTGTGCGACGCGATCTACGCGTTCCCGTCGCTGCTCCTCGCGATCGTCATGTCGATCGCGATCACGAAGGGGCAGTCGACCCTGTGGGGCGGCATCCTCGCCACCGCGATCTCGATCACCGTGGTGTTCGTGCCGCAGTACTTCCGTGTCATCCGCGCCGAGGTCGTGCGCGTGAAGGCGGAACCGTTCGTCGAGTCGGCGCGCGTGATCGGTGTGCCGACGGCGCGCATCCTGCTGCGTCACGTGCTGCGCAACTCCACGCGTTCGCTGCCGGTCGTCGTGACGCTGAACGCCTCGGAGGCGCTCCTGACCCTCGCGGGTCTCGGCTTCCTCGGCTTCGGCATCGAGGCCACGGCCGCCGCCGAGTGGGGCTACGACTTGAACCGTTCGGTCAGCGACGTCACCAGCGGCATCTGGTGGACGGCCGTCCCGCCGGGCGTCGCGATCGTCCTCGCGGTGCTCGGCATCACGCTCGTCGGCGAGAGCCTCAACGACCTCAGCGACCCGCGGCTCCGCACGCGCCGCCGCGCCGGACGTGCTCCCGCGCCCGTCACCGTGGTCGACCCTGCCCCGGCTCCGACCTCGGCGACCGCCGCTCCCGCCGGGCCGCCGGCATCCACTTCCTCCGAGGGGAGCCCCTCATGACCGGCACCACCGCGCCCGTCGCCCGCATCGACGACCTGCGGGTCACCTTCGCCACCGACGGCGAGCCCGTCGCGGCCATCAACGGCATCTCGCTCGAGGCGCACGCCGGCGAGGTGCTCGCGGTCGTCGGCGAGTCCGGGTCGGGCAAGACCGTCACGGCCAACACGCTGCTGGGGCTCCTGCCCGAGACGGCGACGCTGTCGGGGGCCGTGATCGTCCGCGGCCGCGACGGCGACGAGACCGACATCGTCCACGCGACCCACGCGCAGCTGCGCGCGATGCGCGGACACGACGCGGCCATGGTGTTCCAGGAGCCGTCGACGGCGCTGAACCCCGTCTACACGGTGGGCTGGCAGATCGCGGAGGGCCTGCGCGCCCACGGCAAGCTCTCGAAGAGCGAGGCGAAGACGCAGGCCGTCGACATCCTGCGCCGGGTCGGCATCCCCGACCCCGAGAAGCGGGTCGACGACTACCCGCACCAGTTCTCGGGCGGCCAGAAGCAGCGCGTCGTGATCGCCATGGCGCTCGTGCTCAACGCGGGCCTCATCATCGCCGACGA
Organism: Microbacterium sp. IEGM 1404; assembly: GCF_030056775.1. Taxonomy (NCBI): domain Bacteria; kingdom Bacillati; phylum Actinomycetota; class Actinomycetes; order Micrococcales; family Microbacteriaceae; genus Microbacterium; species Microbacterium sp. IEGM 1404. Next base: position 53,358 of record NZ_JASHKP010000004.1, on the reverse strand, counting down.
GCCGACCACGGCCCTCGACGTCACCGTGCAGGCCGAGATCCTCGATCTGCTCCGCACCTGCCGCGACGAGTTCGGCGCGACCATCGTGCTCATCACCCACAACATGGGCGTGGTCGCCGACCTCGCGGACCGCGTCGTCGTGATGTTCCGCGGCGACATCGTCGAGCAGGCACCCGTGCGCGAGCTGTTCGCCGCTCCGCAGCAGCAGTACACGCGCGAGCTGCTCGCCGCCGTCCCGCACGTGGGTCGCGGCAAGAGCGCGCAGCAGTCGCTCTCCACCCCCGCGCCGACCGCGCCGCCCGCGGGCAGCCTCGTCGTCGCCGAGAAGGTCGAGATCGGGTACCCGGGACGCTTCGGCACGACGGGCGTCATCGCCGTGAAGGGCGTCGACTTCTGGATCGGCCCCGGTGAAGTGCTCGGTCTCGTGGGGGAGTCGGGCTCGGGCAAGACCACGATCGGCCGCGCGATGGTGGGCCTCACCTCCGTCGTCGGAGGGTCGCTGAAGGTGCTCGGCACCGAGATGCGCGGCGCGAAGCCCCGCACGCTCGCCAAGACGCGCCCCGACATCGGCTTCGTCTTCCAGGACCCGGCGACGAGCTTCAACCCCCTCCTCACAATCGCGGAGTGCATCGCCGAGCCGCTGCTCGTGCACCGGCGCGCGTCCGGAGCCCGCGCCGCGCGTGCGCGCGTGGACGAGCTCCTGGATGCCGTGCAACTCCCGACCGCGTTCGGCGACCGGTATCCGCACGAGCTGTCGGGCGGCCAGCGTCAGCGCGCGTCGCTGGCCCGGGCGCTCGCGCTCGACCCGAAGCTGCTCATCGCGGACGAGCCGACCTCGGCGCTCGACGTGTCGGTGCAGGCGCGCGTACTGCAGCTGTTCGCGCAGCTACAGCAGGAGTTCGGATTCGCGTGCCTCTTCATCAGCCACGACCTCGCGGTCGTGGACGAGGTGGCCGACCGTGTCGTGGTGCTCCGCCAGGGCGTGATCCGCGAGCAGGGCACGACGGTGCAGGTGCTCACCGAGCCCCGCGACGACTACACGAAGCGGCTGCTGGCCTCCCTCCCGGTGCCCGACCCGGTCGCGCAGGAGCAGCGTCGCGACCTCTGGCGGTCGACGCGCGGCTGACGCGCCGCGCGCGCCCCGCGCGCCGCGCGCCGCGCGCCGCCGCGTGAGTCGCCAACATTTGTCGCCTGCCGGGCCGCCGAGGCGACAAATTCTGGCGACTCACGCGGGGGGTATGGCGGGCTAGCGCAGGAACGTGTCGGAGATCACGGTGAACAGCCACCAGCCGATCGCCAGCACCGCGATCACGCCGCCGACCCACGAGAAGCCGCGGCGCAGCCGGCGTCCCTCGCGCGCGACGCCGGCGGGCGGGGGAGTGAGCAGCGGAATCCCGGATGCCACGGGCGCAGCAGCCGCGGGCAACCGTTCGTCGCGCCACCGCGCCCACTGGCCGAGCTTCTCGTCGATGGCATCCACTGTGCCGAAAATCCACTGCCACACCGCCGGGTCGAGGGTCGACAGCTCGCGACGCGCGTAGAGGAAGAGGCGGTCGTCGACGATCTCGACGTCGAGGGCGGCGGCGTTGTCGATGAACCGCGCCATGACGTCGGGGGTGAAGAGGTACAGCGCGTCGCGCTCGTACCCGGTCGGGCAGTACAGCGCGAAGTGCTGGTCGAAGTCGCCCTCGAGACTCAGGCGCTGGTCGCGCGAGAACGTCGTCGGGAGGTTCGACACCCCGAACAGGCCGTTGTTGCCCACGGCATCCAGGACGATGTGGGGGAGCGGGGTGTCCAGCCGCAGCATCACGTACGCCCATCGGTGCGTCTGCTCGTTCTTGCCCGACCCGGTCTTGTACGTGTAGTTGCCGACCTCGACCCAGCGCGGGCGCGGACCGTGGATGACGTCGGTGGCTTCGCGGGAGTGGCCCTCGCTGAAGATCATGCCGGGCAGGTCGGGCTTGGGCACGGTGGGGAACCACGTCAGCCCGTTGGCTTCCGCGAAGTGCGCGAGCCGGTAGCGGCGGGTCGCACGGCCGCGGAAGAGCACGACCAGCGCGTACGCGATCAGCACGATCACCGCGACGAAGAACAGCAGGAAGGCGATGCCGATCGGATTCGGGCGCCCCTCGTCCGCGAACAGTCCGAAGCTGACGACCGTGGCCATGAGCGACGCCGCGACGAGCAGGATGCCACCCACGACGACGAACCCGACCGTGGTGACCACCACGCTCGTGAGCTTCCCCTCGCGGCGCAGCTGCGCGGTGAACGCCCGCACCTCCGCGCGGGAGACCGGTTGCGTCAGGGCAGAGGTGTCCAGCGTCGAGCCGCTCATGGCCCCACGCTACCGAGAGCGGCGGGGAAGCTCGATTCCCGCTGCGGGGTGGCATCCGTTAGACTACGAAGGTTGTCTGGCGACGCCCATGCGCGTGTAAGCCCGAGACGACGTGCACCACACCCTCCTGCTGCCGGGAAATGCCCGTCAGCCGTTCTAGTCCGAAGGAGGTGGGTTAGTGACGCACCAGTACGAACTCATGGTCATCTTCGACCCCGAGATCGACGAGCGCCAGGTCGCTCCGAAGCTCGACGGGTTCCTCAAGGTCATCACCAACGATGGGGGAACCATCGAGAAGGTGGATGTCTGGGGACGCCGCCGTCTGGCCTACGAGATCAAGAAGAAGAACGAGGGCATCTACGCCGTCGTCGACTTCACCGCCACGAGCGAGGCCACGCAGGAGCTCGACCGCCAGCTGAAGCTGAGCGAGCAGATCATGCGTACCAAGGTCCTCCGTGCGGAAGAGGCCATCGCGCAGGTCGCCGCCGAGGCGAAGCGCTCCGAGGAGAAGGCTGCCCGCAAGGCCGCCGCTCCCCGCAAGGTCGAGTCCGCCGAGAAGGCTGCGAAGTAACGACGATGGCCGGCGAAACCGTCATCACCGTCGTGGGGAACCTCACGGCCGACCCTGAACTGCGGTACACGCAGAACGGGCTGCCCGTGGCGAACTTCACCATCGCGTCGACCCCCCGCACGTTCGACCGTCAGGCGAACGAGTGGAAGGACGGCGAGGCGCTCTTCCTGCGCGCCTCGGTGTGGCGCGAATTCGCCGAGCACGTCGCCGGATCGCTGACGAAGGGGTCCCGTGTCATCGCGACCGGCCGCCTGAAGCAGCGCTCGTACCAGGACCGCGAGGGCAACAACCGCACCTCGATCGAGCTGGAGGTCGACGAGATCGGCCCCTCGCTCCGCTACGCGACCGCGCAGGTCACCCGTGCCGCCTCTTCGGGCGGCGGCGGTGGCGGCGGTCAGCGGGCGCAGGTGCAGCAGGGCTCCGACGAGCCGTGGTCGACCCCCGGGTCGAACCAGGGCGGCGGCGCCGATGCGTGGAGCACTCCCGGTTCCTACGGAGACGACACCCCGTTCTGATCTCGCTACGCCTCACGGCGTGACGACCCCCGAAATTCCGGATGCCGAGCCCGGACGCCGCAAGCGCCCCCGGCATCCGAATCCACACGAAAGAAGGAAGCATGGCTGGAAAGGCCACTGGCGACCGCCGCAAGCCGCGGAAGGGCGCGAAGAACGCAGCCCCCGCGAAGGCGATCCGCGTCGGCGTCATCGACTACAAGGACGTCCCCACCCTCCGCAAGTTCATCTCGGAGCGCGGCAAGATCCGCGCCCGTCGTATCACCGGTGTGTCCGTGCAGGAGCAGCGTCTGATCGCCCGCGCCATCAAGAACGCGCGCGAGATGGCTCTCCTGCCCTACGCCGGCGCCGGCCGCTAAGGAGCACCCGATGGCAAAGCTGATTCTCACGAATGAGGTCACCGGGCTCGGTAGCGCCGGTGATGTTGTCGAGGTCAAGAACGGGTACGCCCGTAACTACCTCATCCCGCAGGGCTTCGCCGTGTCCTGGAGCCGCGGTGGCGAGAAGCAGGTCGCGTCGATCCGCGCCGCTCGCGAGTCCCGCGCGATCCACGACCACGAAGAGGCCGTGGCCCTGAAGAACACGCTCGAGTCGAACACCGTCAAGCTGGCCGTCAAGGCCGGTGCCGAGGGTCGCCTGTTCGGTTCCGTCAAGACGGGCGACGTCGCCGACGCGGTCAAGGCCGCCGGTCTCGGTGAGCTCGACAAGCGCAAGATCCAGATCACCTCTGCGATCAAGTCGGTGGGCGAGCACGAGGCGACCGTTCGCCTCCGCGACGACCTCACCGCCGTGATCACCCTCCAGGTGGTCGCCGCGAAGTAATTCGCGTCTGAGAACGGCCCCGGTCCCGCTTCGGCGGACCGGGGCCGTTCTGCGTTGGGGCTAGGCCGCGGCGTTGGCTGCGGTGCTTCGGCGGGCGCTGGGGTTGCTGCGGTTTGGGGTTTGGGGTTTGGGGTTTGGGGCGCGATTCGTCGTTTGGGGCGTGGATTCCTCCGCCCCAATGCGCGGAATCCGCCCCAAACGGGCTGTGCTTCGGCGTCAGGGGGCACGGCTCGGCGACCCGAACGAGGAAGGTGACGCGGCCTCGCGACACGCGGCCGTCACACCGCGTCCCTAGGCTGGGCGGCATGACCGTCGATCGCGCACCCGAGCGCCCGCGGGTCGTGCTGTACTCGGCATCCCTCGTCGTCCCGATCACCGCCCCGCCGATCGTCGAGGGGGCGATCGCCGTCGCGGGCGGGCGCATCCGGCACGTCGGCGACCGCGAGTGGGTGCGGCACGAGCTGCGCCAGCGCGGCGTCGACTTCGACGAGGTGCACTGGCCCGGCATCCTGACGCCCGGCCTCGTCAACGCGCACTCGCACCTCCAGTACACCGGCATGGCCGAGGTCGGGCGCGGCTCCTACACCGGGTTCGAGGACTGGGCCGCGGCCTTCCAACCGGTCTACGAGTCGGGCCTGGATTGGGCGATGGATGCCAGGGCGGGCGCCGCGCAGATGATCGCCGCCGGCACGACCGCGGTGGCCGACATCGTGACCGACGTCGAGGCGGCATCCGCGTTGCATGACGCCCGTCTGCACGGCATCACCTACTGGGAGGTGATGAGCTGGACCAACGCCGCGTGGGCCGAGCGGGGGAGGGCCGAGGTCGAGGCGCGGCTGGACTCGCTGCCGTCGCCGCCCGGAACCGGCCTGTCGCCGCACGCGCCGTATTCGCTCGACGTCGAGCCGCTGCTGGAGATCCCCGACATCGTGCGCGAGCGGGGGAGCCGGCTGCACATCCATCTCGGCGAGGCCGCGTTCGAGCGCGAGCACGGCGAGGCGCTGCCGTGGCGGGAGCGGCGTCCGGCGAGCTTCCAGGCCCTGCGCGACGAGGGCTTCGGCACGGGAGCGACGGAGTTCGTCGACGAGCTCGGCGTGCTCGGGCCCGACTGCCACATCGCCCACGGCGTCTACATGACGGCGCGCGACCGGTCGGTGCTGCGGCAGCGGGGGACCACAGTGGCCCTTTGTCCGCGGTCGAACGCCGTGATCGGACTCGATGAGCCGCCCGTCGCGGCGTACCTCGTGGAGGGCAACGCGATCGCGGTCGGCACCGACTCGCTGTCGTCGTCTCCGTCGCTGGATCTGCTGGGCGACGTGGCCGCGCTGCATCGCCTCGCGCGGCACCAGGGCTACGCCCACCGCGACCTGTCGGCGCTGCTGCTGCGCGCCGCGACGCTCGGGGGAGCCCACGCCATGGGACTCGACACCGGGCCGCAGCGCACCGGCTACCTCGCCGTGGGTGCCGTGGCCGACCTCGCGTTCTTCGACATCGACGTGGCCACCGCCGACGACATGATCGAGCGGCTCGTGGTCGACGGCGCCGGGCGCGCGGCCGCGACGTTCATCGACGGCGAAGTGCGCTTCGCATCCCCCGCTTTCACCCGAGAGACCGGAGTGTCCCGTGACTGACGACCGCCCCACCACCGCCCGGCTGCTCGACCTCGAGCAGCACCCTGAGGGCGGATGGTTCCGCCGCATGTGGACCGGCACGTATGCGGTCGACACTCCCGCGGGTGCGCGCCCCGCGGCGACGCTGATCCACTACCTGCTGACCCCGGGCGAGCACAGCGCGTGGCACGTCGTGACGAGCGACGAGGTGTGGCTGTGGCACGGACCGGGGCGGCTCGAGCTGTTGTTCGGTGGCGACGGGGCTGCGCCTTCGGATGCCGTTCCGGTCGTCCTCGGCGCGGACCTCGCGGCGGGGGAGAGGCTGCAGGCGACCGTCCCCGCGGGCGTGTGGCAGTCGGCGCGTCTCGTCGACGACGCCGAAGCCGTCGTGAGCTGCCTCGTCTCGCCGGGGTTCAGCTTCGAGGACTGGCGCCTCGCCGACTGAGGCGCCGCGCGGCGCGTTCGGCCCGCGGTGCGTTCGGGCCGCGGCCTCGGAGGCCATGCTGACCCGCGGGAGCGGAGGAGATTCGGCGGAGGGAGGATGCCGGAGGGGCTTTCGATCCTCCGGTGGCCGATTGTCCTCCCATCGTGTGGGGTGTGGCCGTGGTGGCGGCGTCGTGTGGTGGCGGCATCCTGCGGCGGCGGCTCGGCTGACCCGCGGGAGCGGAGGATATTCGGCGGGGGGAGGATGCCGGAGGGGCTTTTGATCCTCCGCTGGCCGAATCTCCTCCGCTCGTATGGGGCGCGGCCGCGGCGTCGAGCGGTCGACCGACCCCGGACACGCCGATCACCGGATGCCATGCCCCCAATGAGTCACGGCATCCGGTGCCCCGTCGGGAGAGGCCGAAGCCCCTGCCCAAGGGGTGTCAGGCAGTGAGGCGACGGCGGATGACCAGCGCCCCTCCGAGGGCGAGCAGGAGGAGAGCTGCGGTGAGCAGGCCCCACACCATGCCGCCGCTGACTCCGGTGACGGCGAGCGAACCCTGAGCCGCGGCCGTCGACGACACCGCCGACGCCGACGACACGGAGGCGACCGAGCCGGTCACGCCGGGCGTGCCCGGGGTGCCGGGCGTTCCGGGGGTGCCCGGGGTGCCGGGGGTGCCGGGGGTGCCCGGGGTGCCGGGGGTGCCGGGGGTTCCCGGGGTTCCGGGGGTGCCGGGGGTTCCCGGGGTTCCGGGGGTGCCGGGCGTTCCGGGCGTTCCGGGCGTACCCGGGGTTCCGGTCTCCGAACCCGTCGTGGTGCTGTCGCCGATGACCGACACCGCGTTGCCGCCGATGGTGACGGGCAGGTTGATCGGGATGATCAGCTGGTTGCCGCCGAGGATGCTGTCGGTGCCGTCGGTGGTGACGTCGCCGATCAGGCCGCCGGAGCCGCCGCCGGTGGTGGTGGCGTCCTCGGAGGTGCTGTCGCCGATGCCGGAGACCGCGTTGCCGCCGATCGTGACGGGCAGGTTGATCGGGAGGATCGCCTGGTTGCCGCCGAGGATGCTGTCGGTGCCGTCGGTGGTGACGTCGCCGACGCCGCCCGTGGAGCCGCCGCCGGTGGTGGTGGCGTTCTCGGTGTGGCTGTCTCCGATGCCGGACACGGCGTTGCCGCCGATGGTGACGGGCAGGCTGATCGGGGCGATCAGCTGGTTGCCGCCAGCGAGGCTGTCGGTGCCGTCGGTCTCGACGTCGCCGACGCCGCCGCCCGAGCCGCCGCCCGAGCCGCCGCCCGAGCCGCCGCCGGTGGTGGTGGCATCCTCGGTGTGGCTGTCTCCGATGACCGAGACGGCGT
>NZ_JASHKP010000004.1:0-45631 GCF_030056775.1 Microbacterium sp. IEGM 1404 | reverse complement strand
CATCCTCGGTGTGGCTGTCTCCGATGACCGAGACGGCGTTGCCGCCGATGGTGACGGGCGCCGAGACCGGAGCCTCGACCTGGTTGCCGCCGCCGAGGCTGTCGGTGCCGTCGGTGGTGACGTCGCCCGAGCCGCTCGAGGCCGAGCCGCCCGAGGCCGAGCCGCCGCCGGTGGTGTCCGCGTCCGACGAGTGGCTGTCGCCGATGACCGAGACGGCGTTGCCGCCGACGGTCACGGGCACATCCACCGAGACGATGCCTTGGTTGCCGCCGAGGATGCTGTCGCTTCCGTCGGTGCTGGCTTCCGGCGCCGGCTGTGACGCGGGCGCCGAGGTCTCGGCATCCGAGGAATGGCTGTCGCCGATGATGGACACGGCGTTGCCGCCGATGGTGACGGGCAGGTCGACCGAGATGATCGCCTGATCGCCCGAGAGGAGGCCGTCGGTGCCCGACGTCTCCGCGGCATTTGCCATGCCGGCTCCGACGACGGCCAAGCCGCCGCCGATCAGCGCGCCGAGGATGGCACGCGAGTAGATCTTGCGCATGAGAGTTCTCTCCTGAGTTGTGAATGAGGTGCGCGGAACGCGCGGGACCGTCTGTCGTGCCGGGGCACGACGCGGCCCGCCTCAGTCAGGGGAGACGTCGGTGGCGAAGGTGGGAGCGCCGGGGAGATCGTCGTCGACGAGTGCGCTGCGGAAGAGAAGAACGAAGGTCGGCGAGCCGGAACGGTCGTCGAGGCGCGCGGCGGTGGGCCCGCCGGCTGCCGACGAGAAGGATGCCGAAGCCGAACCCGGGATGCCATCGCCCAGGCCGTAGCCGACGGGCGTCTCGGTGGGCGGCGTCGTGCCGTGGGCGGAGGTGTGGCCCGGGACGCTGTCCGTCGCGGTCGCGGCGAAGGCTTCGGCGGGCGCCTCGACGGGCGCGGCCGTGGCATCGATGGCGCTCGGCACCGCCGCGGGAGGGGCTGCGGATGCTGTAGCGGGAGTCGGGACGAAGCCCTCGGCGGGCTGGTCGGTCTGCGTCGGCGTCGAGGGGTCGGTGCCCCCGCCGGGGAGCGAGCCACCGCCCGGGAGGGTGGGGAGGATCGGGTCGGTGGAGGGCGCCGTTCCGACGACCACCGGAAGTGTCCCGTCGACGGTTTCGACCACGCCGGTGACGACGTCGTCGAGGCCGATGCCCGAGACGATTCCGCCCACGACCGGGACCGCGACGACGGTGTCGACCACGGGGGTGACGATCGTTCCGACGACCTCCGACGAGGCGACGTCCGACACGGTGTCGGTGACCGTGTCGACGGCGCTCGCCGCGGTGTCGTCGACCGTGTCGACCACGGTGTTCACGGTGTCGACCGTGGTCTCGGTGACCGCGCGGACCGGCTCGCTCACGGGCGCGGGGACGACCTCTGCGACGGGAGCCGTCACGGGCTCGACCGTCTGGACCACGGATGCCACGGTGTCGTCGACCACGCCGCCGACCGCCCCGGTGGTGCTGTTCACGGTGTCGGAGACGAGGCCGAGGAGACCGGAGCCGGAGTCGTCGTTTGCCGACGCGGAGGACGATGAGAAAGTGAGGGAGAGGAAGACCCACGCCAGTGCCGCGACGAACGCCCACCCGAGCACGCGGAGCGCCGGGATCGCGCTTCGCCGGGTCACGGCATCCATGTCTGACTCCCCAAAGTCCATAGACACTCGCCTATGACGTGTCTATGGCGGGCGACTTTACGCCGGTCCCCCGGAGAAGGCCAGAGGCTCAGGGAATGCCCAGTTACCACGCGGTGTCGACCGGGGAACCGACCGACACGCCGCACGTGAACATAACTTGACAGCCGCCGCGGTTCTCACTAGTTGTTCCGCGAAGTTATCCCCCGTGTTGTCCACACACTTTTGTCAAGTCGAGCAACCTTCAACCCATGCTTCAACCAGGATTCCCACAGCTTTCCTGTGGAGAGATAAACACCAGATCACGGTGCACTTCGCGAGACAGTTTCCACATCATCCACGGAGTTGTCCACAGGAGTTGTGCACAGCAATCGCGGCGTTTCTCTCAAGCTGTCCACAGAGTTATCCACAGGGCTGTTTGCGTGGAGGAGGGGCGGTCCTTAGCGTGGGTGCATCCCATCGGGCACACCCGCTCCACTCACGCGCGTCGATGTCGGAGGTCGGTGATTCGATGCTGCCCGAGGTCGTCATCCGATGCGTCGATTGCGCTTCCTGTGCGCGATTCGGCCGGTGAGGGAGTGCGTCCGAAACTGAGAAGGAGTGCCTGTGTCGATCACCGACATCGCCAACGAGCGTCTCGGAGGGTCGTCGCCGCGGCCGGAGCGCACCCCGCCGCACGACATCCTGGCGGAGCAGAGCGCCCTGGGCGGAATGCTGCTGTCGAAGGACGCCGTGGCCGACGTCATCGAGACGCTGCGCGGGCCCGACTTCTATGTGCCGAAGCACGAGCTGATCTTCGAGGCGATCCTCACGCTCTACTCGCACGGCGAGCCGACCGACGTCGTCGCCGTCACCGACGAGCTGATCAAGACCGGCGAGCTGCAGCGCGCCGGTGGTGCCGACTACCTGCACACGCTCACCTCGATCGTCCCGACGGCCGCCAACGCCGGCTACTACGCGTCCATCGTCGCCGAGCGCGCGCTGCTGCGTCGCCTGGTCGAGGCGGGCACGCGCATCGTGCAGATGGGCTACGCGGGCGAGGGCGACCCGACCGAGCTCGTCAACAGCGCGCAGGCCGAGATCTACAACGTGTCGGGCGACGACAGCGCGGAAGACTACATCCCCCTGACGATGGCGGTGGATGCCGCGGTCGAAGAGATCGAGGCCGCTCGCGGTCGCGACGGGTCGATGACCGGCATCCCGACCGGCTTCGCCGGGCTCGATCAGCTGACCAACGGTCTGCACCCGGGTCAGATGATCGTGCTCGCCGCGCGTCCCGCCATGGGTAAGTCGACGCTCGCGCTGGACTTCGCCCGCGCCGCCGCGATCAAGTCGAACGCGCCCTGCATCTTCTTCTCGCTCGAGATGGGGCGCAGTGAGATCGCGATGCGCCTGCTGAGCGCCGAGGGGTCGATTCCGCTGCAGAGCATGCGCAAGGGAACGCTCGACTCGCGCGACTGGACGACGGTGGCCTCGACTCGCGGTCGCATCAACGACGCCCCCCTGTACATCGATGACAGCCCGAACATGACGCTGGTCGAGATCCGGGCGAAGTGCCGTCGCCTGAAGCAGCGCGAGGGTCTGAAGATGGTCGTCATCGACTACCTGCAACTGCTCACGAGCGGTAAGCGCGTGGAGTCGCGTCAGCAGGAGGTCAGCGAGTTCTCGCGTGCGCTGAAGCTGATGGCGAAGGAACTGCAGGTTCCCGTCATCGCGCTGTCGCAGCTGAACCGTGGTGCCGAGCAGCGCGCCGACAAGAAGCCGGCCCTGTCCGACCTGCGTGAGTCGGGATCGATCGAGCAGGATGCCGACATGGTCGTGCTCCTCCACCGCGAGGCCGCGTACGAGAAGGACTCGCCGCGTGCCGGTGAGGCCGACCTGATCGTGGCGAAGCACCGTAACGGTCCGACCGACACGATCACCGTGGCGTTCCAGGGCCACTACTCACGGTTCGCCGACATGGCGCCGGGGATGTAGTCGGTTCACCGACCGAATCGGGTGACTCGTGGAGCTCCTCCTTACCTCCGGCGGAATCACGAACGACAGCATTCGTTCGGCGCTCGTCGAGCTGCTCGGTCGACCGATCGAAGAGTCTCGCGCGCTGGTCGTTCCGACCGCGCAGTGGGGACACCCGATGTGCACGCCGGAGAGCGTGTGGCGCACGGTCGCGGGCCGGTGGGGCGCGCAGGCCGGTCTCGTCGATCTGGGTTGGAAGTCGGTCGGCGTGCTCGAGCTGACGGCGTTGCCCACCATCGGTGAGGAGCGCTGGATGCCATGGGTCCGTGAAGCCGACGTGCTGCTGGTGGACGGCGGCGAGGCGGTCTACCTGGCCCACTGGATGCGCGAGTCCGGGCTCGTGGCGCTTCTCCCGTCGCTGCGTGACACGGTCTGGGTCGGGGTGAGCGGCGGCAGCATGGTGTTGACGCCGCGCATCGGACCGGAGTTCGTCGAGTGGCGACCAGACGGCACCGACGAGACCCTCGGCCTCGTCGATTTCTCGATCTTTCCGCACCTGGACTATCCGGGCTGGTCGTTCAACACGAGCGAGAACGCACGGCGCTGGGCGGCGAAGATCGCCGGACCGGCGTACGCGATCGACGACCGGACGGCCCTCGCGGTGGTCGGAACCGACGTGCGGGTGGTCTCCGAGGGGCGCTGGGAGTCCTTCGACGGCGATCCGGGCGACCGCGGCCGGGCGTAGCATCCGGGGCCCCGCCACACTAGGAAGTATCCGTGCCGTGAGGGAGACCCTGTCAGTACACCCACCGACGGGGTCTCGCACCCCGCGCGTCGACCCGTTTCACTCGAACGCAGACGTATTTCCCGCGCTCGGACGGAGGACGCTGTGACACGAAGGCCAGGCCCGTGGATGGTGGTGCCCGTGGCGGCATCCCTGATGCTCGCACTCGGTATGACCGCCTGCAGCGGCGCGACAGGTCGACCCGAGGACGACACGTCGGCCTCCCCGCCCGAAGAGGCGCCGGCGGCTGAGACGAGCGCTCTCGGCGCGACTCCGGCGCCGGAAGAGACGGGCGACGAGGTCGTGGGAACGACGGTGCGATTCACCACCGGCGACGTCGATAGCGAGGTGATCATCGATGAGGACACCCCCACGACCCGGTCATTCCTGGCGATGCTGCCGATGACGCTGGAATTCTCCGACTTCGGCGGCAAGGAGAAGGTCGCAACTCCCACCGGCGAGTGGGACTTCACCGACGCGGCAGGTGTGAACCCTCAGGTGGGGGATCTGTTCTCCTACATGCCCTGGGGAAACCTCGGGTTCTTCTACAACACGGAGGGCAATACGTTCGACGCCTCCCTGACCCGGATCGGGTCGACCACGGACGTCGACCAGATCGAGCTGCTCGACGGCCAGCGGGTCACCGTCGCCATCGCACGCTGAGACGGGCGCCGCGGCTGTCGTCTCCCTGACGGCTAGGACGGGCGTTATCTTCGCGGGACGCTTCCTGGCCCACGTCTGAGAACGGGTGGGAGTTCTTCGACGGCGGCCCGGCCGAAGAGGGGGGCTTAGCGTCGAGGCACATCCGGGCGTCGCTGGCGCCGCGGCACCGTCGTGGGGCACGATGCGGGGGTGAACCCCTCCCCACCCGGTCGCAGCGTCTTCGACCCCGAACTGCGGGCCGCGCTGGCTGTCGTCGGAGGGGTGTTCCCGCCGACGATCACCCCCGACCTGATCCCGTTCATGCGACGGGCGTACGCGTCGCCGCCTCGCGACGATCTCCTCGCCGGTCGGGATGTGACCGTGGAGGATGTCGAGGTGCCCGGGTGGGGTGCCCCGATCGGGGCCTCGATCGTCCGGCCCTCCGCGGGCGCGGCCGGTCCTGGCATCCTGCTTCTCCATTCGGGCGGCATGATGTTCGGCGACAGGTTCAGCGGTGCGGATCACGCGCTGCGGTGGGTCGAGCAGCTCGGCGCGGTGCTCGTGACGGTGGACTACCGGCTGGCACCCGAGCACCCCGATCCCGTTCCCTTCGAGGACTGTTACGCCGCTCTGGAGTGGTTCGCGTCGCACGCGGGGCGGCTCGGCGTGCGGAGCGACCGCCTTCTCGTGGCCGGTGCGAGTGCGGGAGGCGGCCTCGCGGCGGGGGTCGCGCTCGCCGCGCGCGACCGCGGCGGCCCACGACTGCGCGGGCAGTTGCTGGACTATCCGATGCTCGACGACCGCGGTCTGACGCCGTCGATGCACGCCTTCGACGGGGTCGGAGTGTGGGATCGGGTCAGCAACGAGACCGGGTGGCGTGCGCTACTGGGCGACCGGGTCGGGGGTCCGGACGTCAGCGCCTACGCCGCACCTGCCCGGGCTGAGGATCTGCGGGATCTTCCGCCGGCGTTCATCGACGTGGGCTCGGCGGAGATCTTCCGCGATGAGGCCGTCGACTATGCGCGGCGGCTGTGGGCGGCGGGTGTGGATGCCGAGCTGCACGTCTGGCCGGGGGCATTTCACGCGTGCGATGTGTTCGCGGCGCACACCTCGATCGCTCGCGCGATGATCCGGGCCCGGGAGGACTGGCTGCGGCGGCTGCTGGCGCAGTGACGACCCTCGGGGGAGACTGGGGGTGGCGGGGTGCTGGGTCCGAGCTGCGAGGAGGCAGGTCATGCAGGAACTCCTCGGTCGGCTGCGGGCGCTCGACCCGACGGCGAGTCAGGGGTTGCGTGTCATCGCCTGCTTCGACGAGCTCATGGCGGGGCACGTCGGTACCGACGGCCTGCTGAGCGCCGCCGCCGCATTGGCGGGTCGGCCCGTCGGTGTGCGACGAGGCTCCGAGGTGATGGGCGTCCGCGTCGGTCCGGACGGGCGTCGACTCTCGCCGGGGCCCGCGCCGGCGGGCGGGCTGATCGCCGACGACGTGCAGGTCTGGATCGAGCGCGACGACGACCGACCCGGTCTCAACGACGCGATCATCCTCGAGCGCCTCGTGCTCGCCCTGCACATGCGGTACGACGAGACGGTTCCGATGGCGCCCCGCGACCTCGCTCTCGTCTTCGACGACACGATCGACCCAGCGGTGAGGCGGGATGCCGCCACCCGGAGGGGTCTGCCGTCCGGAACGCTTCTGCGCGCGGTGGCGGCGCCGCTGTTCGCCGTCTGGCGAACGCACCCCGCCGGACCCGAGGATGTCGTGGCCACCGACTTCGGTCCCGTCCACGCGGCGGTGGTCCCGGCCACGGCCGAGGTGGCGGCATCCCCGTTGGGAATCGGGATCGCCGTCGAACGGGACGATCTCGCCCTGTCGTTCCGCACGGCGCTCGTGGCGTTGCGGTTGGCGGACACCGCCGACGAGCGGGTCTCGCGCGCCGACGATCTCGGTGTCCTCGCCGAGACCCTGGCCGACCAGCCGGTACGTCCCCGAATGGATGCCGACGAGGAAGCGGTGGCGCGGTTGGCCGGGCACCCGTGGGGCATCGCGACGCTCGATGCGCTGGTGCGGTCGACGTCGGTGCGTGACGCGGCCCGGATGGTCGGCATCCACCACAGCACGATGACCACGCGGATCACCGCGATCACGGCCGAGTTCGGCTTCTCGCCCCTCGACGGGTGGGCGCGGACGCGCGCTGCGGTGGCGCTGCTCCGCTGGCGGGTGCGGACGTCGCGCGTGCTGGAGCTTCCGGCTCCGGCATCCACTCCGGCGGCCGGCTGACCTCGGCGGATCCGGACGGCCCGCCGAATGGTGGGTCGAGGGCGAGGATTCGCGCCGTCGTGGCGGCTGCGCCGACGGCGCGGCGTCGAGATGCTGGATCGACGCTATCCCCGACCACGATGGAGTGGACCGATGATCGACAACCCGTATTACACCGACGCCGTGCACCAGGATTTCGAGCTCATCTCGATCGGCCGGCTCGACCTGGAAGAGGGCGGGGTCATTGCCGACGTGAAGCTGGCCGTCCGCACCTGGGGCACGCTCAACGAGGCGAAGGACAACGCGATCCTCATTCCGACGTGGTACTCGGGCACGCACCAGATCTGGGCGGATGCCTACGTCGGCGAGGGGCACGCGCTCGATCCGGCGCGCTATTTCATCGTGTCGGTGAACCAGATCGGGGGCGGCCTGTCGACGTCACCGCACAACACCGACGACGACTCGATCTCGATGTCGCGATTCCCGAAGGTGCGCATCGGCGACGACGTCGTCGCCCAGGAGCGCCTGCTGCGCGAGCACTTCGGCATCGAGACGCTGGCGCTCGTGGTCGGCGGGTCGATGGGGGCGCAGCAGACCTACGAGTGGGCCGTGCGCTTCCCCGCGAAGGTCTTGCGAGCCGCGCCCATCGCGGGCACCGCGAAGAACACGCCCCACGACTTCCTCTTCACCGAGACGCTCAACGAGCAGATCTGGTCGGACCCGGGCTGGAACGGCGGCGAGTACGCGTCGCACGAGGATGTCGCCGACGGCCTCGTGCGTCAGGCTCACCTCTGGGCGACCATGGGGCTGTCCACCGAGTTCTGGAAGCAGGAAAAGTGGGCGGCTCTGGGGTTCGATTCGAGGGAGGCGTTCCTCACCCAGTTCCTCGAGCCGTACTTCGCCGCGATGGACCCGAACACCCTGCTCGCGACGGCGTGGAAGTGGCAGCGGGGCGACGTCTCGCGCCACACCGGCGGTGACCTGGCCGCCGCTCTCGGACGCATCACCGCGAAGACGTTCGTGATGCCGATCAGCGAAGACATGTTCTTCCCCGTCCGCGACTGCGCCGCCGAACAGGCGCTCGTGCCCGGCAGCGAACTCCGCGTCATCGACGATGTGCACGGCCACCTCGGCCTGTTCGGGGTCGACCCGGGATTCATTCCGCAGGTCGACGCGGCGCTCACCGATCTGTTGGCGACTCCGGTGGCGGCCGGCGACCGGTCGGAGCAGGTCGCGGTCGTGTGAGCGGGGCGCCCGCCCGCTGCGGTGGGCGGGCGTTCCGGACTCCCCGGGGTGGGCGTAGCGTCGAGGTCACGCCACGAAGGGATCGATCATGCACACCCGCACATTGGGACAAGGGCTGAAGGTGTCGGCCGTGGGCCTCGGCTGCATGGGTATGTCGCAGAGCTATGGCCCCAACCCCGGCACCCGTGACGACATGATCGAGGTTCTCCGTTCGGCGGTCGACCTCGGTGTCACCTTCTTCGACACGGCCGAGGTCTATGGTCCGTACGTCAACGAGGAGCTCGTGGGTGAGGCCCTCGAACCCGTGCGAGACGAGGTCGTCATCGCGACGAAGTTCGGGTGGGACATCCGAGACGGCAAGAGCGTGGGTCTCGACAGCCGGCCTGAGCAGATCCGCGCCGTCGCGGAGGCCTCGCTGCGGCGGCTGCGCACCGATGTGATCGACCTGTTCTACCAACACCGCGTAGACCCCGACGTGCCGATCGACGACGTTGCGGGCACCGTCGGCGAGCTGGTCGCCGAGGGGAAGGTGCGTCATTTCGGCCTGTCCGAGGCGTCCGCTCCGACGATCCGCCGCGCCCATGCGGTCTTCCCCGTGACGGCGCTGCAGAGCGAGTACTCGCTGTGGACTCGCGACCCCGAGTCGGAGGTTCTGCCGACGCTCGCGGAGTTGGGGATCGGTTTCGTTCCGTTCAGCCCGCTCGGCAAGGGATTTCTCACCGGAACGGTGGATCAGAGCACGTCGTTCTCGGACGGCGACGTCCGTTCCACAATTCCGCGGTTCACCGAGGAGAACCGCGAGGCCAACCGCGCCCTCGTCGACCACATCGGCGCGGTGGCAGCGTCGAGGGGTGCGACGTCGGGGCAGGTCGCGCTCGCGTGGCTTCTGGCTCAGCATCCGTGGATCGTCCCCATCCCGGGCACGCGCCGCACGTCTCGCATCGAAGAGAACGCCGGGTCTACCGCGGTGGCGTTGTCGGCAGACGACCTCGCTGATCTCGACAGCCTGGCGCAACGCGTCCACGTGCAGGGCGACCGCTACAACGCGCAGCACATGGGGTACGTCGGGCGGTGAGCGGTCGCGGCCGCGCCCGCCTGGTCGGGGGAGGGATGCCGCGGACCAGCCCACGTGACCGGCTCGCGCAAGTCCGCGTCGGGTGACGAGCGGCGCAGCGGCCTAAGCCACCCAGAACCCTACCGCGCACAGCAGCCGCGTCTCGTCGTCCGCGTCCGCGGGCGGCTCGATCGCCGACGGGAACACGCCCCACTGACGCCACTCGTCGGCGTGCGGAACGACGTGTTCGTTGAGTCCGTCGATCAGTTCGGGGGAGAGGTGGAACGGGATGCCGAAGTGCTTGGCGATCGCGTACGCCTGGAACGCGCGGTAGGTCGCCATGTGCGCGAAACCCTCGCCCGCCGGGTAGTCGCCGTAGGTGAACCGGAACGTCTCCGCGAACTCGCCCATGCGAACGGCGGCGGTCGCCACGTCGTTGAGAGCGTCGTACGAGGCGATCGGATCGTCGCCCAGCAGGTCGGCGTCGGCGTACGGGTCGCCGTCGGCGGCGGCGCGTCCGGCGATCACGTCGGGGATCCAGGCTTCGTCGTAGGCGTGCCGGCCGATGATGCCGAGCAGCGTCGGCGATTCGAGCTGGCTCCACTCCTTCGGAACGGGGGCCGAGAAGTCGGCGGGATCGATGCGGTCGATGACCTCGCGGATGGCGGCGTCGGCATGGAGGAAGAGCTCGTCCGGTTTCATGGCGCCGACGGTACTCCCGGGCACCGACATCGACCAGGCCCCGGGAGTATTGTTCACTCATCCGTGCTGAAGCCTGAGGAGGTGGTCCCCGTGAACGAATCGACGTGGGTGCTCCTCCGCGGAGTCACGGTCGGGCGCTAGGTCGCCCGGGAGCACCCCCACCCCGGTGCTCCCGAAAGGTATGACCATGCGCTTCACCTCACACACCCTGCTCGACGACGGCGTCCTCGAGCGCGAGTTCACGCTCGCCGGTTTCACCGGCATCCTGTGGATGCCACCCACCGCCAGCCCGTCCTCCCCGGCGCCGTTGCTGCTGCTGAACCAGCCCGGCGGCTTCGGCACGCGCCGGATGTACCCGCGGCTCGTCGCCCGCGCGAGGGCCGCCGCGGCGGAGGGCTTCGCGTCGGTGACGATCGAGCTCCCCGGCACCGGCGACCGCCCACCGCTTCCCGGTGCCGATGGGGCCCGTGCCGACCTGCGCGCCGCGCTCGCCGCGGGCGAGAAGCCGAGCGCCGACGTGATCGACCGGCTCATCCTCCCGCTCGTGGATGCCGCCGTCCCCGACTGGCAAACCACCCTGGATGCCATGCTCGCCCTGCCCGAGATCGACACGAGGGTCGGCTTCTCCGGCGGAGTCATCGCCGTCGGCGTCCGCCTCGCCGCCACCGACTCGCGCATCGCGGCCGCAGGGCTCTTCGCCGGAAGCTACGTGCCCCGCTCGACGATGGAGGAGGCGCGGGGGATCAGCATCCCGATCCATATGCTTCTGCAGTGGGACGACGAGGGCAATGACCGTCAGGCAGCCCTCGACCTGTTCGACGCGTTCGGCTCGCGCGAGAAGACGCTCGTCGCCAACATGGGCGGGCACACGGGCGTTCCGACGTTCGCGGGAGAGGATGCCGGGAGGTTCTTTGCGCGGCAGCTTCGGGACGGGTCGCGCGGTTGATGGAGTGCAAGTGTCGGTGGCCTTGCCGCCCGCGGTGGCATCAACGACGCGGCCCTCTACATCGACGACAGCCCGAACATGACGCTGGTCGAGATCCGCGCTACCTGCAGCTGCTCACGAGCGGCAAGCGCGTGGAGTCGCGTCAGCAGGAGGTCAGTGAGTTCTCGCGTGCGCTGAAGCTGATGGCGAAGGAGCTGCAGGTTCCCGTCATCGCGCTGTCGCAGCTGAACCGTGGTGCCGAGCAGCGCGCCGACAAGAAGCCCGCGCTGTCCGACCTGCGTGAGTCGGGCTCGATCGAGCAGGATGCCGACATGGTCGTGCTCCTGCACCGCGAGGCCGCGTACGAGAAGGACAGCCCCCGTGCCGGTGAGGCCGACCTGATCGTGGCGAAGCACCGTAACGGTCTGACCGACACGATCACCGTGGCGTTCCAGGGCCACTACTCCCGGTTCGCCGCCATGGCGCCGGGGATGTAGGGAACGGGACGCGCGAGCGATTGGCTATAGTCCTCGCCTGATAGGTCGTCTGGTCTGAATGTCGGATGTGACAGTCCGCGGTAAAGTTTATCGCGCTCGAACTCCCTCGACGTCACATGAGACGGACTCTTCAGACTAAGACCCTCAATTCGATGTTCGGAAGGCTGGGCGCATGACGCTCGTTGTTGGTGCCATAGACCAGCACTCTGGCGCCGTTCACATGGCCGGCGACACGAAGATTTGGTGGAGTGAGGACGAGACCAAGTCGCGTGGGATATACACGAATCCCGCACTCAAGGTGATTTTGCTTGCGCACGATTTAGCGGTCGGGTATGCGGGTGAGGGTCCGGAGAAGATCGCGCGGGAGGCGTCAAAGCTTCGAGGCCGCGAGCTCGAGTCTTTGCTTGAGGGTCTTGCGACCATCCGCGGTGCCTCATTCCTCGTCGCGCGGCGAAACCCCGGGCAGCTCTGGGAGGTGGCCGGCGGGGAATGGGGTGAAGTAAGCAACAGGGGTCTCGCCCTGATTGGCGATGACCAAAGGCTTGATCCCACGACGACGGTTTTTGATCTCGTGAGACGCCGATATGACGACTTTGGTGCTGAACCGGCGGAGTTTCGCCTGCAGTCGACGATGCAGAACCTGGTGCATCTCGTGCGCCCCGAAACGATTGGGGGGTTCGTTGTGATGGCTTCTGCCTCGAACGAGACCGCGTTCCGATACGCAGCTCTGCCGTCTACACTGTTCGATTCAATCCGCGTGCCCGGGCCGGTGGAGTGGCCAGTCACTCTGTCCGTCCTTCCTGGGGTGGACGACACCCCCGGCGCGCTCGGACTTTGGATGGAGAATGCCGGGCTCGGGCACCTTTTCTGCGACGGCGAACCTGCCGACCCGCGCCGAATCGTCAGCGATTCAGTTGCGAAATTCGTGGCGATTGCTCGTGACGACTTCAACCAGAGCCTCGCGGTGCCGTATGACCCCGTGCTCGGTGTGTTTGATCGGCATTAGCTGAAGGCCCACCGCGCCTCCAAAGTGGCGCGCTCATCACGCCGCCGAGTGGCCGGTGTGTAGGTGGGGAGAACGTGATGTTCGGGACATTCGTAGTCGGGCTTGAAGTGTTCTCCAAACGCACCGTGGCAGAGCTGCAGCCTGCGCCCGCTGATGACGTGGCGCGCGACTCATAGGGGTAGGAGGGAGCGTGCATTCGAGGGCGATCCCCTGAACCAGCTCGCGGGGGCGCGTTAACGCTCGGGTACGGGGTGCAACGGGCAAGGTTAGGGGGATTCGCCCAGAGCGGCGCTCTCTGATGGTGTCGTCTGCCCGAAGCTAGCTGGTCGCGGTCGGGAGTTCATCGATGTCGATCACCGATACCACTCTGGGCAGGGAGCTACCCCCAACGGGTGAGTCGGAGGGCTCGAGTGTTAGGGAACGGGACGGCACAGCAACTGTGGATTCGCCGTTGTATCGCGCATAGCTCAGCGCCCTATACGGCTCCAGTTCTGTCCGCGAATGACGACTGTGATCGTCGCCGCGAGGTCCCCTTCTGGATGTATCAACCTCGAGTCGCGCTACACGCGCGGCATCGAAGTCGTCGCCCGACCTCTGCACGATCTTCTCAACATACGAAGGTAGTGCGCCGCCACAGGTTCCATTGCCCACGTTCGGATCCCAGAAGTCGTCAATCCGGTGCAGCTGCGTTGGGAGCGGTCGATTCGCGAGACTGTCGACAATGTCGCCTAAAGATGACCCGGATCTGAGCCGGGAGACCAGCCCATCGAAGATGCGGGCCCATGCAATGCTTCCCGGGAGATGAGCATCTGCTCGAAGCGTGGCGCGATCCGCGGGCGGCTTGCCGTAGACGTCGTGCACGCGGCTGGCGAGCTGCGCACTACACCCTGCTTCCCTGGCCACCGGAACCCCCGCCGCAGGTTCTGCAGCGTAGAACACATACAACGGCAGCCATCGACATGTCACATCGGCTGGGTTCGGATTGATCAGTCTCTCCATCTGCTGCCCGCTGCTGTGGGGATGACCGAGTTCGCCAAATCGACCATTTCGGTTGAGGATCTTCGCCTGCACGCGGATCTGAACCCATGACTGGCCGTGACCAATAAGCCATTCCCAGTCCGCTCCGGTGTCAACCTCGTCGGGCTCGTTGGTCACTATGTACACACTTTTAGTCCAGAAGTCGCGCAGGCGAAAGAAATTCTGTTCTGTTGCGGTCACCTCACCCAGGCGCAGCTGGTACCCCTCGGTGCGGGAGTAGTGGACCATGTCCCAGACGTCTTCCGCCTGAGCCGACATTGCCCTTTGCATCTGTTCAAAGAACGTCACTTCCGTCATAAGGACAGACTGCCAGGAGAGGCCCGATTTTGGACGCTAGATCCAAAATGCCACCGCGCACAGCATCCACGTCTCCTCGTCCGCGCCGACGGGCGACGATCGCACGCTCGCCGGGCTCGTGGGTGAGTTGTCGATGAACAGTCGGGAGTTCGCGCGCCTGTGGGCCAAGCACGACGTGCGGTTGTGTTCGAGCGGAACGAAGCGTGTGCACCACCCGCAGGTGGGCGGCCTCGACCTGCATTACGAGGCGCTGCACCTGCCCGACAGCAACGGCCAGCGGCTGCTCACGCACACGGTGGCGGTGGGGAGCGCCGCGGCAGATGCGCTGAGGCTGGTCGACTAAGGGCGCGAGTTTAGGCGAATGTATGCCAATCCCTGCAGCTGAGCTGCCCTGCCGTGAGCTTATCGACCAGCGCCAATTTGTTGGCCAAGAGTTCACGACGCGCGATCCCCGCCCAACGACAACTCGGCCACAACACTCGCCCTCCGCGAAGTTGGGTGACCGCTGCCAGAACCCGGGAATCCTCAATCCGGGCGCTGTCCAATGCAGGGGGGCGCCCAGATATCGTGTGGAGAAGACTTAGGGGGTTGCCGTGTCAGGTGGGGCGGATTCGGTTCGGGCGTTCAGTATGCCGCTCGCGGAGGTCTTCGCGGAGCACGCACCTCTAACGGTCCCGCGGTACCAGCGCGGATACGCGTGGACCTCGACACAGGTGGGGAGCTTCGTCGGAGATATCGAGGCGATGCTGCAGTCCAAAGACGCCTCGCACTTCTTTGGCAGCGTCGTATGCATCGGAAGCATCGATGCGGGAGCGACCGGTCAGGGCAGGCAGGTTATTGACGGACAGCAGCGCCTCGCCACCTTCATGCTGGCCCTCTCCGCCCTCGTTGAGGCTGTCGGCGCGGCAGTTGACGAATGCGAAGCGGAGTCCGAGCCCGCCGTACGCGCGACCGGGCTACGAGAGGAAATAGTAGGCACTCTCCTCACGCGCAACGAGAAGCGAACAAGGAGTTCTCGCAAAGTGCCGCGGCCACGGATGGTGCTCTCCGACGTCGACCGTGCGCTGTTCGAGTCAGCCATCATGCAGGACGGCGCGAACGCGGTTCCGGACCGCGAGAGCCATGAGCTGCTCCTCGCCGCACGCGACGCGCTGGTAGCCCTCATTGCGCGCCATGTCGACGGCGTGGAGGATCTGGACGCTCGACTGGATCGACTCGAGCAGTTGTTGGACGTCCTAATGAATCGCTCCCACCTGATCCTCATCGTGTCGTCCGACCGTGCGCAGGCGTATCGCTTGTTTGCCGTGCTCAACAACCGCGGCCGACCGCTGTCGACGGCTGACCTGCTGCGTAGCCGCACGATGGAGCTCGTCGAAGAGTTCGAAAGCGAGCATGAAGATGTAGCGCGGCTGTGGGATCAGATGTTCGCGAGTCCTGCAAGAGTCATCGACAATTTCCTTTTCGCCTATTACCCGTCACAGGTGGGTTCACGCGCTGGCGCGAAGACTCTGTTCACCGACTTTGAAACCAAGTTCCTACCCACCTACAAGGCACGCACCGCCGCCGACGCACGTGCAATCGTTTCTCTGGTGAAGACGCTGTCCACGGAGCTCGCCATCTACCTCAAGCTCGTCGAGGGCGAGTGGCCATACCCGACCAGCGGTGGACGCCCCTCGGTCAATGCATGGGAGCGGACCAGACTCAGCCGCCTCATTCGCACCCTCGGCCACGAGCTGTCACTTCCGCTGTTGCTGGCGGCGGCTGCGAGACTCAACCAGAAAACGTTCGCGGAGCTGGTCTATGTGCTCGAGAAGTTTGCATTCCGCTACAAGAACATCTGTAATGCTCACGCGAGCAAGCCGCAGAGCATGTACAACGCCGAAGCGCTCTCGATTCGCACCTCCGGTCCGACCTATAACCTCGTCCAGTTCCGAGCCACGCTCAAGGAACTCATGAACGACCGGGCAGGTGACGAGCTGTTCAGGACCCTGCTCGCCAGCCAGCTGCAGTACTCCAACCGTGGTCAGCTCATGAACATCCGTGAGTTCCTCAGCCTGGTCGAGGATCACCAGACGTGGTGGGCGAAGTCCGGCCGTTCGCAGGCAAATTCTCGGCCGAAGCCTCGCCGGCGACCCCGACTACGACGTCGTCCGCACGCCGTGGAACGTCGCTATCGACCAGCGCCCGTTCGCGGTCGTCACCCCCGAGTCCGCCGAGGAGGTCGTGGCCGCGGTCCGCGCGGCCACCGCCGTCGGCCTGCGCGTCGCGCCCCAGTCGACCGGACACGGCGCCGCCGCGCTCGCCGACACCGACCTCTCGGATGCCGTGCTCGTGCGCCTCACCCGCTTGCGCGGTGTCACCGTCCACCCCGAGGCGGAGGCGGCCATCGTGCTCGGCGGTTCGCACTGGAACGACGTCCTGGCCGCCGCCGCCCCGCACGGCCTCACCGCCCTGCACGGCAGCGCCGGTGACGTCTCGGTCGCGGGCTACTCGCTCAACGGCGGAGTCTCGTTCTACTCCCGCGCGCACGGCCTCGCCGTCAACGCGGTGCGATCCGTGCAGATCGTGACCGCCGACGGCTCACTGGTCCGCGCGAGCGCGCACCAGAACCCCGACCTGTTCTGGGCGGTCCGCGGCGGCTCCGGTGCCTTCGGCATCGTCGTCTCGCTCGAGATCGAGCTGCTGCCCTACGCCGACGTGTTCGCCGGAATGCTGCTGTGGGATGCCACGCACACCGCGGCCGTGAGCCAGGCGTGGGCGGAGTGGACGGCATCCATGCCCGAGTCCGTCACCTCGTCGCTGCGGGTGCTGCACCTGCCACCGCTGCCGGAGCTGCCGCCGTTCCTCTCGGGGCGCTCGATCGTCGTGATCGACGGAGCCGTGCTGGAGTCGGACGCGCGGGCCGAAGAACTGCTGCGGCCGCTGCGCGACCTCGGCCCCGAGATCGACACGTTCGCTCGCATCCCCGCGGCCGGACTCGTGCACATGCACATGGATCCGCCGCAGCCGACGCCCGCGGCGACCCGCCACCGGGTCCTCGACGCGCTGCCCGCCGAAGCCGTCGCGGCCTTCGTCGCGGCATCCACCGATCCGGGGTTGTTCGTCGCCGAGCTGCGGCACGTCGGCGGCGCGATCGCGCGCCCCGTTCCGGGTGGTGGCGCGGTGTCGGCCTTCGCGGGGGAGTACATCGTGCACGGGATCGCGGTGGTTCCCGTCCCCGAGGCGGCGGTGCCCGCGTACGGAGCCGTGGCCGCGTTCGTCGACGCGTTCGAACCGTGGACCGGTCACGCTCTCGCGCTCACCTTCCTCGACGGCGGGATGGATCGCGCCGCCGGCTTCGACGCAGCTCTCGCGCGGTTGCGCGCCCTCAAGGAGCACTGGGACCCGCGGGACGTGTTCGCCGCGGGGAACCCCGTGGCGTGACGCCGAGCGGGGGTGCGGGTCGGATCAGACCGTGCGGATCGTGCCCCCGTCGATCACCATCTCGGTCCCGACGATCCCCGACGCGCGGTCGGAGACGAGGAAGCCGACGAGATCCGCCACCTCTTCCGTCTCGGCGAAACGCCCGAGGGGCACGCCGCCGAGCGAGTCCATGACGTGGTGGACCGCGGCATCCACACTTATGCCGTTGGCTTCGGCGATGCGCTCGTAGAAGTCCTGAGTCCCCTCGGTGCGGATGCCGCCGGGGCTGACCGCGTTCACGCGGACGCCCTTCGGCGCGAGTTCGGTCGCCAAGCCCTTGCTGTAGGTGCGGAGCGCGGCCTTGGCCGCCGCGTACGGGAGGGTCGACTCCCACTGCGGCATCTGACGCTGGATCGACGTGACGTGCACGACCACTCCCGATCCCTTCGCGATCATGCCGGGGATGAGCGCGCGATCCAGCCGCACCGCGCCCAGGAAGTTCAGCTGGAGCTCGGCGATCCACTGGTCTTCGGGGACGGCCGCGAAACCTCCCGCCGGGGTGGAGGAGCCGCCCACGACGTGCACGAGGATGTCGACCCCGCCGACCTTCTGCATCTCGGCGGCGACGTGGTCGGTGCCCGCCGTGGTGGAGGTGTCGGCCGCGATGAAGCGGTCCGGGTGGGTGTAACCCTCGGGCATCGAGCGGGCCGACACCCACACGTCGGCCCCGAGTTCACGCAGCCGCTCGACGACGGCCTTGCCCGCCCCCTTCGTTCCCCCGGTCACCAGCGTGCGGCGGCCGTCCAGGCGGTCGCGATCCGTGTTCGGCATGCGTGTCTCTTCCCTCGTTCGATGGCGTCCGCGCGGCAGGGACGCCAAATGCTGTCCTGTGGGACGGTAGCACGGATGCTGTCCTGCCGGACACGAATAGAGAGAGGGTCAGGTGTCGAGAGGGCGGAGGCCGCGCTCCAGCATGCGCTCGCCGGAGGCGATGGCATCCTTCACGAATCTCGTCGTCAGGTCGGTGTAGGTCTGGACGTCTTCTTCCGGCCACCCGTCGAGGACCTCGGCGATCATCCGGTCGCCGAGCGCGTACACGCCGTGGGCTGCGACTTCGCCGTCCGCGGTGAGGGCGATGAGCGTCGCCCGCCCGTCCGACGGGTCGGTCGTCCGCTCCACCCACCCGTTCGCTTCGAGTCGGCGGACGATCTTGCTGACGTAGGACGCACCCGTGCCCAGTGCGTCGGCGAGGGCGGAGGGGCGCATCGGACCCCAGGCGAGAAGGTGCCGAAGCGTGGCGTGCGCCGGCTGATCGATGGCCTCGCCGCTCTTGGCGAGGATCTCGCCCTGGAAGCGGGGGGACTCCCACAACAGGATCAGCGCGCTGAGGTTGGCCAGCAGTTCGGAGCGGTACGGGAAGTCGCTCGCGCGCCGCGGGCGCGACGCGTCGAGGTCTGCATCAGTGCCCATGCGTCGATCGTATCGAGCACCTGCTGTCGCGCAGGACACCATCGGGAATATGTCCTGAAGGACAGGAGTTGGCTTTACTGTCCTACAAGACGGTTTCATCGAAAGGAAACCCGATGAGCACCACGCTGCAAGAGACCGAACTCCCCGCCGCCGCCCAGGGCTTCGTCGACGGATGGCAGGGAGGGGATGCCGACAAGGTCGCCGCCCTGTTCGCCGCCGACGCCGTGGTCTCCGACCAGGGCGAGACCTTCCGCGGTCTCGACGAGATCCGCGGCTGAATCGACGGGTCCATCCATCTCTTCACGACCACGCTGACCTTCCTCGGAGCGCGTGAGGTCGACGGGATGGTCGGGGCGTCCTACCGTCTCGAAGGCGACTTCCCCGGCGGTGTCGCAGACCTGGAGTACCAGTTCCACCTCGCCGAGGACGGGAAGATCCAGCGGCTCGACTTCGCGCCGCCGGCGTCCTGACGTATCGGTCGGGGGAGGGGCTGCGTCGGAGGGGCGCGGCCCCTTCCGCCTGTGTCGACGCGGCGGTACCGGCCCGGTCACACTCCCGGGATCAGTACCTCGGCGAGGTAGGCGCGCAGCCGGGGAACATCGACGGTCAACGTCCGCCAGACGCGGTGCGGGTCGAGGTCGTCGTACTGGTGGGCAGCGAAGTTCCGCATGTCGATGATCTGTCGCCACGGCTGCTCGGCGAAGCACTCGCGGACGGGAGCCGGAATCTTCGCGACACCCTCGCCGATGCGGATCAGCCCCATCTCTGCCGCCCACTGGGCCTGGACGTCGGTGAGGAAAGGGTCCTTGCCTCTGGCCACGATCTGCGCGATCACCTCGCACACCGCGATGACCCGGGTCGCGGCATGCCGAGCCTTCTGCGCCTCCGCGTTCACACCGGCATCGCTTCCCGCAGGATGCGGTCGCGCAGATCACCGCGAAGGGTGTCGGATGCCACGACGTCGACCTCCGCGTGGAGGAGGTCCGCGAGAGCGAGGCGCAGGCCGATCTCGTCGAGCAAGCCTGCCTCGGGCGTGAAGTCGACGAGCAGGTCGACGTCGGAGGACTCGGTAGCCTCGTCGCGGGCCACGGATCCGAAGACCCGCGGGTCGGCGCCGTGATACTCCACAACGAGTCGGTGGATCTGGTCTCGGTGGCGGAAGAGTCGGTCGCGAAGATTGCCCGCGAGCGCTCGCCGGATACGTTCGAGAACCTCGGGGCTCGGCTGACGCCGGCCGTTCTCGTAAGCGGAGATGTTCGGCTGCGGCACCTGCGCGGCGCGGGCGAGTTCGGCCTGGCTCAGGCCGGCCGCTCGTCGTTCCGCGCGAATGTCCATGTGGACAGGATATCGCGGGGGTTATCGACGGCGATATAGCGGTGGCGTCCGTGACAGAGTGTGAGTCCGCGAGGAGGGGGCACCGTGGGGAAGCTCGTCAAGATTGGCGTCTGGTTCCTGCCGCCGATCCTCGCCGCGGCCTGGGTCGCCGTGCTCTCCGGGGCGATCTCGGTGATGGGGACGCTGCGGGGCACGGGTCATCTCGTCGACGCGGCGAGCATCACGACCCTGACGACCGTCTTCGTCGTGCTCGGTCTCGCGATCCTGGCCGTCGTGTGGGACGCGCAGCGGATGCCGCGGCTCGCGACGGCGACGAGGGTTACCGCATTCGTCCTCTCGACGGTGGTCCTCACCGCTGCCTGGGTGCTGATGTCCATCGTGCTGAGCGGCTGAGGCCGTGGCGCCGTGGGACTCGTCGGCGCCAGCTTCCTGGTCGGGGTGGGGACGACGATGGGTGGCGCTCCTCCGGGACCACCCCGGTCGTCGTGTTCCTGATCCTCACCACGGTGCTGACCAGCGCCCGTGCGACGACAGAAGCAGGTCGGTCACTGACCCGCGACCGATGAGCGGGGCCCCGCGCGGGTGGCATCCACCATTCGCGCGGGGCCCCGCTCCACGTTTCAGGCCTGAAGGAACGGGTAGTCCGTGTACCCGCGCTCGTCGGGGCCGTAGACCGACGCCTGGTCGAACTCGTTCTCGTCGGCGCCGCGCTCCCAGCGCGTGACGAGGTCGGGGTTTGCGATCGCGGGGCGACCCACGGCGACGAGGTCGGCGATGCCGTCGTCGATCACCTGGACGGCCTCGTCACGGGTGGTGACGCGCGAGAAGCCGGAGTTCACGATGAACGTACCGCCGAAGGTGCGGCGGAGGTCTTGGATCAGGTCGCTCGCGGGGTCGGCGTGCAGCACGCTGAGGTACGCCAGGCCCAGGGGCGCGAGGCCGGCGATGAGCGCCTCGTAGGTGGCGCGGGTCTCGGCGTCGTCCTTCTCCCACACGTCCTGGATGTTGTGGGCGGGAGAGATCCGGATGCCGACTCGGCCGGCGCCGATCTCGGCGACCACGGCCTCGGCGACCTCGATGACGAAGCGGGCGCGGGCCGCGGGCGATCCGCCGTAGCCGTCGGTGCGCTGGTTCGACGCGGGGGAGAGGAACTCGTGCAGCAGATAGCCGTTCGCCGAGTGCAGCTCGACGCCGTCGAAGCCGGCATCCACGGCGCGACGGGCGGCGGCCACGAACTCGTCGCGGACAGTCGCGAGCTCGGCGGTCTCGAGCGCGTGCGGCACGGGGAAGGCGACCTTCGAGCCGTCGGCGAGGCGGGTCTCGCCCTCGATCGCGATCGCCGAGGGGGCGACGATGCGGTCGGTGCCGGTGATGCCGGTGTGTGAGACACGTCCGCCGTTCATGAGCTGCATGAACACCGCTCCGCCCTCGGCGTGCACGGCATCCGCCACCTTCGCCCACCCGGCCGCCTGCGCGTCGGTGACGATGCCCGGCTGACCCGGGTACGCCCGCGACTCGGCGCTCGGGAAGACGCCCTCGGTCACGAGCAGACCGATGCCCGCGCGCTGCGCGTAGTACGTCGCGATGAGGTGTCCGGGAACGCCGTCGGCGCTCGCGCGCAGGCGGGTCATCGGGGCGAGCGAAACGCGGTTGCGGACGTCGACGTCGCCGACGGTGGTGGGGCTGAACAGACTCACGGGTGTCCTTTCGAGGGGGAACAGGGCCGGGTGGGGTCAACCCGCTGCGTGCGGCGGGTATTCCTCATCGGTGCCGGGACGAGCGGAGGAGAAACGGCGAGCGGAGGACGGATGCCGCGGGGGTCGTCCTCCGCACGGCGAATCTCCTCCGCTCGTCCGCTGCCGTCGCTCGCATCCCCGGCGGCCGTACGATGGTGCCTCCCGAGCCCCACCGGAGGACCGCGCGATGACCGAGAACCCCCTCGCCCACCGGCTCGACTACACGCTCGCCGAGCTCGGCGACGGCGCGCTCGCCGCCTCGCCGATCGCGCTGTTCCAGCGGTGGCTGGCCGATGCCGCCGACCTGCCCGAACCCAACGCGATGGTCGTTTCGACGGTGGATGCCACCGGCGCACCGACCTCGCGCACCGTGCTGCTGCGCGGGATCGACGACGACGGGGCGCTCTGGTTCTTCACGAACCGCGAGTCGCGGAAGGGACGCGCGCTCGCCGGGAATCCGGCGGTGTCGGTGCTGTTCCCCTGGTACGCGCTGCAGCGGCAGGTCATCGTCCTCGGCACGGCGACGCCGCTGCCGGCGGAGCGTGACGACGCGTACTTCGCCTCGCGTCCGCGCGGGTCGCAGCTGTCGGCCTGGGCGAGTCACCAGTCGGAGACCGTGGCATCCCGAGCCGCCCTCGAGGAGCAGATGGCCTCTGTGGAGGAGCGGTTCCCCGAGGGGTCGCCCGTGCCGCGGCCGCCGCACTGGGGCGGCTACCGGATCGAGCCGCGCGAGATCGAGTTCTGGCAGGGGCGCCCGTCGCGGTTGCACGACCGGATCACGTTCACGCGAGACGGCGACCGGTGGGCGGCGGTGCGGCGGCAGCCGTGAGCGGCCGCCCGCGGACTCAGTCGAGGCTCACGAGCCCCGCCTGCACCGCACGGATCAAGACCTGGATCCGGTCGCGCACATTCCACTTCGCCATCACGTTGCTCAGATGCGACTTCACCGTGGCCTCGGTGACGCTCTGCTGCCGCGCGATCTCGGCGTTCGAGAGCCCGCGCGCGAGCAACTCGACCACCGCGGCCTCGCGGGGAGTCAGGCGCTCGGCGGCGGTGAGACGCACGGTCCGCCCCTCTGTCGCCGGGGTCAACGAAGACACCAGCGCCCCCGCGACCGCCGGAGACAGCACGCGCAGGCCGCGGTGGACGTCGCGGATCCCCGCGATGATGTCATCCGGTTCCGAATCCTTCAGGAGATACCCGCCGGCACCCGCCTGGAGCATCGGCACGATCGTGTCGAGCGACCCGAAGGTCGTCAACGCCAACACCTGGATGCCGGGATGGTCGCGCGTGATCACCCCCGTGGCCGTGACGCCGTCCATCCGGGGCATCTGCGCGTCCATCATCACCACGTCCGGCGCGAGGGCCGCGATCTGAGCGAGCGCCTCCTCGCCGTCCGCGGCGGTGCCCACGACCTCGATGTCGTCGGCCTCACTGACGAAGACGCTGAGCGCGCGGCGGAGCAGGGACTCGTCATCGACGACCAACACCCGTATCCGCCCCATGCGGCCACCTTACGGACTCCGCCCGCACCCGTCGAAAGTGGCAGAACGGTTCCGACCTCCGCGGGAGGCGCGGGCCCTCGCCTCCGGCCAGAGTGGAACGTGACCGAAAGGGGAAGCCGTGTACGAAGCGAATGGAATCTGGACCGCCCTCTGCAAGTTCTTCGGCGTCTGCAGCTGAAAGCTGTGAGCCGGCGGTCTGCATAATGGTGCGATGACGTCGCGCCGAGGGACCTCGCGCCCGCGGATCGATTGGCTCGGCTCCCTCGGGGACTCGCTGCGAGAGCCGTCCGACCTGACGCGGACCGAATCCGTGGCCCTCCTGATCATGGTGGCGGTCGGCTTCGTCGGTCACCTCATCCTCAGCGCCGCGCAGGGAGCCGGGGTCGACGACGTCGTCTTCCAAGGCATCCTCACGCTCTGCTTCGCCCTGCCCGTCTGGCGATCGAGCATCTTCGTCGGCGCGATGCTGCTGCTCACGGCGGCCTCCGTCGCGCTCGACGCGGAACAGGAGGCGATTCTCGCCCTCGCCCTGGGGTGCGTCATCGTCGTGCGCTGCTGTTCCGCGGTGTTCCAGGTCGTCTACTTCGTCGCCTTCGTCGGCTCCGCGGTCGGCATCCGTCTCGTCCTGCCGGCTCAGGAACCCGCTTCGGGCTTCGTCGCGGCCCTCGTCGTGGCCGTCGGCGCGAGCATCATCGGGCTCGTCCTGCGCGCCCTGGCGGCCCGAGACGTGCAGAGCCGACGTCGACTGCTCGTGGCCGAACAAGCACGCGGGGAGATCGCGATGGAGGAGCGCCGCCGCATCGCAGACGACCTCCACGATGTCGTCGCCCACGACCTCACCGTCATCGCCATGCACGCGCGGCTCCTCGGCTACACCATCGACGGCGACGAGCGTCGCATCTCCGAACAGGCCATCGTGGACTCCGCACGACAGGCCCTCGCGGACATCCGTCGCGTCGTGCTCCTCGTGGGAGACACCGACGAAGGCACCGGTCGGACGGTGTACCAGCACGGGATCGTCGCGGCGGTCGCGGATCTGCGCGACGAACTGACCGCTGCGGGCTACCGGGTGACCGTGGAGAGCACGATCGCCGACGAAGCGGACGTCGACCGCCTCGTCAGCGGCACGCTCGCGCGGGTCGTGCGGGAAGCGGGGACGAACGTCCTCAAGCACGCCTCCGGTTCGCAGACCGTGAACATCCGCGTGAGCGCCTCGACGACCGAGGCCCGCGTGAGCGTGTGGAACTCGCTGCCGGAACGGCCCGATCCGATCGATGCGACGCGCGGCGGGTACGGGCTGGTGCGCATGGGCGAGCGGGTGCTCCTCCTCGGCGGAACCTTCGACGCCGCCCCGCGCGACGACGGATGGCACGTCGAGGCCGCGCTCCCCGTCCGCTGACCGCTGCGCTCGTCATCTCCCCCGAAAGTCGCAGACCACCTGCACTTTGGGATGGATTCTCCCCGCATCGCTTGAGGACCGCGGCGCCGCGCGTCAGCCTGGGGGCCGTTCGTCCATTCGAGGAAAGGTCCAGATGATGACAATGACGATGATGTCCCGGGATGCCGCTCTGTCCGCTCGCGTGGGGGCCGCCGTCGCGGCGATCCCCGACGACGGTCCGTTCGGGAACGCCGTGTCGGCTCCCGTCCTGGGAACCCCCGCCACCGTGGCGGCGGCGCCGGCCGCCGTCGCGACATGGAAGCTCGCCGCCGCCGCCGTCGGCGGGGGAGTGAGCGTCGTGGGTGCCTACGTCGCCGGCCGCGCCGTGGGGTCGTGGTGACCGTGGCGACGCTCGAAGCCCGGGTCGGCGACGCCGTCACGGTGTTCAGTTCGCGGCCCGCGATCGGTGAGGCCGTCCGCGTCCGATCGGATGCCGATGGCCCGGTGCTCGCGACCCCTCTCGCCCTCGCGGGCGCTTTCGCCGGCGGAGCAGCCATCGGTGGCGGCCTCGTGGCGGCGTTCGAGGCCGGTCGCGCCGTCGCCGGCGGGTGAGCGCAGCCACGGAACGTCCGGTCGGGAGGAGAGGGACATGAAGGTCTGGAAGCGGGTCGGTACGGCGACTCGGCGAGCCGCGGGATCGCGCGAGCGGGCTCTGCGCGCGAGTGAGTCGCTCGCCGCCGTCACCGCCGCGCTCGCGAGCCTCGAGGCCCTCTCCACCCGGCGGGACACCGGGGCGGGCGAACTCAACGACTGGCGGGTGCTGCGCGGAGGTCTCGCCGAGGACGCACCCGTCGTCGCCCGGGTTCTCGACGCGCTCGACAGCGACCGCGCGGACAAGGTCTTCCACGCGGTGCGCTGCGCGCTCGGGATCGCCGTGCTGCTCCCCGGTCGCGGCCGGACGTGGGACGGCAT
This sequence comes from Microbacterium sp. IEGM 1404, assembly GCF_030056775.1. NCBI lineage: Bacteria > Bacillati > Actinomycetota > Actinomycetes > Micrococcales > Microbacteriaceae > Microbacterium > Microbacterium sp. IEGM 1404. Next base: position 19,773 of record NZ_JASHKP010000004.1, on the reverse strand, counting down.
ACGTCTGGGTGCCGACGCCGGGCTGAGCGTCCTGGGGATGATCAACCAGGCGCGCTCCCGGTACGGAGGCGACGGTTCCGACCAGGCCGCGCTGCAGGTCCACACGGCCGCCGCGCTCGCCCGCGCGGGCGGCGGCGCCAAATCCGTCGACGCGGGCCTGTGGTACCTGTCGCTGCAGGGGGTCCTGTCGTACGGCGTGTCCGGCTGGGTCAAGCTCGCCGGCCGCCCGTGGCGCGAAGGCGTCGCCGTCTCGGGCGTCATGCGGACCCACACCTACGGGCACGAGGGGGTCTGGAAGGTCCTGCGCCGGCATCCGCGCCTCGAGAAGGCCGCGACCGCGAGCATGCTCGTCTTCGAGTCGTCGTATCCCCTGGTCTACGTCGCCGGCCCCGTCGTCAGCGCCGGATATTCCGCCGTCGCGATGGCCTTCCACGCCGCCAACGGCGTCATCATGGGTCTCGGCCGATTCGTCTGGGGGTTCGCCGCGTTCCACCCCGCGATCGCGTACACCACGTCGGGCTGGTCCCGCGGGCGCGACCGCTCCGACACCCTGCCCCTCGTCGCGGGAGCCGTCCTCGCGACCGCCGTCACCTTGACCGCGGTCGACGCCGTGCGCCGCCGCATGCGCGTCCTCGACGGCCCCGCCTACCTCTCGCGGCTCACCACCCGACGGGGGAGCGTGCTCTCCTACGGGGGCAAGCAGCGGGGACATCGGACGATCGTCTTCCTGGTCAACGCCCTCTTCGCGACCCAGGACCACTTCGGGTGGATCACCGGCAACCTCGACCGATCCGAATCCGTCGACTTCATCACGTACGACCGCGCCGGTTACGGGGCCTCCCGCGAGGCGGAGGGCGACGCCTTCCGGATCGGGGATGCCGTGGCCGATCTGGTCGACCTCGTCACCGCCCTGGCGGACCCCGGACAGCGTGTGGTCCTCGCCGGACACTCGTACGGCGGAGAGGTGATCCGTCGCGCGGCCGAGGCGCTCCCCGACGGCGCCGTCGCCGGACTCGTCTTCCTGGATGCCACCCACCCCGCGCAGTTCGCCCAGTCCGCGTCGCAGCGGGAGGGGTTGAAGCTCGTGCGCGATGCGCAGCGCCAGATGGGCACGCTCGTGCGGGCCGGCCTCGGAGTCTTCCTGGATCACCCCGCCTGGGCGCGACGGCTGCCGACCCCGTTCCGCGTCAACGCCGAACGGAACTACCGCGACGGCCGGATGTGGCGCGCCGGTGCGCGCGAGCTGCGCGCGGTCGAAACCGAACTGGACGTCGCCGCTCCCCCCGAGATACGACCGCTCCCCGGTGTCGAGGGCCTCGTGATCTCGGCATCCCGAACGATGGCGGACCCCGACTCGGCCCGATTCCAGGCCTCGCTCGCGAGCACCTTCGGCACACAGAGCGACGGCGCTCCCGTGGTCTTCGACGCTACCCACGACACGCTGCTCACCGACGCCCTCATCGCCGGCGACGTCACCGACCGCATCCTCGAGTTCGTGCATCGGACGGAGGCCGCGTGATGGAGATCCGCAGTCTCGTCCGGGGCGGCAGCATGCTGCTGTTCTCCGGGGCCCTGACGCTCACGGTGCTGTCGCAGCTCCCCAGCCACTCGTTCGACCGCATGCGGCGACGCGACCTGTTCGGGCTGATCCCGAACTGGAAGTTCTTCGCGCCGGTGCCCGCCACCAGCGACCACGAAGTGTTCCACCGCCTGCGCAACCCCGACGGCACCTGGCAGGACTGGCAGCGGACCTCCCCGCCGGCGGCCCGCCGCTTCCTGCACCTCGTCTGGTTCCCCGGTCGCCGCGCCGATAAGGGGGTCTTCGACCACGCCTCGGAACTTGCCCAGCTGGCGGTGACGGTCGACCCTGTCGAGCTCGTGCTGTCGTCGTCGTACCGCACCATCGCCGCCACCGTCGGACGTTCCGTGCGCGTCGAGGGGGAGACCCCCGTCCATCAGTTCGCGATCATCACCCACGCGGGATCCGACGACGCCGTGCTGCCCGAGGTCGTGCTGCTCTCGCCCGCCCTCGGAGCGCCGTCCGACGGTGCACCCGCCCCCACCCCGCTGTCCCCGGTCGTTCCCTGAAGGAGTCCCCCATGACCTCGCTCATCATCCTCATCCTCGTCGGCGGTGCCGCCCTGGTCGTCGTCGCCGCCGGTCTGTGGCTCGCCCCCACGACGCGCGCCTCCATCAAGCGCCTCTTCGGCGCGGGCGGCGGCCGATGACGGCCGCGCCCTCCGCGGCGAAGGTCATCTCCGAGGAGTACGGTTCCGCCATCGTCGGCGTGTACGACGACATCTACGGCGAGCTCGACGAGGCCTCCGCCGAGATCACCGCACTGCGCGAGTGGGTCCTGCGGGCCGGAGGGCGCGGAGCCGTGGTCGAGTTGGGCGTGGGAACGGCCCGCGTGCTGGGCCCGCTCGCGCGGTCGCTCGCCGGTGAGCCCGGGCTGCGTTTCGTCGGCATAGACGGCTCCGCCGCCCTCCTGGCGCAAGCGGCCGAGCGGTATCCGGACGTTCCGTTCGACCTGCACGAGAGCGACTTCAGCGGCGCAGGGCTCGACGCCATCGTCCCCCCGGGTTCGGCGGCCCTCGTCTTCTGCGTGTGCGCGTCGTTCTCCATGCTGCCCGACCCCACGGCCCAGGTCGCCGCCCTCCGCAACATCGCAGCGATGCTCGCGCCCGACGGCGTGGCCGTCATCGAGACCCATTCCCCGGCGTTCGTGCTCGAGGTCATCGGATCGGCGCCGACCTCGATGTTCATCCCCTACGCGCGGCACGAGACCGGGCTGGCGTGCTTCTCGTCCGTCGAGGACGGGATCTGGCGGATGCGTCAGACCTGGATGGACGGGGATCGGACGACCTCGGTCCTGGAGCGGAGCGTCCTGACGGCGCCGTCCGACCTGCAGGCCCTCGCCGCCGCCGCCGGTCTGTCGGTGACGGGCCTGACGGGCGGTCTCGCCGGTGGGGAATTCGTCTCGCCGTCGTCGCCGCTCTACGCCGTGACTCTGCGCCGCGACGCGGCGGCCGGCGCGTCGTGACCGCGCTCGAGCTCCGCGCGGTCGAGAAGCGGTACCGGAACACCGTCGCCCTCGCCGACTACTCCCTCACCGTGCCCTCGGGGAGGGTCACGGCGTTCGTCGGGCCGAACGGCGCGGGCAAATCGACGGCGATGCGGCTGCTGGGAGGGCTGCGCGAGCCGGACGGCGGGGAGGTCCTCGTCGACGGGCGCCGGATGTCCCCCGATGACCGCGTCCGCATCGGGCACATGCCGGAGGAGCGCGGACTCTACCTCGACGAGACGGTGCGCGCTCAGCTGCGCTACTTCGCCCGACTCGTCGGCATCCCGCCGCGTTCCGTCGGCGAGCACGTCGATCTGATCCTCGAACGCGTCGGCGTGGCCGAGTTGAGCGATCGCCGCTTCGCCGCGCTGAGCCTGGGCAATCGCCAGCGGGCGCAGTTGGCCCTCGCGCTCCTCGGTCACCCCCGGTACCTGCTGCTGGACGAGCCGTTCTCGGGACTCGACATCGACGGCCTCGCGCAGGTCTCGGACGTCGTGCGCAGCTTGGCATCCGACGGTGTGGGCGTGCTCGTCTCGAGTCACCAGCTGGAGGTCGTGGCCTCCATCTCCGATCGCGTCGCAGTCATCGCCCGGGGCAGGGCGGTCGCCGAAGGGCCGCTGTCGGACGTCCTGGGCACATCCGGGTCGTCCCTCCGAGAGCTGCTGGGGGAAGCGGCATGAACGCCGCCGCCGCGTGGCGCTCGTTCACGACTGTTCTGCGCCGGGATCTGTTCCGGCAGCTCTTCACCGCCGCGCAGCTGACCCTGTTCGCGCTGATGGCGGTCATCGTCGCGCTGCTCGTCGTGGCGCCGCAGCTGGTCGGCTCGTCCAGTGCACCGCCGCGCATCCACGCGGTCGCCTCCCCGGAGGTCATCGCGGCGGTCGAGGACGCGGAACCCGGTTGGGACGTCGAGCCCGCCACTGCGATCCCCGCGGAGTTGGGCGCGGACGTGGCGGTGGTCGTCACCGGGGGCGTCGTCGAGGTCCGAGTGGAGAAGGCGTCGCAGGCGGCCGGCGCGAGCGCTGTCGGCGACCGGTTCGCGACCGCCGCGCTCGCCGTCGCCGCCGCGCAACCCGCCCCCGCGATCGTCTACGGGTTCGACTTCGACGACGGCGACGCCGTCCTCACCCGCGTGCTCACCCTCGTCGCGACCCTGCTGACGTTCTCGGTCATCGCGGGCCGGGCGGCCTGGACCTTCGGCGCGCTGTCCCGTGACCTGACGCTCGGTCTCTTCGACGGCGTGCTGTCCCGCACGTCGCCGCTCGGGGTCGTCGGCGGGCGTCTCGTCGCGGCCGTCATCGGCGGCGTGGTGCAGATCGGCGCCCTCGGCGCGCTCGCGGCATCGCTTCTCGTCGTCGTCGGGGAACGTGCGACGGCTCTCCGTGTGGCGCAGCTCGCGGTGCCGCTCGCGCTGTGGGCCGCGGCGGGCATCGCGATGCTGGTCGCGTTCGCCACGGTGCTGGTCCTGCTCTTCCGGGGCGGGGGAACCGCGTCGATCGGGATCGTCGTGCAGCTCATCGGGTTCCTGGCGTTCGGTGTGCTGATCGTCGCGGTGCTCGACCCGGACGCGGCGTGGATCGGCGTGGCCAGCCTCATTCCGCCCGTCTCGATCGTCCTTCTGCCGGTCGGGGTGGCCGAGGGGCGCGTCGATGTCGCGGATGCCACGGTGGCCGGCCTGGCGATGGCGACCACGATCGGCATCCTGCTGTGGCTCTCGCTGCGCGTCTGGCGTGCGGCGACCCGGACCGATGATGCGGCGGCGATGTGGCGCGAGGTCTTCCGACGTCGTCGGCCCGAGGCGGGAGTGTCCTCGTGAGCCCGCGTCGCTCGGGCCCGCGCGCCGGCGGTCTGGCGTTGATCGCCGCGTACGCGCGTCCCCATCGCCTCGGCATCGGCATCGGTGTGCTCCTCGGCCTTTTCGCCACCGGGGTCACCCTGGCCACACCGCTCGCGGCGAAGTGGGTTCTCGACGGTCTCGGGGCCGGGCTCGACCTGGCCGGACCGGTCGGCGCGCTCGTGATCCTTCTTCTCGTGGGCACCTGCGCCGGGTTCGCGCAGACGGTCGTGCTCGGTCGTCTGGCCGAGCGCATCGTGTTGGACGCCCGGCGTTCCCTCATCCAGCGATTCTTCCGGGCACGGCTCGAGCAGATCCAGCGCTTCCGAACAGGCGAGCTGGTCACCCGGGTCACCAGCGACACGGTCCTGCTGCGCGCCGCCGCCACCAGCAGCGTGGTCCAGCTCATCAACGGCGCGGTCGCGTTGGTGGGAACGGTGATCCTGATGGCGTTCCTCGACGAAGTCCTTCTGTTGACGACCCTTGCCGCGCTCGCCCTGGTGGGCGGCCTGTTCGCGGTGTTCCTGCCGCGCATCGGTCGGGCGACCAAACGCGCACAGGATGCCATGGGCGAGTTGGGCTCTTCGCTCGAAGGCGGGATGCGGGCGCTGCGGACGATCAAATCGAGCCGCGCCGAGGATCGCGAGATCGCCCGCGTGACGGCCAGCGCGGAAGACTCTGCGCGCCACTCGATCCGTTCAGTGTGGTTCTCCGCACTCGTCTGGGCCGTCGCCGGCGGGGGGATGCAGCTGTCGCTGGTCGCGGTGCTCGGGCTCGGCGCGTGGCGGGTCTCATCGGGCGAGCTGGCCGTCTCGAGTCTCGTGGCGTTCCTGCTGTACGCGGTCAACATCATCGACCCCATCACCACCCTCGCCGGGGCGTTCGCCTCGATCCAGGCGGGGCTGGCGGCCGCCGCGCGCATCACCGAGACCTCGCACCTCGAGCTCGAAGACACCCGCCGCCGCCCCGCCTCCGATCCGGAGCGCCGCATCGACTGCGCGGCCCCGGTGCTCGCGGTGCGGGACGTCAGGGCAGCGTATGGCGACGGCGCGCGCGACGTTCTCCGCGACGTCACCATCGAGATCCCGCGAATCGGTCATGTCGCGCTGGTCGGACCGTCCGGTGCAGGCAAGACGACGGTCTTCTCGCTCCTGCTCCGCTTTATGGACCCGCGGGAGGGCCACGTGGAACTGGACGGCACGCCCTATGCCCACCTCAGCATCGACGACGTACGTTCTCGCATCGCCTACGTCGAGCAAGAGACGCCGGTGATCCCGGGGACGGTGCGCGACAACGTGCTGTTCCGGGTCGACGACGGCACGGACGAGGAGGCGTGGGTGGCGCTGACGGCAGTGGGCCTGGACGAGCGGATCCGGGCCTTGCCCGAGGGTCTCGACACGGCTGTGGTCGAGACGAGCCTGTCGGGCGGTGAGCGACAGCGACTGGCCGTGTCTCGTGCGTTGGTGCGCCGGCCGTCCGTCCTCCTCCTGGACGAGGCGACCGCCCAGTTGGACGCCGGAGCAGAGGCGGCGATCCAGGAGATCATCGCGGAGACGGCGGCCACGGGGGCCGTCGTCACGATCGCGCACCGGCTCTCGACGATCTTGGAGGCGGATCAGATCATCGTGTTGGACGCGGGGTCGGTGCGGGACTCCGGGACGCATGACGAACTCCTGCGTCGGGACGATCTCTACCGTGGCCTGATCCAGGCGCTCCGGATCGAGGCTCGCGGGGAACAGCTCGCCGGCAATCTGCGGCGTTGATCGGACGCTGTCGCCGCGGGCTGGACCTGAGGCACCGGCGCGCCCGCGACCCGCGCCCGCAGCGCGTCCCGGGGCGCGGAGACCGCACCGCCGTTCGAGCATCCGGAGGACCTGATCGCACGAATACCGCCGAGCGTCGTCCCACGGCGTCCGCCTCCGCACAAGGGCAACCTCCGAATGCTCCCCGCCCCGCCCCGCCCCGTAGATTCGGCATGACCTCATCCGTCGCACGAGTCGCGGCATCCTGAGGTCGACGTTCGGGGAGGCGGGACCATGGCGAAGAAGAACACCGACGCGCGGCAGCTCGACGAGAAGGCTTTCGTCGAGGCGACGTCCGAGGCGAAGTCGCGCTACGGCCGGTTCAACCTCGCGATCGTCGGCGCGTCAGGCGTGGGGAAGTCGTCGCTCGTCAACGCGGTGTTCGGGCGCGACTGGGCGAAGGTCGGGCGCGGGTTGCCGGTCACGCGGGGCGTGCACTTCTACAGCGACGACTCGCTCGGCATCTGGGACGTGGAGGGGTTCGAGATCGGCTCGCCCGTCGCGCCGGATCAGCAACTGCGCAACCACCTGGATGCCATCGCGGCCCACCCCGGCGATCACCAGATCTCCGTCGTCTGGTACTGCGTGCGGGCCGCCGACGACCGGCTCACCCCGGCCGACATCGCCATGATCCGCGAGCTCGATGCGCGGGGGCTGCCGGTGATCCTCGTGCTGACCAAGGTCGACTGGATCAAGAACCCGATCACCGGGCACCAGGGCGTCGCGAAAGACCTGCAGGCGTTCGTCGACTGGCTCAACGACCCCGTCGACCCGGCGACGGGCGAGCGGCTTCGCATCCCGTACCGACGGGTCATCCTCACCTCCACCCGCGACCGCCACGGGAAGGGGAAGGGGCACGGCCTCGGTGACCTTGTCACGGAGACCCTCGCACTCGCCCCCGACCGCGACAAGGACGCCTTTCGCATCGCACAGCGACTCAACCTCCCGTGGAAGAGGGAGATGGCGCGGCCGATCATCGCCGCGGCGTCCGCAGCGGCCGCGGGCGCGGCGTCCGTTCCGCTTCCTGTCTCGGATGCTGTCACGCTGGCGCCGATCCAGCTGACGATGATGGGGCGCATCGCCGCCATCTACGACCTCGAGGTCAAGACGATGCTCTCGGCCGGAGCGCTCGCGCAGTTCGGCGTGCAGGTGGCCGGGCGTGCGCTCGCGACGAGCTTCCTGAAGCTCATCCCCGGCGCGGGGATCGTCGTGAACGCGGCGGTGGCGGCGGCGCTGACGGCGGCGACGGGCGAGAGCTGGCTCAAGATCTGCGAGCTGCTGCACACCGGCAAGATCGACGTGCGCAAGCTCGACCAGGAGTGGGCGAAGTACGCACCGAGCTTCATGGACGTCGCGCGGAAGCTCGTCGAGCGGCGGGTGGGGCGGAAGTAGCGCCCGGCCGAGTGACCGCGCGCTAGACCCGCGGCACCGGCCCGCCCGCGACCCACGCGCGCAGCGCGGCCAGGCGGGGTTCGTCGAGGCCCACGACGTCGACCGTCTTCACGCCGCCGATGCCGTCGGCATCCTTCCGCCCCGATCGGCGGGCGAGTCCGTCGGGCATCCGGTGGGCGGTGAAGTCGAGCGTCGAGTCGACGACCACGACCTCGTCGCCCGGGGGCAGATCGCGGGCGCGCTGGATCAGCGCCTGCACCTTCCAGTGCTCCCACAGCACGTTCGGACCCGTGTCGATGCGGTCGTCGGTGGGGGTGGCCGGGAGTTCGGCGGCATCCGGGAATCGAACGGCATCCGCGAGACCGAGGTGCTCCGCCAGGGCGCGGAGGGCGTCGGGATTCGTGAGGCGGCGGGTGTACCAGACGATGTCGGCGCCCGCGGCGGCCAGCTCGCGGATGCCGTCGATGATGGGCAGGCGGAAGAAGAACCGGCCGTCGGGGGTCACGGCGCCGTCGCCGGGAACCGGGAGCGGCGCGTACTCGCGACCCTCCCTCATCGCCGCGTAGTCGCGGGCGGGAGAGTCGATCTCGACGAGCAGCACTCCCTCGACGCCGAGCAGGATCGTGTGGCGGCTCATCCCGGCAGTCTGCCAGGCGCTACCGCGGCACCTCGACGCCCGCGCGCGCCGTCAACGCCGGCACCAGCACGGGCGTCCGGTCGCGGTACGCGCGGTAGTCGGCGCGGTCGCCCCACTTCTCGTCGGCGCGCTTCTCCAGGAGCGGGATGCCGCTGACCCGGGTGAGCAGCAGGATCACGAACAGCGGCGACAGCACCGCCACCCACTGCCAGCCCTGCAGCACCGGCACGGCCACGAGGAACACGCCGACCCACACGAGGATCTCGCCGAAGTAGTTGGGGTGCCGCGAGCGCGACCACAGGCCCGTGCGGATGAACTCGCCCTTGTTCGCCGGGTCGGCGCGGAACGCCTGCTTCTGCATGTCGGCGACGATCTCGAACACCATGCCGACGATCCACACGACGATCCCCGCGATCGCGAAACCGTCGAGGGGCGCGCGGTCTCCGGCATCCGCGCTCATGGCGATCCACGCGGCCGACGCGGTGAGCGACACCCACAGACCCTGGATCGCCCACACCTGCAGGAAGCGCAGTGGCTTTGTCTTGATCTCGTCGAACCGGCCGTCCGACCCCGAACGGTGCACGCGGGCGAACAGGAACGAGCCCAGGCGTGCCGCCCACACGATCACCATCGCCGCGAGGATCCACCCGCGGGCGTCCTGACCGGGGGCGAGGAAGGCGACCGCGACCGACACCGCGATGAACGTGAGGCTGCCGGTGAGGTCGAAGAAGCGCTCGGTGCGGCGGAGCGCCGAGGGGATGAAGACGAGGAACTGGATGACGAACGCCGCCGCCACCGTGAGGGCGAACACCGGGATGCCGGCCACCCGCGCTCCCGAGAAGCTTCCGGCGACGGCCAGCCCCGCGCCGATGAGCACCGCCATGATCACGGCGATCAGCGCCGAACGGTTCTGCGTCGCGCGCGAGCCGGTGGAGGGGGGAACGGGGGCGGTCATGACGGGACTCCTCGGTACAGCGACGCGATCGTCTCGGTGGCGCGATGCACCACCACGCGACGCTTGATCTTCATGGTGGGGGTGACGAGTTCGCGGTCGTCGAGGTCGGCGACGACGAGCTCGAAGCGGCGCACCTGCTCGCTGCGGGCGACGAGCGCGTTCGCGGCGTCGACGGTGCGCTGCAGGTGCGCGTGCAACCGTGGCTCGTCCACGGCGCGCAGGTCTGTCGGGGTGCGGACATCGAGAGGCAGACCGGTGGATGCCGCCCACGCGGCCGCCTGCTCGGCATCCAGGATCAGGAGGGCGCTGAGATACGGCTTGCCCTCGCCGACCATGACCGCGTGCTGCACGAGCGGGTCGGATTCGACCGCGGACTCCCAGCGCGCGGGCACGACGGTCTTGCCGTTCGAGGTGACGATGACGTCTTTCAGGCGCCCCTCGAGCACGAGCCTTCCGGCGTCGTCGAGGCGGCCGAGGTCGCCGGTGCGGAAGAAGCCGTCGACGAACGCGTCCCCGTCGTGCCGCGGGTCGCGGTACCCCGCGAACACGCCCGCGCCCTTCGCGAGCACCTCGCCCTCGTCGCTGATGCGCACCGTCGACCCCGGCAACGGCAGCCCGACCGTGCCGGAGGCGATGCGCCCGGGCAGGTTGCCGGTCAACGGCGCCGTGGTCTCGGTGAGGCCGTAGCCCTCGATGACCGGAACCCCCAGTCCGCGGAAGAACAGCGACAGCTCGCCGTCGAGGGTCGCGCCGCCCGAGAGCATGTAGTCGACGCGGCCGCCCATGACGGCGCGGAGGCGACGGTAGAACAGGGCGTCGAAGACTCCGTGGCGCACCCGATGACCGAGCGGGGCGCGGCGGGGAGTGCCGGCATCCCGCAGCTCGGCGAGGCGCCCCTCGGCGATGGCCGTCGCACGCGCCCGGGCCCACACGCCCGACAGGCCCTTCGCGGCGGCCTTGTCGCCCGCGGCCGCCTGGATCTTCTGCAGGACCCGCGGGACGACGACCAGGAACGTGGGACGCAGGGTCGCGAGCGTGGGAACCACGGCGGCGGCGTCGGACAGGTGCGCGATGCGCATGCCGCTGGCGATGCAGATGAGCTGGAGGCCCCGCGCGAGGACGTGCGCGAGCGGGAGGAAGATGATCGTGTTGCCCCCGGAGTGCACCACCTCGCGGTAGGCCGCGGCGATGTTCAGGACCTGGCCGAGGAAGTTCGCGTGGGTCAGCACCGCGCCCTTCGGCTCGCCTGTGGTGCCCGACGTGTAGACGATCGTGGCGGGATCGTCGTGTCCCGCGCGCGTGCGCCGGTGCTCGAGCTCGTCGTCGGCGACCGCGATGCCGTGCGTGCGGAGCGCGTCGAGATCGTCCATCCCCCAGACCCCGATGGCGCCGTCCGCGGATGCCAGCGCCGAGGTCAGCAGGTCGACGTGCGTCGCGGTGCCCCCGATGCCCACGCGGATCCGCGCGTCGGCGACGATGGCCGCCACCTGGCTCGGTGACGAAGAGTCGTAGACCGGAACGACGACCCCGCCGGCGAACCACGTCGCCAGGTCGGCCACCGCCCACTCGTACCGCGTGGGCGCCATGATCGCGACGGCGTCGCCGGGCCCGAGGCCGATGGCGATGAGGCCCTTCGCGAGGGTGCGCACCTCGTCGAGGAAGGTCGCGGTCGACACGGGAACCCACGCTCCGGTGCCGTCCGGGTCGTTCGGGCTCGCGGCCGGAGGGACCTCGAAGGCGGCGTGATCGGGCGCCTCGGCGGCACGACGGACCAGCAGATCAGTGACGTTCGCGTAGGCGTCGAGCGACGCCAATGCCCGCGTGTGCGACTCGCGCATCTCTCGCTCCCGCGTCGGGTGGTGCGGGCCGCCTCGCGGACGGGCCCGCGGTGGGCAGGGTGCGCCACCATCTGATGTCTTCGGAGCCCCGGGCCGTCCGGATTTTGTTGCGTTCCCCAACTTACCTCTTGCGCTTCGGCCGGACGTGGTTTAGCTTTGCCGTCGAAGCGCTTCCCGGAAGCGCTTAGACAGCTACGAGGGAGTCGCTATGGCAGGCATCGACGAAGTCGCCCGCGCGGCGGGCGTGTCGATCAGCACCGTCTCCTACGCGCTGAGCGGCAAGCGTCCGGTCTCGGCGGAGACGCGACGCCGCATCCAGGCCGCGGTGCACGAGCTCGGGTACAGCCCCAACGCCGGTGCCCGCATGCTCGCCGGCAGCCAGACGCACATCTTCGCGCTGTCCGAGCCGCTGCGGGCCGACAGCCACGCGCCCAGCCACATGGCGTTCATGCACGCCATGACCGTCGCCGCCCGCCGCAAGGAGTACGACATGCTCCTGCTCACCGACGAAGACGCGTCGGCCGGCATGAAGCGGGTCGCGGCGAGCGGACTCGTGGATGCCATCCTCGTGCTGGACGTCGCCCCCGACGACCCGCGCGTCGCGATCGCCCGCGCCAGCGTGACGCCGACGCTGTTCGTCGGCATCCCGAACGACCACGACGACCTCGTGTGCGTCGACCTCGACTTCGAGCGCGCGGCCGTCGAGGCCGTCGACCGGCTCGCCGACGCGGGGCACCGCGAGATCGGCCTCATCGGCGGATCGCGCCGCGCGTACGAGAAGTCGAACTTCCCGCCCCGCGTGCGCGCTGCCGTCGTGGCGCGCGCGGCCGAACGCGGCGGGCACGCCCGGGCCGTGGCATCCGGCGAGGTCGTCACCGATCGCGCCCACGTGCGCGAGTCGGTGCGCGAGTTCATCGCGGCCGGCGTGACCGGGATCGTGCTGCACGCCCCGGAAGAGGTGCTGCAGGTCGTGCTCGTCGAACTCGCCGCGCTCGGCAAGAGCATGCCGGGCGACGTCTCGATCGTGTCGGTCGGCAGCAGCTTCGACACCGACACGCAGCCCACCCCGGTCGACTCGATCCCGCTGGTGCCGCAGAGCTCGTGCGAGCTCGCGGTCGACCTCGCCATCGAGCTGATCGCCGGACGCCCCGTGGCATCCGGTCTCCATCTCATCCCACCGACCTATCTCGAGCGCGGCTCCGTCGCCGCGGCTCCCTCCGACTGACCCTCCCATCTCCACAGCCTGCGTCGTTCGCCCATTATCGAAGCGCTTCGACGCATCCGCCCCCGCTAGCGGACACCCACCAACCCAGCGGATCACAGTGAAAGGAGTGCCAACGATGGCACGCACGAACGCACAACGACGCGCGACCCGAGCCCTCGCGGCCGTCGGCTCGATCGCCGTCGCCGCCCTCACCCTCTCCGCCTGCAGCGGAGGAGGCGGTGACGCCGGATCGACCGACGGCGCCGGCAAGACCCTCACGCTCTGGCACTACGAAGGCGCCGACAGCGCGATGGCCAAGGCCTGGAACGCCGCCATCCCGATCTTCGAGGAGCAGACCGGCGCCACGGTGAAGGTCGAGGAGAAGTCCTTCGAGCAGATCCAGAAGACCGCCAGCCAGGTGCTCGACACCGACGCGGCCCCCGACCTGCTCGAGTTCAATAAGGGCAACGCCACCGCGGGTTTCCTCGCGAGCACCGGGCTCATCGCCGACATCAGCGACGCCGTCACGCAGTACGGGTGGGATGCCAAGCTCGCCCCGTCGCTGCAGACCACCGCGAAGTACACCGCCGACGGCGTCATGGGCGGCGACACCTGGTACGGCGTGCCGAACTACGGCGAGTTCGTCGGCGTCTACTACAACCTCGACGCCTTCAAGGCCGCCGGCCTGGAGGTGCCGAAGACCTACGACGAGTTCGTGAAGGTGCTCGACGCGTTCGTCGCGAAGGGCATCACGCCCCTCGCCGAGGCCGGCGCCGAATACCCGCTCGGACAGCTCTGGTACCAGCTCGCGCTGACTAAGGCCGACCGCTCGTGGGTCGACGACTACCAGCTGTACAAGAACCCCGTCGACTGGACGGGGTCGGAGGTCACCTACGCCTCCGACACCCTGAAGGACTACGTCGACAAGGGCTACATCGCGAAGGACGTCTCGTCGGTCAAGGCCGAGGATGCCGGAGTCTCCTTCATCAACGGCACCTCGCCGATCTTCGTCTCGGGCTCGTGGTGGTACGGCCGCTTCGCCTCCGACGCGACGTTCGACTGGTCGCTCGCGGCCTTCCCGGGCTCGAAGCTGTCGCTCGGCTCCTCGGGCAACCTCTGGGTGGTGCCGGAGCGCTCGAAGCAGAAGGACCTCGCCTACCAGTTCATCGACATCACGATGAGCCCCGAGATCCAGGCGATCATCGGCAACAACGGCGGCGTGCCCGTCGCGGCGGACACCGCCGACATCACGGATGCCAAGAGCAAGGAGCTCATCGACACGTTCAACGGCATCCTCGACGAGGACGGTCTGTCGTTCTACCCCGACTGGCCCGCGCCCGGCTTCTACGACGTGCTCGTGCAGGAGCTGCAGGGCCTGGTGACCGGCTCGCAGGACGCGGCGACGACGAACGCCAACCTCGGGAAGAAGTACGACGAAGGCACGGCGGACTTCCGCTGATGGCTCTCCTCTCCCGTCCGGCTGCTCGGGTGGCACTCCCGCCCGAGCAGCCGGCCATCCCCCAACGCAGCGGCGGCACCGCCGGCTACTGGATGTACCTGCTGCCCGGCTTCGTGCTGCTGCTGGTGATCGTCATCGTGCCGCTCCTGTGGAACGTGCTGCTCACGTTCACCAAGTGGCGCGGCGTCGGCGACCCCGAGTTCATCGGCCTCGACAACTGGGTGAAGCTGGTCGGCGACGAGGACTTCTGGACCTCCTTCACCAACTCGGTGTGGATGGTCCTCGCGATGGTCGTCGTCCCCACCGTGATCGGTCTCGCCGTGGCGGCGCTGCTGTTCGACGTCGTCGGCCGGAAGTTCGGCGGCAAGGTCGGCAGCTTCCTCCGCGCGACGTACTACCTGCCGCAGATCCTCCCCATCGCCGTGGCCGGCATCGTCATCGGCTGGATCGTCCGGCCCGGCGACACCGGTGCCCTCAACCAGATCCTGGGCAGCCTCGGCATCCCGTCGTACGACTGGCTCGGGCAGATGCCGTCCGCGCTCATCGTGCTCATGGTCGTGCTGGTCTGGGTGCAGATCGGCTACCCGGTCGTGGTGTTCATGGCCGCGCTGCAGCGGGTCGACCCCGAACTGTACGAGGCCGCCGAGCTCGACGGGGCGAACTGGTTCCAGCGGTTCACCGCGATCACGATCAGCATCATCCGCCCCGAGATCTTCGTCGTCACCCTGACGTGCACGATCGCGGCGCTGAAGGTGTTCGGCCCGGTCTACGTCATCACCCAGGGCGGGCCCGCCGGTTCCACCATCGTCCCGGCGTACTACGCCTACCTCGAGTTCTTCACGAAGCGGAACGTCGGCTACGGCGCGACCATCGCGACGGTGCTGACGATCCTCGTCGTCATCGTGTCGATCGTGTTCATCCGCGTGCAGACCTCGCTCGAACGCAAGGAAAGGGCCGGACTGTGACCGCCACCGCCGTCATCACCACCGGGCGCGCCCCACGTCGCGGACCCCGCGGCGGCATGAGCCGTCGGCGACCCGTCGACTGGCTGCTGCTCGCGCTCGTCGTCGTCGGGGCGCTGCTCGTGCTCGCGCCGTTCTACCTCGTGCTCGTGAACTCGTTCAAGTCGCCGGTCGACTACGCCACGTCGGGGCCGCTCGCCCTGCCGCAGCAGCTCGACTTCGGCGGGATCATCGACTTCTGGAACCGGGTCGACTTCCCCAGGAAGGTCGGCAACTCGGTCCTCATCTCGGGCATCGTCGCGGTGCTCGCCGTGCTCATCTCGATGCTGAACGCCTTCGCGATCGGCATCGGGCGGGTGCGCGGTCGCACGGGGATCGTGCTGCTGTTCCTGCTGGCGAACCTCCTCCCGCAGGAAGCGCTGCTCTACCCGCTGTACTACATGTTCAAATCCGTCGGTCTGTACGACAATCTGCTGTCGGTGATCATCGTGTTCACGGTGGTCCAGGCGGCCTTCGGCACGTACCTGCTGTCGTCGGTCTATGGCACGTTCCCCCGCGAGATCCTCGAGGCCGCCGCGATCGACGGCGCGAGCCGGTGGCAGATCCTCTGGCGCGTCGTCTTCCCGATCAGCCGGCCCACGCTGTCGGTGCTCGTCATCTTCTTCTTCATCTGGACGTGGAACGAGTTCCTGATCCCCCTGACGTTCCTGGCATCCAATGACAACCAGACCGTGCCCGTGGCCATCAGCGTCCTGCAGGGCGACCGACTGATGGATGTCACCACGATCAGCGCTTCGGCTCTGCTCGGCATCATCCCGACGCTCATCTTCTTCTTGATCTTCCAGCGCACGCTTACGCGTGGCATCACGGCGGGGGCCGTGAAGTGAGGGTCTTCCCCATTTCGTCTACGCCGACTCGCGGCATCACGGCAGGAGCAGTCACGCAATGAAGTTCACCGATGGTTTCTGGCTCATGCGGCCGGGCGTCACCGTCGACTACGCCGCCGAGGCGTACGACATCGAGTCCGCCGACACCCCCGACGGGCCGGGGCTGGTCGTGCACGCGCCGACGAAGGTCATCGCCAAGCGCGGCGACGTGCTCAACCGCAGCGTCCTCACCGTGACGCTGTCGTCGCCGCTCGACGGTGTCGTGCGAGTGCGGATCGTCCACCACGACGGGGCGCGGCGGCCCGTCGGGTTCGCGCTGCCAGGGGCGGTCGTGGGCGGCGGCGCCGTCGACGTCGCGGCTGGCACGCTCACCGCGGGTCGACTGACCGCGCGCGTGACACCGGGGGCGCCGTGGGACCTGTCGTTCGAGGTCGACGGGACGCGGGTCACGGGCAGTGGCCACCGCTCCCTGGGGCGCGTGAGTCTCGCCGAGGGGGCGGACGTCGAGACCGGCGTGATCTCGAACACGGGGGCCGACACGGGCGTGCCCTCGGCGCGGCACTACCTGCACGAGCAGCTCGACCTCGGCGTCGGCGAGGCGGTCTACGGCCTCGGCGAACGCTTCGGACCCGTCGTGAAGAACGGCCAGACGGTCGACATCTGGAACGCCGACGGCGGCACCTCGAGCGAGCAGGCGTACAAGAGCGTGCCGTTCTACGTCTCGTCGGGCGGCTACGGCGTGCTCGTGAACGACCCCGGACACGTGTCGTTCGAGATCGGGTCCGAGAACGTCGAGCGCGTGCAGTTCTCCGTCTCGGGTGAGGCGCTGGAGTACTTCGTCATCGCCGGACCCACCCCGAAGGACGTGCTCGAGCGGTACACGGCCCTCACCGGGAGGCCGCCGGTCGTGCCGGCGTGGTCGTTCGGCACGTGGCTCACGACGTCGTTCACGACCGACTACGACGAAGCGACCGTGAACTCGTTCATCGACGGCATGGCCGAGCGCGACCTGCCTCTGTCGGTGTTCCACTTCGACTGCTTCTGGATGCGCGAATTCAACTGGACCGACTTCACGTGGGACGAGCGGGTGTTCCCGGATCCGGATGCCATGCTCCGACGCCTCCACGACCGGGGCCTCCGCGTATCGGTGTGGATCAACCCGTACATCGCGCAGCGTTCGCCGCTGTTCGCCGAGGGGGTCGCGAACGGCTACTTCGTGCGGCGCCCGGACGGCACGCCGTGGCAGTGGGACCTGTGGGTGCCGGGCATGGCGCTCGTCGATTTCACCAACCCGGATGCCGTGCGCTGGTACCAGTCGTACCTGCGGCGCCTCATCGCGCAGGGGGTGGACTGCTTCAAGACCGACTTCGGCGAGCGGATCCCCACCGACGTCGTGTACTTCGACGGCACGGATCCCGAGCGCATGCACAACCTGTACGCGCAGCTGTACAACCAGGCCGTGCACGAGGTGCTCGTCGAGGAGCGCGGCGTCGGCGAGGCGGTGCTCTTCGCGCGGTCGGCGACGGCGGGCGGGCAGACGATGCCCGTGCACTGGGGCGGCGACAACTCCTCGACGTTCGCGTCGATGGCGGAGACGCTGCGCGGAGGTTTGTCGCTCGCGTGGAGCGGGTTCTCGTTCTGGAGCCACGACATCGGCGGCTTCGAGGGGACTCCCGACCCGGCCGTGTTCAAGCGTTGGATCGCGTACGGGATGCTGTCGTCGCACAGCCGCTTCCACGGGTCGGACTCGTATCGGGTGCCGTGGGCGTTCGACGAAGAAGCGGTCGACGTGACGCGCCAGTTCTCCCGCCTCAAGCTGCGCCTGATGCCCTACCTGTACGCGGCGGCGCGTTCGGCTGCTTCCACGGGCGTTCCGGTGATGCGGCCGATGGCGCTGGAGTTCCCCGACGATCCCACGACGCTGCACCTCGACCGCCAGTACATGCTCGGGTCGGATGTTCTCGTGGCGCCGGTGTTCTCGGCATCCGGGGATGTCACGTTCTACCTGCCCGCGGGGGAGTGGACGCACCTTCTCTCCGGGGAGCGGGTCACGGGCGGAGGGTGGCGCCGTGAGACGCACGGCTTCGATTCGCTGCCGCTGTACGTGCGGCCCGGTGCGGTGCTGCCGTGGGGTGCGCGAGATGACCGCCCCGACTACGACTATCTCGACGGGCTCACGCTGCGCGTGTTCCCGGGGGGATCGGGCGCGGCCGAGGTGACGGTGACGGCTCCCGACGGTCGGACGGAGACGTTCCGCGTGGATCGCGCGGAGGTGACGGAGTAGGCCCCGGCGTACGCTGACGGCATGCTCGTGATCGGGTCGATCGTCATCCGGGTCGATGATCTGCACGCCCAGATCCGGTTCTGGTCGGCGGCCCTCGGATACACCGTGCGGGAGCCGATCGACGACGACTTCGCGCTGCTGCGAGCGGCCGATGGCGCCGGGCCGAACGTCTCGCTCGACGCGCAGCGTTCGGAGCGGGTCCTTCCGCCGCGGATCCACCTCGACCTCTACGCCGACGACCGGGCCGCGGAGGTGCGTCGACTCGTGGGGCTCGGTGCGACCGAGGTGGAGTGGGACGGCAGGCCCGCCGACGCGGACTACGTGATCCTGCAGGACCCCGAGGGCAATCGCTTCTGCGTGATCGACGCGGCCGCGTGATGTCGTCCTCACACCGCCTCCGCGAGGTCGCGCCCGGGGTGTTCGTCGCCACGAGTCGGGTCATGCAGACGACGTCGACGGTGGTCGTCGAGGGCGGTCGTGCCCTGCTGATCGATCCGGCGTGGATGCCGGACGAACTCGACGCGCTCGCCGCGGCGCTGCGGGAGCTCGGGCTGGTCGTCGCCGAAGGGTTCGCGACCCATGCGCATCACGATCACCTGCTGTGGCATCCGGGGTTCGGTGACGTGCCGCGGTGGGCGTCGGCGCGGACGGCCGAGCTCGCGGCCGTCGAGCGGAACGCGTTGGTCGCCGCGCTCGGTGCGGAGTTCCCGGCCGAGCTGGTCGAGTTGATGGGACGGGTGGATGCCGGCTCCCCGACGTTCGAGGTCGACCTCGTCGTGCACGACGGACACGCGCCGGGGCACACGGCGGTGTGGTTGCCCGGGCCGCGGGTGCTCGTCGCCGGCGACATGCTGAGCGATGTCGAGCTGCCGTTGCCGTTCTGGCCGGACGACGTGCCCGCGTACGAACGGGCGCTCGAGGTGCTGGAGCCGTATGCGCGGGCTGCTCGGGTGGTGATCCCGGGGCACGGCGCCGTCGGCACGGACGCGTTCGCACGGTGGGAGGCCGACTGTCGGTACCTCGCCGACGTGCGACGGACCGGCGAGTCGGACGATCCGCGGCGGGCGAACCCGGGCATGGAGGACGAGTACACGCACCTGCGGGACCTGCTGGCGTAGGGAGGCGCGGGCGTCCCGTCTGCTGCCGGGGCGCGCCGGCACTCGTGGGGCCGCGCATCCGGGACGCACCGGCACCCGCGGGGGCCCGCCCCCGGGACGCGCCGGCACGGCGCCCGCGGGGCCGCCTCCGTGGGCGCCGGCACCCGGGACGCGCTGGCATCCGGCACGCGCCGGCACCCGTGGGGCCGCGCACCCGCGCCAAGGCCCCTGACCTCGGGTTCAGAACGGGGCCGGTTCGCGGTCATGGTCGGGGTGGGGTGGTGGCGCCGTGGGCGTGGGGTCGTCGGGGAGGAATCAGACCGCTGGTGTGTAGGGGAGGGGGTGGTCGGTGTAGACG
>NZ_JASHKP010000049.1:0-207 GCF_030056775.1 Microbacterium sp. IEGM 1404 | reverse complement strand
CCCGTACTCCGCGCCTCACCAGCACGTGATCGAGAACCGCCGCGCCCGCGGGGAGCGCGTCGAAGACGGAGGACTCGACCTCGGGTGAGCCGGCGTGGGTGACGCTCCAGGAGTCTGGGTCCAGGCGCAGCCCCTCGAGGCCTCCCGATCGTCGTGGCGACCAGCCCGCGGCATCCTTTCGGACGAACTCGGATGCCGTGGTCAGAG
>NZ_JASHKP010000048.1:0-207 GCF_030056775.1 Microbacterium sp. IEGM 1404 | reverse complement strand
CGGCACGACGGGGGGCCGATAGCGACGGGTGTACCGGTCACTTGTCGAGGTCGACGATGACGGCGTCGCTGGCGTCGAGGAGGCGTGCGAGGCGGTGGCCGGCGAAGCTCAAGGCTGCGCGGGCGGGCTGGCGCTCGCGGGCGCGCTCGGCAAGCTCTCCGGCTTCGCCCAAGGCGCGCGAGAGGAGGTCGGTGACGGCGGGCGAGT
>NZ_JASHKP010000047.1:0-208 GCF_030056775.1 Microbacterium sp. IEGM 1404 | reverse complement strand
CGACACCCGCGCCGTGGTCGGCCCCACCTGGGGTCGGCTGGGCTCTTGGTGCGGCGGGGCGCGGGCGGGGGGCGCGCCGCCCCGCGGCGACCCCCGCCCCCGACGGGCGCCCGCCCTCCCGCCACCCGCGGGCGAGCCCAGGTCGCCCAACTACGCGACGTCCGCCTTGTCGTCGGCGGAGCACTCCTCCGCGAGGACGTCCTCGTAG
>NZ_JASHKP010000046.1:0-209 GCF_030056775.1 Microbacterium sp. IEGM 1404 | reverse complement strand
GTCGGCATCCCGGCGGGGCTCGGTTGGCAGCTTTTCCTCAACAGCCTGTTCCTGCTGCTCGTCATCCGCTCGGGGGTGCAGTTCCGTCGTCAGAAGCGACCGGATGCCTTCTGGTCGCCGCGGGGCACCACGCGGCGCCGCATCAGCCTGGCGCTGTGGTTCCACCAGGCGATCTACGTTCTCTGGATCGCCAACGGCGTGATCTACAT
>NZ_JASHKP010000045.1:0-209 GCF_030056775.1 Microbacterium sp. IEGM 1404 | reverse complement strand
GCTTGCCTCGGACGGTGGACCTCCAGCGCTGCCGTCCGGCCGATGTCGAGGCGCTCACGGCGTTCCTCGGCGCGGTCGACCGCACGCTCAGCGGTCTGGACTCGCCGAGCGTGCGGTTGTGGGTGGAACGCGAGGAGGCGGGAGCGATCGTCGGCAGCACCGGATACGAGCTCAGCGGCGACGGGCCCCACGCGCTGATCCGCAGCGGC
>NZ_JASHKP010000044.1:0-209 GCF_030056775.1 Microbacterium sp. IEGM 1404 | reverse complement strand
CGCTCGTGATCCGCGACGCGGTCGCGGTCGTCGAGGCCGAGGGCCGGATCAGCACGGGCGACGTCGTGTGCATCGACGGGCTGGTCGTCGACACCCCCGCCCCCCCCGACGCGACGGTGATCGACGCGAGCGGCTGCGTCGTGACGCCCGGCCTCGTCCACGCCCACCACCACCTGCTGCAGACGGCGTTCCGGACGCTGCCCGGCACC
>NZ_JASHKP010000043.1:0-209 GCF_030056775.1 Microbacterium sp. IEGM 1404 | reverse complement strand
AACGGGTCCGCCCCGTGAGCCTCCGCCGCCGTCTCGTCACTGCCGTCGCCGGCGTCGCGGCCCTCGCCGTGGCGCTCTCTGGCTGCCTCTACGCCCAGATCCCCCCGCTCCCGCCCGGCGGCGGCGCCGCGCTCGCGCCGCAGACCGACGGGGTGTCCGCGGACCTGCGCCCGTACTACGGCCAGACCCTCGACTGGCAGGAATGCGGC
>NZ_JASHKP010000042.1:0-210 GCF_030056775.1 Microbacterium sp. IEGM 1404 | reverse complement strand
GGTGAGGGAGGTTCCGACACCGGCCTGATAGCCGCGGGGCACCCCAGCGTCTCGACGACCTTCTACGTCTCCCCCGAGACCGAGCCCGGATCCACCGGATGGGCCGTCACGTTCGAACCGCGCGAGAACGCCGCACCTCGCGGGTCGGCGCGCGTCCTCGCCCTCTCCGGAGAGCTGGCGCTGCTGTCGGCGCTGTGCACCTTCTTGCAG
>NZ_JASHKP010000041.1:0-210 GCF_030056775.1 Microbacterium sp. IEGM 1404 | reverse complement strand
GGTAGTAGGCGTGGCACGACATCATGTCGACCTCGTCGTACGTGTGCGTGAGCCCGACGCGCTCCCACTCGCCGAACGTCGGCCTCTGCGCGCCGGAGGATCCGCACACCACGAGCTCGCTGGACGGGTCGAGCTGGCGCATGCCCTTGGCCGTCTGCGCGGCGATCTGGCCGTAGTCGTCGGCGGAGCGGTGGCCGAGCTGCCACGGCC
>NZ_JASHKP010000040.1:0-211 GCF_030056775.1 Microbacterium sp. IEGM 1404 | reverse complement strand
GGGGTGCTGGGTGTGGGTGAGGGCGGCCGGCAGGGGGGGAGGGGGGGTGTTGGGGCCGGTGGGGTGGCTGTGGGGGGGCGGCGGGGGGTTGGGGGGGGGCCCCCCCCGCGCCCCCCACCGCCAGCCGCGGCCCGGTGGCCACCCCCCACGCCAGCTCCGGCGCGAGCCGCACCCCGATCTGCGGCGAACGAGGCCCCACGCTGACCTCGGT
>NZ_JASHKP010000003.1:275857-793152 GCF_030056775.1 Microbacterium sp. IEGM 1404 | reverse complement strand
ACCCACAGAAACGATCTCTCGACCTACCCGCGAGGCAACTTCACTACCTTATACGCCACACACCAGTCATAGTTCACAAGTCGAATCAGAAGATTCAGTCTTGGAAGACAAGTGCCGAGTGGCAGAATCCGATCTTAGACCCTCGAGCCGAAGCTCACAAGTTCTGATCGGGGTGGCTCACCGCTTGAGAGGACGCGGGGCCTTTCGGCCGCTCCGCTCTCCCCTGTGGGGCGAACAAGTAATAAGTTACGCGGATACGGCCGACTCGTCCAATCAGCGCCTCATCCCGGGCGTGTCGCGACTCGAAATCCGCGGAAACACGCGGATCTCGCGCCGACGCAGGACTTGAACCGTGACGGCCAGCAGAAGGGACGCGATCGCCCATGCCGCGGCAATGCGGGTCAGAACTCCGTAGATCAGTGCGGTCGGGGACATCACCGCGCCCTGGGCGGCGCTCATGAACACCGCGATCGCTCCGCCGACGACGAGAGCGGCCGGCAGAGATACCCACCACAGGACACGCACCGCAGTCGGCAGCACCCGCCGCACCGGAACGATCCCCCGTCGTGCCGTCCACACGAGTCCATAGGCGGTGAGGACGATCAGCCCGAACGCGCCCGATCCGTACTGCAGCCACTTCACTCCCGGAAGGGGGCCCCATTGGTCGTCCAGCGACGGCATCAAAGCGACGCCCAGACGACCCTCGTGAGTGAAGAGATCCCACAGGATGTGGGTCGCGACTCCGAACGCGAGCGAGACGAGCAGCCACATCAGCGCCACCGGTCCCCCGCCGAGCGTTTCGCGGAGACCGTCGCGGAAGCCGGCATCCCATCGGTCCGGAAGACGCTCGGCGACCACCCGCGGGGAGAGCTCGCGAACGGCGGGGCGGAGAACGCACCGCCAGACGAGAAGCAGCAGCACTGCCAGCACCGTGGTGACCGGCACCCAGGCGAAATCGTGGGTCAGGGAGTAGTCGGGCCACATGCCGCGGAAGAACAACGGCAGGTCGGGGGTCATCGCCCCGATGGCGATCGCCGCCGGCACCAGCCGCGTGCGCACGAAAGGGAGCGCGACGACGGCATGGCTCGGCGTGAAAGGCATCAGCCGACGAACACTCCGGCCAACGTCTTCTTGCCGCGCCGCAGGACCGAGACGCCGCCGGGCAGCGAGCCGGTAACCGGGGTGTCGTCCGCGGTCACCTTCTGCCCGTCCAGCGACACACCGCCCTGTGCGATCGCACGCCTCGCCTCGCTCAGACTGCTCACGAGACCCGTCGACGTGAGTCCATCGAGCACCGTCGCCCCCGCGGGCAGGGACGCGTGCGGGAGTTCCTCCAGGGCGCTCCGCAGGGTCGCGGCATCCAGAGCCATCAGGTCGCCCTGGCCGAACAATGCCTCAGTGGCCGCGACGACCGCGTCGGCGGCATCCGGGCCGTGGACGGTCGTGACGACCTCGCGCGCGAGGCGCTTCTGCCCGGCACGACGGTACGGCTCCTCGTCGACCAGTCGCGCGTGCTCCTCGATCTCGGCTCGCGTGAGGAACGTGAACACCTTCAGGCGGTCGACGACGTCGCGGTCGTCGGTGTTCAGCCAGAACTGGTACATCGTCCACGGGCTGCACATGTCGGCATCCAGCCAGATCGCGTTGCCCTCGCTCTTGCCGAACTTGGTTCCGTCGCTGTTGGTGATCAGCGGAGTGCCGATCGCGTGGACCGACTCCCCCTCGACGCGGCGCACCAGATCGGTGCCGCTGGTGAGGTTGCCCCACTGGTCGCTCCCGCCGGTCTGCAGGACGCAACCGTACGCGCGGAAGAGCTCGAGGTAATCCATGCCCTGCAGGATCTGGTAGCTGAACTCCGTGTAGCTGATCCCGGCCTCGGAGTTGAGGCGGGCACTGACCGCATCCTTCTTCAGCATCGTCCCGACGCGGAAGTGCTTCCCGATCTCGCGGAGGAAATCGATCGCGCTGAGCGGTGCGGTCCAATCGAGGTTGTTGACCATCCGCGCCGCGCTGTCGCCCTCGAAGCTCAAGAAGCGCTCCACCTGCGTCCGCAGCCGGTCGACCCACTCCGCGACCGTCTCCCGGGTGTTCAACGTCCGCTCCGCCGTCGGACGGGGGTCGCCGATCAGCCCCGTCGAGCCCCCCACGAGGCCCAGGGGGCGGTGCCCCGCGAGCTGGAGTCGCCGCATCGTGAGCAGCTGCACGAGGTTTCCGAGGTGCAGACTCGGCGCGGTCGGGTCGAAGCCGCAGTAGAAGACGATCGGCGGTCCGGACAGCAGTTGGCGCAGCTCGTCCTGGTCGGTCGAGACGTGGATCAGACCGCGCCAGACCAGCTCGTCCCACACCGAATCGAACGCGGGGTCGTTGGCGGGCTCGAGGGCGCGAACGGAAAGCTCGTCGGAGGGAACGGACACCCTTTCAGGCTATCAGCGGCGACGACGCGGCCAGGATGGCGGGCGGGTCACGCGCCGCTGACGCCCCACCACACGACGAAGGCGGCCGCGAGCGCGGTCACCCAGCTGACGAGGCTGCCGATGAGGAAGTACTCCGCCCGATCTCCGCCCTCGCCGTCGCGGGAGATCTCGGGGAACCGCACGATCCCCTTCGCCGCGAGGACGGCGGCCAGCAGCGTGTACGCCCCTGCGAGGGTCAGGGCGAAGACGAGGATCCGTTCGAGCGGACCGATCAGGCGGCCGCCTTTGAGGGTGGTCGGTGCCTCGCCGGACGGGGGCAGCACACGCTCCCCCATCTCGGCGCGCAGCGCGATGCGGACCACGGCATTGCCGGACTCGAGCAGGAACAGCAGGCACCCCGCCACGAGCAGCACCGCGTCCAACGAGACGTCCGCGCGCGGCCCGTACGCCTCCCAGCCTGCGCCGAGGAGTCCCGGATGGGGACGAGCGGGCGCGACGACCACGCACGCGGCGACCGCGATCCCGAGGAGTCCCACCGGCCACAGGCCCGCGCGCGCCGAACCCGACTCGGGAACGACCCACGTCCAGATCGCCGCGACCGCCACGGCGAGGATACCGGCGACGACCGCATCCGCCCCGGCCGACAGCGCCACCAGCAGGACGCCCGCGACGGCGAAGATCGCCCTCCGGCGATGCGCGATCAGCCGGCGCAGAAGGTCCACGCCACCGACGGCGAGGAGCAGCAGGGCCGCGGCGATCACGACGACACCCCCGCCCGGAGGGCGAGGAACCCCTCGACGATCGCCACCGACCCGGCGGAGGCCAGCGCCTGCGAGACAGCCGACTGGGTGATTCCCTCATCGGCGGCGAGCTCGCGCTGCGATCGCCCCAGACACCGGCCGTACGTCAGACGTCGCGTCCGCTCGCTCATCGACGACACGAGTTGATCTCGCGACAACCCGTACGCGTTCGCGAGCGCGACGCTCTCGAGCACCCTCGCACCGGTGTGCTCCTGCGCCTCGAACCAGGTGCGGGCGTGGGGAACCGCCCGCTGCTGCATCGCCTCGACCCGCTCGATCGCCGTCCGCGCCGCCCACCACGCGGGCCCCTCCGGAATCGCCCGGCCGTCGACCTCGACGGGACGCACCTCACCGATCCCGACGCCGAACCGGCACTCGACCCCGTCGGGAAGGTTGAGGCGGACCAGGAGGAGGGCGGCCGCCGCGGCGGCGATCGTGGGGTACTCCCCCTGCAGCTCGTCTCCGACGACGGCGGTGAGCGGCGCGAGTGCGAGCGGGACATCGGCCTCCGCTCGCGCGACGGCGGCGTGGATCGCGCTCTGCGCACGGCTGCGGTCGTCCAACTCGCGCGAACGGACGATGTCGGCGATGACGGCGGCGATCATGTGAACAGCTTATGGCTTATGGGGACGGATTTATAAGCTTTTTGCTTATTCAGAACCCGAGATCATGCGCGGCCGCCTGCGCGCGGGACACCAGTTCGGTGCGCTGCTCGGACACACGGTCCGGTGCGGTGCCACCGGCGCCCGTGCGGCTGGCCACCGAGCCCTGGATCGTCAGCACGTCGCGAACCTCGGGCGTGAGCGACGGCGAAACCGAGACCAGCAACGCGTCGTCGGCATCCTCGAGACCGATCCCCCGCTCTTCGCACGTGCGCACCAGTGCTCCGGAGATCTCGTGGGCGTCGCGGAAGGCCACGCCCTGCCGGACGAGCCACTCAGCGACGTCGGTCGCGAGCGAGAAGCCCTGCGGGGCGAGCTCCGCCATCCGATCGGTGTGGAATCGCAGGGTCGAGATCATGCCTGAGAACGCGGGCAGAACGAGCTCGAGCGTGCGCACCGAATCGAAGACCGGCTCCTTGTCCTCCTGCAGGTCGCGGTTGTAGGCCAGGGGGAGCCCCTTGAGCGTCGCCAGGAGACCGGAGAGGTTGCCGATGAGCCGCCCCGCCTTGCCGCGCGCGAGCTCGGCGATGTCGGGGTTCTTCTTCTGCGGCATGATGCTCGAACCGGTCGAGTACGCGTCGTCGAGGGTGACGAACCCGAACTCGCGCGTGTTCCACAGGATCACGTCTTCGGCCAGGCGGGACAGGTCGACGCCGATCATCGCGGTGATGAAGGCGAACTCCGCGACCACGTCGCGCGACGCCGTACCGTCGAGGGAGTTCTCGGCCGGGCGTGCGAGGCCCAGCCGGTCGGCGACGAGCTGAGGGTCGAGGCCGAGAGTCGCTCCGGCGAGCGCGCCTCCGCCGTAGGGCGAGACGGACGCGCGCACCGACCAGTCGCGCAGGCGCTCGATCCCGCGGACGAACGCCCAGCCGTACGCCTGGAGATGATGCGCGAGGAGGACCGGCTGCGCGTGCTGCAAGTGGGTACGGCCGGGCATGATGGCCGACTCGTGCGCAGATGCCTGCGACACCAGCGCGTCGATCAGTCGCAGCAGTTCGCGCGTGATGGTGCGGGCGTGGTCGAGCAAGTACAGACGCACCAGCGTGGCGATCTGGTCGTTGCGGCTGCGACCCGCGCGGAGCTTGCCCCCGAGGGCCGGACCCACCGTCTCGATCAGCACCCGCTCGAGGGCACCGTGCACGTCTTCGTCGCCCGGGGCCGCCACGAGCGCACCCGAACGCACGCGCTCGGCGAGGTCGTCGAGCCCGGCGTGCATGTCGCGTGCCTCATCCGCGGACAGATACCCGGCGGCCTCGAGGGCGGCAGCGTGCGCGTGCGAGCCGGCGATGTCGTACAGCGCGAGGTCCCAGTCGAAGTGGGTGGAGCGGCTGAGCGCCGCCAACTCGGGAGAGGGCCCGCCGGAGAAACGGGCGCCCCACAGCGCGCCCTCGTTCGTACCCTGGCCGGTCTCGGTGCTCATGCGTCCCAGCCTAGCGAGAGCGTCGGACACCACCCGGCCCGCTCAGTCCGCGGACGCCGGAGGCGCGGCATCCGATCGGGAAGCAGGACCGACGACGCGACGGACGACGCCGTCGATCACCGCTTCCAGCGGCCCGCGCCCCCAGGACAGCACCCAGGCGGTGCACCCGACGACGATTCCGAGAGTCAGCGGCAGGAACAGACCCGCATCGCGCACACCGGACAGATCGGACGTGTCGCCGAGCAGCACGGCCGCGAACACCGCCCACACGACGATCTGGAGGACGTACGCGGTGAGAGGCATGGAGCCGACCGCGCGAAGCGGAATCGCCACCCATCGGAGCGGAGTGCGGCAGACCAGCAGGCACAGCCCGATCATCGCGACGGCGAATCCGCCCGAGCCGACGACCTCCCACAGACCCGACGAGTGCGCCTCGGCGGTCCAGACCGCGGCGAGATAGGGACCGGCTTCGGCGACCGTCGCCGCCGTGGCGGTCGCGACGCCGTACCCGCACGCCGCCACCGCGCCGCCCACGACCGTGAGCGCCGCCTGCACGCCGAGCCGCCGCAGGTCCAGGCGCCCGACACCCATCCCCGCGAGCAGGAAGGCGATCCACACCGGGAAGGGGTACGCCCACCCCACGAGGGCCTGCAGGTCCTCCCCCGCGCGCCCGCTCCAGATCGGAGCGGCGTCGAGGAACGGGTAGACCCACGGCATCACGACGGCGACGAGCGCCGCCGCCAGGAAGAGGTTCCCCGCGCGAAGCCCGAGGAACGGCAGCGAGAGGGCGAACAGCAGCGCGTAGGCGGGAAGAATCACGTATACCGGGACGCCCGTCATCACCAGCAGGATGCCGATCCCCCAGAGCAGAGCCCCGCGCAGGGCCAGGCGCGCCGCCGCGCGCGAGCGAGCGGCCCCCTCGGGCGGTCGAGACCCACCGGTGACGAGAGCGATCGAGACA
Organism: Microbacterium sp. IEGM 1404; assembly: GCF_030056775.1. Classification (NCBI taxonomy): domain Bacteria; kingdom Bacillati; phylum Actinomycetota; class Actinomycetes; order Micrococcales; family Microbacteriaceae; genus Microbacterium; species Microbacterium sp. IEGM 1404. The sequence goes on along the minus strand of NZ_JASHKP010000003.1, from coordinate 786,892 downwards.
CCCGCGAGCGTCGCGAACAGGATCGAGGAGCGTCCGTTGACGATGTCGAGCCAGGTCGACGGATCATCGAGGACGAGCGGATCGATCGTGAGCAGGTGCGCGGCGAGCATGCCGAGCACCGCCAGCCCGCGAGCCAGATCGATGCCGACGAGTCGGGCGGGTCCGTCGAAACGACGCCACGCCCGACCCGTCCGCGAGATCAGTCCTGGCTCAGCAGCCACACCAGCAGCGCCTTCTGGGCGTGCAGTCGGTTCTCGGCTTCGTCCCACACGACGCTCTGCGGACCGTCGATCACCTCGGCGTCGACTTCGTACCCGCGGTCGGCCGGGAGGCAGTGGATGAAGATCGCCGCGTCGTCGGCCCGCGCCATCAGCTCGGAGGTGACCTTGAAGCCGCCGAGATCGCGGATACGCGCGATCTTCTCCTCCTCCTTGCCCATGGACACCCACGTGTCGGTCACCACGACATCCGCTCCGGATGCCGCGGCTTCGGGGTCGGTGGTCAGCGAGATCGATCCGCCGGTCGCGGCGGCGATGCGCTCGGCATCCGCGATGACGTCGGCACGAGGGGAGTAATCCGCCGGCGAGGCGACCCGGACGTGCATGCCGGCGGTCACACCGGCCAGGACGTAGGAGTGAGCCATGTTGCTCCGACCGTCGCCGAAGAACGACAGCGTCAACCCGCGCAGCTCGCCCTTGTGCTCGCGGATCGTGAGCAGATCGGCCAACAGCTGGCACGGGTGGAAATCGTCGCTGAGGGCGTTGATGACCGGGACACGGGTGCCGCGAGCCATCTCCTCGAGCCCCGCCTGAGCGTATGTGCGCCACACGATCGCCGCGACCTGGCGTTCCAGGACGCGTGCGGTGTCCGAGGGCGTCTCCTTGCCGCCGAGCTGGCTGTTCGCGGTGGAGATGATCAGCGGAGAGCCCCCCAGGTCGGCGATGCCGACCGCGAACGACACCCGGGTGCGCGTCGAGGACTTGTCGAAGATGACCGCGACGGTCTGCGGGCCGGAGAGGGGCTTCTGCGCCCAGCGATCTTTCTTCAGCTCGAGGGCGAGGTCGAGGATCTCGCCCTGCTCGGCAGGGGTGAGGTCGTCGTCGCGCAGCAGGTGGCGGGTCACGCGGGTACTCCTTCGGCCGCCCGATCGGCGGACTCGTCGATGATGAGGGCGTCGGCCACCGTGGCCAACGACGCGCGGAACAGCGCGAGGAACTCCGCGATCTCGGCATCCCCGATGATCAGCGGCGGGGCGAGACGGATGGTCTCGTCGTTGGCGGCGTTGATGATCAGCCCGTGCTCCTGCGCAGCCGCCACCACGGCCTTCGCGACCGGGTGGGCCAGCGCGACGCCGAGCAGCAGCCCGCGGCCGCGCACGCCGGCGACCAGCGGCGATGCCAGGCCCGCGATCCGCTCACGGAGCTGTGCTTCGCGCCGCGCGGCGTTGTCGACGAGACCGGCGGACTCGATCTCCTGCAGGACGGCGCCGGCGACGGCGGTTCCCAGCGCATTGCCGCCGAACGTCGAGCCGTGGGTGCCCGGGAAGAACAGGTCGCTGGCCGCCCCGAACGTGATGAGCGCGCCGATCGGGAACCCGCCGCCGATGCCCTTGGCGACCGTGATGGCATCCGGGACGATTCCCGCGTGCTGGAAGGCGAACCAGGCACCGGTACGACCCGCCCCCGTCTGGATCTCGTCGACGATCAGCAACGCGCCGTGGCGGGCCGTGATCTCGCGCGCCGCCTCGAGGTACCCCTCGGGGAGTTCGACCACACCGGCCTCGCCCTGGATGGGCTCGACGATGAACGCGGCGACGCGCTCGTCGACCGCCGCCTCGAGGGCTTCGACCGTCGCCTCGATGTGCTCGACGCCGGGCACCATCGGCAGGAAGTCGGCCTGCAGGGCGGGCTTGCCGGTGAGCGCGAGAGCACCCATCGTGCGCCCGTGGAAACCGCCCTGGAGCGTCAGGATGCGGGTGCGGTCGGTTCCGCGCCCGTGCAGCCGGGCCAGCTTGAACGCCGCCTCGTTCGCCTCGGCGCCCGAGTTGGCGAAGTAGACGCGGCCGGACTCCCCGGTGCCCGCGAGTCGCTTCAGCCGCGCGGCGAGCGCCAACTGCGGGGGCGTGGCGAAGTAGTTCGAGACGTGCGCGAGGGTCGCCGCCTGCGTCGACACCGCCTCGACGAACGCCGGGTGGGCGTGGCCGAGAGCGTCGACCGCGATCCCGGCGAGGAAGTCGAGGTACTTCTTGCCGCCGTCGTCCCAGACGTAGGCACCCTCACCACGCACGAACAGCGCCATGCGGTCGCCGAAGCTGCGCACGAGGTCGCGCCCGGCATCCTCCTGCCAGGACGGGCCGCGCGAGCCGTGGGATTCCTGTGTCGTGTCCGCGTTCACGCGACCACCTCCGTTCCGATTCCTTTGCTGGTGAACAGTTCGACGAGCACCGAGTGCGGCACGCGGCCGTCGATGATCGCGGCCGTGGGCACTCCCCCGTCGACGGCGTCGAGGCACGCCTGCATCTTCGGGATCATGCCCGACTCGAGTGTCGGCACCATCGCGCGCAACTCCGTCGAGGTCAGGTGGGAGACGAGCGAGTCGCGGTTCGGCCAGTCGGCGTACAGGCCGGGGACGTCCGTCAGCACGACCAGCTTCTTCGCGTTCAGCGCCACCGCGAGGGCCGCAGCTGCGGCATCCGCGTTGACGTTGAGCGATGCGCCCGGGTTGTCGAGGTCGGGTGCGATCGAGGAGACGATCGGCACCCGCCCGGCGGCGAGATGGTCGAGCACGGGCTGCGGGTCGACGGTCACGACGTCGCCCACCCGCCCGAGGTCATGCTCGACGCCGTCCACCACGACACCGCGGCGACGACCGCCGAAGAGTCCGGCATCCTCTCCGCTGAGACCTGTCGCGAGCGGCCCGTGCGCGTTGACCTTGGCGACCAGCTGCGGGTTGATCTGCCCCGTGAGGACCATGCGCACGACCCCGATCGCCTCGGTGGAGGTCACCCGGTAGCCGCCGCGGAACTCGCTCGGGATGTCGAGCCGGTCGAGCATCGACGAGATCTGCGGACCGCCGCCGTGCACGACGACCGGCTTCACCCCGACGTAACGGAGGTAGGCGATGTCGGCCGCGAAGGCGTCCTGCAGTTCATCGCTGACCATGGCGTTGCCGCCGTACTTCACCACCACCACCTGGTCGCGGTACTTGCGCACCCACGGCAGCGATTCGACGAGAGTCACCGCCCGTTCGCTCGCCGCGGCCGGATCGGTGTCCTGGATATCGATATCGCTCATGAGGCGTAGGCGCTGTTCTCGTGGACGTAGTCGTGGGTGAGGTCGTTCGTGCGGATCGTGGCCGCGGCGTCGCCGACGCGGAGGTCGACGACGAGATCGGTCGCGCGGGGGGTCAGGTCGACCTCCTCGCGCGGACGGTCGGGGCCGCCCGCCGAGCACACGCGCACTCCGTTCATCCACACGTCGACGTCGTACGGATCGAACGCGGCCTGCGTGGTGCCGATGGCGGCGAGCACGCGGCCCCAGTTCGGGTCGTTGCCGAAGATCGCGGCCTTGAAGAGGTTGTTCCGGGCGATCGAGCGGCCCACCTCGACGGCGTCGTCCTCGGTCGCGGCGCCGACGACCCGGATGGTGATGTCGTGGCTGGCGCCCTCGGCGTCGCTCTGCAGCTGAGCGGCGAGATCGTCGCACACCGCGGTCAGCGCGGCGGCGAACTCGGCGGCATCCACCCGGATGCCGCTGGCCCCGCTCGACAGGAGAGTGACCTGGTCGTTGGTCGACATGCAGCCGTCGGAGTCGAGACGGTCGAAGCTCACCCGCGTCGCGGCACGCAGCGCGGCATCGGCCTCGGACGCGTCCAGCACCACGTCGGTGGTCAGCACGACGAGCATCGTCGCGAGCCCGGGCGCGAGCATGCCGGCGCCCTTCGCCATCCCGCCGATGCTCCAGCCTTCTCCGACGTGCGCCGCACGCTTGGGACGGGAGTCGGTCGTCATGATCGCGAGCGACGCGTCCTCGCCGCCGTCGACCGACAGCGCCGCGACGCCCTTCTCGACCCCGTCGAGCACCTTGGCGCGGAAGACCTCGTCGCCGGTGCCGATGAGACCCGTCGAGCAGACCACGACGTCGCCCGCTCCGACGCCCAGCAGCTCGGCCGCGCGCTCGGCGGTCTGGTGAGTGGTCTGGAAACCGAAGGACCCGGTGAAGCAGTTCGCTCCGCCGGAGTTGAGCACGACGGCCTCCACGACACCGTCCTTCACGACCTGCTCCGACCACAGGATCGGGTTGGCCTTGGCGCGGTTGGTGGTGAAGACGGCCGCCCCGACCTTCTGCGGACCGCGGTTGACGACGACGGCGACATCACGCGCGCCGGTGGACTTCAGCCCCACGGCGACGCCGGCCGCTTCGAATCCTGCGGGGACGGTCACGCTCACGGGGCGACTCCGTTCAGGGGAAGGGCCGTGGTCTCGGGAAGACCCAGCGCGATGTTGAGGGACTGCACCGCGGCGCCCGCGGTTCCCTTGACCAGATTGTCGACGGCGGCGACGACCACGACCCGGTTCGCCGCGCGGTCGATCGCGAGTCCGAGCGACGCGACATTCGCGCCGAGCACGTCGGCCGTCCGCGGGAACGTCCCCTCGGGCAGGACCTCGACGAACGGCTCACCCGCGTAGGCGTCCTCCCACGCGGCTCGGATCTCGGCATCCGAGACCCTGGAGCGGATCGGAGCGGACGAGGTCGCCAGGATGCCGCGCGCCATCGGCACGAGCACGGGCGTGAACGAGACCCGGATGCCGTCGGCCGGAGCGCCCGCGGCGGCCAGAGCCTGCCGGATCTCAGGGATGTGCCGGTGCGTGCCGCCGACCGCGTAGGGGTTGGCCGTGCCGAGGATCTCGCTCGCGAGGAGGTTCACCTTGGCCGATTTGCCGGCACCGCTCGGTCCGACCGCGAGCACCGACACGATGTCGCCCGGATCGATGACCCCGGCGGCGACGCCGGGTGCCAGAGAGAGGGCGACGGTGGAGGCGTTGCATCCCGGAGCGGCGATCCGCGCGGCGCCGCGCAGGAGGTCTCGCTGCTTGCCGCCGGCGATCGGAAGCTCGGGAACGCCGTACGCCCACGGCTCGGGGTGCTCGCCGCCGTAGAAAGCCGCCCAGTCGGCGGCGGAGGTGAGCCGATGATCGGCTCCCGCGTCGATGACGAGCGGGGTGTCGCGGAGGGCTTCGGTGTACTGGGCCGACTGACCGTGCGGCAGCGCGAGGAAGACCACGTCGTGCCCGGCGAGCACCTCCGGAGTCGTGGCCTGGAGCTCGAGGTGCGCGAGCGAGCGCAGGTGCGGCTGGTGGGAGATGAGCGCCTGGCCCGCGTTCGCGTGCGCGGTGACGGTGCGGATCTCGATGTCGGGATGATCGGCGAGCAGGCGGAGGATCTCGCCGCCCGCATAGCCGGAGGCGCCGGAGACGGCGACCGAGAGGGTCATGGATCCACCTTAGAAGTCGGGGCTGTGGCTGTGATCAGCGTGAACCGGGGCGGCGACGCCCGTATGCCCGACCGACGGCGGGTTACGAGGTCGCCGAAACTCGGCGTGCGGCCCGACGTCGACGCACGGCAACGGTGCTCACGGAGAGCTCCTCGTTGCGGACGACGATCGACGACATTCCGCGAGGGTATCCGCCGCGGCCGCGCCGGAGCAAATCCACCGCGCGGGACGCCCGTCCGGGCCGGCGAAAAGAAGACGCATCGACTTCTTTCAGCTTGTCCCCCATATGGGGGACAAATTGGGGGTATGCTCATGACACCTGCCCTCATCGCCGACCACTTCCGACTGCCCCCTCGTCGGCGATGAGGGCAGGCACTTTTCCGGGCTCCCCCGGACAGCGCCCGCCCGAAGCAGATCAGACGCTCGCCTCGCCGTCCCGGATGGCGGCGCCGAAACGCTCCGCCGCCACCGCGACGCCACTCATCTTGGCCTCCGTCGCTTCGGCCGCCGTCAGCGTCCGATCCGCCGCACGGAAGCGCAGGGCGAACGTCAGGCTCTTCGTTCCGTCCGCAACGCCGGGCCCGCGGTAGTCATCGACCAGCCGCACGCCCTCGATCAGCGGCGCACCGCCCTCGAGCAGCGCAGCCCGCACCTCGCCCGCGGCGGCCCCGACCGGCACGACGACCGACACGTCCTGCGTGGCCGCCGGAAAGCCGGACAGGGATGCCGCGACCACCCGAGACTGCGCGCGCTCGAGAAGCGCATCGAGGTCGAGTTCCGCCACCAGCACGCACCCCGGGAGATCGGCCGCGGCGGCCACGGCAGGCAGCAGCTCACCGACGTAGCCCACGTCGACACCCGCGACCAGAACCCGCGCCGTACGGCCCGGATGCAGCGCCGCACGCTGTGCCTGGACCAGTTCCACGTCGACGCCGGCCGCTCCGGCCAGCACGCGCACCGCGTCCACCGCGTCGGCGAGGTCGGCCGCGACGGCCGCCTGCCCCGGCTGCTTGGCGACGAGGTTCCCCGTCAGCAGCACGGCGACGTGCCGACGTTGCGGCGGGATCGACGCGTCGAGTGCCGTCAACGTCGCGGCATCCGGCCGCACCGCGAGCGGCGGGACCGAGGAGGTGCCGTACTGCACCCCCGGCTTCGGCAGGAAGACCGTACCCGTCTCGAACAGGGCGAGATCGACGATGCCCCGCGAGAGGTTGCGGTGGGCGACCTGCAGCAGACCGGGCACCAGCGAGCGGCGTAGGAACGGCGCCAGCCCGTCGAGCGGGTTGGCGAGTTTCACGCTCGGCAGCGCTTCGCCCGATGGCGATCCGTGCAGATCGTTCTGCTCGGAGGTGGTGAAGGGGAACGACGGCGTCTCGACGAACCCCGCCGCAGCCAGAGCGTTCGCGACGCGCCGGCGCCCCTGCTGGGCGAGGGTGAGCCCGCGCCCCGAGGGAGGGGTCGGGAGCACCGACGGGATGCGGTCGTAGCCCTCGATACGGGCCACCTCTTCGGCGAGCGTCCACTTGTCGGTGAGGTCGGGGCGCCACGACGGGGGCACGACGCTCCATCCGCTCTCGCTCCGGTCGACCGTCGCGCCGATGAGGCGCAGGGCGCGCTCCGTCTCGTCGTCGGTGTACTCGACGCCGATGAGACCCGGGACGAACTCCCGGGGCAGCGCGATCGCCTCGCGGGTGTAGCTCTCCGCGAGCGAGCCCCCGAGGGAGGTGTCGAGCGTGCCACCGGCCAGCTCCACCATGAGGGTCGCCACGCGCTCCGCGGCGACGAAGGCGACGAGCGGGTCGACGCCGCGCTCGAAACGTCGCGACGCCTCCGAAGGCAGCTTGTGACGACGCGCGGTCCGCGCGATCGAGACCTGGTCGAACGTGGCCGCCTCGATGAGCACGTTGCGGGTCGCGTCGCTCATCTCGGTCGGGCCGCCGCCCATGACGCCGGCGAGGCCGATCGGGCCGGACTCGTCGGTGATGACGAGATCTTCGACGTGAAGGGTGCGGACCTGGCCGTCCAGGGTCTCGAGCTTCTCGCCCGCGGTCGCACGGCGGACCGTGATGCCACCCTGCAGGCGGTCGAGGTCGTAGCCGTGGATCGGCTGGCCGAGTTCGAGCATCACGTAGTTGGTGATGTCGATCAGCACACCCAGCGATCGGATGCCGGCCAGGGACAGGCGCGTGATCATCCACGGCGGCGTGGGGCGCGACGGGTCCACATCGCGCACGATGCGCGCGACGAACTGGCTCGCCCCGACGCGTCCGCGGATCGGCGCGGCGTCGTCGACGGAGATCGGGAACCCGTGGGGCGTGCGCTCCCGCGCGGCGTCGTGGCCGGCGCCCGGGTCGCGGAAGGCGGCGCCGGTCGCGTGCGAGTACTCGCGGGCGACACCGCGCAGGGAGAGGGCATACCCCCGGTCGGGCGTGACGTTGATCTCGACGGCGACGTCGTCGAGCCCGAGCAGCGCGATGGCGTCGGTTCCCACCGGGGCGTCGATGCCGAGCTCGACCAGACGCAGGATGCCGGAATGCTCGCTGCCGAGACCCAGTTCCTTGGCGGACGCGATCATGCCGTCGGACACGTGACCGTACGTCTTGCGCGCGGCGATCGGGAAAGGTCCGGGAAGGACCGAACCCGGAAGCGTCACGACGACCTTGTCGCCCTCGAAGAAGTTGCCGGCTCCGCAGACGATGCCACGGATGCCGCCGTGCTCCTCGCCGACGTCGACCTGGCACCACCGGATCGTCTTGCCGTTGGACTGCGGTTCGGGGGTGAACTCCTTCACCTCGCCGACGACGACGGGACCCGACAGCTCGAAGCGGTGAACGTCCTCTTCTTCGAAACCGACCGACACCAGGGCCGCCAGGACGTCGTCCGGTGCGGCATCCGCCGGCACGTCGACGTACTCGCGCAACCAGGAGAGCGGGACGCGCATCAGACCACCATTCCGAACTGCTCGCTGAAACGGACATCGCCCTCGGCCATGTCGCGCATGTCTTGGACGTCGCTGCGGAACATGAGCGTGCGCTCGATGCCCATGCCGAAGGCGAAGCCCGAGTACTCCTCGGGATCGATCCCCGCGGCACGCAGGACGTTGGGGTTCACCATTCCGCAGCCGCCCCACTCGATCCATCGCGCACCGCCCTTGAAGGTGGGGTGCCACAGGTCGAGCTCGGCGCTCGGCTCGGTGAACGGGAAGAAGTTGGCGCGGAACCGGGTCTTCGCCTCGGGCCCGAAGAGCACGCGGGCGGCGTGGTCGAGGGTGCCCTTGAGGTGGGCCATCGTGATGCCCTTGTCGACCACGAGTCCTTCGAACTGCGTGAAGACGGGGAGGTGCGTCGCGTCGAACTCGTCGGTGCGGTAGACCCGGCCCGGGCACAGGACGTAGATCGGGAGGTCGCGTTCGAGCATCGATCGCACCTGCACCGGGCTCGTGTGCGTGCGCATCACCAGGTGTCGCGCGACGGGGTCGACGAAGAACGTGTCCTGCATCTGCCGCGCCGGGTGGTCGACGTCGAAGTTCAGTGCGTCGAAGTTGAACCACTCGTGCTCGAGCTCGGGACCCTCGGCGATCTCCCACCCCATGCCGACGAAGATGTCGGACACCTGCTCCTGCAGGAGCGAGATGGGATGACGTGCGCCCACCCGCGCACGCTGCGGCAGTGCTGTGACGTCGACGCGCTCCGCTTCCAACCGCGCCGCGGTCTCCGCCTCGGCTAGCTCGCCCTCACGGACCGCGAACGCCTGATTCACCCGGCCGCGCGCCTGCCCGACGAGCTTGCCGAAAGCGGCCTTGTTCTCGGGGGCGACGTCACGCAGGCGGGCGTTCAGTCGCGATAGCGGCGACTGCTCCCCCGCATGTGCGGAGCGGGCGGCCTTCAGGTCGGCCGTGGTCGCGGCACCGGCGACCGCGGCGAGCGCGGCATCGACGGCGGAGGCGACGGCCTCGGGGGTGATCTCAGGTGCGTCGGACACGAGAACCGAGTCTACCGACGGGCGGGGATGCTCCCCCGCCCGTCTGTCGAGACGGCGAGCGCGTCAGGCCGCCGAACCGGGGTCGTTCTTGCCCGCCCCGCGCTGCGCGACGATGAGCTCGGTGTCGGTGCCGGTCTGGCCGGGAGGCTCGGCGCCCGCGACACGCGCTGCGCGCGGCGAACGGCGCAGGCCGATCTCGACGCGGTGCGCGGCGTACGACAGCGCCAGACACATGGCGACGTAGATCACGCTCGCGATCATGGCCGCGGGGATGAGCGGCGAGCCGTACTCGCCGTTCGAGCCGAGCTGCCGCGCGAAGTACAGCAGTTCGGGGTAGGTGATGATGAAGCCGAGCGCCGTGTCCTTCAGCGTCACCACGAGCTGCGCGATGATCACCGGCAGCATCGCCCGGATGGCCTGAGGCAGGAGGATCAGACGCATCACGTTGGACTTGCGAAGGCCCAGGGCGTAACCGGCCTCGCTCTGACCGCGCGGCAGCGACTCGACGCCGGCCCGGATGACCTCGGACAGAACCGACCCGTTGTACGCGATGAGAGCGATCACGACGGCCCAGTAGGGCGAGAGGCGGATGCCGATGACGGGCAGACCGTAGTAGAGCAGGAGCATGAAGACCAGCACGGGCACGGCGCGGAGGATCTCCACGATCCAGCCGACCGGGATGCGAACCCAGGCGTGGTCGGACAGGCGCCCGATCGCGAGGACGAATCCGAGCACCAGCGCACCGACCGCCGCGGCCGCGAAGGCCGACAGGGTGGCGAGGGTGGCTTCGCCGAAGCGCACCCAGATCGCGGTGTAGGTGAAGACGTTCCACTTCGTCGCGGAGAACTGCCCGGTGTCGATGAACCGCCACACGACGAAACCGATGATCCCCGCCACCGCCACGAGGGTGAGCGCGCCGAGGAGCCGGTTGCGCACGCGCGCGCGGGCCGGGGAGATCGTAGAGGACGGAGGAGCTCATCGGGCCACCTTCCACTTCTTCTCGGCGGCGTTCTGCAGAGCCGAGAGCACCAGCACGAGCAGGACGAAGATGACCATGACCAGGACGATCGTCACCAGCTGGTTCTCGCCGTTCTCACTCATGTTGGCGCGGATGTTGCCGAGGTTGACGACCGAGAAGCCCGAGGCGACGGTGGTGTTCTTCAGGAGGGCGATGAACACGCTCACCATCGGGGGGATCACGGAGCGGGTCGCCTGCGGGAGGACGACCAGCGTCATCACCTGACCGAAACTGAGACCCAGGGCCCGGGCGGCCTCGGCCTGCCCGACGGGCACCGTGTTGATCCCCGACCGGATCGTCTCGGCGACGTAGGTCGCGGTGTAGATGCCGATGCCGCAGACCGCCAGCGGCAGGAAGAAGCCGCGGGGCACGTCCACGAGGAGCGGCACGCAGAACGCGAAGAAGAACAGGACGAGGGTCAACGGGGTGTTGCGGATCCAGTTCACGTAGACCGCGCCGACCGCACGAGCGATCGGTACCGGCGAGACGCGCATGGCCGCGACGACGAACCCGAGCACGATGGCGATCGCCCCTCCGCCCAGGAAGAGGACGACGGTTCCCCACAGCGCCTGCGCCCACAGGTCGGGGTAGTCGAAGATCTGATTCACCGCTTGATTCCTGTCTTCTCGTGATCGACGAGGTCGAGGGTGCGGGCGACGCGCTCACGCCGCCCGCACCGTGTGCTCAATCGGCGGCGTCGACCGCGGGCTGCTTGCCCTCGACGCCCGAGGCGCCGAGGTTCTTCTCGAAGATCGCCTGCCAGGTCGACCCACCATCGGTGAAGAGCGTGTTCACGAACTCCTGGAACGCCGTGTCACCCTTGGCCAGGCCGACGCCGTAGCGCTCCTCGCTGAAGGGCTCGCCCGCGATCTTGAGGTTGTCGGGATCCTGCGCGGCGTAGCCCAGGAGGATGGCCTCGTCGGTGGTCACGGCATCCACTTCGCCGTTCTTGAGCTTCTCGACGCACTGCGAGTACGTGTCGAACTCGACGACCTTCGCGGGAGTCTCCTCGCGGATGCGCTGGATCGGCGTGGAGCCGGTCACCGAGCACACCGTGGTGTCCGCGGTGAGCGAGTCCTTGCCGGTGATCGTGTCATTGTCGGCCGCCACCAGCAGGCCCTGGCCGGTGAGGAAGTACGGACCGGCGAAGGAGATCTGCTCCTTGCGCTTGTCGGTGATCGAATAGGTGCCGACGTAGTAGTCGATGTCGCCGTTGATCAGCGCCTGCTCGCGGTTGGCCGATGCGATGGCCTTGTACTCGACCTTGGACTCGTCCGCCGGGTCGTACCCGAGGGACGCGGCGATCCACCGCGCGATGTCGACGTCGAAGCCCTTGCGCTCCCCCGTGACGGGGTCGAGGTAGCCGAGGCCCGGCTGGTCTTCCTTCACACCGATGACGACCTTGCCCGCCGAGCTGATCTTCTCGAACGTGGGGCTGCCGTCGATGGTCACGTTCGACGCGACCTCGCCCCACACCGGGGCGTCGGAGGAACCCTCGCCGGAACCGGCGTCGGGCGAACCGGGGGTACCGCTGTTGCAGGCGGTGAGAGCGAGCAGGCCGGCGGCGATGACGCCGACGCCCGCGAGAAGCCGAGATTTACGCATGTGATGTCTCCTTGGTTACGTGTGCTGTTCGGAGGGGATACAGGGGGATGGCACGTCGGGTCGGCCGGAGGCGGTGCGGGCAGCGGAACACCGTCGTTCCGCGCGCGATCAGTGGGTGATGAGCTTCGAGAGGAAATCCTTCGCTCGATCGGACTGCGGGCGCGTGAAGAACTGCTCGGGCGCGGCCTGCTCGACGATCTGGCCGTCGGCCATGAACACCACCCGGTTCGCGGCCTTGCGGGCGAATCCCATCTCGTGGGTCACGACGATCATGGTCATCCCGTCAGCCGCGAGCCCCACCATGACGTCGAGCACCTCGTTGATCATCTCGGGGTCGAGGGCCGAGGTGGGCTCGTCGAACAGCATGACCTTCGGCTTCATGGCCAGGGCGCGGGCGATGGCCACGCGCTGCTGCTGTCCGCCGGACAGTTGCGCGGGCAGCTTGTCGGCCTGGTGGCCCACGCCGACGCGATCCAGAAGCGCGCGCGCCTCTTTCTCGGCATCCGCCTTCTTCATCTTGCGGACCTTGATCGGGCCGAGCGTGACGTTCTCGAGGATCGTCAGATGGGCGAAGAGGTTGAACGACTGGAAGACCATGCCCACGTCGGCGCGCAGCTTCGCGAGGCCCTTGCCCTCTTCGGGCAGCGGGTCGCCGTCGATCGTGATCGAGCCGCTGGTGATCGTCTCGAGACGGTTGATCGTGCGGCAGAGGGTCGATTTGCCCGACCCGGACGGGCCGATGACGACCACGACCTCGCCGCGATCGACCGTGAGATCGATGTCTTTCAGCGCTTGGAATTGGCCGTAGTGCTTCTGCACGTCGGACAGGACGACAAGGGGCTCGGGGCCCGCCGGGGGAACGGATGCCATTCGCCCACCCTATGAGACCGATCAGAAAGCAACCACACCGTGGCGCGCGCCTTAACCGTTCTGTAACAGCGGAATCACCCGGCGCGCTGCGCGAACGCCGTCTCGTAGAGACAGACGCTGGCGGCGGTGGCGAGGTTCAGCGACTCCGCACGCCCGTAGATCGGCAGCCGCAGCGACTGGTCCGCGTGCGCCAGCGCGGTCTCGTCGAGGCCGCGGGCCTCGTTGCCGAACAGCCACGCCGTCGGACGGCTGAGCAGGTCTCGCGACGCCACGAAATCGTCACCTCCGACGTCGGCGGCGACCACGCGCAGCCCCGCCTCGTGCACGCGCGCGACGACATCGGCGAGTTCGAGGTCCACGGCGACCGGGAGGTGGAAGAGCGACCCCGTGGTCGAGCGCACCACCTTCGGGTTGTAGAGGTCCACGGTGCGTCCGGTGAGGATCACCGCGTTCGCACCGGCGGCGTCCGCCGCCCGGATGATCGTGCCCAGGTTGCCGGGATCGCGCACCTCCTCGCAGATCGCGAGCAGAGTCGGCCCCTCGGCGAGGATGTCCTTCAAGGCGGTCGGCGACTGGCGGGCCACCGCGACGATGCCCTGCGGGGTGACCGTGTCGGCCATGGCATCCAGAACCGCCTCGGTCGTGTACTGCAGGTCGACACCGGCGTCGACGGCGGCGTCGCGCACGTCGGTGTGCTTCTCGAGGGCGCTGGGGGTCGCGTACAACTCGAGCACCGTCTCGGGCGCCCAGGCGAGAGCCTCGCGCGCGGCTTGCGGGCCCTCGAGGAGGAACAGGCCGGTCTCCTGCCGGGCGGCGCGCTTGCTCAGCTTGGCCACGGCGCGCACCCGCGGCGAACGAGGGTTCTCCAGCACGTCCCCAGTGTATGGCGCGAGCGGCATGAACCCCGAGAACCCGCGCAGAAACGCCGAACGGGCGCCCTCCGCGGAGGACGCCCGTTCGTGGAACCGGTGATTACGCGGTCTTGGCGGCGTTGACGTCGCTGGGCAGCGCGGCCTTGGCCGTCGCGACGAGCGAGGCGAACACGGCCGGCTCGTTCACGGCGAGCTCGGCGAGCATGCGACGGTCGACCTGCACACCCGCGAGGCCGAGGCCCTGGATGAAGCGGTTGTACGTGAGACCGTTCTGGCGGCTCGCGGCGTTGATGCGCTGGATCCACAGACGACGGAAGTCGCCCTTGCGCTTGCGACGGTCGCGGTACGCGTAGACGAGCGAGTGGGTGACCTGCTCCTTCGCCTTGCGGTACAGGCGCGAACGCTGACCCCGGTAACCGGAGGCGCGCTCGAGGATGACGCGACGCTTCTTGTGGGCGTTGACAGCCCGCTTGACTCTAGCCATTTCTCATTCTTCCTAACGTGCGTCGGCGCTCAGAGGCCGAGGAGCTTCTTGGCGACCTTCGAGTCGCCCTTGGCCAGGACCTGCTCCTGGTTCAGGCGACGGGTGCGCTTGGAGGCCTTGCCCTCGAGGTTGTGCCGCATGCCGGCCTGCTGCTTCATGAGCTTGCCGCTACCGGTCAACTTGAAACGCTTCTTGGCGCCCGAGTGGGTCTTCTGCTTCGGCATCTGTCTTCCTTCGTTGGGTTTCCCGGCGGAGCGGGAGTCGGGGAGCTTACTCGGCGGGTGCCGGTTCAGCGGTGCCCTCGGGGGCCGAGTCGCCACGAGCGGCGCTGCGTGCCGCCTCGCGGTTCGCCGCGCGCTGCGCGTTCTGCTCGGTCTTGACCTCGGACTTGTTCTTGTGAGGAGCAACCACCATGACCATGTTGCGACCGTCGATCGTCGGGTTCGACTCGACCGTGCCGAACTCGGCGACGTCTTCGGCGAACTTGCGCAGCAGACGCACACCCTGCTCGGGACGGGACTGCTCGCGGCCACGGAAGAGGATCATCGCCTTGACCTTGTCGCCAGCCTGGAGGAAGCCCTCGGCGCGCTTGAGCTTGGTGATGTAATCGTGCGCCTCGATCTTCAGACGGAACCGAACCTCCTTGAGGACGGTGTTCGCCTGGTTGCGTCGCGCTTCCTTGGCCTTCTGAGCGGCCTCGTACTTGAACTTGCCGTAATCCATGATCTTGACCACGGGCGGCTTGGAGCTCGGGGCGACCTCGACCAAGTCGAGGTCCGCTTCCTGGGCCAGGCGCAGCGCAGCTTCGATTCGGACGATGCCGACCTGCTCGCCGTTGGGTCCGACGAGACGGACCTCCGGGACTCGGATGCGCTCGTTGGTGCGGGGATCGCTGATGCGGGACTCCTCTTGTCTGCTGATGACGGCCGCCGCGATCCTGGGGGATCACGGGCGAAGAGGAGACGAACCACCCGGCACGGTGCTCTCGGCACCGGCTTCTGCACCCAGGCGACTCCGTGCAAGACGAAGCGGAGTGCGGGAACCCGGTAGCCTGGAGCGGCAAGCGCGGGTGGGATGTGATCCTCTTTCGTACGGAGCAGAACGCTCCGAAGCCCGCCACAGTCTAGCAGAGAGAACCACGTGGACACGATTCCCCCCGACGACGCCCTTTCTTCACAGGATGCCGAGCGGCTCGCGCGGTGGGAGGAGCAGGAGCGCGTCTCCGCCTCCGCCTCCCGCGACATCGCCGACGTGCCCGCCGTCGAGGTCATCACCACCACCGCCGTGCACCTCATGAGCGCCGCCGCGGTCAAGGTCGGACTCGCCGACGACCCGCAGCAGCAGACCGACCTCGACGAGGCTCGGAAGCTCATCAACGCCCTCGCCGGACTCATCACCGCCGGCGCCCCCGAGATCAGCGACATGCACGCGCGGTCGCTGCGCGACGGCCTCCGCTCGCTCCAGCTCGCCTTCCGCGAGGCCTCGGTCATCCCCGACCCGATCGGCAAGGGGCCGGGCGAGAAGTGGACGGGTCCCGTCACGTAGGTCGCTTGTTCTGGGGTACCGGCTACGGGGGCATGCCCTCCCAGGTCGAGAACAGGGCCCCTACCCCGATCGACCTGGGAGGGCACGCCCCCTTCGCCTGTGCCGCAGCACAGCTCCTCCGTGACACCCGCGGAGCATGAAGCGGCGGGTCGAGGTGGCGGTGGGATGCCGGTGCAGGACGGCGCCTCGGTGACACCCGCGGAGCATGAAGCGGCGGGTCGGTGCAGGACGGCTCCCCGGTGACACCCGCGGGAGTGCGGATGCGGCGTCAGGGGACTCGAGTTTCGAGGAGATGCTGCGTGATCTCGGCGAGGGCGTCGTGGCGGGCGGCATCCACGGCGATCCGGCTCGCCGCCGCACGGTACGAGGGGTCGGCGAGGACGGCATCCACGGCTCGGGCGACCTCGTCGGGCTTCGGGCTCCCGGTGCGCAGATCCACGCCCGCGCCGGTCCAGGCGATTCGCGCACCGACCTCGGGCTTGTCCTCGGTGTCGCCGGCGGCGACGACCGGGACACCCGCCGCGAGAGCCGCCTGCACTCCCCCGAACCCCCCGTTCGTGACAAGGACGTCCGTGCGCGGGAGCAGTGCGTCGTACGGGAGGTAGCTCGCGGCTCGCGCGTTGGCCGGAAGGGGGCCCAGATCCTCGACGGCGCGTCCCCCCGCGCTGACGACGACGAGGACGGGACGGTCGCTCAGCGCCGCCAGGGTCGGACCGACGAGACGCCCGAAATCGTGGTTGTCGATCGTGCCCTGAGTGACATGGACGACCGCTTCCGCCGCGTCGAGATCGTCCCACCACGGCGGCAGGGCCACGTCGGAGGCCGCCTGCGGCAGCACGCCGACGAAGTGCGTGTTCGCCGCGAGATCGGGGCGCGGGTACTCCAGGCTCGCCGGCCCGGTCTGGAGGAAGCGGTCGAACCGCTCCGACAGATCCATGACGAATCCCCGGGGGCGCGTGCCGCAGGCCGCGAGCGCACGGACCGCCGCCCGTCGGGTGGACCCGAAGACGATACGACGGGCGACCACACCCAGCGCCGCGTACCGGGCACGGTCGACCGCACCGCGCGCCGGAGGGAGGGCCATGCCGTACGGGCCCAGCACCCGCGACGACTGCGACAACGGGGTCACACCGAGGGCGAGCACCGGAGGTCGCTCGCTGGTCCGATCGAGGATCGGCAGGATGCCTCCGAACGCGCCGTCCACGAGGACGGTGTCGGGACGGATGTCCTCGATCGCCGCCTCCACGGCCGCGTGCTGATCGGGGATCGTGTCGATGAAGATCGTCCGGATGTCGTATTGAGCCTGGCGGACGCCGGAGTACTTCGCCCTCTCCGGCAGGTACAGGTCGGGGCGGCGGTCGTCGTAGTCGGCCGCGCCGCGGAGCGGACGGAAGTCCGCGCCGACCGCTTCGACGCGCTCCCGGAATCGCGTGCCGGTGACCACCGTCACCGCGTGCCCCTCGCGCACGAGATGGCCGGCGACCTGGAGCATCGGTCCGACGTGGCCGTGGATCGGGTTCGACGCCAGAAGAACGGTCACCATGGTGGCATCCATTTCGTTAGATTTGGTCTCTAACCATAGTGGAAGGATGCCATGACCCCGCGGCCCTATTCGTCGCCCGCGCGGCAAGCGGACGCCCAGCGCACGCGGAACGCCATCCTCGACGCGACCGCCCAACTGCTCCCCCGGCGCGGCTACACCCGCACGACCATGAAGGACATCGCCGACGAGGCGGGGGTGTCGGTGCAGTCCGTGCATCTCGCGGGCACCAAGGCGGCGCTCCTCATCGCGGCCTACGAGCGCACCTTCGCCGGGGACGACGGTCCGCACAGCCTGACCGAACGTCCGGCGATGATCGAGATCATGTCGCGTCCGGATGCGGACGACGCCATGGGCGGCTGGCTGGACTACGTCGCGCACGCCAACCGCGCGACCGCGGGACTCATCCGCGCGATGACCGTCGCCGCCGAGACCGACGACCTCGCTGCGGCATCCATCCGCGATCTGGGGACACGACGGCGCGCAGACCTCGGACGGGCGGCGGGATGGTTGATCGAACGGGGCCTCCTCGACCCGCGAGAGCGTGAACAGGCGACGGACGAGTTGAATCACCTCGTCGGACCCGAGACCTACGCGTTCTTCGTCACCACCTCCGGGTGGACCGACGCCCGCTACCGCGCCTGGCTCGACGCGGCGCTGCGCGGGCTGTTGGCGCGGTCGGGTCCTCGCCCCGTGTGAACGTCCGCGCGCGCGTCAGACGTCGGTGCTGCGATGCAGTTTGACCGTCAGCGAGTCCACGAGGACCGCGACACGGTCGTCGGCGGCCCAGCGACGCGCGAGACGGGCGAGCACGGCATCCAACTCGTCCTGCTCCAGGCCCGACATCAGCTGGAGGTGGACCACCAGCTCCGGGCCCCGCAAGCGCCCCGTCGGGTCGCCCGGCTGCACCGCGAGATCGAGCACCGCGAGTTCGCCGGAGATGCTCTCCTGCAGCCCGGTGAAGACGGCGGGAGCGGTATGCGCCGGCTCCCACGACTCGCCCTGCGCGATGGCCCACACCGCGGGCCGGCGCAGCACGAATTCCGTGTCCGAGGCCGGATCGATCACGATGAGCTCCGTGTCCTCGGAGGCCGCGGCCAGGGCCGTGCGGCGACCGTCCGCGGGCACCGGGCGGGCCGTGGCATCCCATCGTTGCATCGCCTCGACCGAGCTGAACACCGGCAGGACCTTGCGCCCATCCGGGGCCGCGACCGTCACGATCGACAGCTCCTGCGTCTTGTCGACCTCGAGCCCGTGCGCGCCGATGCCGTGGTCGCCCTTCTCCGCCACCAGGGGGATGAGCAGCCGCGCCGTGCGGTAGGCCTCGACGACGGCACCGGCGTCGCCGCCACCCGCGGCGAACGCCTCCAGCGCGAGCAGAAGCGCGGGATCGGCGGAGCCGTCGTCCCCGGAATGCGGATTCGCCTCGAACCGTCGCCCCTCCCACGGGACGCCGGCCGAGTCGGCCCGGTGGTCGTCAGTGCCCGGCGACATCCAGCGCCTCGGCCAGGGTGAACTGGCCCGCGTAGAGCGCCTTGCCCACGATCGCGCCCTCGACGCCCAGCGGCACCAGCTCCCGCAGGGCCGCGATGTCGTCCAGGCTCGACACGCCGCCGGACGCCACGACGGGCTTGGGCGTGCGCTGGGTCAGTTCGCGGAGCAGCTCGAGGTTCGGGCCGCGGAGCGTGCCGTCCTTCGTCACGTCGGTGACGACGTAGCGGCTGCAGCCGGCATCCTCGAGTCGCTCCAGGACCGTCCACAGGTCGCCGCCGTCACGCGTCCAGCCGCGGGCGGCGAGCGTCGTGCCGCGCACGTCGAGGCCCACGGCGATGGCCTCGCCGTAGCGGTTGATGACGTCGGCGGCCCACTCCGGGTTCTCCAGGGCGGCGGTGCCCAGGTTGATGCGGCTCGCGCCGCTCTCCAGAGCCGCCTCCAGCGACCGGTCGTCACGGATGCCACCGGACAGCTCGACCTGCACGCCCTTGACCTGCTTGATGACCTTGCGCATCACGGCGGTGTTGTTGCCGCGACCGAAGGCGGCATCCAGGTCGACCAGGTGGATCCAGGCCGCGCCCTGACGGGCGAAGTCCAGGGCGGCATCCACGGGATCGCCGTAGCTGGTCTCGGTGCCGGCCTCTCCCTGGGTCAGTCGGACGGCCTTTCCGTCGGCCACGTCGACCGCGGGGAGAAGGACAAGCTCGGGCGTGGACGCGAAATCGTTCATGGCTCCTCGTGCCGGCAGGCGCCTGTCGCCAGCCCCGGGCACGAGGTCACACAGTAGTCGCGCGCAGCCCGTCGATCCAATTCGCGAGCAGCCGGATGCCGGCCTCCCCCGACTTCTCGGGGTGGAACTGCGTCGCCGCGAGAGGACCGTTCTCGACGGCGGCCAGGAAGGGCTCGCCGTAGGTGCACCACGTGAGCACCGGCTCGGGGAACGGAGGGGTGACCTCGAGCGACCATTCCTGAGCGGCGTACGAGTGCACGAAGTAGAAGCGCTCATCGGCGATCCCGTCGAACAGACGCGAGCCCTGCCCGGCGGAGACGGTGTTCCATCCCATGTGCGGCAGCACCGGAGCCGCGAGCTCCGAAACGGTGCCGGGCCACTCCCCGAGGCCCTCGGTGTCGGTGCCGCGCTCGATCCCGCGACCGAACATGACCTGCATGCCCACGCAGATCCCGAGTACGGGACGTCCGCCGGCGAGGCGGCGATCGATGATCTCGCCCCCGCGGCTGGCGGTGAGGGCGTCCATCACGGCGCTGAAGGCCCCGACGCCGGGAACCAGCAGTCCGTCGGCGTCGAGGAGCAGCGCACGGTCGGAGGTGAGGCGCGCGTCCGCACCGGCCTCGATGAGAGCCTTGACCGCCGAGTGGACGTTGCCCGAACCGTAATCGAGGACCGCGACGACGGGCTTGCTCACAGGGCTCCCTTGGTGCTGGGGATGCCGTCGACGAGCGGGTCGAGCGCCTTCGCCTGGCGGAACGCGCGAGCCAGCGCCTTGTACTCGGCCTCGGCGATGTGGTGCGGATCGCGCCCGCCCAGCACGCGCACGTGCACGGTGAGTCCGGCGTGGATCGAGATCGCCTCGAACGAGTGACGCACGAGCGACCCGGTGAAGTGTCCCCCGATGAGGTGGTGCTCGAAGCCCGCGGGCTCGCCGGTGTGGACCAGGTACGGCCGGCCGCTGATGTCGACGACCGCCTGGGCGAGCGCCTCGTCGAGGGGGACGAGGGCGTCGCCGTACCGGGCGATGCCCGACTTGTCGCCCAGCGCCTGACGGATCGCCTGGCCGAGCACGATCGAGGTGTCTTCGACCGTGTGGTGCGCGTCGATGTGCGTGTCGCCCGTGGCCGTCACCCGAAGATCGGTCAGCGAGTGCTTCGCGAAGGCCGTCAGCATGTGATCGAAGAACGGCACGCTCGTGGAGATCTCGCTCGCTCCGGTCCCGTCCAGGTCGAGGGACAGCTCCACCCGCGACTCGCTCGTCTCGCGGACGATCGTTGCGGTGCGAGGCGTGGCAGCGGCGGTCATGCTCGCGATCCTACCGACGCCAGTGCATCGAGGAACGCCGTCGTCTCGTCCGCGGTCCCCGCCGTGACGCGCAGGTGGTGGGCGATACCGACATCGCGGATGAGGACGCCGCGATCGTAGAGGGCCTGCCAGGTCGCTGCCGGATCGTCGACCCCGCCGAACAGCACGAAGTTCGTCCACGACTCGTGCGCGGTGTACCCCAACGCCGCCACCGTGGCGGAGATCCGGTCGCGCTGGGCGACGATCTCATCCACCATCGACAGCATCGTGTCGGCGTGCCCCAGCGCGGCGGTCGCCGCCGCCTGGGTCAGGGCGCTCAGGTGGTACGGCAGACGCACGAGACGGAGCGCGTCGACGAGGGCGGGGTCGGCTGCGAGATACCCCACGCGCGCGCCGGCGAAGGCGAACGCCTTGCTCATCGTCCGCGACACCACCAGACGCGGGCGGCCCGGCAGCAGCGTCACCGCGGACGGCTCGTCGTGGGGAGCGAACTCCTGGTAGGCCTCGTCGACGATCACGATGCCGTCGGTCACCGCGTACACGGCCTCGATGACGTCGAGGCTCAAAGGAGTGCCGGTGGGGTTGTTCGGAGCGCACAGGAACACGATGTCGGGGTTCTCGCGCACCACCTGCTCGGCGGCGAACGCGGCGCTCAGCGTGAAGTCGTGCTCGCGCTCCCCCGCGATCCACTCCGCGCCGGTGGCGCGCGTCAGGATCGGGTACATCGAGTAGGTGGGTGCGAAGCCCATCGCGCGGCGCCCCGGACCACCGAAGGCCTGCAGGACGTGCTGGAGCACCTCGTTCGACCCGTTCGCCGCCCAGATCTGCTCTCGGACGAGACCGTGGCCGAGATAGTCGGCGAAGGCCTCCCGAAGGCCGGTGAACTCGCGGTCCGGGTACCGGTTGACGTCGCGAAGGGCCCGGGCGACGGCGTCCAGGATGTCGTCCGCCACCTCGGACGGAACGGGGTGGGTGTTCTCGTTAACGTTGAGGGCGACGGGCAGGGCCGCCTGCGGCGCTCCGTAGGGAGTCATGCCCCGGAGGTCGTCGCGAAGAGGAAGGTCGTCGAGGCGCACGGTCACCTCACCCATGGTAGGCGGCGACGCGCCGGGTGATCACCGCCCCAAGGCGTAGGCCGCGGGGATGGCGATGCGCTGACCGGCGGTGACCGAACCGTTCTCAAGCGCGTTGAGGCGGGCGATCTCGGCGACGACGTCTCGCGGATCGGACGCGGGGGCGACGTCTTCGGCGATCGACCACAGGGTCTCGCCGCTCATGACGGTGATCTCGGTGAAGGCACCCGTGGGAGCGCCCGTCTCGTTCGAGGCGAGGGCCGCTCCGCCGCCGACGACGGCGAGCGCGAGGGCGACGACCACGGGAAGCGCGGCCAAGAAGGCGAACACCCGACGTCCGCGCGCGGTCAGACGCAGGCGGGTGGTGGGGGCGGTGACGGCGATGCTGCTCATGGTGTGCTCCTCGGTGGGGAGAGATTCACACCCCGCCCTCGGCCGGGAGGGCGGTGGTGCGAATCTGTATTCCGAATCTATCTTCGATACTGTGGAGGCGTCAACACCGGCGTTATCGGAGACCGATCGAACGCGACACGCGGGAAGCTCCGCCGCGATCGAGTGGTCCACCGGATACGGTTTCGACGAGGAGACCTCATCACGGACCTCCGACATTCGAATTTCCGCCGCATCGCAGGACGCGGCGCGAGGGGAGCACACATGACCGACGCGACGACCGCGGCCGGCCGCGAACGGCCGCAGACCCGGCGCCGGAAGAGCCTCAGCGACAAGCAGCTCGCCATCCTCGAGGTGATCCAGCGCTCGATCGCACGGCACGGCTATCCGCCGAGCATGCGCGAGATCGGCGACGCGGTGGGGCTCAAGTCGCTCTCGAGCGTCACCCACCAGCTGAACCAGCTCGAGCTCAGCGGGTACCTCCGCCGCGACCCCGGCAAGACGCGGGCGATGGAGGTCCTGATCGACCTGCCCGGCACCGCCGCCGAGAATCCGGCCGACACCGCACCCGCCGTGGGCGACGCCGCCCTGGTCCCGCTCGTCGGCCGGATCGCCGCGGGAGTGCCGATCACCGCCGATCAGCAGGTCGAGGAGATCTTCCCCCTCCCCCGCCAGCTCGTCGGAAAGGGTGAACTGTTCATGCTCAAGGTCTCGGGTGACTCGATGATCGACGCGGCGATCTGCGACGGCGACTGGGTGGTCGTGCGCACGCAGTCCACCGCCGAGAACGGCGAGGTCGTGGCCGCCATGCTGGACGGCGAGGCGACGGTGAAGACGTTCCGCCGCCGGGACGGTCACACGTGGCTGCTCCCCCGCAACTCCGCGTTCGAGCCGATCCTGGGCGACGAAGCCGTCGTCCTCGGCCGGGTCGTCGCCGTGCTGCGGACGGTCTGACGCCGGCTCGGCTCCTCCGGAGGCCGGATGACCACCTCGCGGTGGGCATCCGGCCTCCGTCGTTCCGAGCTCTCTCCACAGCCGCATGATCGCCCGCGCCGGACGCCCCTAACATGACAGGACACATCGAGAGAGCGAGTCCCGTGTCGTCCCCCACCCCCGCCGCCGAGCCCCCGCCCTCCGACCCGGCCAGTGCACGCCCCGCTCCGCCCGCCGTGCCCGACGATCCGGCCGCGGGTCGCGTGCCCGTGGCCGGGGATCCGGGCCCCGCTCCCTCCCTCCCCGCGGACGCACCCCTCACCGAGGCCCCCGTCACCGTGCCGGCCGAACGTCGTCGTCCGCGCGCGAGCGTCGTGGTCCTCGCCGTCCTCCTGGCCGTCGCCGTCGTCGCCGGCGGGCTCGGATTCTTCTGGGTGGTCACCCAGCTGCAGGAGGCTCGCACGCTCATCGGCGACCAGCAGCAGCAGATCACCGACCAGCAGCGACGTCTCGACGAGCAGCAGGAGATGATCGATCGCAAAGAGCAGTTCGGTACCGCGATGAACGACCTGTACGCGACGATCGAGCCGCTCGTCGGTCTCCCCTACGCGACGATCGTGCCGTGGTACCGCGTCGAGGATCTCGCCGATCGCGCGTGGATCCACCGGCGGAACCCCGCCGCGCTCGATCAGGACGTCGTGGACGTGCAGAGATTGACGTCGGAAATCTCGAGCCGCTCCGACGGCGTCAGCGCTCAGGCCGCGTCGAACGCGTCGGGGACCGCGTGGGAGGCGACGCTCGACGATCTCGGACGCGGGTGGGTCTCGACCGTCTTCGAGGGCGCCACGCCCTGCGGCGCCACGGCCCTGGCGTGCGTGTCCGGCGCGCAACCCTTCACGGTGCACGTGCGGGCCGACTCCCAGACCGATCCCACGATGACCGACTGGATCCGCACCGGCGCCGCCTACCACGAGTACGCTCACGTCCTGCAGTTCACCAACCCTCAGCCGACCGACGACGCGCTCGCGTCCTTCGGGGGCGACGCCGAGACGATGGCCGACTGCTACGCGCTGACGTTCCTCGACGGGTGGTCGCTCGATCACGAGGTCGCGATCGACGCCTACTCCTACTACGAGGTCACCGTCGGGTACGGCTACACGTGCGACGCGGGCCAGCGTCAGGTCATCCGCGACTGGGTGGGTCGGCTCGGTGTGACGCGGCAGGTCGTCGGCGGCTGAGACCGTCGCCGGTGGGCGTCCGGCCGGGTCGCGCGCCGTTCGGGTGCCTCGGGGCACGGCGACGAAGGCGCAGCGCGGCATGTCCGGCCCGGTCCGTAGGGTGGATGCCATGCCGCAGACGCTCCCATACGGATCCTGGCCCTCTCCCCTCACGCCCGAGGCGGTCGCGCAGTCATCGCCTCGGCTGGACGGCGCGCGCATCGTCGGCGACGACGTCTGGTGGGGCGAATCCGTCCCGAGCGAGGGCGGACGCGTCACCGTGAAACGGAAGCGCCCGGACGGATCGGTCGAGACGGTCCTGCCCGCTCCGGGCAACGCCCGCTCGTCGGTGCACGAGTACGGCGGCGGCGCCTGGACGGCATCCGACGACGGCCAGCTCTTCTACGTCGAGAAGTCCGACCAGCGTGTCTATTCGCTCACCACCGGTGGCGCGCCGCGCGCGCTGACCCCCGAGGGCGGCGATGTGCGGCACGGAGGGCTGTCCTGGCAGTACGGCAGCCTCGTGGCGGTCCGCGAGACCCACGGAGCCCAGCGGGTCCCGGAGCGCGCGATCGTGCGGATCCCGCTCGACGGCTCCGACACGGAGGTGCTCGCCACGGGAAGCGTGTTCCTCGCCCACCCGGCGCTGTCCCCCGACGGCCGCCACCTGGCGTGGATCGCGTGGGACCACCCCGACATGCCGTGGGACGCCACCGTGCTCCGCGTCGCCGACCTCGCAACCGGAGACGTGCGCGATCTCGCCGGAGGCGACCGCCGCGCACCGCTGCAGCCCGTCTGGATCGGCGACGACGAGCTGCTGTACGCCGACGATCCGGAGGAGCGCTGGAACCTGTTCCGTCGGTCGCTCGACGGTGACCCCCAGCCGGTCGCGCCGGCCGACGCCGACACCGGCGGCCCGGTCTGGGTCCTCGGGACCCGCTGGTTCTCGGCCACCGACGACGGTCGCATCATCGCCGTCCGCACCGACGGCGGCGACGAGATCGTCGAGATCGCGCCCAGCGGCATCCGTCTGCTCGACGTGCCGGTGGTCGCCGGCGCCTCGGTCGACGACGTGCGCGGCTCCCGCGCCCTCGTCTCCGGTTCCGACGCCTCGGGGCTGTCGGGACTGTGGTCGATCGACCTCGACACCGGAGCGGTCGCGCAGGTCACGGTCGCAGACCACCCGGGCGTCGAATGGATGCCGGCCGCCCGCGCCCTCACCACCGGGGGCCCGCACGGCCCGGTGCACGCCTTCGCCTACCCGCCGACGAACCCCGATGTCGTGGCCCCGGCCGGCGAGCGGCCGCCGTACCTCGTCCTCGTCCACGGCGGGCCGACGTCGCACGTCGGTCCCGCCCCTTCGGCGAAGACGGCGTTCTTCACCAGTCGCGGAATCGGCGTGCTCGACGTGAACTACGGCGGTTCCACGGGGTACGGTCGCGCCTACCGCGAGAGACTGCGCGGGCAGTGGGGGGTCGTGGATGTCGACGACGTCGCCGCGGCGGCATCCGCTCTCGCGGCCGCCGGTCTCGCCGACCCCGAGCGCCTGGCCATCGCCGGAGGGTCCGCGGGCGGCTGGACCGTGCTCGCGGCGGTGACGAACACCGACGTGTTCTCGGCGGGGATCTCCCGCTACGGCGTAGGCGACGCCCGCGCTCTCGCGGAAGACACCCACGACTTCGAAGCGCGCTACCTCGACGGTCTCATCGGGCCGCTCCCCGAAGCGGAGGCCGTCTACCTCGACCGGTCGCCGTTGTCGCACCCCGATCGCTTCCGCGTGCCCCTGCTGATCCTGCAGGGCGCCGAGGACCGGGTCGTCCCGCCCTCGCAGGCCGAAGCGATCCGCGACGCCCTCGCGGCCCACGGCGTCGCGCACTCGTACGTCCTGTACGAGGGCGAGGGCCACGGTTTCCGTCGCGCGGAGACGGTGGTGGACTCCCTCCAGCGCGAGCTCGGCTTCCTCGGCGCGGTCTTCGGGTTCGAGACACCCGGCATCCCGGCGTTCGCGCTCGACTGAGTCCTCACACGACGACGCCCCGCCGAGAGGCAGGGCGTCGTCGTGTGAGGGATCCGATCAGGCGGCGTACGGAGCGAGCTCGGCCGCGAGACGCGCACCGACGTGCGCGTGCAGGAAGGTTCCCTGCTCGCGGTGCTCCTGAGCCATGATCAGGCCGGTCTCGTGGACCGCCGACACGAGGTCGCCGCGGTCGTACGGCACGACCGCGCGCACCTCGACCGCGGGGAGCGGCAGCGCGTCCTCGATCGCGGCGCGGAGCTCGTCGATGCCCTCGCCGGTTCGGGATGACACGAACATCGCAGCCGGGGCGAGACCGCGCAGGACGAGGCGATCGTCCGGGCTCACGAGGTCGGCCTTGTTGAACACGACGATCTCGTGCCCGAAGTCGGCGTCCACGTCGCCCATCACATCCCGAACCGTCGACAGCTGCGCCGCGGGATCCGGGTGCGACGCATCCACGACGTGCAGGATGACATCGGCGTCGCCGACCTCTTCCAGGGTCGAACGGAACGCCTCGACGAGCTGGTGCGGAAGGTTCCGGACGAAACCGACCGTGTCGGTCAGCGTGTAGACACGGCCGTCCGTGGTCTCGGAACGGCGGACGGTGGCATCCAGGGTCGCGAACAGGGCGTTCTCGACCAGAACGCCCGCGCTCGTCAGTCGATTGAGCAGGCTGGACTTGCCGGCGTTGGTGTATCCGGCGATCGCGACGGAGGGGATCGTGTGACGCTTGCGCTCGGCGCGCTTCGCCGCGCGGGCGGGCGCGAAGTCCCGCAGCTGCTTGCGCAGCAGCGCCATCTTGGTGCGGATACGTCGCCGGTCGAGCTCGATCTTGGTCTCACCGGGACCGCGCGAGCCCATACCGGCGCCGCCGGCACCGACCTGTCCACCGGCCTGACGCGACATCGAGTCACCCCAACCGCGCAGGCGCGGAAGCAGGTATTCGAGCTGCGCGAGTTCGACCTGCGCCTTACCCTCGCGGCTCTTGGCGTGCTGGCTGAAGATGTCGAGGATCACGGTCGTCCGGTCGATGACCTTGACCTTCACCACGTCCTCGAGGGCGCGCCGCTGGCTCGGGGCGAGTTCGGTGTCGGCGATGACCGTGTCCGCACCCACCGCCGCGACGATGTCGCGCAGCTCCTGGGCCTTGCCGCGCCCCACGTACGTCGCGGGGTCGGGATGCGGGCGGCGCTGCAGCACGCCGTCCAGCACGACCGCGCCCGCCGTCTCGGCCAGGGCCGCCAGCTCGCGCAGCGAGTTCTCGGCATCCGCCTGCTCGCCCTGCGGGTGCACGCCGACGAGAACGACGTTCTCGAGGCGCAGCTGCCGATACTCGACCTCGGTGACGTCTTCCAGCTCGGTCGACAGGCCCGGGACGCGTCGGAGCGCCGCACGCTCCTCACGATCCCACTGGTCGCCGTCGGCGGATCCGCCGTAGGCGGTGGCGGAGTCCTGCAGGGCCTGCGCTGCGCCGAAGACCCGGACCCCGCGATGCGCGTCGGCGCGCGAAAGCACACGGTCGACCGGGTCGACCGGCGACTCGTCGATGCTCGGGGGTGTGGTCTGTTCGGTCATGTGTTCCTTCCGTCCGCGAGCGGTGCCGCGGCATCCTCGCACTTTAGTCGCCCCCACGTCGAGGGCTCCGGTCCGCTACGCTTCCTTGGCATGGGGAGCGACCACTATTTCAGCGCGTCGCCGTCGAGTCCCGAACAGTTCCGCCGCCTCCGTGTCACCCTCGCCGGGCGTGAGCTCGAAGTCGTGACCGCGGGCGGTGTCTTCAGTCCGGACCGTCTGGATGCCGGAACCTCGGTGCTCCTGGCCAACACGCCGGCCCCGCCCGCCGGTGGGAACTTCCTCGACCTGGGAAGCGGCTGGGGTCCGATCACGCTGAGCCTCGCTCTGGATGCCCCTCATGCGACGGTCTGGGCCGTCGACGTCAACGAGCGGGCTCTCGACCTCGTGAGGCAGAACGCGGAGCGCCTCGGCCTCACCAATGTCAACGCCGTTCGTCCCGAGGATGTTCCCGACGGGATCGCGTTCCGCACGATCCGCTCGAACCCGCCCATCCGGGTGGGAAAGAACGAACTCCACGGCATGCTGGAGCACTGGATCCCGCGCCTCGCGGAGCGGTCCGACGGGTGGTTCGTGGTCCAGCGCAACCTCGGTTCCGATTCGCTCCAGCGGTGGCTGGCGGCGACGTTCGCGAGCGGATTCTCGGTCCACCGTGCCGCCACCGGACGCGGGTACCGGGTGCTGCGGGTCCGTCGTCACGGCTCGCCTCCGAGCGAACCCATCGACGTCATCGCCGACGCGCTCTGACGCGTTCCGCCGGCGCACACCGCCGGTTCAGGCCAGAGCGACCTCTCCGGTGAAGACGAGGGATGCCGGGCCCGAGAGGTACACGTGACCGTCGGCGACGCGCACGCCCAGAGTTCCGCCGCGCGTTTCGACGACCCACGCATCGGGCGCCGCGGATCCGGCCCAGTGCCGCACGGCGAGGGCCGCGGCCGCGACACCCGTGCCGCAGCTCAGCGTCTCGCCGACGCCGCGCTCGAACACGCGCATGCTGATCGCGCCCACGCCGTCGCGCACGAGCGGGTCGGCCGGAACGACGAACTCGACGTTCGCCCCGTGCCGGGGCGCCGGGTCCAGCACCGGTTGATACGCCAGCTCCGCGCTGTCGAGCTCGGCGTCCGAGGAGAGCGCCACGACGACATGCGGGTTGCCGACGTCGACACCGACGCCGGGCCGCGCGACGGGCAGGCCCTTCGCGCGCACGAGCACCTCGCCGGGCTCGATCAGGAACTCCCCCAGGTCGACTTCGAAGCCGCGGTCGCTGCGGGTCAGGGTCTTCACGCCCGCGCGCGTGCCGATGCGCAGCCCACCGGCGATGTCGGCGAGTCCCGAATCGGTCAGGTAGCGGGCGAACACCCGCGTACCGTTGCCGCACATCTCCGCCTTCGAGCCGTCCGCATTGCGGTAGTCCATGAACCACTCAGCCCCCGACGCGGCCGCGTCCGCCCCCTCGTCGATCGCCACGGACCGGACGACGCGCAGCAATCCGTCGGCTCCGATGCCGAAGTGACGGTCGCACAGGATCGCGACCTGGTCGTCGGAGAGGTGGAGCTCGCCATCCGGGTCCGACACGATCACGAAGTCGTTGCCGGTGCCGTGGCCCTTGGTGAACGCGAGAGTCGCCATGGCATCCAGTCTAGGGATGGCCGTTATGCGGGCGCCGTGGGCGTCGTCAGGCGGGACCGCCCGGTCCGTCGACGATGAGGCGACGCCCCGTGGCCCACGTCTCGAACGGGACGTACCCCAGCGCGTCGTAGAACCCGCGCGCACCGGTGTTGTCCGGCCGCACCATCAGCTGCACCTTCGGGCATCCCATCGCTTCCAGGAGCCGTTCGGCCTCGGCCACGAGGGCGCGACCGATCCCCCGCCCCCGGCGCGACGACGCCGAGGCCAGGTAGTACAGCCATCCGCGGTGACCGTCGTATCCGGCCATGACGCTGCCGACCACCGTGTCGCCGTCGGCGGCCACGAGGAAGAGCTCGGGCTGAACGGTGAGCTTCCGCCGGATGTCGGCGCGCGGATCGTTCCACGGCCGGGTGAGCCCGGCCTCCTCCCACAACGCCACGACCGCCTCTTCGTCCGCCGCCCGGAACGCGCGGATCTCCACACTCACCCCCGCACCTCGTCTCCCCGTACCTCGTCGACGAGCGCGTCGGCACGGGCGGTCCGGACATCGAGGCGGCGGGCGTCGGCATAGCGACGGAACCACGACACCTGGCGCCGCGCGTAGCGGCGCGTGAGCGCCTGCGTCTCGGCGATCGCCTCCGCGCGGGTCATCTCGCCGCGGAGCTGGGCCAGCGCCTGCGCGTACCCGATCGCGCGCGCCGCGGTGACACCGCGCTCGATCCCCTCGGCTCGCAGCGCGGACACCTCGTCGAGCAGCCCCTGCTCCCACATGGCCTCGACCCGGGCGTCGAGGAGGCCCACGAGCGTCTCGCGTTCGATCTCCGTCGCGAGGATCGTCGTCCGCGGATGCCAGAGGTCGGGCTCGGCGGGAAGGGCACCGCCATGGGTGTCCTCGCCCAGCGCCAGCACCTCCAGCGCGCGGACGACCCGTCGTCCGTTGCGCGGATCGATGCGTTCGGCGGCGGCGGGGTCCATGGCCCGCAGGCGTGCGAAAAGCACGCCGGGACCCTCGCTCTCGAGCTCGGCCTCCAGCTCCGCACGGACGGCGGAATCCCGCGGCGGGAAACGGAAGTCCCACAGCACGCTGGAGACGTACAGTCCCGAACCGCCCACGAGGATCGCATCCGCCCCGCGCGAGAACACGCCTGTGATCGTCTCGCGGGCCGTCGGCTGATACCAGGCCACCGCCGCTTCGTCGGTGACGGCGAGAGCGTCGAAGAGGTGGTGCGGGATCCCGCGCCTCTCCGGCGTCGGCAGCTTCGCGGTGCCGATGTCCATGCCGCGGTACAGCTGCATGGCGTCGGCGTTCACGATCTCCACCGCGCGTCCCCGCTCGTGGAGGGCGTGGGCCAGATTGAGCGAGAGCCCGGTCTTCCCCGTGCCGGTCGCACCGACGATCGCCCACAACCGCGGCGCGTCGTCGGCGGTCACACGCCGATACGCAGACTCGGAAGGCCCAGTGACACGGCGCGCGGGGCGCCCGCGTCGGCACCGGGTGCGGGAACGCCGCACGATTCCGCCTGCGCGCGGTCCCAGGCGTCGCCCGCCCGCGTGCGGCGGACATGCAGCGGCCCGCCGGTCACCGCATCGGCGACGAGGTAGAACGGCGCGGCACGCGTGACCTCCACGGAGACGACATCACCCGGGCGCGGGAGCGCCGAACCCTCGGGCACCTCGAAGTGGACGAGACGATTGTCTTCCGCGCGGCCCGTGAGGCGCCGCGACGCCGCGTCCTTCTTGCCTTCGCCGGTCGACACCAGCACTTCGAGCACGCGCCCGACCTGGTTCTGGTTCTCTTCGAGGGAGATCCGCTCCTGCAGCGCGATGAGACGCTCGTAGCGCTCCTGGACGACCGCCTTCGGAACCTGATCGTCCATCGTCGCGGCGGGAGTGCCCTCGCGGATCGAGTACTGGAAGGTGAAGGCGCTCGCGAAGCGGGAGGCCTCGACCACCCGCATGGTCTCTTCGAAGTCGGCATCCGTCTCGCCCGGGAAACCGACGATGATGTCGGTCGTGATCGCGGCGTGAGGGATCTGGTCGCGGACACGCTCGAGGATGCCGAGGAACCGTTCGCTGCGGTACGACCGGCGCATGGCCTTGAGGATCCGGTCCGACCCCGACTGCAGCGGCATGTGCAGTTGCGGCATGACCGACGGGGTCTCGGCCATCGCGGCGATCACGTCGTCCGTGAACGCCGCCGGGTGCGGGCTGGTGAAGCGGATGCGCTCGAGACCGTCGATCTCGCCGGCCGCGCGCAGAAGCTTGCCGAAGGCGAGCCGGTCACCGAACTCGACGCCGTAGGAGTTGACGTTCTGCCCGAGCAGCGTGACCTCGATCGCCCCGTCGTCGACGAGGAGGCGGATCTCGTTCAGGATGTCGCCGGGACGACGGTCCTTCTCTTTTCCGCGGAGGCTCGGGACGATGCAGAACGTGCAGGTGTTGTTGCACCCCACGGAGATCGACACCCAGCCGCTGTGCACCGAGTCGCGTTTGGTGGGGAGCGTCGAAGGAAAGATCTCGAGCGACTCGAGGATCTCGAGTTCGGCCTCGCCGTTGTGGCGCGCCCGCTCGAGCATTCCGGGAAGGGACCCCATGTTGTGCGTGCCGAAGACGACGTCGACCCACGGCGCCTTCTGCTGCACGGCGTCCTTGTCCATCTGCGCGAGGCAGCCTCCGACGGCGATCTGCATGCCGTCGTGGGCGTCCTTGCGCGACTTGAGGTGACCGAGGGTGCCGTACAGCTTGCCGGCGGCGTTGTCGCGGACGGCGCACGTGTTGATCACGACGACGTCGGCGTCGGCACCGGCTTCGGCTCGGACGTAGCCGGCGCTCTCGAGCGAACCGGAGAGACGCTCGGAATCGTGCACGTTCATCTGACAACCGAAGGTCCGCACCTCGTAGGTGCGCGCGCGACCGTCGGCCGTGTGAGCGGCCGCGGAGGGCGCGATGAGCGTCGGTGTCGATACGGGGGTCGTCATGATGCGTGCCATTCTAAGCGCCGGTCGCCGGAGGAACACGGTCGGGAGGGAGCGCGCGCGGCCGGTACCGGACGTCAGTCGTCCGGGGTGAACCGGACGGCGACCGACGCGGCCGGTCGTGAGAACGGGGCACGCCGGATGCCCGCTTCTGCCAGTGCCTGACGCGCAGCTTCGAGGGAGATCGACGACGAGTACCCTCGCCGGGCGAGTTGTCCGGCTAGGCGGCGCAGGCTGGCGTCGTAGTCCTTGCCGCCGACGTTGCGGGCCTTCGAGCGGGCGAACTCCAGCGCGCGTTCCGCGTCGTCGTCGGGCAGCTCGGCGATCGCGGCATCCGCGACTTCGCGCGAGATCCCGCGTTTGCGGAGAGTCTGCGCGACCGCACGACGACCCTGCCCTCGGCGTTCGATCGCCGACATCGCGAGCTGCTCGGCGAACGCCTGGTCGTCGAGGTAACCGAGGTCGACGAACTTCGTCACGACGTCCTCGATCACGGAGTCATCGACACCGTCGATCCCGCCGAGAGCCGTACGGGCTTCCGCCAGCGACAGGGAGTGCCCACGAAGCTTGCGCAGGAGAACCGCCTCGGCGCGATCGCGGATCTCATCGGGCGATTCCGCGTCAACGGGATCGTCGAACGCGGCACCCGGGCGAGACCAGCCCGTCGCCTCGTCCCGGGGGGACGTCGACGTGGCCGCACGGTCGCGCGACGCCTGGGGAGCGGGAGCACGCGAACCGAAGAGAGGGATGACCGGCGCGAGGTCGTCACCGACCGCGCGGTCGCCCGCGTCGCGCTCCGCTTCGGCGGAGACGCGACCCGGGCGACGGGCGTCGTCTGTCATCAGGCGGGACGGCGGGCGGCCAGCTCGTCTGCGGCCGGAGCGGCGGTCGCGGCCGGAGCGCCGATACCGAGCTTGCCCTTGATCTTCGACTCGATCTCGGCCGCGACATCGGCGTTCTTGATCAGGAAGTTGCGGGCGTTCTCTTTGCCCTGCCCGAGCTGCTCGCCGTCGTACGTGTACCAGGCGCCCGACTTCTTCACGATGCCGTGCTCGACACCGAAGTCGATCAGGCTTCCCTCGCGCGAGATGCCCACGCCGTAAAGGATGTCGAACTCGGCCTGCTTGAAGGGCGGCGCCATCTTGTTCTTGACGACCTTGACGCGAGTGCGGTTACCGACCGCTTCGGTACCGTCCTTGAGGGTCTCGATTCGACGGATGTCGAGACGGACCGACGCGTAGAACTTCAGCGCCTTACCTCCGGCGGTGGTCTCGGGCGAGCCGAAGAACACGCCGATCTTCTCGCGCAGCTGGTTGATGAAGATCGCGGTCGTCTTGGTGGTGTTCAACCCACCGGTGAGCTTTCGCAGGGCCTGCGACATCAGGCGAGCCTGCAGACCCACGTGCGAGTCGCCCATCTCACCCTTGATCTCGGCTTCGGGGACGAGCGCCGCCACGGAGTCGATGACCACGAGGTCGATGGCACCGGAACGGATCAGCATGTCGGCGATCTCGAGCGCCTGCTCACCCGTGTCGGGCTGCGAGACGAGGAGGGCGTCGATGTCGACCCCGAGCTTCTTCGCGTACTCGGGATCGAGCGCGTGCTCGGCGTCGATGAACGCCGCGATACCGCCCGCACGCTGTGCATTGGCGATGGCGTGGAGGGTCAGCGTGGTCTTACCCGAGGACTCCGGGCCGTAGATCTCGATGATGCGACCGCGGGGAAGACCGCCGATGCCGAGGGCCACGTCGAGGGCGACCGAGCCGGTGGGGATGGTCTCGATCGGGGCGCGCTCGTCGCTGCCCAGTCGCATGACCGAGCCCTTTCCGAACTGCCGGTCGATCTGGGCGAGGGCCGATTCGAGGGCCTTCTCGCGCTCTGCGGGTGAGGGCATGACGTCTTCTTTCTTCTCGCGATCCGTCGCCTATAGGCTGTCGTGCTCCCCTCCGACGGAGGGGATGCCCGACAAGGCGTTCAGAGTGTCGTTCGACATCGATCACGTTAGGGAGGGCCTCCGACATCGACGGAGGAAACCCCGGCTTCTGTGGACGAGAACGCCCGAAACTCCGATGTGCAGGAGCCTACGCCGAAATCGAACGAAGATTCGATGACACGCCGTGCGGCGCGTCGCGACACCCGAAGACGTGCCGGTCGTCGGCGAGGGCGCGCGCCGCCCGCGACGCGGCTCGTCAGACCCGAGGCGCGATCACCGGCGCCGTGGGTCGAGACGACCGACGCCGTACCGCCGCTCGGCAGGGACGTCCGTCTCCTCGCACAGCGCGAGCCACACGTCGCGCGGGTCGACGCCGGCGGCGAGGGCGTCCGCACTCGTGCGTCCGCCCACGGACGTCAGCACGAGGTCGGTCATCAGGGAACCGCCGCGCACGCCGAACTCGTCGGCGACCGCGCGATCGAATTCGCTACGTCGCATTACGCGGGATCAGTGCAGGGAGAGCTCGGGCTCGACCGCTGCCACCAGGTCGTCGGGAACGACGTCGGGGAAACTCTGCAGACCTTCGAGGACCGACAGGCGGTCACCGACCTCGCGCATGATGGTGGAGATCGGCACGTCGAGGGCCTCGGCGACCGAGGCGAGGATCTCGCTGGACGCTTCCTTCTGGCCGCGCTCGACCTCGCTCAGGTAACCGAGAGCCACACTCGCGCGGCTGGCGACCTGACGAAGGGTACGACCCTTCTGCTGGCGGAGCTCACGCAGGACCTCGCCGATCTCTTGACGGACCAGGATCATGTGAACCCCTCCTCACTACCGATTCCTCCGCTGCCCGGGTGGACAACGGTACAACACCGTTTCAGGTCACCCTAATGCCGCGCGCTGGGCACTGGATGGGAATCGCTGGGAACAACTCGGATGTGTCATCATTTGTTCCCCTCGGCACGAGCGGAAGCGCTCACAGCGCGGCGAGGGCGCGACGGATGGCGATGTGCGTCGCCTCCCGGCGGATGCGGTCTCGGTCGCCCGCCAGCACGAGGGAGTCCACGCGCGTCCCGAGGGGCGTCGAGACGGCGATGTGCACCGTCCCGACCGGTTGCCCGTCCTGCGGGTCCGGACCGGCGACCCCGGTGGTGGCGATACCGACGTCGGCCGGGATGCCGTCGTGTCCGAGGACGTCACGGACGCCCCGCGCCATCTGACGGGCGACGCGCGGATGTACGGCGCCGTGCGCCTGCAGGAGCGCGGGATCGACGCCGAGCACGCTCCGCTTCAGATCGGTCGCGTACGCCACGACTCCGCCCCGGACGGCGCGGGACGCACCCGGGATGTCGACGAGCGACGAGACGACCATGCCGCCGGTGAGCGACTCGGCGACGGCGACTGTCCAGCCGAGTTCGACGAGACGCTCGAGGAGTACGGCGGCGCTCTCGCGCGGGTCGCGCACGACGGTCTCGTCGAGGTCGTCGGGCACGCCGTCGATCATCGGCCGCCTCGCCGTGCGCGCGCCCCGCGAACCTCCGAGACGACGTAGTCGATGCCCGACGCAATGGTGAGGACCACCGCGATGGTCATCGTCACCACCCCGGCCCACCACACGGTCGACTGCCAGACGGCGGCATCCGACAGGGATGCCAGCGCCAGGAGCGCGATCGAGAGCGCCACGGCTTGCGCCACGGTCTTGAGCTTGCCCATCCAGGCGGCGGCGAGCACGTGGTCGCTGACGACCATGAAGCGGTAGACGGTGATGCCGATCTCGCGGACCAGCACGACGATCGTCACCCACCAGTCCAGCTCGCCGAGGATCGACAACCCGACGAACGCGACGCCGGTGAGCGCCTTGTCGGCGATCGGATCGAGGAGCTTCCCGAGGTCGCTGACGATGTCGAACCGGCGCGCGATGTACCCGTCGACGCCGTCCGTGGCGATCGCCACGATGAAGACGATGCCCGCAGCCCAACGGAGCCCTCCCCCGGCCCCCGCGTCCGCGAGCAGCAGCCACAGGAAGACCGGCGCACACAGGATCCGCGCGATCGTGATCGCGTTGGGAAGCTGCGGGTGCACGGCCATCAGTCGCGTCCCGTCAGTTGCCAGGCGTCTTCGGAGTCCTCGTCGTCACCGACGACGGGAAGACCGTCGAACTGTGCCTCGACGGCATCCGGACCGTAGCGGTCGTCGTCGCCGCCGGCGGGCGGATCCTCGCCGCGCAGGCGGGCGAGGACGGCCGGAAGCTGCTCGTTCGTGACGAGGACGTCGCGGGCCTTGGAACCCTCCGACGGCCCGACGATCTCGCGCGACTCGAGGAGGTCCATGAGGCGCCCGGCCTTCGCGAAACCGACGCGGAGCTTGCGCTGCAGCATCGAGGTCGACCCGAACTGGGTCGAGACCACCAGCTCTGCGGCCGCGAGGAGCAGCTCCAGATCGTCGCCGATGTCGGCGTCGATCTCCTTCTTCTCGGCCGCCGCCTGCACATCGGAGCGGTACTCGGGACGCGCCTGCTGCGTCACGTGGGCCACGACCCGCTCGATCTCCTGTTCGCTCACCCACGCACCCTGCACGCGCAGAGCCTTGGACGCGCCCATGGGCAGGAACAGACCGTCGCCCTGACCGATGAGACGGTCGGCGCCCGGCTGGTCGAGGATGACGCGCGAGTCGGTGACGCTCGTCACCGCGAACGCCAGACGCGAAGGGACGTTGGCCTTGATGAGGCCCGTGACGACGTCGACGGAGGGGCGCTGGGTGGCGAGGACGAGATGGATGCCGCTGGCGCGGGCCAGCTGCGTGATGCGGACGATCGAGTCCTCGACGTCGCGCGGGGCGACCATCATGAGGTCGGCGAGCTCGTCGACGACGACCAGCAGGTACGGGTAGGGCTTCAGCACGCGCTCGCTGCCCGCCGCGAGCTGGATCTCGCCCGCGACGACCGCTCGGTTGAAGTCGTCGATGTGACGGAAGCCGAACGACGCGAGATCGTCGTATCGCATATCCATCTCTTTCACGACCCACTGGAGCGCCTCGGCGGCCTTCTTGGGGTTGGTGATGATGGGGGTGATCAGGTGCGGCACGCCGGCGTAGGACGTGAGCTCGACGCGCTTCGGGTCGATGAGGACCATCCGCACCTCGGACGGCTTCGCCCGCATGAGGAGGCTCGTGATCATCGAGTTCACGAAGCTCGACTTGCCGGAGCCCGTGGACCCCGCGACGAGGAGGTGAGGCATCTTCGCGAGGTTCGCGACCACGAAGCCGCCGCCCACGTCCTTGCCGACACCGATCGTCATCGGGTGCGTCGAGGTGGTCGCGGCATCCGATCGGAGGATGTCGCCGAGCGTCACGATCTCGCGGTCGGCGTTGGGGATCTCGACGCCGATCGCGCTCTTGCCGGGGATCGGCGCGAGGATGCGCACCTCGTTGGAGGCGACGGCGTAGGCGATGTTGTTGGTCAGTGCGGTGATCCGCTCGACCTTGACGCCCGGCCCGACCTCGATCTCGTACTGGGTCACGGTCGGACCGCGCGAGAACCCCGTGACGCGTGCGTCGACCTTGAACTGCTCCATGACGCTCTCGATGGCGGCGACGACTGCGTCGTTCGCGGCGGAGCGCGCCTTGGGCGGTGTGCCCGCGGCGAGGGCGGCGACCGACGGCAGCCGGTAGTTCGCGGACGGTGGGAGCCCCGCGTTGTCACCGCCGAGGCCGGAGATGCCGGGGAGGTCGTCGTCGGGTTCGTCAACGGTCGGAGAATCGTCGTGGAGCCCGCGCCCGGTGGCGACGCCGGCCAGGGCACCCGGGTCGATGATCTCGGTGAGCGCGTCGGGTGCGGGCGGCATCGGCGGGCGAGCGGGCGGGGCCGCCGGCGGGGCCGCGGGAGCAGAGGGTGCGACGAAGGCGGACTCGAATCCCCCCTGGGTGGTGCCGGGTGAGAGCAGTGTCGTCAGGTCGTCGGAGCCGAGGTCGCCATCGACGTCCTCTTCGCGGCCGGACTTGTTCCTCCGCCACCAGGGCAACGACTTCTCGCCGGGCGTGTCGTCTTCGGCATCCACCGGCAGGACCGCCGTCGTCGCATCCTTCTCGACGCGCTCGGCGCCGAACATCCAGGCGTACAGATCGCCGAGGCGCTGGACGATGCGGTTCGGCGGGGTCTTCGTGAGGATCAGGACGCTCAGGACCGTCAGGAGCGACAGCGCGATGTACGCACCGACGTCCTTGAGCACGAACGCGAGCGGCTCGCCGCTCAGCCAGCCGGCCAGACCGCCCGCGAGACTGAGAGTGGGGAGCCCGGCGCTCGGAGCCGGGCGCCCGCCGGCGACGTGGCAGAACCCGGCCATCGAGATGACGAAGAGCGCGAAGCCGATACCGATTCGCCCGTTGTCGTGCACGGACGACGGGTGCCGGAACAACCACCCCGCCAGGAGCAGCAACAGCACCGGGAACACGAAGGCCACACGGCCGATGAGTCCGCCGAAGCTGTAGGCACTGATCGCCGCGGCGACCTCGGTGCCGATGAAGAACCATTCGACCACCGCACCGAGTACGGCGAGGAGGACGAGGAGGAACGGGAAACCGTCGCGACGCTGGTCGCGTTCGAGGGTCTCGGGGCCGAAGACGCGGAACATGCCGCCGACCCCGTGGGCCAACGCGGTCCAGGCGCGGACGGCGACGGGCGGCCTGTCGGGCTCGTCGACGTAGCGCTTGGGCGCGGGCGCCGACGCTTTCGGTCGCGCCTGTCCCTTGGCGGGGGCGCGACCGCCGGACGTGGACGTACTGCGGGGCATTCCTCCACGGTAGGCCGAGCTCCCGACATTCGCAGGGACCGACGCGGGGTTCGAGACCGGACCGATACCGCGGTTCAGCGCAGCGTCTTCACCATGACGTCGCGTCCCTGCCCCGCTCGGGTGACCGCGAAGCCCTCGGTGCGGTAGAACGTGCGGGCGAAATTGTCGCGCTCCACGCTCAGACTGATGCGCGAATAGCCCTGATCCCGGGCGTGGGCGACGAGACGCTGCAGGAGAGCCCGTCCGACTCCGTGGGCCCGCCACACCGGACGCACGCCGATGATGAGCTCGGGGACGCCGGTGCCGACCCAGCCGAAGCCGGGCTCGCTGCGCGGCAGCATGCGGTACCAGGCCGCGCCGATCGCCTCGCCCGCGGGCGATTCGGCCACGAAACCCGCGTCGCCCGGTCGCTGCCACCCCGCGACGTACCGCTGATGGTCGGGGCTGCTGAGCACCTCATGACGCGGTCGGACGCTGCCGGCGCGCCAGTTCGCGGCTTCCACGGTCATGTCGGCGAGGAACGCGCCGTCGGACGGGAGAGCCGCGCGGATCGGGATGGCGGGCATGCCCGCATGATACCGATCCGCGCGGCGCGTCCGTGGGTCCGCTCCCCCGGCGGAGGGAGAGCGGGCCCGGGGTCATGCCTCGATGACGAGGGGCACGATCATGGGGCGTCGACGCAGCGACTGGTTCACCCAGCGACCGATCGTGCGACGCACCACCTGCGACAGCGCATGCGTGTCGCGCACGCCCGACTGGGCGGCCTCGGCCAGAGCGGCGGCGATCTTCGGCTTGACGCTCTCGAACACCGCGGCATCCTCCGCGAACCCGCGGGCATGCACCTCGGGACCGGAGATGATCTTGCCGGTCTGGCGGTCGACGACCACGATCACCGAGATGAACCCCTCCTCGCCCAGGATGCGGCGGTCCTTCAGGTCGGCATCCGTGATCTCGCCCACCGACGAGCCGTCGACGTAGACGAAACCGATGTCCAGCTGACCCACCACCTCGGCGCGGCCGTCGCGGAGATCGACCACCGTGCCGTTCTCGCCCAGGATGGTCCGGTCGGCGGGGATCCCCGTCTCCTGCGCCAGCTTCGCGTTGGCCATCAGGTGACGGAACTCGCCGTGGACGGGCAGCACGTTCTTGGGCTTCAGGATGTTGTAGCAGTAGAGCAGCTCGCCCGCCGCCGCGTGACCCGAGACGTGCACCTTCGCGTTGCCCTTGTGCACGACGGTCGCGCCGAGCTTCGTGAGCCCGTCGATGACGCGGTAGACGGCGTTCTCGTTCCCGGGGATGAGGCTGGATGCCAGGATCACGGTGTCGCCCTCGCCGGGCTCGATCGCGTGGTCGAGGTTCGCCATGCGGCTGAGCACGGCCATCGGCTCGCCCTGCGAACCCGTCGACATGTAGACGATCTTGTCGTCGGGCAGGTCGCGCGCCTTCTTGTAGTCGATCAGCACGCCGTCCGGGACGTTCAGATAGCCGAGGTCGGCGGCGATGCCCATGTTGCGCACCATGCTGCGCCCGAGGAGCGCGACCCGGCGGCCGTTGGCGTGCGCGGCGTCCAGAACCTGCTGCACCCGGTGCACGTGGCTCGAGAAGCTCGCCACGACGACGCGACGGGGGGCGCGGGCGATCACCTGGTCCAGGACCGGGCCGATCGCGCGCTCGGTCGGCGTGAAGCCGGGGACGTCGGCGTTCGTCGAGTCGACGAGGAAGAGGTCGACGCCCTCCTCGCCCAGGCGCGCGAACGCCCGGAGGTCGGTGATCCGACCGTCGAGCGGCAGCTGATCCATCTTGAAGTCGCCGGTGGCCAGCACGAGACCGGCGGGCGTGCGGATCGCCACGGCCAAGGCATCCGGGATCGAGTGGTTCACCGCGACGAACTCGAGGTCGAAGGGACCCACCTGCTCGCGCTGCCCCTCCTTCACCGTGAGCGTGTGCGGCCGGATCCGGTGCTCCTTGAGCTTCGCCTCGATGAGGGCGAGCGTCAGGCCGGACCCGATGAGGGGGATGTCGTTCTTGAGCTTCAGGAGGTACGGGACGGCCCCGATGTGGTCCTCGTGCCCGTGGGTCAGCACGACGCCGACGATGTCGTCGAGGCGGTGCCGGATCGGCTCGAAGTCCGGCAGGATCAGGTCGACGCCCGGCTGGTGCTCCTCGGGGAACAGCACGCCGCAGTCGACGATGAGGAGCTTCCCCTCGAACTCGAACACGGTCATGTTGCGACCGACCTCGCCGAGGCCGCCGAGCGGGACCACACGCAGGGTTCCCGGAGCGAGAGTGGGGGGATCGTAAACGGTCGTGGGCATATGGTGCCTCCTCGGACGCCGCCCTGCGGCATCCCTTCGTGTGGCGTCCCTGGCCGCGGTTCGGCGGACGCCGATGCTTATCTCGTGGTGCCGTGCACCTTGGGCAGGGCACCGCCGGCCGCGGCGTTGCGGTCGGGACGGAAGTTGGAGAAGTCGGCGCCGGGCACGTCGCGGACCAGCGCGAGCTCGTCCTCGATCGTCGCGGCCTCCCACTCCTCCGGACCCACCAGGGGCAGGCGGACGCGGGGGCTGCCGATGCGGCCGAGGCCGTGGAGGATGTACTTCGCCGCGACCGTTCCCGGCACGTGCGTCATCACCGCGCGGACGAGCGGTTCGAGGCGCTTGTGCTCGGCGGTGGCCGTGGCGAGGTCGCCGCGGTTCACGGCATCCACGATCGTCCGATACGGGGCGGCGGCGATGTTGGCGGTCACACCGATGAGTCCCGAGGCTCCGATCGACAGGTGCGGCAGGACGTTGGCGTCGTCGCCGGAGAAGTACAGGAGGTCGGTCTGGTTCAGCACGCGGCTGACCTCGCTGAAGTCGCCCTTGGCGTCCTTCACGGCGAGGATGTTCGGGTGCTTCGCGAGACGCAGGATCGTCTCGTACTTGATCTCGACGCCCGTGCGACCGGGGATGTCGTAGAGGATCACCGGGAGGTCCGTCGCATCGGCGACGAGCCGGAAGTGGGTCAGGATGCCGGCCTGGGTGGGCTTGTTGTAGTACGGCGTGACGATCATGATGCCGTCGGCGCCGGCCTTCTCGCTGGCCTTGTACAGCTCGATCGCGTGCGCGGTCTCGTTCGAGCCGCCGCCGGTGATGATCTTCGCGCGACCGGCCGCCACGTCTTTGCCGACCTCGACGAGGCGGAGCTTCTCCGGGTCGGTGAGCGTCGACGTCTCGCCGGTGGTGCCCGTGACGACGACGCCGTCCGCGCCGGCGCTCACGACGTCGTCGATGTGCTTCTCGACCGCGGGCCAATCGACCTCGCCGTCGGCCGTCATCGGGGTGACGAGCGCGACGAGCACCTGACCGAAGGGGTTGCCGGAGTGCGTCATGCTCTCAGGTTATCGGTTCGATCCGCTCTCCCCCCGGTCCTGCGGCCCCGGTGGATGAACATCGTCCGACGCGGGTCGGGTCGGGGCGCGAGGTCGTCCTAGGCTGACCGCATGGCCTGGACGACCCGCTCCACCCGCACCGTGTACGAGAACCGCTGGATCCGGGTGCGGGAGGACGAGGTCACGGGCCCGGACGGCGAGGGGATCTACGGCGTCGTCCGGATGCAGCAGCCCGCGGTCTTCGTCGTCGCCCTGGACGAGGACGATCGCGTCTGCCTCGTCGAGCTCGAGAGGTACACGACGGGCCGATCCCTGGAGGTCCCCGCCGGCGGCAGCGACGGCGAGGACCCGCTCGTCGCCGCCCAGCGGGAGCTGCTCGAGGAGACCGGTGTGACGGCCGCGACCTGGGAGCATCTGGGGCGCATGAACGCTCTCAACGGCATCGCCGAGGCGCCCGAACACGTCTACCTCGCGCGGGATCTCCGCATCGCGGATGCCACGTCCACGCAGCGCGAGGAGGGCATCGAGGCCGTGCGGTGGGTGCCCTTCGCGGAGGTGCTGGGCCTCATCGCCGACGGCGGGATCACGGACGGGGAGACGATCGCGGCGCTGGCCTTCGCCGGCATCCGTTCGGGTCGGTTCCGCTGAGTCAGCGGCCCCGCGACGCCGCACCCACGA
This sequence comes from Microbacterium sp. IEGM 1404, assembly GCF_030056775.1. Lineage (NCBI taxonomy): Bacteria > Bacillati > Actinomycetota > Actinomycetes > Micrococcales > Microbacteriaceae > Microbacterium > Microbacterium sp. IEGM 1404. The sequence goes on along the minus strand of NZ_JASHKP010000003.1, from coordinate 743,381 downwards.
CCACACCGTCGGGGAGCAGGCGGGACACGGCGACGATCGCCCTGTAGCGCAGCGACGGGATGGACACCGAGCGGCCGCGGGCGGCGTCGCGCAGCCCCTCGCGCACGACGGTGCCGGCGTCGAGCCACATCCCGGCCGGGACCCCCTCCTGCCCGGGCGGGAGTCCGAGGCGCTCGTGGAAGTTGGTGTGCACGAATCCCGGGCACACCGCCGTGACGGTCACTCCCCGCGGACCGTAGACCACGTTCGCCCAGCGGCTGAACGAGATCAGCCACCCCTTCACGGCGCCGTAAGTGCCGCGTGGAACGAATCCGGCCACCGAGGCGACGTTGATGATCCTGCCGCCGCCACGCTCGAGCATCGCGGGCAGAGCCGCGTGCGTGAGACGCATCGCGACCTCGACGTGCAACCGGAGGTGCCGCACCTCGTCGGCGATGTCGTTCTCCTCGAACGCCAGGTCGAGACCGAATCCGGCGTTGTTGACGAGGACGTCGACGCCGACGGCGAGACGCGCTTCGACCGCCGCGCGGTCGTCGTCGTCGGGAAGATCGGCGGGAAGGATCTCGACCCGGCTCCGGGAGACCGCGCTGATGCCGTCGGCCACCGCGGCGAGCGCCTCGCGGTCGCGCGCGACGAGGACGACGTCCGCGCCGTGGACGGCGAGCTGACGCGCGAACTCGGCGCCGAGGCCGGAGCTGGCGCCGGTGATGAGCGCGGTGCGTGTCATGGGCGGTCCGCCGGGACGTAGGTCTCGAAGCGATACCGGATGCCGGTGCGCGAGACGTGCCAGCCGTCGTCGGGGTCGGCGGAGGTTCGGGCCCATCCGGAAAGAGGCGGGGCGAACGTGTCGCCGTCGACCTCCAGATCGAGCTGCGTGACCTCGAGGGCGTCCGCCTTCCCGATGGCCTCGGCGTACAGTTGTCCGCCGCCGATCACCCACACCTCGGGTGTCGTGGACAGCGCGCGCGCGGCATCCAGGGAATCCGCTCGCTCGGCACCCTCGTCCGCCCAGTCGACCGAGCGCGAGACGACGATGTTCCGGCGACCAGGAAGGGGACGGAATCGCGGCGGGAGCGACTCCCACGTGCGGCGCCCCATGATGACGTCGGACTCCCCCGTCACGGCGCGAAAGTGGGCCAGGTCTTCCGGCACGTGCCAGGGCATCTCACCCGCGGCGCCGATGACGCCGCCGTGCGCCTGCGCCCAGACGAGCCCGAGCCTGCTCATACCGCGACGGCCGCCCGGATCGCGGGGTGGTGCCGGTAGTCCTCGACCACGATGTCGTCGTACGCGTAGTCGAAGATCGAGTCGGGCTTCCGGGCGAACCGGAGCGTCGGGTAGGGGTACGGATCACGCGAGAGCTGTTCCTGCACCTGCTCACGGTGGTTGTCGTAGACGTGGCAGTCGCCGCCGGTCCAGACGAACTCGCCCGGCTCCAATCCCGTCTGCTGGGCGATCATGAGCGTGAGCAGCGCGTACGAGGCGATGTTGAACGGAACACCCAGGAACATGTCCGCGCTGCGCTGATACAGCTGGCAGGAGAGCTTGCCGTCGGCGACGTAGAACTGGAACAGCGCGTGGCACGGGGCGAGCGCCATGTCGGGGATGTCGGCGGGGTTCCACGCCGACACGATCAGGCGACGCGAGTCGGGGTCGCGACGGATCTGCTCGATCACCTGCGAGATCTGATCGATCTCGCCGCCGTCGGCGGTCGGCCACGATCGCCACTGGACGCCGTAGACGGGGCCGAGCTCGCCGGCGGCATCCGCCCACTCGTCCCAGATGGTCACGCCGTTGTCCTGCAGCCACCCGACGTTCGACTCGCCGCGCAGGAACCACAGCAGTTCGTAGACGATCGACTTCATGTGGACGCGCTTGGTGGTCACGAGAGGGAACCCCTGAGCGAGGTCGAATCGGATCTGTCGACCGAACACGCTCGTGGTGCCGGTGCCGGTGCGATCGGACTTGTGCACGCCCGAGGCGAGGACGTCGCGCAGGAGATCTTCGTAGGGCGTGGGGATGTCGGCGGTCACGGCCCTCACGATACCGGGGTCCTCCGACACCCGCGCGGAGCGCGCGGGCGCTCCGTCGTCGGAGAACCGCGTTGTCTGAGGGACCGCTGGGGAAACGCCGGGCGGGAGCGTCATTCGGGGACTCATCGGCCCGCGTCGTCCTCGCGCGCGTTAGCGTTATCGGTCGTGGACCTGACTCTTGCTCTCCTCGTGATCGCCGCGCTCGTCGTGGTCGCCGTGGGCGCCGGCGTCGTCTTCCGCCGCACGCAGGGCCGTGCTCGCACCGTGGACTCCGCCGAGATCGTCGACCCGCGCCGCCTCGGCGCCGACGGACTGGGCGAGGAGGCGACGCTGCTGCAGTTCAGCACCGAGATGTGCGCGCGCTGCCCGGGCGTCCACCGCATGCTGTCCGACATCGCCGACGACCGCGAGGGCGTACGCCACCTCGACGTCGACCTGACGCATCGTCCCGACATCGCCCAGCACTTCCGCGTGCTGCAGACCCCCACCACGCTCGTCCTCGACCGCCACGGTGCGATCCGCACCCGTTTCGGCGGTACCCCTGGCCGCGCCGTCGTCGAGCTCGAACTGAGCCGCCTGCAAGAGGAGTCCGCCCGTGCCTGAGGTCCAGCGCATCGATGTCCGAGGACCGCGGTTCGCGGCATCCATCACCACCGTCCTGCTCCTGATCGCGACCTTCCTGTCGTTGATCGGCGTCGCCACCGGCGACCTCGCCGCCGCAACGCTGTCGGCGCGCCTCCTCGACCCGGGCTTCCTCCTGGTCCTCGTGATCGCCCTCCTCTTCGTGTGGGGGGTCGCGTCGCCGCGCACCGCCCCGTGGGGCGTCCTGTTCCGGCGGGTGGTGCAGCCGCGCCTGGCCCCGCCGACCGAGTTCGAAGACCCGCGCCCGCCGCGCTTCGCGCAGGGTGTCGGCCTGCTCGTCACGGCCGTGGGCCTTCTCCTGCACGTCGCGGGCGTGCCGTGGGCGCTCCCGATCGCCGCGGCGATGGCCTTCGTCGCCGCGTTCTTGAACGCCGTCTTCGGGCTGTGCCTCGGATGCCAGCTGTACCTCCTCCTCCAGCGTGCGGGCCTCATCGGTCGGCGTCGCCCCTCCGCCGCCTGAGCGCCGTCTAGGCGGGGGCTGTCAAGACCTCCGACGCGTCGGAGGCCGTGGCTAGGCTGACTTTCGCCGCAGCCGCTTCGGGTTGCGCGGAACACGGAGGTTCGAATGTCCGTCACGAGCGAAGCCACCACCGCCTGGAAGGGCAGCCTGTTCGAGGGATCGGGCGAGGTCACCTTCACGTCGTCGGGGATCGGCACGTTCGACGTGAACTGGAAGGCCCGTAGCGAGGGCTCCAGCTCGGTCACCACCCCCGAAGAGCTGCTGGCCGGTGCGCACTCGTCGTGCTTCAGCATGGCGCTCTCCAACGCCCTCGCCGAGAACGGCACCCCGCCCGAATCGATCGACGCGACCGCGTCGGTCACCTTTAAGCCGGGCACCGGGATCACCGGCAGCCACCTGAACGTCAACGCCGTCGTCCCGGGCCTGGATGCCGCGACGTTCGAGAAGATCGCGAACGACGCCAAGGCGAACTGCCCGGTCTCGCAGGCGCTCGCGGGCATCGACATCACCCTCGAGGCCACGCTTGCCTGAGTCCCCGGCTCGACGCGTCGTCCTCGCCGGCGCGTCGGGCCTCATCGGCTCGGCACTGGCCGAGGCGCTACGCGCCGATGGCGTGGAGGTGACGTCACTCGTCCGGCATCCCGCATCCGGCCCGCACGAGGTGCAGTGGCTGCAGGATGCCACCCCGCTCGATCCGAGCGTGCTCGCCGGCGCCGACGCGGTGGTGTGCCTGAACGGCGCCTCGATCGGGCGATTCCCGTGGACGCCGTCGTACAAGAGCCGACTGCTGTGGTCGCGGATCACCCCGACCCGCACGCTCGCCACCGCGATCCGGGCACTCGGCGACGACGCTCCGGCGCTCGTGAACGCCTCGGCGACCGGGTACTACGGATCGCAGCCGGGAGCGGTGCTCACGGAGTCGTCGCGACGCGGTGAAGGATTCCTCGTCGACATCTGCGACGAGTGGGAGAACGCGGCCCGCGGTGCGGGACCGCGCGCCCGTGTCGCCCTGCTGCGCACGGCTCCGGTCGTGCACGAACGCGGCGTCCTCAAGCCGCTGCTCCTGCTCACGAAGCTCGGCGCCGCCGGGCCGATCGGTCGCGGCACCCAGGTGTGGCCGTGGATCACGCTGGAAGACGAGGTGCGCGCCATCCGGCACGTCATCGACTCCGACCTCGAAGGACCGGTGAACCTCACCGGGCCGACGCGGGCGACGGCGAACGACCTCGGGTTCGCCCTGGCCCGACGCATGAACCGCCCGTACGTGCTCCGCGCCCCCGTGTGGGCGATGAAGCTCGCGCTCGGCCGGGACGCGACGGAGGCCCTGCTCACCTCGGATGCCGATGTGCGCCCCGCCGTGCTCGAGGACGCGGGCTTCACGTTCCTGCACCGCACCGTCGAGGACGCCGTCGCGTCCGCCGTTCCCGCCGCTCGCTGACGCCGACGGCCGCGCCTCCGGGCGTCGGCCGTCGCGTCAGGCGACGCGTCGGTCGGCCGCCTCGAGGGCGATGGCCCGGCGCACCGCCTCGCGCGCCCGACGCCGGTCGCCGGACGCGTCGTACGCGAGACCGAGCCGGTACCACGCCCGCCAATCCGCCGGATGCGCCTCCACGTCGGCACGATAGTCGGGGAAGAGTGCGTCGGCGTCGGCGCGCGTCGCCCGCCCGCTCGGGCGCACCTCGAGCTCCTCGTCCGGCAGGGCACCCTCGGCATCCAGGATCTCGCCGAGCTTCTGGGCACGCACACCGAACCAGAGTTCCCGGCCGATCGCCCACAGCGCGATGATCGGCAGCACGATCAGGGCCACGCCCATCGCGATTCCCACGCCCTCGCCGCTGCCGAGCAGCACGAGGGCGCGCTGGCCCGCGAGAACGACGTACAGCAGGAGGAGCACCGTCATGATCGCGACGGCGATGCGCGTCCTCATGCGCTGGTGACGCCCGCGACCTGACCGGAGACGTCTCCGTCGGCGATCGGCGCCTCCGCACGGGCGGGACGCGTACGTACGCCGATGTCGATGAAGCTGTCGAGCCCGACGACCACCCCGCGCGCCTCGCGCGCAGCGGCCATCGCGATGCGGATGCCGGGAGCGTAGGCCGTGGCCGGGTCGATGGTGTCGTGGACGATCGTGAGCGACTCTCCCGCGCCCGAGAGCACGGTCTCCTGGCGGGCGACGACACCGGGGCGTCGCAACGAATGGATCGGCACGGAGGCGACCTGCTGGCCCCGCGCGCGCTGGTCCACGTGGGGCGAGTGCACGGGACCGACCTTCTCGCGGGCCGCGGCGATGAGCTCGGCCGTCCGGACGGCGGTGCCGCTGGGCGAATCCACCTTCGTCTCGCGGTGCGCCTCGACGATCTCGATCGACGGGAAGAAGGGGGCCGCCGCGGCGGCGAGGGCGCTGCCGACCACGGAGCCGAGCGAGAAGTTGGGGATGAACACGGCGCCGGTGCCGCTGGCATCCACCAGGGGGCGCACCAGGGCGATGCGCTCGTTCGACCATCCCGATGTGCCCACGAGGACGTTGATCCCCCGCTCGATGGCCGCGCGCACCACGTCGATCGACACCGCGGGAGTCGATGCGTCGATGACCAGGTCGGCGCCGTCGAGTTCGGCGAGGTCGGATCGCGACCCGAGGACGGCGGCGACCTCGTACCCCTCTTCGGCCTCGACGACCTCGCGGATCACTCCGCCGAGCTTCCCGGTTCCGCCCACGATGGCAACGCGTGTGGTCATGCTGCCAGCCTAGGTGTCGGCGCGCCCCGCGGGCGGGGCCCGGGGAGGGACGCGCCGGTTCGACCCTCGCCTAGCATCGGAACGTGGTCTCGATTCGCCTCTCCCCCGTCGACGCCCCCGACGCGCACGCGCTGCTCGAGGAGTACTTCACGCTGCGCGCCTCGATCTTCCCCGGCGGCGGGTACCGCACCGTCTTCCCGTCGCCCGCGACGTTCGTCGAACCGGCCGGCGTCTTCGTCGTGCTGGACGACGACGAGGGTCGCCCGGCCGGATGCGGGGGCATCCGCCGCATCGACGACGGGCCGAACGGTCCGCGCGACGAGGTCAAGCACCTGTTCGTCCGCGACATCGGTCGCGGACGCGGGTGGGGGCGCCTGATCCTCGAGGACCTCGAACGCCGAGCCCGCGAGCGCGGCGCCGCAGAGCTCGTCCTCGACACCCACCACACGCTCGACGCGGCGGGCGGCCTGTACGCGCGTTCGGGTTTCCAGGCGATCCCCGCGTACAACGACAACGCGAACGCGACGCGGTGGTGCGGCAAGGCTCTCGACTGATCCGACGGCTTGACGCTGGTCGAGCAACCCCGCCGTTCGAAGTGAGAGGTGCCCACCCGTGCGCCCCGTAGTCGTACAGGTCCGCTGCGTCGGCATCTGAGACACTCGCACCATGGACCCCCAGAGCGCGGCACAGCAGCGGATCGTCCTCGCGGCGGCCTACTGGCGGATCGGGCTCGTCGATGGAGCTGACGCACTGGGGACGGCCGCGACCGAAGCGCTGACGGCGGGGCTCGACGGCGACGCCGTCGTGGCGCTGGCGTCGATATACCGCGATGTCGACACGTTCCGCCTCGAGAGACTGCTCGACGCGATCGGGACGGAGCTCGGGATGTCGGAGGCCCTCGCGGAGGATCCCCGGGTCGTCGTCGCACGTGACCTGTGCGGACGAGTGCTCGCAGGAGAGATGAACGAGCGCAAACTCACCAGCTGGGTCCACGGAAGTTTCGGTCACGACCAGGAACGGCCGGCATTGGCCGGTCTCGCCGTCCTGGATGACTTGTTCGACGATGTCGAGGTCGGTTCCCGAGCAGCGGATCGTATCGCGCGCGATGTCCGGAAGGCAGCCCTCCGGGTGCTCCGAGAGATACCGCCCTCCTCCCCCGCAACCGCGCGAGAATTCGGCGACGCCGGCCGATGACCCGCCGCTCGCTCAGGAGTGACGATGTCCTCGACAGCATCTCGCCGCTCCTCCCTCGCCCCGATACGCCAGAGGAGGACGAATGACCGACTCCACGCGGCGGCTGTACGACACCGTCGCCAACACCTATGCGCGGGTACTTCCCGATCTACGGGCGGAGACGCCGTCCGACCTGGACCTCATCGCGCGCTTCGCGGCAATCGTGCCCGCGGGCCAGTCGCCCGTCCTGGACGCGGGGTGCGGCACCGGCCGGATGCTGCCCCACCTCGCGAGTCTGGGGCTCCGACCCCTCGCCGGCGTCGACCTCTCCCCCGCCATGGTCGCGCACGCCCGACAGCGCGCGCCCGAGGCGCGGATCGACGTCGCGCCGTTATCAGCCCTCCCGTTCCCGGATGCCGGGGTGCGCGGCATCCTGTGCTGGTACGCGATCATCCACAGCACGACTGACGAGATCGCCGCAGTCGCGAAGGAGGCCGCGCGGGTGCTCGTCGACGGCGGTCCTCTGCTGCTGGCTTTTCAGGCCGGGACGGGAGACCGCGTGGTGCCGCGTGTCTACGGTCACGACGTCACGCTTCGAGCCGTGCTCCACGAGCCGGACGATGTGGCCGCGACGCTCGAGGGTGCAGGCTTCGCGATCGTCACGACCGCGCGACGCGACGCACTCCCGCAGGAGAAGCACGCCCAGGGCTTCGTGCTCGCGCGACATGATCCGACCGCGACGGGATCCGCCCCATAGGGACCGGCCTGCGGCGTCGCGGTCGGCGCGGCGCGCGGCGCGCGGCGCGGACCGTCGTCGGACCGACGATCGCGGCAGTGACCACGGCGGTCAGCCCCCCCGAGAAACAGCCCCAGCACGATCCCGTAGCCCCCGGTCGTCGCCGTCACCGTGGCCACCCAGAAGAGCAGGGCCGCCCCGGACGCCGACGCAGTCGCCACCGCCGCTCGCGACGAGACCGAACGGGCCGAGGTCCGCGTCCACGACACCAGCCCTACCCAGAATCCGACGACCGCAGGGACGACCGCGACGAAACCGGCGAACGCTCCGTACGCCGGCATGATCCACACGACGTCCTCTTCGCCGCGATCGGGCGGTATCAGGAAACCGAACAGGATGCCGCAGACCACCGCTCCGGCCACGGTTCCGCCGAGGGCCAGCCATCCGACCACGGGCGCATACGGCCCGCCGCGGAACGCCGGTGTCATCTCAGACCGGGAGCGGGTCCACCAGCCCGGTGCGCAGCTCGACCGGCAGGTGCGCCAGGTCGTTGTGCGACAGCAGGGTCCAGGGGCGGCCCTTCTTCTGCGCGATGACGGTGAGTCCGCAGTACGCCTGGTTAATGGTCATCCACCGCCACTCGGGAGCCTGGAGCACCTCGCGCACGAACCAGGCGATCACGAAGTTGTGCGTGATCAGCAGTTCGTGCACCTCGCCGGTCTTGCGCGCGAGGAATTCGGCCGTGGCATCCGACATCTGGGCCCGGCCGGCCTCGAGCTCGGCCTCGGTGACCGCGCCGAAGAACGGCTCGTACGCCGCCGGAGTCTCGGGCGTCATGCCGGTCGGGACGCAGTCGAACAGCAGGGCGGATGCCTCGGGCGAGACCGACGGGAGACGCTCGGCGACGGCGCGCGCGGTCTGAGCGGCACGTTCCAGGGGCGAGTGCCAGACGGCGTCGAGCGGCAGCCCTGAGAGACGGTCGGCGAGGAGGGCGGCCTGGCGGTGACCGCGCGGAGACAGGGGGCCGTCGGTGAGTCCGTGCTCGGCATCCTGGTGCTCGCCGTGGCGCACCAGGTAGATGTAGTGCGTCACGTCAGCTCACCTCGTCGTCAGTGTGCGGGCCCCCCGCAGAACACTTCCAGCCTACGTCACGCCTCCGACACGGGGCGGATCACTCGGCAGCGCGGGCGATGTCCGACAGCTGGGCGCGGCTCAAGCGGACGCCCACCGCGCGCATGCACTCGACGACGTGCCGCGGCGCGAACGCATTGACGATCGGCGCCGTGACCGCCTTCTGGGCGAGGAGCCAGGCCACGGCGACCGCGGCGTCCGGGACGCCCAGCTCCACGCCGACGGCATCCAGCGCCCGCAGGACCCGGGAACCGCGGCGGTTCAGGTGCGCCGCGAGCTGGGAGCCGCGGACCGAGGTGGCCTGCTGACCGCGTGTGCGGGTCTCTCCGGCGAGGAAGCCGTGCGCAAGGGGGTGCGACGGCGTGACCGCGATCCCCTGCGCCGCGGCGATGAGCCGCAGGTCGCCGTCGAACTCGTCGCGACGCATCACGTTGTACGGCACGTCCAGCACCGTGACGCGCGGGTACCCGGCCGAGGAGAGGATCCGCGCCTCCACCAGCTGCGACGCGGTGTAGCCGTGCGCCCCGATCGCGCGCACCTTGCCGCTCTCGACGAGCCACTCGCACGTCGCGAGCGTGTCCTCCAGCACGGCGGTGTCACCCCGGACGGCATCCAGCGAGAGCACATCGATGCGGTCGGTGCCGAGACGGCTCAACGACGCCTCGACCGCGCGCACGAGGTTGACCGCACCGAGACCGGGGTTGTCGGGATGCCGACCGATGCGCACCGTGAGCACGGTGTCGTCGCGCGTCCCGCGCGACCGCATCCAGGATCCGATGATGAACTCGCTGCGCCCGGCCGCGTAGCTGTCGGCGGTGTGGATCGCGTTGCCGCCGAGCTCGACGTACGTGTCGAGGATCTCGTGGCTCGCCTGCGCATCGACGTTCCAGCCGAATTCGCCGCCGCCGAGGAAGAGCGGGAAGACGTCGAAGCCGGTCTCGCCGAGCGGGACGCGGACGTGCGACCCGAGACCGGGACCCTGCAGCGTCACGGGGGCCGAGGGGTGGGGTACGCGGTTCCGGCGCAGGGGCGGCGTGGCCGTCTCGTCGACGCCCGAGCCGCTCATGGGCCACTCCTCGGTGCGGCGGAGACCGGACGCCGGCGGCGCCCACTGCGCCCCCGACGCGTAGTTCGAGGGTAGGGCCTCACGAGAGTCCGACCGCCGATTCACCCGGCTCGGCGGTAAACATTGCATAACGCTTGATGACGGCGGAATCTCGGCGACCGAGGAGGGCGGAATGCACGGATGCCCGCCCCGCGAGAAGCGGGACGGGCATCCGTCGAAGAGGGATCAGCCCTCGGCCGGAGCCTCGGGACCCTCGCTGGCCGCAGCCGAGCTCTCGGTGTCGGCGGGCTCGGTGGCCTCGTCGAGCACGGGCTCGAGCGACAGCTTGCCGCGGTCGTCGATCTTGGTGATGCGCACCAGGATCTTGCGGCCGACGGACAGGACGTCCTCGACGTTCTCGACGCGCTTGCCACCGGCGAGCTTGCGGACCTCGCTGACATGCAGCAGGCCGTCCTTGCCGGGCAGGAGCGAGATGAACGCGCCGAAGGTCGCGATCTTCACGACCGTGCCCAGGAACTGCTCGCCGACCTCGGGGTTGGTCGGGTTGGCGATCGCGTTGACCTGGGCGCGGGCGGCCTCGGCCGACGGGCCGTCGGTCGCACCGATGTAGACCGTGCCGTCGTCCTCGATCGAGATCTGGGCGCCGGTCTCGTCCTGGATGGAGTTGATCGTCTTACCCTTGGGCCCGATGAGCTCGCCGATCTTGTCGACCGGGATCTGCACGCTGATGACGCGCGGCGCGGTGGGCGCCATCTCGTCGGGCGCGTCGATCGCGGCGTTCAGGACGTTGAGGATCGTCAGACGAGCCTCCTTCGCCTGGGTCAGCGCCGCGGCGAGGACCGAGGACGGGATGCCGTCGAGCTTGGTGTCGAGCTGGATCGCGGTGATGAACTCGCTCGTACCGGCCACCTTGAAGTCCATGTCACCCAGGGCGTCTTCGGCGCCCAGGATGTCGGTCAGCGCGGCGTAGCGCGTCTGACCGTCGACCTCGTCGGTGACCAGACCCATGGCGATACCGGCGACGGGGGCGCGCAGCGGCACACCCGCGTTCAGCAGCGACAGGGTCGAGGCGCAGACGGAGCCCATCGAGGTCGAGCCGTTGGAGCCGAGCGCCTCGGAGACCTGACGGATGGCGTACGGGAACTCCTCGCGGCTGGGGAGCACCGGCACGAGGGCGCGCTCGGCGAGGAAGCCGTGCCCGATCTCGCGACGCTTCGGGCTGCCCACACGACCGGTCTCACCGGTCGAGTACGGCGGGAAGTTGTAGTGGTGCATGTAGCGCTTGCTCGTGATGGGCGACAGCGAGTCGATCTGCTGCTCCATCTTGAGCATGTTCAGCGTGGTGACACCCAGGATCTGGGTCTCGCCGCGCTGGAAGATCGCCGAGCCGTGGACGCGCGGGATGACCTGCACCTCGGCGTCGAGCGGGCGGATGTCGGCCAGGCCGCGTCCGTCCATGCGCACACCCTCGGCGAGGATGCGACCGCGGACGATCGTCTTGGTCACCGACTTGTACGCGGCGTTGAACTCGAGCGTCGCGACGGCGGGGAGCTCCCCCGACTCGACGGCGGCGAGCAGCTGCTCCTTGACGGAGGACTTGACCTCGTCGTCGGCGTTCTGACGCTCCTGCTTGTCGGCGATCTGGTAGACCGGCACGAGGCGGTCGTACGCGCGACCGGCGACGAAGTCGTAGGTCTCCTGGCTGTACGCCGGGAAGACGGGGAACGTCTGGATCTCCTTGGCCGCCGTGCGGGCGACCTGGTTCTGCGCGTCGACCAGCTGACGCAGGAACGGCTTCGCGGCCTCGAGGCCCTCGGCCACGACCTGCTCGTTCGGCTTGGTGGCGCCGCCCTTGATGAGGTTCCAGCTGCCTTCGGTCGCCTCGGCCTCCACCATCATGATGGCGACGTCGCCGTCGTCGAGCACGCGGCCCGCGACGATCAGGTCGAAGACGGCATCCTCGAGCTGGGTGACGGTCGGGAACGCGACCCACTGGTCGGCGTGCTCGCCGTGACCCGGGAGGAGCGCGAGACGGACACCCGCGATGGGGCCCGAGAACGGCAGGCCCGAGATCTGGGTCGACAGCGACGCGGCGTTGATGGCGAGGGCGTCGTAGAACTCGCCCGGCGCGATCGAGAGCACGGTCACGACGATCTGCACCTCGTTGCGGAGGCCGTCGACGAACGACGGGCGCAGCGGGCGGTCGATGAGACGGCACACGAGGATGGCCTCGGTGGAGGGGCGACCCTCGCGGCGGAAGAACGAGCCGGGGATCTTTCCGGCGGCGTACGAACGCTCTTCGACGTCGACGGTCAGCGGGAAGAAGTCGAAGCCTTCACGCGGGTGCTTGCCGGCGCTGGTGGCCGAGAGAAGCATGGTCTCTTCGTCGAGGTACGCGGCGACCGCGCCCTGCGCCTGCTGCGCGAGACGACCCGTTTCGAAGCGAACGGTGCGGGTGCCGAAACGACCGTTGTCGAGAACGGCCTCAGCGGCGGTGATTTCTGGACCTTCCAAGAGGTCCCTCCTTCTTTGTTTAGGCTCGGCGCCCCGTGTGGGCGACGAGCTGACATGCGAAGGAGCAGGAACAGGCAGAAAGGGCGCGCCGACTCGTCGGCCCGGAAATCCCGGCGACTGGCCACCAGTAGACGACCACCCGGCGTCATGACGGGGAGTCCACCACAGGGGACCAGCGTCTGCCGGCCTGCTCCGTGAGCTCATGTGTAGTTGAGCGGATGCCATGGCGGCATCCTCCGAGAGCCTATCAGGGCCGGGCTTTCGCGGCTGGTTCGACGCGGACGGGTGCCGTACCCTCGCCTCATGGGCCTCAGACGTCACACGCGTCACATGGTCCTCGCGTGCGCTGTGGTCTTCGGTGCGCTGGCGATCGCTCCTCTCAGTCCGGCCGCGGCGGTCTCCGTCCGTTCCGCGGCGGTGGGCGACGACGACCCCGCCGTGGCGGAGATCCGACAGCAGCTGGATGCCGCCGAAGCCGCGGCCTCGTCCGCGTCGCGCCGCGCCCTCGACGCCTCCGCCGCGGCGGAACGCGCGCGCCTGCTCGCGGAGAGCACGGCAGCCCGTGCGGAGACGCTGACCACCCAAAGCTCCACGGCCGACACGACCCTGACGGCGGCGAGCGCCCGCGCGGGCGCGAGTGCGGCGCGGCTGTACCGGTCCAGCGCCGGAGGCCCCCTCGTCGCGCAGCTGCTGACCACGGCCGATCCCGACTCGCTGCTGGAACGTCTCGGCATCCTGGACAGGGTGACGGCGATGACGGCGCGGACCGCGAGCGAGGCCCGGAGCGCCGCGGACCTCGCGACGTCGCTCCGCACGCAAGCGGAGGAGGCGCGCGCGGAGGCGGCCCGCCTCGCCACCGAGGCGGCGGCCACTGCCGCCCAGGCACAGACCGACGCGGATGCCGAGGCGGCCACGGTCGCGGCGACCCAGGCCGAGCTGGACGCGCTGTACGCCCGGCTCGCCGCCCTGCGCGAGACGACCGCGGCACAGGAACGCGCGGCGCGTCTGGCCGCGCAGACGGCGGCCCAGGCGGCCGACCCGGGCGGCGCGACCGGCGGCGGGGCGAGCGCGGGGTCCGGCGGCGGCGGTTCGAGCGGTGGCGCGTCGAGCGGCGGTTCGGCGACCACGGGTGGTTCGAGCGGCGGCGGGGCGGGCTCCGGTTCCGGATCGAGCGGCGGCTCGGGTTCGAGCGGATCCGGCTCCTCCGGCGGCGGATCGGGCTCGGGCTCGAGCGGATCGAGCGGCGGCGGGTCGAGCGCGGGCGGGTCGGGCTCCAGCGGCGGGGCGGGCGGCACCACCGCACCGGCGGGGCCGACCATGAGCCCCTCCGAGGCGCGCGACTACGCACGCGGCGCGCTCGCCGGGTACGGATGGGGCGACGACCAGTTCTCGTGCCTGGTGTCGCTGTGGAACCGGGAGTCCGGCTGGCGCGCGGACGCCCTCAATCCGTGGAGCGGTGCCTATGGCATCCCCCAGGCCCTCCCCGGGGAGAAGATGGCCGCAGCGGGGCTCGATTGGCGGACGAACGCCGCGACCCAGATCGCGTGGGGCCTGTCGTACATCAAGTCGCGCTACGGCTCTCCCTGCGGGGCGTGGGGGCACTCCGAGTCGACCGGCTGGTACTGAGCACCGCCCCTCCCGGTCCCGCCCGGCGCGTGCCGTGCACGCGAAGCCAGATCACGTGAAATGGACCACATCACACGCCCCGGCCGGGCCCTACCGTGCGCCCTCGACCAGATCACGTGAAATGGCCGCCGCAGACCCCGCTCAGGACGACGCGCGCTGACGCTGGCGGTCTCCGCGCGTGGGCAGCTCGACGTAGCCCTCGTGCTTGGCGAGGATGCCGTCGCCGGCGGTCCGGCCGCGGATGCGGCGCCACACCCAGGGGAGGGCGTCGCGCGTGAGCCACCCGCCCTGCGGCACCTCGTCGTCGGCGTGCAGCGCCTCGTCGAGGCCGGACAGCTCCCCGGCGTCGGGCACGCCCAGCGCCTCGGCCGCGCGGTAGGCCACGAGGCGGTGGCCGCGCGAGCGCAGGTGCACCAGGTCGTCGGCCCAGAGCGACAGGTCGCCGATCTCGGCGACGGCCTCGAGGTCGAGCAGGATCGCGCCGTGCGTGCGGGCGATCCGGCGGAGTTCGACGTTGTACGCGGCGAAGCGTCGGGCGAAGATCCGCGCCGCCGTCCGCCGCGGAAGGAACGTCGTCACCAGCAGCACGTCGGCGCCGGTGCGACGGACGGCACGCACGGCGGACTCCACCTCGGCCACGAGAGCCGGGATCACCGGGGCGGGACCGACGAGGTCGTTCGCGCCGATGAGAATCGACACGAGGTCGGGCTGGAGCGCCAGGGCGGCGGGGATCTGCTCGTCGATGAGGTGCCGCACCCGGCGGCTGCGCACCGCGAGGTTGGCGTAGCGGAACGGCCCGTCGTCACTGGTGTGGGCGAGGAGCTCCGCGAGGCGGTCCGCCCACCCGCGGAACTGACCCGACGGCATGCGCGAGGCATCGCACAGCCCCTCGGTGAGCGAGTCGCCGAGGGCGACGTAGCGCGTCCAGCGCCCGCGGGCGCGGGGCGCCGGCACCTCGGGACGCTCTCCCCCGCGCACGAGCATGCCCTCGTCACGGGCGCGCAGCGCGGCCGCCTCGCGGTAGTGCCCGACGAGGTCGCGGGTCAGGGCCTCCCACGTCCGGCCCGCGACGGCGTCCCGGGCCGCGCGCGCGAACGCCTGCCGCTTGGCGTCGTCGCCGACGAGGTCGGCGACGCGCGCCCGGAGGTCGTCGAGGTCGCCCGGCTTGTACAGCCAGCCGTCCACGCTCGAGCGCACCAGGTCCAGCGGCCCGCCGACACCGGTGGCGACGACCGGCACGCCGCTGGCGAGAGCCTCCTGGATCGTCTGGCCGAAGGTCTCGCTCTCACCGGGGTGCACGAACACGTCGAAGCCCGCCATCGTCCGCGCGAGGTCGGCCCCCGACAGGTGTCCGGTGAAGACGGCATCCGGGATCGCCTTCTCCAGAGCCGGACGCGAGGGTCCATCTCCGACGATGACCAGGCGCGTCCCCGGCAGGTCGGCGAGCGCGCGCAGGTCGTCGACCTGCTTCTCGGGGGCGAGGCGGCCGACGTATCCGACGATGCGTTCACCGCCGGGCGCGACCGTGGCGCGCCAGGTCTCGTCGCGGTGCTCGGGTGCGAAGCGGACGGCATCCACTCCCCTCCCCCATCGGCGGATGCGGTCGACGCCGAGCTCCTCGAGCTGACGGGTGGATGCCGACGACGGGGCGAGCGTCAGGGTCGCCCGGCGGTGGAGGCGGGTGACGTGCCCCGCGACCAGCGCGGTGGCCTGGGGCAGGCCGTATTTCTGGGCGTAGGAGATGACGTCGGTCTGGTAGACGGCGACCGAGGGGATCTTGAGGGCCTCGGCGGCCGCGAGTCCCTGCCAGCCGAGGACGAAGGGGGATGCCAGGTGCACCACGTCCGGTCGGAACTCCCGGAGCAGCGCGCCCAGGCGTGCGGCGCGGGCGAACACCACCCGCACCTCGGGATACGACGGCAGCGGCACCGAGCGCAGCAGCTCGGCGCGGGCGCCGTGCAGATCGGCGGTGACGTCTCCGGACTTGGGGGCGATCACGAGGGTCTCGTGACCAGCCTCCGCCAGATGACGGAGGACGTGCAGAACGGAACCGGTGACCCCGTTCATGTGCGGGAGGAAGGACTCGGCCAGCAGCGCGACTCTCACGCATCCAGGGTGGGACCCGTGACCCCGCCGCGGCGTCGATCAGGGCCCGACGTTCGCGATGTTCACCGGATGCTCCGCGGCGGGTCACCGCCCCGTCGGCATCCCGTCTCGATCCGCGACGGAGAGTGACGTGATGGACGGGATCGATGCGTGGCTCGGGCTGATCGCGGCGAGCCCGTGGGCGCTGCCCGCGATGGCGGCCCTCGTCTTCGCCGACGCGTTCCTCGTCGTCATCCCGGGCGAGGCGGCCGTCACCGCGTTCGGCGCGCTGGCCGTCGCCCACGGCACTCCCCCGCTCTTCGCCGTCATCCTCGTCGCGGGGGCGGCGGCCTTCTGCGGCGACCTCTGCTGCTACCTCGTGGGACGGGCCGTCGGTGTCGAACGCTGGGCCTGGATGCGCGGGCCGCGCGTCCGCACCGCTCTGGAGTGGGCGCGTGCCCGGCTCGAACGCAACGCCGCCGTCGTGCTGTTCACGGCGCGGTTCGTGCCGTTCGCCCGACTCGCGGTGAACCTCGCGGCGGGCGCCGCGCGGGTGAACCCGGCGCGCTACCTCGGGGTGGCCGCCGTCGCCGCGATGGCGTGGGCCGCGTACCAGGCCGTGATCGGCGCCGTCGTCGCCGCGCTCGTCCCGGGCGGACCGGTGGTCGCGGTGATCGTCTCGATCGTGGTGGCCGTGGGGATCGGGGTCGGCATCGACCTCGTCCTCGCCCGCCGGTCGCGGAGGCGGGCCGCGCGCGACATCGCCGCGTAGTCCGCGGGCTCAGCGCAGCGCGAGCGTGCGCTCCGCGGCATCCACGAGCTCGTCGCCGTAGGCCGGCCCGTGCCCGGCCGCGTGGACGGCGAGCGGATGCAGCTGGTGCAGGGGCACGCGCTCCCGCCACCCGGCGGTGAGGGGGTGCCGTCGGTCGTACGCGGCCAGGATGCGGTCGAGGAACGGGCAGCCGAACAGCGCGAGCATCGCCAGATCGGTCTCGCGGTGCCCGCCGTGCGCCGCGGGATCGATGAGCACCACACCATCGGGCGACCACAAGACGTTGCCCGCCCACAGGTCGCCGTGCAGTCGGGCGGGGGCGTCGTCGTCGTCGAAGGCCCCGGCGGCGATCAGCGCGCACGCCCGCCGCACGACCTCGGCCCCGGATGCCGAGAGGTTCCCCGCCGCGATGGCCGGGGCGAGGAACGGCTCGACGCGCTGTGCGGCGTAGAAGGTCCCCCACGTCGCTTTCGGCCGCGCCGGCTGGGTCCGCCGACCGATGAAGATGTCGCCCGTCCACCCCGGCGGCGGCGAGCCGAAGGCGGGCGCGCCGGCGTCGTGGGTCGCGGCGAGCGCGGCGCCGAACTCTTCCGCCGCGGCCGCGGTGGGGCGAACGGTCTCCACCCGCTCGAGCACGATGCGCGTCGGCCCGCTGTCGAGGACCTCCACCGTTCGAGCGCCGCCCGCGGCGGCGAGCCAGCCCAGCCCCGCCGCCTCCGCGGCGAAGAATCCGTCCGGCGCATCGTCGCGGGACTTCACCAGCCGTTCCATCGCCCCAGTCTGTCGCGATGTCGGACGCCCGGGGCACGATGGGGCGATGAGCGACGGTTTCGACCCCGACTTCCTCGGCATCCCCCTGCCCCTGCCCTCCCCCGCCGTCCAGACGATCCGGCTCGACTACCCGCGGTTCTCCGTGCTGCTCGACCCGGAGCGCCGCTTCGCCGCCGTGACGGGGGTGGTCATCGACGGAGCGACCCTTCTCGACCTCCCCCGCTCCGGCGAGTGGCGGCTCGATCCCCGGGCGCCGGCGGCGGCGCAGGCCGGTCCCGAGGTCTACAGCCGCAACGATCTCGACCGCGGCCACCTCGTCCGGCGTCGCGATCCGGGGTGGGGGTCCTCCGACGACGCTCGGGACGCCACCGCCGCCACGTTCTTCTACACCAACTCCGCACCCCAGGCGGCAGACTTCAACCAGTCCAAAGAGCTCTGGCTCGGCCTGGAGGACCACGTGCTCGCCTACGCCGAGAGCACCGATCAACGGCTGGCGGTGTTCACCGCGCCGGTGCTCGGCCCGGACGACCCGCCCTACCGCGGCATCCGGGTGCCTCTGCGGTTCTGGAAGATCGCGGCGTGGCGCTCGGCCTCGGGCCTCGCCGCCGCGGGTTTCGTGCTCGACCAGACGTCGCTCGTCGACACCGCACAGGGGCTGCGGGTGCCGCCGCTCGGCGCGTTCCGCACGTTCCAGGTGCCGATCGACGACATCGCGGCCGAGGCGGGCATCGATGTCGGGCCGCTCGCCGGGGCGGACGTCCTCGCGCGACCCGGTGTGCGCCCCGTCGGGGTGCGCGAGCTGCACGACGCGGGCGACATCGTGCTCTGATCACGACGCGCGGCGGGTCTCAGCGCACGCGCACCGCGTGCAGCAGCGTGTCGATCGCGGCGTGCGTATGGCCCCCGCGCAATTCGGCGTCGCCGGTGCCGCGGACCACGCGTTCGCAGCGCTCGATGCGGAATCGTTTGTCGAGCGCGCCCCGGAGCAGCTCGGGCGTGTAGAGGATCGCCGGGTCGGACGGTCCGTGACCCCCGGCGGCGATGTTCTCGACGTCGTGCCCCAGAACCACCAGCGTGCCGCCCACACCGACCCATCCGGCGACGCGCGCGATCGCGGCGGCGTTGTCGTGCAGATGCAGGTAGCACGACACCACCAGATCGGCGGATGCCACGGGCTCCCACGTGTGGACGTCGGCGCGTACCCACGTCACGGCGTCACCACCGGGTCGTGCGGCCGCGATCCCGAGGGCCTCGGCCGAGAAATCGACCCCGGTCACCGACCATCTGCGCGCGGCGAGCCACAGCGCGGTGCGCCCGTCCCCGGTGGCCACGTCGATCGCGGTACCCGGGCGGAGCGTGGCGGCGATCTCGCGGACGACGGCGGGCGGCTCGCTCGCCCACACCCCTCCGGCCGAGGCTCGATAGCGCTCGTCCCACTGCGCGGCATCCATGCCCTCACCCTAGGGCCGCCGCGGAAGCTCGGCGATCCGCACGACGTCGCGCCCGCTCCTCCGCACAACCTCAGCGATCTGCCCGACCTCAGCCCAGATCCGCGCGATCGCACGGAGGTTGCGCGACTCCCCGAGCCGGCGCCGCCCGCACAGCACGAAGCCCCGCCGTCCTCGAGGACGACGGGGCTTCGAAGGGCGGTCACTCGCCGGAGAGACCCCCGAGCAGGTGGCCGAAGGACTTCCCCGCGCCGAGATACGACGACGGGTCGTACGGATCGGCGTCCTGCACGGGCTCCCGCGCGGCGATCGCGTCGGCGAACTCCCGAGCCGCGCGGTCGACGCGCGCCCCGAGGGGGGCGACCTCGTCGGCGTTCGACCCCCAGTCACTGGATGCCGCGAACACCCCGGTCGGAACCGGATTCGCGTGCAGGTAGGTGAACAACGGCCGGATGGCGTAGTCGATCGCGAGCGAGTGCCGCGCGGTCCCCGCGTTGGCGCCGATGAGGACGGGGGTCCCGGTGAGCGCCTGCGGATCGAGCACGTCGATGAACGACTTGAACAGACCCGAGTAGCTCGTCGAGAAGATCGGGGTCACCACGATGACGCCGTCGGCGGAGACGACCGTGTTGATCATCTGCTCGAGCGCGGGCGGGGCGAATCCCGTCAGCAGGTTGTCCGTCAGGTCGTGGGCGTAGTCGCGCAGTTCGAAGACGTCGCTCGTGGCCTCGATCCCCCGCTCGCGGAGCTCGGCGAGCGCCGCGTGCGCGAGCCGGTCGCCCAGCATGCGCGTCGAGGAGGGGGTCGACAGCCCCGCGGTCACGACCGCGATACGGCGGGCGGCCATCTCAGGCACCCACCTTCGTCGCCGCGGCACCGAACGCGCTGCCGGCCTTCTTCGCGGCATCCTGGTACGGGCTTCCCGCGGTCAGGTTGTCACCGCGGTTGGCGGCGGGGACGGCCTGACGGGGAGCGGCGCCCGCGTAGATCTTCTCGACGAGGTTCGCGTGCGTCGGAGCGTCGGGCACCTCGGCCGGACGGTTCTTCTGCAGCTCCTTGCGCAGGACGGGCACGACCTCGCCGCCGAGGATGTCGAGCTGCTCGAGCACCGTCTTGGTCGGGAGACCGGCGTGGTCGATGAGGAACAGCTGACGCTGGTAGTCGCCGAACGTCTCGCGCATGGCGGCGTACCGGTCGATGATCTGCTGCGGCGAGCCGACGGTCAGCGGGGTCATCTCGCTGAAGTCCTCCAGGCTCGGGCCGTGGCCGTAGACCGGGGCGTTGTCGAAGTAGGGCCGGAACTCCTTCACCGCGTCCTGCGAGTTGGACCGCATGAACACCTGGCCGCCGAGTCCGACGATCGCCTGCTGGGGCGTGCCGTGGCCGTAGTGGGCGTAGCGCTCGCGGTAGAGGGCGATGAGGCGCTGGTAGTGCTCCTTGGGCCAGAAGATGTTGTTGGCGAAGAAGCCGTTGCCGTAGAACGCGGCCTGCTCGGCGATCTCGGGCGTACGGATCGAGCCGTGCCACACGAACGGGGGAACGCCGTCCAGCGGACGCGGGGTCGAGGTGAAGCCCTGCAGCGGGGTGCGGAACTTGCCCTCCCAGTCGACGACGTCCTCACGCCACAGCTTGTGGAGCAGGTCGTAGTTCTCGATGGTCAGCGGCAGGCCCTGACGGATGTCCTTGCCGAACCAGGGGTAGACGGGTCCGGTGTTGCCGCGACCCAGCATGAGGTCGGCGCGGCCGCCGGACACGTGCTGCAGCATCGCGAAGTCCTCGGCGATCTTCACCGGGTCGTTCGTGGTGATGAGGGTCGTGGAGGTCGTGAGGATCAGCCGCTCGGTCTGGGCGGCGATGTACGCGAGGGTCGTGGTCGGCGACGACGACCAGAACGGCGGGTTGTGGTGCTCGCCGAGGGCGAAGACGTCGAGGCCCACCTCTTCGGTGTGCTTCGCGATCGTGAGCGTGTCCTTGATGCGCTGGGCTTCGCTCGGGGTCTTGCCGGTGGTCGGGTCCTGGGTGATGTCGCTCACCGTCATGACACCGAACTGCATT
This sequence comes from Microbacterium sp. IEGM 1404, assembly GCF_030056775.1. Taxonomy (NCBI): domain Bacteria; kingdom Bacillati; phylum Actinomycetota; class Actinomycetes; order Micrococcales; family Microbacteriaceae; genus Microbacterium; species Microbacterium sp. IEGM 1404. Next base: position 722,133 of record NZ_JASHKP010000003.1, on the reverse strand, counting down.
CCGGGCCAGTTGTTCGTCTCGTTCACGATGCCCCTCCTTTTGTATGCATCTGAATATACATCGTGAAACGCACGGGCGCGAGATCTATTCCCGGGGTCCGCTGCATCCCCCGGTCGGTCCGAAAAAGCGATCTGCGCCGGAGAACGCGGGGAGAACGCGTTTCCCGGCGCAGAGAGCGCTCATGACGGGATGCCGGAGCTGTCAGGAACCGAGCAGTCCCGCGCCGATCGACTGGCCCGCCACCGGGGCCGGGGGAACCGCCCACAGGCCCGAGCCGACGTGCTTGAGGTACTCGCCCATGGCATCCGTGGCGAGGGAGCGCTGCAACCGGATGAACCGGTCGGGGCTCCGCTGGAACGACAAAAAGAACAGTCCCGCGTTCAAGCGCCCGAGGTCGGTGGTGCCGTCGACGAAATTGAAGCCGCGGCGGAGGATGCGGATGCCGTCGTTCATGTCGGGGTGGGCGAGACGCACGTGGCTGCGCGCGTCGATGCGGGACCTGCCCGCGGCATCCGTGGCCGCGAAGTCCGGGGCGGTGAACTCGTCACCACCGGACAGCGGAGCCCCCTGCGCCTTGTCGCGCCCCACGACGCGGTCCTGCTCGGCGAGGCGGGTGCGGTCCCACGTCTCGATCAGCATCGCGATGCGCCGCGCCACGAGGTACGACCCGCCCGCGAGCCACGCGGGCCCCTCGGATGCCGGGACCCACACGTTCTCCTCCAGCGCCGCGGCGTCGTTCGCGAGGATGTTGGCGGTGCCGTCCTTGAACCCGAAGAGGTTGCGCGGGGTGGACTGGTCGCTCGTGGTCTTGGAGGTGCGGCCGAACCCGAGCTGCGACCAGCGGATGCTCGCACGGCCGAACGCGATGCGACTGAGGTTGCGGATCGCGTGCACCGCCACCTGGGGGTCGTCGGCGCACGCCTGGATGCAGAGGTCGCCGTCGGAGCGTTCCGGGTCGAGGTCGTCGCCGAGGAAGGCCGGAAGGCGCTCGAGTCCCGCGGGACGCTGATCGGCGAGTCCGAAACGGTCGTCGAAGAGCGACGGCCCGAAACCGAACGTGATGGTGAGGTTGCTCGCCGGCAGACCCAGCGCCTCGCCGGTGTCGTCCGGCGGCGCCTCGGGCGAGCCGCCGACGGCACCGGTCGCGCTCACCTCGAGGCCCTGCATCATCCGCGTCGCCGCGTACGTCCAGTCCGCGAGCAGGGAAGCGACGTCCTCGCGGGTGGTCCGCGCCATCATGTCGTACGCGGCGAAGTGCAGGTGCTCCTGCACGGGGGTGGTGATCCCGGCCTGATGGATGCCGGATGCCGGGGCCACGGCATTAATCGCCCGTCGCGTCTGCTCCTGGCCGTAGGCTGCGCCACCGGCGAGACCCGCGCCCGCGCCCACGACGAGGCTCGTGGCGCTCGCCCCGATGGCGAGGCCGATCAGGTCGCGACGGGACACCCCGGCGGCGGCGGTTCCGTCGGCCGGGGTCGTGGCGTCCCCCTCTGTGTGCTCCTGCGTCACCGTCACTCCAGGACGGTCACGGTGAGCTGCGAGAGCGGCTCGGCCAGGGCGTTGATGAGGTCGGTGAGCTGACGCTTGTCGTCCTCGGTGAGCTGCGAGTAGGGCACGAAACCGGCATCGGCGGAACCGTGAGCGGCGAGCGCCGCCTCGAGGTCGGCGTAGCCGGAGTCGATCCGGGTCACGAGCGAGGCGCCCTTGTCGCCCTTCGACTCGGCGAAGTCGCGCACCAGCGAGAACGCCATCTTGGAGCCCTCGACGTTGGCGGCGAAGTCGTAGAGATCCGTGCCCGACCACCAGTCCTCTTCACCGCTGATCTTGCCGGTCGCGACCTCGTCGAGCAGCGCGATCGCGCCGTTGGAGATCCCCGCGACGCCCTGGTCGGTGAGGGCCTGCTCGAAGGCGTCGGAGTGGACGTAGTCGTACAGCTCCTGTGTGTCGGCGACCAGGGTCTGGCCGTACGTCGCCCGCTCGGTCGGGGTGGACGGAGCCCAGTCCTGCCACGCCGGGGTCTCGCCGTCGGCGTTCAGGGCATCCTGCGCCGGAACCCAGAGGTCCTTCTCGATGCGGTGGAACCCGGTCCACGCCAGCCCCTCGGCGACGGCGTCGACCTCGCGGTAGTCGATGCGCGGGTCGAGGTCGCCGAGCGCCTCCGCGATCGGCTCGATGCGCTCGTAGAACGCGCGGACGCGCGGGTACTGCTGCTGCGCGGCCGCGTCGTCTCCGGACTCGTAGACGGCGGCGAAGGCCTGCACCGCGGGGAGCAGCTGTCCGACCTGATCCTTGACGAACGCGGCGTACAGGTCGATCGCCTGCTGCTTCTGTTCGGCATCCGCGCCGTCGACGGCGACCGCGTCGCCCGTGACCGTGAAGGCGGCCTTGCCGACGCCGTCCCCCACCATGCCGGGCTTGCACAGCGTGAAGTAGTCGCCCGGCTGTGCGGTGACCGTGAGGCTCCGCGATGCCCCCGGGGCGACGTTCTCGACCTCGCCGACGATGCGCAGACCGTCGGAGGCGAGCAGGTAGAACTCGGTGGTCTGATCGCCCTTGTTCACCACGTCGAACGCGAGCGTGCCACTGGTCGCGGTCGCCGCGGAGACGTCGCAGCCGTCGGCCGTCGAGGTGACGGTGAGGGCTCCGGTGGCGGCGGCGTCGGTCTTGGCGACGCAGCCCGAGAGGACGAGGACGGCCGCGCCGGCCGCGGCCGTGGCCGCGAGGAGGCGAGTCGGGTTCATGATGCTCCGTTCGGGTGGGCGACGGATGCCACGGTGGGCGCGGCATCCGGAGTCGAGGCGGCGGCGGTCGAGGCCGGGGCGGCGGCCCGTTCCGGGGCGGCGGTGCTCGCGGGGGCGGCGGGCGTGGCCGCGGCGGGGCGCCGGCCCGCGCGCACGCCGCGGACGAACAGGGGGACGACGACGGCGACGTAGACGACCCACGCGATGACCTGCAGCCAGGTCATCTGGGGCATGAAGCCCACCGTGGCCTGCAGGAGCACCGCGAGGGTGCTGTCGGGGGCGAGTGTGCTCGAGACGTCGAACGCCCAGCCGAAGGGGAAGCCCGCCCAGCCGACGGCGACGGCTCCGGTGGACGGGTCGATCGGGGCACCGGCCCCGAACGGGCCCGGAAGCGCACCGGCCTCCTGGAGGTCGTGGACGGCGTACGCGAGCACGCCCGCCGCGACGATGATCAGGAACCCGCCCGTCCAGGTGAAGAAGCGGCCGAGGTTCAGACGCAGCATGCCGCGCGCGATGAGCCAGCCGAGCACGGCGGCGGTCACGAGACCGACGAGCGCTCCGACGAGGGCGACGGGCTTGTCGCCGAAGCCCTGCACCATCGACCACAGCAGGAGGGTCGTCTCCACGCCCTCGCGTGCGACGGAGACGAAGCCGATGGCCACGAGCGCCCAGACTCCGCCGCGGAGGGCCCGATCGATTCCCCCCTCGAGACCCACCTTCAGGGACCGACCGGCCTTCTGCATCCAGAAGATCATCCAGGTCACCATCGCCACTGCCAGGAGCGACAGACCGCCACCGATCAGCTCCTGCGCTTCGAAGGTCAGTGCATACGCGCCGAACGTGAAGACGGCGCCGATCGCCAGGGCCAGACCGATCGCGAGTCCGACACCGACCCAGAGACGCGGCAGGGCGTCGCGGCGCCCGAGCTTGGTGAGGTAGGCGACGAGGATTCCCACGACCAGGGCGGCTTCCAGCCCCTCACGCAGCCCGATGAGGAACGGAGCGAAGAAGGAGGCGAGCACGAGCGGACACCGGCTTTCGGGATTCGGAGGAGGAGCCGCGGCGGTGCGGGTAGGTAAGGGCAGCCTCACCTGACTCAGACACACTACGCAATGCGACACGCCTCCCGCACCCCACCGAACGGCGGGACACCCCCGCTGATCGGCGGGGTACCGGTCATTCGGATGCGTGGAACCGCCCCGCGTCACATTCCGTACCTCGCCCGGAATTCACCCCTTGATCGGGGAAATCCAGCGCGGTGCACGTCCACGGGCCGCGCTCGGCGCCCGAGCGGCACCGACGCCGCGTGCGGACCGGTAACCGTCGGCAATATTCGCCCCGGCCCCGGGGGCCCGACTTAGCCTCGGTTCATGTCCGAGCTGAACCTCCCGATCCTCGACCTCTCGCTCCTCGACCAGGGGCCGGAGGCCGCCGCACGATTCCGCGACGAGCTGCGCACTGCCACCCGCGATGTCGGTTTCTTCTACCTCACCGGCACCGGGATCAGCCCCGAGCTGGAGGCCCGCCTCCTCCAGGCCGCGAAGGACTTCTTCGCCCTCCCCGAGGAGGAGAAGCTCGCGATCGAGAACCTCACCAGCCCGCATTTCCGCGGCTACACGCGTGTCGGCGGCGAACTCACCCAGGGTCGTGTCGACTGGCGCGAGCAGATCGACATCGGGCCCGAGCGCGAGGCCATCACCAACCCCGACGGCCCCGGCTACAACCGGCTCGTCGGCCCGAACCTCTGGCCCGCGGCGCAGCCCGAGCTCCGCGACGTCGTCACCGAATGGCACGACCGCCTGACGGAGATCGCCCGGACCCTGCTGCGCGCATGGGCACTGTCCCTCGGCGCCGAGGAGGAGTACTTCGACCGTCACTTCGGCGACCCGCAGACCCTCATCAAGATCGTGCGGTACCCCGGCAAGGACGACCCCACGCCCCAACAGGGCGTCGGCGCGCACAAGGATTCCGGCGTGCTGACCCTGCTGTGGGTGGAGCCGGGCAAGGGCGGACTGCAGGTGCTCCGCGACGGCGAGTGGGTCGACGCTCCCCCGGTGTCCGGGGCCTTCGTCGTCAACATCGGCGAGCTGCTGGAGTACGCCACGCAGGGATACCTGACCGCCACGAAGCACCGCGTCATCTCGCCCCGGTTCCCCGACGAGCGCATCTCGGTGCCGTTCTTCTTCAACCCGGCCCTCGACGCGGTCCTTCCGATCATCGACCTCCCCGCCGAGCTCGCGGCCGATGCCCACGGCGTCGAGCAGGACCCGACGAACCCGATCCACGCCACCTACGGCGAGAACGCCCTCAAGTCGCGCCTGCGCGCCCACCCCGACGTCGCCGAGCGCTGGCATCCCGATCTGGTCGCCGCCCGCGCGGCATCCTGAGGCTCCTCCTCGCCTCCTCACTGATAAACGCGATCCACGACGAGAAACACGACGCCATCGTGTTTCTGACCGTGGATCGCGTTTATCGATGGATGCCGCACCCCGGTGCCGCACCGCAGCACACCCCGCGACGCCACCGGGGAATGACGAAGGCCGCCCCACACCGTGGGGCGGCCTTCCAAGAATGTTTTGCGCGATTGAACGCTGGTGCGATTAGCGACGCAGACCGAGACGCTCGATGAGCGAGCGGTAACGGTTGATGTCGACGTCCTGCAGGTAACCCAGCAGGCGGCGGCGCTGACCGACGAGCAGGAACAGGCCACGGCGCGAGTGGTGGTCGTGCTTGTGTGCCTTGAGGTGCTCGGTGAGGTCCTTGATGCGCTGCGTCAGCATCGCGACCTGCACCTCGGGGGATCCGGTGTCACCGGGGTGCGTCGCGTACTCTTCGATGATCGCCTTCTTGACGTCTGCTTCCAGTGCCATAGGTGATCCCCTTCCTCTTCGTTGCGCGGCGCCCGACGCCTGATGCGTGGGCTCTCTTTATCCGCGGCCGATCGAACGGCAACCGAATGAGTCTACCAGCATCCGGATGCCGCCACCCACTCGCCCGCGGACCCGTCCACCCCGGGGTGCCGTAGCCTCGACGGGTGCAGATCACCGTCCGCGTGAAGCCCGGCAGCCGGCGCGGCCCCCTCGTCGAGGACGGACCCGACGGTCTTCTCGTCCACGTGCGCGAGCGCGCCGCGGACGGCGCGGCGAACGCGGGCGTCGTGCGGGCCCTGGCCGAGCACTTCGGCGTCCCGCCGCGCGACGTCGAGATCGTGCGCGGCCACACCGCCCGGATCAAGCGCGTCGAGGTCGGAGAGTGAGCCGGGGCAGTGCGCTGATCGACCTGCGCCCGCTCACCACGTCGCCGGCGTTCGCGCGACTGTGGATCGGGTCGACCCTGTCCGGCATGGGCGGGCAGCTCACCGTCGTCGCCGTCATGCTGCACGTGTTCGAGCTCACGCAGAGCACGTTCGCCGTGTCGATGATCGCCGTCGCGGGCCTGGTGCCGATGGTCCTCGCGGGGCTCTACGGCGGCATGCTCGCGGATGCCTTCGACCGTCGCACCGTCGCCCTGCTCGCGGCCTCCGTCACGTTCGTGTCCACCGCGCTGCTGGCCGCCCTGGCCTGGACGGGCATGGAGAACGTGGCATCCCTTTTCGTCCTCAGCGTGATCAACTCGGCCGCCAACTCGATCGTCATGGCCACGAAATCGGCGATCACTCCGCGCCTGCTCCCCCGCGATCTCCTGCCGGCCGCGGCCGCGCTGCAGGGCGTCACGGTCGGGATCATGGTGATGGCGGGCCCGGCGCTCGCCGGCGTGCTCGTCGCGTTCGCCGGCTACGCCTGGACGTACTCCCTCGACGTCCTGCTGATGACGTCGCTGTTCCTGGGTCTGTGGTCGCTCCCCCGCCTCCGCCCCGAGGGCGAGATCGTCCGGCCGGGCCTGGAGTCGTTCCGCGACGGCGCCCGATTCCTGCGCCGTGCCCCGAACATCCGCCTGCAGTATCTGCTGGACATCACCGCGATGACGTTCGGTCAGCCGATCGCGCTGTTCCCCGCGATCGGCGCGGTGCTCCTCGGCGGCGGCGCCATCACGACCGGCATCCTCACGGCGGCGATCGCGGCGGGCGCGTTCCTGTCGAGCCTGTTCTCGGGACCGGTCGGGCGCGTTCGGCGACAGGGCCTCGGGATCGAGCGGGCGATCCAGGTCTACGGCCTGTCGATCGGGGCGTTCGGTCTCGTGCTGCTCGCGGCGACCCTCGGATGGATGCGCCCGGACGGCACCGGCGAGGACTCCGGCGCCGTCGTGCTCATCGTGCTCGCGGCGATCGTCCTGGCGGTCTCCGGCGCCGCGGACAACGTCAGCGCGGTCTACCGATCGACGATGATGCAGGCGGCGGTCCCGGATGCCATGCGCGGGCGCCTCCAGGGCATCTTCATCGTCGTGGTCGCCGGCGGCCCCCGCGTCGGAGCGCTCTACGCGGGTACTCTCGCGACCCTCACCGCGCTGTGGGTGCCGCCGCTGTTCGGCGGCATCCTGATCCTCGCCCTGGTCGGTGTGCTCATGCGCCTGTCCCCGCGGTTCCGCGAGTACGACGCGCTGAACCCGACGCCGTAGCGTCAACCACCGGCGGATTCCGGACGTCGCAGTCGGACGCCGCGCGCGATGTCCGACTGCGCACCTAGTGTCGGGAACGTGGCATCCGCTCCTTCCCCCTCCCCCGTCTCGGTCACGGTGCAGTTCGTCCTGACCGGCATCGTCTGGGGGTCGAGCTTCCTGTTCATCGCGGTCGCCCTCACCGGCATGACGCCCGCCCAGGTCGCCGGTGGCCGTCTGCTCTTCGGTGCGCTCGCCCTGGCCGCGGTGGTCGCGATCCGACGGGAACGGATGCCGCGGAGCCCCCGGATCTGGGCGCACCTGTGCGTCCTCGGCGTGACGTTCTGCGTGGTGCCGTTCCTTCTCTTCGCGTGGGCCGAACAGCACGTGTCGTCGGGGCTCGCGAGCATCTTCAACGCCACGACCCCGATCATGACGGCCGTGATGGCGTGGGCGGTGTTCCGCGTCGAGCGGCTGCGGGCGGGCCAACTCGCGGGGATCGCCCTCGGCATCCTGGGGGTGGTTGTCATCATCGCGCCGGGCGCCCTCACCGACCTCGGTGGCAGCACGGTCGCTCAGGTGGCGCTCCTCGGCGCCACCGCCTGCTACGGGTTCAGCCTCGCCTACATGCGCCGGTTCCTCGGAAACGCCGGACTCACGGGCATCGCCTTCGCGTTCGGCTACATCGGCCCAGCGGCGCTGCTCATGCTGCTGCTGTCGCCGCTGATCCTCGCCGAGCCGATGCGCCTCACGCCCGCCGTCGTCGCGAGCATCGTCGCGCTCGGCGTCCTCGGCACGGGCCTGGCCTATGTCTGGAACCAGAACACGCTGCGCGCGTGGGGACCGACCCGCGCATCCACCGTGACCTACATCACCCCGGTGGTCGGCGTCGCGCTCGGCATTCTCGTGCTCGGCGAGAGGATCACCTGGAACGAGCCCGCCGGCGCGCTCATCGTCTTCCTCGGCATCCTGCTGGTGCAGGACCGCGTGCGGCTCCGCCGCCGCGCCGCCGCCTGATCCCTGCCGTCCGGGCACGACGGAGGCCCCGGATGCCGTGGCGTCCGGGGCCTCGCGGGGGTCGAGCGATCAGGCCTGGAGAGCGAACTGCAGGTCGAGCTCGATGGTGACGTCCTTGCCGACGAGCACGCCGCCCGTCTCGAGCGCGGCGTTCCAGGTGAGGCCGTACTCCTCGCGGTTGATGACCGTCTTGGCGGTCGCGCCGGCCTTGTAGTTACCCCACGGGTCGGTGCCGAAGCCGCCGAAGTCGATGGCGAAGGTGGCGGGCTTGCTGACGCCGCGGATGGTGAGCTCGCCGTCGACGAGGAAGTCGCCGTTCTCGACGCGGGCGCCGGTGGAGCGGAAGTCCATGGTCGGGTACGTCTCGGTGTCGAAGAACTCGGCGGAGCGGAGGTGCTGGTCGCGGCCCTCGTCCTTGGTGTCGACCGAGGTGACGTCGACGGACGCCTCGACCGTGGCCTCGAGCGGGTTCTCGGGGGCGACGAGGGTGGCGCTCTTCATGCCGAAGGTGCCGCGGACCTTCGAGATCATCATGTGGCGAACCGTGAAGGTCACCTCGCTGTGCGAGGGGTCGAGCACCCAGGTGCCCGCCTTGTAGCCGGGGATCTCGAGCGTGGTCGTGTCGGTCATGTCACTCCTTGAGGTCTGGGGAGCCGGTTCGGCGTCCTGCCGATGTCCAACTCTCATTCATCCGAATGTATTCCACGATCGTGGAAAAACACGAACCCGAGGGGGCCGCGGCTCCCTCGGGTTCGTGAACAGGCGATGAAAATGCCGGATCAGCCGACCTTGAGCAGGTCGATGATGAAGATCAGGGTCTTGCCGCCGAGGAAGTGGCCACCGGCGGGACCGTAGGCCAGGTGCGGCGGGATCACGAGCTCGCGGCGTCCGCCGACCTTCATGCCCGGGATGCCGTCCTGCCAGCCCTGGATGAGTCCGCGGAGGGGGAACTGGATGCTCTCGCCGCGTCCCCAGGACGAGTCGAACTCCTCGCCCGATTCGTATTCGACACCGGCGTAGTGCACGGTGACGGTGTCGCCGGGCTTCGCCTCGTCGCCGTCGCCGACGATGATGTCGCGGATGACGAGGTCGGAGGGGGCGGGACCGGTGGGAGCGTCGAACTCCGGCTTGGTGCGATCAGTCATGAGTCCATCCAAGCACGCGGGACGCCGTCGCGAACCCCCTGGACAAGACTCAGCGCCCGGTGCCGCGGCGATGCCTGCGTGTCTCCCGGGCGCTGAGTTGGCCTACATCGATGGTGCTCCCGGTGCCCTCCGGCTGTCAAGACCCTGGGTCACGGCGCCAGCAACGCCGCGCGCGCGGCGGTGGTGCGCTGCAGCAGCGCGCGCTCCTGCCCCGCCGCGGTGGCGTCGCGTCCGGAGAGCGCGCGCTGGCGCGCTGCGGCGAGCGCCGTGGCATCCCGGATGAAGGTCTTCATGACGGCGGAACGGTCGCCCGGCAGCCCGCGCGCCCACGCCACCGACGAACGGCGTCCGGCGCCGGTGGCCAGCATGTCGACCTCCTGCGCGGTGAACCACCCGGCGGCGGCGTATTCGCCCAGTCGCGCCCGGGTCAGCCGCGCCTCCTCGCGGCGGAGCGCCAGGATGCCGAGCACGAACAGCACGAAGAGCGGCACCTGCAGCGTCGCGTACAGCTCGAAGAAGTTGAAAAAGGTCGCGGAGCCGTTCCACAGCGCGTGGAGCACGATCGCGCCCGCGAGCCCCGGGAGGGCGTAGCGGAACGCGGCCCCGGTTCCCAGCGACCGCCGGGCGGCCAGCCCGAACGCGAAACCGGTGAGGCTGGTGAACATGACGTGCGCGAACGGCGAGAGGACGGCCCGCAGGAAGAACACCCCGCTGACCTGGACGGCGCCGCCCTCGATGAAGCTCACCGCGAAGTACTGCACGTTCTCGGTGAACGCGAAGCCCGCGCCGATGAGCGCGCCGTAGACGATGCCGTCCACCGGCCCGTCGAACCACCGGCGGGCGCCGACGTACAGCAGCAGCAGCCCCAGACCCTTCGCGACCTCCTCGACGATCGGGGCCTGGACGACCGAGCTGAACGCGTCGCCCAATCCTCCCGTGAGGAACGCCAGGAGCGCGTCCACGCCGAGGGCGATCGCGACCGAGGCGATCGCGCCCCACGCGACGGCGAAGGCCAGGAGCCGGCGCGGCTCCGGCTCCCAGCGGTCGATGAGACGCACGGCGAACCAGACGATCACGAACGGCACGACCGCCAGGACCATCCCGACGATGGATGCCGCGGGCCCGAGGAACCGCAGGAAATACAGCACGAGCAGCCCGAGGACGGGCACCAGCAGCGCCGCGACGACCCAGAGGAGCACCCCGTCCCGCCGCGGACGCGCGGGGACCGCCGCGGCCGGGGCGGCGGAGGGCGGGGCGTCGGAGATGCGGGCGGGCTCGCCCGGACCGGGCTGCCACAACGGCGAGGGGTAGCTCATGCGCACAGCCTAGGGGCGCTCTCCCGGGCGCTCGGGCCGGTTGCGGGGTCGGCGGACGGCTTCTCGCGCCGAGCGGCCCGGTAGCGTGGAGGCATGCGTTTCGCCCACGTCCGTTCCCCGGAGGCGGCCGATGCCCCTCGCCTCATCAGCGTCCACGGCGAGGAGTTCGCGTTCGTCGATGAATTCTTCGCCGGCGCTCCCGCGACCCTCGAACAGCTCATCGCCGGCGGCGACGACCTGTTGGGCCGTGTCCGCGAGACTGCGGCGGCGGCGCCGCGGCATCCGCTCGACGGGGTCCGTTTCGCTTCGGCGGTCCTGGCTCCCCCGACCATCCTCGCCGTCGGCCTCAACTACGCCGCGCACTCGGGCGAGCTGGGACTGAAGACCGATGCCGGCCCCACCGTCTTCGTGCTGTGGCCGAACTCCCTCACGGCGCACCACGAGACGACCTCGTGGCCGCGTTCCCTCAGCGAGGCCGTGGACTACGAGTCCGAACTCGGCGTGATCATCGGGCGCCCCGGCCGCGACATCCCGGAGGCCGACGCCCTCGACCACGTGTGGGGCTACACCGTCGTCAACGACATCACCGCGCGCAACATCCAGTTCTCGGAAGCGCAGTGGTCGCGCTGCAAATCCTTCGACGGCTTCACCCCCACGGGTCCGTTCGTCGTCACCGCCGACGAGATCCCCGACCCGCAGGACCTCCACATCTGGACCGTCGTCGACGGCCACACCGTGCAGGACGCCTCCACCGGGCAGATGGTGCGATCCGTGGCGACGCTCATCCACAAGCTCTCGGAATCGGCGACCCTGCTGCCGGGCACGCTGATCTCCACCGGCAGCCCCGGCGGTGCGGGGTACTCCCGCGATCCGCAGATCTTCCTCCGCGACCGGTCGACGGTCACCGTCGGCATCGACGGCATCGGCGAGCTCACGACCCACTGCCGCATCCTGGACTGAGGCCGCGGCGGGGCGGCGCCGCGTCGGGTCGCCGCCCGAGTCAGGTGCGGGTCACTCCTCGACGACGCTGTCCGCGGCGCGGACAACGGGGATCGCCGCCGTGACGGCCTGCAGACCCGACAGCCGCGCGGGCGAGATCTGCTTCATGACCTCGTCGCGCGTCATGAGCCCCGCCTCGACGACGAGGTCGGCGACGTTGCGATGCGTGAGGAGCGCGGTCTTGGCGAGCGCCGCGGCCGCCGCGTAGCCGATGAAGGGCGTCAGGGCCGTGACGACACCGACCGACGAACCGACCATCGCGCCCAGGCGCTCGCGGTTCGCGGTGATCCCGTCGACGCAGTTCACCCGCAGGGTCCACATCGCCTGTCGCATCCAGGTGATCGACTGGAAGATCGAGTGCGCGATCACCGGCTCGAAGGCGTTGAGCTGCAGCTGACCGCCCTCGACGGCCATGGTGACCGTCATGTCGGCACCGACGACCGAGAACGCGACCTGGTTGACCACCTCGGGGATCACCGGGTTTACCTTGCCGGGCATGATGCTCGAGCCCGCCTGGCGTGCCGGCAGGTTGATCTCACCCAGACCGGCCTGCGGCCCGCTGGAGAGCAGGCGCAGGTCGTTGCAGATCTTCGAGAGCTTGATCGCGTTGCGCTTGAGGGATGCCGAGAACGACATGAACGCACCGGTGTCGCTCGTCGACTCCACCAGGTCGGTCGCGGTCTCGAGGTCGAGTCCCGTGATCTCGCGCAGGTGACGCAGCACCGAGGGACCGTAGTCCGGGTGCGCGGTGATCCCCGTGCCGATGGCGGTGGCCCCCATGTTGATCTCGAACATGAGGTAGGCGTTCTCCTGCAGACGGTTGTAGTCCTCGCCCAGGGTCGTCGCGAAGCCGTGGAACTCCTGCCCGAGAGTCATCGGCACGGCATCCTGCAGCTGGGTGCGACCGACCTTGAGGACGTCGTGGAACTCCTCGGCCTTCGACAAGAACGACTGCCGCAGGAGCCCGAGCTCCTCGAGCAGACTCCGCAGCGTCAGCGACAGACCGATCTTCACCGCCGTCGGGTAGACGTCGTTCGTCGACTGGCTCCGATTGGTGTCGTCGATCGGCGAGAGGAACGCGTAGTCGCCCTTCTCGCGCCCGGCCATCTCGAGGGCGATGTTGGTGATCACCTCGTTGGCGTTCATGTTCGTCGAGGTGCCCGCGCCGCCCTGGATGACCCCCACGGCGAACTCGTCGTGGAACTCCCCGTCGATCACGCGCTGCGCGGCGCGGTCGATGAGGTCGGCCTTGGCCGGGTCGAGCACGCCGATCTGCCGGTTCGCGCGCGCGGAGGCCTGCTTGACCATCGCGAGGGCCCGCACGAGGTCGGGGTAGACCGAGATCGGTCGCTTCGCGATGGGGAAGTTCTCCAGAGCCCGTGCGGTGTGGATGCCCCAATAGGCATCGGCGGGGATCTCAAGGGAGCCGAGCGAGTCGGTCTCGATACGGGTGCGCGTCATTGCGTCCAAAGCCATGGGGGATGTCCTCGTGGGTCGTCACGGCGGTCAGGGATCCCCCGAGCCTAACCACCGCGACCGACGGAGTCGCTGGACGCCACGGCCTGTCGCCGGAGCCGCGCACTCCCCCGCGTACAGCGACGGGGCGGCCGGGTCAGCGCTTGCGCGAGAACGCCTCGAGCCGCTCCTCGGGCGTGAGCGCGGCCATGCGGGCGACCCACTCCGGCGTGAAGTAGCCCGCCGGTTCGGCGTCGACGACGGGCACCACCGCGTGGGTGATCGTGTCGTCCCACACGTGGACGAGGTGGAAGGACTGCCCGGCATCCATTCCGTTCACCTCGTCGGCGGGGGCGGCGAGATCCATCGTGTAGCACGAGGCCGCGGAGACGCTCACCGGGACCCCCGCGAAGGTGCCGGACGTGGAGTAGTGGAGGTGGCCGGCGAGGATGGCACGGACGTCGCTGCCGGCGATCGCCGACGCCAGACCCGGCTGGTCGCGGAGCTCGAGGATGTCGAAGAACGGGATGTGCGTCGGCAGCGGCGGATGATGCAGCGCCAGGATGGTGCCCAGCGGCGCCGGCTCGGCGAGCTCGGCCCGCAGCCAGTCCAGCTGCGCGGCGTCGAGGTCGCCGTGATGCCAGCCCGGAACCGTTGAATCCAGCGCGATCAGCCGCAGACCATCCAGGTCCCAGACCCCCGTCACGGGCGCGTCCGTCGCGTCGGCGTCGAGGAGGCCGGCGCGCAGCGCACCCCGCTCGTCGTGGTTGCCCGCGACCCACACGACGGGGGCTCCCAGACGTTCCGCCCACGGCTCGACCTCCGCGCGCAGCGCACGGTACGCCTCGGGCTCGCCGAGGTCGGTGAGATCGCCCGTGAACACCACGGCATCCGGTCGCACACCCGTCGCCTCGGCGGCCGCGAGCGTGCGGCGCAGCTGCGCGGCGGTGTCGTACCGCCCGCCCAGCAGCCGATCACCCGCGAGCAGGTGGGTGTCACTGAGGTGGAGGATCACGCGCCGCGCGGGCGCGTACTGACCGAACTGCACCGAAGCCATGCCCTCAGCCTACGAGGGGCGCCCGACACGGCGCCTCAGTGGCGGAGCAGGATCAGCAGCAGCGCACCGAGCACCGCCGCCGCGCAGACGGCGAAGCACGCGTAGGCGCCGAGGAGCGCGAGCCGCTTCTGCCCCGCGCTCAGCGGATTGCGCGCGGCCGCCTTGGCCACCGCCTTCTCGGCGCGGCGTCTCTGCTTGTCGGTGAGCACGGTGATGGCATCCGTGAACTCCACCGGAGCGACCAGCGGCGGACGGCCGCCCCGGACGAGCAGACGCAGTCCGAGCGCGTAGAAGGTCACCACGGTCGCGGCTCCCACCAGCGCGGCGATGAAGACGTGGAGGAAGGCTTCCCAGTCGATGCTCATGCGCGGTCATCCCTCCCGGCCTGCGCGCGCTCCAGGCGGCGCTGACGGCGCGTGGGGCCGGGCTTGCGCGGCACCTTCACCGCCGCTCCCGAGTCGGCGACCTCGCTCATGGCGTTGGCCGAGGTGACCTCGTCGCGGCGCGAGCGGAGGAACAGGCCGAGGATGATCACGACGGCGATGACGGCATCCACCGCCACGCCCCAGCCGCCGAGCCAGACCACGATCAGGGCCGCCGCGGCTCCGACGGCGCCCGCCGCCGGCAGGGTGAGCACCCAGCCGATCATGATGCGGCCGACGGTGTTCCAGCGCACGGTCGACCCGCGACGGCCGAGCCCCGAGCCGATGACCGACCCCGAGGCCACTTGCGTGGTCGAGAGGGCGAAGCCCAGGGCGCTGGATGCCAGGATCGTCGCGGCCGTGGAGGTCTCGGCCGAGAAGCCCTGCGCGGGCTTGACGTCGGTGAGGCCCTTGCCGAGCGTGCGAATGATGCGCCAGCCGCCCATGTAGGTGCCGAGGGCGATCGTGATCGCGCACGCGAAGATGACCCACAGCTGCGGGTCCGGATCGGAGGTCGACTGCCATCCGACCGTGATGAGGGCGAGCGTGATGACGCCCATCGTCTTCTGCGCGTCGTTCGTGCCGTGGGCGAGCGCCACGAGCGACGACGTGAAGATCTGCCCCCAGCGGAAGCCGTCGCGGCCGTCGGCCTTCATGTCGTACCGGCGCGTGATGCCGTACGCGATCTTGGTCACCGTGAAGGCGATGAGACCGGCGGTCAGGGGGGCGATGAGCGCGGGCAGGATCACCTTGCTGAGCACGACGCCCATGTCGATCGCCGCCGCCCCCACGCCCACGAGCGTCGCGCCGATCAGCCCGCCGAACAGGGCGTGCGACGAGCTGGAGGGCAGCCCCAGCAGCCACGTGAGCATGTTCCAGGTGATCGCGCCGATGAGGCCGGCGAAGATGATCGGCGGGAAGATGTCGGGACTCAGCTGGTCCTCGCGGATCATGCCACCCGAGATCGTCTTGGCGACCTCCGTCGACAGGAACGCGCCCACCAGGTTCAGGCCGGCCGCGAGGAGCACCGCGACCTTGGGCTTCAGGGCACCCGTGGCGATGGGCGTGGCCATCGCGTTCGCGGTGTCGTGGAAGCCGTTCGTGAAATCGAAGAACAGTGCCAGGGCGATGACCAGCACGATGACAAGGGCTGCGCTCTCCACCGATCGCTTTCCGTAGGGGGAAGGAGGGATGCCGACGGGATCGGCGCGGAGAACGAAGAGTTCACCTGACATTCGGCCCACGTTCACCGGGCCGACGACATCATTTCACCGGCATGGGCATCGGTCAAACGCCGAGCGGCCGTCCGCGCCGGGAGCGGGATAGCGTGGGGAGGTGACCGACACCGACGCCCGCCCCGTCCCTCCCGTCGCCGCCCGCCGCCTCACGGCGCGCACCCACCACGGTGACACCTTTGACGACCCGTACGAGTGGCTGCGCGCCAAGGACGACGCCGACGTCGTAGCCCACCTCGAGGCCGAGAACGCATACACCGATGCGCGCACCGCGCACCTGGCATCCCTGCGGGACGAGATCTTCGGCGAGATCAAGGGGCGCACGCTCGAGACCGACCTGTCGGTGCCCGCCCGTCGCGGCGAGTGGTGGTACTACGGCCGGACCATCGCCGGCGCGCAGTACGGCATCCAGTGCCGCGCCCCCCTCCGCTCCCCCGACGACTGGACGCCGCCGCAGCTCTCCCCCGACGTCGCCGTCCCCGGTGAGCAGATCCTCTTCGACGGGAACGTCGAAGCCGAGGGCACCGACTTCTTCTCCCTCGGAAGCTTCGAGGTGTCCAACGACGGAACCCGCATGCTCTACGGCGTCGACGTCGCCGGCGACGAGCGGTACACCGTGCGCGTCCGCGACCTCGCCACCGGAGAGAACCTCGTCGACGAGATCCCCGGCACCTTCTCCGGCGCCACGTTCTCCCCCGACGGCCGCTTCATCATCTACACCACCGTCGATGACGCGTGGCGCCCCGACACTGTGTGGCTGCACGAGATCGGTACGGGCGTGGATGCCGACGTGAAGCTGTTCCACGAACCCGACGAGCGGTACTGGGTGGGTGCGGACTTCACCCGCAGCGACCGCTACCTGGTGATCGGTGTGGGCTCCTCGATCACCTCGGAGGAGCGGCTCCTCGACGCCGACGACCTGCGCGGCGAGGCACGCGTCGTCTGGCCGCGCCGCGAGGGCGTGGAGTACTCGGTCGATCACGCCGTCGTCGACGGAGACGACGTGCTGTACATCCTCCACAACGACGGCGCGCTCGACTTCGAACTCGTCCGCGTCGCGGCATCCGATCCGGAGGGTGCGCGCGAGACGGTGATCGCCCATCGACCCGGCGAGCGCCTCCTGGGCGTCGACACGTTCCGCGACTGGGGAGTGGTGGCCTACCGCCGCGACGGTCTCGCGCGCCTCGGCCTGCTGTCCTACGGCGACGGGGCGGTGACCGAGATCACGTTCGACGAACCGCTCTACAGCGTCGGCACCGGCGGGAACCCCGAGTGGGCGCCGCCCGTGCTCCGCGTCGGTTACGGCTCGTTCGTGACGCCGGGCACCGTGTACGACTACGTCATCGACACCGGCGAGCTGCTGCTGCGCAAACGGCAGCCCGTCCTCGGCGGCTTCGACCCCGACGACTACGGCCAGGCCCGGGCGTGGGCGACCGCCGACGACGGCACCCGCGTGCCGGTGTCGCTGGTGTGGAAGCGCTCGTTCGGCGAGCCCGGTTCCTCGCCGCGGCCCGTCCACCTCTACGGCTACGGCTCCTACGAGCACTCGATCGAGCCCGGCTTCTCCGTTCCGCGTCTGTCGCTGCTGGACCGGGGCGTCGTCTTCGCCGTGGCTCACGTCCGCGGCGGCGGCGAGATGGGCCGCCAGTGGTACGAGGACGGCAAGCTGCAGTCAAAGCGCAACACGTTCACCGACTTCGTGGCGGTCGCGCGGCACCTCGTGGCATCCGGGTACACCACCCCCGATCGCCTCGTCGCCGAGGGCGGGAGCGCCGGCGGTCTGCTGATGGGTGCGGTCGCGAACCTCGCGCCGGAGCTGTTCGCGGGCATCCTGGCCGACGTGCCGTTCGTCGACGCGTTGACGACGATCCTCGACCCCTCCCTCCCGCTCACGGTCATCGAGTGGGACGAGTGGGGCGATCCCCTGCACGACGCCGACGTGTACGCGTACATGAAGTCGTACTCGCCGTACGAGAACGTCCGCGACGGGGTCCGGTACCCCCGCATCCTCGCGGTCACCTCCCTCAACGACACCCGCGTGCTGTACGTCGAGCCCGCCAAGTGGGTGCAGCGTCTGCGCGAGGTGGGCGCCGACGCGCTGCTGAAGTGCGAGATGGTCGCCGGGCACGGGGGCGTCAGCGGGCGCTACAACGCCTGGCGCGAGCGCGCGTTCGAGCTGGCCTGGCTGCTGGACGTGCTGGGGTTGGCGGAGTAGGGCGGCGGGCGAGGGGCGGCGCTGCGGCTCGGCGGGCGCCTCGTCCCACTCTTGGCAGGGCGTGTCCCACAAGTTGTCACTCTGCGGCCCTCAATACCGCTGAAAGTGGGACACGGTGTCAGAGGCCGGGCCGCCAGCCCGCCCGGGTGAGTGCGTCGCGCACCATCGCGAAGGCGGGATCACCGCCATCGCGGAGGTGATGGTGGAGGATCCGGACGTGATCCCAGCCCGCGGCACGGATCGCCGCCCATCGGTCGGCATCGCGGGCGAACTGGCGGGGATCTTCCGCGTGCACACGACCGTCGTATTCGACGGCCACCCGCCACGTCGCGAACGCCAGATCGATCTCTGCGACGAACTCCCCACGCGACGAGAAGATGTCGGCGTTGACTTCAGGTTCCGGGAGACCGCGGCGCACCAGTAACAAGCGCAGATGCGTCTCTCGCGGCGATCGAACGCCCGGGCGCGCCAACGACAACGCTCGACGAAGGACGCCGCCGCGCATGTCGCCCATGGTCGCGATCTCCTCAGAGAGTGCATCGAGCGTGGCGATCGGGTGTCGGCCCGCCAGAAGCGCGTCCGCGCCCGCGACGAGATCATCCAACTGCCAGAGCCGGCCGCATTGCCGCCAGGCTCGCACGGCGTTCTCGATCGGCATCCCGTCCGGACCCTCTTCGATGGCAGGTTCGCGTGTCTGCAGCCGATGGCCGACGACACCGCGCGTGCGCGGTTCGCGAGCGGGACGATGTGTGGATACATGAACGAGAGGCGTGTACGGCCACGCCGGCGTGCTCAGGCCGAGCAGGACGAAAGCCGTCTCGTGGCTGAAGAACTGTCCCGGGGCGAGGCGCGGAACATACGCACGGCACCGCTCGAGGATGGATCGGGCATCGTCGAGCGAACGTGAGCGAACGCCGTGAAAAGGCGCTGAGAGATCCGACGCCCGCAACCGAGCGGGAGTCACCCCGCGGTCACGGGCATCGGCGACGTGGAACCGTTCAGGAAGACCGTCGGGAAGGGGCTGTGGTGGCTTCATGGCCCCAGGGTCTCGATGCCGTGAGCCCGGACGCCCTTCTCCACAACCTCATCGGCTGGACAGTGAGCTGTGGAGGAGGTCCCTCTGCCTCCCGCGAGCGTGTCCCACTTCTTGCTGCTTAGGGCGGCCCAGACCAGCAAGATGTGGGACACACAACGCAATTCATGGGACATGCACCGCCAGAAGTGGGACGAGGGGTCCGCCGCACACCGGAGACGACGACGCCCCGCCCCGGGCGAGCGGGACGGGGCGACGGATGCCAGGACTCAGCCGAAGAGCGCGGCGGCCTCTTCGTAGCGGTACAGGGGCACGCTGTTGAGCTCGCCGAGCGCGTCGGCGAACGGCACGCGGATGATGTCGGTGCCGCGCATGGCGACCATCTGCCCCCAGGCACCCTCCGCGAGGGCGTCGGCGGCGTGGAGCCCGAGACGCGTCGCGAGCACGCGGTCGAACGCCGAGGGCGAACCGCCGCGCTGGATGTGCCCGAGCACCGTGGCGCGGGTCTCGATGCCGGTCAGGCGCTCGATCTCGGGGGCCAGCAGTTCGCCGATGCCGCCGAGGCGGGGGCGGTTGAAGGCATCCAGGCCCTTGTCGCTGAAGGCCTCGTCCATCCCGGTGAGTTTGAATCCCTCGGACACGACCACCAGCGGCGCGCGGCCGCGGTCGTGGGCGCGCGTGACCTGCTCGACGATCTCGTCGATGGACATCGGAACCTCGGGGATGCAGATGACGTGGGCGCCGGCGGCGATGCCGGCGTGCAGCGCGATCCAGCCGACGTGACGGCCCATGACCTCGGCCACCATGCAGCGCTGGTGCGAGTCGCCGGTGGTGCGGAGGCGGTCCATGGCATCCGTGGCGATGTTGACGGCGGTGTCGAAACCGAACGAGTAGTCGGTCGCCCGGAGGTCGTTGTCGATCGTCTTGGGGACGCCGAGGACGTTGATGCCGTCCTTGGACAGGCGGTCGGCGGCGGCGAGCGTCCCCTCGCCGCCGATCGCGACGATGCCGTCGATGCGGTGGCCGTACAGGGTCTTGGAGATGTTCTCGGCTCCGCCGCGCACGCCCTCGTACGGGTTCGTGCGGCTCGTGCCGAGGATCGTGCCGCCGACCTTCGACAGACCCTTCACCTCGTGACGCGTCAGCGGGAAGAAGTCGCCGTCGACGACTCCGCGCCACCCGTCGCGGATGCCGACGAACTCGATGTCGTAGTTGGTGGTGCCCTTGAGCACGACGCCACGGATGACGGCGTTCAGCCCGGGGCAGTCTCCGCCACTGGTCAGGATGCCGATCTTCATGCTGGAACCTCGCTATTGGGGATGATCGAGTCGGCGACGCTGCCGCGTTCGACACTAGCGCCCCACCCCGCGCGCCCGCCAAACGGGGGACGGCTCACGCGGGATGCCATGACCCGGAGGCCTCGTCGCGCACCCGGTGCTCGTCGGGGCCGGCCGGGCTCACCGGGTCGAACCAGAACGTCTCGTCGGGCGACCACCCGGCCATCACACTCATCCCGATGTCTCCCACGACGATCCCCCTTCCCGCGGTCGCCAGGTACCCGGCGACGCTCACGTGCACGCCGACCGCCTCCTCCGCGACCGAGGCCCAGTCCGGTTGCACCCAGACGCCGCGGTGATCGGCGATGTGCTCCCAGTCTCCGCGCCGCGACGCGGTGACGACGAGAGGATGCCGCTCACACAGGGCCGCCCAGTCCTCGGGGCCGGTGACCTCCACCACCGGGCCCTCGGGAACGACGACCCGGCGGACGCGAGCGGACTGCCAGCCCATCCCGTCTTCGACGTAGCGCAGTCGCAGTGGCTCCCGAGGCCGCCCCGCCCCGGTGGTCACGGGGCACACCCGAGGCGGGGTCGACCACCACGTTCCGCTCCATCGCTCGCCGGGATCCCGCGCCGCCGACGCGACCTCGTGCCTCATCGTGTCCGTCCGCCACCGTCGGATGAGCGAGCGCGGATCCGCGGCGGGCACGTCCGCGCCGTCGAACTGCACCGTCCACTGGTCGTCGGGGTCTATGCGGTGGCCCCACGTCTGGCCGTGGGGCGACCGGGAGAGCTCGATCGCGACGGCTGCGAGCACGGGGGTCATCGCGTCCTCCGCGGCAAGCGCGTCGGTGCCGTCCGGCGGCTGCCAGTACATGGCCGCGTCGACGGAGGCCTCGAGGGCGTCGCCGAGGACGGCGGGCGTGACCGCGGGCACCGGGAGCGCGGCGAGCGCCGCCGCCGCGTCGCGCGCGGTCACCTCCGGCTCTACGAACGGCTCGGACCCGTCGCTGATCGAGAGCAGCACACTCGCCCCTCGCTCGCGCCCGTGCGCCGCCCAGAACACCGCCTGCACGGCGACCCGCGCCTCGGGTGTGTCGGCGCGACGCGCCCCCTCCAGGAGGATCTCCAGGCACAGCCGCCGCCCGCGCGGGCCGTCGAGCAGTGCGGAGGCATCCAGGGGCATGCCCCGACCCTAGCGACCCCGCCCGACACGGCATCCGGGTCCGCGGACCCGCGGCACGACGCACGAACGCCCCGGCGGCACCGGGGCGTTCGTGGAAAGGGTCAGGCCCCGAGCGCCTGCCGCAGCAGGTGCATGAGGGCGGACAGCTGCACGGAGTCGCTCGAGCCGGGCTCGATGGCGAGGCCGTCGAGCGCGCGCTGCGCCAGGCCCTCCTTCGAGTCGATGAGCTCGGCGATCTTGGTGTCGATGGTGTGCGCCGCGATGATGCGCCACGCGGTGACCGGCTCGTCCTGTCCGATACGGTGCACGCGGTCGATCGCCTGCGTCTGCTCGGCGGCGGTCCACGACAGCTCGGCGAGCACGACGTTGGACGCCGCCTGCATGTTCAGCCCCACACCGGCGGCGGTGAGCGAACACACCGCGATCCCGACGGACGGGTCGGTGTTGAACGCGTCGATCGCCGCCTGGCGGGCCGTGGAGGTCTGATCTCCGCGCACCGACACCGCGGTGAGCCCGGACGCCTTGAAGTGCGCCTCCGCGGCATCCATGACGTCGATGTGCTTGGCGAAGAAGACGACCTTGCCGACCGATCGCTGCAGCTGCACGGCGTAGTCCGCGGCGAGCTGCGCCTTGGCCTGACCGATGCGACGGACCATCGTGAAGACGTTCTCGGAGCCGGTTCCGGCGGCCTTGCTCTCTTCCAGTTCGCCGTGCGCGACGAGGCGCACGATGTCCTCGTCGATCTCGCCCGGCGCGAGCCCGCGGTCGCCGCGGGCCTCGATGATGCGGCGGTACTTCGCCGCGAGGCGCGCCCCGAGCTCGCGCTCGGCGTGGCGGATCGACCGACCGTACTCGTCGTCGAGCTCGACGGGGAGGTCGGCGATGAGCTTGTCGGGCAGGTCGGCGGCGACGTCCTTCTTCTTCCGACGCACGATGCCCATGGAGATCACGGCCTCGCGCGCTTCGGGGTAGAACGCCTTGTCCGCGGGGGTGAGGCCCGTGGCATCCAGCTTCGCCATCAGCTCCGCGCCCGGCTTCTCGCCGTTCGTCCAGCCGAGGAAACGCCAGATCGCGTCGAAGTCTTCGACGTCGTTGATCAGCGGGGTACCCGTGAGGGCGAGCAGCAGCGGATCGCGCGTCTGCTGACGGACACGGGATGCCAGCGCGAGGACGTTCTGCGACCGCTGCGACGACAGGTTCTTGATGAAATGCGCCTCGTCGACCGCGATGCCCTTGAGGCCGATCGACGACAGCCACGACAGGTGCCGGTCGAGGATCTCGTAGTTGACGATGAACACGTCCGCGAACGCGTCGATGTCGGCGCCGCTGCCGGAGATCACCGTGGCACGACGGTGCGGCGTCCAGCGCTGCACCTCGCGCGCCCAGTTCATCTTCACGACGTTGGGGACGACGACCAGCAGCGGGTAGGCCTCGGCGACCGACGCCGCGAGCACCGATTCGGCCGTCTTGCCGAGGCCCGGCTCGTCGGCCAGCAGGAACGAGCGGTGCCCCTGACGGACGGCCTCGAGGAAGCGGGACTGGTGGGGCATGACCTCGAGGCCGCGCGGCGAGAGCCGATCGAACTCGGGGACGGGCGGCAGATCCATGCTGGCGGCCGAACCTCCGGCGCCGGTCTCGAACGCCTTGTACAGCGGACCCATGAGCTCCCAGCCGTCGAGGCGGCGTCGGGGGGCGTCACCGGTGGCGCGCGGGGTGAGGTCGGGCGGGAGGAACGGGTTCGCCATCTGCCGCGCCTCGATCGAGGGCGGGACGACCTGCTTCTCGGCGAGCGCCGCGGGGACGACCGGCGAGACCTTCGGGGCGTTGTCGGTGATGATCAGCTCGTCCGGGGGCAGGTCGGCGCCGGACTCCAGGAGCCAGTCCCGGCGCATGCGGCGCGCGACGGGCGACGTGGCCTGGTCGACCTCGAGGAGCTGGATCAGCGACGTGTCGCGCGCGGCGGTCTTGGCCAGGATCGTGGCCACACCGTCGAGGCGCTTGAGCAGCTCGGAGCGCGCGGCGTCGGTGATCTCGGTGTCGGCCTTCACCCGGGCTCGCTCCTCGCGGACGAGGAAGGCGATGACCTGGAACTTCACGCGGTTGGTCGGGCCGAGCTTGCCGCGTTGGGCCTTGGCTTCGACCTCGCGCACCTTGCGGGCGAGGATGGGGATGACGGGGGCCTCGTCATCGCGACGGGATGACGAGGTCTTGCGGCGCCGTTGGCTCGAGCCTCGGGCGGCGGTTGCCGTGGTCGGCATGCTCCTCCTGAGCGTGTCGTCCGGATGTGTCCGGGACGTCCCGGCCGGTGGCCGGTGGATCAGTGACCCCGGAGGATGCCGCGAGACTCACCGCCGGAGCGGCAGCGTCTGCGACCCGCAACGCGTCTTCACCGGAACGGCTCGCGAGGAGGCGGGTGACGGGGTCGAGACCATTCTAGCGCGTCGCCGGGGGGCCCTGCCGTACCCACCCACGCGCGCCGCGGCCGCACCTACGCTGAGGGAATGGCCGAACCGATGTCGCGGGACCAGCGCGTGGTGCTGACCGTCGCGGTCCTGGCATCCTTCGTCTCCTTCCTCGACGGCACCGTCGTCACCGTCGCGCTCCCCGCCATCTCGCGCGACCTGGGCGGGGGCCTCTCGACGCAGCAGTGGGTGGTGGACGCCTATCTCGTGACCCTCGGCGCGTTCATCCTCGTCGCCGGGTCGCTCAGCGACGTCCTCGGGCGCACCCTCGTGCTCCGCATCGGTCTGGTCGGCTTCGGCATCACCTCGGTCGCGATCGCCGCCGCGCCCACCGCCGAATTCCTCATCGTCGCGCGAGCCCTCCAGGGGATCGCGGGTGCCCTGCTCGTGCCGAGTTCGCTCGCGCTGATCACGTCGACCTTCCGCGGGCCGACCCAGGCCCGCGCGATCGGCATCTGGACCGGCGCCACCACCGTCGCGATGATCGCGGGGCCGCTCATCGGCGGGGTGTTCGTCGACACGCTGTCGTGGCGCCTGGTGTTCCTCGTGAACGTCCTGCCGATCGGGGTGACGCTGTGGCTGCTCGCTCGGCGCGCGCACGCCGACCAGCGACGCCCTGGCGCGCACGTCGACGTGCTCGGGGCCGTGCTCTGCGCGGTCGGGCTCGGTGGGATCGTCTTCGCCCTGATCGAGCAACCGAGCCTCGGCTGGGGGTCGCCCGTGATCTGGGTGCCCGCGGCGGTCGGCGTGGCCGCGTTCGCAGGGTTCCTCGTCCGCCAGCGCGTCGCACGCGAGCCGCTGATGCCGCTGGACCTGTTCCGCTCGCGCAACTTCTGGGCCGGCAACCTCACCACGATGTTCGTCTACGCCGCCCTGTCGCTGAACGGCTTCGTCCTCAGCGTCTACCTGCAGCAGGGCGCGGGGCTCCCGGCGACCCTCGCTGGGCTCGCGTCGCTTCCGAGCACGCTGCTCATGATCACCCTCAGCTCCCGCATGGGCGCCCTCTCGGGACGCATCGGCCCGCGGCTGTTCATGACGCTCGGCCCCGCGGTGATGGCGATCGGCGCGCTGCTCCTGCTGTCGGTGCGTCCCGAGTTCGACTACTGGACGCAGGTGCTGCCGGGCGTCGTGGTGTTCGGCCTCGGCCTGACCGCCACGGTGTCGCCGCTGACGGCGGCCGTCCTGGGCGCGATCGACACGGAGCGTTCGGGGATCGCCTCGGCCGTCAACAACGCGGTGTCGCGCGTCGCGGGGCTCCTGGCGATCGCCGCGGTGTCCGCCGTCGCGGGCGGTGCGCTCGATATCGACGGATTCCACCGCGCAGCGATCTTCACCGCGGTGCTGATGGTGCTCGGGGCGGCGACGTCGTTCCTCGGCATCCGGAACCATCTTTCGCGCCGCGAGTGAGGTCGCGGGCAGAGGAACAGGATGCCGCGCGGTCGCGGGCGACGGCACGGGATGCCGCGCGGTCGCGGATCAGCGCAGGATGCCGCGCACGCGCTCGACGTCGTCGGCCATCTGCACGAGCAGCGCATCGACACCGTCGAACGCCGCCATGCCCCGGACGCGCTCGACGAAACGCACCTCCACGTGGTGCCCGTACAGGTCGAGGTCGGTCTCGTCGAGGACGTACACCTCGACCTGCCGCTGGTGCACGTCGTCGAACGTGGGGTTGGTCCCGATGCTGATCGCGGCCGGATAGCTGATGCGTCGAGCACCGTCCACGTCGATCAGCCACCCGGCGTACACGCCGTCGGCGGCCACGAAACCCTCGAGATCGGGCGAGAGGTTCGCCGTCGGATACCCGAGCTCGCGCCCGCGCTTGAGCCCGTGCACCACCTCGCCCCACACCGACGGCGCGCGACCCAGGAGCCGGGCGGCGGTGGCGATGTCGCCCGCCGCGAGCGCCTCGCGGATCCACGTCGACGACACACGGCGGTCGGCGTGCACGGCGCGGACGTCGTCGACCACATCGACGCGGAAGCCGTCCCGCTCCCCCAACTGCTCGAGGAGATCGGGGTCGCCGGCGCCGCCGGCACCGAACCGGAAGTCGCGCCCGACGAGCACGGTGCGGGCGGCGAGCGCGTCGACCAGCACCTCACGGACGAAATCCTCGGCCGGCTGTGCGGCGCGCGTCTCATCGAAGGTCAGCAGGAGCGTGGCATCCACTCCCGCGCGATCGAGCAGTTCGAGCTTCTGGTGCGGGCCGATCACGTCGGGCGGGCACCTGTCGGGCCGGAGGACGCTCAGCGGGTTGCGGTCGAAGGTGACGGCGACGACCTGAGCACCGTCCGCCGCCTCCACGCGGGCGCGATCGATGACGGCCCGATGACCGGTGTGCACACCGTCGAACTTCCCGATCGCGACGACCGAGGGACCGAAGCCCGACGGCACCTCCGCCGGGTCGCGGAAGACGATCACGATGCCGTCCTGCGATGCCGGATCAGCCACCAGAGACCGAGGAACGGCAGTACGAGCGGGATGAACAGGTAGCCGATGCCGTACACCGACCACACCGTCGGGTGCTGGAAGAGCGAGGGCAGCGCCAGGCTCAGGGTGCCGACGACCAGGACTCCGACCAGCTCGAAGCCGATCGCGACCCAGGCGACGCGGTACCAGGCCGGACGCGCGGAGAAGATCAGCGCGAGCGTGGCCAGGATGTACACGACCGCGGCGAGCGCCGAGAGCGAGTACGCGACGGGGGCGTCGTCGAACTCGCGGACGATCTGCACGAACGACCGGCCGGTCGCGGCGAGCGCCATGATGCCGTAGACGATCACGAGGACCCGGCCGATGCCGGTCATTCCGCGGGTGCGGGCGGGAGTGGTGGATGCCATGACCTTCCGAGTCTAGTTCGGACGGTGCCCGCGCTCACCGTGCGGCGGCGGCCGTCAGGCCACCTGCACCGTCCAGATCGCGTGCATGCGCCACACCATGACGGCGACGGCGAGGGCGGCGACCCCCATGACGACGGTGCTCCAGCGGCTGCGTTCGATGAGAGCCCACGCTGCCCCCGCCGGCGGCAGGAGCGCGGCGGAGACGAGGTAGGTCCAGAACTCCAGCAGGCTCCCCGTCGGCGGGTTCCCGGCGAACGGCGAGACGAGGGCGATGACGATCTGGACGATCAGGAGCACCTCGATGAGGGCCAGCGCCCCGACGGTCAGGTCGGACGGGCGTCGTCCGACGAGCCCCGCGACGACCGCGATGAGGCCCGCCAGCACGGCGATCCCCACCTGCGTGAGTGTGAACCACAGGATCATCCCGCGACCTCCTCGGGCATGTTCATGACGCTCTTGAGCTGAGTCCCCCGGCGCTCGACGATCCCCACGAGTCGTCCGTCCGGATCGATCGCCGCTGCGCGTTCCCCCGTGAGGCGGCCGCCCCCGTCGATGCGCTTGCCGTGGCGCAGGTCGCGCGCCTCGTCCGCACCGACCGCGAGCGCACCGACGACCACGGCCGCGGCGGTCGCCGGTTTCACGAGGGCGGTCTCGGCGATGTCGTCGACCGTCACCGCGGCGGCGACGTCGAAGGCTCCGATGCGGGTGCGCCGGAGCGCGGTGAGGTGGCCGCCGACCCCGAGCGCCGCGCCGAGATCCCGAGCGAGCGCGCGGATGTACGTGCCGCTGGTGCAGTCCACGACGACGTCGAGCGCGATGGTCGCACCCTCGCGCCGCGTTTCGCGGACCTCGAAACGCGACACGGTCACCCGACGGGCCTTCAGCTCCACGGTTTCGCCTGCGCGGGCGAGATCGTACGCGCGGCGACCCTGCACCTTGATGGCCGAGACCGTGCTCGGCACCTGGTCGATCTCTCCGGTGAGGTCGAGGATGCCGGCGTCGATCGCCGCGTCGGTCACGGCGGCGACGACGGCCGCATCCGCTCGCGCCGTCTCGACGCCGTCGGCGTCGTCGCTGTCGGTCGAGACCCCCAGCAGGATGGTCGCCTCGTACGTCTTGTCGGCCCCCACGATGTAGGTGAGCAGGCGCGTCGCGCCCTCGACGCCGAGCACGAGGAGTCCGGTGGCCATCGGGTCGAGCGTGCCCGCGTGACCGATCTTGCGGGTACCGAGGGCGCGGCGCGCCCGCGCCACGACGTCATGGCTGGTGATGCCCCCCGGCTTGTCGACCAGGAGGATGCCGGCGCGCGCCATCAGCAGAAGTCGCCGAACACCTGCACGGGGTGCGCGGGGTCGGAATTCTCGACGATGACGGATGCCGCGACCCGCGGCCGCGCGGTGCGGACGTACTGCTTCTCGGCATCCGGCAGCTCAGGGCGCGGAGTCCCGATCGGCGGGTTCGCCTCGAGCCACACCGACCAGTTCCAGAGGCCCCGGAGACCTGAGGCGTGGAGGAAGCGGCCGTCGACGACGAGGACCGCGCGTTCGGGGGCGGGCGTGCTGCTGCCGTCGAATGGCTCTCCCGCGCGGAAGGGGGCGACGATCCGCCCGCGCACGTCGCCGGCGTCGTCGGCGAGTGTCGCGCGGAAGACGGCCGTGCCGTCCTCGCCGACCGCCGTGGCGAAACCGTTCGCGAAGGCCGTGGCGGCAGCGGCATCCAGCGCGTCGATCGCGACGACGAGTCGCCCGTTGCCCGCGTTCTGGCGCATCAGGTCGCGGAGGCTCCGCTGCACGGTCTCGACGGGGTTCTCGCTCGACATGCCTCCAGCCTACGGTCGCTCCCGGCGCCGCGCTCGCGACCGGGGCTGCTCCCTGCGCGCTTCCCGCGGGCGCGCGTCGATCACTGCCGTGGCGCGTCCGGCGCATGACTTCGCACGCATAAACGCGATCGGCGCTCATAAACGCGATGGCATCGCGTTTATGAGCGCGGATCGCGTTTATGCGGGTGGGATGGACGCGGCGCGCCGACCATAGGGTGGAGGGATGCCAGGGATCGCCGCGCCGCTCATCGCCTGGTACCGCGGCAGCGCGCGGGATCTGCCGTGGCGCCGGCCGGGATTCGGCGCGTGGGGCACCCTCGTCAGCGAGTTCATGCTGCAGCAGACCCCCGTCGCGCGCGTCATCCCCCACCTCGAAGCGTGGCTGGAGCGCTGGCCGACGCCGGCGGACCTGGCCGCGGCCGCCCCCGCCGAGGCCGTCACCCAGTGGGCGAACCTGGGATACCCGCGGCGCGCCCTCTGGCTGCACCGCGCCGCCGTCGAGATCCGCGACCGTCACGACGGGACCGTGCCGCGCGATGTCGATGCGCTGCTCGCGCTCACCGGCATCGGCGACTACACGGCCCGTGCCGTGGCGGTGTTCGCCTACGGCGACCGGCATCCCGTCGTCGACACGAACACCCGCCGCGTCCTCGCCCGTGTCGTCGACGGCGTCGCCCAGCCCGGATCGCCGGGCAAGGCGGATCTCGCCCGGATGACCGCGGAGCTCCCCGACGACATCGGCGAGGCGGCGATCGTCAACGCGGCGGCGATGGAGCTCGGGGCGATCGTGTGCACAGCCCGCGCGCCGAAGTGCGACGTCTGTCCCCTCGCGCCGCAATGCGCGTGGCGAGCGGCGGGGTATCCGGCATCCGAGGATCGCCGGCGACGCCAGGCGAAATACGAGGGAAGCGATCGACAGGCGCGCGGCGCGGTGCTGCGCGTGCTGCGCGAGGCGGCGCCGGCCGCCGTGCTCCTCGACGACGTCGTGCCCGACTGGCCCGATCCGGTGCAGCGCGACCGCGCCATCGACTCGCTCATCTCCGACGGGCTCGCCGAGGCCGAGGGCGGCGCGCTCTTCCTCCCCCGCTGACCGCCGCGGTTCAGGACGACGGCGTGCCCGCTGGTGCGTCGACCCGGACCGGGTCGGGGCCGAGCCGTGCGTCGAGCCGATCGGCGCGGAACTGCCCCGACAGGACGAGGACCGCGACCACGACGGCGAAGACGCCCCACATCACGACGCCCAGCGGACCGGCGATCACCGGGGACGGCGTGGCGGAGTCGGCCGCGACGACGAGCGCCCCGAGCCCCGCCGAGGCGTTGAAGGCTCCGTGGGCGAACACCGCTGGCCAGACCGACGCGGTGCGCAGCCGGGTCCACCCGATCAGGATGCCGAAGAGGATGCACCCGACGATCATCAGGAGCACACCGAACGCGTTGGGCTCGAGGAAGTTGTATCCGAGGAGGATCAGCGGCGCGTGCCAGAACCCCCAGAAGGCGCCGGAGACCAGGAGCGCGGGCCACACGCCCAGCGGCCGGAGGGCGGGAAGCAGGAACCCGCGCCAGCCGAGCTCCTCCCCGAACGCGAACGGCGCGTTGATGACCGCGCCGATGGGGATGGTGGCGAGCTGGACCGCGACGAGCAACCCCACCGGCGGCAGCGGAGTCCCCGCCGGAACCGCCTCTTCGAGCGTCCTCTGGAAGCCCGAGAACCCCACCAGGTCGAACGTCGCGAGGCCGAGCGCGCCGACGATCGCGAGACCGATCGCGACCAGGAGCGGGGCGGCGATGATCACGGCCACACACATCCAGACGGTCCGGGCGGCCGGCCGAAGGGGCCACATGCCGAGCTCGCGCAGCACGGCGCGCGCGCCGCGACGCCCGCGCGTGCGCCGCTGGACCAGCAGCGCCGCGACGACACCGAGCGACGGGGTGAACATCATGGCAGCGGCGACGAGCCCGAGGAACGGATCCGCGAGCCCCTGCCCCCGGAGCCACAGCGGCAGAGCCACGAGCCACGACAGGGCGACGCAGGTGACGGCGAAGACGCCGATGGCGAGCCAGTCCGGGCGAGACGAAGCGGTCATGCGCCGAGCCTACGAACCGGTGGATGCCACCACCTCCCCCGCGCGACGGAGAAGCCCGCGCGCCGCGAGGCGGAACGACGAACGGCCGGACGCGCCCCCTGCGGGGGCGGCATCCGGCCGTCCAGACGACGCGCGTCAGTCGCGCTCGTCGTCCTCGTCTTCATCGTCCTCGTCGAACTCCCGCGGCTTGACGTATGGGTCGGCTTCGCCGGCGTACGACGCGCTCGCGGCGAGACCGGCGACCGACTCGTCGCGCTCGCGCGCTTCGCGCAGGAGCGCCGAGATGTGGTCGGCGTTCTCCGGGATGGCGTCGAGGATGAACTCCAGCGTCGGCGTCAGCCGCGTGTTGAGGTTTTTGCCCACTTCGCTGCGCAGCATCCCCGTGGCCGACTTCAGCGCCGCGGCCGTGTCGGCCCGGTGCGCTTCGTCACCCATCACGGTGTAGAACACCGAGGCATGCTGCAGGTCGCCGGTCACCCGCACATCGGTGATCGTCACGAATCCGAGCCGCGGGTCGCGCAGCCCCTTCTCGAGGCGCTCCGCGAGGACCACCCGGATGCGGTCGGCCACGCGGGCCTGTCGCTCTCCTGCCACTGCCTTCTCCTTCTCTCATACCGCCGCGAGCGATCACGGCAGGTGGGCGTCCCGTTACGGACGCCGCCCCAGCGTAGGCCGGAGGGGGTGTGCATCTCCACGAGCATCGGGGTAGGGGCCCCGCTCTGCTCGGGGAGATGCACACCCCCGCAGGCCGAAGCGGGAGCCGCGCCCGAAGACGCGACTCCCGCCAGGTGCGATCAGCCTCGCGGCTTCTCGACCATTTCGGTGGTCTCGATCTCGTCACCGATCTGGATGTCGTTGTACTTGCCGAGTCCGATACCGGCCTCGAAGTCCGTGCGGACCTCGGTGACGTCGTCCTTGAACCGGCGCAGCGACTCGATCTGCAGGCCGTCGGCCAGCACGACGCCGTCGCGGATGACGCGCGCCTTGGCGTTGCGCGTGATCGTGCCCGAGCGGACGATGACACCGGCGATGTTGCCGAACTTCGAGGAGCGGAACACCTCGCGGATCTCGGCGACACCCGACTGCACCTCTTCGAACTCCGGCTTGAGCAGGCCCTTGAGCGACTGCTCGACGTCGTCGATCGCGTTGTAGATGACCGAGT
The DNA here is from genome assembly GCF_030056775.1 of Microbacterium sp. IEGM 1404. Taxonomy (NCBI): domain Bacteria; kingdom Bacillati; phylum Actinomycetota; class Actinomycetes; order Micrococcales; family Microbacteriaceae; genus Microbacterium; species Microbacterium sp. IEGM 1404. The sequence goes on along the minus strand of NZ_JASHKP010000003.1, from coordinate 690,138 downwards.
AGAACCGGACGTCCACACCCTCGCGGGCGGCGCGCTCGCGGGCCTTCGTGTCGGGACGGACGTTGAAGCCGATCACGATCGCGTTGTCGATCGTGGCCAGGTTGATGTCCGACTCGGTGATCGCACCCACACCACGGTGGATGATGCGCAGCTGGACGCTGTCGTCGACCTCGATCTTGAGCAGCGATTCCTCGAGCGCCTCGACGGCACCCGACACGTCACCCTTGATGATGAGGTTGAGCGACTCGACCTTGCCCTCTTCGAGAGCGCGGGTGAAGTCCTCGAGCGAGATGCGCTTGCGGGCCTTGGCCAGCTGGGCGTTGCGCTCGGCGGCTTCGCGCTTCTCGGCGATCTGACGCGCGGTGCGGTCTTCCTCGGTGACGATGAAGACGTCGCCGGCGCGCGGGACCGAGTTGAGTCCCTGCACCTGGACGGGACGCGAGGGGTAGGCCTCGTCGACCGCGTCGCCGTTCTCGTCGATCATGGCGCGGACGCGGCCGTAGGCCGTACCCGCGACGATCGCGTCGCCGACGCGCAGCGTTCCGGACTGGATGAGCACCGTCGCCACCGAACCGCGGCCCTTGTCGAGCTTCGCTTCGATCGCGACACCGCGTGCCGCCTTGTTCGGGTTGGCCGTCAGGTCGAGACCGGCGTCGGCGGTCAGCAGCACGGCGTCCAGGAGTTCCTGGATGTTCGTGCCCTGGCGGGCCGAGACGTCGACGAACATGACGTCGCCGCCGTACTCCTCGGCGACCAGACCGTACTCGGTGAGCTGCTGGCGCACCTTGGCGGGGTTGGCATCCGGCTTGTCGACCTTGTTGACCGCGACCACGATCGGCACGTTCGCCGCCTGGGCGTGGTTCAGCGCCTCGACCGTCTGGGGCATGATGCCGTCGTCGGCCGCGACCACGAGGATCGCGATGTCGGTCACCTGCGCACCGCGGGCACGCATGGCGGTGAACGCCTCGTGACCCGGGGTGTCGATGAAGGTGATGGCGCGCTCGATGCCCTCGTGCTCGGTCCAGACCTGGTACGCACCGATGTGCTGCGTGATGCCGCCGGCCTCGCCCGCCACGACGTTCGTCTGGCGGATGGCGTCGAGCAGTCGGGTCTTACCGTGGTCGACGTGGCCCATGACGGTGACCACGGGAGGACGGATCTCGAGGTCGTCCTCGCTCTCGGCCTCCAGCTCGGCATCGAGGTCGAGACCGAAGCCCTCGAGGAGCTCTTTGTCCTCGTCCTCGGGCGAGACCATCTGGATCTTGTAGCCCAGCTCGGCGCCGAGCACCTCGAACGTGGCCTCGTCCAGCGACTCGGTCGCGGTGGCCATCTCGCCCAGGTTGAACAGGATCGTCACGAGCGTGCCGGGCTGCACGGTGTAGCCGCGCAGGGCCTCGAGCTTGTCCGCGAAGTCGGCGATCGAGGCGCCGCGACGCAGGCGGATGATCTCGCCGTTGCCCTTCGAGACGTTGACGCCGCCGACGACCGGCGCCGACCGCATCTCGAATTCCTGCCGCTTCGCCCGACGCGACTTGCGCTGCTTGGACTTGCCGCCACCCTTACCGAAGGCACCCGCGGTACCACCGCCGGGGCCGCGTCCGCGGCCACCGCCGCCACCGGGACGACCGGCGAACCCGCCGCCACCGGGAGCACCCGGGGCGCCACCGGGGCGCTGGAAGCCGCCACCGGCACCGCCGGGACGACCGGGACCGCCGGGACGCTGCTGGAACGGCGCGCCGGGACGACCGCCGCCACCGGGACGACCGGCACCACCGGGACGCGGGGCGCCGGGACGCGGAGCACCCGGGCGCGGGGCCTGGGGACGCGGGATGTTGCCGGGGGTCGGGCGCTGGCCCATGCCCTGCGCCGAGGCGAAGGGGTTGTTGCCCGGGCGCGGGCCGGCGGGACGCTGACCCATGCCCTGCGCCGAAGCGAAGGGGTTGTTGCCGGGGCGTGCGCCGCCCGGGCGCGGGGGCGCGCTGGGGCCGGGCTTGGGGCCGCCGGGCTTGGGCGCCTGCGAAGCCGGAGCCTGCGATGCGGGGGCCTGCGAACCGGGGCTCGGGGCCTGCGATGCGGGAGCCGCCGGGGCGGACTCGGCCGGAGCGGGAGCGGATGCCGCGGGCGCCGGAGCCGCGGGCTCGGGTGCGCTCTTCGGCGCAGCCGGACGCGCCGGGCCGGGCGTGGGGCCGGACGGGCGCGCACCGGGGGTCGCCGCGGGACGCGCGGGGCCGGGACGGGCGCCCGGGCGGGACGCAGCGGCGGCGGGCTTGGCATCCGACGACCCCGAGGAGCCCTCGGCCGCGAGGGCGGCGCGGAGCTTACGGGCCACCGGGGGTTCGATGGTGGACGAAGGGCTCTTGACGAATTCGCCGAGCTCCTTCAGCTTCGCGAGCGCGACTTTACTGTCGACGCCGAGCTCGGAAGCGATCTCGTGCACGCGTGGTTTTGCCACAATTCTCCTGTCTGAGGGCCTCCCCCGGACAGGGCAGACCGCTAGTTGCGGACGGGTCTCATTTCGAGCCGTTCACTTCGTGTCCATAGCCGTTCAGCCTTTTCGCTGGTGGTGTGATTCGAAGGTCTGCGTGTCAAGCGGGCCTGACACACGCAATGCTCGTACGAAGGCGCGGCGTGCGAGAGCTTTCCCGACGCACGCGTCCGTCTCGTGCACCCACGCGCCCCGTCCCGGCAGGACCGCCCGCTCGTCTCTGACGAGGACCGACCCGTCCGCGACCACACGCAGAAGCGATGATCGGGGGGCACGTGCGCGGCATCCGACGCACGTTCGTACAGGTTCCATCGTACACCTCGCCGTCGTCCGGACGACGGACGCTCAGTTGTCTTCGAGGATGCTGTCCGGCTGGATGTCGATCTTCGCGCCGGTCAGCTTGGCGGCGAGTCGGGCGTTCTGCCCCTCCTTGCCGATGGCCAGAGACAGCTGGTAGTCGGGCACCAGCGCGCGGACGGCCTTGGTCGTGGCATCCAGGACGAAGCTGGACGTGACCTTCGCGGGCGACAGGGCGTTGGCGACGAACTTGGGCAGCTCGGCGTCGTAGTCGATGATGTCGATCTTCTCGCCGGCCAGCTCCTCGGTCACGGCGCGCACCCGGCGGCCGAGTTCGCCGATGCAGGCGCCCTTGGCGTTGACGGTCGGGTCGTTGGCCTTGACCGCGATCTTCGTGCGGTGGCCGGCCTCGCGGGCGAGCGAGACGATCTCGACCAGGCCGCCGGCGATCTCGGGGACCTCGAGGGCGAAGAGCTTGCGGACGAGCCCGGGGTGGGTGCGCGAGACGGTGATCTGCGGGCCCTTGGTGCCCTTCGACACGCTGGTCACGTACACGCGAAGCCGCGAACCGTGCGCGTAGGTCTCGCCGGGCACCTGCTCCTCGGGCGGCAGGATCGCCTCGACCGTGCCGAGGTCGACGTGCACCATGCGCGGGTTCGGACCCTGCTGCACGACGCCGGCGACGATGTCGCCTTCCTTGCCCTTGAACTCCCCCAGCACGGCGTCGTCGGCGATGTCGCGCAGACGCTGGCTGATGACCTGCTTCGCGGCGAACGCGGCGATGCGACCGAAGTCGTCGGGGGCCTGCTCCTCCTCGCCGATCACCGCACCCTCCTCGTCGAGGACGGGGGTGTAGATGCCGACGTGGCCGCTCTTGCGGTCGAGCTCCGCCCGCGCCCCGGCGGGGATCTCGCCGCTGGGCGAGATGTGCTTGGCGTAGGCGGTGAGGATCGCCTGTTCGATGATGCGCGCGAGTTCGTCGAAGGGGATCTCCTTCTCGCGTTCGATCGTCTTCAGAAGTGCGAGATCGATGTCCACAAGACCCTCCGTATTCAGCTCTCGTCGGCACGAACGGCGCCGACAACCCTCCTACGATACCCGGATGCCGGCTCCCCCGCGACCTGGCCCGGCCATGCGCTCCAGCGGGTTCGCCGCCAACTTGTCGAGCACTCCCCCGTCGACCAGGCGTCGCGCCGCGGTGTCGGGCTTGCGCCGCGCCTGATCGACGACGCACGCGCCGAACTCGGCTGCGAGCGCGCCGCGCGGATGCGCGGTGAGCACCTCGCGCACGAACTCCGGTGGCAGGGCGTCGGGCCGCGCCCCCGAGATGTCCAACGCTGTCGCGGTTTCGAGCAAATACCCCTCGGCATCCATCTCGGGGTCCACGCTCGGCCAGTTGTGCCGCACGATGACGTCGAGCACGCGCTCCCGTCGCGCACGCTCCCACCCGGCGCCGGCCGTGAGGGCGATGCCCACGTGGCCGCCGGCGTGCTCGTACGACAGGGTGTGGTTGTCGAACTCCGTCACGGTGCCGATGTCGTGCAGCACCGCCGAGACGTAGAGCAGTTCGTGATCGATGTCGGCGATGCCGTCGACGAGCGCGAACGCCTCGGCCCACAGCCAGGACCGCAGCGCGTGCGCGGTGATCGCGGGTGACTGGTACTCCTCGGCGAGCGCGAGCGAACCCCGCGCGGCGAGGGTGTCGGGCACGGGGAAGTCGGTGATCTGCACGGGGCCTCCTGGGCTGGGGTTCCCACTCTTGCGCGCGCGGCCGCCGCGCACCCGCGTCGGACGGTCACTCTCCGCCGCCTTCCCGCCAACCGCGTACACAACGAAGGAGATCGTGGGCCGGGGAGGGGTGAGCCGCTGGCCTCGCGGCACCGACCGACAGAGTTTCCTGCGTTGTGTTCTCGAAGCCCACCACAGAACGCCGGATGCCACGACCCGTGGGCCGTGGCATCCGGCGTGCTCAGTTGACCGGGGTGGCGTGCCAGATGCGGTCGAGGTAGTCGCGCATCGCCCGGTCGGAGGAGAAGAAGCCGCTGCGCGCGACGTTGAGGATCGCCGAGCGCACCCACGCGTCCTGGTCGGCATAGGCCAGGTCGACCCGCTCCTGCGCGTCGATGTAGGTGCCGAAGTCGGCGAGCGCCATGAACCGGTCGTCGTACAGGAGGTTGGAGATGAGCGGCTCGAAGACCGTCCGGTCGCCGTCCGAGAACGTGCCCGCGGCGATCAGGTCGATCGCCCGGCGCAGGCGTTCGTCCGCCTGGTAGAAGTCGGCGGGACGGTAGCCCTCGGCCCACAGCGCCTCCACCTCGGGCTCGCTCATGCCGAACAGGAAGAAGTTGTCGTCGCCGACGAGCTGGCGGATCTCGACGTTCGCGCCGTCGTCGGTACCGATGGTGAGGGCGCCGTTGAGCGCGAGCTTCATGTTGCCGGTGCCCGAGGCCTCCTTGCCTGCGAGGGAGATCTGCTCGGACAGGTCGGCCGCGGGGATGATGCTCTCGGCGAGGGTGACGTTGTAGTTCGCCGGGTACAGCACCTTCAGGCGACCCTCGACGCGCGGGTCGGCGTTGACGACCTCGCCCACGGCGTTGATGAGGTGGATGATGTGCTTGGCCATCGCGTATCCGGGGGCGGCCTTGGCGCCGAAGAGGAAGGTCCGCGGCTGCACGTCCTCCACGTTCACGCGCCCGGACACGATGCCGTCGTACGTGCTCACGATGTGCAGCACCTTGAGCGTCTGCCGCTTGTACTCGTGGAGGCGCTTGATCATGACGTCGAGCAGGTGTCCGTCGTCGAGGGAGGTGCCGTCGCGCGCGGCCAGCACACGACTCAGTCGGCGCTTGTTCGCGGCCTTGACCGCGGCGAAGCGCTCACGGAACTCGGGGTCGTCGGCGAACGCCTCGAGCCCGCGCAGGCGCTCGAGGTCGACCGTCCAGCCGGCGCCGAGCGTCTCGGTGATGAGGGCCGAGAGCTCGGGGTTCGCGAGCCGCAGGAACCGGCGCGGCGTGACTCCGTTGGTGACGTTCGTGAACTTCTCGGGCCACATCTTCGCGAAGTCCTTCAGGACGTTGTCGCGCAGCAGCTGCGAGTGCAGTTCGGCGACGCCGTTCACCTTGGAACCCGCGACCGTGGCGAGGTAGGCCATCCGCACCGATCGGTAGGGGTGCTCGCCGATGATCGACATGTCGCGGATGAGCATCTCGTCGTCGCCGAAGCGGTCGCGCACCTCGAGCAGGAACTCGTCGTTGATGCGGTAGATGATCTCGAGGTGCCGCGGCAGCAGCCGTCCGAGCAGTTCGACCGACCACACCTCCAGCGCTTCGGGCAGCAGGGTGTGGCACGTGTACGCGAAGCATTTCTGCGTGATCGCCCACGCGGCATCCCACTCGAGGTGCTTCTCGTCGATGAGCACGCGCATGAGCTCGGGCACGCCGATGACGGGGTGGGTGTCGTTGAGCTGGAAGATGACGCGCTCGGGCAGCTTCGCCAGATCGAAGCCCTCCGGCAGCACGTTCTCGACGAAGTCGGCGATGGATGCCGCGACGAAGAAGTACTGCTGCTGGAGACGCAGCTCCTTGCCCTGCGGGGTGGAGTCCTCGGGGTAGAGGACCTTCGAGATGTTCTCGGCGAAGGTCTGCGCGCGCACCGACGCGACGTAGTCGCCCGAGTTGAACGTGTGCAGGTCGAACGCGTTCGTCGCCACCGCCCGCCACAGGCGCAGGGTGTTCACGCGGCCGTTGTGATAGCCGGGGACCATCATGTTGTAGGGCACGGCGAGGACGTTCCACTCGGGCACCCAGCGGGTGCGCTCGACGCCGTCGTCGTCGTAGGTCTCGGTGTGACCCGCGAACGAGATGGTCTGCGCGGCCTCGGGGTGCGGGAAGTCCCACGGCGAGCCGAGCCGCAGCCACGCGTCCGGCTGCTCGACCTGCTGCCCGTCGGCGAAGGCCTGACGGAAGATCCCGTACTCGTAGCGGATGCCGTAGCCGATCGTGGGGATGCTCATCGTGGCCAGCGAGTCGATGAAGCACGCCGCCAGACGGCCGAGGCCGCCGTTGCCGAGCCCGGGCTCGATCTCCAGCGCACGGAGGTCGGCGATGTCGATGCCGCACTGCGCGAGCGCTTCGGTCGCGATGTCGGTCAGACGGGCCGCCAGGAGGTTGTTGTCGAGCTGGCGCCCCAGCAGATACTCGGCGGAGAGGTAGCACACCGTCTTGGACTGCTGCGTGCTCTGCTGCGCCTGGTCGTCGAGCCAGCGCGCCATGAGGTAGTCGCGGACCGTCCCCGCCAGCGCCAGATACCGGTCGTTGTCGTCGGATGTCGACAGGGCGACACCCTGGTCGAAGTTCAGGTTCTGCAGGAAGCGACGGACGAAGCCGTCGACCGACGCGGGTGGGGCCGCCACGGGCGCGAGCGCGAGCGGGTGGGTGGGGCGGAGCTCGGACGCGGGAGAAGTGATGTCGGGCACCCTCCGACCGTAATGAGAACCGGCCGCACTCGCCAAGAGGGATCGGCTGCGACACAGGATCTTCACCTCGTCGCCGCACAGCCGACGCATGCGCCGGTCAGCGCAGTCCGCACCCGTCGGTGACCTGCGATCGACGCTCGATCAGGTCTTTCGTCCAGTCGAACAGCACCGGCAGGAACCGGGACTTCGGCAGGATCGGGCGCAGGTGGTCGTACCCGGCGTAGGTCGCCCACCGCACCGGTTGCCCCTCGGCGCACAGCCGGTCGACGTAGTCCCGCTGGAGTCGGGGCGGGATGACCTCGTCGTCGGCGCCCCACGCGACGAGCATCGGCGTTCCGAGCGGCTGGGTGATGGTGTTCTCGGCGAGGCGTCGGCCCAGCGCCCCCTCGGTGAGATCGGCGCTGTAGAGGGGCCGGTCCTCCGACACCCCCAGGGCCGCGAGGACAGACACCACGACGCCCGGTTCGCTCGGGCACCGCTGGGTCATCTCGAGCACGATCGAGCGGGAGCCCTCGGCGATGTAGTCGTCGAGCGCGACGTCCGGGTACGTGCGGGAGTACGGCACGAGCACCCACGACGTGATGACCGACAGCATCGCGTTCGGCGGTCCGGACAGCAGTTCCCGCGCCAGCGCGGGCGGATCGGCGACGGGCGCCACGACCGCGGTGCCGAGCACGTCGACCCCCGGGGCGTACTCGGGCGCGATCGCGGTGGTCCACAGCGCCGCGTGGCCGCCCTGCGAGTGGCCCCACACCACCGTGTCGGGCGACAGGGTCAGATCGGCGCGCAGCTCCCCCGCCGCCAGGACCGCGTCCAGCGACGACCGCGCCTCTCCCTCGCCGATCAGGTAGGGATAGACCCCTGGCGCACCCTGCCCGGAGAAGTCGGATGCCACGACCACCCAGCCCGCCTTGAGCGCCTGCTCGAGCGCGGGGATCGACCACTTCGTCGCCGACGCGTCACGCAGGCTCGGCGCACAGCCCTGCGCGACCCCGGTCGTCCCGTGGTTCCAGACGATGACCGGGCGCGGGCCGGAGGGCGGGTCCTTCGGCACGATGACCAGCGCGCTCGACACGGCCGCCCGGCCCACGGCATCCCGGGTCGTGTACAGGATCCGCGTGACGTCGCCGTTCTCGGGCAGGCGTCCGAGGTAGGCGTCGGAACGGATGAGTCGGCCGTGCCCGCTCGGCACCTGGGCGGGCGGGTCGTAGAACGCGTCGACCACCGGAGCGCCGTCGTCCAGCCAGTCGTTGAGCCACCAGCCGCCCGCCGCGGTCGCGACGAGGATCAGCGAGAGCGCGTAGCGTCCGGCGGCCGCCCACCCGGCGCGGACGCGTCGGCGCCGGACGGCGCGTTCGGCATCGAAGGGGGTCGAACGGGGACGGCGGATGCCGACGACCCCGCGCGCGAAGATCCCGACACCGAACACGATGGTGCGCACACCGAAGACGACGGCCAGCACGAGCACCGTCACGTCGGGCCAGGTGAAGGAGAGCAGTCCGAACGCGACCTGCGCGACCCCCCACGCCAGCGACAGCACGCGCGAGCTCGCCGTCCCACGGGAGACGGCGCGTCCGATCGAGGCCAGGCCGCCGATGACGAGGAGGACCGCGAGCACCGGCGGGAGCAGCTCGAGGCTGCGTCCCAACCACACCAGCACCGCGACGCCCGCCAGGATCCACGCGGCCGACACCGCCCGCGCCCACCAGCCGGCCGGCCGGCCGACGAGTTCGAGCACCCCCATCACCACCGCGCTCGCCCCGACGTAGACGCCCAGGAGCACCAACGAGGTGAGCGGACGCGACACGATCAGCGCCCCGAGCACCACGACGACCGCCCCGACCACCAGCAGCACCCTCGGCGGGGCGTCGCGCACGAGGGCGGGAAGAGCGTTCCACCGGCGCGGCAGCGAACGGCGGGTCACGGGCATCAGGCCATGATAGGCAGGGCGATGCCGCCCGGCTCTCTCAGTCGAGGTCGGGGTCGCGTCCCGTCCGCTCGCCGGTCTCGAGCGCGGCGATCTGCGCGTGGTCCTGGTCGTCGAGGGCGAAGTCGAACACGTCGCCGTTCTCGCGCAGGCGATCGAGCGAGACGGACTTCGGGAAGACGACGAGGCCACGATCGAGGTGCCACCGGATGACGACCTGGGCCGGTGTCTTGCCGTACCGTGCGGCGATGTCGGCGAGGACGGGTTCGTCGAGCAGCCCGCCGCGGGCCAGCGGCGCCCACGACTCGGTGACGATCCCGTGCGCGGTGTTCCAGTCCACGAGCTCGCGCTGAGGGAACCGCGGGTGCAGCTCGACCTGATCGATGACCGGCAGCACGCCGGTTTCGTCGCGCAGCCGTTCGATGTGCGTCGCCGAGAAGTTGCTCACGCCGATCGAGGTCGCGCGCCCCTCCTCCCGGAGCCGCACGAGCGCGCGCCACGTGTCGACGTAGCGATCGGCACTCGGGATCGGCCAGTGGATGAGGTAGAGGTCGACGCGGCCGAGACCGAGCCGGTCCAGGCTCGCGTCGAACGCCCGCAGGGTCGCGTCGAAACCCTGATCGTCGTTCCAGACCTTGGTGGTGACGAAGACGTCCTCGCGCGCGAGTCCGGAGGCCCGCACGCCCTCGCCGACCTCCCGCTCGTTGCCGTAGAGCGCCGCGGTGTCGATGTGGCGGTAGCCCGCGGCGAGCGCCCCGGCGACGAGATCGGCCGTCACCTCGGACGGGACCTTGTACGTGCCGACGCCGAGCTGCGGGATGGAGGAACCGTCGGACAGGGGCACGCGGGGCGCTGCGATCATGGCATCCACGCTATCCGCCGTCGGCACGCGCCGGGTCGCGGTCTCAGCCCTGCAGGCGCGCGAGCGCCTCGGCCACCGGCAGCGTGTCGCGCTCCCCCGTCCGGCGATCCCACAGCTCGACCTCGCCGTCGGCCGCACCACGGCCGACGATGAGGATGCGCGGGATGCCGACGAGTTCGGCGTCGCCGAACTTCACGCCGGGCGAGACCTTGGGGCGGTCGTCGTACAGGACGTCGAGACCGGCGGCTTCGAGCTGCTCCGACACCGACGCGGCGAGGTCGAACGCGACCGCATCGCGGCCGGTCGCGACGACGTGCACGTCGAACGGGGCGACCGAGGCGGGCCAGATCAGGCCCTTCTCGTCGTTGTTGAGCTCGGCGATGATCGCGAGGATGCGCGTCACGCCGATGCCGTACGAGCCCATCGTGACGGTGGCGAGCTTGCCGTTCTCGTCGAGCACCTTGAGGCCGAGGGCCTCGGCGTACTTGCGGCCGAGCTGGAACACGTGTCCGATCTCCATGCCGCGCGCGAGCTCCACCGGGCCGGAGCCGTCGGGGGCCGGGTCGCCGGGGCGGACGGTCGCGGCCTCGACGAAACCGTCGCCCGCGAAGTCGCGGCCCGCGACGAGCGAGTGCACGTGCTTCTGGTCGATGTTGGCACCGGTGATCCAGGCGGTCCCGTCGACCACGCGCGGGTCGAGCAGGTACCGGATGCCGGTCGCCGACTCCTCGCCGAGGACCGGGCCCGTGGGCGACCAGGGTCCGATGTACCCCTTCACCAGGAGCGGGTGCTTCGCGAAGTCCGCCTCGGTGGCGGCCTCGACCTCGGCCGGGGCGAAGGCCACCTCGACGCGCTTGTCGTCGACATCGCGGTCGCCGGGGATGCCGACGACGACGATCTCGCGCGTGCCGTCGAGGTGCGTGAGCGCGAGCACGACGTTCTTCAGCGTGTGCGCGGCCGTCCATTCCGCGGCGTCCGCCGTCGCGGGGCCGGCGATGCCGGGCGCGGGGGCGTCCAGGTGCGCGTTGGCGTGGTCGACGAGGGTTGCGATCGTGGGGGTGTTCGGCGAATCGAAGATGACCGGCGCGGGCTGCCCCTCGATGGTCAGCGCCTCGGGCACCTCGGTCGTGAACGCCTCGACGTTCGCGGCGTACCCGCCCGCGGAGCGCACGAACGTGTCCTCGCCGATGGGCGTCGGGTGCAGGAACTCCTCCGACTTCGACCCGCCCATCGCGCCGGCGTGCGCCGCGACGATGACGTACTCGAGCCCGAGGCGCTGGAAGATGCGCTCGTACGCGTCGCGCTGCGCCTGGTACGAGGCATCCAGTCCCGCATCCGTCGCGTCGAACGAGTACGCGTCCTTCATCGTGAACTCGCGGCCGCGCAGGAGCCCGGCGCGGGGCCGTGCCTCGTCGCGGTACTTGTCCTGGATCTGGTAGATCGTCAGCGGCAGGTCCTTGTACGACGAGTACAGGTCCTTCACCAGCAGCGTGAACATCTCCTCGTGCGTCGGGGCGAGGAGGTAGTCGGCGCCCTTGCGGTCCTGCAGGCGGAACAGCGCGTCGCCGTACTCCTCCCAGCGGCCGGTGACCTCGTAGGGCTCACGGGGCAGGAGGGCCGGGAAGTGCACCTCGAAGGCTCCGGCGTTCGCCATCTCCTCGCGGACGACCGTCTCGATCTTGGCCTTGACCCTCAGCCCCAGCGGGAGCCACGCGAAGACGCCCGGGGCGTTGCGGCGGATGTAGCCGGCGCGCACGAGCAGGCGGTGGCTCGTGACCTCGGCATCCGAGGGATCTTCGCGAAGCGTGCGGAGGAAGTAGTTCGAGAGACGGGTGACCACGATCATCGAGTCTAGAGCGGTGGATGCCGGGGCTCAGCCGAGCGCGGCGATCACGGCCGCACCGACCTGCCTCATCTCCTCCTCGGTCATGCTCTGTGTTCCCACCGTGAGGGTGTTCGGTCCCGACTGGACCACCAGCAGCGATGCCGTGGAGGTGAAGTCCGGCAGGTACCACGCGGCATCCGCTCCCGACACCTCGACGCTCAGGCCCCCGTGCCGGGAGATCGCGTCGAGATCGGGGGACGAACCCGGGCCGAACATCGTGTCGACCACCGTGGTCGTGCCCTCGGGTGCGGAGAGGTTGTCCACGGCGCAGTACGCCGCCGCACCGCGTTCGCGGAGCACCTCCCAGTCGAACCCGCGCGGGTAGTAGTCGCCCCGATGGTCGACGATGTCTCCCCGCCCGCGGGCCGCGTCGATCGCGTCGCGGATGTCGGCGCACTCCGGCACGGTCCAGGCGCCGGCCGGAAGCGACCGCGCCGTACCCGGGGAGCGAGACGCGCGTTCCCCCACGGCGTCCGTGAGCGCCGCCAGCTGGGCATTGGTCGATCCCCAGACCATGACCGCCGCGTCGCCGAAGCGGTCGACGTACTGGCAGGAGAACCCGTCGATGGTGCAGTCCGGCATGATGCCCGCCTGCGATCCGACGGTCTCCGGACCCGGTGTCGGTGTGTTCGCGATCGGCGGCGCCGACAGGGTGGAGGTCGTCACCACCCCGCCCGCGATCGCGACGACGAGCACCGCCGCGATCGAGCCGGCGATCCATGCGTTCCGATGTGCCCCGACAGGAGCGATGTCGCGGGCCCCGCCCACGATCGGGACGCGCATCGCCGCGCGCTCGTCGGGCGTCAGTTCGTCGTTCACGACAGTGCCCCTTCCACGCGAGCTCATCGCGCAACTTCGCCTTCGCCCGCGAGAGACGAGATTTGACCGTTCCCGCGGGGATGCCGAGGGCCTGGGCGACCTCCCGCCCGGAGTCCCCTCCAGCACCGACAGCACCACCACCGACTGCTCCCGCTCCGGCAGACGCCGCAACGCCACCATCACGTCACTGTCTTCACGCCACCGGGACCGCCGCGGACTCCGCGACCGGCGCCCGGTCCAGCAACGCCCGGTACCGCCGCCCCGACCGCTCCAGATTCCGCGCGCAATGCGCCACGGTGTTCAACAACCACGGCAACGGCGACCCCTCCACCAGCCCCACCGACGCACGCTTGCGCCGCAGCTCGAAGAACGCCACCGTCACGGCATCCTTCGCATCCTCCCGGTGCGTCAACAGCCGCGAGGCGTCCCGGAAAACCCGCCCCTCGTACCGATCGAACAGCGCGGCGAGCGCGAACTCATCCCCCTTGGCGCACCCGAGCCCACAGCCCGGCGTCGTCATCTTCCACACCCTGTAGTGTCCGCGACTCCCGGATCGGTTCCCTCACGCCGAGCCGATTCGATAACGAAACGACAACGCGCGCCGGCCGGACTCGCTGCGACCTAGGGTGAGCACATGCGTCCCCGCTGGATCGCGCTGTTGAGCGCGTCGACCGCCGTCCTCCTGGGCGTGCTGACGTGGGTCGCCATCGGCGCCGGGGTGGGGGCCGGAAACGCCCTCGCGGGGGCCGGGCGGGAGAGCATCGAGGCGTCCCCCGAGTTCACCACGACCGATGTCTTCACGGTCACGACGGACGCCACCCTCACCCCCACGCCCGACGGGCGGTCGAGTCGCGTCTGGAGCGAGCTCCTCCGGGTGACGACCCCCGAGTTCGCGGCCTCCATGATCACCGGATACGAGACCGGAGACGACCCCGACAGCGACATGCTCGCGTACGTCGCGAGTGCCGACGACCCCACCAAGTGGGTGTTCGCCGCCAACCTCGCCTATGCCGATGATCGCGATCTGTTGATGACGACGCTCATCCACGAGTACGCGCACATGCTGAGCCTCGGGGCGGACGACACCGACCCCTCGGCCGTCGAGTGCGCGACCGAATGGGCCGGTGCCGGATGCCTGCTCCCCGGCTCGGACCTCCAGCGCTTCGCCGACCGATTCTGGGCCGGCTACGCGGACGCCCCCGCGCGCGACAACGTCGACGCCGACGTGGCGTGGGAGTTCTACCAGGCCCACGAGGACGACTTCGTCAGCGACTACGCGGCGACGAACGTGTCCGAGGACTTCGCCGAGACGTTCACGGCGTACGTGGTCGAACCCGACGTGGATGCCACCGACTCGGTCATCACGCGGAAGTTCGCGTTCTTCGACGCGGTGCCCGAGTACGCCGACGCGCGCCATCGTATCCGCGCCGAGTACGACCTGGTCTGGAGGAACGTACCGTGAGGGGGTGACGACCATCCTCCTCACGGGCTTCGAGCCCTTCGCCGGTGACGCGACCAACCCGTCGGGCGATGCCGTGCGCCTGATCGCCGAACGGTGGGCCGGTCCCGAGACGCTCGTCTCGGAGGTGCTGCCGGTCGAGTTCGCCGGGGCTTCGGCGCGTCTCGGCGCGCTGATCCACGAGCACTCCCCCGACGTCGTGGTGGCCGTCGGCCTCGCGGGCGGCCGAACGGGCCTCACGCCCGAGCGGGTCGCCATTAACCTCGCGGACGCACGGATCCCCGACAACGCCGGAGACCAGCCGCTCGACCGACCGAGCGTGGCGGGTGCACCCGCCGCGTACTTCGCCACGCTCCCCGTCAAGGCGATGACCGCCGCGATCGCCGCGGCGGGTGTTCCGGCATCCCTCTCCCACTCCGCCGGCACGTTCGTGTGCAACCACGCGATGTTCACGGCGCTGCACGAGACCGCCGCCACCCCGGGAATCCGCGCCGGGTTCCTCCACGTGCCGTACGCGAGCGAGAACGCCCCCGACGGCGCGAGCTCACTGCCGATCGGCGACATCGTGCGCGGGCTCGAGGCGGCCCTCCGGGCGGCGGTCGACTCTCCGGTGGACGCCGCGCTCCCGGGCGGCACGCTCCACTGAGCGCGGCTCAGACGGCCCGTCGCCGTCCCGCGTGCAGCACCGTGCGCACCAGCAGCCCGGCCAGCAACGCCCAGAAGGCCGCGCTGACCCCGGCCACCGCGACGCCCGAGGCCGCGACGAGGAACGTCACCACGGCCGGCATCCGCTCGCCCGGGTCGTCGATCGCCTGCTGGATCGCCGAGCCGAACGCGGCGAAGAGCGCGACCCCCGCGACCGCGGGGATCACGCCCGCGGGGGCGAGCAGCACGAGCGCGGCGAAGGCCGATGAGAGAGCCGAGAGCACGAGGTAGGACCCGCCCGCGGAGATGCTCGCGAGCCAGCGGCGCCGCGGGTCGGGGTGCGAGTCGGGGCCGGCCGCGATCGCGGCGCTGATCGCGCCGAGGTTGATCGCGTGCGCCCCGGCGGTCGCTCCGAGTGCCGACCCGAGGCCCGTGACGATCATGGCCGGACGCCACGGCACCGTGTACCCGAGGCTCCGCATCACGGCGACTCCCGGAACGTTCTGCGACGCCATGGTCACCACGAACAGGGGCAGACCGATCCCGACCACGGATCCGAGCGTCAGGGTGGGCGCCACGAACTCGACGCGGGGCACGAGGGTCGTGGCATCCACCCGCGCGCCCGATTGCACGATGCCCACTACGATCACGACCGTGGCGGCGACGAATGCCAGCGGCACGGCCCAGCGCGGCAGCAGCCGCGCGGCGACGAGCCACACCACGAGCACGGGGGCCACGCCCCACGGATCCGAGAGCAGCCCGGTGAAGGGGGCCACGCACAGCGGCAGCAGCACGCCCGCGAGCATCGCCTGCGCGATCGACGGCGGGATGCGGGCGATGAGGGCGCCGAGCGGCGGGAAGAAGCCGGCGAGCAGGATCAGGGCCGCCGAGACGAGGAATCCGCCGACGACGGCCGGCCACCCGCCGTCCACCGCACCGGTGGCCGCGAGAAGGGCGACCCCGGGGGTCGACCACGCGATCGTGATCGGCATCCGGTACCGCGCCCCGACGAAGAGGCACCCCAGCCCCACCATGACGCACAGGGCCAGGAGACCGCTGGCGGCCTGGTCGGCCGTCGCGCCGACGGCGCGGAGGCCCGTCAGGACGACCGCGAACGTGCTGGTGAACCCGACGAGGGCTGTTACGACACCCGCGACGAGCGGGCGGGACGCGGGCGCGTCGGAAGCTAGGGAGGCGGTCATACGGCCTCCGACGCTACCGGGTTCCGCAGAACCCGCGTGCGGGCCACGGCCGCACGGGTGGACTCGTCAGGCCGTGATGACCTGTGCGGTGCCGGGGGCTGCGTCGGGGCCCATCTCGTCGGCGAGGCGGTTGGCTTCCTCGATGAGCGTCTGGACGATGTCGGCCTCGGGCACGGTCTTGATGACCTGACCCTTGACGAAGATCTGCCCCTTGCCGTTGCCGGACGCGACGCCCAGGTCGGCCTCGCGCGCCTCGCCCGGACCGTTCACGACGCAGCCCATGACGGCGACGCGGAGCGGGACGGTCATGTCCTTGAGGCCCTCGGTGACGTTGTCGGCGAGGGAGTACACGTCGACCTGCGCGCGACCGCACGACGGGCACGAGACGATCTCGAGCTTGCGCTCGCGGAGGTTCAGCGACTGCAGGATCTGGTGGCCGACCTTGACCTCTTCGGCCGGGGGCGCCGACAGCGAGACGCGGATGGTGTCGCCGATGCCCTCGGAGAGCAGGATGCCGAAGGCCGTCGCGCTCTTGATGGTGCCCTGGAAGGCCGGCCCCGCCTCGGTCACACCGAGGTGCAGGGGCCAGTCGCCCCGCTCGGCGAGCAGGCGGTACGCCTTCACCATCACGATGGGGTCGTTGTGCTTGACCGAGATCTTGAAGTCGTGGAAGTCGTGCTCCTCGAACAGCGACGCCTCCCACACCGCGCTCTCCACGAGCGCCTCGGGGGTGGCCTTGCCGTACTTCTCGAGCAGGCGGCGGTCGAGCGACCCGGCGTTCACGCCGATGCGGAGCGACACGCCGGCGTCCTTGGCGGCCTTGGCGATCGCGCCGACCTGGTCGTCGAACTTGCGGATGTTCCCCGGGTTCACGCGCACCGCGCCGCACCCGGCGTCGATCGCCTGGAAGACGTACTTCGGCTGGAAGTGGATGTCGGCGATGACCGGGATCTGGCTCTTCTTCGCGATGATGTGCAGCACATCGGCGTCGTCCTGCGACGGCACCGCCACACGGACGATCTCGCAGCCGGATGCCGTCAACTCGGCGATCTGCTGCAGCGTGGCGTTGATGTTCGTGGTGGGCGTCGTCGTCATCGACTGGACGCTGACGGGAGCGTCACCGCCGACGAGGACCTTGCCGACCTTGATCTGACGGGTCTTGCGACGAGGCGCGAGGACCTCCGGCACGCGGGGCATCCCGATGTTCACTGCAGGCACGCCCACAGCCTACGCCGCCGCACCCGGGCGGGGGCTGAGGGCCGCTCTGTGATAAATTCGGCGCCATGCGCGCGTATACCGGCTGGTGGCCCACCGTCTAGGCGGTGAGCACGCGTGCGACAGACCGCCCTCCCTCGGGATCGGGGCGGTCTTCGTGTTTCCGGCGGCCGCTCCGGACCTTCGATCACTGACGGAAGTACTTCGATGACCGGGCCCGACCCCTCCTCCTTGATCCACGACCTCCTCACCGGCAGTGCGCCGTTCGCGCTCATCGCCCGCGACGACGCCACCGTCGAGCTGCTCACCGGCACCGTCGTCGATGTCGAGCTGCTGGCCGACATCCCGCTCGTCGACGCCGACGGCGTCCCTCGCGAGGTGCTCGCGCTCGTCCCCTTCCGGCAGGTGCGCGAGCGCGGCTTCGTCTGTCACGACGACGGCGCGCCGCTGCGCTGCCTCGTGATCGACGAGCGGATGCCGCTCCCCCGCGCCGAGGTCCTGGCATCCCTGCCCGCCACCCCGGTCGCCCTGGAGGGGGCCGGGTTCGACATCGACGACGAGGAGTACGCCGACATCGTCCGCCGGGTGATCGCCGACGAGATCGGGCGCGGCGAGGGGGCGAACTTCGTCATCCGTCGCGATTTCGTCGCCGGGGTCGACGCCGATCCGCGCGAGGCCGCCCTGACGTGGTTCCGTGCTCTGCTCGAGCACGAGAAGGGCGCCTACTGGACGTTCGCCGTCGTGACCCCGGGCCACGTCGCCGTGGGGGCGAGCCCCGAGGCGCACGTCAGCGCCCGCGACGGCATCGTGACGATGAACCCCATCTCCGGCACGTTCCGCCACCCGCAGGGCGGCGCGACGGCCGAGACGCTCGCGGAGTTCCTGCGTTCGACCAAGGAGACCGAGGAGCTCTTCATGGTCGTCGACGAGGAGCTGAAGATGATGAGCGCCGTGTGCAGCGACGGCGGTCGCATCACGGGTCCGCACCTCAAGGAGATGTCGCGCCTCACGCACACCGAGTACATGCTGCGGGGCCGGAGCACGCTCGACCCGCGCGACATCCTGCGCGAGACGATGTTCGCACCGACCGTGACCGGCTCCCCGATGCAGAACGCGTGCACGGTGATCGCCCGTCACGAGACGACGCCGCGCGGCTACTACTCCGGCGTCGCCGCCCTGTTCACCCCGAACGGCGCGACCGAAGGCCCCACGCACGACCTCGACGCCCCGATCCTCATCCGCACCGCCTACCTCGTCGACGGTCGCCTGCGCGTGCCGGTCGGCGCCACGCTCGTGCGCCACTCCGACCCGTACGGCGAGGTCGGCGAGACGCACGGGAAGGCCGCCGGCGTGCTGGGCGCGATCGGCGCGATTCCGCGCGACGCGGCCCCCGCGGCCGACCCCGACGCCGATCCCGACGCGCCGGTCGCCCCGCGCCGCCCGCTTGCCGAGGATCCCGCGATCGCGGAGCTGCTGGCATCCCGCAACGACCGGCTCGCTCCGTTCTGGATGAACCCGCAGGACCCCGACGGTTCGGGTCCCTTCGCCGGGCGCACGGCGCTGGTGGTGGATGCCGAGGACCGCTTCACCACGATGCTCGCCCACCAGCTGCGCCACCTCGGGCTCGACGCCCGGATCGTGCACTGGTCGGAAGCGACGGATGCCGAGGTGGACGGGGCCGACCTCGTCGTCGCGGGCCCCGGTCCGGGCGACCCTCGGGATGACGCGAGCGACCGCATCTCCGCGATGCACCACGTCGTCTCCCGCCGGCTCTTCCGCCGCACTCCCCTGCTCGCGGTGTGCTTGAGCCACCAGATCCTCGCCGACCAGCTGGGCATCGATCTCGCGCCCCTCGCGCAGCCGCACCAGGGTCTGCAGAAGAGTGTCGACGTGTTCGGCGAGCCCGCCTCGATCGGGTTCTACAACACCTTCACGGCACGGGTCGCCCCCGGAACGACCGAGCGCGGGATCACGTTCGGGTCGGTCACGGCCGTCGCCGAGCCGACCGACGCGGTGTCCATCCTGCCCGCGGGCGACCGCGACATTCCGGTCGAGGTCGCGGCGGATCCGGTCACCGGCGACGTCTACGCCCTGCGCGGCGAGCGCTTCTCGAGCGTCCAGGGCCACCTGGAGTCGATCCTGTCGCGCGACGGCATGCGCACCCTCGAGCGTCTGATCGTCGCCGCCCTCTGAAGCCGGGGGTCCCGCCTCAGAAGAGCTGGATCGGGTTGAAGACGTCGGCGAGGAACAGGATGCCGCCCATCCCGACGAGCAGGATCACCACGACGAAGGTCACGGGCACGAGCTTGGTGGCATCCACCGGCCGTGCGACCTTGCCGCGCACGCGGGCGAACCAGCGCTTCAGTCCGTCCCACAGGGCGACGACGACGTGTCCGCCGTCCAGCGGCAGCAGCGGGATCAGGTTGAACACGAACAGCGCGATGTTCAGCGACGCGAGAAGGGAGACGATCGCCTGGACGCGGGCGAGGATCGGAGCGTCGACCGCGGCGAACTCGCCGGCGAGGCGGCCGGCGCCCACGACGCTCAGCGGACCGTTCGGGTCACGGGGCTGGCCGGTGAACAGGTCCACCGCGGTGTCGTAGACGCGCACGGGCAGCTGGGTCATGATCTGCGCCACCTGGCCGACCTGCTGGATCGTCGCCTCGGGGCCGTACCAGATGGGCTGCGGCACGAGCGCCGACTGCGGGCTGAGGCCCGCGAAGCCGACCGTCTGATACTCGGGCGACCCGGCGGCATCCAGGACGGGACGCCCGGTGGCATCCGTCACGGCCCGGTTCGACGTCGCCGGAGTGACCGTCACCGTCTGCTGCGCACCGTCCCGTTCGATGACGACGGGCAGCGCCTGACCCGGCGAACGCTGGATGATCGCGGCCATCTCGTCGAACGTCGAGACCGGGGTGCCGTCGACCGAGACGATGACGTCACCGGGAAGGATGCCGGCGGCCGCCGCCGGGGCGACCGGGTCGGTCGAGGCGCAGTCGGTGCGGTTGTCGCTCGCGGGAATGACGCACTGCGAGACGGAGGCGACCGTCGTCGTTCCCTGTGTCACGCCGATGGCGCTCACGGCGATGGCCGACAGCACGAAGGCGAGGATCAGGTTCATCACCGGCCCGCCGAGCATGATGACGATGCGCTTCCAGACCGGCAGCTTGTAGAAGACGCGGTCGGTGCCCGCGATCATCGTCTCGGCGTTGGCGTCGCGCGCGTCCTGGATCATCGTCGCGAACAGCCGCGAGCGACGCGTGGGCTGCGCTTTGCCGTCGGGGGCGGGCGGGTACATGCCCGACATCGAGATGAATCCGCCGAGCGGAAGAAGCTTGAATCCGTACTCGGTCTCGCCGATGCGGCGCGACCACAGCGTGGGGCCGAACCCGATCATGTACTGACCGACGCGCACGCCGAACAGCTTCGCGGGCAGCAGGTGCCCGATCTCGTGCAGGGCGATCGAGACGGCCAGGCCGATCACGAGCACGAGCACGCCGATGAGGAAGGCGATCGCGGTCACCCGCCGACGATACCGCCACGGCCCTTGGAACCTCCCGTGCGCGGCCGATGCGGGGCCTGTGCGGGGTCGGATGAGACAATGGAGAGGATGCCGATCGACACGCCCTCCCATCTCCCGCCCGTCCTCCGGCCGGAGCACCCGCCGCGCCGCGACCTGTCGGAGCTGGCCCGCCGTTTCGGCGAGCGCAGCGTCGGCGACGTCGAGGGCACCGTCCTCACGGGCATCACCCTGGCCACGGCGGATCTGCGCGCCGGAGAGGCGTTCGTCGCGATCCGCGGCGTCAACCGACACGGTGCGGAGTTCGCCGCCGCTGCGGCCGAGCGTGGCGCCGTCGCGGTCATCACCGACGAGGCCGGCGCCGAGATCGCCGCGGACGCGGGAGTCCCGATCGTCGTGGTCGCCGATCCCCGCGCGCTCCTCGGCGACCTGTCCGCGTGGGTGTACGGCACCGGACCCGACGATGAGCTCCCGCAGTTGCTGGCGACGACCGGCACGAACGGCAAGACCAGCGTGTCGCATCTGCTGGAAGGCATCCTGGGTCAGCTCGGGGTCGTCACGGGACTGTCGTCCACGGCCGAGCGCCACATCGCCGGCGAGGTCATCGTGTCGCGCCTCACGACGCCCGAGGCCTCCGAGTTCCACGCGCTGCTGGCCCTCATGCGCGAGCGCGGGGTCCAGGCGGTCGCCGTCGAGGTGAGCGCGCAGGCCCTCACGCGACACCGCGTCGACGGGCTCCTGTTCGACGTCGCCGGCTTCACGAACCTCACGCACGACCACCTCGACGACTACGCCGACATGCGCGAGTACTTCGAGGCGAAGCTCCCGCTGTTCCGCGCGGATCGCTCGCGTCGGGGCGTCGTGTGCCTCGACTCCCCCGCGGGCGCCGAGATCGCGGCGCGTGCCGACATCCCCGTCGTCACGATCGTCACGCCCGCGATCGCCGCCGACCCGACGGCCGAGGCGGACTGGACGGTCGAGATCGTCGACGAGCGCCAGGACGGCACGGAGTTCACGCTCCGTGACCGTGACGGGCGTTCGCTGACGACCGTGGTCCCAGTGATCGGACGCCACATGGCGGCGAACGCGGGCCTGGCGATCGTCATGCTGCTCGAGGCCGGTCACACGTGGGAGTCGCTGACCGCAGCCCTCCACGGCGGCCGGATCGCGGCATCCCTCCCCGGACGCACGCAGCTGGTGTCGGGACCCGAGGGCCCCGCGGTGTACGTCGACTTCGGTCACTCCCCCGACGCGTTCGAGAAGACGCTCGCCGCGGTGCGACGCGTCACGCCCGGGCGCGTCGTGATGCTCTTCGGCGCTGACGGCGATCGGGACGCGACGAAGCGCCACGACATGGGCCGCACGGCCGTCGAGGGCAGCGACATCCTGATAGTCACCGACCATCACCCCCGGCACGAGAATCCGGATGCCATCCGGGAGGTCCTCGTCGAAGGGGCGCGCCGCGCGCAGCCCGACGCCGAGATCCATGAGTTCACCCCGCCCGAGCGCGCCATCCTCGAGGCCGTCGCACTCGTCGGGGAGGGCGACGCGATCCTGTGGGCCGGCCCCGGTCACCAGGACTACCGCGACATCCGCGGGGTGCGGACGCCCTACTCGGCCCGCGAGCTCTCCCGCCGCGCACTCCGCGCCGCCGGCTGGCCGGTGCCCGATCCGCAGTGGCCGGTGCCGTACCCGACCGACCGCACGCCGTCGTCCGACCCCGAGCGCCCGGTCGACTTCCCCGCCTGACCCCGTCCCCGGCCGCGCGAGCTCGCGCGGCCGGGGACGCGCCACGGGCGCGCGTCAGCGCGCGGCGATGACCGCGTCGGCCGTTCGGCGCGCCCACGCCTCCGCCTCGGCGAGGGATTCCCGCGTCAGCGCGTCGGGGGCTTCGTGCCGCTCCACCACGCGTTCGATGACCTCGACGATGTCGAGGAAGCTCAGACGCCCCTCGTGGAACGCGTCCACCGCCTGCTCGTTCGCGGCGTTGAACACCGCGGGGTACGTGCGCCCCGCGCGCCCGACGCGCTTGGCGAGGGCGACCGAGCCGAAGGCCTTCTCATCGAGCGGCTCGAACGTCCACTGCTTCGCGGTGGTCCAGTCGAGGGGAACGCCGACGCCCGCGATGCGGTGCGGCCAGTCCAGACCGAGCGAGATGGGCAGGCGCATGTCGGGGGGCGAGGCCTGCGCGATCGTCGACCCGTCGAGGAACTCCACCATCGAGTGCACGATCGACTGCGGGTGGACGACGACGTCTATGCGCTCGTAGGGCACGTCGAACAGCAGGTGCGCCTCGATGACTTCGAGACCCTTGTTCACCAGGGTCGCGGAGTTCGTCGTGACGACGCGCCCCATGTCCCACGTCGGGTGGGCGAGTGCCTGCGCCGGAGTCACCTCTGCCAACTCGTCGCGGGAGCGCCCGCGGAAAGGGCCACCGGATGCCGTGAGCACCAGCCGCCGGACCTCGTCCGGTTCCCCCGAGCGCAGCGCCTGTGCGATCGCGGAGTGCTCCGAATCGACGGGGACGATCTGCCCCGGCGCGGCCAGTCGCGTGACGAGGTCGCCGCCGACGATCAGCGACTCCTTGTTCGCCAGCGCGAGCGTGCGCCCCTCTTCCAGCGCCGCGAGAGTCGGCCCGAGACCGACCGATCCGGTGATGCCGTTGAGCACCACATCGGCCGCGATGTCACGGACGAGCTGTTCGGCCTCGACGGCTCCGAGGGCGACGGCGTCGACGCCGAACTCCGCCGCCTGCGCCTCGACGCCCGCGCGGTCGCTGCCCGCGGCGAGGCCGACGACCTCGAACCGATCGGAGTTGGCCCGGATGACGTCGAGGGCCTGGGTGCCGATCGAACCGGTGGAGCCGAGGATGACGACGCGACGCATCCGCTCAGCCTACTGAGCGGCGGCCTCCGCGTGCTGGACGCCGAGGATGTCGATGACGAACACCAGCGGCGCATTGGCGGGGATGCTGCCCTGGCCGGATTCTCCGTATCCGTCGGATGCCGGCATCACGACCAGGACCTGGGAGCCCACGGTCTGGCCCTCGAGCGCCTTCTGGAAACCGGGCACGACGCCGGTCGTGGCGAACTGCGCGGGAGTGCCGCTGGTCCAGCTGGAGTCGAAGACCGTGCCGTCGTCGTACAGCGCGCCGGTGTACTGGACGATGACCTGGTCGCCGGAGTTCACCACGTCGCCGTCGCCCTGGCGCAGGTTGACCACGCGCGTCTCGGTCGGTGCCGGGGCGTCGGGCATCGTGATGGTCGGGGCGCCCGTGTCGTCGAACGTCACCGTGGGCATGCCCTCGGCGGGCGCGACCTCGGTGCCGGTGGCACGGGTCGGGAGCTCTTCGATCGCATCGGCGACGAGAAGGAAGGCGGGCGATCCCTCGCCCAGCACGCCGGCGGGGAAGGCCGAGACCGTGCGCGAACCGATGGTGGCGCACTCGAGCGCCGCACCGAAGATCTGCTGCGAGGAGATGAGGGTGTCCATCCCCTCGGGAGCCGTGGTCTGGGTCTCCAGCTGCACCTCACCGGTGGCGGCATCAACGAGGGTGAAGTTGGCCTTCAGGACGTCCCCGGCGCGCACCTGCTGGCCGGAACCGTCGACGAGCGTGGTGCGCTCGAGTCCTGCGGGCGTGTACCCGTCCGGGATCGTGACGGCGACCTTGCCCTGGAAATCGCCCGTCACCTGGACGTCGCTCGACACCTTACCCTGGGACAGGGCGCTCTGACAGGTTCCCGCGTCGGCGGAAGCACTGGCATCCGGGGTCGGGCTGTCGGGGGACGAACCCGTGCACCCCGCCAGGAGGAGCACCGCGGCAGCGGCGACGGACAGGGAAGCGATCGGGCGGATGCGCACGGCAGACCTCTCGGAGACGACGGGAACCGACCCATCATCCCCCATGCGGCTTTGGCGCCGCTGAGAGCCCCATGCACGGGGACGCATGCGGCGCGCAGTAGCCTCGACGAGTGAGTTCCGACGAACCGGGCGGCACCCCCACCGTCCCACCGAAGCAGATGGGCGCGGCCTACGGGCTCGGGCGCTTCTTCATCGCCCCGCTCGCCCGGGCCGTGTACCGTCCCCGGGTCGAGGGGCGGGAAAACGTCCCGCGGACCGGCCCGGTGATCTTCGCCAGCAACCACCTGTCGTTCATCGACTCGATCGCGATCCCCGTGGCCTCGCCGCGCCCCGTGCACTTCCTCGCGAAGTCGGCGTACTTCGAGAAGTGGGCATCGCGTCAGTTCTTCACCGCCATCGGCGCGATCCCGGTCGAGCGCGGCGCCGGACAGGCTGCTCTCGACGCCCTCGACCAGCAGCGTGCGCTGCTCGAGGACGGGCGCGCGGTGGCGCTCTACCCCGAGGGCACGCGCTCGCTCGACGGTCGCCTCTACAAAGGCCGGACGGGCGTGGCTTTCCTCGCGCTGCAGACCGGCGCCCCGGTCGTCCCCGTCGGCCTGATCGGCACCGACAAGGTCATGCCGGTCGGAGCCAAGGTCCCCTCCACGAAGGAACGGATCACCGTCCGCTTCGGCGAGGCGCTCGACCTGTCCCCCCATGGCGCGGCCTCCTCCGGCCGGGCACGACGCGGAGCGACCGACGAGATCATGTCGGCCATCCACGTCCTCAGCGAGCAGGAACTGGCCAACGCCTACAACGAGGTCCCCGCGCAGAATCCGATCGACAGGATCAAGCAGGTCCTCCCGCACGAGCGCATCTGAGCGGACGCCCTTGACGTGGCGGCCCGCGGCGAGCAGGGTCTGAAGGGGCGGGCCCGAACCCGCCGCAGCCACGACGAGGAGGCACCCGTGAAGAAGTTCGTGAACGACCCGGCCGACGTGCTGGCGGAGGCCCTGCGCGGCATCCACGCCGCTCATCCGGAGCTTCGCATCGACACCGAGAACCGCGTGATCCTGCGCGGTGAGCCCACGCGTGAGGGCAAGGTCGCCCTGGTCTCGGGCGGCGGATCGGGGCACGAACCGCTCCACGGCGGGTTCGTCGGCCGCGGGATGCTGGACGCCGCGGCCGCCGGCGAGGTGTTCACCTCGCCCACGCCCGATCAGGTGCTCGCGGCGACGCAGGCCGTCGACTCCGGAGCCGGCGTCCTCCACATCGTCAAGAACTACACCGGCGACGTGCTGAACTTCGAGATGGCCGCGGAACTCGCCGCCGCCGAGGGCGTACGCGTCGAGTCGGTCGTGGTCGCCGACGACGTCGCGGTGCAGGACTCCACGTGGACCGCGGGTCGCCGGGGCACCGGGACGACCGTGATCCTGGAGAAGATCGTCGGAGCGCTCGCCGAGGAGGGCGCCGACCTCGACGCGGTCGCGGCACTGGCCCGGCGCGTGTCCGAGTCGGGACGCTCGATGGGCGTCGCGCTCACCAGCTGCACCGTCCCCGCGGTCGGCCACCCGACCTTCGAGCTGCCCGAGGACGAGATGGAGGTGGGCGTCGGCATCCACGGCGAACCCGGCCGGACCCGGGTCAAGCTCGCCACCGCGCACGAGATCGCGAAGCTCATGGTCGACCCGATCGTGCACGACTTCGGCGAGGCCGTCGGGCCGGCGATCGTGCTGCTGTCGGGCCTGGGCGGCACCCCGCTCATCGAGCAGTACCTCCTGTACGGCGAGATCGCCCCGCTGCTCGCGGAGGCCGGGGTCGACGTCCAGCGCGTCCTGGTCGGCGACTACATCACGAGCCTCGACATGGCGGGTGCGTCGCTGACGGTCGTCAAGGCCGACGACGAGTTCCTGCGCTTGTGGGACGCCCCGGTGGTCACCCCCGGCCTCCGGTGGGGCGCATGAGCGGGGCCGTCTCGACCGACGACCTCGTCGCCTGGATCCGCGCGTTCCGCGACGCCGTGCAGCAGCACCGCGACGAGCTCACCGCTCTGGACTCCGCCATCGGCGACGCCGACCACGGATCCAACATGGCTCGCGGCCTCGACGCCGTGGTGGCGAAGCTCGAGGCCCCGCCCGCTTCCGCCGCCGATCTCTTCAAGACCGTGGGCATGACCCTGGTCTCGTCGGTCGGTGGAGCGAGCGGCCCGTTGTACGGCACGTTCTTCCTGCGGATGGGGCCGGCTCTCGCGGAGGGGACGGATGCCGCCTCCCTCGGCGCGGCTCTCCGGGCCGGCGCCGATGGCGTGGTCGCCCGCGGCAAGGCCGAGCCCGGCGACAAGACGATGGTCGATGCCCAGCTCCCCGCCGTCACCGCGTGGGACGACGCCGTCGCCGCCGGCGCGGACGCCGCCGACGCGGCTGCGGCCGCCGCGGAAGCGGCCGCGCACGGCCGGGACGCCACCGAACCCCTGGTGGCACGCAAGGGCCGCGCGAGCTATCTCGGCGAGCGCAGCGCGGGGCACGTCGACCCGGGCGCGGCATCCACGGCGCTCCTCTTCCAGACGCTGAGCGACACTCTGGCGGCACGGGGGTGATCGGTATCGTCGCGGTCTCGCACAGTCGTCCGCTGGCCGAGGCCGCCGTGGATCTGGCGCTGCAGATGGGCGGAGGCGACCCGCCGACCGTCCTGGTGGCGGCCGGCGGTCCGGACGGCGATCTCGGAACGGATGCCGCGGCGATCGCGGAGGCCTTGGATGCGGCGGATTCGGGCGACGGCGTCCTGGTTCTGATGGATCTGGGTTCCGCCCTCCTGAGCGCGGAGATGGCACTCGAGTTCGCCACGGCACCGGATCGCGTGACCCTGAGCCCCGCCCCGTTCGTGGAGGGTCTGGTCAGCGCGGTCGTCACGGCCGCGGGCGGCGCGACGCTCGCACAGGTGGCGGCCGAGGTCGCGGGGGCGGCCGAGGCGAAGCGCGTGCACCTCGGCGCGACGGAGGCGGCCGCTCCGGTACCGGAGCGCGAGAGCGCGCAGTCGGGCGACGAGCTCTCGTTCGAGACGACGGTCGTCAATCCCTCCGGATTGCACGCCCGCCCCGCCGCGACGTTCGTGAAGGCCGCGTCCCGGTTCGACGCCGATGTGCAGATCGCCGAGATCGGTGGCGAGACGCCCCCGGTATCGGCACGGAGCCTCCTCGCACTGATGGCCCTCGGCATCCGCCAGGGCGCACGGGTGAGGGTGACCGCCACCGGTGCTCAGGCGGCCGAGGCGCTCGAAGAGCTGCGAACTCTGATCGACGACGGATTCGGCGAGGTGTGACGCGCCCGGCGTCCCTCAGCGGGTGACGCTGAGCAGGCGCCGGGCCAGGGCCTCTTCGACGACGAGCTCGGTGACCAGTCCCGCCGCGAGCGCTCCGCGGAGCGCCGTCAGCTTCGACAGGCTGGACACGACGCAGAACCGGCGCGGAATGCGGCGCACGGTGTCGAGATCGGGACCGCTGGACCGGGCGTTGAGTTCGGGGATGTCCCACGAGCCGTCGACACGGTAGAACACCGTCGCGCAGTCGCCGACGACGCCCTCCCGCTCGATGATCGCGCGGTCGCGCTCGTCGAAGTAGTCGCCGCTGTAGACGTGGGAGGGGACCTCGGCGTGCGGGGAGCCGAGCCCGAAGACGAACAGGCCCACGCGCTGCTGGATCTCCAGGACCGACCGAACCGACCGCTCCCTCCACATGGCCTGCTTGGTCCGGGGATCGTCGAACAGCGCCGGCACCGGGAATTGGTGCACGGACGACGACCACGCCGCCCCCAGGCGGGACAGGATCTCCCCCGCGTAGGGGATGCCGGAGGTGCGCAGGTTCGCGGCCCCGTTCATCTGCACGATGTGGGTGTCGTGCACGTCCTTCGCCGGCACGTGCCGCGCGATGGCCGAGAGCGTGGATCCCCACGCGATGCCGATCGTCATGGAGGATTCGATGCGCTCGGCGAGGATGCGTGCGGCGGTCAGGGCGGTGCGCTCGAGACGCTCGGCCTCGGAGGTGCGCGCCGGAGTGGGCACGACGTGGGCGGTGATCCCGAAGCGATCGGCGATGCGCTGCGCCATCTGACCGCGCGCATCGTCGGGCGGGCTGATCGAGATCGTGACGAGCCCCACGTCCCGGGCGTGCTGCAGGAGTCGGGAGACGGAGGACCGGGAGACGCGCATCTCATGGGCGATGGCATCCATCGTGAGGTCCTGCATGTAGTACAGCTGCGCCGCGCGCAGCGCGTCGCGCGAGCGTTCTTCCGTCTGCGTCGTCATGGCCGGCCTTTCTGCGCTTGCCCATTCTGCACGTTTGTTCAAGGGGCTTGCAACAACGTGCAGGGGCGCGCATTCTTCTTCGGTACCCACAACGAAAGGTCGCAGTCGACATGTCGTCCCCCTCTTCTTCGCTCCGCGCCGACGTTCAGGCGCTCCGTGACGCCGAAGACCTCGACGTCCTCATCATCGGAGGGGGAATCAACGGCATCGCCACCCTCCGCGATCTCGCCCTGCAGGGCGTGAAGGTCGCCCTCGTCGAGCGCGGCGACTTCGTCTCCGGCGCATCCTCGGCCTCGAGCCACATGGTCCACGGCGGCATCCGCTACCTCGAGAACGGCGAGTTCCGCCTCGTGAAGGAAGCAGTCACCGAGCGCAACGACCTCCTCAAGACCGCTCCCCACTACGTCAAGCCCCTCGAGACGACGATCCCGATCTACAAGACGTTCTCGGGCATCCTGTCGGCACCGTTCCGCCTCCTCGTGACCCACGGTCGCGGCAAGCCCAACGAGCGCGGTGCCCTGCTGATCAAGGTCGGTCTGATCATGTACGACACCTTCTCGCGCGACGGCGGCTCGGTTCCCCGTCACAAGTTCCTCGGCAAGAAGAAGTCGCTGGCGGAGCTGCCCCGGCTCAACCCCGATCTCGCCTACACCGCCACCTACTTCGACGCCTCGATGCACGACCCCGAGCGCATCGCGCTCGACGTCCTGCACGACGGCATCGTCGCCGGCGGCGGTCGCACGCAGGCCGTCAACTACGTCTCGGCCGTCGGTGCCGACGAGAACGGGGTCCGCGTGCGCGACGAGGTCTCCGGTGAGGAGTTCAGCGTCAAGGCCAAGGTGATCCTCAACACCTCCGGCCCGTGGACCGACCTGACCAACGGCGCACTGGGTCTCACCACGCAGTTCATGGGGGGGACCAAGGGTTCGCACATCGTGCTCGACAACCCGGAACTCCTCGCCGCCACCGGTGGACGCGAGATCTTCTTCGAGCACTCCGACGGCCGCATCGTCCTGATCTACCCGCTGAAGGACCGCGTCCTGGTCGGAACGACCGACATCGACGCCGACCCCTCCCAGCCGGTGGTGTGCACCGACGACGAGATCGAGTACTTCTTCGACCTCATCGGACACGTCTTCCCGACCGTGCCGGTCGACCGCTCGCAGATCGTCTACACCTTCTCGGGCATCCGCCCCCTCCCCCGCCACGACGACACCGCCCCCGGCTTCGTCTCGCGCGACTACCGCATCGTCGACGACGAGATCGGCGGCATCCCGGCCATGAGCCTGGTCGGCGGCAAGTGGACCACGTTCCGCGCCCTCGCCGAGCACCTCAGCATGAAGGCGCTGCAGAGCCTCCGCCGTCCGCACCGCGTCAGCACCCAGGGCCTGCCCATCGGTGGCGGCAAGGGCTTCCCGACCACTCCCGAGGAGCGTCGCCGCTGGGTGTCGGCTCGCACGAATGCGCACTCGACCGCGGTCGTGGAGGCCATGCTGGAGCGCTACGGCACGCGCGCCGACGCGATCCTCGACGTCCTGCCGGCGGAGCCCGCCGCGCTCGAGCACGCTCCCGGGTACTACCGCGAGGAACTCGTCTGGATCGCGGAGCACGAGCAGGTCGTCCACCTCATCGACGTGCTGCTGCGGCGCACGCACCTCGCCTTCGTCGGCGGGATGAGCGAGCGCACGCTGCGGGAGGTCGCCGAAGCGGTCGCCGGGCCGCTCGGATGGGATGCCGCCCGCGTCGACGACGAGATCGCGACGGCCACCGAGGCGCTGCGGACCGCGCACCGCGTCGATCTGGCCGAGGCCGGGGTGGCGCGAATCTGAGAGAACGTGCGGGCGCGCCGTCTGTTGCGTGCCCGCACGGCGGTCGTAGGTTCAGAACAACCGAGCCGCTACATGCCCGAGCCGATGGCGGCCGGGCACAACAGAAAGGTCGATGACGACATGCAAGAAGTGAATCTGGGGCTGTACTTCCTCTCGGAGGTCGTCGGCACCGCCATGCTGATCCTGCTGGGTTGTGGCGTGGTGGCCAACGTGGCATTGGCCAAGACCAAGGGCAATGCCGGTGGATTCCTGATGGTCAACTGGGGCTGGGGTCTCGCCGTGTTCGCCGGTGTGATCGTGTCGGCGTACTCCGGCGCTCAGCTCAACCCCGCCGTCTCCATCGGGCTCCTCGTCGCGGGCAAGATCGGCTTCGTCCAGTTCCTCGTCGCGGTCGCCGCGCAGCTGGTCGGCGCCATCATCGGTGCCGTCCTGGCCTGGGCCTCCTACAAGCAGCACTTCGACGACGAGCCCGACCCCGCCGCCAAGCTGGGCGTGTTCTCCACCGGTCCCGCCATCCGGTCGTACGGCTGGAACCTGGTCACCGAGATCATCGCGACCTTCGTCCTGGTCTTCGTCATCTTCGGATTCGCCGACTACGGCGTCGCCGACATCGGCGTCCCCGGCGGCATCGGCGGGCTCGCCGCCGTCCCGGTGGCGCTGCTCGTGGTGGGTATCGGCGCCTCCCTCGGTGGCCCGACCGGTTACGCGATCAACCCCGCCCGTGACCTCGGACCTCGCATCGCGCACGCGATCCTGCCCATCAAGGGCAAGGGTTCGAGCGACTGGGGCTACTCGTGGGTGCCGGTCGTCGGCCCCCTCATCGGCGGTCTCCTCGCCGGTGTCCTCTCCCCGGTCCTGCTGCACCTCAGCAAGTGACCTCCCACGGGGGCGCCCTGTCGGCGCCCCCGTGCCCACCCCTTCCCTCCTCCGTTCCACCTCAACCCACCACTGACAAAGGAGTCCATCCATGGCCGACTACGTCCTCGCCATCGACCAGGGCACGACCTCGACGCGCGCGATGATCTTCAACAAGTCCGGGGGCGTCGTCGCCGTCGGTCAGAAGGAGCACGAGCAGATCTTCCCCAAGGCCGGGTGGGTCGAGCACGACCCGCTGGAGATCTGGCGCAACACGCAGGAAGTGATCGGTCTGGCCCTCAGCCGCGCCGACATCACCCGCCACGACATCGCCGCCGTCGGAATCACGAACCAGCGCGAGACCGCGGTGGTCTGGGACAAGAACACCGGAAAGCCGGTGTACAACGCGATCGTCTGGCAGGACACGCGCACCCAGTCGATCGTCGACCGTCTCGCCGACGGCGACACCGAGCGCTACAAGAGCATCGTGGGCCTGCCGCTGGCGACCTACTTCTCGGGCACCAAGATCGTGTGGATCCTCGAGAACGTCGACGGTGCACGCGAGAAGGCGGAGGCCGGCGACCTGCTGTTCGGCACCACCGACACCTGGGTGCTCTGGAACCTCACCGGCGGCATCGACGGCGGCGTCCACGCGACCGACGTCACCAACGCCAGCCGCACGCTGTTCATGGACCTCGAGACGCTCCAGTGGCGCGACGACATCCTCGCGGACTTCGGCGTCCCGAAGTCGATGCTCCCCGAGATCCGCTCCTCCTCCGAGGTCTACGGGCAGGTCGAGTCCTCCTCGCTCCTGCGCGAGACCCCCGTCGCCGGCATCCTGGGCGACCAGCAGGCCGCCACGTTCGGTCAGGCCGCCTTCGACCCGGGTGAGAGCAAGAACACCTACGGCACGGGCAACTTCCTGATCTTCCAGACGGGCGAGGAGATCGTCCACTCGGAGAACGGCCTGCTGACGACGCTGGGCTACAAGCTCGGCGACCAGCCCGCGCGCTACGCCCTCGAAGGGTCGATCGCCGTGACCGGATCGCTGATCCAGTGGCTGCGCGACCAGCTCGGCATCATCTCCTCGGCTCCCGAGGTCGAGGCGCTCGCCAGCTCTGTCGACGACAACGGCGGCGTGTACTTCGTGCCGGCGTTCTCGGGTCTGTTCGCTCCGTACTGGCGTCCGGACGCCCGCGGCGCGATCGTCGGCATGACGCGCTACGTCAACAAGGGGCACATCGCCCGCGCCGCCCTCGAGGCCACGGCCTTCCAGACGCGCGAGGTGCTCGACGCGGTCAACGCCGACTCCGGTGTCGACCTGACCGAGCTCAAGGTCGACGGCGGCATGACCGCCAACGACGCCCTGATGCAGTTCCAGGCCGACATCCTCGGTGTGCCGGTCGTCCGCCCGGTCGTCGCCGAGACGACGGCGCTGGGTGCCGCGTACGCGGCCGGTCTGGCCGTCGGCTTCTGGGACAACCTCGACGACCTCCGCGCCAACTGGCAGGAGGACAAGCGCTGGGAGCCCGACATGGACTCCGCCGAGCGCGACCGCGAGCTGCGCCTGTGGAAGAAGGCCGTCACCAAGTCCATGGACTGGGTCGACGACGACGTGCGCTGAGCGCCCCTGTCACAACGGAACCCCGTCGGCTCGCTGCCGGCGGGGTTCCGTCGTTCCCGGGAGTTCCGGCATCCGGATGCCGAGGCTCACCGACCGGGCTTGGGGAACGCCGCTCGCACGGCATCGGACTGCAGGTAGTCCGAGACGCCGATGAGGAGGATCGCGAAGAGGATCTGCTCGGTGACGACCCAGAACGGGTACAGGCCCGGGATCGCGGCCAGGACGAGGGCGACGACCGGGAAGATCCGGCTGAACAGCTGGAGGCGCCGGAACGCCCAGTACCAGCCCGCCCGCGCCCGCCAGAGGAAGTAGAAGAGGGTCGTCGTGATGCCGAGCACGACGAGGCACCGCATCCACACGGCGAACCCGACGTCGTCCCCGCCGATCGTCATGACCGCGGCGACGACGACGGTTGCCACACCCAGGAGGAATCCGGCGGCGAGGAGGAGCGTGATCGCCCGGAAGGCGCGGCGGACCCGCGGATCGTCCGACGCGGGGACACGATGGTCGGCCTGTCGTCCGCCCGCGAGGCGGTCGAGGCGTCGCAGGGCGGGTTCGAGCTGCATGGCCCCACTGTACGACGCGCGAAGCGTCAGGCCGCGGTGACCACCGGCTCGTGACGCACCGGGAAGTTCACCGAGTTGGCGATGAAACACCACTCGCGCGCCTGCCGGTGGGCTGCGACCGCGGCGGCGACCATCGACTCGTCGGCGACGACGACGCGGGGACGCAGCAGGACGTCGGTGAACGCTCCTCCGCCCTTGCCGTCCTCCACCATCGTCCCGGTCGCGTCGTCGCTGTAGGAGACCACCACCACTCCCGTGGTCACGCAGGCATGCAGGTACGACAGGAGGTGGCACTCGCTGAGGGCGCCCAGGAGCAGCTCTTCCGGGTTCCACTTCGCCGGGTCGCCGCGGAACGGCTTGTCCGCGGACGCCTCCAGCAGCGGCTTGCCGTCGACCTCGAGCGAGACCGAGCGGTCGTAGTCCCGGTATCCGCTCGTGCCGCTCCCCCGGTCGCCGGTCCACGTGGCGTGCAGGCGGTACTGGTGCTCTCCGATCATGGTGTCCATCCTGCCCCCTCCCGTGTCGTCCGGAGCCGCCGGATACGATGGACGGATGCCTCTCACAGCCCCGGATGCCGTCGAACTCGCCGTCGTCGAGCGCAACGGATTCATCGAGTCGCGCCACCACGGCGTCGCCGTGGTGCTCTCCCCCGACGGGTCGGAGCATCTCGCTCTGGGCGACCCCTCGGCCCTGTTCCTCCCCCGCTCGAGCATGAAGCCCCTGCAGGCCCTCGCGTGCCTGTCCGCGGGTGCGGAACTGAGCGGAGAACGCCTCGCGCTGTCGATGGCGAGCCACTGCGGCACGGACCGCCATGTCGAGGTGGCCCGCGGCATCCTGCAGTCGGCCGGCCTCACCGAGGACGACCTGGGCTGCCCCGCGGCCTGGCCGAGCGACCCGCAGACCCGCGACGAACTGGTGCGCGACCACGGGGTGCCGTCGCCGCTGCGCATGAACTGCTCCGGCAAGCACGCGGCCATGCTGCTGACATGCGTCACCAACGGCTGGTCCACGGCGGACTACCTCGACCCGCAGCACCCGCTGCAGGTCCACATCCGCGAGGTCATCGAGCGTCTGGTCGGCGAGCGCCTGACCACGACCGCGATCGACGGGTGCGGCGCACCCGTCTACGCCATGACCCTGACCGGACTCGCCCGTGCCATCCAGCGGATCGCGACCTCCTCGGAGCGGTCACCGTTCGCGCTGCACCGCAGCGCCGGCGCCCTGGTGCGCGCGGTCCGGGAGAACCCCTGGACGATCGACGGGCCGGGCCGGGCCGACACCGTGGCGATTGAGCGACTCGGCGTCTTCGCCAAGATGGGCGCCGAGGGCGTGCAGGTCATGACGGCGCAGGACGGCACCACCGTCGCGCTGAAGATGCTCGACGGGTCGAACCGGGCGGGGCACGCCGTGGCCCTGCGGCTTCTCGAGCGCGCGGGCGCACTGGAAGCCTCCGCGGTCGCCGACACGCTCGCGGCGCTGCCGCTCGGCGTCCTCGGCGGGGGTCAGCCGGTCGGAGCGATCCGCGCCGCAGTCTGACGCGGAACCGCGCTGACGGACGGCTACCTGGTCGCACGCGCGGCCGCGCCGGGCGCCCCCCGAGGAGGCGACCGGCGCGACGTGGATCAGATGCCGCCGTCGACCGACCGCGGGTAGGCGATCGGCTCCTCGGGCACGAGCACCTCGGTCTCGCGGTTCAGGCTCTCTCCTCGGAAGAACGGCTTCGACCGGGGGAAGGCGTACCAGAGCACCATCAGCACGACGCCGATCGCGAGCGAGCCGATTCCCAGCACGAACGTCCCGCCGATCCCGAACAGTACCGTGTTGCCGTACTCGGGGTCCCACATGTCGATCGCGGACTGCACGAACGCGTACGTGAGCATGAGCGCGCCCAGCAGGGGCAGGATGCCGCGGTAGAAGAGGTTCTTGGCCGAGGTGAACAGGTCGCGGCGGAAGTACCAGACGCAGGCATAGCCGGTGATCGCGTAGTAGAACGCGATCGCCAGCCCGAGCGACAGGATCGAGTCCTGCAGGATGTTGTCGCTGATGAGGGTCATGCCGACGTAGTAGACGCTCGCGACGATCCCCATGACGAGCGTCGAGAACGACGGCGTCTGGAAGCGCGGGTGCACCGTGCTGAATCGCTTCGGAAGCGCCTTGTAGGCCGCCATCGCCAGCGTGCCACGAGCGGTCGGGAGGATCGTGGTCTGCGTCGACGACACGGCCGAGATCAGCACGGCCACGATGAGGATCCATCCGAAGGGGCCGAAGAGACCGTCCTTGAGCGCGAGGAACACGTCGTCGGCGTTGTCGACGTTGGCCAGTCCCGTCCCGTCCTCACCCACGCCCGCGTACATCATCGCCGCGACCGTGACCGCGACGTAGGTGCCGAGCAGGATGACGGTGGTCAGCAGGGCCGCGCGTCCCGGGATGCGCTTGGGGTCCTTGGTCTCCTCGTTGAGGGCGAGACACGTGTCCCACCCCCAGTAGATGAACAGCGCCAGCAGCACGGCCTCGGTGAACCCGCTCCAGTCGGTGAAGCCGAGCGGATTGAACCAGGCCAGGTCGAACGGCGTCGGGTTCGGGGCCGTTCCGTCGAAGAACTTCCACAGCGCGACGATGACGAACAGCGCCAGCACGAGGTACTGCACGCCCAGAAGGATGTTCTGGATGCGCTCCCCGATCTCCACGCCGCGGTAGCTCACCCAGGTCATGGCAGCGATGAATGCGACACCGGTCGCGGTCACCAGCGGGACGTTCTCGGCGAGCGAGCCGTCGCCGATGAGGGTCCAGAGATAGATGCCGGCGATCTGCGCGAGGTTCGCCAGCACGACCATGCCGGCCACGGCGACGCCCCATCCGCCCATCCAGCCGACCCACGGACCGAATGCCTTGGTCCCCCACGTGAAGGTCGTGCCGCAGTCGGGGACGTCGTTGTTCAGCTCGCGATACGCAAAGGCGATGAACAGCATCGGGATGAAGGCGATGATGAAGGCGATGGGGGCCGAGGCTCCCACAGCGAGGACGACGAAGCCCAGGGTGGCGACGAGCGAGTACACCGGCGCGGTAGAGGCGAGACCGATGACGGTCGATCCCCAGAGGCCGAGAGTACCCGCAGCGAGGCCCTTGCCGGCCGTCCGTTCGGGTGCGGTGGTCATCTGCTGAACGTAGGAGTCAGCAGGCCCCCGGGTCAAGCACCGCGCTCACGCGGCGCGTCGGGCGACGTCGAGCACGACGATGGTGATGTTGTCGCGGCCGCCGTTCTCGAGCGCCGCCGCCATCATCGCCTGGACCGCGTCGGCGGGGTCGGGGTTGGCCTCGAGGAAGTGACGGATGCCGAAGTCGGTGAGTTCCTTCGTCAGACCGTCCGAGCAGATGACGAAGCGGTCGCCGTCGAGCACCTCGAGTCGGAGGTAGTCGGGTTTCACGCTGTCGCTCGGGCCGACGGCACGCGTGATCACGTTGCCGTACGGGTGGTTCTCGGCTTCCTCGGGGCTCAGACGGCCCGCGGCGATGAGTTCCTGCACGACGGAGTGGTCGGTGGTGATCTGCACGATGTCGTCGTCGCGCAGCAGGTAGACGCGCGAGTCTCCGATGTTCAACGTCACCCAGTGGGGCTCGTCTCCCCCGGCCTCGAGGTAGAGGCCCGTGAGGGTCGTCCCCGTTCCCTCGTCGGTGGTCTCGGGGTGGGCGACGATGTCCTTCACGGCGCGGGAAAGCGCCTTCTCGATGTTCTTCGGCGACACGATGCCGCTCTCGACGACGGCGCGGAGGCGGTCGACGGTGCTGGCGCTGGCGATCTCACCGCCGAGGTGGCCGCCCATGCCGTCGGCGACGACGAACAGGGGGAACTCGGCGAGCAGCGCGTCCTGATTCACCTCACGGCGCTTGCCGGTGTCGGTGGTCGCCGCCCAGGAGAGATCGAGTGCGCCGCCCGTCAGGGGAACGGTGCGCGTGTGCGTGGTCACCTCGGGCACGAAAAGATCCTCCGGTTGGCCGACATCTCCGCCGGCGGAACCGCGCGGCCCTGTCATCCTAGTCGACCGCCGGACGGTGCCCACGGATGCCACGGGCGCGGCGTTCCCCGGGGGAAACGATGACGAGCTCCCCGCGACGGACGCGGGGAGCTCGTCATCGTGTGCGTGTCAGACCTGCGGGCCCGCCGGGGGCGGGGGCGTCGGACCGGCCGGGGGTGCCGGCGGGGGCGGCGTCGTGCCCGCAGCGGGCGGCGCCTGCGGCGGCGCGTAGGGCTGGGCCGGCGGCGCGTAGCCCGCGGGAGCGGCAGGAGCTGCCGGCACCGGCTGACCGGGCTGCACGGGAACGCCGTTCCACACCGTCTTGTCCGCGAGGAACGAGTTCGCCCACGGCGAGGGCTGGATGTTCGGGTTCCACGGGTTGCTGCCGAACGCCAGGATGCCGAGCCAGATCCACTGTCCGAGCGGGCCGAGGATGAACAGCAGGAGGATCGGCCACTCGCGACCGAACTTGGCGTTGACCCGGTAGGCGACCATGATCAGCGCAACGAACAGAGCCAGACCGGACAGGTACTGGAGGATCGGGATGACCGAGGCGACCACGAGGGCGAGGATCACCCACGGCGAGAGGTCGCCGAGCTTGGCCAGCACCAGGTAGTTGTAGACCGGCACCCAGGCGCGCCACTTGCCCTGCACGCCCGCCTTCTCGAAGACCTTCGACAGCAGGAACGCGCTGATGAGGTAGCCGACGATGGCGAACAGGAAACCGAACAGGGCGAGGATCAGGAAGGCGGCGGCCGACGCGGCATCGCTGGCGCCGTAATCGTTGTAAGCCAGATGGATCATGGTGACGAAGTTCCTCTCGGGCCGGATGCGAGCTGGCGCTCGCATCAGCGACGGGTGTCTCCC
Source organism: Microbacterium sp. IEGM 1404 (assembly GCF_030056775.1). Taxonomy (NCBI): domain Bacteria; kingdom Bacillati; phylum Actinomycetota; class Actinomycetes; order Micrococcales; family Microbacteriaceae; genus Microbacterium; species Microbacterium sp. IEGM 1404. Next base: position 651,452 of record NZ_JASHKP010000003.1, on the reverse strand, counting down.
GCGTACGTCATGCTAGCGAAGCTGAGTGTTGGCTGACAGTACCTTGACCCGCGGATCTCAGACCAGCAGCTCGACCTCGCCGACCCCGCGATCGCGCATCACGATCCCCTGCGACCGGGCCCACTCGACGAGGGCTCCGCGCGAGCCGATCTGCGCATCCGTGCTCGCGAGGGCGCGGGCGAGGTGCCCCTTGGCCTTCTTGTTGAAGTGGTTGAGCGCGCGCACGGTTCCGTCGGACGACTCCGACACCACCCGGACGTAGACGCCGTCGACGTCCGCGGGGACCGGTCCCAACGCGGCGTACGCCTCGGACCTCAGGTCGACGACGAAATCCGGCCGGGCCAGCCCCATCGCCGTCGTGACGGCATCCGCCCAGATCCGTCGCGGGGACGGCAGGCCGGGCAACGACGTCGAGGCCGCGAGACGGTAGACCGGGATGCCGTCGAGCGCGCCCACCGGGCCGAAGGGCGCCGAATGGATCAGGACATGGGAGCCCAGCCACGCGCGGGCGGACGCGTCGAGGGTCCCGGCATCGAGAGCGTCGAAGAGCACCCCGGTGTAGCGGTCCACCGCGGGGAGGGTTGCGGCGGAACGCAAGGCCGCGTTGTCGGCGATCTCGTGCAGACGGCGCGCGCTGAGCTTCAGGACGCGGGCGGATGCGTCCTCGTCGGCGCTCAGGGCGATCAACCCGTCGACGACCTGCTCCCGGAGCGGGCGGAGCGAGGGCAGCGCGAGCGCGCCCAGATCGATCGGCGGGCCGTCGCCGCCGGGACGTTTGGTCTCGGAAGGGGGCAGGAGAACGAACATGCGACCTCGGAGGGACGAACGACGCGCGCCGCCCGGCGAACCGGACGACGCGCGTCGAGGAGAAGAGTGTCAGACCAACGAAGCGTGACCGGCGACGATCGTCAGCTCATCGCCCGCCATCGACAGGAACCCGTCCTCCGCGTTCGCGAGGACCTTGGTACCGTCGACGCGCGTGATGCGGACCTCGCCCTGGGCGAGGATCGCGAGCACGGGTTCGTGACCCTGCATGAAGCCGATCTCGCCTTCGACCGTCTTGGCGACGACCAGCGACGCCTCCCCGGCCCAGACCTCGGCGTCGGCCGAGACGAGGTTCACGCGCAGCGGCATGTCAGCCGTTCTCCTTCTGGATCTGCGCCCACTTGGCCTCGACGTCGGAGATGCCGCCGACGTTGAAGAACGCCTGCTCCGCGACGTGGTCGAAGTCACCCTTGACGATCGCGTCGAACGACTCGATGGTCTCCTTGATCGGGACCGTGGAGCCCTCGACACCGGTGAACTTCTTGGCCATGTAGGTGTTCTGCGAGAGGAACTGCTGGATGCGACGTGCACGCGACACGACGATCTTGTCTTCCTCGGAGAGCTCGTCGACACCGAGGATCGCGATGATCTCCTGCAGTTCCTTGTTCTTCTGGAGGATCTGCTTGACCGACGTGGCCACACGGTAGTGGTCGGCGCCGATGTAACGCGGGTCGAGGATACGGCTCGTCGAGGTCAGCGGGTCGATGGCCGGGTACAGGCCCTTCGACGCGATCTCACGGGAGAGCTCGGTCGTGGCGTCCAGGTGCGCGAACGTGGTCGCGGGAGCCGGGTCGGTGTAGTCGTCGGCGGGGACGTAGATCGCCTGCAGCGAGGTGATCGAGTGACCGCGCGTCGAGGTGATGCGCTCCTGGAGCACACCCATCTCGTCGGCCAGGTTCGGCTGGTAACCCACGGCCGAGGGCATGCGGCCCAGCAGCGTGGAGACCTCGGAGCCGGCCTGCGTGAAGCGGAAGATGTTGTCGATGAAGAGCAGCACGTCCTGCTTCTGGACGTCGCGGAAGTACTCCGCCATCGTCAGGGCCGACAGCGCCACGCGCAGACGCGTCCCCGGCGGCTCGTCCATCTGGCCGAACACGAGGGCGGTCTTGTCGAAGACACCGGCCTCTTCCATCTCGCCGATGAGGTCGTTGCCCTCACGGGTGCGCTCGCCGACTCCGGCGAACACCGACACACCGCCGTGGTCCTGCGCCACGCGCTGGATCATCTCCTGGATGAGGACGGTCTTGCCGACGCCCGCACCACCGAAGAGGCCGATCTTTCCACCCTGCACGTAGGGGGTCAGGAGGTCGATCGACTTGATGCCGGTCTCGAACATCTCGGTCTTGGACTCGAGCTGGTCGAAGCTCGGCGCCTTGCGGTGGATGCCCCAGCGCTCGGTGACCTCGATCGTCTCGCCGGGAGCCGCGTTGAGCACCTCTCCGGTGACGTCGAAGACCTTGCCCTTGGTGACGTCGCCGACCGGCACCGAGATGGGGCCGCCGGTGTCGCGCACCTCCTGGCCGCGGACCATGCCGTCGGTCGGCTTCAGGGAGATGGCGCGGACGAGGTCGTCACCGAGGTGCTGAGCGACCTCGAGGGTGATCTCGGTCGAGTCGTCCCCGATGGTGATGGTGGTCTTGAGCGCGTTGTAGATCTCGGGGATCGCGTCGTGCGGGAACTCGATGTCGACGACGGGCCCGGTGACACGCGCGACGCGGCCGACGACGGCTGCGTCGGTCTTCTCGGCGGTGAGGCTCATGGCTTCTTCTCTCCTTGGGAACTTACTTGCCGGATGACAGAGCATCGGCGCCGCCGACGATCTCGGCGATCTGCTGCGTGATCTCCGCCTGACGCGCGTTGTTGCGCAGGCGGGTGTAGTCGGTGATGAGCTTGTCGGCGTTGTCGCTGGCCGACTTCATCGCCTTCTGCGTTGCGGCGTGCTTGGCCGCGGAGGACTGCAGGAGGGCGTTGAAGATGCGGCTCTGGATGTACACCGGCAGCAGCGCATCGAGCACGGTCTCGGCGTCGGGCTCGAACTCGTAGAGGGGGTAGACCTCCGCCTGGGCGGGGGCCTCGTCCGCCTCGAGAACCTCGAGCGGCAACAGACGAACAGACTCGGGAGACTGCGTCATCATGCTGACGAAGCGGTTGTAAACGAGGTGGATCTCGTCGACGCCGTCGTTCTCTCCCCCGGCGCGGTAGGCCTGGAGCACGGCATCCGAGATCGCCTCCGCGGTCGAGAACTGCGGTGTGTCGGTGTCGCCGACCCACTGCGCTGCACTCGGCATGCGGCGGAACTGGAAGTAGCCGACGGCCTTGCGCCCGACGAGGTAGAACACGACCTCTTTGCCCTGCGTCCGCAGGAGCTCGGCCAGCTCGAGACCCTCGCGGAGGATCTGCGAGTTGAACGCGCCGGCGAGGCCGCGGTCGGAGGTGAAGATCACCACGGCGGAGCGACGGATGTTCTCGCGCTCCGTCGTCAGCGGGTGGTCGATCGAGGAGTGCGTGGCCACCGCGGAGACGGCGCTCGTCACGGCTCGCGCGAAGGGCGACGCCGCGCGCACACGCGCCATCGCCTTCTGGATGCGCGAAGCCGCGATGAGCTCCATCGCCTTCGTGATCTTCTTGGTCGTCTGAGCAGAACTGATCTTCTGCTTGTAGACCCGCAGTTGTGCGCCCATGATTCCGTTCTCGTGTCGTCGCTGTTAGCGACGGCCCTTGACGATTCGCTCCTGGTTGACGTCCTCGGCCTCGGCGGCGTCGACCTGCTCGGCGCCCACGACGCCCTGGTCGTCACCCGGCTGGAACTCGAGGAGGAACTCGTCGATCTTCTTCTCGAGCTCGGCGACGGTGTCGTCACCCAGCGCGTTGGTCTCGCGCAGCGTGTCGAGGACGGTCGAGTTGCGCCGCAGGTAGTCCAGCAGCTCGCGCTCGAAGCGGAGCACGTCGGACACCTCGACGGTGTCGAGCTTGCCGTTGGTACCGGCCCAGATCGAGACGACCTGCTCCTCGACCGGGTACGGCGAGTACTGCGGCTGCTTCAGCAGCTCGGTCAGACGCGCACCACGGGCCAGCTGACGGCGCGACGCGGCGTCGAGGTCGCTCGCGAACATCGCGAACGCCTCGAGCGAGCGGTACTGCGCCAGCTCGAGCTTCAGCGTTCCCGAGACCTTCTTGATCGACTTGACCTGGGCGTCGCCGCCGACGCGCGAGACCGAGATACCCACGTCGACCGCGGGACGCTGGTTGGCGTTGAACAGGTCGGACTGGAGGAAGATCTGGCCGTCGGTGATCGAGATCACGTTGGTCGGGATGTACGCCGAGACGTCGTTGGCCTTGGTCTCGATGATGGGCAGACCCGTCATCGAACCGGCGCCGAGCTCGTCGGACAGCTTCGCGCAACGCTCGAGCAGACGCGAGTGGAGGTAGAAGACGTCACCGGGGTACGCCTCGCGGCCCGGCGGGCGACGCAGGAGCAGTGAAACGGCGCGGTAAGCCTCGGCCTGCTTCGACAGGTCGTCGAAGATGATCAGGACGTGCTTGCCGCCGTACATCCAGTGCTGGCCGATGGCCGAACCCGTGTAGGGCGCGAGGTACTTGAAGCCGGCGGGGTCGGACGCGGGGGCCGCGACGATGGTGGTGTACTCCATCGCGCCGGCCTCTTCGAGGGCGCCCTTGACCGAAGCGATCGTGGAGCCCTTCTGGCCGATGGCGACGTAGATGCAGCGGACCTGCTTGTTGACGTCGCCCGACTCCCAGTTGGCCTTCTGGTTGATGATCGTGTCGATCGCGATGGCCGTCTTACCGGTCTGGCGGTCGCCGATGATGAGCTGGCGCTGGCCGCGACCGACGGGGATCATCGCGTCGATGGCCTTGATGCCGGTCTGGAGCGGCTCGTGCACGCTCTTGCGCTGCATCACACCCGGCGCCTGGAGCTCGAGGGCACGACGCCCCTCCGTCGCGATCTCGCCGAGACCGTCGATCGGGTTGCCCAGCGGGTCGACGACGCGACCTAGGTAGCCGTCGCCCACGCCGACCGAGAGGACCTCGCCGGTACGGGTGACGCTCTGGCCCTCTTCGATGCCGGAGAACTCGCCGAGGACGACGACGCCGACCTCGTGCTCGTCGAGGTTCTGGGCCAGGCCCAGGGTGCCGTCCGCGAAGCGGATGAGTTCGTTCGCCATGACGCCGGGCAGTCCCTCGACGTGGGCGATGCCGTCAGCCGCATCGACGACGGTGCCGACCTCGGTCGCACCCGCGCCCGTCGGCTCGTAGGCGTTGACGAAGTCCTTCAGCGCGTCACGGATGACGTCGGGGCTGATAGAGAGTTCTGCCATTGTCTTCCTTCGTTCGTGGGGCGCGAGCCCCCAGATCTCCACCCGCTCGGGCGGGAAAGTCTTAGCCGGCGATGCGCTGGCGAAGGTCGGCGAGACGTGCGGACACGCTCGCGTCGATGACGTCGTCGGCGACCTGCACGCGCAGTCCACCGACCACCGTCGGGTCGATCACGGTGTTGAGGCTGACCGCCGACCCGTAACGCGCGCGGAGCGCGTTCTGGAGTCGCGTCTGCTGCGCGTCGTTCAACGGCGCCGCCGCGTAGACGGTGGCCACGATGCTCGAGCGCTGATCGGCGACGATCGACTCCGCCCGGCGCAGGAGCGACCGGACGCGACGACCGCGCGCGTTCTGCACGAGCGAGGACACGATGAGCGCGGTCGGGGCGCTGGCACGGCCGTCGAGCAGCGTCGAGACGAGCGACGCCTTGCCGGACGCGTCGCCCAGGCGACCGCCCAGGGCGAGCTCGAGTTCGCCGTTGGAGGCGACGGTGCGGGAGAACTGGAACAGCTCTCCTTCGATGTCCACCGACGCGTCGGCGACGGTGGCAGCACGCACGGCCAACTCCTCCAGCCCGTCCACGAACTCCGCCGCGGTCGACCACCGCTGCTCCGCCGCACGGCGCAGAAGCGAAACGGTCGTCTCACGGTACGCGGAGCCGAAGACGGCCGTCACCAGAGCACTGCGAGCGGCAGCTGGTGCCGACGAATCGGAGAGCGCGCCGCTCAGCTGCGCCGACCCGTTCACGGCGCCGACGGCCGCGAACAGCTCGCGGGCGACGTCGAGGTCGACACCGGAGGCGTTCGTGAGCGCCTCCGCCGTCGCGGTCCGCGCCTGAGTGGTCGCGCTGCCCATTACTGGGCCGCCTTCTCGGATGCCTCGAGCTCGGCGAGGAATCGATCGACCACGGCCTGCGCGCGGGCGTCGTCGGAGAGGGTCTCACCGATGACGTTGCCGGCCAGGTCGACCGCGAGCGTGCCGACCTCGGCGCGGAGCGACACCAGCGTCGACTGACGCTCGGCCTCGATCTGCGCGTGCGCCGCGGCGGTCAGGCGTGCAGCCTCGGAGGAAGCGGCTTCCTTCGCCTCGGCGACGATCTTCTTGCCGTCCTCGCGGGCGGCCTCGCGGATCTCGCCGGCTTCCTTGCGCGCCTCGGCGAGCTGAGCGGTGTACTGCTCCAGCGCGGCCTCGGCCTGACGCTGCGCCTCATCCGCCTTGGCGATGTTGCCCTCGATGGCGGCACCACGCTCGTCGAGGAGCTTCGCCATGCGGGGCAGGACGACCCTCCAGAACACGAAGAGGATGATGACGAAGCACACCAACGACCAGACGATGTCGTAGACAGCCGGAATCAGCGGGCTGTGCGTCTCTTCGCCGGCGGGTTCGGCGGCGAGGGTGACAAGAGCACTCAGCATCTCGTCTCCTTTACGTAGATCGTGCGCCGGATCAGAAGCCGAAGATGAAGCCGGTCGCGATACCGATGAACGCGAGCGCCTCGGTGAAGGCGATACCGATGAACATCAGGACCTGCAGGCGACCGGCCAGCTCGGGCTGACGGGCCACACCCTCGATCGTCTTGCCGACGACGATGCCCACGCCGATGGCCGGGCCGATGGCGGCGAGGCCGTAGCCGACGGTGGCGATGGAACCGGTGACCTGGGCGAGAACCGTAGTTGCGTCCACGGGTTTTTCCTTTCGGTTGGGTGGCTCGGCGTGCGCCGGGCCGCTCAGTGCTCTTCCGCGACCGCGAGCTGGATGTAGACCGCGGTGAGAATTGCGAAAACGTAGGCCTGGAGGAAAGCCACCAGGATCTCGAAAAGGGTGAAGGCGAAGCCGAACGCCAGGGTTCCTGCGCCGAGCGCCGTCCACCAGCCGCCGAGGCCGAAGACGAAGAACTGGGTGGCGGCGAAGAAGAGGACCAGCATCAGGTGGCCGACGATCATGTTCATCAGCAGACGGAGCGTCAGCGTGATCGGTCGGATGATGAAGGTCGAGAGGAACTCGAGCGGGATGATGATGATGTACAGCGGCCACGGCACGCCCGAGGGCATGAGCGCGTTGCGGAAGAACTTGCCGGGGCTCTTCTTCACACCCGCGTAGATGAAGGTGACGTACGCCACGATCGCGAGCAGGAGCGGAACGGCGATGACGCTGGTACCGGCGATGTTCAGGCCGGGGATGATGCCCGTGATGTTCATGAACAGCACCATGAAGAAGATGGTGGTGAGGATCGGCAGGAAGCGGCGACCGTCCTTGCGACCGAGTAGGTCTTCCGCGATGTTGACGCGGACGAAGTCCAGCCCCATCTCCACGACGCTCTGGAAGCGCCCGGGGACGAGCTTCATGCGACGGGTGCCGACCACGAAGAGGATGACCAGCACGGCGGTGGCCAGCATCTGCACCAGGTTGATGCGGGTGATCGCGAAGATCGTGCCCTCGAACAGGACCGCGTCAGGGAAGAACTCGTTGATGGAGGGCGGATGGAACTCCGCACCCGCAGACGCGAAGTTCGTGATCAGGGTCGCAGCTTGAGTGGACAGCGCTGGCTCCAGCTTCGGGGCATCGGTGTGAACCGTTGCGACGATGGTCGGTGATGGCACCCGAAGTGCGAGTCTGGGGAGAGTCCCCGTCGCGGGTGGGTACTTACCCCACCCTATCAAACTCCCGGCTGATCCATGAGTCTCGGCCGATCGTTCGTCTCGCCGACGGACTAACGTGCCCGCGGTACGAGAACCCCGGGTTATAGAGGGTCAGGCGCGACGGTCGCCCTCATCGGGATCGGTCGGCAGGTCCACGTCGCTGGCGCTGGGCACGCGCATCCGCAGGAGCACGACGACGTCGACCGCGAGGGAGGCGATGACGCTGACGACCAGGGCCACGAAGAACACCTTCGGATCGACCCAGTCCTGGCCGCGCAGGATCACGATAGCGACGATGAACAGCACGAGCTTGAGCAGCCACCCGCCGAGCACGATGCCGAAGAAGATCGGGACGTAGAGCGGATCGCCGAACCAGCGGTTGGCGATGAGGATGCTCGCGGCCGTCACCGCGAGGAAGACGGCGCTCACGCCGACGCCGGACACCGCGCTCCCCACTCCTCCGGGGCCGGCCACGGCGAAACCGATCACGGCGCCGGCCACGAGGAGGACCGCGGTGACGATCCCGCCCCAGACCAACGCCGTTCTGAGGAACGGCGTGCTCGAGAGGGGACGGCGGGCGGCGGGGGAAGCGGTGGTCATGAGGAGGTCTCCGGGGATGCGGGCTGCGCACGACGGGCACGCCGACGCGAGGGACGGTAAGAGGGAAGCAGGGTCAGCACGACGCACGCCGCGACGCCCACGGCACCGAAGCCGATGCCGATCCAGTAGTCGCCGGGCCAGCTCTGCTGCGTGCCGATGTACATCAGGAGGAACGACAGGCTGACCACGGCCGTCCAGGCGTAGAAGATGAGCACCGCGTCGCGGTCGCTGTGCCCCATGTCGAGCATGCGGTGGTGCAGGTGCTTCCGGTCGGGCGAGAACGGCGAGCGTCCGGCCCACTGGCGCCGGATGACGGCGAGCCCGAAGTCCAGCAACGGCAGCAGCACGATGACGACGGGCAGGAGGATCGGGATGAAGGCACCGAGCAGCTGGGAGCGGCCGAGCTGCTCCGGGTCGAGGACGGCCGGGTCGAGCTGCCCCGTGATGGCCACGGCCGAACTGGCCATCAGCAGGCCGAGCATGAGTGCTCCGGAATCCCCCATGAACAGCTTGGCCGGCGTCCAGTTCATCGGCAGGAATCCGAGACACGCTCCGATGAGGACGGCGGCGATGAAGGATGCCAGGTTGAAGTACGTGCTCGCGCCGGTATCGCGCACGAGCAGGTAGGAGTAGGCGAAGAACACCCCGTTGGCGATGAGGCAGACGCCCGCGACCAGACCGTTCAAGCCGTCGATGAAGTTGACGGCGTTCATGACGACGACCAGCGCGAAGACGGTCAGGAGGAAGCTCACCCAGCTCGACCCCACCGTGAGCGCCCCCATCGGCAGCGACAGGATCTGCAGTTGCCCGAACCACGCGATGATGCCCGCGGCGATGAACTGCGCACCGAGCTTGATCATCCAGTCGAGATCCCACAGATCGTCGACGACCCCGACCAGGACGATGAGCAGGACCGCGCCCAGCAGCGACAGCACCGGCACGGGATCGGTCCAGAAGATCGCGAAGTAGGGGTTCCGGCTCGACAGCGCAAAGGCCGCGACGACGCCCAGGAACATCGCCACCCCGCCGAGGCGCGGAGTGGGGGTCTTGTGCACGTCGCGATCCCGGATACCGGGGTACAACCGGAAGCGCAGGGCGAACTTCCACACCACCCACGACAGGGCGAGAGTCACCGCCGCCGTGAACAGGATGGTGAGGAGGTACTGGGTCACGGACCCGGCGCCTCGGCATCCGCGGCGGTGTCCGGCGCCGACGAGGCGGCGCCGTCGGCGGGGCCCGTCTCGGGATCCGGCTCGAGCAGGTCGCCCAGCACCTCGCGCAGACGCGCGCGGGAGATCGTGCCTTCGCGGAGCACGCGGATCACCGGCTCGCTCCCGCCGACGAGGGACGTGGCATCCACGATCGTCGAGGCGAAGCCCCACTCGCTGGGTCCGGCGTCGAGGTAGACGGCGACGCTGTCGCCGAGCATGTCGCGCGCCTCGTCGATGCTGACCGCAGCGGGCATTCCGGTGCGGTTGGCGCTGGAGACCGCGAGCGGCCCGGTCTCTTTGAGCAGCTCGAGCGTGAGGTTCTGCGCGGGCATGCGGACCGCGACGGTGCCGTGCGTGTCACCGAGGTCCCAGGACAGGGACGGCTGCGCGGGCAGGACGATGGTCAACCCGCCGGGCCAGAAGGCGTGGACGAGGTCGTCGACGGCGGTGGGCACCTCGGCGACCAGAGCACGGAGGGTACCGACGCCGGGGACGAGGACCGGCGGCGGCTGCTGCCGTCCGCGTCCCTTCGCCTCGAGCAGGCCCGCGACGGCGCGCGCGTTGAACGCGTCCGCGGCGATGCCGTAGACGGTGTCGGTAGGGAGCACGACGAGTTCGCCTCGGCCGATCGCCTGACGCGCATGGCGCATCCCGGACAGCAGCTGCGACTCGTCACGGCAGTCGTAGACGGGTGACATGTCGGGCGACAGTCTACCGAGACGCGGACCGCTGCGCGGTCAGGGGCGGACGGCGGTCGTGGCGCGGTCGCGCGTCGTCAGGTCGGGGTGGGTCGCCGCGGACCGCCACCCGTCCGCCGTGAGGATCTCGCGGATCGCGGCGCCCTGCCACTCGCCGTGCTCGATCACGATGGTGCCGCCGGGATGCGCGAGGCGCAGACCGACGCGGCTCAGCACGCGCACGGCATCCAGCCCGTCCGGTCCGCCGTACAGGGCCGCCGGCGGGTCGAACAGCCGCACCTCGGGGTCGCGCGGGATCGCGTCGTCCGGGACGTAGGGAGGGTTGGATGCCACGACCGAGACCGTTCCATCGAGCTCGGGGAACGCATCGGCGAGGTCGATGAACGCGAGCGTGAGGTTCGTCGCGCCGATGCGGGCGACGTTCTCCTTCGTCCAGATGAACGCGTCGACGGAGTTCTCGGCGGCGAACACCCGCGCGTGGGGGACCTCGGTCGCCAGGGCGAGGGCGATGGCTCCGCTGCCGGTGCCGAGGTCCACGGCGATCGGCGATCCGGATGCCGCCGCGCGCAGGGCGTCGATCGCGAGCTGCGCGACCATCTCGGTCTCGGGGCGCGGGACGAAGACCCCCGGTCCGACGGCGAGTTCCAGGGACCGGAAGGGGGCGAGCCCCGTGAGGTGCTGCAGCGGCTCGCGCGCGCAGCGCCGGTCCACGAGCGGGGCGAGGGCCGCCGCGGCATCGGCGGACAGACGATCGCCGCGGACGGCGGCGGCCTGCACTCCCCCGCGCGACGTGGACAGGACGTGGGCGACGAGGAGTTCGGCATCCACCTGGGGGTCGGGGATGCCCGCGGCGGCGAAGCGCGCGGCGGTGGCGCGGACGACGTCGGCGACGGGGGACGGGGCGAAGGGTACGGGCTCGGGCATGACGGCTCCCGAGCCTAGTCGCGCAGCGTCACACACGGCCGCGGTGTCCGGCCGCTCACCTAGGATTGTCGCGATCCGACCGACGGCGAAAGGCGAGCCATGCCCGGCATCCACTCCGACATCACCTCCGCGTTCGGCGACACCCCGCTGGTGCGCCTCAACCGCGTCGCGGAAGGCGCCGGGGGCCAGATCCTGGCCAAGCTCGAGTTCTACAACCCCGCCTCGAGCGTCAAGGACCGCCTGGGCATCGCGATCGTCGACGCCGCCGAAGCCTCCGGCGAGCTCAAGCCCGGCGGCACCCTCGTGGAGTCCACCAGCGGCAACACGGGTATCGCGCTGGCCATGGTCGGCGCGGCGCGCGGATACAAGGTCATCCTGACGATGCCCGCGTCGATGTCGAAGGAGCGTCGCGTGCTGCTCCGGGCGTTCGGCGCCGAGCTCGTGCTCACCGACCCCACCAAGGGCATGTCGTTCGCGGTGGAGGAGGCCAAGCGCATCGTCGCCGAAACGCCCGGCGCCGTCTGGGCCCGCCAGTTCGAGAACGAGGCGAACCCCGCGATCCACCGCAAGACCACCGCCGAGGAGATCCTGCGCGACACCGACGGCAAGGTGGACTACTTCGTGGCCGGGATCGGCACGGGCGGCACCATCACCGGAGTCGGTCAGGTGCTGAAGGAGCGCGTCCCGGGTGTGAAGGTCGTCGCGGTCGAGCCCGCCGACTCCCCCATCCTCACCAAGGGCCACCCCGGCCCCCACAAGATCCAGGGCATCGGACCGAACTTCGTCCCGGCGATCCTCGATCGCAGCATCATCGACGAGGTCATCGACGTCGAGTTCGACGACGCCATCCGGCTGGCCCGCGAAACGGCGGCGAAGGACGGCATCCTGGTGGGCATGTCCTCCGGCGCCGCCATCTGGGCCGCTCTCGAGATCGCACGTCGCCCCGAGGCCGAGGGCAAGAACATCGTGGTCATCATCCCCTCGTACGGCGAACGTTACCTCTCCACCGCCCTGTACGAAGACCTGCGCGACAACTGACGTGGGGGCCCTCTCCCGCGTTCGCGAGGATGTCGCCGCGGCGAAGTTCCGCGACCCGGCCGCCCGTGGCGGCCTCGAGATCGCTCTCCTCTACCCCGGCCTGCACGCCGTCTGGTCGTACCGCGTGTCGCACCGCCTGTGGCTGCGGGGCTTGCGGTTCCCGGCTCGGGCGATCTCGCAGGTCACGCGATGGCTCACGGGCATCGAGATCCACCCCGGCGCGACGATCGGGCGCCGTTTCTTCATCGACCACGGCATGGGCGTCGTGATCGGCGAGACGGCCGAGGTCGGCGACGACGTCATGCTGTACCACGGCGTCACCCTCGGGGGACGCCAGCGCGAGGGCGGCAAACGCCATCCGACGCTGCACGACGGTGTGGCCGTGGGGGCCGGGGCGAAGATCCTCGGCCCGATCACGATCGGGGCTCACAGCCTCGTCGGCGCCAACGCCGTGGTGACCCGGGACGCGGCCCCCGAGAGCGTGCTGGTCGGGGTCCCGGCGAAAGCGCGGGCGCGCCGGTCGAGCGACGACACCCGAGCGCTGCTCACCGCGCCCGAATACTGGATCTGATCGGGTTCAGCGCGTCGTCGACGGCAGCGTCCGGGCCCGCCGGTCGATCAGAACGACTGTCAGCACCCACGTCACGACGGCGGACACGATCCACACGACGAGCGGCGCCAGGAACCAGGCAGCGGCGGTCGTGATACGCACGCCCGCGGAGGGCAGCACCACCACGACCAGCAGTGAGACGAACGTCGCGATGATGCCGATCCCCCCGAGGAGGAGCGGAGCGTGCTTCTGCGCCAACCGGGTGGCCAGCGGCGTCGCGAGGCTCTGGACGATCGCGAAGACGACGATCGCGACGAGGAAGCCCCACCAGTCGAGCCACGAGATCCGGAAGCCGCCGACGAACAGGTCGGCGAGCACGAGCCCCGCCGCCGCCGAGGCGAGGTAGACGAGCACGCGCAGCAACCGGGTCTTCATGCTGCGAGGGTAGCGGAGCGACGGGCCTAGGCTCGAAGAATGACGCGCCTGCACGATCTGTCCCTCGTCGCACAGGTCGCGGCGCTCCGGGACGGCAGGATCGGGCCTGTCGAACTGACCTCCCACTACCTCGACCGCATCGCTCACGCGTCCGATCTGGGCGCCTTCGCCGAAGTCAGCGCGGAGTCCGCGCTGGCGCGCGCCACCGCGCTCGACGGGGGCGGACACCGTGGCCCGCTCTGGGGCGTGCCCTCGGCGGAGAAGGACCTCGTCGCGCGGGCGGGTGTCCCCACGCGGTACGGATCGCGCGCCCGCGCCGACCACGTGCCGGCGGTCTCGGACGCCCTCGCGGAGGCGATGGATGCCGCGGGCGCGGTGAGCCTCGGCAAGACCAGCACCTCGGAGTTCGGTCTGACCGGCTTCACGGAACCGCTCATCCACGCCCCCGCGCGGGACCCCTGGCGCCCCGAGGCCGGTGCGGGCGGCTCGAGCGGGGGCGCCGCCGTGGCCGTGGCCGCGGGACTCCTCCCGGCCGCGGTCGGATCGGACGGCGGCGGCTCCATCCGCATCCCCTCGGCGACCGTCGGCGTCGTGGGGCTCAAGCCGTCACGCGGACGGCTGCCCATCGGGTCGGGGTTCGACTCCCCCGACGGGCTGTCCGTCACCGGTCCCATCGCCCGCACCGTCGAGGACGCAGGCCTGCTGCTGGACGCGCTCGTGGGGCTCTCGCCGTTCCCCTACGCGACGGCGGCCCCGGGGCACGGCCCCTTCGTCCGTGCCGCACGCACCGGATCCGGGACGTATCGGATCGGCGCGACGACCGTCTCCCCCTGGGACGACGACGAGGACATCGTCCTCGACCCCGCCGCCCGTACGGCGTTCGAGACGGCGGCCGTCTGGTTGAGCGACGCCGGACACCCCGTCACGGATGCCGATTGGCATCCGGTCGGCTATCCCGCCCTGTTCCGCGTACTGTGGCGCGCGAGCGCTGCGCGCATCCCGCTGAGCGCCGACGACATGGCCCTCGTCGAGCCGCTCACCGCCTGGCTCGTGCGGGAGGGCCGGGCGCTCTCGGCGCCGGAGCTGCTCGGAGGACTGACCGAGGCGCGCGCGTTCGAACGGCGGACGATCACCGACTTCGCGGCCTTCGACGCCGTCCTGACCCCCGCCCTGGCCCAGACTCCGCAGCCCGTCGGCGCGTACGCCGGCCACGATCCCGAGCGCACCTTCGCGATGCAGGTGGAGTACGCACCGTACTCGAGCTTCGTCAACGTGGCGGGCCTGCCCGCCCTCACGCTCCCGGTGACCGTCGACGCGACGGGGCACCCGGTCTCGGTGCAGCTGATCGGACGCCCCGGCGGGGAGGCGACGCTGCTGGCGCTCGGCGCCGAGCTGGAGCGGCGACGCGGCCCGCTCCCCCACCCGCCCGTGTGGGACGCCTGAGCCTGCATCCGGCGCGGACACAACGAAGGAGGATCGGGAACCGGTCCGCGAGAAACAGCGGTTTCTGCCCCGCCGGGGACAGCTTTCCTTCGTTGTGCACGAGACACGCACGAAGAGGGCGCGGCCGACCTGAGCGTCAGCTCTCGGAGAGCGCGGCGAGGCGCGCTTCCTCGTCGGCGGTGATCGCCGACTCGATGATCGGGCCGAGGGCGCCGTCCATGACCTGGTCGAGGTTGTACGCCTTGTACCCGGTGCGGTGATCGGCGACGCGGTTCTCGGGGAAGTTGTAGGTGCGGATGCGCTCGGAGCGGTCCATGCCGCGGATCTGCGAGCGGCGCGCATCGGCGGCCTGCGCGTCGCGCTCCTCCTGCTGCTTGGCGAGCAGCCGGGCGCGCAGCACGCGCATTCCGGCCTCGCGGTTCTGCAGCTGCGACTTCTCGTTCTGCATCGACACGACGATCCCCGTCGGCACGTGCGTGATGCGCACCGCCGAATCGGTGGTGTTCACCGACTGGCCGCCCGGGCCCGACGAACGGAACACGTCGATCTTCAGGTCGTTGGGGTCGATCGCGACCTCTTCGGGCTCGTCGACCTCGGGGAAGACGAGCACACCGGTCGTGGACGTGTGGATGCGTCCCTGCGACTCGGTCGCCGGTACGCGCTGCACGCGGTGCACGCCACCCTCGTACTTCAGGTGCGCCCAGACGCCCTGCGCGGGGTCGCTCGAGGATCCCTTGATCGCGACCTGGACGTCCTTGTAACCACCGAGGTCGGACTCGTTGCGTTCGAGCAGCTCGGTCTTCCAGCCCATGGATGCCGCGTACTGGAGGTACATCCGCAGCAGATCGGCCGCGAACAGGGCGCTCTCCGCGCCGCCTTCGCCCGCCTTGATCTCCATGATCACGTCGCGGGCATCGTCCGGGTCGCGCGGGATCAGCAGGCGACGCAGCCGCTCCTGACTCTCCGCCCACCGCTGCTCGAGCGCGGGCACCTCCTCGGCGAAGGCCTCGTCCTCACGGGCGAGTTCGCGCGCGGCATCCAGGTCGTCCGCCGCGGACTGCCACGCCTCGTAGGCGTGGACGATCCGGTTCAGTTCGGCGTAGCGCCGATTGACCCGCTTCGCGCGCGCCGCATCGGCGTGCACGGCGGGGTCGTTCAGCTCGAGCTCGACCTGCCGGTGCTCGTCGATCAGCCCGCGGACGGACTCGAGGATGCCGGAATCCGACACGGCTCAGCGGATGCCGTTGTCGTGCCCGTTGTCTCCGCGCGCGGGAGCCGGGATCGACTTCTGCATCTGGACGAGGAACTCGACGTTGGACTGCGTCTCCTTGAGCTTGCCGAGCACGACCTCGAGGGCCTGCTGGGGGTCGAGACCCGCAAGGGCACGACGCAGCTTCCAGGTGATCTTGACCTCGTCCGGCGACAGCAGCATCTCTTCGCGCCGGGTCGAGGACGCGTTGACGTCGACGGCCGGGAAGATGCGCTTGTCGGCGAGCTGGCGGTTCAGACGCAGCTCACTGTTGCCGGTGCCCTTGAACTCCTCGAAGATCACGTCGTCCATCTTGGAGCCGGTCTCCACCAGAGCGGTGGCCAGGATCGTGAGCGATCCGCCGTTCTCGATGTTGCGCGCCGCGCCGAAGAAGCGCTTCGGCGGGTACAGCGCCGACGCGTCCACGCCACCGGTGAGCACGCGGCCCGAGGTGGGCGCCGACAGGTTGTAGGCGCGACCGAGACGGGTGATCGAGTCGAGCAGCACGACCACGTCGCGACCGAGCTCGACGAGACGCTTCGCGCGCTCGATGGCGAGCTCGGCGACCGTGGTGTGGTCTTCCGCGGGCCGGTCGAAGGTGGAGGCGATGACCTCGCCCTTGACCGTGCGCTGCATGTCGGTGACCTCTTCGGGCCGCTCGTCGACGAGCACGACCATGAGGTGGACCTCGGGGTTGTTGTGCGCGATCGCGTTGGCGATCTGCTGCAGCACGATGGTCTTGCCCGCCTTCGGGGGCGCCACGATGAGCCCGCGCTGACCCTTGCCCACCGGGGCGACGAGGTCGATGAGACGCTGCGTGAGCTTCTCGGGGGCCGTCTCCATGCGGAGGCGCTCCTGCGGGTACAGCGGCGTCAGCTTGCCGAACTCGACGCGCGCGGCGGCGTCCTCGACCGACAGCCCGTTGATGGAGTCGACCTTCACCAGGGCGTTGTACTTCTGACGGCTGGACTGCTCGTTCTCGCGCGGCTGCTTGATCGAGCCGACGACCGCGTCGCCCTTGCGCAGGTTGTACTTCTTCACCTGGCCGAGCGAGACGTACACGTCGCTCGGACCGGGGAGGTATCCCGTGGTGCGCACGAACGCGTAGTTGTCGAGCACGTCGAGGATGCCGGCGATCGGGATCAGGACGTCGTCCTCGCCGATCTCGCCCTCGAACTCGTCACCGGTGGCGGGCTGGCCGCGGCGCTTGTTGCGCTGGCGGTTCCGGCTGTTCGCCTGGTTCTGCTGCTGGGCCTGCTGGCCGTTCTGCGCGGGCGCCTCGGCCTCTTCGGCGACGGCGGGGGCGTTCGCCGCCGGGGCGACGGCATCGGCGTTCTCGGCCTTGTTGCGGTTGCGGTTGCGCGACCGGCTGCGGCTGCGGCTGCGCGACGGCGTCTCGGTCGACTCGTCCGCCGACTCGCCGTCGGCGGCCGGGGCTGCGGTCTCGGCGTTCTCCTCGGCCTCGGGGGTCTCGGCGGCGGCCTCTTCGGCGACGGGCGCGTCGGCGACGGCCTCGGGCGCCTCCGCGGGGGCGGCGGGGGTCTCCTCGGCCGGAGCCTCGACCGTCTCGGCCGGGGCCTCGGCCTCGGCCGTGGCGACCTCGGTGGCGGCGGCCTCGGCGGGCGCCTCCTCGGCGGGGGTGCTCTTCGCACGGCGCGGGGCGCGCTTACGGGGGGCGCGGGCGGGCTTGGCGGGCGCCTCTTCGGCGGCGGGCTCCTCCGCCGGAGCCGCGGCGGCCTCTTCGGCGGCCGGCTCCACGGCGGGAGCGGCGTCGGCGGCGTAAGTAGCGGCCTCGACGTCAGGCGCGGCGTCGGCCGCGGGTGCGTCGGCCTCGACGGGCGCGGCGTCGGCGGCCGGAGCCTCGACGGGCGCTGCGTCCTCGGCCGGGGCGGCCTCTTCGGCGGGTGCCTGCTCGGCGGCGGGCTCCTCGTCCGCGGGGGCGTCGGCGCCCTCGGCATCGACGGGCGTATCGAACAACGTCTCGTCGGCGGGAGCGGTGGACTGCTCCTCGGTGGGGATGTCAGCGCCCTCGGGCGCGTCAACGGGCTGGGTCTCGGAGATGGACTCCACGAGTGCTCCTCAGAAATGAAACATGGTCAGATCGCGGGGTATCGCCGCAAGAGAGCAGACGAAGACTCACACCAGCGGTTCGGGAGACTGCAGCCGAGACCGGGTTCGCGATTTGTTGCGGATTTCGCAGGTGGTGCAGAGGCTCAGATTCGCGTGCTAAGCGGAACCCTCTGCGGGCTTCACTGTACCACCCTTGACGTCGACGGCGAGCATGAGCGCCTGCCACGGGGTGTCGACGACGGATGCGGTGAGGTCCGCCGCGGCGACGCGCTGCCCCGGACCGTCCGCGAGCACGAGCACGCTCGGTCCCGCGCCGGAGACGACCGCCGCGTACCCCGCCGCCCGCAACTCCCGCACGAGGCGGTCGGTCTCGGGCATGGCCTGGGCGCGATAGTTCTGGTGCAGCTTGTCCTCGGTCGCCGCCATCAGCAGCTCGGGGCTCTGGGTCATCGCCGCGATCAGCAGCGCCGAGCGCGAGACGTTGAACACGGCGTCCTCCCGCGGCACCTGCAGCGGCTGCAGGCTGCGCGCGACGGCCGTCGACATCGTGAACCCGGGGACGAGGACGAGCGGCGACACACCGCGATGCACGATGAGCTGCTTGTGCTGGGGGCCGGTGGCATCCATCCACGCGATCGTGAGACCCCCGAACAGACCGGGGGCGACGTTGTCGGGGTGGCCCTCCATCTCGGTCGCGAGGCGCAGCAGGTCGACGTCGGTGAACTCGACCTCACCCTGCAGCAGGCCCTTCGCGGCCAGGATGCCGGCGACCACCGCGGCACCGGAGGAGCCCATCCCCCGCCCGTGCGGGATGACGTTGTGCGCGACGAGACGCAGCCCCGGGAGCTCCCGCCCGACCGAGGCGTACGTGTGCGCGAGCGCGCGCACCACGAGATGCGACGCGTCGCGCGGCACGTCCGCCGTGCCCTCGCCCGAGACCTCGATCTCGAGGCGACCGGGCTCCAGTGCCTCGACGGTGAGCTCGTCGTACACGCTCAGCGCGAGTCCGAGCGTGTCGAACCCGGGACCGAGGTTGGCGCTCGTCGCCGGCACGCGGACCGCGACACGGCGCCCGAGGGCTGCGGTCACTCGGCCACCGGCTTCAGGTCGAGGACCGAGGCGACCTCCGAGGTGGTGGCGTCGACCACGGTCGGCTCGACCGTGGTGCCGTCGGCCCGGCGCAAGGCCCACTGCGGGTCCTTCAGGCCGTGGCCGGTGACGGTGAGCACGACCTTCGCCCCCGCGGGGACGACGCCCGCCTCGGCACGGCTGAGCAGACCCGCGACGCTGATGGCCGACGCCGGCTCGACGAACACGCCGACCTCGCCCGCGAGGATCTTCTGCGCCTCGAGGATGCCCTCGTCGTCGATCGCGCCGAACCAGCCGTCGGTGGCATCCCGCGCTTCGAGGGCGAGATCCCACGACGCGGGGTTGCCGATGCGGATGGCGCTGGCGATGGTCTCGGGGTTCTTCACGACCTCGCCGCGCACGAGGGGCGCGGAGCCGGCGGCCTGGAAGCCGAACATGCGCGGCACGCGCGTCGACACGCCACGGTCGGCCTCTTCGCGGTACCCGCGCGAGTAGGCGGTGTAGTTGCCGGCGTTGCCGACGGGGATGAAGTGGAAGTCGGGGGCGTCGCCCAGCTGCTCCACGACCTCGTACGCTGCGGTCTTCTGCCCCTCGATGCGGTCGGGGTTGACCGAGTTGACCAGGTGCACCGGGTAGTGGTCGGCGAGCTCGCGCGCGATCTCGAGGCAGTCGTCGAAGTTGCCGCGGATCTGGATGAGTCGGCCGTTGTGGGCGACGGCCTGGCTGAGCTTGCCCATCGCGATCTTGCCCTCGGGCACGAGGACGGCGGCGGTGATGCCGGCGTGCGCCGCGTAGGCGGCGGCCGAGGCCGACGTGTTGCCGGTGGAGGCGCAGATGACGGCCTTCGCACCGTGCTCGACGGCGCGGGAGAGCGCCACGGTCATGCCGCGGTCCTTGAACGAGCCCGTGGGGTTCATGCCCTCGAACTTGACGTAGACGTCGGCCCCCGTGCGCCGCGAGAGCGCGGGAGCGGGGATCAGGGGCGTGCCGCCCTCGCCGAGCGTCACGACGGTGGAGGCGTCGGTGACGCCCAGACGGTCGGCGTACTCGCGGAGGACTCCGCGCCAGACGTGTGCCATGTCAGTTCCCTTCCACGCGCAGTACGGAGACCACGCGCTCGACGACGCCGCTCGCGGCGAGACGCTCGACGGTCTCGCTCAAATCCTGCTCACGGGCCTGGTGTGTTCCGATGACCAGACGTGCGGAGCCCCCGGCGGCGGGGTTCTCGGCATCCGGTTCGATGGTGGTCTGCTCGACCGTCGCGATCGAGACGCGGCCCTCGCTGAGGATGCCGGCGACCGTGGCGAGCACGCCCGGCTGATCGTCGACCTCGAGCGTGATCTGGTAGCGCGTGATGACGCGCCCGATCGGCACGGTCGGGAGGTTGGCGCGGGTGGACTCGCCGACACCGACTCCCCCGGCGATGTGACGGCGTGCGGCCGAGACGACGTCGCCGAGCACGGCCGAAGCGGTCTGAACTCCGCCGGCGCCCGCACCGTAGAACATCAGGTCTCCGGCGGCCTCGGCCTGGACGAACACGGCGTTGTTCGCGCCGTGGACGCTCGCCAGGGGGTGCGTGCGCTCCACGAGCGCCGGGTAGACGCGCACCGAGATGGACTCGCTCGCCTCCCCCTCGGCGGCGGCGAGACGCTCGCACACCGCGAGGAGCTTGATGACGTAGCCGGCGTGACGCGCGGACTCGATCATCGCCGCGTCGATCCGGGTGATGCCCTCGCGGTGGACGGCATCCAGGGGGACGGTGGTGTGGAACGCGAGGCTCGCGAGGATGGCGGCCTTCTGCGCGGCGTCGAAGCCCTCGACGTCGGCGGTCGGGTCGGCCTCGGCGTACCCGAGGGCCTGCGCCTGGGCGAGGACCTCGCCGAAGTCGGCGCCCTCGGTGTCCATGCGGTCGAGGATGTAGTTCGTCGTCCCGTTGACGATGCCCATGATGCGCACGACGCGGTCGCCCGCGAGCGAGTCGCGCAGCGGCCGGATGATCGGGATCGCACCGGCGGCCGCGGCCTCGTAGTACACCTCGGCGCCGACCTGATCGGCGGCCTCGAAGATCTCGGAACCGTGGGTGGCGAGGAGCGCCTTGTTGGCGGTCACGACGTCCGCACCCGAGTTGATGGCCTGCAGCACCTGCGTGCGGGCCGGCTCGATGCCGCCCATCAGCTCGATGACGATGTCGGAGCCGTTGATGAGGGTCTCGGCATCCGTCGTGAACAGCTCGCGGGGCAGGTCGGCGTCGCGCTTGCCGTCGAGGTTCCGGACGGCGATGCCGGCGAGCTCGAGGTTCGCCCCGGCGCGGTCGGCGAGTTCTGCGCGGTGCTTGAGCAGCAGGTCGGCCACCTGCGAGCCGACGGCACCGGCGCCCAGCAGCGCGACGCGGAGCGTGCGGTAGTCGGTCATTCGGTGTCTCCGTGGGGTGGGGTGGGGGAAGCGGATGCCGCGACGCCGACGTCGCGGGCGAGCAGATCATCGATGGTCTCGCCGCGCACGATCACGCGGGCACGGCCGTCGCGGACGGCCACCACCGGCGGGCGAGGCGTGTAGTTGTAGTTGCTCGCGAGTGAGAAGCAGTAGGCGCCGGTCGCGGGCACGGCGAGGAGATCGCCCGGAACGACGTCGGCGGGAAGGTACTCGGCATCCACCACGATGTCTCCCGACTCGCAGTGGCGCCCCACGACGCGCGAGAGCGCGGGGACCGCAGAACTCGTCCGCGAGACGACGCGGGCGGAGAAGTCGGCGCCGTAGAGGGCGGGGCGCGCGTTGTCGCTCATCCCCCCGTCGACGCTGACGTACGTGCGCTCGAGGTCGTCGCCGACGGTGACCCTCTTGACCGTCCCGACCTCGTACAGCGTCACGCCGGCCTGTCCGACGATGACACGGCCGGGTTCGCACGCGACGTCGGGCATCGCGATGCCGCGCACCGCGCACTCGTCGGCGATGGCGTCGAGGATGCCGTCGGCGATGTCCTCGATCGGTCGCGGGTCGTCGACGGACGTGTACGAGATGCCGAATCCGCCCCCGACGTTGAGCACGGGGATGTCGCCCCCGGCCAGGAGATCGGCGTGGAGGTCGACGAGGCGGGCCGCGGACTCGCGGAAGCCCGCCGAGTCGAAGATCTGCGAGCCGATGTGGGCGTGCAGCCCCACGAAACGCAGGCTCGTCAGCTCGCGGATGCGCGCGACCGCCTCGGCCGCCCCCTCGAGCGAGAAGCCGAACTTCTGGTCCTCGTGGGCGGTGGCCAGGAACGCGTGCGTCTCGGCGTGCACTCCGGTGCGCACCCGCACGAGCACCGACTGCACCGCACCGCGGCGCTCGGCGATCGCGGCGAGGCGCTCGATCTCGACGGGGCTGTCGACCACGACGGAGCCGATTCCGACCTCCACCGCCCGCTCCAGCTCGCCGACGCTCTTGTTGTTGCCGTGGAACCCCAGGCGCGCGGGGTCGGCGCCGGCGGCCAGGGCGACCTCGAGCTCGCCGCGCGTGCACACGTCGACCGCGAGACCTTCATCGGTCACCCACCGCACGACCTCGGTGGACAGGAAGGCCTTGCCCGCGTAGTAGACGCGGGACCGGATGCCGTGCCGCTCGGCGGCCGCGGAGAAGGCGGCGCGGGCGCGGCGGGCGTGCGCGCGGACCTCGTCCTCGTCGAGCACGTACAGCGGGGTCCCGAAGCGGTCGCGGAGGTCGAACACCGACACCCCGCCGATCTCGACGGAACCGTCGTCGGAGCGACGGGCCGAGGAGGGCCAGACGGAGGCGACGAGCTCGTTCGCTTCGGCCGGGGCGGTGAGCCACTCGGGCACGAGCGCGGAGTGCGAGGCGGACACGGAGGAACCAATCGGGTTTTGCGGCGACGCGACGGCCGCGGATCACGGCTCCTGCCCCCGCGGGGCGTCACGCGACGGGCAGTCCTTGCAGTCTAGGGCACGGCATATGCCGCCCCCGTCCCACGCCCGCTCCGCCCCGGAGGCGACCGCGGGTCGGCGGGCGACCGGGTCAGCCGCAGGTGCCGTTCTGCTGCAGCGCCGGATCGTTCAGCAGACGGCCGTCGATGGCGAAGGTCGCCACCACGTCCTCCCCCTGGACACTGACCGAATCCAGCTGCAATCCGGCGGGGAGGCGGTCGGCGATGCAGAGGGTCCACGTCTTCAGCGCCGCATCGGCGACCCCGCCGAGCTGGCCGCGCAGGGCATCGGCATCGAGACGGTTGCCGCCCAGGTCGAACGAGCTGGGTGTCAGCGTGAGGTCTCCGTCGGCCGCGCCGGGCGTGGCCGAGATCCCGACCGGGATCGGCACGCCGAACACCGAGAACTGCGTCGTCAGGGTCACATCCGGGGCCGCGGTGCCGACCGTGTCGGCCGGGAAGCCCGGGATCTGCGCGAGGAGGGTGCGCAACTGGTCGGGATCGAGGCGAACGGATGCCGATCCCCCCGCCGCCGGGGCATCGCCCGCGACCGGCACGTCCTGCAGGTCGACGCGGACGTCGCCGTTCAGCGGGCCGAGCGCCACATCGTCCGCGGACACCGCCACCTGATCGAGGCGCCCCTTCAGAAGTTGGGGCAGCACGATGCCGGGGACCTCGACGTCGACCTGCTGGTCGGCGGGCAGGCCGACCTGCTGGACGACGAGCGAGCGCACGGTGTTCGCGACCGCCGACCGCGCAATGAACTCGGCTGCCACCAGCAGCCCCGCGATGAGGACGACGATGATCGCGACGACGGCGATCACTCGTCCGGTGCGCCGACGGGGGCGTGCGGCATCCACCATGACTACATCCGCTCCGGGGCACTCACGCCGAGCAGCGCCAGGCCGTTGCGCAGCACCTGACCGGTCGCGTCGTTCAGCCACAGGCGGGTGCGGTGCACCGACTCGACCGGGGCATCGCCGAGCGGGATGACACGGCAGTTGTCGTACCAGCGGTGGTACAGGCCCGCGAGCTCCTCGAGGTAGCGCGCGACGCGATGCGGCTCGCGCACCTCGGCCGCGTAGGCCACGATGCGCGGATACTCCTGCAGGGCACCGAGCAGGGCCGACTCCGTCTCGTGCTCGAGCAGCTCGGGCGCGAAATCGGACCGGTCGACGCCCGAGTCCGCCGCGTTGCGGGCCACGTTGTGCGTACGCGCGTGGGCGTACTGCACGTAGAAGACCGGGTTGTCGTTGGTGCGCTTCTGCAGGATCTCGGGGTCGAGAGTGAGCGGCGAGTCGGCGGGGTACCGGGCGAGCGAGTACCGCAGCGCGTCGGTTCCGAGCCACTCCTGCAGGTCGTCGAGCTCGATGATGTTGCCGGCGCGCTTGGAGAGCTTCGCGCCGTTGATCGAGACGAGCTGCCCGATGAGCACCTCGATGTCCTTCTCGGGGTCGTCGCCGGCGGCGCCCGCGAGGGCCTTCAGGCGGTGCACGTACCCGTGGTGGTCGGCGCCGAGGAGGTAGATCTTGTGCGCGTACCCGCGGTCGCCCTTGTTGAGGTAGTAGGCGGCGTCGGCGGCGAAGTAGGTGTACTCGCCGTTCGATCGACGGATGACACGGTCTTTGTCGTCGCCGAAGTCGGTGGTGCGCACCCACACGGCGCCCTCGTCGTCGAAGACGTGCCCCTGTTCGCGCAGGCGGTCGACCGCCTCGTCGACGAGACTCGGCTGGCCGTCGACGCGGGCGTGCAGCGTGCGCTCCGAGAACCACACGTCGAAGTGCACGTTGAAGCGCTCGAGGGAGGCCTGGATCTCGCCGAGCTGGAACCCGTACGCCAGTTCGGTCGCGACCGTGATCTGCTCGGCGCGGTCGAGGTCGCGGATGTCGGGGCGCGCGGCGGCGACCCGCCCGGCCAAAGACGCGATGTACGCGCCGCCGTAGCCGTCCTCGGGGGTGGGTTCGCCGTGCAGCGCCGCGACCACCGAGCGCCCGAAGCGCTCCATCTGCGCACCGGCGTCGTTGATGTAGAACTCGCGGACGAGCGTGGCGCCGCTCGCCAGCAGCACGCGCGCGATCGCGTCGCCCAGGGCCGCCCAGCGGGTGTGGCCGATGTGCAACGGGCCGGTGGGGTTCGCGCTGACGAACTCGAGGTTGATCGTGTTGCCACGCTGGGAGTCGTTCGTTCCGAACGCCGCGCCCTGCTCGACGATGGTCTTCGCGAGGGCACCGGCGGCGGCGGCATCCAGTCGGATGTTGATGAAGCCGGGACCGGCGACCTCGACGCTCGCGATGCCGTCGACGCTCTCGAGGCCCGCGGCGATCTCCGCGGCGAACTCCCGCGGATTCGCCCCGACGACCTTCGACAGCTTCAGGGCCGCGCTGGACGCCCAATCGCCGTGGTCACGGTTCTTGGGCCGCTCCAGGGGCAGATCGGCAGCGGTGATCCCCGCGGACGAACCCTCGCGTCGCGCCTCGGCGAGCGGGGCGATGACGGCGAGCAGGGCGGCGGAGAGGGCTGCGGGATCCATAACCCTGCAATTCTAGGCCGAGGCGCCCGAGGGCCCGACTCAGCCGATCTGCACCAGGGCTTCGTGGTCGTCGGAGGACGCGGCATCCGCGGTATCCCCCTCGTGCACGGCGTCGACGTACATGCGGTCGAGCCCGACGTACCCGCCGTGGTAGCTCAGGAAGGCGCAATCCGCGGCGTCGCGTCCGGTCGCGATGCGGACGAGAGACCGACGGTCCGACAGCCGGGTGGCGTCGATGACGTACCAGGCACCGTCGAGGTACGCCTCGGCGACGGCGTGGAAATCCATGGGCTCGAGGCCGGGCGCGTAGCACGCGGCGTAGCGGGCGGGCATGTCCATCGCGCGCAGGAGCGCGATCACGACGTGGGCGTAGTCGCGGCAGACGCCCTGGCCGGTCATGAGGGTGGTCACGGCACTGTCGGTGCCGAGGCTCAGCCCCGGGGTGTACGTCACGCTGGATGCCACGAACGACGAGACCGCGGCGATCAGATCGGCCCCGGCGAGTCCGCGGAACTGCCGACGCGCCTGCGCGAACACCTCGTCGGACTGGCAGTACCGGCTCGGACGCAGGTACGTGATGGTCTCGAGGTCGCTCGTGTGCAGCGTCGGAGACGCTCCGGAGACGACCGCCTCGTACCGCACGGTCAGCGGCCCGGGCTCGCCCGCGAGACGGTGCAGACGACTGCCCGACTGGTCGACGATCTCGGTCGGGGTGTACACGCGATCGCCGCTGGAGAACGTCAAATGCTCGCTCGCCAGGGGTACTCCCTGGGCTGCGGTGATCTGGAAAATGAGGTCGACGGACGCCCCCAGATCGAGGTCGAGTTCAGCGGTCACTCGGCGCGGCACCGGGCAATCCTCGCACGACGGAGGAGGGGTGCGGCGCGCCTCGCTCCTCCGTCTTTCTTGCCCGCTCCGCCGGGGGCGGTGGGGGCGTCGCTCTTGCCCTTGCCGCTGTCGCCCTTGCCCGACTTCTCCGCGTCCTTCTCGCCCGGCCCCGCGGGCTCCTTCTTCTCGTCGTCGGTCTCTCCGTCGTCGGAAACCGTGCTCGGCGTCGGCTCGGAGGTTTCCTCCGTCACCGGCTCCGTCGTCTGTTCGGGAGTGGGCTCCGGGCTCGGCGCGAGAGACGCCAGGTCGGCTCGGACGGTCGCGATGCGGGACAGGATCGCCTCCGCCTCGGCCGACGCGATCGTCCCGGCGTCGCGCTGCGCGATGACGTCGGCCTCGAGCTGGTCCAACGTCGCGGACGCGGAGGTGTAGTCCCCAGCCGACGCCTGGCTCGCGAGCGTCTGCACGACACCCTGCCACGCGGTCGGCTCGGCGGCCGGCGGTGTGCAGCCCGCGAGCACGAGACCGACCGCCAGCGCGAGCACGGGAGCCAGGACACAACGCCGGGTCACGGTCCCACTTCCTTCCACAGGTCGTCGACGTGCTGGTCCAGCGGCGCGGGGAGCGACGGCAGCGACGGATCGGATGCCGGGGCCGAGGCGTTCACCCCGATCGCCGCGGCCGCACCGCCGACGGCCAGGACGGCCGCGATCACGGCAACAACGACGACCGTGCGACGACGGCCCCCGCGACGCGGCGGCGCCGCGACCGGGGGGAGGACCCGCGTGCGGGTGAGTTCCTCGGGCGCCGGCCCGTCGATCAGCGCCGTGGCGCCGAGCGGAGTGAGCGGCACCGACTCGCCGGGGAGGGCGCGCAACTCGGCCCCGAGGGCGGCGGCATCCGGTCTCTCGGCCGGGTCGATCGCGGTCATGCGCGACAGGAGGGCGCGCCACGGGGCGGGAAGGTCGTCCGGGATGCCCGGCGGAGACACCAGACGCGCCGCGAGAGCCTCGTGCGGGGTGCGCCCTCCGAACGGGCGTCGACCGGTGAGGGCCTCGAGCAGCACGAGCCCCAGGGAGTACACGTCGCTCGCCGGGGCGGCTTGCATCCCTCGCGCCTGCTCGGGGCTGAGGTAGGCGGCGGTTCCGATGACGGTGTCGGCGCGGGTGACCCGCGTGGCGCCGACGAGCGCGGCGATCCCGAAGTCGGCCAGCGTCGCCCGCGTCCGCTCCCCCGTGTGGGCGGGCGGCCGCAGGAGGATGTTCGAGGGCTTCACGTCGCGGTGGACGATGCCGCGCGAGTGGACCACCGCCAGGGCTTCCGCGATCTCACGGCCGTACCGGGCGGCATCGGCGGGCGGAACAGGTCCGCGCTCGATGACGTCGGTGAGCGTCGGGCCCGCGATGAGCTCC
Organism: Microbacterium sp. IEGM 1404; assembly: GCF_030056775.1. Lineage (NCBI taxonomy): Bacteria > Bacillati > Actinomycetota > Actinomycetes > Micrococcales > Microbacteriaceae > Microbacterium > Microbacterium sp. IEGM 1404. The sequence continues at coordinate 623,660 of NZ_JASHKP010000003.1, read as the reverse complement.
ATCGCGAGGTACGTGGGCGTCGACGACAGACGGGCGTCGTACAGGGTGACCAGTGACGGATGCGACAGCGAGGCGAGCAGTCGGATCTCCGACCGCACACGCGCGGCATCCGCCGGATCGGCGCTGTCGCCGATCATCACCTTCAGCGCGACGGTACGCCCGAGGGACGTGTCGACGGCCTCGTAGACGCGCGCGTATCCTCCCGTTCCCAGCACACGGCCGAGGCGGTAGCGCCCATCGAAGAGGTCGGCGGCGGCCGGATCGGCCGGTTGCGTCGTGTCGGTGTCGGTCATAGGGGTCCTCAGGGGTCGTACGCCCCCCGCGGAGAAGTCAGACGAGGTCGTCGTTCGACGACCGGGTGGTCGAACGGGTGACCTGCGCGCCGCCGACGCCCTCGGTGCGCGTCACCGTGTCGGTCTGCCGACGGCGGACGAGGAGCACCAGTCCGATGATGAAGACGACGGCCCCCGCGCCCATCATGATGTAGCCGATCGTCGTGAGGTCGACGTAGTCGTTCGGAAGATCCACGGCGAACGCGAGGATGGCGCCGATGACGATCAGCGCGATTCCGGCTCCGATGCTCATGACAGTCCTTTCGGGAGGGTGAAGTCAGGATGCCAGTCCCCCGCCGATCGGGCGGAAGGTCTTGACAACGGAGAACGCGGCGGTCGGAGCGTCGTGGCACGAGAACAGGGGATGTCGCGACGACAGGCGGTTGTCGGCCGGATCGACCTGTTCTCGTCGCGGCGCCTGTTCTCGGCGCGGCGGCGGTCCGGCGCGGCGGCGGTCCGCGGCGCGCGAGCCCCTACCGGAAGACGAAGGCTCCGACCCTCGCGAGCGAGTGGTCGGAGCCTTGCGGGTGGTGCCCCCGACAGGAATCGAACCTGCGACCTTTGGTACCGGAAACCAACGCTCTATCCCCTGAGCTACGGAGGCGGACCGGTCAAGGTTAGCATCGTGGCAGACGCGCCCCCGACCGGGGAGACGGGGTCACTCGTCGCCGATGACCCCGATGCCGGTGGCCTGGTGGTCGGCGTTCGGGTCGTCGCCGGAGGGCGCCTTCGACTGCTCGTCCACGTCGTTCGTCTGGCTGGGCGCCACCGTCTGGTCGTCGCCGAGGTCCTCGGCGTCGTCGGCCGGGCCGGTGTTCTGCGGATCGCTCATGGTCGTTCCCTTCGTAGACAGATGCCCAGCGTCGCAGGGTCGGCCGCACCGGCGCAGAGGCTTGACCCACCGGTGGAAGACCGTTCAGCGCCCGCCGCGCACCCACCCGCGGAGTCGGTCGGCGATCGGGCGGACCAACGACACGCGGCGCCCCGCGGCGGTGACGGTCAGCCGGTCGCCGTCGCTCACGGCCTCGCCGCGCACGAAGGCCGCGCCGACCGCGACGTAGGTCCGCAGCAGCATCGCCGCCTCCGCGCGCGTGGAGGTGGCGTCGTCGAGGCGCGCTCGGTGCCCGGAATCCACGCGCACCGAGAACCACCGGGTGCCCGGGGTCGAGACGATCGCCCACCGTTCCCCCGCCGACAGCCGCACGAACGCCTCTCCGTCGGACAGCCCCGTCTCCGGAGACAGGTCGGCGTACTCCGCGACCAGTTCTTCGAGAGCCGTCAGTGCCTCGGCGGCCGTGACGAAGTCCTCCCGCCCCGCGCTGAGCCCGCCCCATTCGAACTTGCGGTCGCGGGTCATGGCATCCCCCGAGAGTCGACGGTGATCGGCATGACGCGAGCGTAACCTCCGCCGCACCCCGGCGGACGCGGTCGTGCCCCTACGATGAGCGGCATGCTGACCTCCTCGCCGAACACCATTTTCGACCAGACGTCGATCTTCGCGCTGAACACCACCAACTCGCTCATCGGGCTGGCGATCTACGTCCTCGCGGTCGTCGCGCTGTGGCGCATCTTCACGAAGGCCGGATACCCGGGCTGGCTCGCGATCATCCCGATCGTCAACGCGATCTTCCTCGTGAAGATCGCCGGGTTCTCGGGCTGGATGTCGCTGCTCTACCTGATCCCGATCGTGAACATCGTCTTCCACATCATCGTCGCCATCCGCCTCGGGCGGGCCTTCGGCCACGGCGGGTTCTTCTCGTTCTTCCTCCTGGTGGTGTTCTGGGTCATCGGCTACCTCATCGTCGGGTTCAGCGACGACAAGTACCGTCCCGAGCGCATCTGATCGCCCGGCATCACCCGGCGGCCGCCGCCTTCTCGCGCGCTGACGCGCGCAGTCCCGCCGCCAGGCGTGCCGCCCGGGCGACGGTCAGCCCGGGCGCGTAGCAGCGCATCAGAGCGAGTCCGACGGCCGGGAGCTGCGCGGGGTCGGGGTACACCATCCACATCGGGGCGAACTCCGGCTGGAACTTCTTCTTGAAGTTTGCCAGCGACCGGAAGCCGTACGCGGGCTCCAGCAGGACGCTCAGCTGACGGAGGAAGCGCTCGACGGCATCCGACTCGGCATCCGCCCCATCCCGGTGGAAAGCGAGGGGCGAACCCGACAGGCTCAGCACGGCGCACCCCTCGCTGCGAAGGCGTTCGACCACGGCGCCGATGACGAACTCCATCACGCCGTTCATCGCGTCGTGCCGGCGACGCATGACGTCCAGGGCATATCCCTGCACGAGGGATGCCGCATACACGGGGATCCAACTCGTCACCGCGACCACGCGGTGCTGCGCGTCGCGCGCGATCATGAGGCGGACCGCGGGATCGGTCATCTGCTCGACGCCGCCGAGGGTGAACTCCATCTCGGGAATGGTCTTGTCCGCGACCCACGCCTCCGAGATCTCGCGGATCTGCGCCCGGTCCCGGAACGAGAGCTCGGACCACCGGGTCCATTCCGCCCGCACGCCCTCCCGTGCGGCGCGGTGGGTGGCGGTGCGCACGTCCTGTCGCTTCTTGCCCGCGGGCGTCCAGGTCGCCGGGTCGAGGCGGGCTTCCTCGGCCACCTGGGTCCTCCTCCACCCGAGCTCGTCGAGGGTGGCGCTCTCGGCGTCGTCGACGCTGTAGAAGACCGGTGTCCAGCCGCGTTCGCCGCAGAAGTCCACGAACGCGCGGGCGACCCCCGGCTCGGTGCGGTCACGGCCGAACGCGCCGCCGAGCGTCACCGCGATACGGCCGCGGACGCGGTAGGCGATCGCGGCGTCGACGCCGGGGGCGAACCAGTAGGCATTGCCGGTCCACGTCGTCATGAACGACAGCGCCCCGCCACCGCCCCGCTCGAGCACCGCGCGCGCCCGCGCGCGATCACCCGCATGCGCCGCCGACCCGGGGCTCAGGACGAACCGCACGGAGGCGACGACGCAGACGGCCCAGAAGATCGCGGACGGCAGGTACCAAAGCGCCTGCGCCCACCCCGTCACGGGAACGAAGGCGATCGACTCGCTCGGCAGGAGCGACGGAGGGAGCAGTCGCAGGACGGTGGCGCGGAGCACGGCCCCGGCCCCGGGCTCAGGGCTGAAGTGGTGCGAGAACGCCATCGTCCCGACGAGCGACGTGACGAAGGTGCCGACACCGGCGAGACCGACGGTCCCTAGGAACAACGACCGTGCCCCGGGAGCGGATCCGATACGCGCGGCCCGGCGGAAGAAGAAGAGCGTCACCGCGACCGCGAGCGGTACGAGCGCGCCCACCGCCACCCCGACCAGGATCTGCCACACCGCCGACGCGGCATCCGCGTCGCGAGTGACCGCGAGCGCCGCCAGCGTGTCGGGCTCGGTGACGGCGAAGACGTACATCATTCCCGCGAACACCAGCAGGTTCACCGCGATCGCGATGCCCAGCGCGCCCCGGCGCCCACGGAGGATGCCCCAGGATGCCACGAGCAGCACCGCCAGCGGGAGCGCGGCGATCCATCCGGCGTTCGCCTGCAGCGGGCCGGTCGACCACCCCGCCGGGGAGCACGCGAGGAGCTCCGACCCCACGACGCACACCTGTCCGTCCACCACGGTGAGCGGGTCGTAGGACAGCCACCCGTAGACGGACAACAGACCCGCCCCGCTCCCCCACAGCGTCGCGACCACCGGGCCGACGGCGGTCACCGCGGTCAGCGCGGCCAGGAGGACGCGCGTCTCGTGGTGCGAGCTGCGGTGGACGCGCAGCGTGACCGGGCGACCGCCGAGGAGGAGGCCCAGCGCGAGGCCGACCGGGAGCGCGAGGAGCGTGTACAGGTCGCTCGCCGACGCCGAGTACAGGAACAGCGTGAGGGCGATCACGGCGCTCGCCCACCGCACGCGCCGGCGCCACAGCGCGCCGACGAAGCCGCTCGCGGTCATCGCGACGACCAGGAGCGCCGCGATCGGAGGCGCTCCCGTGAACACCTCCGAGTTCAGCGGCAGGCCCGGGAGGACGGCGCTCTCGACGGCGCCGATCAGCAACCCCGCCACGGACGTCGCCAGACCGCCGCCCACGAAGGCCACGAGCAGACGACGGGCACCCAGGACACGCTCGGCGACACCTCCGCCGACGAGGACGGCGACGAGGACGATCGGCAGCAGCACCGGCTGGTCGACCGTGAACAGACTCCGCACCAACTCCCGGACGTCGAACGGCCCGTCGCCGAGCAGGACGCTGCCGCGGAACTGCACGACACTGACCAGCAGGATGACGGCCGCGAGCGCGGCACTGGCCCGTGGCATCCGGATGATCCGTCGCGGAGAGGGCGGCGCGCCGGCGGGAGAGGACGCCGACGCGCGGGACGTCGAGGGCGTCGCGATGACGGGCGGTGGTGAGGCGACGGCGGTCGGCGGCATGGGGCTCCGATCGGATGAGCGTCGATCGCGGGAGACGACCGGACGACTCATCGTCTCTTCGGCACCGGGCGGGCGTCATCCACCCCGGGGTGTATCCGCCCCCGCTGAGCGGCGGGGGCCTGTCGACGGGAGCGTCAGGAGGAGCGGAACACCTCGACGCCCGGCGCGCGATCGGTCGCGGCGGCCAGAAGCGCGACGACACCGAGCCCGAGCGTGGGCGCGAGGGCGCTGACCCACCCGATCATCCCCACCGCCACGAGGACCCCCTGGTCCGCACCCGCGGCGCGAAGCGCCACCCACACGACCTGCACGAGCACGGCACCGCCCACGCTGATGCCGAGCGCCCACATCGGAGCCCAGCGCCAGCGCGCAGGCACGGCGCCCAGGCGCGCGATCTGGGTCGCTGCGATCAGTCCGGCGGCGATCGACACCGCCGATCCCGTCCAGCTCACGGCGACGGCCAGCCACCCGGTCGACGGCTCGGACGACATGACCTGCACCGGAGCGAGGTTGTAGGAGAGGTTCACGACGAGCGGCGCGAGGGCCAGCACGATCAGAGCCGTCAGTCCCAGTGGCCGCCGCGCGACGACGCTCCCGGCCCTGCGGAACCCGAAGGCGAACACCAGGATGCCGAGGGCCCACACGACATCGATCAGGGTCTGGGTCAGCACCGGAGAGCCGACCATCTGCGCGCCCCCGAGGCGCAGGACACCGCACACCCCGAGCAGGATTCCCCCGACGCGCCACGACGCGCTCCGCTTCCCCATGTCCTCCACCCTACGGTGGGCGCCGAGGACCGTTCGCGGCGTGCGTCAGGCCTGCGTGGGCTGGTCGAAGTCCCAGTCCACGGGTTCGTCCTCGTCCGACGAGACCGGCTCCACCGCGCGCAACGCCGACCGCGGGAACAGCCGGTGGTTACGGAGATCCTCCGACCACGCCGCGAAGTCGGGCTCCTCGCCCGCCCATTCCACCGGAGCGGACAACACGTCGTTGCCGACCCCGATGACGAGTTCCGCCTGCGCGACCTTCTTGTCGTCCGTGACGATGGGGATGCTCACGGCCTCGGCCTGCCCCTCCTTCGCCACCGCGGCGGTCAGCTCCACGAGGGACGACGCCACATCGTCGGTGGTGATCACGGTCTCGCCGGCGTAGGTCACACATCTCATGCGTCCAGCGTCGCCGTTCGCGTCGTCGCGTGGAGGCGGGTTGCGCGAGGCGCGGCGAGTGGGATACGCAGCTATCAGTCGCGCCGCTGCGCGGAGCGGAACATCGCGGAATCGAGCTCGAACCACACCGCACGCACGGTGTCGAACTCGGCGAACCGCTCGGGAGCCGGTTCGTTGAGACTGAGGCGGTATCCGCGTGGGAGGTCATCCACGTGCTGTCCGTCGCGCGGTCCGCCGACGAGCACGTAGATCACGGCGCAGCTGCGGATCCGGCGTCGACGGCGACCCCGTCGACCGCGTCGCTCATACGGTGCAGGAAGTCCACGACGACCGCGGACTCCTCGGCCGACATGTCGATCACGGCCGAGAGCATGCGGTCGTGCATGTTGCCGAGGGTCTGACGCACCTCGGCGTGGGCGCGGTCGGTCGCCTGGATGAAGATGCTGCGACGGTCGTCGGGATTGGCCGTCCGCGTGATGTGCCCCGATCGCTCGAGGCGGTCGAGGATCGCCGTCGTCGACGCGGTGGAGAGGCCGAGGTAGCGAGTGAGTTCGCCGGGACGCACCCGGCGGCCGGGCTCTCGCAGCAGATAACGCAGGACGAGCAGTTCGTTCTCACCCATCGACATCGACTCGCGCGTGCGCCGACGCATCGCGAGTTCGGCCGCCCGGTAGACGCGCAGCGCCTCGAGCACGGCCTTGCTCCGAACCCGGCGGTCGGCGGGCTCGCCTTCGTACCAGTAGGTGCCCGAGTCACGGTCTCCGCCAGGAGAGAGGCTCTGCGACACCGCACGCATGTCCGTCATGGTGTACGCCCCTTGCTGTCGATCCCGTCATAGTACATCGAAACAAATAGTTCGACAAACTAGTTACTAAGCGAGTATGTTCTTCATGCAGCTAAACCAACGAAGGGAGTCCCCCATGGGTCACCTCTACTACGGCACGACGCCCGAGCCCATCCGGATCCCGGATCGCCTCCTGTCGCACCTCAAGGTGGTCGTCGCCACCAAGCTCCGCCGCAGCGAGAGCTTCACCCTGAGCTGGACCCACGTCGACGGCGCCCCCGGTCGTTCCACCCTGTGGCTGCAGCCGGCCATCCCCCTGCGCTTCGTCTTCGACAGCGCGGAACCGGAGCAGCTGAACGCTCAGACGCTCAAGGACATGGCCGACATGGCCAACTCCTCGGCCGGCCTCATGGTCGCCCTCGACGCCGAGATCCCCGCGGCGGCCGCGCCGGTGCGCACCCCCGCCCCCGCACCCCGCCGCTCGACGCTGCGAACGGCGGCCTGAGGATGGAGACACCCATGGCGACGGTCGTCACCCCGCGCCCGGGCGTGCGGGTTCTCTGGGCCAAGGTCGACTCCGGCTTCTGGGTCGCTCACCGCGGCGGCGAGTACTTCGGGTGTGTGGACAGCGTGTCCGGGGGGTTCGTCTCGCGGGACGCTCACGGTGTCCCGATCGGTCGCTATGACACGCTCGACGGCGCCAAGGCGTCGCTGCGATCGACCACCGACCCGGTCAACACGGCGCGACGACTCCGCGCCGAGCGCGCCACCGTCGTCCTGGCCACCGCCGCCGGCAGCGCCGCGCTCGCCTTCGCCCTCACCGCCGGCGCGCTCGCGCCGTACCTGTGAGCGCCGCACCGATCGTCGACCTCCGCGACGAGGCCGACGACGTCGAGGATGCCGCTCGCGCCGAGTTCGCGGAACGCTACGGCGTCTCCCCCATCTGATGCGACCCGGTCGCGACTCCCCGCGCGACCTCTGCTCCACCACCCCCTGGACACCGCGCCGCACGTGTGGCACCGTCGCGCGAGTCGCCGAACTCCGGCGCTGACGAGGGGAGTCACCATGACCGACCACACCGCATCCGATCGTCCCGAGGACGACGCCGCGCCCGACACAAGATCCTCCGGCGCCGGATCGGAATCGCCGGAAGAGGGCGCCGCGGCCCAGCACGACGCCGACGACGCGGCGGACACCGACGCCTCGCCCACGGGCGAGATCGGCTGACCCGCCGGCGCGCGACCCCGCCGCGCGAGCACAGCCTCCGCCCGCGCCCGCCTAGGCGGGTGCGAGCTGGTCGGGGCGCGGGGCGAGGTCGGGGCGCAGGCGCGTGCCGAACTCGTGGCGGAGCGCACTGAGCGCCGCCTGCCACCCGGCGAGGCCGTGCACACCGGGGCCGGGGCTCGTCGAGGACGAGCACAGGTAGACCCCCGGGATCGGAGTGCGCCACGGTTCGGGGCTGTACACGGGACGCCCGACCAGCTGCAGCAGCGACGGCGCACCGGCCGAGATGTCGCCGCCCGGGAAGTTGGGGTTCCACGACGCGATGTCGACGGCGGTGCGCGAGGACGTCGCGAGGATCGTGTCGCGGAAGCCCGGCGCGAAGCGCTCGATCTGAGCGACGACCGCCGCCTCGCGGTCGGCCGTGCTGCCGGCCGGCACGTGCGTGTACGCCCACAGCACGTGGCGCCCCTCGGGCGCACGCGTCGAGTCGAACAGCGAGGGCTGCGACACCAGAACGTACGGGGCGTCCGGGAGCTCTCCCCGCACGACCGCGTTCTCCGCGGCGGCGATCTCCGATCGCGTCCCGCCGACATGCACCGTTCCCGCCAGCGCGACGTCCGGGTCGGCCCACGGCACGGGTTCCGACAGGGCGAAGTCGATCTTCGCCACTCCCCCGCCGTAGCGGAATCGCTCGAGCGCGCGGCGGTAGCCGGCCGGCATCCGTTCTCCGGCGAGGCCCACCAGGGCGCGCGGCGTGATGTCCAGGAGAACCGCCCGTGCGGCCGGAAGCTGACGGAGGTCGGTGATGTCGACGCCCGTGTGCACGACACCGCCATGCGCCCGGAGGTCGGCGATCATGGAGTCGGCGATCGCCTGGCTGCCCCCGACGGGGATCGGCCATCCGCGGCCGTGCGCGTAGGTCTGCAGCACCAGGCCGGCACCGCCGGCCGGGAGGCTCGGCTGCGCGAGGATCGAGTGCGCGGACACCCCGGAGATCAGCGCGGGCGCGACCTCCTCGCGGAATCGCGCGTTCCACCACGGCCCACCCTGTTCGAGCGAGCGGATGGCGAAGAGGAAGGCCGCGAGGGGATCGCCCGGGATGCGGAGCAGAGCGTTGCCGGTGAAGTCGGCGACTCCGCGGAGGTGCGCGACGAGCGGTCCCATGAGGCGGGCGTAGGCCGCCCCGTCGCGGCCGATGGCCTCCGCCGCGCAGTCCAGGTCACGGTAGGCGAGGCCCGCTCGCCCGCCGTCCAGCGGGTGGGCGAACGAGACCTCCGGGACGACCAACGGCACGCGTCGCTCCAGACCGAACTCGCGGAAGAACCACGACTCGAGAGCGAGCGGGTGCACCGCCGATCCGAGGTCGTGATGGAAGCCGGGCAGCGTGAGCTCGCCGGTCGACGACGCGCCGCCGAGCGACGTCTGCCGCTCGTACAGGGCCACCGACAGACCGGACCGCGCCAGGGTGACGGCGGCCGCGAGGCCGTTGGGCCCCGATCCGACCACGATCGCGTCGTATCGCTCGCTCATCGCCGGACCGGTTCCTTCTCGGCGGTGGAGGCGTGGCCGATGGCGGCCGCTCCCCCGGCGGTCCCCGGCGCGCCACCCTCGGCGAGGTAGGCGAGACGGTGCAGGGTCTCGGCGTTGCGCCAGCGCGTGATGGCGTCGAACAACACGTCGGGGAGGAGCGTGGTGGGCCCGGTCACGGGCTCCTCCTGGAGTCGGACGACGCACGCATCGCCGCGCGGCTTGACGTCGACGGCCACGCGCGCGACGCCGATCGGCCCGCCGTGCGGCTCGAGCACCGCGCGTCGAGGCGGATCCCAGACGCGCATCACCGTCGTGTCGTTGACGAGTGCCGGCCACGAGCCGAAGGAGTGGTGGAGTTCCGCCCCCTCGTTCGGCCACTCGTCCGACACGTCGCGCATGCGCGACGCCCCGACCACCCACAGCGGATACAGCCACCCGTTCGCGAGCACACGGAAGACGTCGTCGGGCGTGCAGTGCAGCAGTCGCACGTTACGGGCCATCGGGGAGCACCTCCTGGTCGTCGGCCGGGGGGTGTTCGGCCGGGGCCCGGACTCCCGACCGGATGCCGACAACGCTACGGGTCGCCGCCCCCGCCGGTCACGGTGGTTGCGCGGGCGCACCGCGACCATTAGGCGCACCCGGCCCGCCGGTCAGGCCGCGACGTCGGAAGGGAGCACGACCCAGGCCCGCGTCCCCCCGGCGGGTGACCGGTCGAGTCCGATGTGTCCGCCGTGGGCGTGCGCGATTCGCCGGCAGGTCGCCAACCCGATACCCAACCCCGGGACCTCGGCGTCGTGTCCGCGCTGCATCGGCTCGAACATGCGGTCGCGGAGCGCCGGATCGACCGCGTCGCCGTTGTCGTCCACCAGCAGGCGCCACCCGTCCGGCAGCTCCTGCACGGTGACGAAGACGCGCGGCTCGCGGCCCGCCGCGACCGTGAATTTCACGGCGTTCGCGATGAGGTTCTGCAGGAGGACGCGCAGAAGCGTGTCGTCGGCGCGGACGAGCATCGACGCGTCGACGACGACCTCGGCGCCCGCACCCACCACCGCACCGTCCAGGTCCTCCAGCACCTCGTCGACGATCTCGCCGACGTCGACGCTGCCGAAGTGCGGTCGCGCTCCCCCCATGCGGGCGAAGTCGAGCAGATCGGTCACCATCGAGGTCATCCTCGAGGCCGCGGCCTCGGCGCGGGCGAGAGAGCGCGACGCTCGCGGGGCGTCGATCATCTCGGGGCTGTCCGCCGCGAGCTCCAGGAATCCCGACAGCGCGGTCAGCGGGTTGCGCAGATCGTGGCTCACCTGGGTCGCGAACTGCTCGAGCCGCGTGTTCGATTCCGCGAGACCACGGGTGAGGCGCCGGAGTTCGAGGACGTCGATGACCTGGTGCGCCAGCAGGTCGAGCGCGCGTGCGTCGGCATCCGTCAGGTCGCCGACCTCGTCGTCGAACACGCACAGCGTGCCGATCGCCACGCCCGACGGGGTGATGAGCGGACTGGACGCGTAGAAGCGCACGGATGCGATCACGCCGGTGACGAACGCGTTGTCGCGGAACCGCGGGTCTTCGCGCGCATCGGGTACGACCACGCGACCCGGGTCGACGAGCACCGCGGCGCACATCGAGTCCTCGACGGAACAGGATGCCGCCTGCACCCCCACGGCGGCGACCTGGTGCTGGGCGCGGTCGTCGATGATGTTGATGACGGCGGTCGACACGCCGCAGATGGTCGCCGCCAACTCGACCAGCCCCTGGAGATCCGGTTCGGGCAGCGCCCCCACGATGCGGTACTGGTCGATGGCTTCGCGGCGCGTCACCTCGTGGGCTGTGGACACGGCATCCCCTCGCGATCGGCTCCCCGAACGAGCCTATCCCGGCCGCTACACCCTGGCGCCGCGGATCGGTAGGCCCTCGCGGGACACGCGCACACCGCGAACCCTGGTCCCATGACTCTCCCCACGCCTGAACCCATGGACCCGCCCACCGCCCCCGGCACGCCGGACCTCCCCACCATCCCGGGGGAACCGTCGCCCGACTTCCCGGCAGAACCCCTGGCCCCGACCCCGGACGAGCCGACGGTGCCTCTCCCGCCCGAGCCCTCCCCCGACCCCTCCGGCGCCGACGAGGTCGACGGGCCGACGGGGACCGCCGAGCTCGAGGCGGACAACGACGTCGAACAGGACATGGTGGATGCCGTCGACCCGGGCGGTCGTCCCGACTGAGGTCGCCGCGACCGGACGACGAAGGGGCGGGCACACGTGTGCCCGCCCCTTCGTCATGCCCGTCGGATCACGGGTTGCCGCGCGTCCAGAGCAGCAGGATCGCCACGGCCTGCAGGACCAGGCATCCGGCGAGGATCGCCGTACGACGGCGGGGGGTCGACGACAGCCGGTCGTCGCCGAGGATCGGCGCCATCGGCATGAGCAGGCGGAACGTGCTCTGCTGCGGGAGGAAGACGGCGAAGATGTACACGCCGTAGCTGAAGGTGTAGGCGACGACCATGAGGCCGAGTCGGCGCACCGGACGCGACCACAACAGGGCCGCGAACGCCACGATCAGGGCGACGACCAGGATGATCCCCACCACACCGAGGTGTGTGCCCGCCTGACGGAACCACGGGGTGAACGGCGTGAACTCGTCGTTGCCGACGTAGTCCAGCCACCAACCGAGTTCGGTGCGGATGTACGCGTTCTTGGTTCCGGTGACGTCCTGGGCGATGTGGCTCCACGACAGACCGGCGACCGCGATGGTGAGCCCGGTCGCCATGAGGGACGCCCACTCGCGCACCGGGAAGGGATCGACCCGCCGGCGGAAGAACCGCACCAGGAACAGGATGCCGAGCGCGAGGCCGAAGGCCAGCACGCCGGGGCGCGTGTACGCCGCGATCAGCCCGAGCGGCAGGATCCACAGGTACTTCCGCTGGATGGCCAGGAGCATGCCGCTGAACACCAGCAGCATGAACAGGCCCTCGCTGTAGCCGAGCGCGAAGAGGAACGACATCGGCGCGAACGAGAAGAACACGACGGACCACCACGCGGCGCGCGGCTTCGTGACGGTGCGCATCAGGCGGAACAGCACCCACGTGGCGCCCAGGCTCGCGGCGAGACTGATCAGGACGGCGACCGGCTGCCACCCGAGCCCCGTCGCCCCCGAGAGGGTGCGCACGAGGAACGGGAAGACGGGGAGGAACGCCCAGTTGTTGGGGAGGATGTCGCCCGACACGTTCATCGGCAACGACATCGGATAGCCCTGCGCCGCGATCTGACCGTAGCGGTCGGCATCCCAGCCCGTGAGGTAGTCGAAGAACGTCCCGAGCCGCTCGCTGTCGGGTCCGAAGCCCCAGCGCGCGGCCTTCGCGATCGAGTAGAAGCCCCAGAGCAGACCGAAGTTCACCACGCGCGCGATCGCCCACAGCAACAGCACGCGCGTGAACGCGCCGCGCTCGATCGGCTCGACGCCCTGCGGGGCGCGCAGCACATCCTCGCCGTAGCGGCGCAGGGCCTGCCCGAGACGGGAGTCGAGCACACGACGTCCACCCGCCCGCAGCGGCGCGAGGCGATCGTCGGTGGGGGCGGGTCGTACCGTGGGGACCAGCTCGCTCGGCGGTGCGCTCACTCGGAACCTTTCACACAGGGAGGAAGTGGGCTGCTGACGACGGTGTCCGGCCCGGACAAGTGCATTCGCCCAGATCGTACCGGATGGATGCCAACGGCCTTCACGGTTGACATTCAGGAAATGCCCTGATCAGTGGGTGTCACTGACGATCTTCAGTCCCACCACGCAGCCGACGAGACCCAGGATCAGCAGGATCTTCACCACCGATACCGGCTCCGCTCCCCCGACCATGGCGACGACCACGGTGAGCGCCGCTCCGATCCCGACCCAGACCGCGTACGCCGTCCCCGTCGGGATCTCTCTCATCGCCCACGCGAGCCCGCCCATGCTCGCCACCAGCGCGACAGCGAACACGACGCTCGGCCAGAGCTTCGTGAAGCCCTCCGACCGGCCGAGCGCGGTGGCCCACACCGCTTCCAGGACGCCGGAGACGGCCAGAACGATCCACGACATGACGAACTCCTCGGCCAGTCTTGTCGCAGTCCGGGTACTGATCCCTCGTCCGGTGGTGCCGTTCGCACGCGTTCCACACGGTAGCAATCGCCCCTGTGCAGCGGCCGTGCACGGCATCCGTCCGTCCGGTCAGACGAGGAAGATCGACACCAGGCCGGGGTTGTGGGCGTGGACGAGGACGCCGAAGACGACGGCGTCGAAGAGCAGGTGCACGGTGACGATGTACCAGAGCGAGCGCGTGCGCAGGAAGAGGAAGCCCTGCACGAGCGCGAACGGGATCGTCAGCACGGGTCCCCACGCCTGATAGCCGAGCTCCCACAGGAACGAGACGAAGACGATCGCCTGCAGCACGTTCGCCGTCAGGTCGGGGAGGTGGCGCCGCAGCAGCACGAACACCGTGCACACGAAGAACAACTCGTCCCAGATCCCCACCGCGCCCACACCGACGAACAGGCGACCGATCAGCTCCGGAGTGTCCACGACGGGCCAGTTCATGTAGACGCCCGAGGTCACGAAGTAGAACGGCAGGATCAGCCATCCCAGCACGATGACGCCCGCGAGCCAGGCCCACTGCCACCACGCCCATCGCCCACCGCCGCGCCAGGGGAATCGGATCGCCCGATCCCGGAAGACGAACCGCGACAGGACGTAGGGCAGGACCACGGCGCCGCCGAGGCCGAGGGTGAACCGGACGAAGGCGGCGTCGTCGAGCTCGGCGTGGAGGGGGATGAGGCTCACGACGAACTGACCGAGCGCCACCAGGAAGACGTCGCGGGCGAGGCTCGGGACGGGTGCCGAGCGCGGCGCCGGAACGATGGGCGTCCCCGCGCGGAGGTCGACCAGGACCGCGGATGCCACGGCCACCGCCAGCACGATCCAGCCGAGCCACACGACCTGCGCGACGAAGAGCACGGGCGCGGCCAGGCACACCAGCGCCGCCGGCACGAGCGCGGGCGTCCACGTGCGGCGGACGCGCTCGGGTGCGGCGGCGTGGGCGGTCATGGCGTGGAGCGGGTGTAGGTGAGGTCGCGGATGTCGCGACCGACGCGGATGCCCTTGCGCTCGAAGGCGGTGAGGACGCGACCGTCGAACCGCTCGGCCCACTCCCCCGCGAAGGCCCGTTCGAAGGCGGGCGCGGCGTCGAGCACGGCGCGCATCTGATCGGCGTAGTCCTGCCAGTCGGTGGCGAGGCGGAGGGTCCCCCCGGGCCGCAGCGCCTGCGCGGCGACGCGCGCGAACTCGGGCGCGACGAGTCGACGCTTGGTGTGCTTCTTCTTGTGCCAGGGATCGGGGAAGAACACCCACAGCTCGTCGACGGATGCCGCCGGCAGCAGGTGCTCCAGCACTTCGGGGGCGTTGGCCTCGACCAGACGCAGGTTGCGGACGCCGGCGCGGTCCGCGTCGAGCATGGTGCGCGCGAGTCCCGCGGAGAACACCTCCACGGCGAGGAAATCGGTGTCGGGATGCGCGGCGGCCGCCGACACGATCTGGTGGCCCTGGCCCGAGCCGATCTCGACGATCAGGGGCGCGCGACGCACGTAGACCTCGGCCGGGTCGACCGCCGTTCCGGGCCGGACGCTGGTGGCCGCGGCATCCCGCTCCACCGACAGCAGGTAGAACGGCGACAGCTCGGCCCACGCGCGGTCCTGCGCCTCCGACATCCGGCCGCTGCGCCGGACGAACGACACCGGGCGATCGCGGTAGACGGGGGTCTCCATGGCATCCAGGGTAGGCGAGCCGTCCTCGGGCTCGCTCTGCCCGTCACGCGACTGGTCGCGGGGCTTCCGGCCGCTCACGGGACGGTCACGAAGTCGATCAGTTCCTCGACGCGGCCGAGCAGGGCCGGTTCGAGGTCGCGGAAGGTCGTCACGCGCGACAGGATGTGCTGCCACGCGCGGGCGAGGTCGGCCTGCTCCTCGGCCGGCCAGCCGAGCGCGCGACAGACGCCGACCTTCCATTCGATGTCGCGCGGAACCTGGGGCCACGCGGCGATCCCGAGCGCGCGCGGTGTGACGCACTGCCAGACGTCGACGAAGGGATGACCGACGATCCGGACGTGGGCGCCGTGGCGGCCCCGCGCGATCTTCTCGGCGATCCGCGACTCCTTCGAGTGCGGCACGAGGTGGTCGACGAGGACCCCGTACCGGCGCTCGGCCGTCGGGGGCTCGGCATCCAGGGTCTGTTCGAGGAGGTCGACGCCCTCGAGGAACTCGACGACGACGCCCTCGGCGCGGAGGTCGGCCCCCCACACCTTCTCGACCAGTTCGGCGTCGTGCTTGCCCTCGACGAGGATGCGGCTCGCCCGCGCCGTGCGGGCCCGCTGGTCGGGAGCGGCGAACGACCCGGACGCCGTCCGGGTGCGCCCCTTCGGCGCCGCCGCGGGCGCGACGAGCACGACGGGCTCGCCGTCGACGAGGAACCCGCCCCCGAGGGGGAACAGGCGGCGTCGGCCGAGACGGTCCTCGAGCTCGACGTGCATGCCGTCGAGGCGGGTCACCGCTCCGCAGAATCCGTCGCCGGCGACCTCGACGACGAGATCGACGGATGCCGCGACCTCCGCCGCCTTCTTGCGCCCGGCGTCGCGCCAGCCGCGGGCGAGCACATCGGTGCCGTAGCGATCGTCCATGGGGGTACCTCCGAACGCCCGAGCCTATGCGCCGCGCGCGTGCGCTCAGGGCGGACGCGCCGAGCCTTCCCGCGTGTCCGGGGGCCTTTATAGAGTGGGGACCTCAGCGCCGAAGGGGTATGCATGCGAAAGCCGAAGACGGCTGCGATCATGGCGGGTCTCGTGGTCGCGGCGGTGTCCGTCCTCGGTCTGGCGGCACCGGCGTGGGCCGTGCCGCCTCCGCCGCTCGGGTCGAGCTACGTTCTCGACCAGGCCGACGTGCTGACCAACGCGCAAGAGGCCGAGGTGCAGTCGCGACTGCTGCGACTCTCGGAGCAGACCGGGCTCGACCTGTGGGTCGTCTTCGTCGACGACTTCACCGAGCCGACCTCGGCCGCGGACTGGGCCAACGAGACCGCCAACCGCAACAGCCTCGGCCCCCACCAGTACCTCCTCGCGGTGTCGGTCGACGGTCGCGCCTACTACCTCTCGGGCGATGTCGACGACGGGACGCTGACCGCCGATCAACTGGCCGCGATCGAACAGGAGCGCGTGCAGCCCGCGCTGTCGGCGGGCGACTGGGCCGGGGCCGCCGACGCCGCGGCCACCGGGATCACGGCCGCGGCGCAGGGCACGAAGCCCACTCCGCCCACCCCGGCCGGAGGGGGACCGGACATCGCGCTCATCGCGCTCGTGGTGTTCCTCGTGCTCGCGCTCGGCGGCGGACTGCTGTGGCTGTGGCTGCGCCGTCGACGCTCCGCCACCGCCGGTGCACCGGCGGCGGGTGAAAGCCTCGACGACCTCTCGCGCCGCGCCGGATCGGCGCTCGTCGCCACCGACGACGCGATCAAAGCCAGCGAGCAGGAGCTCGGGTTCGCGCGCGCCCAGTTCGGCGACGAAGCCGCCACTCCGTTCGCCGAGGCGCTCGCACAGGCGAAAGCCGACCTCGACCGCGCCTTCACCATCTCGCAGCAGCTCGACGACGATGTGCCCGAGACCCCGGAACAGCGACGGGCGGGCTACGTCGAGATCCTGCGCCTGTGCGCGACGGCGGACGAGTCGCTGGATGCCAGGGCCGCCGCGTTCGATCAGCTCCGCGCCCTCGAATCCGACGCCCCCGGGGCCGTGGCCCGAGCCCGTGAGCGGCACTCGGCCGCGGCCGCGGCGGTGGACGGGACCGCACGCGATCTCGCGTCCCTCCGCGAGCGCTACGCCGACGACGCGCTCGCCACCGTGGCCGACAACGCGGCGCAGGCGCGCGACCGGCTCGACCTCGCCGCCCGGCAGTTCTCGGCGGCGGATCAGGCGATCGCGTCGGGATCCGCCGGGGAGGCCGCCGTCGCGATCCGCGCCGGCGAAGCCGCGGTCGCCCAGGCCGAAGATCTGGAGAAAGCCGTCGCCTCGCTGGCCGCCGACCTCTCGACCGCCGAGCGCCGTGCCGCCGACCTCATCGCCGAGATCGAGGGCGACCTCGTCGCCGCGGCAGCCTTGCCCGATCCCGACGGGCGCATCGCGGGCGCCATCGCCACCGCGCGCGCCCATCTCGACGCCGGGCGCGCCGCCCTCGCACCCCCGCGCACCGCACCCCTCCGCGCACTCGCCGCGCTCGAGCAGGGCAACACCGCGATCGACGCGGTCCTCAGCGCCGCGCACGACGAGGCCGAGAGGCGCCGCCGCGCCGCCTCGCAGCTGGACAGCGTCCTCGTGCAGGCGCGCGCCCAGGTCTCTGCGACCGAGGACTTCATCTCCGCGCGCCGCGGCGCGGTCGGGCCGACCGCCCGCACCCGACTGGCAGAGGCCGGCGCCGCCCTCGTCCAGGCCGAGCAGCTGCGCGCGGCCGACCCGGCATCCGCCCTCCAGACCGCTCAGCGCGCCGCCGACCTCGCCGGCCAGGCCTCCTCGCTCGCCCAGAACGACGTCGGAGCCTTCGCCGGGAACCGCGGCGGGGGCGGCGGGGGCGACATGATGGGCGCGATCCTCGGGGGCATCGCCGTCAACGCGATCCTCGGCGGGGGCTCGCGCTCGCGCGGAGGGTTCGGCGGCGGCGGGCTCGGCGGCCTCGGCGGCATGCTCGGAGGAATGGGCGGACTCGGGGGCGGCGGGGGCGGCGGCTCGCGCTCCGGCGGGTCCCGAGGCCGCTCGGGCGGATCCTCGGCGGGATCGCGTTCGCGACGCGGAGGGGGCCGCTTCTGACGCCCCGCACCCGGCCCGTGACGGCCGTCACAGAAAACTCGTAGAAATCGGCACCAGACTCGACAGGGTCGCCTCAGGAAGGAAATCCCGCATGGCCAAGCAGTCCATCTTCGGTCGGATCTCGACCCTCGTCCGCGCCAACATCAATGCGCTCCTCGACCAGGCCGAGGACCCGCAGAAGATGCTCGATCAGCTCGTCCGCGACTACTCCAACTCGATCGCCGACGCCGAGTCCGCGATCGCCGAGACCATCGGCAACCTGCGCCTGCTCGAGCGCGACCACCAGGAAGACGTCCAGGCCGCGGCGGAGTGGGGCAACAAGGCCCTCGCCGCCAGCCGTAAGGGCGACGAACTGCGCGCCGCCGGCAACGTCGGCGAGGCCGACAAGTTCGACAACCTCGCCAAGATCGCGCTGCAGCGGCAGATCACCGCCGAAAGCGAAGCCAAGGCCGCCGAGCCCACCATCGCCTCGCAGACCGAGGTCGTCGACAAGCTCAAGGACGGCCTGAACGGCATGAAGACCAAGCTCGAGCAGCTGAGGTCCAAGCGCAGCGAGCTGCTCGCCCGCGCCAAGGTCGCCGAAGCCCAGAACAAGGTCCACGACGCGGTCAAGTCGATCGACGTCCTCGACCCGACCAGCGAGCTCGGTCGTTTCGAAGACAAGATCCGTCGCGAGGAGGCTCTCGCCGCCGGCAAGCAGGAGCTGGCGGCGTCGAGCATCGACGCGCAGTTCAACGCGCTCGAGGACGTGGGCGAGCTGACCGAGGTCGAGGCGCGCCTGGCCGCGCTCAAGACCGGCGGCCCCCAGCGCGCCGCGATCGACGCCCCGAGCCCCGACCTCTGATCGACCCGGGAGCGCACCGGCCCCGCGGGCGGTGCGCTCCCCTACCCGACAGGCATGTCATGACGCGTTTCGTCATCGCCCCGCAGTGGCAGGGATCGTCGTCGTCCCGCGCGATGCAACTCATCGACGGCGCCGAAGCGATCGCGGGCGACCTGCCCCGGGCGGCGACGATCGCCCTCGACGCCCCGACCGAGGCGGGCGACGCGCAGGGGACCGCGGTGCTGCGAGCGAGCGCTCTCGCGCGCATGCGCGAGCGCATCTCCGACGCCGTCGCGTCGGCGGCACCCGGCGAGCACGCCGTCACCGTCGGCGGCGACTGCGGTGTCGCGCTCGGCGCGGTGTCCGCGGTCTCAGGCGACGACCTCGCGATCGTCTGGATCGACGCGCACGCCGACCTCAACACCCCCGAGTCCTCGCCGAGCGGCGCCTTCCACGGCATGGTTCTGCGCGCGATCCTCGGCGACGGCGTCGACCCTCTCCGACTCGACCCCGGCATCCCTCCGTCCCGTGTCGTGCTCGCCGCCACCCGTTCTCTGGATGCCGAGGAGCAACGGTTCATCGACGAGCACGGCATCCGCGTGATCCCGGCATCCGCGCTATCCGATCCCGATGCCCTCGCCGAAGCGGTCGTGTCGACCGGCGCCGCGCGCGTCCACGTGCACGTCGACCTCGATGCGCTGGACCCCTCCGAGATCACGGGGGTGTCCTTCGCCGAGCCCTTCGGTGCGGCCGCGGCCGATGTCGCGGCATCCATCCGCCGGCTGCGCGAACGAGTGCCCCTCGCGGGTGCCACGATCACCGAGTTCTCGCCCTCGTCGCCCGCGGCGGCCGTCGACGACCTCGGCACCATCCTGCGGCTGGTCGGAGCGCTCGCGTGAGCCTGCTCCCCCGCCCGCCGGCGGGCTGGCGCGAACGCGCCGACCGGGCGGTCGCCCGGGGCCGCCGGATCGACCGCCTCATCCCGCCGGTGCTCCTGGACTCGCCGATCAGCCGTGCCGGATTCTGGTACGGCCGCACGGTGGGCTGGGTGTGGGGGTCGCTGTGGAGCACGGGCCGCATCGAGCGCCGGAACGGGCTCTGGGTGTTCCGCGGGCTCCCGCCGTGGGCGTTCCCGCGCGGCGGCGTGTGCGTGGGCGACTGCTTCCTCACCGGCGACGTCCCGCCCACCGACGCCGTCCTCGGACACGAAGCCGTCCACGTGCGCCAGTGGCGCCGCTACGGCTTCCTCATGCCACTGCTGTACTTCCTCGCGGGCCGCGACCCGCTGCGCAACCGATTCGAGATCGAGGCCGGTCTCGTCGAGGGGAACTACGTCCCGCGCGGAGCGTGACCGCCGCGTCAGCGGGCGGTGGTGATCCCGAAGCGTTCGGGCGTGTGGATGGCCGCCGCCTCCACGCCGTGGCGCGAGGTCAGTTCGTCGACGATCTCGGCGGTTCCGAGGTAGCCGCCCAGCAGGAAGATGCGCGTGGCGTCGTCGTCGCAGCACAGCATTTCGCCGGCCCACCCGGCGACCGCGCGCGTCAGGGCCTCGCCCGGCGCACACGCGCGACCGGTGCCGGGAGCACCGCCGCGCCGGGAGCGGTCGAGCCACGTCACCGTCATCCGGGCGGGAGCGGCGATCGGCGTGATCCACGACGCGTCGGGAACCTCGACGAAGAGGCGTCCGGTGGAGCAGATCGGCAACGTCGACAGCAACGCCTCCAGCTCGGCGAGGGAGGTCTCGTCGGCCGTGATGAGGTGCTGCACGCGCGTGTGGCGCGAGGCGCGGCAGGCGGCGTCGTTGTGCTCGGCGGGCGTGGACATGATGGCATCCACTATACCCGCGATGAAGGGTTGCCTAACCTGTGTAGCGCCCCAGGATGAGCCGAGCATCACTCGATGAGCGTCGCCCGCAGACGATCGAGCTCGGCGTCGGTGAGGCCATGGGACAGGAGGAAGCCGGCCGGCGAGCCGTACTCCGTGTCGAGCCGTTCGAGCAGGCCGCGCATCACGGGGGCCGGCGAGCGGGTGGCGAGCTCTTCCGCGTGTCGGTTCTCGGGGTGCAGCGCCCGGATGCCGGCGAGCACCTGGCGGTTGCGCTCGGCGGGGAGCAGCCCCTCGGTGCGCGCGTAGTCGTCGATCACGGCGTCGCGGTCGACCCCCGCTGCGGCGAGCGCGATGGCGACGGTGACCCCCGTGCGGTCCTTGCCGACGGTGCAGTGGATGAGGACCGGCTGGGTGTCGATGATCCCCCGTACCGCCTCGACGATGCGCGCGGCAGAGCCCTCGACCAGTTCGCCGTACAGCTCGCCGAGGCTGACGTCGCGCTCGAAGAACGACTCCACCGACCCGAGGAAGAGCGGAACGCGCTGCACCTCGAGGTCGAGCCCGTCGATGCGGCTCGGCGCGTGGCGCACCTCGGCATCGTCGCGGAGGTCGATGATGCGGCGCAGCCCCAGGTCGTCCATCGTCCGCAGACCGTCGTCGTCGACGTGCACGAGATTGCCCGAGCGGTAGAGCACCCCGGGGCGGCTGCGCCCGGCGCCGGCGGGGAGACCGCCGACATCGCGGAAGTTGGTCGCACCCGACACGAGCGAGCTCACGCGGCGCCTCCGTGGTCGTGCCCGGCCGTGGTCGGCGGCGGAGCGCCGTCGCCCGGCGTCGCCCCCGAGCCACGGGGAGGCACCGGATAGCGTCCGGCGATCGCCACGCGGTTGAACGCGTTGATGGCGACGAGGATCCAGCTGAGGGCGACGTACTCGTCCTGGCTCAGGATGCCGCCCGCGCGGTCGTAGACCTCGTCGGCGATGCCCTCCTCGTGGATGAACGTGAACGACTCGGTCAGCTCCAGCGCCGCGCGCTCGCGTTCGTCGAAGACGCCGGACTCGCGCCAGGTCGCGATCTGCGCGATGACATCGGCATCGACCCCGGCCTTGACCGCCCCGTCCACGTGCACGCGGACGCAGTAGGCGCAGCCGTTCAGCTGAGAAGCGTGGATCTGCACGATCTCGCGCAGGCGCGCATCGATCCCGGCAGCGGCCGCGATCCCGCCCACGACCTTCGAGAAGGACCGCAGCGCGGCGTACGCCTCGGGAGCACTCTTCGACAGGTGCACGCGTCGTTCTTCGCCCATGGCGACAGCCTACGGCGGACCCCGGATGCCGGGTCGGGCGGGGCGACATGTGACCGTCGGAGTCCGCCCGCTGGCGACCCCGAGGCGGCCGGTGACAGGCTGGCGTCATGCCCGAGACCGACGAGTTCTCCTTCCTGCCCGCTCAGGCCGCCGCCGCCGGCGTCGACGTCCCGCGCGTCGAGCGCGTCGGGCTGACCCTCCCGGACGGACGCGCGCTCAGCGGCCTGCGCTGGGGCGAGGGATCCCCCCGCGTGACGCTCCTGCACGGGGCGGGGTTGAACGCCCATACCTGGGACACCACGCTGCTGCACCTGGGGGTGCCGGCGCTCGCACTCGACCTCGCCGGCCACGGGGACTCGTCGTGGCGAGAGGACGCGGCGTACGTGGGCCGAGTCCTCGCACCCGACGTCGCCACCGCTCTCGAGGCGTGGACGGATGGGCCGCAGGTCCTCGTCGGGCACTCGCTGGGCGGCCTCACGGCCGCGGCCCTCGCGGCATCCCGCCCCGACCTCGTGGACATGGTCGTGATCGTCGACATCACGCCCGGGATCGACCCGAGCGGCGGCCCGGCACAGCTGCGCGCGTTCTTCGCGGGTCCGACCGACTGGGCGAGCCGCGACGAACTGGTCGACAAGGCCCTGGCGTTCGGCCTGGGCGGTGCGCGTCCCGCCGCCGAGCGCGGGGTGTTCCTCAACACCCGGGTCCGCCCCGACGGTCGCATCGAGTGGAAGCACCACTTCGCCCACCTCGCCGCTGCCGCAGCCGCGGCGGGGGCGGACACGGCGACGCCGGATGCCGTGCGCGCGGTGCTCGCGTCGACCGGGTGGGACGACATCGCCGCCGTCCGCGCGCCGATCGTGTTGGTCCGCGCGGATCGCGGTTTCGTCAGCGCCGACGACGCGGACGAGCTCGTCCGTCGCGCCTCGGATGCGCGGGTACGGGTCGTCCCGACGGCGCACAACGTGCAGGAGGAAGACCCCGCGGGCCTCGCCTCGCTCCTGCGCGAGACCCTCGCGGCGGCGTGATGCCTCACGGCCGGGCGGTGTCGCCCGATGTCATGGTCGGCATCCCGCGCGCCGGGTGAAAGTAGGCTTTCCTCACCCCACTCCACGGCAGCACCGCACCCGGATGCCGTGGGCCTTGCGAAAGGACAACCCCGCAATGCTGCGCCGAACCGCCGTCGCCACGAGCGCGCTCCTCCTCGGAGCACTCCTGTTCACCTCGTGCACCGGCACATCGACCACGCCCGGCCCGACCGGCGCGCCCGACCCGAACGCCACGCTGACCGTCGGTCTCTCCCTCGAACCGTCGAACCTCGACATCCGGCGCACCAGCGGCGCCGCCCTCGAGCAGGCGCTCATCGACAACGTCTACCAGGGCCTCGTGACCCGCAACGGCGACGACGGAAACGCCATCGTCCCCGAACTCGCCACCGACTGGACCATCTCCCCCGACGGGCTCACCTACACCTTCACGCTCCGCCAGGGCGTCACGTTCCACGACGGCACAGCGATGACCGCCGACGACGTCGTGACCTCGCTGCAGACCGCCAAGGACGACACCACCATCCAGAACAGTGCCGACCTGGCCGGAGTGGCATCCATCTCCTCGCCCGACCCGACCACGGTCGTCGTGACGCTCAGTCAGCCGAACATCGACTTCCTGTTCGCCCTCACGGGCCGCGCGGGTCTGATCTTCAAGAACAACGACACGACGAACTTCGAGACGACGACCAACGGGACCGGCCCCTTCACCGTGTCGGCGTGGAACACCGGCCAGAGCCTCACCCTCGCCCGCAACGACTCCTACTGGGGCGACAAGGCCGGCGTGGCCGAGGTCGTGATCGACTACATCCCCGATCGCACCGCCGCGGTCAACGCCGCCGTCAACGGCGATCTGGACGCGGCGCTCGAGGTCGATCCCGAGCTGCAGGGGCAGATCACCGGCACGGGCCGCTTCCAGATCGAATCGGGTCTGACCACCGACAAGGGCACGCTCGCGTTCAACAACGCCCGCGCACCCCTGAACGATCAGCGCGTCCGCGAGGCGTTGCGCCTGGCGATCGACCACCAGGCGCTCATCGACACCCTCGGCGGAGGGCAGCCGCTCTACGGCCCGATTCCGCCCCTCGACCCGGGGTACGAAGACCTCTCCGGCAGCATCTCGTACAACCCCGACCGCGCGCGTGAGCTCCTCGCCGAGGCCGGAGCGGAGAACCTGACCCTCACCCTCACCATCCCGAGCGTGTACCCGTCCTCGATCGCCACGTTCCTCGTGTCGTCCTTCGCCGATGTGGGGGTGACGCTGAAGGTCTCGTCGGTGGACTTCCCGACCTGGCTGACGAGCGTCTACACCAACCACGACTACGACCTCAGCTTCGTCCGGCACGTGGAGGCTCGCGACTTCGGCAACTTCGCCAACCCGTCGTACTACTTCGGCTACGACAACCCGAAGGTGCAGAGCCTGTACGCGCAGTCCCTCGCGACCACCGACGAGCAGCAGTCGTCCGACTACCTCGCCGAGGCCGCGCGCATCGTCTCCGACGAGGATGCCGCCGACTGGCTGTTCCTCTCGACACCGCTCACGGCCGTCGCGAACAACGTCGCGAACTTCCCGAAGAACTCCCTCAACGTGCGCCTGCCGCTGGCCGGTGTGACGGTCTCGTCGGAGTGATCCGCTACACGCTGACACGGCTGGGCCTTCTCGTTCTGGGCCTGGCCGTGTCGAGCGTGCTGATCTTCGCCTCCCTACGCGTGCTGCCGGGTGACGTCGCCCTGCTCATCGGCGGCACGCAGGCCTCGCCGGAGCAGATCGCGGCCCTGCGCGAGAGCCTCGGGCTGACCCGACCGCTGTGGCAGCAGTACCTCGACTGGATCGGCGGGGTCCTGCGGGGCGACCTCGGCACGTCCCTGGTCACGGGCGTCCCCGTGGCGACCGAGCTGGCCGACAAGGCGCGGGTCACGGTTCCGTTGGCCGCGATGTCGCTGACGGTCGCCCTGGCGATCGGTCTGCCGTTCGGCGTGCTGTCGGCGCTCCGACGCGGTCGGGCCGACGGGACGGCGCTGAGCGTCGGGGCCCAGGCCCTCGCCGCCGTCCCCGTGGTGTGGGCGGGCATGATGCTCGTCGTCGTGTTCGCCGTGTGGCTCGGTTGGCTCCCCCCTCAAGGCTTCCCGCGCGGGGGGTGGCAGGATCCGTCGGCCGCGTTCCGGGCGCTCGTGCTCCCCGCCGTCACGATCGGCGTCGTCGAGGGCGCCATGCTCCTGCGATTCGTCCGGAGCGCCACCCTGCAGGCCGTGGGACAGGACTACGTCCGCACGGCGGCCGCGAAGGGCCTCACCCGCACACGGGCGCTCCTCTCTCACGGGCTCCCCAACGTCGGCCTCTCGGTCGTCACCGTCCTGGGGCTGCAGATCGCCGGCATCATCGTCGGTGCGGTCGTGATCGAGCAGCTCTTCACCCTCCCCGGGATCGGTCGGATGCTGGTCGCCGACGTCTCCGCCCGGGACCTCCCGAAGGTCCAGGGCGAACTGCTCGCCCTCACCGGCTTCGTGCTCGTCGTCGGGTTCCTGGTCGATCTGGTGCACCGCTTCCTGGACCCCCGCCAGAGGGAGGCCGCGTGAGAGCCCTGCGCCGGTTGTGGAGCATCGGCACGGGACGCTTCGGCATCCTGGTCGTCGCCGTCATCGCGCTCACGGCGCTCGTGTCGCTGTTCTGGACGCCGTTCGATCCCGCGAGCGTCGACGCCCGCGCACGCTGGAGCGACCCCTCGTGGCCGCACCTCCTCGGCACGGACGGGAACGGCCGCGACATCCTGAGCCTGCTCATGGCGGGCGCCCGCACGACCGTCGTGGTCGCCGTGGGCGCGGGGATCGTCGCCTCGCTGCTCGGGCTCGCGCTCGCGGCGCTCGGGGCCCTGACGACGCGCTGGGTGCGCGAGAGCGTCGCGGTGCTCGTCGACATCCTCGTCGCCTTCCCGGTGCTGATCATCGCCATGATGATCACCGCGGTCTGGGGCGGCTCCCTCGCCGTCGTGATCTGGTCGGTCGGCATCGGCTTCGGCGTGAACATCGCCCGCGTGACCCGGCCGGAACTCCGACGGGTGCTGCAGAGCGACTTCGTCGTGGCGGGTCGGGCGAGCGGCCTGAGCCCCGTGCAGAACCTGGTGCGCCACCTCCTGCCCAACGTGGCGCCGGTGTTCATCGTGCAGCTGTCGTGGGGCATGGCCGTGGCGGTCCTCGCGGAGGCGGGTCTGTCCTACCTCGGGTTCGGCGCCCCGATCATCCAACCCTCCTGGGGCGTGCTCCTCGGCGATCTGCAGGCCTACATCTCCGTCCACCCCCTCGCCGTGGTGTGGCCGGGCCTGGCGATCACGGTCACGGTGCTGGGCCTGAATCTCCTCGGCGACGCGCTGCGCGAGGCCGCCGATCCCACGCTCGCCGAGCGCACCCCGCGCGCGCGCACGCACCTGCCGGAGGTGGTCGCGTGAGCCTCGAGGTCGACGATCTGCGCATCGAGATCGGCGGACGGACGGTCGTCGACGGCGTGAGCTTCGCCGTTCCCGACGGCGCCCGCGTCGGCCTCATCGGCGAATCCGGCTCGGGGAAATCGCTGACCGCCCTCGCCGTGCTCGGCCTGCTCCCGGATGCCGCGATCGCCACGGGCAGCATCCGGTGGAACGGCCGCGAGATCCTCGGACTCCCCGACCGCGAGCTCGCACGCCTGCGCGGCGACGACATCGGCATCGTCTTCCAGGAACCGCGGACCGCCCTGAACCCCATCCGAACCGTCGGTCGACAGATCGGCGAGTCGGTCCGCATCCACGAGGGCGTCTCGCGACGCGAGGCGCTGCGCCGGGCCGTGGCGGAGGCGGAGCGCGTCGCCCTCCCCGACCCCGCGCGCATCGTCGCGCGCTACCCGCATCAGCTCTCGGGCGGCCAACGCCAGCGCGTGGCGATCGCGATGGCGCTCGCGTGCCGCCCGCAGCTGTTGATCGCCGATGAGCCGACCACCGCCCTCGACGTGACGATCCAGGCCGGCATCCTGACGCTCCTGCGATCCCTGGTCCAGGATGCCGGGATGTCGCTGGTCTTCATCACCCACGACCTCGCGGTCCTCGCGCAGGTCGCGACGCACGCGGTGGTCCTCGAGCACGGACGCGTCGTCGAGCGGGGCGCCGTCGAGGATCTGCTGCGCTCGCCCTCCTCCCCGGTGACCCAGGCGCTGCTGCGGGACGCGACCGCGACGCTGTGGCATCCGGAGATCGGTCGCGACGAGGGGGACGCATCGTGAGCGACGTGATCGTGCACGCCCGGGGCCTCTCCCGCACGTACCTGACGCCGCGCTCCCGCGGGTTCGGCGGCCCCGAACGCACCGCGGGACTTCAGGACGTCGACCTCTCGGTCCGCACGGGCTCCGCCGTCGGGATCATCGGCGAATCGGGGTCGGGGAAGTCCACGCTCGTGCGACTGCTGCTCGGGTTGGACTCGCCGACCTCCGGCACCGTCGAGGTCGAGGGACGCGTCGTCGACGCCCGAGGCTCGGCCCGATCGCTGCACTGGCTGCGGCGCAGCACCGGGATCGTGTTCCAGGATCCGTACGCGTCGCTGGATCCGCGGATGAGCGTCGGGCGCATCGTCGGCGAACCGCTGTGGGCGCTCCGGATCGAGGGCGACCGGCGCGCGCGGGTGCGCGACGTTCTCGCGCAGGTCGGCCTGGGCCCGGATGCCGCGGACCGTTTCCCGCATCAGTTCTCGGGCGGTCAGCGTCAGCGGATCGCGCTGGCGCGCGCGATCGTGCACCGCCCCCGCATCCTCGTCGGCGACGAGCCGCTGTCGGCCCTCGACGTCACGGTGCGCGCGCAGATCCTGCGGCTCCTCGCCGACCTCCGCGCCGAGCAGCAGCTCACCCTCGTGCTCGTCTCGCACGACATCGGGGTCGTCCAGAACGTGTGCGACGAGGTCGTGGTCATGAAGGACGGGCGCGTCGTCGAGCAGGGGCCGACCGAGAAGGTGCTCCTGCAACCCCAGGCCGCGTACACGCGGCAACTGCTGGCCTCGGTGCCGACGCTCCCCTGAAACGCGTTCTCCACAAGGGATTTCCCGTGTCGGTGGCCCGCGTTAGCCTCGCCCCATGACCCCCGGCATCGTTCCCCCCTTCCTCCTCGATCGGCTCGCCTCGACCGACGATCCGCGCCTCGCGCGCGCGGCCGCCGCGGCGCGCAAGACCCTCACCGTTCCGCGCCCGGCGCGCCACGTCCGCACGCGCCTGCGCCTCTCGATCGACGAAGGGGCGCTCGTGGCCGAGGCCGTCCCCGCGCCCGACCGGGTGATCTCCGACGCCGGGAACACCGAACGGCTGCCCGGCCGCCGCGTCCGGACCGAGGACGACGGCCCCACCGGCGACCGGTCCGTCGATGAGGCGTACGACGGGCTGGGAGCGACCTTCGACTTCTTCTGGGACGCCTTCTCGCGCGACGGCATCGACGGAGCGGGCGGTTCGCTGCTGGCGACCGTCCACTTCGGAGAGGACTACGACAACGCGTTCTGGAACGGCGAGCGCATGGTCTTCGGCGACGGCGACGGCGACGTGTTCATCGGGTTCACCCGGTCGCTCAGCGTCATCGCGCACGAGTTGGGTCACGGTGTGACGGAGGCCGCCGGGGGCCTGGAGTACCAGGGGCAGTCGGGTGCGCTGAACGAATCGCTGTCCGACGTGTTCGGGGCGTTGGCCGAACAGCACGCGCTCGGCCAGACGGCCGACGAGGCCACGTGGCTCGTGGGTGCGGGCATCTTCACGGACGCCGTCCAGGGCACGGCCCTGCGCTCGATGTCGGCGCCGGGCACCGCCTACGACGACGACGTGCTCGGCAAAGACCCGCAACCGGGTCACATGCGCGACTACGTCGAGACCTCCGACGACAACGGCGGCGTGCACATCAACTCCGGCATCCCGAACCGCGCGTTCTTCCTCGTCGCCACGCGGCTGGGTGGGTTCGCGTGGGAGCGGGCGGGACTCGTCTGGTACCGCACCCTCACCTCGGGGACTCTGTCCCCGACGGCCGACTTCGCCGCGTTCGCCGCGGCCACGCGCGCCACCGCGGCCGCGGAGTACGGTGAGAAGTCGGAGGAGGTCGACGCCGTCCGCGCCGCGTGGGCCGGGGTGGGCGTCGCAGAGGATGCCACAGCCTGAGGCCGCGGACGACCGGTTGGTCATCGTCGTGGTGCGCTCGGGCGGTATCGCCGGTCTGACGAAGCAGTGGCGCACCGAGCCCGAGCCCGACCGCCGACCGCATTGGCGGAAGCTCGTGGAGAAGTGTCCGTGGGACGCGTCGCCGTCGGCCTTGAGTGGCGCCGACCGGTTCCAGTGGCGCATCGAGGTGCTCGAGGGAGACTCCGCCGTGCATCGTGCGCAATTGACCGACGGGCAGGTGGCGGGTCCGTGGCGCGCGCTCGTCGACGAGGTACGACAGTCCGCGGCGCCGTCGCGCCCGCGCTGACGGGATCGCGCCGACAGGCCGGAGCCGCGCGTCAGCCGAAGAGCTTCCGCTTCTTCTTCTTCGACGGGATGCTCTTCTGCAGGTACACCACGCCGAGCCAGCGCCCGAACTTGAAACCGACCCGTCCCATCCGGCCGACCTCGGTGAACCCGAGCTTCTCGTGCAGCGCGATCGACGCCTCCGCACCCTTGTCGCTGATCGCCGCGACCATCTCGCGGATCCCCTTCTCCGCGCACGCGTCGATGAGCGCCTCGAGGAGGGCGCGCCCGAGCCCCTTGCCGGAGGCCGCCTGGCCCAGATAGATCGAGTTCTCGACGGTGTACCGGTAGGCCGACTTGGACTGCCACGGCTGCACGAGCGCATAGCCGAGGATCTGCCCGCTGGGCGCCTGGGCGACGAGGAACGGCAGATCGATCTGCTTCAGCTTCGCGAACTTCTCGCGCCACTTCGCGATGGTCCACGGCTTCTCGTCGAACGTCACGACGGAGTTGCGGACGTAGTAGTTGTAGATCTCGCGGATGTCGGGGATGTCGCCCTCGGTCGCCGGGCGGATCTCGTACGAGAACGGCCGCTCGGGCTCGGGGGCCCGCCGCAGATGCATCGGCATCCGACGGCGGCTCTTCTCGTACTCCTCTTCCAGCACGGACGCCACTCTACGGGGACGCCGGTTTCCGGCGCGTAACCGCACCGGGGCCCCGGCCGGACGACGCCGAGACAGTCCCGGCCGGCAGCGACCCGCCGGCGACTCAGGCGGGAAGACGCCAATCGACGGCGGCCGCGCCCTGCTCCTCGAGCAGCGCGTTCACGCGCGAGAACGGACGGGAGCCGAAGAACCCGCGGCTCGCCGACAGCGGGGACGGATGCGCGGAGGAGACGATCGCGGTGTCGCCGAGCAGCGGGGTGAGGTTCGCGGCATCCCTCCCCCACAGCACCGCGACGAGGGGCGTTCCGCGCGCGACGAGGCTGCGGATGGCGTGCTCGGTGACGCGTTCCCATCCCCAGCCGCGGTGCGAGGCGGGAGCGCCCGGGGCGACGGTGAGAACCCGGTTCAGCAGCATGACGCCCTGCTCGGCCCACGGCGACAGGTCGCCGTGGGGAGCGGGCGGGATGCCGAGATCGTCCGCCAGCTCGCGGTAGATGTTGGACAGGCTCCGCGGCAGGGGGCGCACGTGCGGGTCGACGGCGAAGGACAACCCGATCGGGTGGCCCGGTGTCGGATACGGGTCCTGGCCGACGATGAGCACGCGTACCGCGTCGATCGGGGTGCGGAAAGCCCGCAGCACGAGGTCGCCCGCGGGGAGGTAGGGCTGACCCTCCGTCCGCAGCCGCTCACCGATCGCGGCGATGTCGCCCGCCACCGGCGCGAGCGGTTCCACCCATGACGCATCGATGAGGCCCCCGGCGGCGAGCTCGGCGAGCGACTTCGCCGTCACGCCGCGTCTTCCTCGTGCACCGACCCCTGAAACGACCACGGGAAGTCGATCCAGAGCGAGGTGTCCTTCCACGAGTAGTCCGGGGCGATGATCGTCGTGGGCTTCGTGTAGATCACGGCGGAGCGCGCGTCGGCTCCGTGGCGGTCGAGCAGCTTCACCGCGAGGTCGAGCGTGCGCCCACTGTCGGCGACGTCGTCGACGAGCAGGACCCGCCGCCCCTGCAGGTAGGACAGGTCGAGCGCGGGGGGCAGCACCTCGGGGGCGTCGAGCACGGTGCCGATGCCGGTGTAGAACTCGACGTTCAACGCGCCGCAGTTCTTCACGCCCAGGCCGTAGGCGATCGCGCCTCCCGGCAGCAGCCCTCCGCGGGCGATCGCGACGACCACCTCGGGGTGGAATCCGTCGGCGACGATCGCGCGGGAGATGTCGCGCGTCGCGTCCCCGAAATCGTCCCAGGTCAGTCGCTCGCGCTCGCCGGTCGTCTCCGCCACGCGGATCCCCTCTCTTCGTGTGCCTTTCACCCTAGGGTGTCTCCCGGATGCCGCCCCACGCGGTGCTAGCCTCGCGCCATGTCGCGCGTCTCGGGCGCGGTCGGCCGGGTGCGCGGGTCCGCACTCGGGGTGACCGCGGGACTCATCGGGTGGTTCGTGCTGGTCGAGCTGGCCAGCGGCATCCTGCAGGGGTACTACGTGCCGTTGCTGCCCGACATCGTCGTGCACCTCGGCATCCGGGATGCCGACGTCAACTGGTTCGAGGCGGCACAGCTGCTGCTCTCCGCGCTGGTGCTGCCCATCCTCGCCAAGCTCGGCGACGTGTTCGGGCACAAGCGCATCCTGCTCGGCTCGGCGATCGCCACGGCGGCGGCGAGCTGGTGGCTGGTCTTCGCCGACTCCTTCCCGACGTTCCTCCTCGCGTGGGCGCTCCAGGGTTTCTACGTCGTGTGGCTCCCGTTGGAGATCGCCCTCATCTTCGACCGCGGCCGCCGGCAGAGCCGTGGCGTCTCGCAGACCCGCCGCGCGGCGGGGCTGCTCGTCGTCGGTCTCCAGGTCGGCGCCATCGCGGGCGCCCTCGCCGCCGGGCGCCTGTTCGCCGCCACCGGTGGCGATCTGCGTCTGGCCCTCACGGTCCCCGCGATCGCGGTCACCCTGGTGTGCCTCGTGATCTGGTTCGGGGTGCCGGAGTCGGAGCGGATGCCGGGATCCCGCCGCCTGGACATCGGCGGGTTCGTCCTCCTCGCCGCCGCACTGCTGTGTCTGACGGGCGCGCTGTCGTTCGTGCGTCTCCCGGCGGGCCCGGGGCCCGCGGTCATCGTCCCGCTGCTCGTGATCGGCGCGGCTCTGCTCGTCGTGTTCGCGCGCTACGAGCTCCGCCGCCCCGACCCGGCCGTCGACATCCGCGTGCTGCGCCGGCCGGAGATGTGGCCTGTCCAGGTCACGTCGTTCCTCGTGGGCATCAGCCTACTCGGCGCCCAGGGGCCGCTCGCGACCTACGCCGGCACCGATCCCTCGCTCGGCTACGGGCTGGGCCTGGATGCCACCGACCGTTCCAACGTCATCGGCGTGTACCTCGTCTCCTTGATCGTCGGCGCGATCCTGTTCGCCGTCACGTCGCGACGCGCGAGTCCCCGGGCGGTCCTCATCGGCGCGGCCGCTCTCGTCGGCGTCGGCTACCTGCTCCTGGTCCCCCTCCACACCGAGCTGTGGGAGGTACTCCTGTGCCTCACGATCGCCGGTCTCGGCTCGGGCGCACTCGTCGCCGCGATGCCCGCCGCGGCCGCGGCGGCCGCTCCGCGGGGGCAGACGGGCGTGGCATCCGCGCTGACGAACACGACCAAGACCATCGGCGGCACGATGTCGTCCGCGGTGTTCGGGGTGGTCCTCGCCGGTGGCGCGGGCGCGGCGGTCGCGGCGACGGCCGCCCCGCTCGCCGGCTACATCACGGTGTGGTCGATCTGCGCGGCGGGCGGATTCGTCGCGGCGGTCCTGCTGCTGTTCGTCCCGAAGGTCGCGTTCGCCGACACCGCGGAGGCGGCGGCCGGCGCCGCCCGCGGCGACGTCGCCTGAGCCGCCCGCTCAGTCCCGCGCGTCGCGGACGCGCAACGGTCCGCGCGCGAGAAGGTGCTGCGCGGACTGGGCCACGGGACGCACCGTCACCAGGTCGAGGTTGACGTGGCCGGGCGCGTCGACGGCGTACGCGATGACGTCCGCGACGTCCTCCGCCAGGAGCGGGGCCTCGACGCCCTCGTACAGCTTGTCGACGCCGGACTGGTCTCCGCCCAGACGGTTCAGGGTGAACTCCTCGGTGCGGACCATGCCCGGCGCGATCTCGATGACCCGCAGAGGCTCGCCGTTCAGCTCCTGACGGAGGGCGGCCACGAGCATCGACTCGCCCGCCTTGGCGGCGTTGTAGCCGGCGCCTCCGGGGTACGCCGTCTGCGCCGCCGTCGACGTGACGAACAGGAGGTCGGCGTGTCCGACGCGTTCGGCCGCCCGCCGCAGAAGCGGGAGGAGGGATGCCACGAGTCGCTGAGACGACAGGACGTTCGCCTCGAACATCCACCGCCACTGCTCGGGGTCGCCGTCCTCGACGCGATCGGTACCGCGCGCACCCCCGGCGACGTGCACGAGCGCATCGACACCGCCGGTCTCTTCCAGCCACGCGGCGAGGGTCGCCACCGCGTCGCCGTCGGTGAGGTCGGCGACGTGCGCCACGACCCCGGTCTCGGCCTCGAGGGCGGTGAGGCGCTCGGCCCGGCGGGCCACGCCGACCACGTCCCACCCGCGCGCGCGCAGCTCCCGCGCCGCCGCCTCACCGATCCCCGAACTGGCCCCGGTCACCACCGCACGTCTCGTCATGGCATCCACGCTACCGGCGGGCGGCGACGGCGGCCGCGGTCGACGTTACGGCGCGTGTCCCCCCTGTTGTCGGTGCGACCGGGCATCCGTACGCTCGCTGCAGGCCGTGGCATCCGTCGCGGCCCCCGAAGATTTGAGGAGCAGCCGTGTCCGCACCCGAGAACTGGCGTTTCGAGACCAAGCAGATCCACACCGGGGCGCAGCCCGACCCGGTGACGAAGGCTCGCGCGACGCCGATCTACCAGACCACGTCGTACGTGTTCGACAACGCCGACCACGCCGCGAACCTGTTCGCGCTGGCCGAGTTCGGAAACATCTACACCCGCATCCAGAACCCCACGCAGGACGTCGTCGAGCAGCGCATCGCCGCGCTGGAGGGGGGCACCGGAGCCCTCCTGGTCGCGAGCGGTCAGGCGGCGGAGACGTTCGCGGTGCTCAACATCGCGCAGGCGGGCGACCACATCGTCTCGTCGAGCTCGATCTACGGCGGCACGTACAACCTCTTCAAGTACACCCTCGCCAAGCTCGGCATCGAGACGACGTTCGTCGAGAACCAGGACGACCCTGAGGCGTGGCGCGCGGCCGTCCGCCCCAACACGAAGCTCTTCTTCGCCGAGACCATCGGCAACCCGAAGATCAACGTGCTCGACATCCGCACGGTGGCCGACGTCGCGCACGAGAGCGGCGTGCCGCTCACCGTCGACAACACCATCGCGACGCCGTACCTCATCCGTCCCTTCGAGCACGGTGCCGACATCGTCATCCACTCGGCGACGAAGTTCATCGGCGGTCACGGCACGACCATCGGCGGCGTCATCGTCGACGGCGGCACGTTCGCGTGGTCCGAGAACGTGGACAAGTTCCCCGGCCTCACCGAGCCCGACCCGTCGTACCACGGCGCGAGCTACACCACCGCGGTCGGCGACGGCCTCGCCTACATCATCAAGGCGCGCGTGCAGCTGCTGCGCGACCTGGGTGCCGCCATCTCGCCGCACAGCGCGTGGCTGCTCATCCAGGGCCTCGAGACGCTGTCGCTGCGCATCGAGCGCCACGTGCAGAACGCGCAGGAGATCGCCGAGTGGCTCGAGGCGCACGACGACGTCGCGAGTGTGAACTACTCGGGGCTCCCCACCTCGCCCTGGTACGCCGCGGCGAACAACTACGCCCCTAAGGGCGTCGGTGCGGTGCTGTCGTTCGAGCTCAAGGGCGGTGTGGAGGCCGGCCGCGAGTTCGTCAACTCGCTCGACCTGTTCAGCCACCTCGCCAACATCGGCGACGTGCGCTCGCTCGTCATCCACCCGGCCTCGACCACGCACTCCCAGCTCACCCCCGAGCAGCAGCTCACCTCGGGTGTGACGCCGGGCCTCGTGCGCCTGTCGGTGGGTCTGGAGAACATCGACGACCTCAAGGCCGACCTCGACCAGGC
Organism: Microbacterium sp. IEGM 1404; assembly: GCF_030056775.1. Taxonomy (NCBI): domain Bacteria; kingdom Bacillati; phylum Actinomycetota; class Actinomycetes; order Micrococcales; family Microbacteriaceae; genus Microbacterium; species Microbacterium sp. IEGM 1404. The sequence goes on along the minus strand of NZ_JASHKP010000003.1, from coordinate 588,181 downwards.
CCTCGCCGCCGCGCGGCGTCTGTCCGAGGCCGCTCGCGCCTGACCCGCCCGTCCGCGACGCCCCGCCCCGGTCCGCCGGGTCGGGGCGTCGTCGCGTTCGCTCGCGGGGTACGCACGGGAGGAGATCCGGCGACCGGAGGATGCCGCGGGGCCCAGGCATCCTCCCCTCCGCGTTTCTCCTCCGCTCGCCACCGGTCTCGCGCGGTCAGACCCGCTGCCGGGGGCGGAGGCTGCCGAGACCGCCGTCGACGCCGAGCACCTGGCCGGTGATCCAGGCGTTGGCCGGGTCGAGGAGGAACTCCACCGCGCGTGCGACGTCGTCGGGCTCACCGAGCCGGCCGAGAGGGTGCATCGCCTCGGACACCTTGCGCGACGTTTCACTCGCCGTGAGGCCCTCGGTCAGCCGCGTCTGCACCAGTCCCGGCGCGACGGCGTTGATGCGCAGGTCGCGCGCGGCGTAGCTCGCCGCCGCCGAGAGAGTCAGTCCGATGACCCCGGCCTTCGCCGCCGCGATGGCGTCGTGGTTCGACAGCCCCGCCAGCGCCGCGGCCGACGATGTAAGGACGACGGACCCTCCGCGGAGGTGCTTCCCCGCCGCCCGCACTGCCGCGAAGGACGTCGTGAGCGAGGCGGCGACGATGTCGTCGTACTGCTCCCGCGAGGTCAGGTGCGCGGGCTTGAGCAGCATCGAGCCCGCGAACACCGCGATGCCGTCGAGCTCCCCCGCGTCGGACACGGCCCGGTCGACGGCGTCGAAGTCGGTGGCATCCAGGATCATGTCGGGCTCGATCACCGACGTGTCGCGGGCGGTGGTGATCACGCGGTGGCCGGCGTCGCGCAGACGCCGAGCGGTTGCGGCGCCGATGTCGCTCGAGGCCGCGATGAGGAGGAAGTTCGCCATGCTCCGATCCTCGCCGCCGACGCCATCCCCGCGCCGGGGCTGGACAACGACGTCAGACGCCGGTGAGCGCCGTGATGAGCTGTTCGTTCTCCGCGAGCCAACCGGGGTCGCCCTCCCAGAGTTCCGCCAGCTCCCCCTCGGGTGATGTCGCGACGGCGATCGCCGACACCGCGAGCGCCACGACCTCGGCCGACGGCCGCGGGACACGGGCGAGGAAGAGCACGACCTCGTCCGAGAAGACCGGTCCGTCGATGCGGCCGAGGCCGCGGGCGACGACGTCTCCGGCGGCGATCGCGATCTCCGCCTGGTCCGCCTCGAGTTCTGACGGCGCGGCCTCGACCGCGATGCGCAGCGCGTCGCTGACGACATCCCAGCTCTCGGCGTCTTCGAGCTCGAAAGCCCAGTCCGCGGCATTGTCGTTGTCGAACGGCTTCGTGCCCCATGTCCCCATGCTGTGAATGCTAGACCGCGCCGCCGAGATCGCCGTAACAGTCCCTCCGGCCGCGCCCCGACCCGGGAGAATGGATGCCATGGACTGGCAGATCTCCGAAGACACGGTGCCCTCGGCGCCGATCACGGAGGCCGATGCGCGGTCCCTCCTCGGCCGACCGCCGACCACCGGCGCGTGGCGCGACGGCGACCCGGTCGGCGACCGGCGCTTCGCCGCGTTCGGCGAGTTCCGCACCGAGAACGGCGAACGCCTCCCCGGCTTCCGCCTGGCCTACGAGACGTGGGGCGAACTCTCCCCCGCGCGCGACAACGCGGTCTTGATCCTCCACGCCCTCACCGGCGACAGCCACGTCCGCGGCTCCGCGGGTCCGGGACACCCCACCGCCGGCTGGTGGGGCGACCTCGTGGGCCCGGGCGCCGCGATCGACACCGACCGCTGGTTCGTGATCGCGCCGAACATGCTGGGCGGATGCCAGGGGTCGACGGGACCGGCCAGCATCGCGCCCGACGGCTACGAGTGGGCCGCGCGCTTCCCGTACCTCACGATCCGCGATCAGGTGGGCGCGCAGGCGCTGCTGGCCGATGCGCTGGGGATCGACCGCTGGGCGGCGGTCGTCGGCGGCTCGATGGGCGGGATGCACGCCCTGGAATGGGCGGTCGGGCACCCCGACCGGGTCGAGCGCGCCGCCATCCTGTCGTCGCCGCCGATCACGACCGCCGACCAGATCGCGCTCAACACCGTCCAGGCCGACACCATCCGGATGGACCCGCGTTTCGCGGGCGGGGCGTTCTACGACGCCGCCGACGGCGACGGCCCGCACCGCGGACTCGCTCTCGCCCGCCGCATGGCGATGCTGAGCTACCGCAGCCCGACCGAGCTGAACCAGCGGTTCCAGCGGTCGTGGCAGTCCGGTGTCAGCCCCCTGGGCCGCGGCGGGCGCTTCGCGGTGGAGTCGTACCTCGACTTCCACGGCAACAAGTTCACCCGCCGCTTCGACGCCAACAGCTACCTGACGCTCGTCGAGGCCATGAACTCCCACGACGTGGGCCGCGACCGCGACGGCGTCGAGGACGCGCTGCGACGGGTGACGGCGACGACCCTCGTGCTCGGGGTCGACACCGACCGGCTCTTCCCGGTGGACGGGCAGCACCGCATCGCCCGCGGCATCCCGAACACCCTCGATGGGGATCAGGCGGTAGTGCTCACGAGCGACTTCGGCCACGACGGGTTCCTCATCGAGACCGCGGCCGTCGACCACCACCTGCGGCGGTTGTTCGCCGTCTGACCCGGATGCCGGTTCCCGCGGCGCCACACCCGGAGTCGGCCGCGCGGAACCGGTGCGTCCGTCGAGTGTCCAGGACACGCGGACACGAGCCCGCGGCATCCGCGTGTCTTGGACACTGAGATCCGAGCGCGCGTCGGAAACGGCGGCGGACGCGTGCGACCGCGGGGATCAGCCCTGCGTCGGGATCGAACCGGTGATCGCCGTGGTCGCGGCCTCGGCGGCCGGCATCCGGTGGGCGGGATGGTGTCCGCTGCGATCCTCCACACGGTAGGCGACGACCGCGACGACGAGACCGGCGAGGGCCAGTACCGCGCCCACCCAGGCCGGAGCGACCAGCCCGAGGCCCGCGGCGATGACCAGCCCGCCGAGGAGCGCACCCAGGCTGTTGCCCATGTTCAACGCCGAGTGGTTCAGCGCCGCGGCGATGGACTGGTTGTCCTCCGCGACGTCCATGAGCCGCGTCTGGATCGCGGGGCTGAGCGCCGCACCGCAGAAGGCGACGAGGAACGCGAAGAGCGCGAGGCTGAAGATCCAGCCGGCGGTAAGAGCCAGACCGATGGATGCCGCGGCCAGGGCGACCAGCCCGACGTGCAGCCAGAATCGCAGGTCCTTGTCGGCGAGGCCACCGCCCACGATGTTGCCGATCGTCATCCCGATGCCCACCAGCACCAGGACGACCGACACCACCCACTCGGGCTGACCCGCGACGTCGGTGATCATGGGCGCGATGTAGCTGTACATCGCGAAGAAGCCACCGAACCCGATCGCGCCGATGCCGAGCGCGAACCAGACCTGACCGAGGCGGAAGACCCGCAGCTCGTCGCGGAGGCGGCGTCCGGGCATCCCCGGATGGGCGGGCACGAAGAACGCGATGCAGACGGTGGCGACCAGGAAGATACCCGCCACGACGGCGAACGCGGCGCGCCAGCCGACCTGCTGGCCCAGCAGCGTGCCGAGCGGCACACCGACGACGTTCGCGATGGTGAGCCCGGTGAGGACGAACGCGACGCCCTTCGCGCGATTGCCGGGGCCGAGCGCGTCGGCGGCGATGAGCGCGCCGATGCCGAAGTACGCGCCGTGCGGGAGACCCGCGAGGAACCGGGAGGCCGCGACCAGCTCGAACGTCGGCGCGATCACGGTCAGCAGGGTGAAGAACGCGAGGGCCGCGGCGAGCACGATCATCACCCGGTGCCGAGGGAACCGGGCCACCGATCCCGCGATCGTCGGCGCACCGACGACGACGCCGAGGGCGTAGAGCGACACGAGCCAGCCCGCCTGGGCGATGGCGTCGTCGGGGGAAACGGCCCAGGCCGACGGGAGGAGGTCGCGCGCGATGTTGGGCAGAAGGCCCATCACGACGAACTCGGTCATGCCGATGCCGAAGCTGCCGATGGCGAGAGAAAGGAGCGCCCGCTTCGCCGCACCCTTCGAGGTCGTCGAAGAGGTCACCCGCTGATGCTACTGGCCCGTACCCGGCGGTGTCGAATCGATTCGGCGCGCCGTGTATCGGGATGCCCTGCACGCGGAGCGCGCCGCGACGACGCAGCCCCGGCGCGATAAACGCGGTTCGCGCGCATAAACGCGAGGAGAACGCGTTTCTCGTCGTGAATTGTGTTTATCGCGGGATGCCACGGCGGGATGCCACGGCTGGACGCCGCGCGCGACGCGAGACGCCGGGCCGCGCCGGACGCGGGACGCCGCGCCGCGGCGCCGCGCTCAGCCCGCGTCGTCGATCGCGCGCTCGAGGCGCTCGATCTTGCCGTCGATCTCGCCCGTGCGGCCGGGGCGGATGTCGGCCTTCAGCACCAGCGAGACGCGCGAGCCGTACGGCAGCACGGCATCCGTCGCACGCTTGACGACGTCGAAGACCTCGTCCCACTCCCCCTCGATCTCGGTGAACATCGAGGTCGTACGGTGGGGCAGCCCCGACGCACGGACGACGGCCACCGCGGCGGCGACGGCGTCGTGGACGGATCCGTCGGTGTTCTCCGCGGAAGCGGTACCGACACCGGACGGGGCGACCGAGAACGCGATGAGCATGGTCCGAGCCTAGGTCGTGGTCTGTCGTGCCGGCACGGAGCGTCGACCGAGCACCCACTCGCGCAGGTCGGCGGGGCGCGCGACGCGGTGCGTGGGCGCCCGCAGGACGCGGACGATGGCCCAGACCATCAGCACCAGGCCGAGGAGGTTCCGCAGCTCCAGCAGGAACACCGGGAAGGGCGCCGGGTGGGTGGCCATGAGCCCGTCGTACACGAGCGGGTACACCCACTGCGTCACCCCCGCGATCGCGAGGGTCAGGGCGCCGAAGCCGTACCAGCGGCGCCGGTCGAGCAGCAGGCCGATCACCACCGGCGGGAACAGCCAGACGTAGTACTGGGGCGAGCCGACCTTGTTGAGCGCGATGAAGGCGGTGACCAGCGCGAGCGCCAGCGGCGGGAAGACGCGGAGGAAGGTCGCGCCGAGCCACATCTTCCGGGCCCCGACGATCAGCACCGCCAGCATGACCAGCAGCATGATCGGCGTCATCGCGGCGATGACGACGTCGGCGCCGGGCCCGGTCACCTGGAAGGTGAGGACGCCGCCGTCGTAGTAGACCTCGGAGCCGGGCACGTAGAACGCGGCGAGGAACATGTAGAGCCCGCCGACGGGCGCTTCCATCTGGATGCCGCGGGAGGTCTGGTCCCCGACGAATCCGAAGACGTAGGGCGCACCGCCGAGCGCGACGACCGGGATGATCGTCGCGAGCGACACGGCGACCGCTCCCCACACGAGGGCGAGGCGTCGGCGGATGGCGACGAAACCGGCGGCCAGGATCGCCGCGGGCCACACCTTCATCCAGATCGCGACCGACAGGAGCACGGATGCCACGAACGGCCGCCGCACGAGCCAGAGCGCGCCGAGGATCGCGATCGGCACGGTGATGCCGTCGATGCGGTAGAGCCCGACCGGCCCGATGAGGAGGATCGCGGCGAGCCAGAACCAGGCGGCGAGGACGCGGCCGCGCGAACGACCGGAGCCGACGAGCACCACGAAGGCGACCAGGTTGAACAGCGACACCGTGATCGCCCAGGCCGGCGTGTACCCCACGGCCCACGCGAACACCCACGCGAACGTCATCGGCAGGAAGGCGAGCTGCGGGTAGATCCACTTCTCGGTGATCCCCGGCCACGCCCACGCGTCCGACCGCGTGCAGGAGGAGACGTCGATGCCGCCGAAGAGGGCGCAGCGCGACCACGGTTCGTACACCAGATACACGTCACCCATGGGCTCGTTGGGCTGCTGATAGCCCAGGATCCCCACCGTGACGTGGACGGCGACGAACGCCAGCAACAGAACGACGACACGCCTCACCACCGGATCATCCTAAGCGGGCGTCCCTGAGCGCCCCGGACGACGGGATGCCACGGGTGCCGACTCGACGCGACCTGGCGGGCTTCGCGACGGGCAACCGTTATGCGATCGAGTCCGTCATCCGGCGGTGAGCACCTCCGCGACCACCCTCGGCAGCGCCTCGGCGACGTCGAGAGCGGTGAGGGGGCCTCCCGCCCCTCCGTGACGGGCGGCGGCGACCGTGCCCGCGGCGCCGTGCAGCCACGCGGCCGTCGCGGCGCACGCCGCGAGCTCGTCGGGGGACGTGCGCCCCGCCGCGGTCGCGCCCGCGGCGACCGCCCCGAGTACCCCACCGAGGACGTCGCCGGTGCCGGCGGTCGCCAGCCACGGCGTCCCGCTCCGGACGCGGCGCACCCAGCCGCCCGGCGCGGCCACGATCGTCACGGCACCTTTGGACAGGACGACTCCGCCGAGTGCCGCGGCGGTCTCGACCGCCTCCCGCTCGCGCTCGTCGTCGTCGGCCGCGTCCGAGGGACCGAGCCCCAACGCCGCGCGCAGCCGCGCCAGCTCACGCGCGTGCGGCGTCACGATCACCGGGGCCGACGCGGCCGACACCAGGTCCAGGGCTCCCGCATCCGCCACGACGGGCACCTCGCCCGACAGGATGCCGCGCAGCGCCGCGGTCTCCGCGGCGTCGCGCTCGGCGGCATCCGTGCCCGATCCGATGACCCAAGCCTGCACGCGGCCGTCGGCCGTCACGGTCTCGGGCCGTCGCTGCAGCACGAGGTCCTGCGCCCGCGCGGGTCCGAGGTAGCGCACCATGCCCGTCCCCGTGCGCCACGCGGCTTCGACACCGAGCACCGCGGCGCCCGGGTACCGCGTCGATCCGGTGCGCAGTCCCACGACCCCGCGGGAATACTTGTCGTCGGCGTCCGTTGGCCTCCGAAGTGTGCGGGCCGCATCGTGCCCCGTCCAGTCCCTCGCCGTCATGGCGTCACCCTAGAACGAGAGAGGCCGACGTGAGCACCCTCTTCACGCCCCTGACCGTCCGCGGTATCGAGATGCGCAACCGCCTGTGGGTCTCGCCCATGTGCCAGTACAGCGCCGTCGACGGCATCCCGAACGACTGGCACCACGTGCATCTCGCGCAGTTCGCCGCCGGGGGCGCCGGCCTCGTGATCGCCGAGGCCACCGCGGTCTCGCCGGAGGCCCGCATCTCCCCCGACGACGTCGGACTGTGGAACAACGCGCAGGTCGAGGCCTGGACGCCGATCGTGGCCGCGATCCGGGCACGCGGCGCCGTCCCGGGCGTCCAGCTCGGCCACGCGGGGCGCAAGGCCTCGACGACGTCGCCGCTGACCGGCGGCCGCGGGTCCGTGCCCACGGAGGACGGCGGCTGGGAGACCGTCGCCCCCTCGGCGATCGCGTACCCCGGTTTCGCCGAGCCGCGGGAGCTCGACGCCGCGGGCATCGAGAAGGTCGTCACCGATTTCGCGGATGCCGCCCGCCGGGCCGTCGCGGCCGGCTTCGAGGTCCTCGAGGTGCACGCGGCCCACGGCTACCTGCTGCACCAGTTCCTGTCGCCGCTGAGCAACCACCGCGACGACGAGTACGGCGGGTCGTTCGACGGGCGCGTGCGCCTGCTCGAGCGCGTGACCGCCGCGGTGCGCACCGCCGCCCCCGACGCGGCGGTGTTCGTCCGGTTCTCGGGAACGGATGCCGCCGACGGCGGCTGGGACATCGACGACACCGTCCGCGCCGCTGAGCGCGTCGCCGCCTCGGGCGCCGACCTCATCGACGTCTCCAGCGGTGGGCTGGTGCCGCATCAGATCATCCAGCCGGGCCCCGGATACCAGGTGCCCCTCGCCGAGAAGGTGCGTCGCGAGACCGGCCTCCTCGTCGCCGCTGTCGGCATGATCGACGACGCTCCTCTGGCGGAGTCGGTCGTCGCCGAGGGGCGCGCCGACGCGGTGCTCTCCGCGCGCGAGTGGCTCCGCGACCCGCACTACGCCCTCCGCGCGGCGGTCGAGCTCGGCGCCGAGCTCCCCGCGCCGGCCCAGTACCTGCGGGCCTACTGAGCGCGGGCCGGATGCCACTCCCCGCCGTCAGACGAACCGACGGCGGGCCGTGGCATCCTGCACTTCGCCCACGAGCTCTTCGATGACGTCCTCGAGGAACAGCACCGCGCGCACCTCGCCGGCCTCGTCGCGCACCTGGGCGAGGTGACGACCCGAGCGTCGCATGAGGGCCAGCGCGTCTTCGAGATCGGTCGACTCCAGAACCGACACCATGTGGTGGATGCGCTTGGTCGGGATCGGCCGCGCCATGTCGGCCTCGTCGTCGGGCCCCTCCGCCACACGCAGGACGTCCTTGAGGTGGACGTACCCCGTCGGATGCCCGTGCGCGTCGACGATCACGTACCGCGAGTACCCGTGGACCGCCACCGCCCGCTCGATCTCGGCCGGGGTGGTCGTCTCGGGGAGTGTGACGAGATCGGCCATCGGCACGGCGATGTCGGCCGCTTTCTTCTCGGTGAACTCCACCACGGCGGTCACCGTGCCGGCCGCGTCGTCGAGGACCCCCTCGCGGCGGGACTGGTTCACGATCGTCGCGACCTCGTCGAGGGTGAAGGTGGAGGCCGCCTCGTCCTTCGGCTCGACGCGGAAGAGCCGCACGATGTGGTTCGCGGTCCAGTTGAGCGCCACGATGACGGGGTAGAACGCCTTCGACACCGCCACGAGCGGCGGGGCGAGCATCAGCACGGCCCGGTCGGGCAGCGAGAATGCGAGGTTCTTCGGCACCATCTCGCCGAAGACGACGTGCAGGTACGACACCACCAGCAGCGCCACGACGAACCCGGCGACGTCGACCGCCGTCTCGGAGAGTCCCGTCAGCCCAAGCGGCCCGGCGAGGAGGTGATGGATCGCGGGTTCCGACACGTTCAGGATCAGCAGCGAGCAGATCGTGATGCCGAGCTGGCAGGTCGCGAGCATCAGCGTCGCGTGCTCCATGGCGTACAGCGCGGTCTTCGCCGACCGCGACCCGCGCTCGGCGAGCGGCTCGACCTGCGAGCGTCGGGCGGAGATCACGGCGAACTCGGACCCGACGAAGAAGGCGTTGGCGGCCAGCAGGACCACCAGCCAGGCGATTCCGGCCCAGTCGCTCATCGCTGGTCACCCCCCTTGGCCGCGCGGACGAGGTCGGCGACCCCCTCCTCGGACGGGGCGGGGGTGAACTGCACCCGGTCGACGCGACGACCGTCCATGCGGTGGACGGTGAGAACGCCGTCCTCGACCTCGACGGTGTCGCCCACCTTCGGGATGCGTTCGAGCTCGGCCATCAGGAATCCGCCCACGGTGTCGTAGACCTCTCCCTCGGGGACGCGCACGCCGGCGCGGTCGAGGAGCTCGTCGGGGCGGAGGTCGCCCGGGAAGGTGAGGGATGCCGCGGTGCGCACGACACCGGCGCGGGATCGATCATGCTCGTCGAGCACCTCTCCGACGATCTCTTCCACCAGGTCTTCCAGCGTCACCACACCCGCGGTGCCGCCGTACTCGTCGACGACGATCGCCATCTGGTAACCGCGCGAACGCAGCTCGGAGACGAGGGTGTCGAGGTGGACGGTCTCGGGGACCCGGAGCGGCTCGGTGGCGAGGGCGGCGACGGGGACGTCGCCGCGTCGGTCGCGGGGAACCCCGACGGCCGCCTTCAGGTGCACGACGCCGATGATGTCGTCCATCGACTCGTCGTAGACGGGGAAGCGGCTGTGCCCGGTCCGGCGCGCGAGCTGGATGACGGCGTCGGTGGGCTCACCGGCGGCGAGCGCGTGCACGCTCGGTCGCGGGGTCATGACGTCGGCCGCGCTCAACCGGGCGAAGGTGAGGCTCCGGTCCAGGAGCGAGGCGGTGTCCTTCTCGAGCATGCCGGCGCTGGCGGAGCGACGGACGAGGCTCGAGAGCTCCTCCGCCGTCCGCGCGCCGGACAGCTCCTCCTTGGGCTCCACCCCCACCGCGCGGAGCACGCCGTTGGCGCTGCCGTTGAGGACGGCGACCGCGGGACGGAACACCGTCGTGAAGGCCACCTGGAACGGCATGACGAGCTTGGCCGCCTGACGCGGGACCGCGAGGGCGAAGTTCTTGGGGACGAGTTCGCCCAGGATCATCGACAGGATCGTGGCGATCGCGATGCCGAGCACGGCCGAGACCGGCCCGACGACCGCCTCGGGGATCGACCACGAGAGGAAGACGGGGCGCAGCAGGTTTGAGATCGCCGGTTCCATCGTGTAACCGGTGAGCAGCGTCGTGAGGGTGATGCCCAGCTGGGCGCTCGAGAGGTGGGTCGAGGTGATCCGCAGCGCGTCGATCGTCAGCGACAGTCGCGTCTCGCCCGCCGCGCGGCGCGATTCGAGATCGGCTCGGTCCAGATTGACCAGCGCGAATTCGCTCGCGACGAAGAGTCCCGTGCCCACCGTGAGAAGCAGCCCCACGCCCAACATGACGTAATCCATCACGCGTCACCCCCGCTCGGCGCGGGAGAGGGTCGTCGGGGCTCGGGTCTACAACTGGGAGGGTCGTCCATCGTGCCCCCGATTCTAGGGCCTCGCACGCCCGCCGGCACCGGGCCGACGGCATCCGTTCCGCCCCTCCAGGATGGGGGCATGGATGCCACCCCTTCGACGCAGCAGCGCGCCGCAGCCGCCGAGGACGCGGTCATCACCGCGTACGTGCACCGGTACGGGCCCGTCGCGTGGGCCCACGCGGCGACGGCCGGCGACGGCGCCCGCACCTGGCACTACTGGTGGCATGCCCATCTGGTCCATGTGCTGGCCGAGGCCGAGCGGCACCGCCCGTCGGCCGCCCGACGACGACTGATCGGCGACCTCCTTCGCGGTGTCACCGTGCGCACGGCCGGGACCTGGATCACCCCGTTCTTCGACGACATCGCGTGGATGGGACTTGCGCTCGCCGAGACCCGCCCTCACGGTCGTCCCCGCGCGCGCATCGCGCGACTGCTCGCCGGGGCGTTCGACCCCGCCGTCGGGGCGCTGCCCTGGCGCACGCGCAGCGTCCTCTACAACGCCCCCGCGAACGGACCCGCCGCCATGGTGCTCGCGCCCAGCCGTCACCGCGCCCTCGCCGAGCGGATGGCGGCATGGATGGCCGCGGTCCTCGACGACCCCGCGACAGGGCTCGTCCGCGACGGCATCGAGCACGGCGGCGTGCGTCCCGACCTGTGGACGTACAACCAGGGCGTCGCGATCGGGGCCGCCCTCGCCCTCGGCGACGGCACCCGCGCCGGCACCGTCCTGGGGGCCGTGGACCGGTGGTGCGCCGCCGAGGAGGGCCTGTTCCCCGCGGCCGGGGGCGGCGACGGCGGCCTGTTCGCCGGCATCCTGGCCCGCTATCTCGGGGTGGCCGCCTCCCGGATGGACGGCGAGGACGCGGACCGCGCGCGCCGCCTCGTCCGTCGCAACGCCGATGCACTGTGGGCGATGCGCCGCGACGGGGCCTTCCCGGCCGATCCGCGCCGACCCGCGCTCCCGACGGGCGATGACCGGGATCTCTCCGTCCAGCTGGGCGCCTGGATCACGCTCGAGGCCGACGTCACGGCGTCGGCGTCGGTCACCAGCTGACCGGCAGGGCCTTGCCCTCCTCGTAGCCGGCGGCCGACTGCAGTCCGACCCGGGCACGGTCGTGGAACTGGGCGACCGTCGCCGCTCCCGCGTAGGTGAAGGACGATCGCACCCCGGAGGTGATCATGTCGAGCAGGTCCTCCACCCCGGGCCGCTGCGGGTCGAGGTAGATGCGCGACGAGGAGATCCCCTCCGCGAAGAGCTCCTTGCGGGCGCGTTCGAACGGATCGAGGCCGCCGAACCGCCCCTGCACGGCCTTGGTCGAAGCCATGCCCCAGGACTCCTTGTAGATCCGCCCATCGGCATCCCGCAGGAGTTCCCCGGGCGACTCGATCGTCCCGGCGAACCACGAGCCGATCATGACGGATGCCGCGCCCGCGGCGAGCGCGAGGGCGACATCGCGCGGATAGCGCACCCCGCCGTCCGCCCATACGTGCGCCCCGGCCGCCCGCGCGGCCTCGGCCGTCTCGAGCACGGCGGAGAACTGGGGCCGCCCGACCGCGGTCATCATGCGCGTGGTGCACATCGCCCCGGGGCCCACGCCGACCTTGAGGATCGAGGCCCCCGCCGCGGTCAGGTCGCGCACGCCGTCGGCGGTGACGATGTTGCCGGCCGCGATCGGGATGCCGAGGTCGAGCGCCGCGACCTCGCGGAGCGCGCGCAGCATCTGCTCCTGGTGGCCGTGCGCGGTGTCGACGACGAGGACGTCGACCCCGGCCGCGGCGAGCGCGCGAGCCTTCCCGGCGACGTCGCCGTTGATCCCCACCGCGGCCGCGACGATGAGCCGGCCGTCGGCGTCGACCGCGGGGCGGTAGACGGACGCGCGCAGGGCGCTGCGCGCCGAGAGCGTTCCGACGACGCGATCGCCGTCGATGACCGGGACGATGTCCACGCCCGCTTCGCTGATGAGCGCGAACACGGCTCGCGGATCGCCCACCTCGCCGACGCCGACCGCGGGGGCGCCGTGTCGCGCGATGTCGCCGAGGGTGGCATCCGGGAGAGCCGTCGCCAGGCGCGGAGCGGGAACGATGCCGTGCACGCGCGAGATGTCGATCGCGCCGTCCGGGCGCACCTCGGCCACCACGATGCCGCGCCCGGCGATGGGCGGAAGGATGCGGCGGGCATCGGCCACGGTCGCCTCGGGCGGGAGGACGAGCGGGGTGTCCCAGGCCACCGGTTGCGCCTTCACCCGGCCGACGGCGGCGACCAGGTCGGGGAGCGCCAGGTCCTGCGGCAGCACGCCGAGACCACCGCGTCGCGCGAGCGTCGCCGCGAGCCGCGGTCCGGTCACCGAGTTCATGTTCGACGCGACCAGGGGAAGAGTCGCCCCGCTCCCGTCCCCCGGCGCGAGGTCCACGGCGAGGCGGCTGCCCACCTCGGAATGGCGCGGGACCAGGAAGACGTCCGAGTAGGTGAGGTCGACATCGGGCTGTGCACCGGAGAACTCCATGGCATCCACCTCACCACATCCGATCAATGGCAAGACCCCGGAAGGAGCCAGGAATCCTCGGCTAGGCTGGAACGAGTGCGCAACGAAGACGACTGCGTGCATCCACAGGAATCTTCATCGAGGAAAGCAGGCGATCGACTGTGTCGAGCCAGGTGACGGGCGTCGGTACTTCGAGCGAGGGCGAGTTCGGCGCGAACGAGTGGCTCGTAGACGAGCTCTACGAACAGTTCAAGGTCGACAAGCACTCCGTAGACAAGGCCTGGTGGCCGATCCTGGAGGCGTACCACCCGGTCGTCGACGGATCCGCCGCAGCCGCCCCGCCTCCCGCGGCGGCCCCGACGGAGCCCAAGCCCGTGACCGCGCCGATCCCGGTGGTCGGGCAGGCGCCTGTGGCCCGCACCACGGCCAAGCCCGCCGCACCGCAGCCGATCCCCGCGCAGGCCCCCAACGCCGTGCCGTCCGCGGGCTCGGAGAGCACCGAGGAAGACCGGGTCACCGTCCTCAAGGGCATGCCGAAGGCCCTCGCGAGCAACATGGACGACTCGCTCACGGTCCCCACCGCGACGAGCGTGCGCACGATCCCGGCGAAGCTGATGATCGACAACCGCATCGTCATCAACAACCACATGTCCCGCACGCGCGGCGGCAAGGTCAGCTTCACGCACCTCATCGGCTGGGCGCTCATCCAGGCGCTCAAGGAGTTCCCGAGCCAGAACGTCTACTACGCCGAGATCGACGGGAAGCCCTCCGTCGTGGCTCCCGCGCACATCAACCTGGGCATCGCGATCGACATGCCCAAGCCCGACGGCACGCGCGCGCTCCTGGTCCCCAGCATCAAGCGCGCCGACACGCTGTCGTTCGGCGAGTTCCTCGCGTCCTACGAAGACCTCGTGCGCCGCGCCCGCTCGAACAAGCTCACCCCCGGCGATTTCCAGGGCACGACGATCTCCCTCACCAACCCCGGCGGCATCGGCACCGTGCACTCGGTCCCCCGCCTCATGCGCGGGCAGGGCGCGATCATCGGTGCCGGAGCGCTGGAGTACCCCGCGGAGTTCCAGGGCGCGAGCGAGAAGACGCTCAACGAACTGGCCATCGGCAAGACCATCACGCTCACCAGCACCTACGACCACCGTGTCATCCAGGGCGCCGGCTCGGGCGAGTTCCTGAAGAAGGTCCACGAGCTGCTGATCGGTCAGCGCGGCTTCTACGACGACATCTTCGCGGCGCTGCGCATCCCGTACGCCCCGATCCACTGGGCAGCCGACATCAGCGTCGACCTGTCCGAGCGGATCGACAAGAGCGCGCGCGTGCAGGAGCTCATCAACTCGTACCGCGTCCGCGGCCACCTCATGGCCGACATCGACCCGCTCGAGTACGTCCAGCGCACCCACCCCGACCTCGAGATCGAATCGCACGGCCTCACCTTCTGGGACCTGGACCGCGAGTTCGTCACCGGTGGGCTCGGCGCCAAGCGCGTGGCGAAGCTGCGCGACATCCTCGGTGTGCTGCGCGACTCCTACTGCCGCACGCTCGGTGTCGAGTACATGCACATCCAGGACCCCGGCCAGCGCCAGTGGTTCCAGCGCAACGTCGAGGTGAAGTACACCAAGCCCGGCCACGACGAACAGCTGCGCATCCTGTCGAAGCTGAACCAGGCCGAGGCCTTCGAGACGTTCCTGCAGACGAAGTTCGTCGGCCAGAAGCGCTTCAGCCTCGAAGGTGGCGAGTCCCTCATCCCCCTGCTCGACCAGATCCTGCAGGGCGCCGCCTCCGCGGGCATGGACGGTGCGGCGATCGGCATGGCGCACCGTGGCCGGCTCAACGTGCTCACCAACATCGCCGGCAAGACGTACGGCCAGGTGTTCCGCGAGTTCGAGGGCGCCGTCGCCGTCGGCAGCAAGCGCGGCTCGGGCGACGTGAAGTACCACCTCGGCACCGAGGGGACCTTCGTCGGCGACGCCGGCGACGAGCTGCCCGTCTACCTCGCCGCGAACCCCT
Source organism: Microbacterium sp. IEGM 1404 (assembly GCF_030056775.1). Classification (NCBI taxonomy): domain Bacteria; kingdom Bacillati; phylum Actinomycetota; class Actinomycetes; order Micrococcales; family Microbacteriaceae; genus Microbacterium; species Microbacterium sp. IEGM 1404. The sequence goes on along the minus strand of NZ_JASHKP010000003.1, from coordinate 573,134 downwards.
CGCACCTCGAGACCGTCGACGGCGTGCTCGAGGGCATCGTCCGGGCGAAGCAGGACCGCAAGCCCATCGGCACGTTCTCGTGGCTGCCGATCCTCGTGCACGGCGACGCCGCCTTCGCCGGTCAGGGCGTGGTCGTCGAGACGCTGCAGATGTCGCAGCTGCGCGGTTACCGCACCGGCGGCACGATCCACGTCGTGGTGAACAACCAGGTCGGCTTCACGACCACCCCGACCGATGCCCGCACGTCGGTGTACGCCACCGACGTCGCGAAGACCATCCAGGCTCCGATCCTGCATGTCAACGGCGACGACCCCGAGGCCGTCGTCCGCGCCGCCGACCTGGCGTTCCTCTACCGCGAGGAGTTCCACCGCGACATCGTCATCGACCTCGTCTGCTACCGCCGCCGCGGCCACAACGAGGGCGACGACCCCTCGATGACGCAGCCGCTGATGACGAACCTCATCGAGGCGAAGCGCTCGGTGCGGCGTCTGTACACCGAGTCGCTCGTCGGTCGTGGCGACATCACCGAAGACGAGTACGAGCAGGCGAAGCAGGACTTCCAGAACCGCCTCGAGGTCGCCTTCGCCGACACGCACGCCGCCGAGACCGGGGCCAACCCGGTCGTCACGGCCGACGCGTCCGACGAGCCGGTCGTGGGCGCACCCGAGACCACGGGCGTCTCCCGCGAGGTCGTGCACCACATCGGCGACGCCTTCGTCAACAAGCCCGACGGCTTCACGGTCCACAACAAGCTGCAGCAGCTGCTCGACAAGCGTTTCGACATGAGCCGCAACGGCAACATCGACTGGGCCTTCGGCGAGCTGCTCGCCTTCGGTTCGGTGCTGATGGAGGGCACCCCGGTGCGCTTCGCCGGGCAGGACTCGCGCCGCGGCACGTTCGTGCAGCGCCACGCGGTGCTGCACGACCGCGACAACGGCCAGGAATGGCTGCCGCTGGCCAACCTCAGCGAGAACCAGGGACGCTTCTGGATCTACGACTCGCTGCTCAGCGAGTACGCGGCGATGGCCTTCGAGTACGGCTACTCGGTCGAGCGCGCCGACGCCCTGGTGCTGTGGGAGGCGCAGTTCGGCGACTTCGCCAACGGCGCCCAGTCGGTCATCGACGAGTTCATCTCGTCGGCCGACCAGAAGTGGGCCCAGCAGTCCAGCGTGGTCCTGCTCCTCCCCCACGGCTACGAGGGTCAGGGACCCGACCACTCGTCCGCGCGCATCGAGCGCTACCTGCAGATGTGCGCGCAGGACAACATGATCGTGGCTCGTCCGTCGACGCCGGCGTCGTACTTCCACCTCCTGCGCCGCCAGGCGTACCAGCGCCCCCGCCGTCCGCTCATCGTCTTCACCCCGAAGGCGATGCTGCGACTGCGCGGCGCGACGAGCCCCGTCGAGGACTTCCTCGAGGGCAAGTTCGAGCCGGTGCTGGCCGACGACCGCGGCCTGGACGGCGGCGCCGTGAAGCGCGTGCTCCTGCACGCCGGGAAGATCCACTGGGATCTGCGGGCCGAACTCGACAAGAACCCGAACCCGGAGATCGCGCTCGTGCGTCTCGAGCAGTACTACCCGGCTCCCGTCGAGGAACTGAACAAGGTCCTCGAGCGCTACCCGAACGCCGAGCTGGTGTGGGTGCAGGACGAGCCGGAGAACCAGGGCGCGTGGCCGTTCATCGCGCTCGAGGTCGCCGATCAGCTGGGCGGACGCGGCATCCGTGTCATCTCGCGCGCCTCCGCGGCGTCGACGGCGACGGGCTCGCCCAAGGTGCACGCGAACGAGCACGCCGAGATCATGAAGGCGGCGCTCGCGCGCTGACGCGATACGACGGAGGGGCCCGGTCATAGCGACCGGGCCCCTCCGTCGTACGGGATCGGGTGCGGAAGGGCCTCAGGATGCCGGGGCGGCGAGCCCGAGCACGGGAGCCAGTGCCGGGATCGCGTAGGCCAGGCTGCCGTCGAGGGCCTCGCCGGTGTGCCCGGCTCCGTCGACGATGTGGGTGAGGACCGTGAATCCCGCCGCTTGCGCCGCCTGGGAGTTCGCGAGCTGCCCGGGACCGTAGGTGGTGTCGAGGCTGCCCCACGTGAAGACGGCAGTGTGCCCGGCATAGGTGCCCGACGCCGCAGCCGCCATGATGACCGACGGCTTGTTCGCCTGGAAGGCGCCGGCGTCGCCGCCGTACACGTCCGCCACGGTCTGGTCCACGTGTTCCGAACCGGGGAACTCGTTGCCCATGACGTCGAGCAACTGCCCCCACGTCTCGGGATACTTCGTGCCGTAGACGGCCGCGCAGGAGCCGCCGTTGGAGAAGCCGCCGATGATCCAGTACTTGTGGTCCTTGACGATGTTGAGGTTCTGCTCCGCCCATTGCGGAACCAGCTGGTTGATGTACGTCGCGACGGCACCGTACTTGCTGGAGTCGACGCACGCGGGGTCGCGGTCCGGGGCGGTGAGCTGATCGACGACGATCGCGATGGGAGCGAGACCCTTGTTCGTCGCCGCGAACGCGTCGAGCGCCTTCGCGAGCGAGGTCGGGTCGGGCGACCCGGGCTGCCCCATCATGAACACCAGGAGCGGCAATGCCGGCGGATTCGCGACCTGGGCCGCGGGGGGAAGGTAGAGCGAGGCGTCTCGCGCCGCATACTGTCCCGTCGGGATCCTGGTGCTGCCGGTGAGGGCGCTTACTGTCCCCTTCGCGGGCATGTCGGCCGGGGGTTCCCAGGTCTGGTAGAGCGTCGCGGGGTCACCCGCCGCGGCGTCCGGTTGCGGGAGGGATGCCGGGTCGAGAGCCTGCACGCCAAGGATGGCGGCGAGGTTGTGCGTCACCCCATAGGACGCGTTCACGCCCAGCGCCGCGGCCAGCAGGGCCGCGAGGACGGTGACGACACCGCCGATCCGGCGCGCCCACGGCCGGCGGCAGATCCCGACGACGCCCACCGCGGCCGCGGCGACACCGCCGGCGGCCCAGAAGTCGGCCCCGGCGGGCAACGGCCCCTGGAAGACGTCGAAGTGCTCCAGGACGCGGGCCACGACGTACATCACGACCCCGGCGCCCAGACCGACGAGGATCGTCCGGAGGATCCGTCGGGGCGGCCAGAGGACGACGACGAGGATGCCGAGCGCGGCCACGACGACGCAGATGACGAGCAGCGGCGAGTCGATGAGTTCGAACGACAGGAAGAAACGGTTCATCGGCGACCTCCCCAGGCCGAGCGGGCGAGGGCGACGATCTCCCGACGTGACGCATCGGGCAGGTAGGCCCGTCCGACCGCCGCCCCGATCGCCGGGAGATGCAGCGGATCGCGGTACGCGAGCGTCAGCTCCCGGTACCGGGGGCGGAACTTGCCCTTGAACCGGAAGAGCGAAGCGAAGCCGTAGGCGGGTTCCAGCACCTCCGCGAGCCAGCGCAGCAACGCCCGCAGCGCCGATGGGTCACCGTCGGCGGCGGCGTCCGGAGCCTCGGCGAGCGGTGCGCCGGACAGGCTGAGAACGGACGCGCCCTCCTCCTGCAACTGCAGCGCTGCTTTGGCGATGAGGAACTCCATCATCCCGTTCGGGCCGTCGGTCCGCCGCCGCATGAAGTCGAGCGTCCAGCCGGTGACCGCGCCGTCGGTCCAGCTCGGCATCCAGCTCGTGACGGCCTCGATGCGACCGTCCGGGCCGACCGCGAGCAGCAGACGGACATCCCGGTCGCGCAGTTCGTCGAGTGACCCCAGGGTGAAACCCATCTCGGGGAGGGCGCGGTCGGCGACCCACTCCTCGTCGATCGCGACGACCTGCGAGGCCTGCAGGACGGTGAGCTCGCGCCATCGGGTCCACACCGCGGTGTAGCCCTCGCGCTCCGCCCGCGTGAGCGGCTGCCGGACCTTCTGCCAGGCTTTGCCGGCGAACGAGAGGTCGGCCAGATCCATCACGGTCTCCACCCCGACGGGCACATGGCGCCACCCGAGGGCCTCGAGGTCGGCGGCGGTGTCCTCGTGCACGCTGTAGAACGCCGGTATCCAGCCGTGTTCGACGCAGAAGTCGGAGAACGCCCGCAGCGCCTCCGGTCGTCTCCCCTCGGGCGCGAGCGGGTCCGCCACCGCCAGCGCCACGTCGCCCACCAGCCGGTACGCCACCGCGCAGTCCCGGTCGTCGGAGTACCAGTGCCGGTTGCCGGCCCACGTGCCGAGGAATCCGAGGGTGTCGCTCCCCCGCCGCAGAAGCTCGCGGTAGACGCGCGCGTCACCGGCGTCGGGGCGCTGCACGCGGCGGAACAGCCAGAGGATCGCGGCGATCACGACGGCCCAGAAGAGCACGCCCACCCATTGGTAGGCGAAGAGCGCCGGCCCGTGGTGCGGGAAGTTCGCTGCCCCCGCGGGGTTGGTGTAGGCCGGTGGCAGGAACCGCCGGAGGGTGAGGAGCAGGAGATCGCCCACCGAGGGGTCGCGTTCGAAGGATCGGCGGCCCAACGCCTCGACGGCGAAGAACGTCGTCGCGCACGCGACGAAGGCCACACCGATGACGACGGCCACGGTGCGGGCCGCGCGTCGTGTCGCCCGCACCGGGAAACGCCCCCGTGCGGCCACGAGGACCGCGGCGAGCACGAGCGGGATGACCACCGTCGCCACCGCCCACAGCACGTACTCGGCGCCGCTGCCGTCGACCCAGGGGTCGATGAGCAGGCGGCCGTCGAGCAACGAGATCACCGGGATGACGGCGGAGGCCACGAGGGTGAACACCGCGAGGAAGAGGGCGGAACGACGCCCGAGCCGCAGCCCCCACGCGGCCACGAGCATGAGCACGAGGGGGGTCACGGCCAGGAGGGCCGGACCGAGCCCGCGGGTCATGAGGAGCGCCAGCTGCTCGTCGCACACGGACGAGGACACCCGGGCGCATCGCGCCAGCAGCTCGTCGTCGTACTGCGTGTACGCGTCGACCACGAGCGACAGAGGACCGCGTCCCCCGCCGCTGATGAGCGCGACGAGCGGCCCGCTGCCGACGACGGCGACGACCAGCGCGAGCAGGGTCCGCGTCTCGCGCGTGGAGCTGCGATGCCAGGCGCGGCGCTCGCGGCCTCGGGCCAGTACCTCGCCGACGCCGAGACCGATCACGGCAGCGCTCAGGCGGTACCACGAGTCGGCGTCGCCGGCGTACAGCGCGAACAGCGCGAGGGTGGCGAAGCCCACGAGTCGCACGCGCCGGCGCCACAGCGTCGGCGCGAAGGCCGTCGCCGCCATCACGACGCCGGCGATCGGGGTCGTCGGGTCGAGGACGGGCACCTCGGCGGCCACGACCGGGCGGAGGTCGGTCACGGCCCAGGCGGCCGCGTGGAATCCGATGCCCGTCAGCAGACCCGCGAGACCCAGCGCGCCGAGGAGCACCGCCGTCCGACGCGAACCGAGCAACCGCTCCGCATACGCCAGCACCGAGACGGCCAGAGCCGCCGAGACGACCGCGTCGACCGTGGAGTCGGGGATCACGAGGGCCGTCACCAGCGTCCACCATCGCCCCGCGGCGAAGGTCGCGAGGGGTCCGGCGCCCCAGATCGAGGCGTCCTCTCCCCAGAGGGTGCCGGTGAGAGCGGCGGTCGAGAGGATCACGACCACCAGCGCGACCGACACCGGGTGCGTCGCGACGAAGCGACGAGCGGCCCGCGACAGCGCGGCGAGCCTTTCGCGGGCACGCCACGCGCGCCGCGGGGCGGCGGGGGCGGGTGCGGCGTCGGACATCGGCGGGATGCTACTCGGCGACTCTGTGGACGGCACTCAGTACCAGATGTCCAGGAGCGGCGCCGCGGCCGGTGCGAACGCGCCGTCCACCGCGCCGAGGTGCGCGGCGTCCCCGTGCACGAGTCCCGCCGTGGCGAGCTCGGTCGCACGCACGCCCCCGAGGAGGAGAGACGCGAGGGAGCCCACCGGCATCCGCACGTCCGGTTCGGCGTCGCTGCGCTCGACGGTGGCCTCCCCCGAGCCGTCGACGCGGACGCGCCACGCGCCGTCGGCGAACCCGAGCGGGTCGCTCACACCGAGGACCAGGTCGAGCGGGCCGGAATAGCGACGGGATGCCAGTGCGCCCGGCACATCGAGGACCCGCAGCCAGTGGTGGTCGGTGAGCGTCGCGGTGACCGCGCGACGGTCGGAGACCATCCACTGCACCGGCGGCACCGCCGGCTGGAGCTCGGCGGTCACGCGGCCGACCAGGTCGTGTTCGAGGGCGAACCGCCAGAGCGCGGCGAGCGCTTCATCGCCGTCGGCGAAGAGCGCCCGGATCTGGAGCTCGTGCTCCGTGTACTCCTCGCGCTCGGCGATCGTGTAGACCAGGATGCCGCGCTCCACCCCCTCGGGATCGCGGTACGCCACGGCACGGACCTTCTTGGCATCCGGCGCCTCCGGGGTGAGGCCCGCGATGCCGCGCCAGCGCCCTTCCCAACCGGGGACGGCACCGGGGCGGCGCACCCGCATCCGCTCGTGCACGGCGGTGAGGCGCTCCGGCAGGCTCTCGCGCGGGACGAAGTCGAGACGGCCGGGGGCGACCGGACCCGTCCACCGCGCGCGACGCGTGTCGACGACCACGTGGGACGCCCAGGCGGCCGGGGAGAAGCCCCAGCGCCCGTAGATCGTGGCCTCGGTCACCGTGAGTCCCGCGAGCGCGTAGCCGGCGGCTGCCGCGGTCCGCAGCTCGCCCGTGAGCATCGCCGTCGCGATCCCGCGGCGACGATGGGTGGGGGCGACCGTGACGGCGCTGATCGACCAGATCGGGAGGGTGCGCTCCGGCGACACCGTCAGCTCGCTGATCCAGGAATCCACGGTCGCGACCGGGGCGTCCGGCTGCTCGCCGGCGCGGTCGAACACACCCGTCAGTCGTCGGGTCCGAAGCGCCGAACGCGAACTCTCGATCTGCTCGGGCGTCGGCTCCTCACCGAGGAACCCGCGCGCGACGGACGTCAGGAACGGAGGGAAACCGTCACCGTCCGGGTCGACGAGGACGTACTCGAGTCCGGTCCGGGCCAGCGCCGCCGAGGATTCGGCATCCAGAGGAAGTGTCGAGGTCTGCGATGGGGCCATGCCCCCAGCCTACGGACGGCGGGGCCTCCGGCGCCGGATGACGCGGGATCAGTGGGTGGCTTGCACCGAACGGAGGCGGGCCAGCACCTGATCGCGCAGCTCGTCGGGCGCCGTCTCCTTGCACGCCCGGGCCACGACCTCGGTCAGCGTGCGTGCCACGAGCGCTTCGTCCTGGCACCCGGGGCAGTTCTCGAGGTGCTCACGGATGTCGTTGTGCTCGGTCTTGCACACCTCGTTGCGGAGGTACTCCTCGAGGTCGCGTCGTGCCTGCTCGCAGCCGCAGTCGCTCATTTCTTCACTCCCGTCGCGGCCTGGATGCCGCGCTCCTTCGCGTAGTCCGACAGCAGGTCGCGCAGCAGCCGCCTGCCGCGGTGCAGACGGCTCATGACCGTGCCGATCGGTGTCTTCATGATGTCGGCGATCTCCTGGTAGGCGAAGCCCTCGACGTCGGCGAGGTACACCGCCATCCGGAAATCTTCGGGGATCGACTGCAGCGCGTCCTTGACGACGGACGCGGGCATGTGGTCGATCGCTTCGGCCTCGGCCGAGCGGGCGCTCGTGGCCGTGGTGGACTCGGCTCCGCCGAGCTGCCAGTCCTCGAGGTCGTCGATGGCGCTCTGGTACGGCTCGCGCTGCTTCTTGCGATACGTGTTGATGTACGTGTTCGTCAGGATGCGGTACAGCCACGCCTTGAGGTTGGTGCCCTGCGTGAACGACGACCAGGATCCGAAGGCCTTGACGAAGGTCTCCTGCACGAGGTCGGCCGCATCGGCCGGGTTGCGCGTCATACGCATCGCCGCCGCATAGAGCTGGTCCATGAAGGGCAGCGCCTGCTGTTCGAACTGCGCGCGAGGCTCCGTCGCATCTGCCGTGTCATCCATCGACGGCAAGTCTACGTCGAGGGTATGTTCGGGCCATCGCAGCGCCGGGCGCTCGAGAAGTGCGGTCACGTGTCGTCCCCTTTCAGTAGGGTAGAAACCGATGAGCGACCACGGGTATTCCCCCCTTTCCCCGACCGCCGCGCCGCGCGGAGAATGGGGTGCGCCCGTGGCGCGCACCGCGGTGGATGCCACGGTCACGGTGCCCGGGTCGAAGTCCCTCACCAACCGCGAACTGGTGCTCGCGGCCCTCGCCGACGGCCCGGGCGTGCTGCACGCCCCCCTGCACTCCGACGACTCCGCCCGCATGATCGACGCCCTGCGGACGCTCGGCGTCGGGATCGAGGAGGTCGACGAGGGGTCCCCGTTCGGCCCCGACCTGCGGGTCACCCCGCCGTCCTCGTTCACGGGCGCCGCGACGGTCGACTGCGGCCAGGCCGGCACCGTCATGCGGTTCGTGACGCCGGTGGCCGGACTCGCGCGCGGCGACGTCTTCGTCACGGCCCACGAGAGCGCGCTGCACCGCCCCATGGGCGCCATGGTCTCCGCCCTCCGCGAGGTGGGCGTCGACATCGACGACGGCGGCAGCTGGACCCTTCCCTTCACCGTCCGCGGACACGGGCACGTCCGCGGCGGCGAGGTCGAGATCGACGCCAGCCAGTCGAGCCAGTTCGTGTCCGGGCTGCTCCTGGCCGCTCCCCGTTTCGACGTCGGACTCCATCTGCGCCACGTCGGATCGCGGCTGCCGAGCATCCCTCACATCGACATGACGGTGGAGTCCCTCGCGCACCGCGGCGTCCACGTCGAACGCCCCGCGGTCGGCGAATGGATCGTGCCGGCCGGACCGATCCGCGCGAAGGACGTCGCGATCGAGCCCGACCTCTCCAACGCGGCGCCGTTCCTGGCCGCGGCCATGGTCACCGGGGGCTCCGTGTCCGTGACGGGGTGGCCCGCCCACAGCACCCAGCCGGGCGCGCTGCTCCCCGAGATCCTGAGCGAGATGGGCGCACACGTCAGCCGCCGCGGTGGCACGCTCACCGTGACGGCGGGCGACACCATCCTGGGCGCCGAACTCGACCTCTCGGCCGCCGGAGAACTGGCCCCGACGATCTTCGGCCTCGCGGCCTTCGCCGACGGCCCGACGACGCTCCACGGCATCGGGCACATCCGCGGGCACGAGACCGATCGGATCGCAGCCCTCGTCGGCAACCTGCGCGGGATCGGCGGCGAGGCGCACGAGCTCGAGGACGGCATCCGCATCGTGCCCGTCCCGCTCCACGGCGGCGGGTGGAAGGCGCACCACGACCACCGCATGGCCACCACCGGCGCCCTGATCGGTCTGCGCGTCCCCGGCGTCGTCATCGACGACATCGGCACGACCGCGAAGACCCTGCCGCAGTTCGCAGCACTCTGGCAGACGATGCTGGGCACGGATGCCACGGACTGACGCGTGAGCTGGCTCGACGACGCAGCCGATGACGACGACGACCTCGAATTCGACGAGTCGTCGGTCCGGGTCCGCCCGAACCCCAAGGCGAACCGACCGCGGACCAAACGCCGCCCCGCGCACGCCGACGCGCAGATCGCGCGCGTGCTGGGCGTGGACCGCGGACGCTACACGGTGCTCGTCGACGAGGACGGTCCCGACGAACGCCGCGTCCTCGCCACCCGCGCGCGCGAACTGCGCAAGCAGCCCATCGTCAACGGCGACCGCGCCCGGGTCGTCGGCGACCTCTCCGGCGACGACGGGACGCTTGCGCGCATCATCGGGATCGAGGAGCGCACGTCGTTGCTGCGCCGCAGCGCCGACGACACCGACCAGGTCGAGCGCGTCATCGTGGCCAACGCCGACCAGATGCTCATCGTCGTCGCCGCCGCCGACCCCGAGCCCCGCGAGCGCCTCGTCGACCGTTACCTCGTCGCGGCGCTGGATGCCGGCATCCGCCCGATGCTCGTCGTGACCAAGACCGACCTCGCCGACCCGAGCGAGTTCCTCTCGCACTTCGCCGGCGTCGACCTCCGGGTCTTCACGAGCGGCCACGAGGCGATGCCGCTCGACCGGATCGGCGAGGCGCTCGCCGGCCATTCGACCGTGTTCGTCGGCCACTCCGGCGTCGGCAAATCGACGCTCGTGAACGCCCTCACCGGCTCGGAGCGCGCCATCGGACACGTCAACGAGGTGACGGGGCGCGGGCGCCACACGTCGTCCTCGGCGGTGTCGCTGCGGTATCGGGGTCCCGCCGGATCCGGCTGGGTCATCGACACCCCCGGCGTCCGTTCGTTCGGGCTCGGGCACGTCGACCCCGCGAACGTGCTGGCGGCCTTCACCGACCTCGCCGAGATCGCCGAGGAATGCCCGCGCGGGTGCACGCACCTTCCCGACGCCCCCGACTGCGCGATCGTCGAGGCCGTGGCATCCGGTCGCCTGGGTCCGGGCGGTGCGGCCCGGCTGGACTCGCTGCAGCGGCTCCTCACGACGTTCCAGTCGATCGAGCGTTCTAGGCTGGAGGGGTGACGACCCTCGAAGCCGGCCAGGCCGCTCCCGATTTCACCCTGCTCGACCAGGACGAGCACCCCGTCTCGCTCAGCGACTTCCGCGGTCGCCGGGTGATCGTGTACTTCTATCCCGCGGCGCAGACGCCCGGGTGCACGACGCAGGCGTGCGACTTCCGCGACAGCCTCGCCTCGCTCCAGGGTGCGGGGTACACCGTCCTCGGCGTCTCGCGCGACACCCCCGAGAAGCTTCGGGCGTTCCGCGACAGCGACGGGCTGACGTTCCCGCTGCTGAGCGACCCCGACCACGCCGTGCACGAGGCGTACGGCGCGTGGGGCGAGAAGCAGAACTACGGCAAGACGATCACCGGCGTCCTGCGCTCGACCTTCGTGATCGACGAAGACGGCCGCGTCGTCGAGGCGCAGTACAACGTCAAGGCGACCGGTCACGTCGCGCGCCTGCGCAAGACGCTCGGTCTCGCGACCGCCTGATCCGGTCCGCGCGCCCGCGACGGCGCTCAGTCGTCGTCGCGGCGGCGCGGCGCGGACGCCCGCACGGCGAGGACGAGCAGGATCAGCCCCACGACGGCGGGCGCCGCGATGAGGAGGGCGATCCCGGGAGCCGCCCACTCCCCCGTCACCGCGCCGATCGCCACCGACAGGATCAGCAGCTGGGTGACGATGCCGCCCGATCGACCGGCGGAGACGTCCCGGGCGGTCGCGACGGCGAACGCTCCGATGATCGCCGCGCCGATCACGGTGAGCACGATGAGGGCGACCGAGCTGACGACCGAGTCGGTGTCCCCTCCGATGAGGGCGACGACCTGCCACCCGGCGAGCGCCAGCACGCCGATCGCCTCGAGCCCGACGACGAGCGCGGCCAGAAGACGAACCGGCATGACCCGCGATCCTTCCCGACGCATGTTTCCCCGGCGTTGCAACCTGGAAACCTGCCGGTTACCTCTTGATCGGCCGGAAGCGCTGTGGGACCATGGAAAAAGCCGTGTGCTCCCACAGCGAAGTGGGGCGAGCAATCGCTCGCGTATCCCACCAGGGTACCGGACCCGAACCCCGGTGCCCGCCAACGAATATTTTTCTGCAACAAGGAGCACCCCTATGGATTGGCGCGACAAAGCAGCCTGCCTGACCGTCGACCCCGAACTGTTCTTCCCCGTGGGCAACACCGGCCCCGCGGTCGACCAGATCGAGAAGGCCAAGTCGGTCTGCGCACGTTGCACCGTCACCGAGGTCTGCCTGCAGTACGCCCTCGAGTCCGGCCAGGATTCGGGCGTGTGGGGCGGCCTCTCCGAGGATGAGCGCCGCGCCCTCAAGCGCCGCGCCGCGCGCGCCCGCCGCGCGTCCTGACGCCGCAGCGACGTCGAGGAGCCCACCCCTTCCGGGGGGTGGGCTCCTTCCGTTTCCGGGCACAGGCGCGCGCTCCGCGATCCGCGCCGGCTCAGTGATCCGCGTCGGATCAACGCGCAGCCGCCGAGAATGGCTGAGGGTCCGCGGATCGCTGACGCTGCGCCGCGGTCAGGCGGTGACGCGGTCGATGTAGCGCAGCGGGATCTCGATCGTGACCTCGGTACCGCTGCCCATCAGGGTGTGCCAGTCGATGGTCCCGCCCAGTTCGCCCTGGATGAGCGTGCGCACGATCTGCGTGCCCAGGCCCCGGCCCACCTGTCCCTCGGGGAGGCCGACGCCGGTGTCGCGCACCCGCACCTCGAGCATCTCGTCGCCGCGTTCGGCGGCGATCTCCACGTCGCCCTCCTGACCCGCGAGCCCGTGCTCGACGGCGTTGGTGACGAGCTCGGTCAGCGCGAGCGCGAGCGGCGTGGCGTATTCGCTCGGAAGAGTGCCGAACCGCCCGGTGCTGCGGGTGCGCGCCCGGGTGTTGGGGGCGGCGGCGACCTCGGCGACGAGCTTCAGCACGCGCGCGAACACGTCGTCGAAGTCGACGTTCTGGGCCAGCCCCTCGGACAGCGTGTCGTGGACCACCGCGATCGCCGAGACGCGTCGCATGGCCTGGGTCAAGGCATCCCGGGCTTCGTCGGAGTGCGTGCGCCGCGCCTGGATGCGGAGGAGGGAGGCCACGGTCTGCAGGTTGTTCTTGACCCGGTGGTGAATCTCGCGGATCGTGGCGTCCTTGGTGATGAGCTCCTGCTCCTGGTGGCGGATCTCGGTGACGTCGCGGCTGAGCACGATCGCGCCGATGCGCGTCCCCCGGTCGCGGAGCGGGATGGTCCGCAGCGACACCTGCACACCGCGCGCCTCGATGTCCGCCCGCCACGGAGCGCGCCCCGTCACCACGATGGGCAGCGACTCGTCGACATCCTGACGCTTGGCGGGGAGGATGCGCTCGGTGACCTCGGCGAGAGACTCCCCCTCGAGCTCGTCGTCGAAGCCCATGCGGTTGAAGGCCGACAGCGCGTTCGGGCTCGCGAACGTCGTGATGCCGTCGACATCGAGACGGATGAGGCCGTCCGAGGCGCGCGGAGCGCCGCGGCGCGGGGAGGTCGGGGCCTTCAGGTCGGGGAATTCGCCCGAGGAGATCATGCCGAACAGGTCGTCGGCGCAGTCGTTGAAGGTGATCTGCTGGCGCGAGGGCGTGCGCGTCTCGCCCAGGTTGGTGTGGCGGGTGAGCACGCCCACCGTCGTCACGGCGTGGCCGTCGCGCGAGAGCTCGCGGACGATGGGCACCGCGCGCACGCGCGTCGGCGTCTCCTCGAACCAGTCGGGGGATGCCGAGTCGACGATGCGTCCGCTCTGGAACGCCTCGCGCACCTGCGTGCGCCACTGGGGCCGCACCCGGTCGCCGACGATGTCGCGGTAGAACAGGGTCGCCGCTCCCCCGGGACGCGTGTGCGCGACGGCGACGAACGAGTCGTCCGGGGTCGGCACCCAGATCACGATGTCGGCGAAGGCCAGGTCGGCGAGCAGCTGGCCGTCGCCGGCGAGCCGGTGCAACCACTCGACGTCGGCCTCGCTGGAGCGGCCCTGGGCGTAGACGAGTTCGCTGAGTGTCGACACCCTCTCACCCTACGGGCACCGAGTCCGTCGGGAACGCCGTCGCCCCGGGTGCATGCACCCGGGGCGACAGCGTTCGGATCTCAGGCCCGCGTCACGCCCACCACGTAGCTGACCTGCGAGGAGCGGTACGCGACGGCGCCGGTGGTCGTGCCGAAGGCACGCACCAGCACGATCGCGTTGGCCACCCCGCCGGTGATCGGCACGCTGGCGATCGTCGAGGTGACGAAGCCGTCCGCGTCGGGATCGAATTCGAGCACGGCGTTGTCGGTGAGGCTCACCGTGACGACCGTGCCGTCGGCCAGCGGCTTGCCTCCTTCCGCGACGTCGATCGACAGCGGGAAGGAGTCACCCGCTTCGACGTCGGAGATGTCGTAGGCACTGGCCGAGAGAGCTCCGGACGCGGACGCCGCGGGGGCGGCGACCGCGACCGCGATCACCGGAACGCTCCACGCGGCGGCCCTGGTGAACGAACGTCGCGTGACGCCGTGTGCAGGAGTGAGGTTGTCCATGATCAGCTGTTCCGTTCTGAGAGAGAGTCGATACCGGTGACGACGGTCATCGCGTCGCCGTGTAGGGCAGCTCGACGGTGTTCGACCCCGAGGCGCCGGTGATCTCGACCGTCGCCGAACCCGCGGGGAGCGAGGTCAGCGCCGTCTTGAAGACGGCCTCGGTCGAGGCTCCGGGAGCCAGCGTCGCGACGGTCTTCGAGCCGTAGACGGTCTTGATCTTGATGGCGACGGTCTCGGTCGCGGTGTTCGTGACGCGGACCGTGAGGCGCGCCTTGCCGCTGACGATGCTCGTCGTGGCCGTACCGTCGATCGTCAGCGCGGGCGCCTTGGCCACCACCGTGATCGCGGGGTGCGACACCTTGGTGGCGAGCGGAGCGCTGGCCGTGACCTTCACCGCACCCGCCGCTGAGGTCGTCACCGACGGTGCGGTGGCGAGGCCCAGTGCGTCGGAGACGACACGCACGCTCGTCTTGCCACCGGCGAAGGTGGCGGGACCCGAGACCTTGAACGTGACCGCGACCCCCGACAGGGCGGAACCGCTCGCATCCGCGACGGACACCGAGCCCGGCGCGACGGAGTCGCCCACGGTGACGGTGCGAGCCGTGCCACGCGCGGTCAGGACCGGTGCCTGCGTGGTGTCGACCGACGCCAGCGACGTCGAAGCGACCGTCGAGACGTTGCCGGCCTTGTCGGTGGCGCGGGCCTCGACCGTGTGCGCCTTGTCGTCGAGCACCAGGGCGGTGGAGTAGGCCGTCCAGGCACCCCCGTCCAGGCGGTATTCGACCGAGGCGACACCCGCACCGGCGTCGGTCGCCGAGACGGTGACGGTGCGGCCGCTCACCGAGAGGCTGACGCGGGGAGCGTCGTGATCGACCGCGACAGTCACCGGGATGCGCACGACCGTGCCGCTCGGCTGCGCCCGCACGACGATCTCACTGGCGGCCACGGCATCCGTGGGCACCGTCAGGGAGAGGCTCGCCGAACCGCCCGACACCGTCACCGGCGCGAACGACGCCGAGCTGCCGGTCCACTCGACCGACGCCGTGGTGTTGGCGGGGCTGCCGAGCGACGTCAGGTCGAGACCCGAGACCGTGAGCGCGAGCGAGGAGGTGGCCGTGACGGGCGTCGAGGGGACGCCCGTGACCTGGGCCGACCGTCGGGCGAAGTCGGGCGCGAGGCCCGGGTTCGCCTTCAGGTAGTCGATCCAGGCGTCGCGGTCGATCAGACCCGAGTCCTTCGTGCCCGTGCCCTGCGTGAAGACGCGGAAGTTGTCGCCGCCCTGCACGAGGAAGCTGAACGAACCGATCCGGTACGACGCGGTGGGGTCGATCGCGACGCCGTCGACCGTGATCGAGGTGATCCGGTCACCGGCCGCGCGGCTCGCGTCGAACGTGTACGCGACGTTCTTCGACAGGCCGAGCTTGAGGAACGGACGCGACGGCACTGTGCCGTCGGCGTTGGTCTGCCACTGCTGCTCGAGAAGAGTCTTGAACTGCGCGCCCGTGAGCGAGGTCGTCCAGAGGTTGTTCACGAAGGGCAGGACAGCGTTCGCCTCGGAGTAGGACACGACACCGTCGGGGGCGTAGAACAGCTCGGCGCGCAGGCCGCCCGGGTTCACGACACCGATCTGCGCCCCACCGCGGTCCGCTGCGCCGAGGCTGGTCACGAGCGAGTCCGCGACGAGGTTGCCGAGGGTCGACTCCTTCGAGCGGTCGTCGCGCGACCCACCGGTGTACACGCCGTTGGTGTAGGAGCCACCCGCGTACGCCGTGGTGATGTCCTTGGTCACCGACCCGACCGGCTGGTTGCCGATCTGAGCTGCGGCGGCCAGGGCGGCATCCGTGATGCTCTTGACCTGCGCGACGCGGGGGTAGGTGGCGACCAGGGTGTTCGTCGCGGTCTTGGTGCGAGCGACGTTGGCGCCCGTGTAGGACAGCACGTCACCGCTGGTGTCGGAGACCGTCAGGACGACGTTGCCGATGTTCTCGCCGTAGTTGCCCGTCTGGATGACGGGGCGCGTGCGGCCGTCGGTGGCGCCGGGGACGGGGGCGTCCCACGCGTAGGTCTTGTGCGTGTGACCGGTGAAGATCGCGTCGACCTTCGCCGAGGTCTGCGTCACGATCTTGGCGAACGGTCCGCCCGCGGCGATCTCCTGAGCGAGCGTCGCGCCGTCGGGAGTTCCGGCACCCGCGCCCTCGTGGTAGGCCGCGACGATGACATCCGCTTCACCGTTGGCGGGGTCGCCGTCGGTGAGCTGGGCGGCCACGCGGTTGGTCGCCTCGACGGGGTCGCCGAAGTCCACGCCGCTCACACCGCCGGGCGAGACGAGCGCCGGGGTCTCCTGCGTGACGGTGCCGATGACGCCGACCCGCAGTCCCGCCACCGTGGTGATGGCGTACTCGGGCAGGGCAGGGGTCGTCGTGCCCTTGCGGTACACGTTGGCGCCGAGGTAGGCGAACTTCGCGTTGGGGCCGGTGCCGACCACGCGGTTCACGAGGTCGTCGAAGCCCTTGTCGAGCTCGTGGTTTCCGATGGCCGACGCCTTCAGGTCGAGCGCGTTGAGCACGTCGATCGTGGGCTGGTCGTTCTGCGACGCCGACGCGAACGGCGAGGCGCCGATGTTGTCACCGCTGGAGAGGAACAGCGTGTTGGCCTCCCCGTACTGCGCGCGCAGCTGCTCGATCGTTCCCGCGAACTGCGGGGTGTTGGCGTCGATACGACCGTGGAAGTCGTTGATGTCGACCAGGTTCACCGTCGCCGTGGGGGTGAGGTCCACGCCGACGAGCACCGGGTCGTGGTCGCTGGAGCGGAACGCCGAGGTGTCGTAGAAGTTGGTCGCGTTGTAGTTGTAACGGCTGTACTCCAGGGCGATGGACTCGCCGGAGTTGATGTTCCAGATGTCGGCACCGCGCACGCGCTGGTCCGCGGCGGACGACGCGAAGACGTGGTCGAGCGAGCCGCTCTGACCGCTGAACGAGTACGAGTACTTGCCCGACTTGGAACCCTGGTCGATGTAACCCGCGTCGGTGAGGACCTTGATCGGGTCCTCCTTCGAGTAGGCGTTGAAGTCGCCCATGAGGAACACCCGGTCGGTTCCCCACTCGCTCTTCAGCCCGTTCGCGAACGACACCAGGTCGCCGGCCTGGGCGACGCGCGACGCGTTCGAGGCGCCCTGCCCGTCACCCTGATCGGCGTTGGCGCCGGTGCCCGATCCCTTCGACTTGAAGTGGTTGGCGATCGCGATGAACGTGGAGTCGTCGCCCTTGCCCACGAGGCCGAACTTCTGGGCCAGCGGGCGGCGGGCGTTGTCGAAGGCCGAACCGGTCGTCAGGATGCGCGAGTCGCCCTCGGTGCGCACGGTCGCCTTCTTGTAGATGAAGGCGGTGCGGATGACGTCCTCGGACGCCGGCAGGGTCGACGGGGATGCCACGAAGGCCCACACGTCACTACCGGCAGCGGTGTTCAGCGCAGCGGTGAGGGTGCTGAGCGCGGAGTCGCGGTTCTTGCCGAAGACGGCCGAGTTCTCGATCTCCTCGAGGCTCACGACGTCCGCGCCCAGGGTGGTGATCGCCGTGACGATCTTGTCCTGCTGACGCTGGAGGCTCGTGGCGTTGGCGGCACCGCGGGCGTCGCAGCCGGTGTTGACCGTGATGGGGGTGCCGGCGCGGTCGGTGTAGAAGGAGCAGCCGGTGAGGGTGTCACCGGTCGTGGTGAAGTAGTTCAGGACGTTGAACGTCGCGACCTTGATGTCGCCGCCGACGGCGGCGGGCGCCGCCTGACGGACGTTCGAGAACGTGGCGGGCGAGACCTGTGCGTCGTTGTCCGCGGTCAGCTGCGCGGTGGGCTGGAGCTTCCAGGTGTTGTTGCGGTAGTCCAGCACGACGGGGCGCGTGAAGGTGGCCGCGGCGCCGACGGAGACCGTGGTCGTGGTCAGGTACGGCAGCGGGATGGCCTTGTTGGTGGCGCTGCCGAGGAAGTTGATCGAGGCGCCGTCGTCGAGCGTGATCCCGCGCGCGGCGTTGTCGGCGACCGCGGCGGTGTACTCGGCCGTGCC
The DNA here is from genome assembly GCF_030056775.1 of Microbacterium sp. IEGM 1404. Taxonomy (NCBI): domain Bacteria; kingdom Bacillati; phylum Actinomycetota; class Actinomycetes; order Micrococcales; family Microbacteriaceae; genus Microbacterium; species Microbacterium sp. IEGM 1404. The sequence continues at coordinate 555,119 of NZ_JASHKP010000003.1, read as the reverse complement.
GGGGCGCGCGATCTCGGTCGGGGTGATCAGCGGAGTGGTGCCGGTGGCCAGTCCGATCTCGGCGTACTGGTTGGTCGAGTAGGTGTTGCTGACCGTGTACGCACCCTGCGGGGCGATCAGCATGCCCTCCAGCGACTCGCGCTGAGCGGCGTCACGCGGAACCGCGACGGTCGCGGGGGCGATGCTGCCGGTCCCCACCTTCGTCACGCCGCCCGAGGCCACGGTGAGCTGGGTCAGGCCGAAGTACTCGCCGACGGTTCCGGTGACCTGGACGACGTCGCCGACGGCCACCTGGCCGACGGTGCTGGGCGAGTAGACGAACAGGCCATCCGACGCGGTGTGGGAGGCGAAGTCGATCGCGCCGCCGGTGTTCTCGGTCTGCACGTAGTAGCCGGCGAAGCCCCCCGAGGGGTACGCGGCGGTGACCACACCGCGCGTGGTGGCGGTCTGGCCGTTCAGGGGCGACGCGTCGCCGGTTCCCTGGATCGCCGCGATGGCCGTGACGGATGCCGCGGGCGTCGTCGGCGACGGGCTCGGCGAGGCCGTGGGCGAGGTGGTCGGCGAGGTCGTCGGCGACGGGGAGGGCGACGGCGACGACGACGCGGAGTTCTGCGGCGTGATGGAGGCCGGGTGCGTGAAGTCGGTGCGGTTGTCGTCGGTGTCGGAGAAGCCCGTCCGTGCCAGCGAGTTCGGGGTGTCGTTCCCCCCGGTGACCGGCACCACACGGCCCTCGTAGGTGTTCGATGCGCCGTACCCGAGCAGGTCGGCGATGTTCTGGTTGCCCGTGACACTGCCGGTCGGCGAAGTGATCGCGCTCGTGGTCTTGGCCAGGATGAGCGTGCCCGTCGTGCCCGACGGCGTCACCTTGCCGGCAAGGTCGAGGTCGGGGGTCGGAAGCGCCGCGCCGGTCGAGCCGTTGCCGTTGAGCTGCACGAGGAAGTACGAGTGGGCCTTGATCGTCCCGCTGAGGGCGCCGACGCCGTTGGAGGCGCTCGTGCCGGTCGCCGACCGGTACTGCAGCGACCACGTGGACAGGTCGACGTCGGTGCCGCCCTGGTTGTACAGCTCGACGAACTTCTTCGAGTACGGGGCGTTCGCGCTCCCGCCCTTCAGGTACGCCTCGTTGATGATCACGCCGGTGCCGGCGGTGTCGGCCTGCGCCGGCGCGACCGCCGCGAGAGGGATCAGGGCGCCGACGATCACGGCGGCGAGGGCGCTGGACAGCGCCGACATGGACAACGGGCGCGCAGACATACGGATCTCCTTGGTAGACATGAGGAATCACCTGGGAACGTACGCATCCCCCGCCACTTCCCGCGGAGCGCGAGGTTAGCGAGGGGGAAACGGAGCGGCTCACGTCGATGTCCTCGCCGGCGCGTCGTCCCCCTCGGGCGCGACCACGCGACACGGGGGTCTGCGGGTGAAGAAGGCGGGTGAACCGCCCACCCCGGCAACTCGGGGGACATGATGATCGCCCGCTCTAGGCACCGTCACCCCCTGACCGGTTCGTCCGCCGTCCTCCCCCGCACGGATGCCAGGGGCGGCGGCACGGTCGTCGTGACGGGCAATGCGATGGACCCGCGTCTCACCCCCGCGACCCCTGGTCTCCGGGGCGGCGCGCGGTTCGCTTCACCGCCTGTGCCGTCCTAGCGTCGTGCCACAGTCCCCCGGCACACACGAAACACGGAAGTTCCCCATGCCCGCTCCCCTCCTCCGCGGCTCGGAGCACGCCTCCGCCGCCGTCCGACCCGACGCGTTCTTCGCCCCGCAGCGCACCTCGACCGCGCACCTCCCCTCGGCGGAGGTCTTCACCCGCAACGTCGTCCGGGGTGTGCTCGAGGTCTTCGCGGGCGTTCGCGAGGCGGAGCAGCTCGCCCGATGGACGACGGAGGACGTCTACCGGGCCGTCGTCGTCCGCGCGGGCCTCGCTGCGCGGGCCCGCAGCGCCCGACGCATGCCGGCGCCCCGCGACGTGCACGAGATCCGGTCGGTGCACCTCTCCTCGCCCGCCGACGGCGTCGTCGAGGCCACGGTGATCGCCGCGGCGCGGACGCGCACGCGCGCCATCGCCCTCCGCATCGAGGGTCTCGACGGCCGGTGGCGGGTCACCGCCCTGGCGCTGCTGTGACGCCCTCTCAGGGTCGCCAGGACGCCAGGAAGTTGCCCAGCCGCTCCACGGCATCCGAGATCACCCGGGCCTCGGGGAGCGTGACGATGCGCACGTGGTCGGTGGCCGGCCAGTTGAAGCCCGATCCCTGGACGATGAGCACGTGCTCGGCGATCAGGAAGTCGTGCACGAACTTGGCGTCGTCGGGGATCTCGTAGACCTCGGGGTCGAACCGCGGGAAGGCGTACAACGCACCGCGCGGCAGGACGCACGAGACACCCGGGATCGCTTCGAGACCCTTCCACGCGGCATCCCGCTGCTCGTGGAGACGCCCCGTCGGCGCGACGAGCGCGTTGATGGACTGCACCCCCGACAGCGCCGCCTGAACCGCGAACTGCGCCGGCACGTTCGGGCACAGACGAGTGGATGCCAGCAGCGTGATGCCGTGCAGGAACCCCTCGGCGTGATCCTTGGGTCCCGTGATCACGAGCCACCCCGACCGGTACCCCGCCACGCGATACGTCTTGGACAGGCCGTTGAACGTCAGCACGAGCAGATCGGGCGCGACCGTGGCCATCGGAATGTGCACCGCGTCGTCGAACAGGATGCGGTCGTAGATCTCGTCCGACAGCACGAGCAGCGAGTGCTCGCGGGCGATGTCGGCGATGCCCTCGAGCACCTCGCGCGAGTACACCGCACCGGTCGGGTTGTTCGGGTTGATCACGACGATCGCCTTGGTGCGCGGCGTGATCTTCGCCCGGATGTCCTCGAGGTCGGGCTGCCACTCGCGCGATTCGTCGCAGAGGTAGTGCACCGGGGTGCCGCCCCCCAGGCTCGTCATCGCCGTCCACAGCGGGTAGTCCGGGGCCGGGATGAGGACCTCGTCGCCTTCATCGAGCAGCGCCTGCATCGTCATGGTGATCAGCTCGGACACCCCGTTGCCGAGGTACACGTGGTCGGGGTCGACGTGGGGGAAGCCGGGCTCCTGCTCGTAGCGCGACACGACCGCGCGGCGGGCCGACAGGATGCCGCGACTGTCGCTGTACCCGTGCGCGTGGGGCACCGACGCGATCATGTCGCGGACGATCTGGTGCGGCGCCTCGAAGCCGAACGTCGCCGGGTTGCCCGTGTTGAGCTTGAGGATCGAGTGCCCCTCGGCCTCGAGTCGATCGGCCTCGACAAGGGCCTCCCCGCGGATCTCGTAGAGGACGTCCTTCAGCTTCGACGACTGATCGAGGGGGCGCAGCGGGCTCATCGCCTCAGGATATCCCCGGGCCGAACCGGCCAATCGACCACCCGTGGCCTGTCCCGACGCACGGATGCCGTGCTCCCGCGCATCGGCGGGGGCACGGCATCCGTGAGGCGGGGTTACTTCTTCTTGCCGGCGGCGCGACGATCGGCGCGGTTGTTCGCCGCGGGCTCGGGGGCCGCCGTCCGCTGCCCGAAGGCGCCGCGCGGGCCCGAGGGGGCGGCCTCGGCCGCGGGGGCCGTCGCCTGGCCCGCCTGGCGCAGACGGTTCGTCGCCGCCTGCTGCACCTGGCCGCGCTCGTTGCGCACCTCGACCTCGCCGGCGTCGTTCGCGGCGGAGTACTCCAGGCGCTGACCCTCGACGGCCGCGGGGGCGAGGCCCTTCGCCTCGACCTGAGCGCCCTCGTCGCCGTCGCCCTTACGGACTTCGACCTCGAGGTTGTAGAGGAAGCCGGCCGACTCCTCCTTGATCTGCCCCATCATCGACTGGAACATCTGGTAGCCCTCGCGCTGATACTCGATCAGCGGGTCGCGCTGGGCCATCGCGCGCAGGCCGATGCCGTCCTTGAGGTAGTCCATCTCGTACAGGTGCTCGCGCCAGCGGCGATCGAGCACCTGCAGCACGACGCGACGCTCGAGTTCGCGCAGCGCCGGGGCGCCGAGCGTCTGCTCGCGGTTCTCGTAGGCGATGCGGGCGTCGGAGATGATCTCGCGCTTCAGGCCCTCGGGGGTGATACGGCCCTTGTTCCCCCCGGCCTCGGCGACGACCTCGTCGATCGTGACGCTCACCGGGTAGAGGGTCTTCAGCTCGGTCCACAGCGCGTCGAAGTCCCACGACTCGGTGTGACCGCTGCCGGTGTGGTCGTCGATGATGGCCGTGATGGCATCCTCGATGAAGTGCTGCACGCGGTCGGCGATGTCGTCGCCCTGGAGCATGTGGCGACGGTCGGCGTAGATCGCCTCGCGCTGGCGGTTGAGGACGTCATCGTACTTGAGGACGTTCTTGCGCATCTCGGCGTTGCGGGCCTCGACCTGCGACTGCGCGCTCTTGATCGCGCGCGACACGAGGCCCGACTCGATCGCGACGTCGTCGGGGAAGTTCGTGCGGGCCAGGATCGCCTCGGCGGCCCCCGACTGGAACAGGCGCATGAGGTCGTCGGTGAGCGAGAGGTAGAAGCGGCTCTCGCCCGGGTCGCCCTGACGCCCGGAGCGACCGCGCAGCTGGTTGTCGATACGACGCGACTCGTGGCGCTCGGTACCGAGCACGTACAGCCCGCCGGCCTCGGTGACCTTCGCCGCCTCTTCGGCGACCGTGTCGCGGACGGCCTGGTAGACCGAGTCCCACTCGGACTCGTAGGCGTCGGGCGTCTCGACGGGGTCGAGGCCCTTCGCCTTCATCTCGGACACGGCGAGGAACTCGGCGTTCCCGCCGAGCATGATGTCGGTACCGCGACCGGCCATGTTCGTGGCGACCGTGACGGCGCCCAGGCGACCCGCGCGGGCGACGATCTCGGCCTCGCGCGCGTGGTTCTTGGCGTTGAGCACCTCGTGGCGGACGCCCTTCTTCGACAGCAGCCGCGAGAGGTACTCGCTCTTCTCGACGCTGGTCGTTCCGACGAGGACGGGCTGCCCCTTCTCGTGCCGCTCGGCGATGTCCTCCACGACCTGCGCGAACTTTGCCGTCTCGTTCTTGTACACGAGGTCGGGCTGGTCCTTGCGGATCATCGGCTTGTTCGTGGGGATGGGCACCACGCCGAGCTTGTAGGTCGACATGAACTCGGCCGCCTCGGTCTCGGCGGTACCGGTCATGCCCGAGAGCTTCTCGTACAGGCGGAAGTAGTTCTGCAGGGTGACCGTGGCGAGGGTCTGGTTCTCGGCCTTGACCGGGACACCCTCCTTCGCCTCGATCGCCTGGTGGATGCCTTCGTTGTAGCGGCGTCCGACGAGGATGCGGCCGGTGTGCTCGTCGACGATCATAACCTCGTCGTTCATGACGACGTAGTCGGTGTCGCGCTTGAAGAGCGCGATCGCCTTGATCGAGTTGTTGAGGAACGAAATGAGCGGGGTGTTGGCCGACTCGTACAGGTTGTCGATGCCGAGGTAGTCCTCGACCTTCTCGATGCCGGGCTCGAGCACTCCGATCGTGCGCTTCTTCTCGTCGACCTCGTAGTCGACGCCCGCCTCGAGGGTGCGCGCCAGCTTGGCGAACTCGGTGAACCAGCGGTTCGCCTCGCCCGACGCGGGGCCCGAGATGATGAGCGGGGTGCGCGCCTCGTCGATGAGGATCGAGTCGACCTCGTCCACGATGGCGAAGAAGTGGCCGCGCTGCACGAGGTCTTCCTTGCGCCAGGCCATGTTGTCGCGCAGGTAGTCGAAGCCGAACTCGTTGTTCGTGCCGTAGCTGATGTCGGCCTCGTACTGCTCCCGGCGGACCTCGGGCGTCTGACCCGAGACGACGGTGCCCGTCGTCATGCCGAGCGCGCGGTACACGCGGCCCATGAGTTCGGACTGGTAGCTCGCGAGGAAGTCGTTGACCGTGATGACGTGGACGCCCTTGCCCGCGATCGCGTTGAGGTAGGCCGGGAGCGCCGCGGTCAGGGTCTTGCCCTCACCGGTCTTCATCTCGGCGATGTTGCCGAGGTGGAGGGCCGCGCCGCCCATGATCTGCACGTCGTACGGACGCTGGCCGAGCGTGCGCTTGGCGGCCTCGCGGACGGCGGCGAAGGCCTCGGGCATGAGCTGGTCGAGGGTCTCGCCGGCTTCGTACCGCGCGCGCAGTTCGACGGTCTCGTTGCGCAGCTCTTCGTCGGTGAGCTGCTCGTAGTCCTCTTCGAGGGCACCGGTCGCCTTCACGACGCCCTGCAGTCGGCGGAGGATGCGCCCCTCTCCGGCGCGCAGCAGTTTCTCGAGCGGATTGGCCACGAAGCATCTCCATCTATCGGGTGCGGCGCCCTCGTGGACGCCGGCCTGCGTACAGGCATACACGGTCATGCTATCCGTGTTATCCGTTCGTGACCTGCGAGCCCGCTGGCTTTCGTGCTCGCCGTGCGCGCCCGTAGCGAACACCCGGCCCGCTCCGAACAGCCCCGCTTAGGATCGAGCCATGGCCGGTTTCTGGGGTAAGAGGAAGCGCGAAGAGCAGGATGCCGCGGATGCCGATCTGGCACGCCGCGCCGAACTCGCCATCGTCGCCGCCGACGAGCGCGTGCGGCTCACCTCCGACGAACTGGACTTCGCCCGCGCCGAGCTCGGCGACAAGGCCACGGAAGACCTCGCGGCCGCCCTGGATTCGGTCAAGGTGCACCTCGCCGAGGCGTTCCAGCTGCACCAGCTGAACCACGACGAGATCCCCGACACCAAAGAAGAGCTGCGGACGCGGAACGCGCGCATCATCCAGCTCTCGAAGTGGGCCGAGGACCTCCTCGAGGAGCGCACGCTCGTCCTGCAGCCCAAGATCGACGCGGTACGCCGGGCGCCCGAGACGCTGGCCCGCGTCCGCGCCGATCGCGACCGGCTGGCCGAAAGGGTCCCGCACGCCCGCGAGATCGTCGAGCGTCTCGCCCAGCGCTACAGCCCGTCCGCGCTCCAGCAGGTATCGGGCAACCCCGACGAGATCCAGCAGCTCCTCGACTTCGCCGTCCACACCGCCGGGGTCTCCGAGCGCCGTCGCGAGGCCGGTCAGCGCGAGCAGGCGTCGGTGGCGCTGGAAGCGGCGACCGAGGCCGTGCGCCGCGCCGAGTCGCTCCTGGATGCCGTCGACACCTTCGAGATCGAGGCCCTGCGCGCCGAATCGACCCTCGCGGCCGTCATTGACGACTCCCGCGGCGATCTGGTGGACGCGCGGCGGGGCGCGCAGACGCCGGCCGTGCTCCAGGCCATGGCGACGCTCGAGCGGGAGCTCCACGCGCTGCCCGCCGCGGGCGCCCGCACCGACCCGTTCAGCGCGCTCTCCTCGCTCCGTCAGGCCAACGCCGACCTGGATCTCGCTCGCGAGCGCGCGGCGCGACCCGTGCCCTCGCAGGAACAGGTCGAGCACGCCATCGACGACGCCGACCGTCAGCTCGCCGTCGCCCGCGGGCTCATCACGGGCCACCGCGGCTGGATCGGCGCCGACGCGCGCACGCGTTTCGTCGAGGCCGAGCGGCTGCGCGCCGGACTCCCCCTGGGCCCCATCGCGGAGGATCAGCGCGAGACGGCGCTCGCCACGGCACGACGCGCCGGCGGCCTGGCATCCGAGTCCCTCCAGCTGGCTCAGCGCGACATCGAGCAGTCCCGCCCCGATGACTGGGGCGGTAACGGCTACGGCCGCGGCGGCTACGGCCGCGGGGGCGGGATGGGCGGCGGGAACATGGTGGGCGGAATGCTCGGCGGCCTCGTCATCGGCTCGCTGCTGGGCGACATCTTCGACGGCTGAGTCGTCGGCGCACGAAAGCGGGGCCCCGTCCGATGGACGGGGCCCCGCTTTCGTCGACGGTCAGGAAGCGACCGCGACCTCTGGCGAAGCCTGGGTGCCCAGGGCGATGACGCCGTAGTCCCAGCCCTTCCGGCGGTAGACGACACTCGGGTGGTCGGTGCGCGCGTCGATGAACAGGAAGAAGTCATGGCCGACCAGTTCCATCCGGTCGACGGCGTCTTCCACCGTCATCCACTCGGCGCCGAACTCCTTCTGCCGGATGACGACCGGGCAGTACTCCTCTTCTTCGGCGGCCTCCGCCTGCACGGGCACGGAACCCGTCGCCACCGCGCGGAGGACGTCCACCGAGGCGGGTTCGACGTCGATGCCGGCGAGCTCGCCGGTTCCCTTCTCGAACTTGGCACCGCGCGGGTGGTTGCGGGCGTCCACGCGCTTCTGCTTCGCGCGTCGCACCTGCTCCGAGATCTTGTCGACCGCCAGGTCGAGGGCGGCGAACTTGTCGGTGTCGGTCGCCTCCGCGCGGACCACGGGACCCTTCCCGTCGAGGGTGAGCTCGACCGTATCGTCCTCCATCCGGCCGTTGCGATAGGAGCGATGCGTCACCTTGACTTCGAGCGTGTTCGCGCGGGGCGCGAGGTGCTCGATCCGGCTGACCTTCTCTTCGACCACCGAGCGGAAACGGTCGGTGATACCGACTCCCACGCCCACGATGCTGGTGTCCATCCGTGACCTCCTTGTTCCGGGTTCCGCCGGTCTAAGGGCGGAACAGCCGTCGCCTTCAGTCCCCCTCACGGTAGTCGGGTGGACACCCCGATGTCACGTAATAATCACCTCCGATTCGCGTGTGGATCCGCCGCGTCTCGGCGTGTACGCGAGCGTGACGGCGACGATGCGGTCGACCCCCGCGTCCCGGAGCGCCGACACCGCATCCCGGAGGGTGGCGCCGGTGGTGACGACGTCGTCCACCACGACGACGGAGCCCGCGAGCGGGGCGCGCGCGGCGAAGAGACCCGCGACGTTGGCCCGGCGCGCGGCGCGGCCGAGACCACGCTGATCGGCGGAGGCGCGGCGCATCCGCAGCAGCGGAACGGTCCGGGCCCCAGCCCTGCGCACGAGGAGGTCGACGGGACGGTAGCCGCGGCGCCGGTCGGCCGCGCGTGAGGCCGGGATGGTCGTGACGGTCGCCCCGGCCGGGGCGGCGGCGAGCGCCGCGGCGAGCGCCGGCCCCAGGGCGCCGGCGAGGCCCGTCCGGCCGTCGGACTTCATCGCGCGGATGACACGCGCGGCGACGCCGTCGAACTCGAGCGCGCTGATCACCTCGACATCGGGGAGCAGCGGGCGCCGGACGACCCGCGGGGCCAGGGCGGCGCGGCATCCCTCGCACACGTCGACGTCGAGCGCGCCGCACCCCGCGCACGCCACCGGGAACCAGAACGCCAGCGCGTCGACCACGGCCTCGCGGATGGCGCGCGTCCACACCGCCGGAAGAGAAGACCCCATGTCGGCAGGATGGCGCCTCACCGCGTGCTCCCGCGGGGGCGGGGACCCCTTCCGGGGAGGGATCCGTCCCGACCCCGCCCGGGGAGGACGGGTCAGGACGTGGTGCCCTGCTGCACCGCGAGGACGCGGATGTCACTGGCGACGAGGGTCCACGAGCTACCGCGGCGACTGAAGAGGCGACCGGAGTCGTCGAGGATGCGCACGGTCGCACTGCCTCCGGCGATCGCCTTCGCGCTCTCGGGGACGGGCCCCACGGTCCCCCGTCCCCCGACGTTGAGCTCGTCGAGCCGCGCCGCGCCGTCGACCGACGTCAACACGCCGACGACGGTGTCGTCCAGCCACGCGAGATCGAACGCGCCCGGTTCCGAGAACGACAGCACGTGCGGCGGGCCGAGGCTGACCGCGTTCCCCTCGCGCACGATGCCCGCCAGCCACACCTCCCGGACCCCCGCGACGGTCACGATCGCCGCGACGCGCGTGCCGTCGCGCGAGATCTGGAAGGACACCACCTCGGAGGCATCCGGCCAGGCGTTGCCGATGTCGCGCGGAACCCCCTGCGGTGTGTACGCGCGCAGCTGCGAGGGAGCGGACCGCGGAACGCTCCAGATCTCGCCCGTCGCGTCGATGGACGGGGGCAGCAGACCCGCGCGGTCGTCGAGGAGGAACGTGCCGCCGTCGGCGAGCGCGCTCGCCACCGCCCCCTGCTGCGTGAGCACGGCGGCGAGGCTGCGGTCGGCCTCGAGTTCGACGCTCGTGGGGGCGAGCGACTCCACCGCGTCGGAGAGGGTGGGGATCGTCTCGACCGTCTCGCCGCTGAGCACCCCGAACGTCCCGTCCGTGGTCAGCACGGCCGGCGACGGGTCGACCCGGGTGACCTTCACCGGCAGCTCGGTCGCGGCGATCGGCGTCCCGTCGACCGTCATCTGCGCCTCGCTGATCCCGGCCGTGGCCAGACTGCGGGTCAACTGCGTCTGCATGCGGTCGAGGGTGGTGCGATCCAGACTCAGCGCCGCTTGGGGCAGTTGCACCTGCGCGACGCCGCTCGAGGAGAGCGTCACCGAACGCCCCACCAGGGACAGCCCATCGGGGAAGGCGTTCTTCACGGCGCCCGAGAGCCAGGCGCTGGGCTGCCCGTCGACCAGGGCGGTCGTGATCCGGCTGGCCACGAGCGGGCGCGGGAACCACCGGACGTCGGGGACGATGAAACTCCACGTGGGGTCGAAGTACGCCACCGATGCCGCCTGATAGACGGTCGGGAAGACCTCCTCGTAGAGCACGACGCCGTCGGGGGCCGACGTGATCCGCCACTGGTCGTCGACACGCGCGAGGGTGAACGACAGGGTCTCGGTGGCCCCGCTCACCGCCGGAGAATAGGCGCCGTCGGCATCCACGCCGGCGATCGTCGAGAGTTGCACGCTGACGGAGGTCCCGTCCGGAACGGCCGTCGCACGACGGTCGGCGAGGCGGTCGATCGTCACCCGGGCGCGCGGGTCCCACTGGGTGCCGGGCGCGAGGAAGAGCTTGGCCGTGGCCCAATCGTCGGCGGGGCCGGACCCCGCGCGCAGGAAGCCCTCGACGATCTCGGCGGGCGAGGCGTCTTCGAGGGGACCGTCCGGGACGAAGGCGAACTGCTGCGTCTGGTCGCCCTCCGGTCCGCGACCCGGGTTGACGTATCCCGTCGTGGGCAGACCGGTGCACGCGGAGAGGACCAGGACGAGCAGCAGGCTCAGGCCCGCGAATGCGCGCTTCATGAAGGCGTCCTCCCCGTCCGTCCGAGCGAGATCGGCTGCGTCAGTCCGAGCGCTTCGAGCGCGCCGCCCTGCTCGTCGTCCGGGACCAGGGGCAGCGGCGACCCGCCGAGCGGACGCCCGTCGCGCGGAAGTGTGAGCAGGAAGTTCGAGCCGTGGCCGAGTTCCGACCACACCGACAGCGTGCCGCCGTGGAGCCGCGCGTCGCCCAGGGCGATGGAGAGCCCGAGACCCGTCCCGCCGATCGTCCGCACGCGCGAGGGATCCGCGCGCCAGAAGCGGTCGAACACGCGCTCCACATCTTCGGTTCGCATGCCGAGGCCGAAATCGCGGACGCTGAGGGCGACGGCATCCCGGTCGCTGTCGACGGAGACGACGATCGGACGCCCCTCCCCGTGCTCGATCGCGTTGCCGAGGAGGTTGCGCACGATCCTGCGCACCCGCCTCCCGTCCATGTCGATGGGGGTGTAGCCGCCGGGGGCGACCAGGCGGACGTCGCTGCCGTGCTGGTGGGCGAGCTGCTCCATCGACGCGATGACGTCCTCCGCCAGGTGGGCCATGCTCGTGGGCTCGAGTTCGAGCTGCACCGATCCGGCGTCGTAGCGGCTGATCTCGAGGAGGTCGGTCAGGAGCACCTCGAAGCGCTGCACCTGCGCGTGCAGCAGCTCGGCGGCACGGGCCGTGGTCGGCTCGAACTCCGCGCGCTGGTCGTTGATCATGTCGGCGGCGAGGCGGATCGTCGTCAGCGGCGTCCGCAGCTCGTGCGACACGTCCGAGACGAACCTCTGCTGCACGAGCGAGAGGTCGGCCAGCTCCTTGATCTGGGATTCGATGCTGTCGGCCATCGCGTTGAACGAGCGGTTCAGGGTGGCCAGCTCGTCCTCGCCGCGGACGGGCAGGCGGACCCCCAGGTCGCCCGCCGCGAGCTTGGCGCTGGTCTCGGCGGCATCCGCGATCGGAGTCGTCACCGATCGGAGCACGACCCAGGCGATGGCCCCGATGAGCACGACGAGCACCAACCCGACCACCCACAGCAGCACCTGGACGAACGCGAGCGTCTGAGAGGCGCTGGAGAGGTCGTACCCCATGTAGAGCTCGTAGTAGTCGACCCCGTCCTGGGCGGGGAAACGCAACTGGTGACCGACCAGGATGCCGGGCACCTCGCGCCCGGTGTCGGAGGGCAACGCCACCGACTGCCACCACTGCAGGTCGGGGTTGGACTGCACCTGGGTCCGCAGGGCGTCGGTGACGATCCCCGAGTCGAACGCCGGCGAGATGAACGGTTGCGGCGCCAGAGGAGAAGCGGGACCGATGCGGTACAGGGCGATCAGGTCGCTCGAGGACTGCTGCGACAGGCGCGTGGCGATGCCGTTCATCAGCGTCTGCGCCGCCGCCGGATCGGTCGAGTCCACCGCGGCATCCAGAGTCGCCTGGGCCGCCGCCGTCGCGCGCTGGGCCTCGAGGAGCACCTGGTCCTTCCGGGCGGTGAAGAGCTCGTTCTGGATGACGAGCGCCATCGCCACGCAGGTGACGAGGATCGTCGCGGCCGTCAGCGCGACGGTGATGACGATCGTGCGGAACCGCAGCGATCGACGCCACAGGGTCGCCAGACGGTCGCGGATGCCACGCCAGTCGATGGGCCGCCTCACCCGGGAGACCGGGATCGTGCGCACCGCGCCCGTCATGAGGGTCTCAAGCCACCGCGCCGGCGCGATAGCCCACCCCGCGCACGGTGGTCACGATGCGGGGGTTGTCGGGGTCGGCCTCGACCTTGGCGCGCAGGCGCTGGACGTGCACGTTGACCAGGCGCGTGTCGGCCTTGTAGTGGTATCCCCAGACCTGTTCGAGCAGCATCTCGCGCGAGAAGACCTGCTGCGGTTTCTCGGCGAGGGCCACGAGGAGCTCGAACTCGAGCGGGGTCAGCGCGATCGGGCTCTCGCCGCGGCGGACCTCGTGCGCGGCGACGTCGACGACGAGGTCGCCGATCCGCAGGGTCTCGTCGACCGCCGCCGCGGCCGGACGCAGGCGCGTGCGGATGCGGGCGACGAGCTCTTTGGGGTTGAACGGCTTGACGATGTAGTCGTCGGCCCCGGATTCCAACCCCTTCACGACGTCGGCGGTGTCGGTGCGGGCGGTGAGCATGATGATCGGGATGCCGGACTCCGCGCGCACGCGCGTGCAGATCTCGATGCCGTCGACGCCGGGCAGCATGAGGTCGAGGAGGATCAGATCGGGACGCTCGGTGCGCCACGCGTCGACCGCCTGTGCGCCGTCCGCGCAGAACACGGTCTCGAATCCCTCGGTGCGCAGCACGATGCCGATCATCTCGGCGAGCGCGGTGTCGTCGTCGACAACCAGGATCCGTGAAGTCATCGGGTGTACGTCTTCCGTCTCGGCCCCGTTCGGGAACGGGTAACGCGCCGCGGGTGGGGCGCATCACCCCGAGCGTAGTCGACGTGTCCGGGATGAGGCCGAGCGTGTCCGGGGTGTGTGACACGATGAGGACACAGCCGACCGCCGAGGAGGCGTCATCGTGACCGCGTACCCCGCCTGGACGCCGGCCTCGCGCGCCGGGATCGTTCCGCTGCATCCGTACGGGTTCGGCACCATCCTCGGCCGCTCGTTCGTGGCGCTGCGCCACAACCCGCGCGTGCTGCTGGGCTTCGCCCTCGTCGTGCAGACCGTCGCCTACGTCATCGTCACGGCAGCCATCGCCGGGGTGGCGGTCGCGAGCTTCTCGCGCCTGGACACCCTCGTCGAGGGCAGCGACGCGTTCGATGCCGTCCTGACCGGGTCCATCGCCCTGACGGGCGTCGCCGCCCTGGTGCTCGGGGCTCTCGCCGGCGCTCTCGGCATCCTCGTCCAGGCCGTCGTCGTCACCGAGGTCGCCTCCGCGGTCGTCGCCGAGAAGCCGACGCTGCGCGAGGCGTGGCTGCGGGTGCGCCCCGTCTTCTTCCGCCTCCTCGGCTACGCCCTGCTGACCCTCCTGGCCTCGGTCGTCGTCCTCGCGATCCTCGGCGGGATCGCGGTCCTCGCGGGCTGGGCGGTCCTCCCGCTCGGGATCGTGCTGGGCGTCCTGTTCGCCCTCGGACTCATCCCCCTCTACGCCTGGCTGTCGACCAAACTCTTCCTCGTCCCCTCCGCGATGATCCTCGAGGGCGTCGGCATCCGGCGCGCCATCGCGCGGTCCTGGGTGCTGACGCGACGGCGCTTCTGGTCGACGTTCGGCGTGATCGTCGTCATCTCCCTCGCCTTCGGCTTCGTCGCACAGGTCATCTCGATCCCGCTGAGCCTGCTCTCGGGTGGGATCTCCGCGATCATCGCGCCGACCGCAGCCGAGAACCCCAGCGCGATCGTGGCGTTCGTGGTGATCCAGTTCGTCGGGCAGATCGGCATCCTGCTGGTCCAGTGCATCGCGGTCGTGGTCCAGTCGACCTCGGCGGTCCTGGTGTACGTGGACGCGCGGATGCGCGTCGAGGGTCTCGACCACGACCTCTCCGTCTACGTCGAGGCGCGCGACGCGGGGGCGGCCGCACTGCCCGACCCCTACCGCGCCGGCATCGGCCGCACGATCGCGCCCGCTCCGGCGTGGGGGACGCCGCCTGCTCCGGGGTGGCCCGCGCCACCCGCCGGCGGCGCGGCCTGGCCCGCGCCGACCCCGACGACGGCGGCGCCGCCGACCGCGTCGCCCGCCACCACGCCCGCACCCCCCGCGGCCGCACCGCCGCACCCGCCCGTCCCGCCGTCCGACCCGACCGCATGGGCGGCCCCCGGCGGCCCGCCCGCGGGTTCGTGATCACGGCCCTCCGGGCGCTGGTGAGCGCCGTCCCGCTGCTCCCCGACCCGGACGAGGCCCGGGAGTGGGCCGAGCGCGAGCTCGCCGACCCGGTCTACCGCGCCGCCGAGCCGACGCCCTTCGACCGGGCGGCGCGGGCGGTCCTGGACTTCCTGGAGCGGCTGTTCACCGCCCCGGTGTCGGGCGACTGGGGTCCGTGGGCGTTCGTCGTGCTGGCCGTCCTCGTCATCGCCGCGATCATCGTGGCGCTGCTGATCTGGGGCCGTCCGCGCGTCACCGCCCGGGCCCGCCCGGCCGCGCGCGCCCTCTTCGACGAGGACGACGGACGGTCCGCCGACGAGCTCCGCGCCGACGCCGCGGCGGCGGCCGAGCGCGACGATTGGGACGCCGCGACCGTGCTCCGGTTCCGCGCGTTCGCACGCGGACTCACCGAGCGCGGCATCGTGGACCCGCCGCCCGGCGCCACAGCGCGCGCGTTCGCCCGGTCCGCCGGCGACGCGCTCCCCGCGCTCGGCTCGTCCGGGCTCGCCGCGGCGGCGGTGTTCGACGACGTGCGGTATCTCGGACGCCCCGGCACGGCCGACGCCTATGCCCTCGTCCGTCGCCTCGACGAGACCGCCGTGGCATCCCGCGTCGGAATCCCGGATGCCGGGGCGGTCGCGCCGTGACGTCTGTCGCCGCAGCTCCCCTCCGGCGTCGCCGAACCGCGATCGGGTGGATCGCGCTCGTCGCCGCCCTGGCCGTCGTCGCACTCTTCGGCACGACCCTGGTGTTCGGCGGGTGGACGCAGCGCGATGCGCTCGACCCCGACTCCCCGGCGCCCGACGGCACCCGCGCCGTCGTGCGCCTCCTCGAGCAGCAGGGCGTCTCGGTCACCGTCGTCCGCGATCTCGCCGCCGCCGAACGCGCGCTCGACGCCGCGCCGAGCATGCTCGTGATGCGCGATGCACCGATGCTCAGCGACGCGGCACTGCGCCGCCTCACCGCGGACGCGGGCGACGTCGTGCTCGTCGAACCGCGCTCACGCAGCCTGGACGTCCTGCTGAACGGTTCCGCGCTCGGAGACGTCGTCGAGGATCGTTCGACCCCTCCGGCGTGCGACGTTCCCGCCGCCCGGGCCGCGGGCTCGGCGCACGTGGGCGAGCTGTACGTGCCCGGCGACGGCGTGACCGGCTGCTACCCGACGGACGGCGGGTTCGGCGTCCTCGTCCACGACCAGGGAGACAGGACGGTCGCGGCGGTGGACGGACTGTCCGTCCTCACCAACCGGGCCCTCCCCCTCGAGGGCGACGCCGCCCTCGCCCTCGGTCTCCTCGGGCGCGCGCCCGCGCTCGTCTGGTACGTGCCCTCCCTCGCCGACGCCGACACCGGCACCGCCGTCCCCACGCTCGGCGAACTCACCCCCGGGTGGGTGACGCCGGCGATGGTGCTGCTGCTGATCGCCGGGCTCACGGCCGCGGTGTGGCGCGGACGCCGGTTCGGGCCGCTCGTGACCGAGCGCCTGCCGGTGACGGTCCGCGCGAACGAGACGACCGAGGGACGAGCCCGGCTCTACGCCGCCTCCGGGGATGCCGCCCACGCTCTCGACGAACTGCGCCGTGCCGCCCGTCGCCGGCTGGTGCGGCTGCTCGGCCTGTCGGCCCGGACGCCCGCGGAACAACTCGCGGACGCGGTGGCCGAGCGGCTCGGGACCGACCGCGCGATCGTGCGCGGCATCCTGATCGACGACCTCCCCCGCACCGACCGCGAGCTCGTCGCGGCCAGCGACCGACTGCGCGATCTCGAGACGAGCGTCCGCGCGACACTCCGAACGGAAAGGACCCCCCGATGACCGACAGTCCTCTCGGCTCCCCCGACCACGCCGCTCCCGCACCCGCGTCGGACGCGCCGCGAACGGGGGCCGACGACGCGGCCCTGCGTCAGGCGATGCACCGTGTGCGCACAGAGGTCGGCAAGGCCGTCGTCGGCCAGGACGGCACGATCACCGGACTGCTCATCGCTCTCCTGTCGCGCGGCCACGTGCTCCTCGAGGGCGTGCCGGGCGTCGCCAAGACCCTGCTCGTGCGGTCCTTCAGCCGGGCGCTCGGCCTCGACACGCGACGCGTGCAGTTCACCCCCGACCTCATGCCCGGAGACGTCACCGGTTCGCTCGTCTACGACGCCCGCTCGGGGGAGTTCGAATTCCGCGCCGGACCCGTGTTCACGCACGTGCTCCTCGCCGACGAGATCAACCGCACGCCCCCGAAGACGCAGGCGGCCCTGTTGGAGGCGATGGAGGAACGCCAGGTCTCGTCCGACGGCGTCAGCCGTCCGCTTCCCGACCCGTTCCTGGTCGCCGCGACCCAGAACCCGGTCGAACACGAGGGCACCTACACGCTCCCCGAGGCTCAACTCGACCGCTTCCTCCTCAAGCTCGTGGTCGATCTGCCGGATAGGGATGCCGAAGTCGACGTCCTCCGCCGCCACGCGGGCGGGTTCGATCCGCGACGCCTGGGCGAGGCCGGAGTGGATGCCGTCGTCACGGCGCCGGAGATCCTCGCGGCGCAGCGCGCGGCGGCATCCGTCGCCGTCGCCGACGACGTGCTCGGTTACGTCGTCGACCTCGCCCGGGCCACGCGGCAGAGCCCGTCCGTGCTGCTCGGGGTGAGTCCGCGCGCGTCGACCGGACTCCTCGCCGCGGCGAAGGCGTGGGCGTGGCTCGGGGGCTACCCCGCCATCACGCCCGACCACGTGCAGACGATGCTCGTGCCCGTGTGGCGCCACCGGATCCGGCCGCGACCCGAAGCCGAGATCGAGGGCGTGTCGGTGGATGCCGTCCTCGCCTCGGTCCTGCAGCAGACGCGCGTTCCGCTCTGATGCACGTCACCGGTCGTCTGGCCCTGCTCGTCGCCCTCGGCGTCCTCCCGCTGATCCTGCTCACCTCCGCGGGGGCCGGACCCTGGACCGTCGTCGGTGGCTGGCTCGCGCTGTGCGCGGGACTGACGGCGGCCGACGTCCTGCTCGCCGCGAGCCCCCGCGCGATCGAGATCACCCGGCGGCTCCCCGAACGCGCTCTGCGGGATGAACCGGTCGCCGGAGAAGTGCGGGTCCGCAACCTGGGCCGACGGATGCTGCGCGCCCGCGTGCGCGACGCATGGCAGCCCACGGCAGGGGCCCCACCCGAGCGGCTGCGATTCGTCGTGCCGCCGGGCGAGCGTCGAGGTGCCCCGCTGCCGCTGCGTCCCCGGCGTCGCGGCGAGCTGCGGAGCGAGTTCGTCGTCGTGCGGTCGGACGGGCCGTTGCGCCTGGCCGGGCGGCAGGCGACGATCCCGGCACCGGCGAGGCTGCGCGTGCTCCCGCCCTTCACGTCGCGGCGGCATCTGCCCTCGCGTCTGGCGCGTCTGCGCGAGCTCGACGGCAACACGACCCTCCAGGTGCGCGGTGCCGGAACGGAGTTCGACAGCCTGCGCGAGTACGTCCGCGGCGACGACGTGCGCTCGATCGACTGGCGCGCCACGGCGCGCGCGGGAACGACGATGCTGCGCACCTGGCGGCCGGAGCGCGACCGGCACGTCGTGATCGTCATCGACACCGGCCGGACGGCTGCGGCGCGGGTGGGCGACGGCACTCGGCTGGACGCCGCGATGGAGGCGGCACTGCTCCTCTCCGCCCTCGCGGTGCGGGCGGGCGACCACGTGCACCTGCTGATGTTCGACCGGGTGACCCGGGCCCGCGTCACCCGCGTCGACGGCTCGGGACTGCTCCCCGCACTCGTGGACGCGATGGCGCCCGTCGAACCGCAGCTCATCGACACCGACTGGAATGCCGCCTTCACCCAGGTGCGCGGTCTCACGCAGCGCCCGGCTCTCGTCGTGCTGGTGACCGCCGCCGACGATCCGGAGGCGGCGCGCGCGTTCCTCGCGTCCCTCCCCGCCGTGGCGGCGCGGTCGCGCCTGCTCGTGGCGACGGCCACGGACGGCCCCGGCGAGGCACCCGAGCTCGACGACGCCGCCGCCGTGTACGCCGCCGCGGCGGTGGAGCGTGCGCGGTCCGACGCCGATCGCGTGCGCGAGGCCGTCGTGAGGGCGGGCGGCGATGCCGTCTCGGCCTCGGCCGACGACCTGCCCCCGCTCGTGGCCGACCGGTATCTCGCGCTCAAGGCGGCCGGGCGACTGTGACGACGCCGGTTCACCGCCGCGGGTCGAGCCGCGCGACGCGCGGCGACACCGTCGCGGCACCGTCGGGACGGCGACGAACTCGGCATCCGCTGGCGTAGCACACACTCCCCATGCAGCCGGTCGCATACGTCGCGGCTTATCCTGGGGGGTACCCTTCCAGCCGCCGGCGTGTCCCTCCGCGCGCGGCTCGGCCGTCTACGCACAGGATGCGGGAGCTCTCTTGCCAGGAAACGCCACCACTCGCTTCGACGATGTGGCCCTCGTCTCGGTGGCCAGCGTGCTGCCCAGCCGCGTGACCACCTCCGACGACATCGAAGAGAGGCTGGCGCCGGCCCTGTCGCGACTGAAGCTCAAGCCCGGACTGCTGCGACGCGTCGCGGGAGTGGTGGAGCGGCGCAACTGGGCCGAGGGAGAGTCGTCCGACGAGGCGACGATCGCCGCGGGCAAGCAGGCGCTCGCCGAGGCGGGAGTCGATCCGAGCGAGATCGGCCTCATCATCAACACCTCGGTCACCCGCAAGCACCTCGAGCCGTCGGTGGCGGTGCGACTGCACCACGGGCTCGGGCTGCCGAGCTCGGCGATCAACTTCGACGTCGCCAACGCCTGCCTCGGATTCATCAACGGGATGAGCCTGGCCGCCGGGATGATCCAGTCCGGCCAGGTCAAGTACGCCCTCATCGTCAACGGCGAGGATGCCGACGAGATCCAGGTCAACACGATCAACCGCCTCGTGCGGGAGGACCTCGACCGGGATGCGTTCATGCAGGAGTTCGCGTCGTTGACGCTCGGCTCCGGCGCGGCCGCCGCGGTGCTCGGCCGCGCGAGCGACCACCCCGAGGGCCACCGGATCGTCGGGGGCGTGACGCGCGCCGCGACCCAGTTCTACGACCTCTGCGTCGGCAGCGTCGACGGCATGTTCACCGACGCGAAGGCTCTACTCAAGGGCGGTCTCGACCTCGTCGTCTCGGCGTGGAAGGAAGCCCGGGGAGAGTTCGCCTGGACGGGCATGGACCGGTACATCACCCATCAGGTGTCGTCGGTGCACACCTCCGCGATCGTCCGGGCCGCCAAGCTCGACCGGGGCCGCGTCCCCGTCACCTACCCGCACCTGGGGAACGTGGGGCCCGCCTCCATCCCGATCACCCTGGCCGAGGAGCAGAAGACCCTGCGCCGCGGCGACCGCGTGCTGCTGATGGGAGTGGGCTCCGGGCTGAACACCGGGATGCTGGAGCTGGCCTGGTGACGGTCACCGGCCTGTCCGCGACCCTTCCCCCGGCCGGGCTCCCCGGCCTCGACCCCGCCCTGTCGCGCCTCGTCGAGGTGGAGGGCACCGCGGCCGACGTCGGCCACCGTCGCACGTGGCACATCCTCGACACCGGCGACGCGCTCGCCGATCGCGGGATCGTCGCGCAGGGAACGATCGTCGCGGTGCACGGCAACCCGACCTGGTCGTACCTGTGGCGCGCGCTCGTGAACGCGTCCCTCGCGCGGGCCGAGGCGGGGGCTCCCGCGTGGCGCGTCGTCGCCGTGGACCAGCTGGAGATGGGCTTCTCCGACCGGACCGATCTGCGGCGTACGCTCGCTCAGCGCATCGCCGACCTCTCCGGCCTGATCGAGGCCCTCGGCATCCCGGGTCCGATCGTGACCATCGGCCACGACTGGGGCGGGCCGGTGTCGCTCGGCTGGGCCGTGCGCAATCCCGCGCGCCTGGCCGCCGTCATCGCGCTCAACACCGCCGTGCACCACGCGGAGGACGCGCCGCTGCCGTTCCCGCTGCGCGTCGCGACCGCGCGCGGCGTGCTCGCCGCGGGCACGACGGGGACGACGGCGTTCCTCGACACGACGCTCGCCCTCGCCGACCTCGACCCCGCGGTGCGCGCCGCGTTCCGCGCGCCGTACGCCACCGTGGCGCGCCGACGGGGCGTCGGGGGATTCGTCGCCGACATCCCGGCCACGGCGGACGACGAGAGCACCCCGGCGCTGCGGAGCCTTTCGGCAGGGCTGCGCGACCTCGACGTCCCCGCCCTTCTGCTGCGCGGCCCGAAGGACCCGGTGTTCCTCGAGGCGCACCTCGACGACCTCGTCGACCGGCTGCCGCACGCCGACGTTCACCGCTTCGAGGGCGCGGGTCACCTGATGGCCGAGGAACGTCCATACGCCGACGCGGTGCTCGACTGGCTCGATCAACGCGTCTCGGTCGGCGCGGATGCCGCGTCCCCGGCGCCCGTCGACGACACCCCGGCGCCCGCGCCCCTGTGGGCGGCCCTCGAGGCGCGCCGCGCGGACGACGACGTCGCGGTCATCGACATGGCCACCGGCTCCGCCGACGCCCCGCTGCGGGTGAGCTGGCGACAGCTCGCCGCCCGCGTGGACGAACTCGCCGCGGGTCTCGACGTCCTCGGCGTCCGCGCGGGCGACCGCGTCTCGCTGCTCGTCCCCCCGGGCCCCACGCTCACCGCCGTGCTGTACGCGTGCCTGCGCATCGGCGCCGTCGTCGTCGTGGCCGACCGGGGTCTCGGCATCCGGGGGCTGTCCCGCGCCGTCCGCGGGGCCGTGCCCGACGTCGTCATCGGCGAGCTCGCGGGGCTCGCCGCCGCGCGCGCTCTCGGCTGGCCGGGACGCCGCATCGCGGCCGCGGCCCTCCCCGCCGCCGCGATGCGCGCCCTCGGGGTCGAGGCGAGCCTCGCCGACATCGCCCGGGCGGGCCGCGGTCGGACACTCCCCGTCCCGCCGGACGCCGACGCGGATGCCGCGATCCTCTTCACGTCCGGGTCCACGGGACCCGCGAAGGGCGTCGTGTACACGCATCGCCAGCTCTCGTCGCTGCGGGACGCGCTCGCGGAGCACTTCGACGTCGGCCCCGACACCGGACTCGTGACGGGCTTCGCCCCCTTCGCGCTGCTGGGTCCGGCCCTCGGCACGCGTTCGGCGACCCCCGACATGGACGTGTCCGCGCCGCGCACGCTCACGGCATCCGCGGTCGCCGCCGCCGTCCGAGCCTCGGACGCGGGCATCGTCTTCCTCTCCCCCGCCGCCGTCCGCAACGTCGTCGCGACCGCCGACGCGCTGGGGTCGGACGAACGGGCGGCGCTCGACCGCGTGCGCACGTTCCTGTCCACGGGGGCGCCGGTCGGGACCCCCCTGCTGCGCCAGGCGCAGCGCCTCATGCCGAACGCGACCGCCCACACGCCGTACGGGATGACGGAGTGCCTGCTCGTCGCGGACGTCACGCTGCCCGAGATCGAGGAGGCCGACGCCTCCGCCGATCGCGGCGTGTGCGTGGGCGCGCCCATCGGTCGGGGCCGCGTCCGCATCGCGGCGCTCGACGCCCGGGGGCGCGCCACCGGAACCCCCACGACCGACGCCGGGGTCACGGGCGAGGTCGTGATCAGCGCGCCGCACCTCAAGCGCGGCTACTTCCGGCTCCACCTCACCGACCGCGAGGCGACGCGCGATCTCGACGACCTCCGGGGCCGGTGGCATCGCACGGGCGACGTCGGCCACCTCGACGCCGCCGGACGGCTCTGGATCGAAGGGCGGCTCCCCCACGTCATCACGACGGCCGAGGGCCCGGTCACGCCGGTCGGCATCGAGCAGGACGTCGAGGCGGCACCCGGTGTCGTCCGCGCCGCCGCCGTCGGGGTCGGTCCGGTCGGACGCCAGGTGATCGCCGTGGTGATCGAACGGGACCCGGCCGTGCGGCGCCCGGGCGTGGCATCCGCGGGTCTGACCGAGGTCGTGCGGGCCGCGACCGCGCTGCCGATCGCGGCCGTGCTCGCCGTGCCCGCGCTGCCGACGGACATCCGCCATAACTCCAAGATCGACCGCTCGCGCCTCGCGCGGTGGGCCGAGCGCGTGCTCGCCGGCGAGAAGCCGACGGCGCCGTGAGAGTCCTCGCCACCGGCGCGTCCGGCTTCCTCGGTCGCGCCGTCGTCCGCGCGCTGCAGGACGCCGGCCACGAGGTCCGGACGCTGCAGCGGCGCCCGTCGGGGGTGCCCGGCGCCGAGGACCGCCTCGGCTCGGTGACCGACCCGGATGCCACGGCCGCCGCCGTCGACGGCGTCGACGCCGTCGTCCACCTGGCGGCCAAGGTGTCTCTCGCGGGCGACCCGGGCGAGTTCCACGCCGTCAACGTCGAGGGGACGCGGACGCTCCTCGACGCCGCCGCAGCCGCCGGGGTCACGCGCATCGTGCACGTCTCGTCGCCGTCCGTCGCCCACGCCGGGCACGCGCTGGCCGGGGTGGGCGCCGAACCCGCCGACCCGCTCGGCGCCCGCGGCGAGTACGCCCGCACCAAGGCCCGGGCCGAGCTGCTCGCCCTCTCACGCGTCGGCGACTCGGCCTCCCTCGTGGCGATCCGCCCGCACCTCGTCTGGGGTCCCGGCGACACGCAGCTCATCGCGCGCGTCGTCGACCGCGCCCGTCGCGGCCGGCTGCCGCTGCTCAACGGCGGCACCGCCCTGATCGACTCCACCTACGTCGACAACGCCGCGTCCGGGATCGTCGCGGCCCTCGAACACGTCGACGACGTCAGCGGACGCGCGTACGTGCTGACCAACGGCGAACCGCGACCCGTGGGCGACCTGCTCGCCGGGATCTGTCTCGCGTCCGGCGTGCGCCCGCCGCGGTTCAGCATCCCCGCCGGGCTGGCGCGCGCGGCCGGCGGACTCGTCGAGCGCGTGTGGGCCGTCCGCCCCGGCGCCGATGAACCGCCGATGACCCGGTTCCTCGCCGAGCAGCTCTCCACGGCGCACTGGTTCGATCAGACCGAGATCCGCCGCGACCTCCGGTGGACGCCCGCCGTCTCGATCGACGAGGGCCTGCGCCGTCTCTCCCGCGCGTAGCCCCCCTGCGCGCCGCACTCTGCTGCGCGCCGCACCCCCCTCTCCCCGATAAACGCGATCCACGACGAGAAACGCCACGGCATCCCGTTTCTCGCCGCCAATCGCGTTTATCGCGCTGGTGCGGCGTCGCTCCGGCAACGGCAGCACCGGAACAGCGGCCGAGACGACGCCGGAAGGCCCGCCCCACACGGGGACGGGCCTTCCGGCGGAGCACCTGGCCGCGAAGCGGCGGCGCGGGACTCAGACGAGGTCGAACCGGTCGAGCTCGGTGACCTTGCGCCACGCGGCGACGAAGTCGTGCACGAACTTCACCTTCGCGTCGTCGGAGGCGTAGACCTCGGCGAGCGCACGGAGCTCCGAGTTGGACCCGAACACGAGGTCGACGCGCGTGCCGATGCCGACCTTCTCGCCCGATCCGTCCTTCGTGCCCTCGAACGCGTGCTTGCCGGAGTCCAGCGGCTTCCACGTCGTGCCGAGGTCGAGGAGGTTCACGAACACGTCGTTGGTCAGCGCGCCGGGGGTCGCGGTGAACACGCCCCAGTCCGAGCCGTCCCAGTTCGCGCCGATCGCGCGGAGGCCGCCGACGAGGACCGTCGTCTCGGGCGCCGTGAGCGTCAGCAGGTTCGCCTTGTCGAGCAGCAGGTACTCGGCGGGGAGCCGCGTCTCGCGCGAGGCGTAGTTGCGGAAGCCGTCGGCGATCGGCTCGAGCCAGCGGAACGAGTCGACGTCGGTCTGCTCCTGCGTCGCGTCGGTGCGGCCCGGGGTGAAGGGCACCCCGACCTCGACGCCACCGGCCCGCGCGGCCTGCTCGACGCCGGCGTTGCCGGCGAGCACGATCAGGTCGGCGATCGAGACCTTCTTGCCGTCCGCCGCCTGCGCGTCGAACTCGGCCTTGATGTTCTCGAGGACCGAGAGCACGGATGCCAGCTGCTCGGGGTTGTTGACCGTCCAGCTCTTCTGCGGCTCGAGGCGGATGCGCGCGCCGTTGACGCCGCCGCGCTTGTCGCTGCCGCGGAAGGTCGAGGCCGCCGCCCACGTCGTGGTGACGAGCTGCGCCACCGACAGGCCGCTGTCGAGGATCCGCTGCTTCAGCGCCGCGGCGTCGGCCGCGTCGATGAGGGGGTGGTCGACCGCGGGGACGGGGTCCTGCCAGTCGAGCACCTCGGCCGGCACCTCGGACCCGAGGTACCGGGCGCGGGGTCCCATGTCGCGGTGGGTCAGCTTGAACCACGCGCGGGCGAAGGCATCCTGGAACGCCGCCGGGTCCTCGGCGAAGCGCCGCGAGATCTTCTCGTACGCCGGGTCGACGCGCAGCGCGAGGTCGCTCGTGAGCATGCGGGGCTCGCGGCGGCCCTCGGAGTGGGCGAGAGGAACGAGGCCCTCGCCCCCGCCGTTGACGGGACGCCACTGGTGCGCGCCGGCGGGGCTCTGGAAGAGCTCCCACTCGTAGGCGAACAGGATGTGGAAGAACTCGTTGTCCCAGCGGGTGGGGTGGTAGGTCCACGTGACCTCGAGTCCGCTCGAGATCGTGTCATCGCCCTTGCCGGAACCGAAGTCGCTCTTCCAGCCGAAGCCCTGGTCCTCGATGTCACCGGCCTCGGGGTTGGGGCCGACGTGGCTGTCGCTGGCCGCACCGTGCGTCTTGCCGAAGGTGTGACCGCCGGCGATGAGGGCGACCGTCTCCTCGTCGTTCATGGCCATGCGGCCGAACGTCTCGCGGATGTCGTGCGCCGAGAGCTGCGGGTCGGGGGTGCCGTTGGGGCCTTCGGGGTTGACGTAGATGAGGCCCATCTGCACCGCGGCGAGGGGCTTCTCGAGGTCGCGGTTCCCGGCGTAGCGCTCGTCGCCGAGCCACGTGGTCTCGGGACCCCAGTACACGTCGTCGTTTGGCTCCCAGACGTCCGCGCGACCGCCGGCGAAGCCGAAGGTCGGGAAGCCCATGTCCTCGAGCGCGACGTTGCCGGCGAGGATCATGAGGTCGGCCCACGAGATCGACTGGCCGTACTTCTTCTTGATCGGCCAGAGCAGGCGGCGCGCCTTGTCGAGGTTGACGTTGTCGGGCCAGCTGTTCAGCGGCGCGAACCGCTGCATGCCGGCACCGGCACCGCCTCGGCCGTCGGTGACGCGGTACGTTCCGGCGCTGTGCCACGCCATGCGGATGATGAGGGGGCCGTAGTGGCCGAAGTCGGCGGGCCACCAGTCCTGCGACGTCGTGAGCGCCTGCTGGATGTCCTTCTTCACGGCATCCAGGTCGAGGGCTTCGAACGCGGCGGCGTAGTCGAAGTCGGCCCCCAGCGGGTCGCGCTTCTCGTTGTTCTTCGCGAGGATCTTCACGTTCAGGCTGTCGGGCCACCACACGCGGTTGGCCGACCCGCGGGTCGGGTGGGGCAGGGCGCCGGCCGGCTCGCTGTCGGCGGGGGCTTCGCCCACCGGCAGCCGGTTGTCGTCGGGGGCGGCACCGTCGTGGAAGACGGGGCACCCGTTCAGAGCGTCGCTCATCGGGATCCTCTCGGTTTTTCGGCTTCGTTCGATGCTCGACAGTCGGGACAGACGCCCCAGAACGTCACCTCGGCGGTCTCGATGAGGAAACCGCTCCCCTCCGGCACGTGCAGGCACGGTGCGGCGCCCACGACGCAGTCCACGTCGTCGACCCGGCCGCAGCCGGTGCAGACGACGTGATGGTGGTTGTCCCCGACCCGCAGCTCGAACATGCCGGGGTGTCCGGCGGGCTCGATGCGCCGCGCCAACCCCGCGTCGGCGAAGTCGCCGAGGGCGTTGTAGACCGACTGCATGCTGGTTCCGGGCAGGGTCTCCCGGATGGTGTCGAAGACGTCGTCGGCGGTGGCGTGCGGGCGGGAGCGCAGGGCCCCCAGGACCGCGACGCGGGTCGCGGTGACCCGCAGCCCCGCGCCGCGCAACAGCGCGTCCGCGGTGGCATCCGTCCGATCATCGAGCATGCTTCCACCCTACGTAGTTTTGAGTGAATCAAAAATGACGCGCCGGGGAACGTCGAGAATCGCGGATGCCTCAGCCCGACGTCAGCGTCGGGGTGCCGGCCTCGTACTCGGTGACGTCGCCCGTCTCGCCCGCACGGTGAGCCCGGCGCCCGAGCACGAGCATGTAGGCGAGGAACACGCCGAGCGCGGCGGCACCGATCGCGATCTTCACCTGCCACGGCAGCGTGGACGGCGTCACGAACCCCTCGACCAGCCCCGAGAGTCCGAGCGCGAACACGAGCCCCACCGCCACGGTCGCCAACGACCGGCCACCGGCGGCGAGCGCCGCGGATCGCGTCCGGCGCCCCGGGGCGACCCAGGCCCAGAAGATGTGCAGACCCGCCGCGCCGGCGACGAAGATCGCCGTCAGCTCGAGCAGACCGTGCGGGAGGATGAACTGGAAGAACACGTCCGCCCGGTCGAAGGCGATCATGATGGCCGCCGACGACCCCACCCCGACGGCGTTCTGCATCAGCACCATCAACGGCCAGAACCCGGTCACCCCGAACAGCACGCACTGCGCCGCGATCCACGCGTTGTTCGTCCACACGGTGCCGGCGAAGATCGCGTTCGGGTTCTCGCGGTAGTACTGCACGAACTGTTCGTCGGCGTAGTTCTGCAGCTCGCTGCGCGTGCCGAGGGCGGCGACCGCGCGGGGATCGGACGAGATCCACAGCCCGACCAGCGTCGCCACCACCACGAAGGCCACCGCGACGGCGAGCGTCGTCCACCGGACGCGGTACAGCGCCGCGGGGAGCTGCAGGAGGAAGAACCGCGGCGCCTGTCGCAGGACGTTCTCGCGGACACCGGTGAGCCGCAGCCGGGTGCGGGCGAGCAGGATCGAGACGTAGTCGCCCTGCGGCGTGCGACCCGCGGACGTCTTGATGTCGGCGAGGTCCGCCGATGCCGCACGGTAGCGGGTGACGAGCTCGTCCACCTCCGGGCCCGTCAGGCGGCGCGTGCGCCCCAGTTCGTCGAGCCGAGCCCACTCCTGCCGTCGCGCGGCCGTGAGGGCGTCGAGGTCCATGTGGTCAACTGTACGCATGGCCTCCCCCGCGACCCCCTCTCCCCCCGGGGTCTCGCGCGCGCACCTCGACGCGGACGAGACGCTGACCGGAGAAGCCGTCGCGCTGGACGTCCAGCCGCTCGGCTTCTTCCTGCGGGCGGTGGGATGCCTCATCGACATGGTCGCGGGGATCATCCTGCTGATCGCGGGGTCGGTGTTCCTGTCCGTGCTCGTCGCCGGCGGCACCATCCCCGACAGCGCCTTCCGCATCGGCCTGATCACGCTCCTCGTCGTCGTCATGGTCGTGATCCCGACGGCCGTCGAGACGCTTTCGCGGGGGCGGAGCCTCGGCCGGTGGGCGGTCGGTGGACGCATCGTGCGCGTCGACGGCGGTGCGGCCGGTTTCCGGCAGGCCTTCATCCGCGCCCTGGTGGGCGTGCTCGAACTGTGGTTCACGCTCGGCGGGATCGCCGCGATCGTCGGCATGTTCACTCCGCGCGCCCAGCGCCTGGGCGACCTGCTGGCCGGGACCGCGTCCGAGCGGACCCGCACCCGTCCGCTCCCCGCGGCGGCACCCGGCGTCCCGCCGGGGATGGAGGACTGGGCCGCGGTCGCCGACGTGTCGCGCCTGCCCGACCGTCTCGCGGCGCGCATGGCGCAGTTCGTCCGCGGCGCCGACGCCCTGGAGCCGGGCGCGCGGGCGCGCGTGGCCGCGGGACTCGCGGAGGCGGTGGCGCCCTACGTGGCGCCGATCCCGGCCGCCGACCCCGAGACCCTGGTGCGCGCGGCTGCGGCGGTGCGTCGCGAGCGCGAGTACCGCGCGTTGATGCTCGAGAACGAGCGCGCGGCCTCCCTCACCGAACGGGCGTGAGTCGCCAACATGTGTCGCCTCGCCACGGGATCAGGCGACCGATCGTGGCGACTCACGCCTCTCGGCCGAGTCAGGCGCGCAGCGTCTCGTGGCGCACGACGACCCACCCGCGCGGAACCGACAGGCGGTCGGCGTGCAGCGCGCACAGATCGTGGGCGTGCGGGTCGCCCGCACGGCCGAGGGGTCCGAGGGCGGCCATCTGGTCGCCGTAGTCGTAGGTGAGGGTGCTCATCGCCTCGCGGGCGCATCCCACCTTCGAGCAGAGTCTGTCGCGCATCGCGGGTCAGCCTAGGCCGATGCCGCCGCCGGCCGGCGACGCCGCGCCGCGGCGGCGCAGGGTGCGACAGGGGATGCCACGGCGGACCCGGCACGCGGGCCGAACGTAGGATGGGCCCATGCGTCGTCGAACCCGTGAGGCCCGTCCGGTCGCGCGCCCCTCGCGCCACGGCCGTCACGGCCGAGAGAACCGCAGTCCCGTGGTCCGACCGCCGCTCCCGCCGCTGGACACGCGCATCGAGCGCTTCGACATCGCGGTGAGCACCGCTGCGGAGTTCCTGCGCTCGGCCTGGAGCGATCTGCGGGACGTGTCGTTCGAGATCGGCATCATGCCGCCCGCAGCCACCGGCGCGATCCCCCGGTGGCAGGTGCTGCGGGAGCAGAAGCGCATCATCCTCTACCGCGTGCCCATCGAGCGTCTCGGACACCCTCACATCGACGACGACCTGCACCGCCGCATGATGATCGAAGGGGCCGTGTTCCGCGCGGCCGCCGAGTATCTCGACCGCGATCCGTGGGACCTCGGCCCCGAGCGCTTCCGGTTCCTCTGAGCCCCGGTCGCGCGGCTCAGGGCAGGACCGTGATCGCTCCCGCGGCGGCATCCGCCGGCCACAGCGGGTAACCGGCGAGCGCTCCCGGCGCCGAGTAGGAGACCGCGGCGGTGACGGGGCGATCCGGGCTCAGCTCGTAGACGCCCGCGTCGACCGGGACAGCCGCGGACCCGCCCGCAGGCACCGAGACGGTCACCGGGTCGCCGCCGGCCTGCGGCGTCAGCGTCACCGAGGCGGGCTCTCCGTCAACATCCGCCGCCACCACGAGGGTCGCCCCCGCTCCGGGCGCGACCGCCACGAGACCGGATGCCGCGAAGGTCGGTGCGGGTGAATACCAGGCGAAGTCCGCGCCCTCGCCGAAGCCCGTCGTCGACCACGCGCCCCCGACGACGGGTTGGGTGGCGGCGATCGAGACGGTGTAGGCCCCGGGCGTCAGGTTCGAAAGGTCGAGGGACGTGGGGGTTCCGGCGGGGAGCTCCAGGGTCCGTGGATCCTCCGCGGGCGTGCCGCTTCCCACCGCGGTGATGGTCACGGTCGCGGACGCGGTCGTCCCGGGCGCGAGCAGACGGAGGACCGTACCGGCATCCCCGCCCGATCCGGCGACGACCTGGATGCCGGGGATCACGAGCGACGTCGACGCTTGCGCGAGCGGCGCGGCCTGGTCGCTCCCGCCGGGCAGGAGCACGCGCGTGAGGCTCGCCTGCAGGGACGCCCGCACGGGAGCACCCGTGGCGACCACGCGGACCACCGGGCTCTCTTCGCCCAAGAGCAGTCCCGCGAGGGGGATGACGCGCTGGCCGCCGGCGGGGACGACGATGCCGGTGCCCGAGGCGGGCGTGGCCACGCCCTGTGCGCCGTACACCGACAACTGCACGGTCGCGGCGACGTCGCCCGGGTTGCCGAGCACCACGAGGTCGTTCGCGCCGGTCGTGCTCGCGCCGGCCACGAGCCACGACTCGGCGAGCGGCGGTCGGCAGGCCGAGGCGCTGAAGCCGATCAGGTCGGGCGACGCGGCGGTCGCCGACCCGGCGGCGGCGTACGGGGCGGCGGTGCGGTCGACCGGCTGCGCGCGGAACACCGTAGCATCCCCCGATCCGTCGGAGGTCGCGCCGGAGAGCGTCGACGTCTCCGCCTCGGTGGAGTCCGGACCGGACACGGTGGTCTGAGGGGCGGCGACGCTCAGCGCGCCGGCCGATTCGGCGGTGCGGCCGAGCGCGAAGACCGGTCCGTCGCACGCGAGCACGGTGTCGGAGGGCGCGGGCGTGACCTTCACGCGGACCGGCTCGGCGACGAGACTCGGCCACGGGGCGGCGATCCCGGCGACGGCGCCGACGACGACCGCCGCGGCCACGGCACCCCCCACGAGGACGCGGGCGCCGGTGGTGGCCACGCGGACCAGACGACGATCGCTCATCGGTTACCTCCCCGGACGAAGCCGACGGTGCGCGGGGTGCGCCGGGCGACGCGTCGCGACGCGGCCGTCGGGACGGCCAGGAGCAGCGCGATGACGAGCACCGCGATCCATGCGGCCGCCACGAGTTGCTGCAGGCGGGTCTGGTTGGCGTCCAGCGCCGCGCGGGGCTCGACGCCGGACGTGACGCGCCACAGGTCGCCGCGGGCGGTGGCCCCCACGGCGTCGAGCGAGTCGCGCTGGTCGAGCGATGTCGCCGCCGTCAGTCGCGCTCCGCGGATCACGTCGTCCTCTCCCCCAGGGCCGGGCTCCAGCAGCACGAAGCCGATGCCTCGCGCCGCGAGGGCGGCCACGGCATCCTCCGACGACGGCGTGACGAGGTCGGCGGCGAGGGCTGCCAGCTCCTCGTCGGCGGGTCGCGCCTGCGTGCGCGTGGCATCGAGGGTGCTCTGCCCGCCGAGCGTCGCACTCCCACCCCACACGACGTCGACGCGGAGGCCGTCCGCGCGGGGGTCGAGCACGATCGTCGCGACGGACGTCGAACCCCGCCCCTCCGCGGCGACGAAGGCGGGAAGGGTCGACACGGGGCCGTTGGTGAGCACGGCGCGCGAGGGGTCGGACGTTGTCGCGGTGAGCGAGGGGGCCACGGCGACCGCGAGCGCCGCGAGGGTCAGCACGGCGGCGATCGGGCGCAGCACGCGGACGCGCTCGACGATCCCGGAGTCCAGCGCGGTGACGGCCGCCCCCACCACACCGAGCCAGGCCAGGCTCAGCCCGGCCCCGGGCCAGAGGGGCACGGGTGTCGCATGGTCGAACGAGACGGCGACGCCGACGGCCGCGAACGCCGTGGCCAGGCCCGTCGCGGCGATGAGGAGCAGCCCGGTCGCGGTGAGCCATCGCGGCGTGAGGACGGCGAGCAGTGCCAGGACCGCGAGCGGCGCAGCGAGCAGGGCGATCCAC
The DNA here is from genome assembly GCF_030056775.1 of Microbacterium sp. IEGM 1404. Lineage (NCBI taxonomy): Bacteria > Bacillati > Actinomycetota > Actinomycetes > Micrococcales > Microbacteriaceae > Microbacterium > Microbacterium sp. IEGM 1404. The sequence continues at coordinate 523,234 of NZ_JASHKP010000003.1, read as the reverse complement.
CACACCGGTCCTCCGGTGAGCGCCGCCCATCCCCCGGGGTCGGACGTGGGGAAGCCGGCCGCGAGGAGGGCGCGACCGAGCGGGTCGGCGGTGGCTTCGTCCCCCGCGAACGGGACGCCCGGGTCGGCCAGGAGTCCCCACGGATTGCCGAGTCTCACCTGCGTCCACACGAGCGGTGCGAACACCACGATCGAGGGCACCAGGAGCCACACGACCCGGGCGATGCCCCGCGGCGCGACCAGTGCCACCACGACGAGCGCGGCCGACCACAGCACCACGACCGCCGGCGCGAGGGACGGGGCGCACGCGAGGACGGCGACGAGGAGGATGGATGCCGCCCCGGCGGGCGCCCATGATCGGTGCGCGACACTCGCGGCGAAGAAGAGCCAGGGCAGGAGCAGATGCAGGAGGAGCGGCGCGGGACGCCCCTCGACGAGGGCGGCCAGGAACGTGGGGGCGAGTGCCCAGGCGAGTGCGGCGGTGATGCGCAGCAGCGAGGACTCGGTCACGCGCGTCGCCGCGAACCACCCGCCCAGCACCGCGAGCGGCAGCGCCAGGATCCACAGCACGACGAGCGCGCGGGACGGTTCGGCCGGCGACAGCGAGCCGATGAGGGCGATCAGCGCCGAGAACGGGTCGGCGGGTCCCACGACGTCGAGACCGAGGGGACGGGCGCCCCACGCGGCGTCCTGCCACAGGCCCGCGACGGTCGCCCGCAGGGGCGCGAGGCCACCGCCTCCGAGCACCGGCCACGCGAGCAGCGGCGCGAACAGCAGCGCCGAGACCGCCAGCGCGCCGAGGACCACCCAGGCGCCGCCGCCGACGAAAAAGCGCAACTCCGACCGGACCGGCGCGTCGCTCTCGGCCGCGTCGCCCTCCCACCGCAGCCGCATCTCCGATCGGGAGACGCGCAGCGGGGCGATGCGGGACCATCCCACCGAGCGGACCGCCCGGATGCGGCGTCGCGCACGGGCGACCGCGGCCATCCGCGCCATCACCAGCAGGGTCGCGCCCCACTCGGGGGCGACCTTGTGCGGGACCTTCCCCACGAGGTGGACGATGGTGCGCCACAGCGCCAACGGCAGGAACGAGAGCCAGTGCAGGACGACCGCGGCGGCCGGCGCGTACGCCAGACGGCGATGCAGCTGCGCGGTGCGCTCGGCAAACGCGCGGCGCCGTGCGCGCTTGCGCCCGCGGGCCATGGCGGCCACGCCGTCGCCGGCGACGGCGACACGGGCCGCGGGGACGAGAGACACGCGGTCGGCGGCGAGGCGGGCGCGGACGGCGAGGTCGAGCCCCTCGTCGGCACCCCCGAGCGCCGGGTCGAGGCCGCCGAGCGCCCGCCAGGAGTCACGATGGACGAGCATGCCGCGGACGTCGGCGCCCAGCACGTCCGCGTCCCCGTCGCGCTGACCCTGGTCCAGTTCGCCGGCGGCGAGCTCGACGGTGCGGCCGTACCGGGTCATGCTGACGCCGAGCGAGACGATCTCGGCCGGGTCGTCCCACGCGACGAGCTTGGGGGCCGCCACGGCGAGCGAGGACGAGAGTTCCAGCGCGCCGGCGAGACGCAGGAGGGCGTCCGGATCGGGAGCGGTGTCCTGCGCGAGGAGCCAGACCGCGTCTCCGGTCAGTCGGGGCGTCGCGAGGGCCGTGGCCGCGGCGAAGGTCGTGCCGGCGGAGGCCGTGATGACGCCCTCGGCACCGGATGCCGCGGCGATGCGCGTCAGTGCGGGGTCGTTCCCGCACAGCACGATCGTGAGCGCGTCCACGGGGCGCGTCTGAGCGGCCAACGCTTCGAGGGTGCGCGTGAGGTGGGGGGCGGCGGGGATGCGGCCCTCGGGGCGGACCACGAGGACGGCGTGTACACGGGCGGGCATGGCGTGGTCAGCCTAGGCGGGGCGCTCCGCGTTCGCGGACGCCGCGCCGATTCGCAGCGGATCCCTCAGGAAGCGGACCGAGGATGCCGGAGGTCAGGCGCGACGCTTGAGCTTGCGGCGCTCGCGCTCGCTGAGACCGCCCCAGATTCCGAAGCGCTCGTCGTTCTGCAGGGCGTACTCGAGGCACTCGGACTTCACGTCGCACGAGGTGCAGATGCGCTTGGCGTCGCGGGTCGAGCCGCCCTTCTCCGGGAAGAAGGCCTCGGGGTCCGTCTGAGAGCACAGGGCGTCGGTCTGCCAGGCGAGGGTGTTCTCTTCGACGGAGTCGATGTCGCGTCGGACACCCGGGACCCCCAGGTCGACCGGATCGACGAACCAGTTGTCCGGGACACCGGACCGGTACTGCGATGTCGCCATCTCGCCCTCCCCCTCGTTCGATCCCCTGACGCTGGCGCGTACCAGTAATTACACCCGTGTCATTCGGATTGGTCAAGTCGCGGATCGTAAACCCTCAACGGCGAGGTGAACCTTCACGACGCCCCATCGGCGTGTCGCGTCACTCCCCGGGCATCGCGACGAAGACCTCGCCGTGCTCGACCGACAGGGGCGACTCGTCGGGCGTGATCACCGCAGCGTGTCCCGGGCTCAGAGTGACGCTCGCCCCGGAGGCACCGGTGACGACGGCCTCTCCCCCCACCGCGAGGGCGATCGAGACGCCCGCGAGGGCCACCCTGCCCGACGCGTCGCCGGGCACGTGGGCGAGGGCGAAATCGGGGATGCCGGGGGCGAAGATCTCCGCGCCCGCCTCGCCGGGGCGGGGAGCGAGCACGGGGGGAGCGGCGGGACGGAATTCCACGAGCCCGAGGAGCTCCGGCACGTCGATGTGCTTGGGCGTCAGTCCACCGCGCAGCACGTTGTCGCTGGCGGCCATGATCTCCACACCGAGGCCGGCGACGTAGGCGTGCAGCACGCCCGCGGGGACGAAGATCGCCTCGCCGCGGCGCAGCTCGACGAGGTTCATCAGCAGGGCGACGACGATGCCCGGATCCCCGGGGTAGGCGGCATCCAGATCGCGGACGAGGCGGAGCTCCCCCGAGAACTCCTCGGACTCCACGGATGCCGCGGCCGAGACGATCTGCTCGATCGCCGAGGCATCGGCCTCACCGAGCGCCCACGCGATCGCCGCGCGGAGAGCGGCGGCCGGGTCGTCGGCATCCAGCAACCCGCTGAGGGTCCGCACACCGTCGCCCGTCCCGAGCGCGGCGACCAGACGACGCGTCGCGTCGATGTCGCGGAGCCCCGCGAGCGCGGTGAACGTGTCGCTCAGGGCGACGATGACCTCGGGCTTGTGGTTGTCGTCCTTGTAGTTGCGGTGACCGGCGTCGCGCGGCACGCCCGCTGCCTCTTCGCGGGCGAAGCCCGCGACGGCCTGATCCTTCGACGGGTGCACCTGGATCGACAGCGGCGCCCCCGCCGCCAGGAGCTTCAGCAGATACGGCAGCCGCGCCGGCACGCCCGCGGCGCCCGCGTGGGCGCCCAGCCACGCATCGAGGGTCCGATCGGAGCCGTCGTGCACGAGCGCCGGCGACCCGGGGTGGTCGCCGAACCACACTTCGGCCTCCGGGGAGCCGGACGGCGCCCGTCCCTCGAGGCCGGCGATGAGCGTGGAGCTGCCCCAGGCGTAGTCGCGGGGGGTGTTCGAGATCTCGATCAGCACGGGCGTCAGCCTAGCGTCGGCACCCTGGGCGCCCGTATCCGCGAAGGGTAGCCTGAGGACACCATGGCGATGTACACCAGTCACCCGGTCTCGGCCCTGCCGACGGCTCCGCCGCGCGAGACCACCGGGCACCTCCTCCTCCGCGCCTGGTGCGTCTTCGTGCTCTTCCTCGCCCTTGGCGGAGTCGGCGTGATCAACGCCGTCGGCCCGACCGTGGCGGGCGTCGTCGTGGTCGCGTCGGCGCTGGTGTCGGCCGTCGTCTGGACCGTCGTCCGCCCCCCGGTCGCCGTGCGGCGCCTGCCGTTCCTCGCGTTCGGGTACGTCGCGTGGGCCGGGCTCTCGATCCTGTGGAGCGCGTGGCCGGCGGCATCCGTGCTCACCTGGCTGCTGCTCGCCGTCACCACGTTCCAGGGCCTCTTCGTCGGCGCCGTCCTGACCTGGCGCGATGTGGTGGGGGCGGTGGCCTCGGCCGCCAAGTGGGTCGTGGGGCTCTCGCTGCTGTTCGAGCTGGCCGTGTCGATCTTCGTCCAGGGCCCGATCCTGCCCGGTTTCGTACGGCCCGAAGGCCGGATGGACCCCATCGTCTACTGGTCGCGCGACAACCTCTTCGACGGCGGTCGGATCCAGGGCATCTTCGGCAACGCCAACCTGCTGGGCGCGGCGATGCTCCTCGCGATCATCGTCTTCGCCATCCGCTACGCCGCGCGGGCCCCCCGCCGGTCGCTGCTGTGGGGCTGGATCGCGATCGCCGCATTCCTCCTCGTCCGGGCCGGCTCCGCCACGACCGTCGTCGCCGCGGCGTTCGTCGTGCTGGTGCTCGCGACGGTCCTGGTCATGCGCACGGCACGCCGCCCCGGCGAGCGCACGCGGTGGTACGTCCTCTACGCGCTCGTGGGTGTCGGCGGCGGGGCGGCTCTGTGGTTCGGTCGCGACAGCGTGTTCGGCGCGCTCGGGAGGGATGCCGATCTCACCGGGCGTGAAGGGATCTGGGCCGACGTGCTGGCGCGGGCCGATCAGCATCCGTTCATCGGGTGGGGGTTCTCCATGCCCTGGATCTCGTCCGAACCGCTCATCGACGGGTGGATCGTGGATCACGGGCAGACCGTGGTTCAGGCGCACAGCATGTGGCTCGACGCGTACTTCCAACTCGGCGGGGTCGGCGTCGTGCTCCTGGCTCTGGTGTTCCTCGCCTACGTGTGGAGATCGTGGTTCTTCGCGATCGACCGCCCCCGCTGGGATCTGCGCGCCGACCGGCCCTACTCCCCCCTCACCCTGCTCCCGACGCTCGTCGGCGCCCTCCTCGTCGTCCAGGGCCTCACCGAGTCGACCCCGCTGCTGTTGTGGGGCTGGATGCTGGTGGTGCTCTTCGGGTCGAAGATCAAGCAGTCGCCCCTGCTGGGCGTCGGACCTGCCGAGCAGAGCATCGCGATCGAACGCGGCGAACCCCAGAGATCGGGGACGTGAGCGACGCACGGCCCGCGATGCGTCCGGACCCCCGGACCCTCCTGGCCTCGGCGGAGCTCGCACGGGCGTTCACCCTCACGGTGTTCGCCGCGACGTTCGGCGCCCCGGCGATCCGCGGTGCCGCGGGCGACGTCACGTACGCGACGATCCTCGCGGCCCTCTGTCTGCTCGGCGGCGCGATGCTCGTCACCCGACGCCGCGAGATCGAGGTGCTCCATCTGGCACCGACCACGCTCGTCTTCCTCATCCTCTGGGCCGGCGCGAGCGTCCTGTGGAGCACAGACGCGCTCCGCAGCCTCGCCGGCTGGGCAGCGCTCCTGGGTGTCTCGTTCCTCGGCGTCGTCGTGGGGCACGTGCGCGACGCGCACCAGAGCGTGCGGGCGCTGGGCGACGTGCTGCGCTGGCTGCTCGCGGCATCCCTGGTGCTCGAGGTGCTCAGCGGCATCCTGTGGGACACCCCCATCCCGTTCCTCGGAATCCAGGGCGACATCGCCGAGCTCGGCCCCGTGCAGGGGCTCTTCGGCAGCCGCAACGATCTGGGCGTCGTGACCGTCGTGGCGCTGCTGACCTTCCTGGTGGAGTGGCGCACGCGTTCGGTCCGTCCCGCGACGGCGGTGTCCTCGGTGATCCTCGCGGCGCTGCTGGCCGTCTTGAGCGGCTCACCGACCGTCATCGTCGTCGCTGCGGCGACGGCGATCGCCGCCGCGGCGCTCACGTCCGTCCGCGCGCTCCCCGCGCGCCGCCGCCGAGCGGTGCAGATCGGCCTCGGACTCGCACTCGTCGTCCTGTCCGCCCTCGCCTGGGCGCAGCGCTTCGCGATCGCCGCCGCGCTGGACGGCCGCGCCGATCTGTCCGTGCGCACCGACCTGTGGGGCGAGATCCTCCGCCTCTCCGACGATCGGCCCGTGGTGGGTTTCGGCTGGTTCGGCCCGTGGGACCCCGCCGACGCTCCCTTCAGCACCCTCAACTTCACCCTGGGCCAGCAGCACGCTTCGGCGTTGAACGCCTTCCTCGACGTCCTCCTGCAGCTGGGGTGGGTCGGCCTCCTCGTCTTCCTCGTCCTGTGCGCCCTCGCTCTCGCGCGGAGCTGGCTCGTGGCCGGCGAGCGGCGTTCGGTGGTCCACACGTGGGCACCGCTGACCCTCGTGGTCCTGCTGACGGTGTCCGTGTTCGAGAGCTCGGTGCTCTCGGGTGCGGGGCTGCTGCTGCTCGTCCTGTGCGCCGTCCGCGCCGGCCAGTCGCGCTCGTGGCGCGAGCGTCTGGAGCGCGTTCCCGAACCCCCGGACGGCCCGGCCCGCACTCAGGGGGGTCGGGAGAGCGCCGGGTAGACTGCGGGCTGGCCGCGACGGCCTGCGCCTCCGACGAAAGATCCCTTCGTGACGTACACCCTGCAGAACGCGGTGCTTCCGCTCGACCGCGATCCCGATCTCCTCCCCCTGTACGTCGACCCCGAGACGTGGTCGACCATCGACGAGGAGCCGGTCCGGGTCACCAACGTCGCGCAGCTGAGCAACGTGCTCGACCGCCACCGCGCCCGCATCGTCGCGGGCCGACGCGTCTCGTTCGGCACCTACTTCAACGCCTTCCCCGCGTCGTACTGGCAGCACTGGACGGCCGTGCGCGATGTACGCCTGACCGTTCGCACGTCGGGGGATGCCACGATCCTGGTGTACCGCTCCAACGGCGGGGGGACCAGGCAGCGGATCGAGACGCGCGAGGTCCGCGGCGAGGCCGCGACCTCGTTCGATCTGGTCCTCGACCAGTACAGCGACGGCGGGTGGATCTGGTTCGACGTGGCCGCCGACCGCACGGACGCGATGTTCGAGGGCGCGGAGTGGACCACCGAGCAGGAGCCCGTCCGCGCGGGCAAGGCCAGCATCGGGATCACCACGTACAACAAGCCCGACTACTGCGTGACGACGCTCGCGGCCCTCGCGGACGCGCCGGACGTCCTCGACGTGGTCGATCGCGTCTTCCTGATCGACCAGGGCACCGACCTCGTCACCGACCAGGCCGCGTACCCCGAGGTCGCGGAGCGGCTGGGCGCGACCCTGCAGATCGTGCGGCAGCCCAACCTCGGCGGGTCCGGCGGGTTCGCCCGCGCGATGGTCGAGACCCTCGCGCGCCCCGAGAGCGATTTCGTCCAGCTCCTCGACGACGACGTGCGCATCGAGCCCGAGTCGATCCGCCGCTCGGTCGTGTTCGGTCGCTACGCCTCGGTTCCCACGATCGTCGGCGCGCACATGTTCGACCTGCTCGACCGCCCCAAGCTCCACGCGTGGGCCGAGGTCGTCGACGACGAGCCGTTCATGTGGCGCGCCCTGTTCCAGGAGCGCCTGCCCCACGACTTCAGTGTCGCGAACCTGCGGCAGTCGCCCATGCTGCACATGCGCCTCGACGCCGACTACAACGGCTGGTGGATGTGCCTGATCCCGACCAGCATCCTGCGCGAGATCGGCCTGTCGCTCCCGGCGTTCATCAAGTGGGACGACGCCGAGTTCTGCGTCCGGGCACGGGATGCCGGCTACCCGACGGTCTCCATGCCCGGCGTGGCCCTGTGGCACGTCTCGTGGGTCGGCAAGGACGACTCGATCGACTGGCAGGCCTACTTCCACGCCCGCAACCGGATCGTCGCCGCGCTCCTGCACTCGCGGTCCCCCCTCGGAGGCACCCTGATCCGCCACAGCCGACGGGTCGACCTCAAGCACCTCATGATGATGCAGTACTACCCCGTCGAGCTGCGCCACCGGGCGTTGCGTGACGTGCTGTCCGGCCCTGCGCACATGCGCGAGACTCTCGCCCGCGCCATGCCCGAGGCCCGTCTCATCGCGCAGAAGCACCCCGAGACGCGCATCCACAAGGATTCAGGCGTCCCGCTGCGCTCCCGCCGCGGGCGCCAGGTCTTCAAGCGGCTCAAGAAGAACCAGTTCGACAGCCCCACGGGCCTGGCCCTGCGCACCTTCACGCTGCGCACCCTCGTGTCGCACTGGTTCCATACGCCCCGTCCCGAGAACGTCGCACAGCCCGAGGTGGAGTTCGGCAAGGGCGACGCCCACTGGTGGCGTATCCCGCTGTACGACAGCGCCCTCGTCAGCGCCGCCGACGGCTCCGGCAAGAACATCTACACGCGCGACCGCGCGCAGTTCCGCCGAATGCTGCTGGACTCCGTGCGCCTGCACCGACGGCTGCAGCGGGAGTGGCCGCGGCTCTCGCGCCAGTACCGTGACGCCCTCCCCGACCTCACGTCCGAGGCGCAGTGGCGCGCGACCTTCGAGGAGCGTGCGTGAGCGTGGCATCCTTCGATCCGGCGTCCGCGACCATCGTCGTCGTCACCTACAACCGCACCCCGCTCCTGACCCGACTGCTCGAGAGTATCGAGCGGATGTCGCCCGCACCGGGCCACCTCGTCATCGTCGACAACGCGTCGACGGATGACACCACCGCGGTCGTCGAATCGTTTCGCGACCGGCTTCCCACCGAGCTCGTGTACCGACGGCTCGAGACGAACACCGGCGGCTCGGGTGGGTTCAGCGAGGGCATGCGCGTGGCGTACGAGCTGGGTTCCGAGTGGATCTGGCTCATGGACGACGACGTGGAAGTGGTCTCCGACGGTCTGTCGCGCATGGGCCGCTGGGCCCCGCGGTTCCAGAGCATCCAGGGACGCCGCTACGACTACGACGGCAGCGAGTTCTACTGGCAGTACCGCGTCGCCGAGTCGATGGCGATCCCGATTCCCTTCGCCCCCGCGAGCTTCGACGACTCCGGCTTCAAGCCGATGAACTCCGGATGCTTCGAGGGCATGTTCATCCACCGTGACGTGGTCGCCAAGATCGGCCTGCCCGACCCCCGCTTCTTCATCTACTGGGACGACCAGCTCTACGGGTGGCTCGCCTCGCGGGTGACGGACTCCGTCATCGTGAACGAGTTCGTCCTGCGTCGCACGCGCGAGATCAAGCAGTGGGACATGGGCATCCGCCACATGAACGCCTCCAGCGACGCCTACCGCTTCTACATCATGCGCAATCGGGCATATCTCGCGAAGTACTACCGCGAACTCGGCGTCTACCGCGCGCTCCCGTTCACCGCCGGCACCGCGCTGACCTTCGTCAAGGAGCTCATCCGACTGGTCGTGGTCGAGAGGAAGCTGCGCGGCACGAGCCACCTGTTCCGCGGGCTGCGCGAGGGCCGGAAGATCTCGCGCGACGCGTCCTGGCGGCCGATGCCGCCGCTGGCGCCCACTCAGCCCGTCGCGTAGTCGGCGTTGTAGCGATCCAGAACCTGGGCGATCGGGGCGTCGAGCTTCAGCGCGCCCCCGTCGAGGTAGAGCCCGCGGGCGCAGAAGCGCCGCAGGTCCTTCTCGTTGTGGCTGACGAAGAAGAGCGTCCGACCCTCGGCGAGGAGTTCGTCGATCCGGCGGTAGCACTTCTCCCGGAAGGAGCGATCGCCGACGGCGAGCACTTCGTCCACGAGGAGGATGGGCTCGTCCAGCTGCGACACGACCGAGAAGGCCAGACGCACCTTCATCCCGTTCGACAGGTGCTTGTAGGGCGTGTCCACGAAGTCGCCGATCTCCGCGAAATCGATCATGTCGTCGAATCGGCGTGTGACCTCGGCGCGCGGCATCCCGTGCAATCCCGCCGTCAGCCGCACGTTCTCGCGCACCGTCAGGTCGCCGACGAACCCGCCCGTGATCTCGATGAGGGGTGCGACTCCCCCGTCGACCGCGACCCGACCCTCGTCGGGCAGCAACACGCCCGCGACGAGCTTGAGGAGCGTGGACTTGCCCTGACCGTTGCGTCCGACGACCCCGATCGCCTCCCCCGGCCGCACCGAGAAGGACACCCCCCGCAACGCCCAGAACTCGTCGGGCCGTGTCCGGCGGACAGCGCCCCCGAAGAGGTCCTTGAGGGAGCGCCCACCGCGGCGGTTGCGGCGGAACCGGACGCCGAGGTCGTCCACCTCGATCGCAGCGCGCTCCATCACAGCTCCTTCAGGACCGGACGCTCGAGCCGCGGGAACACCGTGACGCCGATCACGAGGATGCCGACGCTCAGCGCCGCTCCCACGAGGACCGTGAGCGCGTCCCACTGATCGGGGAAGAACCCCACCCGGTAGAGCGTGATGATGCCGGCGAGCGGGTTGAAAGCGGCGAGGTCCGCGAACACGCCGGGGAGGTTGCCGACCCCGTAGATGATCGGCGAGGCGTAGAACAGGGCGCGCAGCACGAGGCGCGTGGTGCGCTCGAGGTCGCCGAACATCACGCACAGCGGCGCCACGATGAGCCCGAGGCCGACCAGTAGCGCGCTCTGCAGGAGGACGGCGACGGGGAACAGCAGCAAGCCCCAGGACACCTGTGCGCCCCCGAAGACCGCGAAGAGCACCAGCACGGGGAGCGAGAAGAGGAACTCGATGCCTTTGCTCAGCACGATGCGCGTGACCCAGATGGTGCGCGGGATCGACGTCGATCGCACCAGGCGCGCATCCTTCTTGAATGCTCTCGTGAAGTCGGTCACGGCGGAGTTGAACCACACCCAGGGCAGGAGCGCCGTGATGAGGAACACGATGTACGGTTCCTCGCCGACCGAGCGGTGGAACACCTGCGTGAAGACGAACCAGTAGATGCCGCTCATCACCAGCGGATCGAGCACCGACCACAGGTATCCCAGCGCGCTCGTGGAGTACCGGACGCGCAGGTCGCGCGCCGACAGCAGCCACAGCGAGTGGAGGGAGCGCCGCACCGATCCGGGGGCGCCGACGGCGGCGGGGGTCACCGGAGAATCCTATGCGCCCGCCCTCAGCCGAGGCTGGGGGGCAGCTGCTCGGCGAGCGAGGGGGCGAGCGTCGTGGCGTAGGTGCGGGAGAGGTGGTTGTCGTCGCGGTAGACGGCGACGTTCCCGACGACACCGGGGCAGAAGTCCTCGGGACAGATCCAGGGGGTGAGATCGACGAGGCGCACCCCCGGGCCGGCGAGTTCGCGCGCGGGGTTGACCTCGGCGAGGGAACTCGATCGCGGCACGGCGCAGTCGAGCGGGTTCTCGGTGTCCACGATGCACCCGAACATGTCGAACGCGAACCGCGGGTTGTCCCGCACGGCGATGACGTCCAGGTCGGCATCGGCCATGCGCTGGAGGAACCCCTCGATGCCGGGGCGCAGCGCCTCGTCGTCCTCGCCGGGATCGGAACGGGTGACCACCGTCATCACCGCCGCCGGCGCCAGCCGCTCGGCGTGGGCGATCGCGGTCTCGCGCCACTCGGGGCAGGAGGGATCCATGCCGGGCTCCTCGAGCCCCATCGAGCAACCGCCCTTGATGAGGAACACGACGCCCCAGCCGTTCTGCGCGGCGACCGGCAGGAGGGCTCCGGTCATCTGCTGGGCGTGCGAGTCGCCGATCACGACGATGGTCTGGTCGGCCCGCGGGGTGGCGCGCGTCTCGGAGCACGTGCCCTGGAGGATCTCGGCCGCAACGGCCCGATCCCCCGAGCAGTCCTGGTCGAGGTACACCCACTCGTCCTCGAGCTGCGTGGGCAGCGGAAGGAGCACGGCGTCCGCGGGGGGTTCGGGGAGCCCGGGATCACGGAGCACGGCCGCGCCGGGGTTGTCGAGCAGCGCCCGCGCCTCGAGCTCGCGGTCCTGGATGGCGCTGGACACCTGCCACCCGGCGAGCGGGATGACGACGACGGCGGTGGCCACCACGAGCACCGCGACGGGCACGAGGGGCGAGGAGTCGGATCTCCGCCACGCGCGCACAGGGGCGTCCACCAGGGCCGTCAGGCCCCGAGCCAGCACCAGGGAAGCGGCGATCACCAAGGCTCCCCCGACCAGGCCGGCATCCGATCGCCCGGTCACCACGAGCAGGGTGATCAGGATCGGCCAGTGCACGAGGTAGAGCGCGTAGGCGTCGCGTCCGAGTGCCCCCAGGGGCCGGGATGCCAGCAGCCGGGCGGGTCCGACCGGGCGCGGCCCCGACCCGGAGAACACCACGGCGGCGGCGCAGAGGATCGGCCACAGCGCGAGGAAGCCGGGGAAGCCGCCCTGGACGTCCACGAGCATGCCGAGCGCGAGAAGCCCCACCAGGCCCGCCCACCCGAGCACGGCGCGCATCCTCTCACCCGCACGGACGGAGGGCAGGACGACGACCAGGAGCGAGCCGGCGGCGAACTCCCACAGTCGCGCGCCCGTGTCGAAGTACGCGGCCCGCTGGTCGGCGGCGGTGAGGATGACCGAGTACACGAAGGAGATCGCGAAGACCGCGCCGAACGCGACGCCCACGACACGGTCGGGAGACCAGCCGCGTCGGCGGACCAGGATCTGGCAGATCGCCAGGATCACCACCCACAGCAGGAACGCCTGCCCCTGAACCGACAGGGACCAGAAGTGCTGCAGCGGGCTGGGCGTCTCCGTGCGCGCGTAGTAGTCGACGGCATCCGCGGCCAGGACCCGGTTCTGGACGTACAGCAGGGACGCCCACGTCTGCTCCCAGACCGAGTTCCACACCGTCGGCGGATGCACCGTGCGCACGAGCGCGAGCACGGCGACCAGGGTGATCGCCGCGGCCGGCAGGAGTCGGCGGAAGATCCCCAGCAGGTGCCGGAGCGGTCGCACCGGGTGCGGGCCCGGCATGCGGCGGACGAACCCGCGCGTCAGGAAGAACGCGGACAGCATGAGGAAGACGTCGACCCCGCCCGACACCCGCCCGAACCACACGTGGTACGTCACCACCAGCAGGACGGCGACGGCACGGAGCCCGTCGATGTCCGCCCGATACCCCCAGCGAGCGTCGTCCACCCCACCGGCGGAGGGCCGTGAGGTGCGGGACGTGGGGAGGGTCGCTCTCACGCCAGCTGGTTGTTCCACATGGACAGGGCCGAACCGATCGCCATGTGCATGTCGAGGTACTGGTAGGTCCCGAGACGCCCGCCGAAGAAAACGTCCTTCTCCCCCTTGGCCAGCTCGCGGTAGGCCAGCAGGCCCGCACGGTCATCCGCGGTGTTCACGGGGTAGTACGGCTCGTCCGCCCGTGTCGCGAACCGCGAGTACTCGCGCACGACGACGGTCTTGTCGGTCGGATACCGGTCCGCCCGCTCGGGGTGGAAGTGCTTGAATTCGTGAATGCGCGTGTAGGGGACGTCGGCGTCGGCGTAGTTCATCACGCTGGTGCCCTGGAAGTCGCCGATCGGCAGGACCTCCTGCTCGAAGTCGAGCGTGCGCCAGGACAGCTCGCCCTCGGCGTAGTCGAAGTAGCGGTCGACCGGGCCGGTGTAGACGACCGGCACCTGTCCGACGGTCGACTTCCGGTTCAGCGGCTGCGACTCGTCGAAGTAGTCGGTCGACAGCTTCACCTCGATGTTCGGGTGGTCGGCCATCCGCTCCAGCCACGCCGTGTACCCGTCGACGGGCAGGCCCTCCCACGTGTCGTTGAAGTACCGGTTGTCGTAGGTGTAGCGGACGGGCAGGCGGGAGATGACCTCGGCGGGCAGATCCTTCGGGTCGGTCTGCCACTGCTTGGCGGTGTAGTCGCGGATGAACGCCTCGTAGAGGGGCCGCCCGATCAGGGCGATCCCCTTCTCCTCGAGGTTGGCGGCGTCCTTCGCGTCGAACTCGCCCGCGAGCTCGTGCACGAGCGCCTTCGCCTGGTCGGGCGTGTACGCCGCCTGGAAGAACTGATTGATCGTGCCGAGGTTGATCGGCAGCGGGAAGACCACGCCCTTGTGCGTCGTGTAGACGCGGTGGACGTACGACGTGAAGTCGGTGAAGCGGTTGACGTACTCCCACACCGTCGGGTTGGAGGTGTGGAAGAGGTGCGCTCCGTACTGGTGCACCTCGATGCCCGTCTCGGGCTCGTTCGCGGAATACGCGTTGCCGCCGATGTGATGACGACGGTCGATGACCGTCACCTTCCGACCCGACGCAGCCGCGCGCTCCGCGATCGTGAGACCGAAGAAGCCCGAGCCGACGATGAGAAGATCCATGTGATGAGGCTTTCGTGTCGAGAGAGAGGGCACGAACCCGAGGGCAGACGCCCGCACGATACTACCCGGGGGCCACTTGGCCGGTAGCGTCACTCAGCGGCCGTGAAGAGACCGTCCGATACGATGGCATGTCGAATCGGCCGCGGACGGAGACGAAACTGCATGGGTGACTGGGTCAGCGCGATTCCGCCGTACCTCGTCGTCGCCGCCATTCTGGTGATACCCGGAGTAGCCGTGGTGGCCGCCGGATGGGGTTTCCGCAATCCACAGCGGCTTCTGCTGGCACCCGCGATCTCCGTGACGATCGCGGCATCGGCTGCCTGCCTCGCGCCGCTGGTCGGCCTGCGCTGGAACCTGATCCCGGTCCTCCTGGTCACCTTGCTCATCGTGGGGATCGCTCTGATCCTGCGCCGTTCGGCCGGGCCCGATGCCGCCCCGGCGCACCGGCGAACCGGAATTGTCGCCGCCGGCGCACTGGTTCTGGCCGCGACGGTGATGACGGTCCTCTACGCCCGCGCCTTCGGCTCCCCCGACAACATCGCGCAACGGTTCGACAACATCGTCCATCTGAACGCCATCGCCTCGGCGCTGCAGAACGGGAGCGCCTCACCGTTCCAGATCGGGTCGACCTCCGACATCGGGTTCTATCCCAACGGCTGGCACGCACTCACCACCCTGGCCGCCGAACTGACCGGATCCTCCGTTCCGATCGCGGTCAACGGAGCCAACCTCGCGATCGTGGCGATCCTGTGGCCGGCATCGACGATGGCGCTCGCCGGCGCGCTGTTCGCACAGCGGCGCACCGCGTACGTTGTCTCCGCGGCCCTGTCGACGGGCTTCGGAGCTTTCCCCGCGCTCTTCTTCAACTGGGGGGTGCTCTACCCGAATATCGTCGGCTATGCGATGCTCCCCGCCGCACTCGCCGCCATCGTCACCGCCCTCTCGGATCGCACTCGGACCGATCTCATTCGCTCCGCCCTGCTCGTCGCCCTGCTCGCGGGTGGGACGTTCCTCGGACACCCCAACGCATTCCTCAGCCTGCTCTTCTTCGCCGCGGCGGCAGTCGTCACGACCTTTGCCGTCCGGGCCGCAGCGGCTCGCGACCGCCGCTCCGCCCTGACCCTCCTCCTGTGGACCGCGGCCTTCACCGTGGCCGTGATCGCCACGGTGGCGGTCTTCCGCACGCCCGCCGACCACTCCGGTTGGGCGCCCTGGCAGAACATGGCGCAATCGTTCGGCGAGGCCGCGCTCGCCTCCCCGCGCGGATATGCGCCGACCCTGCTGGTGTCGGCGCTCCTCCTCGTCGCATTCATCGCGGTCGCGCGCCGACCGAAGCTCCTCCCGGCCATCGCTCCCTTCGCGGTCGCCGTCCTCCTCTTCGTCGTGTCGTCGGGGCTGCGCGCCGACCACCCGCTGCGTCAGCTGCTGACCAACCCCTGGTACAACGACTCGAACCGTCTTGCTGCGCTGCTGCCAGTGGCTGCCATTCCCGCCGCCACCCTCGGAGCCGTCGTGGTGGTCGACCTCGTTCGCCGGTGGGCTCGCACGCGCAGCCTGCCCGCGTGGTTCCCCGGTCTCGCATCAGCCGTCGGTGTGGTCGTGATCTTCTCGGTCGCCATCGGACCCAACGCCCGCATCGCGCTCGGGCAGGTGCAGGAGGCGTACGCCTACACCGACGCTTCCCTCATCCTCTCCTCCGACGAACGTGCCCTCCTGGACCGGCTCGACGACGAAACCCCGCCCGATGCGGTGATCGCCGGCAGCCCACGGACCGGCACATCGCTGGCTCTCGCCCTCGCCGACCGCACGGTGATGCAGAAGCACGTGTTCGGTTCCCCGTCCCCTGAGCTGCAGTACATCAACGGTCACCTCCGCGACATCGAGAGCGACCCAGCCGTGTGCTCTGCGATCGATGACCTCGGCATCGACTACGTGCTCGACTTCGGAAGGCAAGACGTCATCGACCCGTCTGGCGCGGCGGCCTACGATGGCATCCAGAATCTGACGCCGTCCGAGCACCTGGTCCTCGTGGACTCGCAGGGACCCGCCGCCCGCCTGTTCCGCATCGAAGGGTGCTGACCGTGGCCGCGCCGGCGACCGTGGCGGTCGCGTACGACTGCCTGTTTCCGTACTCCACCGGGGGCGGGGAGCGGCAGTACCGCGCGTTCGCCGACGAGATCGGGGCGCGGGGGCTCGACGTCGACTACCTCACGTCCGTCCAGTGGGAGGGGGCGGTGCCGTCGGAGGACAACTTCCGGATCGTCCCGGTCAGCGGACGCCTGTCCCTGTACTCCGCCGACGGAGTCCGCCGCATCCCCGCCGCCCTCGCCTACGCCGCCGGCCTGTTCCGTGCCCTGCGGCGCAGCCGCGGGCGGTACGACGCCCTCATCGTCAGCGGTCTGCCGATCTTCAACGTCTTCGCCGCGCGTCTCGCGCTCCTCGGGACGCGGACGCGCGTCGTGGTGGACTACCTCGAGGTCTGGCACCGCCGGCAGTGGGTGGAGTACTCCGGCGCGCTCACGGGCACGATCGCCTGGATTCTGCAGCGGTGCGCGATCGCCGTCACCCCTCTCGCGACGTGCCATTCGCAGCTGAGCGCGACGCGCCTCCGCCGGGAGGGGCTGCGCCGCGCGCCGCTCGTGAGCCCCGGACTCATCGACGGTGCCGTGGATGCCGCCCCGACCTCATCGGCATCCCAGCCCCCGTACGTCCTCTACGCGGGGCGGCACATCCCCGACAAGCGCGTCGAGGCGCTCCCCGCCGCGGTCGCGGAGGCCCGCGCCGTCATCCCCGATCTGCGGCTGGTCGTGCTCGGTTCAGGTCCGAGCTCGGCTCGGATCCGCGGCGAGGTCGACCGGGTCGGCGGCACGGACTGGACCGACTTCCCGGGCTTCGTCGACGACGACGAACTCGACTCCCTCATGCACGGCGCGCTGGCCCTGATCAACCCGTCCCGCCGCGAGGGCTACGGACTCGTGGTGGTCGAGGCGAACGCCCACGGCACGCCCGTCGTCCTCGTCGCCGACGAGGGCAACGCCGCCACCGAGCTGATCGACGAGGGCGTCAACGGCGTCGTCGCGCCCCGCACCTCCCCCACCGACCTCGCCCGGGCGATCCGGGCCGTCGCCGACGGCGGTGACGACCTGCGCCGCTCCGCGCGCGCCTGGTACGACACCGCCGTGGGCACCCGTACCATCCGACGCACCGTGGAGGGGATCCTGTCGGCGCTGCAGCTGCCGACAGCCCCCGCACCGCGGAACACGAAAGAAGACACGCCGTGACCTCTCCTTCCCCGAACGACGCCGTCGAACTGACGATCCTCATGCCCTGTCTCAACGAGGCGGAGACCCTCGAGGTGTGCATCCGCAAGGCGCAGGGCTTCCTCCAGCGCAGCGGCATCCGCGGTGAGGTCCTCATCTCCGACAACGGCAGCACCGACGGCTCGCAGGCGATCGCCGAGCGTCTCGGCGCCCGCGTCTCGCACGCCCCGCGCCGTGGCTACGGCGCCGCGCTCATCAACGGCATCGACCAGGCCCGCGGCGAGTACGTGATCATGGCGGACGCCGACGACAGCTATGACTTCGAGAACCTCGAGCCGTTCGTCGAGCGGCTCCGGGCCGGGGCCGACCTCGTCATGGGCAACCGCTTCAAGGGCGGGATCGCCCCCGGCGCGATGCCGCCGCTGCACAAGTACCTGGGCAACCCGGTGCTGTCCTTCATCGGAGAGCTGTTCTTCCGCCCCGGCATCCGCGACTTCCACTGCGGACTCCGCGGCTTCAACCGCGCCCGCATCCGCGAGCTCGACCTGCAGACGACGGGCATGGAGTTCGCCTCCGAGATGGTCGTGCGCGCTTCGCTCGCCCGCTACCGGATCGAAGAGGTCCCCACGACTCTCAAGAAGGACGGCCGCTCGCGCCCGCCTCACCTGCGCAGCTGGCACGACGGCTGGCGCCACCTGCGCTTCCTCCTGCTCTTCGCGCCCCGGTGGCTCTTCGTCTACCCCGGGCTCGTGGCGTTCTTCCTGGGGGCGATCACGGTGGGCGTCCTCGCCTTCGGCGGGGTCAACATCGGCGGCGTCGGCTTCGACGTCACCACGATGGTCTACGCCAGCGCCCTCTGCGTCATCGGCTTCCAATCGCTGCTCTTCTTCTGGCTGACCAAGCTCTACGCGACGCAGGAGGGCTTCCTCCCCACGAGCGAGAGATATCGGCGGATCGTGGCGAAGTGGTCGGCCGAACGCGGTCTGCTGATCGGTGTCGGGCTGTTCCTCCTCGGCGTCATCATCGGCATCGTGCAGGTCGCGATCTGGGGCAGCACCGACTTCGGCGCGCAGAACGCCGCCCAGGCGGTGCGCATCGCGGTCCCCAGCGCGCTGCTGATCATCCTGGGCTTCCAGACCGCCATGATGAGCTTCTTCTCGGGCGTGCTCACCACGCCCCGGCGCGAGCAGCGCCCCGAAGCCGTCATCGAGAGCTAGGACCGGCCATCGCCGAGTCCGCGCCCGACAGCCGTGCCACGCGCCGGAGGCTCCTGGGCTTCACGGTCCTTCCCGCCCTGGCCGCCGTCTCGCCCCTCGTCGTCCTGCCGTTCGTGTCGCGGGTGTCGGGGCCGAGCGGATGGTCGAGCGCGCTCGCGGGCGAGGCCGTCGGGACGTTCGCGGCGATCGCCCTGGCTTTCGGATGGACGACGGTGGGGCCCGCCCTGGTCTCGGTGGCATCCGAGGCCCGCCGGGGGCGGATCTATCGGGAAGCCCTGATCGTCCGCTCCCTCACCGCACTGATCGCCCTTCCGATCACGGCCGTGATCAGTGCCTCCCTCGCCTCCGAGGAGTATGTGCTGCTGGCGGTGCTGATGGGGCTGCAGGGCGCCCTCATCTCGCTGTCGTACACGTGGTTCGCCGTGGGTCTCGGCGATCCGTGGTCCATCGCCCTCTACGACGCGGTCCCCCGCGTGATCGCGGCCGTGTGCGTCGCCGCCGCGATCGGTCTCCTCGGCGCCCCGGTCGAGCTGTACCCGCTCTCCGGCATCGCCGTGACGGTGATCGGCACGACGCTCTACACCGTTCGGATCCTCCGGCGCTTCCCCGCGGCGTGGCCCGCGCGGCGGGAGGTTCCGGGACTGTTCCGCATCACCGCACCGGTCGCCGTGAACGAGGGCGCTCTCGGGCTGTACTCGTCCGTCCCCGTGCCGCTGGTCCAGGTCGCCGCGCCCGCCGAGGCGGCCGGGTACGCGTCGGGCGACAAGATGCTCAAGCTGGGGCAATTCCTCCCGATCACGCTCGCCAACGCCCTCCAGTACTGGACGGCCGAGGTGAGCGGCGAGGCGCGCGCGCGACGGCTGCGGCGGGCGCTCGGCCTGCACATCGCGATGGGGCTCCTCGGCTGGGCCGCCCTCGGATCCCTGGGGTCGTTCGTGAGCCTCGTGCTGTTCGGCGAGAGCACGGTCGCCCCGGTCGGCGTGGTGGTCGTGCTCGGTTTCGCGTTCGCGTGCTACTCGACGCGGATGTCGATGATCCGGCACTTCCTCTTCCCGGCGCACGCCGCCACCACGGTCATGGTCGCCACCCTCGTCGCGAGCGCCGTCGGCCTTCCGCTCATGATCGCCCTCACCTACGCCATCGGCCCCGTCGGCACCGCGATCGGTTACGGCGCGACCGAACTGATCGCGACCGTCTGGATGATCCGCCGCACCCGGCGCGCCTACCGCGAGCTCGTCGCGGCGCCGGCCGCGACGGACGTCCCGGCCCGAGGCTTCATCGACCCCGACGATAGGATCGTTCCGTGACCCGTGTACTCGTCGATCTGCTGTTCTTCACGGGCAAGCAGGGCGGCACCGAGACCGTGGCGCGTCAGGTCTACTCGCGGCTCGCGGAGCGACCCGGCTGGGAGTTCGTGGGCTATGCGAGCAGCGAACTCGTCGCCGCCGGTGCGGAGTGGTTCCCCGGCCGCCTCATCGACTCGGGACTCCAGTGCGACAAGCGACCGCAGTGGGCGTGGGGAGAAGTGTTCGGGGTGTCCCGGGCCGCGCGGTCGGTCGGCGCCGACCTCATCCACTCCCCCGCGAACTTCGGGCCGCCGCGTCCTGGCGTGCCCCTCGTCCTCACCCTGCACGACATGCTGGCGTTCAAGCGCCCCGAGTTCCTGCCCAGCAAGGCCGGTGTGCTGCCGACGAAGCTCCTGATCTCCGGCGCCGCCCGCGCCGCATCCCACATCGTCACGGACTCCGAGGCCGCGCGGGCCGACATCCTCGAGATCACCGGCCGGGATGCCGCGGACGTCACCGTCGTCTTCCCCGGCGGATCGGGCGTCCGTCGCGACGTCGACGAGCAGCCGCGTTCCGGGCTGTTCAGCCTCGGCAACCGCATGCCGCACAAGAACTTCCCCCGCCTGCTGGAGGCTCTCGCGCTCCTCCCCGAAGCGAGTCGTCCAGTCCTGACGATCTCCGGCAGCCACGGCGACGACCCGCTGCGCGCGGTCGCGGCCGACCTCGGCATCGAGAAGTGGGTGGATCTGCGCGGCTGGCTCACCCAGGACGAGGTCGAGAACCTCTACCGCACGTCCGCCGCGGTCGTGTTCCCCACGCTCTTCGAAGGCTTCGGGCTGCCCGTGCTGGAAGGCATGGAGCGCGGCTGCCCCGTCATCTGCTCGGACATCCCCGTGCTCCGCGAGGTCGGCGGCGACGCGGTGCGCTACTTCGACCCGCTCGATCCGGCCGACATCGCCCGGCAGATCGAGCGGACGCTCGCCGATCCCGCCGCCCGGGCGGCCATGGTGGAAGACGGCCGCGAGCGCGCCGGGCTGTTCACCTGGGATGCCACGGCCGAGGGCATGCTCGAGGCGTTCGGGCGCGTCACGCGCTGAGGTCGGGCGAAGTCAGGCGGCGCGATTCTCGCGCGCGGTGCGGCGCACCCGTGCGAGACGCTGCCAGATGGTGAGAAGCAGAACGGCGCAGAGCACGGCCCCGAGGACACCGAAGCCGATCAGCGCGGGCCCTATGGCCGGGAGGAAGGCGAAGAACACGGCCGCCTGAACCCCCACCGCGATGACGAGCACCACCGCCGCCGCTCGCGAGGCGTCCGAGATCAGCTGGATCAGGAGCCCCTGCAAGACGATCCAGGGCACATACGCGATCGCGACCGGCAGCAGCAGCGACTTCGCCTCCGCGTACGCAGACCCGTAGAGGACATCGACGAGGGGGCCGCCGATGAGGAGGAACACGACGACCACCGCCACGGCGGCCGCGGCGGAGGCCAGGAGCGAAACCAGGACCCCCAGGCGGGTCAGGTCCGCCTCGCCGCGGTTGCGCGCGAAACGCGGCAGGAGATACAGCGAGAGCGTCGACGGAAGAATGAACGACGACTTCACCAGCACCGCGACGGACGCGTAGGCACCGGCGAAATCAGGGGGTGTGAGCATCCGCATGAAGAAGACGTCGGAACTGGTGAGCCAGGCCAGCGCGACGGTGATCACCATGATCGTCACGCCGTCCGCGGTGAAGATCGAGCGCGACGGCGCCGGGGCTCGACGTGCGGACACGGCTGCGCCGATCACGGCCAGCCCCGTCCCGGCGACGACCGCACCCGCAGCTCCCCCCACCCCGGCGCCGAGCACGAGAGCGGGAACCGCCAGCACGACCCGGAAGACGAGCGAGGCGGTGGACCATCCGACGGTCGCGGCGGCCCGGCCCGTTCCCTGAATACGTCCCAGGTAGGCGGCGAAGAGGAAGCTCAGCGGGACGGTGACGGCAGCCGTGAGGACGATGGCGGTGTTGGCATCCAGAGCACTCGCCAGCAGCGGAGAGAGGACCGACACGAGCACACCGCCCGCGAGTCCGACCACCACCGCATCGAGTGGCAGGCGGAACCTCGACGGAGCGGCGCGAACGGCGCCGAGACGAGCGGTCTCGACGGCGACGGAGTTCTGCAGCGCGGAGCTCCCGATCGCGGCGACGTTGACGATGGACCAGAACGCCGCGAGGATGCTGAAATCCGCCGCCCCCAGGAACCGGGCGGTGACGACGTGGAATGCGAACGCCGCGATGGCGCCTATCGCGCTGGCCACTCCCACCGCGGCGAGCGCGACCGCGTGCGCGCGGACGTGTCCGCCGCGGCCGACCGCAGGCGTCATGCGTCCACCGGCGCGATACCGGTGGCGTCGGAGGAACGGCGCTCTCGCGCGGGGGGCCAGGCGACGGTGAGGAGGACGGCGATGGCCGCGGCGAACGCGAGCGTGCCGAACACCCAGACGCCCATCGGCGAGATGGGCGCGTTCCACCACCACTCGATGTCACGGTCGAGGTTGATGCCGACACGGTCGAGACCGGTCACGTACCGGCGCAGATTCACGTGGAGCGCGACGCTGTTGGCGACGATCAACCCCACACCGGCCACGATCAACTGCGCGCGCCCGAGACCCAGCGATGCTCCCCGGAGGCCGATGAGGACGACCCCCGCGAACATGATCACGAGCGGGAAGCCGTACCGCGGCTGCACGCCGTTTCCGACGACGACACCGTCGTGCATGAGGAGGAAGAGAGGGACGGCGACGACTCCTGCTCCGACGGCCGCGACGACCAGCCACTTGCGCCACGACCCGACGCGCAGACCCCAGAAGACGACTCCCCCGAAGATCAGCATCGTCGTCACCCAGACGATCCCGGGCATGTAGGTGTCCAACCACCCGAGCCCCCACGTCCCCGTGAAGCCGGTGATCAGCTGCGGCAGTTGCTTGACGTTGATGAAGAGCAGCTCGCTGAACGTGTACGTCTGATTCTTCACGACCGTCGCGCCGCCGACCACCGCCGACTGCCCCGCGCTGAGGAACAGCGCGGCGGAGACGAGGACCAGCGCCACCGGAAGGAGCGACTCCAGAGCGAATCGCCGGTCGCGGCGGAAGGAGAGCGCGGCACCGACGAAGAGCGCGAGCATCGCGTAGGCCGCGGCGTCACCGCGCGATCCCGCACCGACGACGACGAGCAGGACCGTCAGGACCGCGAGCGCAGCCTTCCGCCATCCTCGTTGCTGGAAGTACCCCCAGGTCGCCGCCCACAGCGCGGTCGCAGAGATGACGGCCCACGAACTCGGATTGACGCTGGCGACGAGGAACGCTCCGAGCGGGACCGCGGTGATCAGTGCCCCCCAGATCAGCGGCGCCCGCCCGGACCGCGGCAGCAGGAAGAACACGACCGCGATCAGCCCCACGTAGAGAAGGGCGTTCACAGAACGGATGAGGACGATGGATGCCGAGAGGTCGTCGCCCGCGAACAGGTGCATCGTCGCGTAGTAGACCGGCGGGTAAGCCTCGCCGTTCCAGTTGCCCCGCGTGCTGACGCGCGTTCCGGTCTCGTCGCGGGGGCAGGACGCCGCGGCGGTGGAATCGAACGCGAAGCAGCTCGCCGCGTCCAGCACGTCGGCGTGCAGCGTCCGCTCCTCGGACTGAGGAGTGGAGGAGCAGAGGTCCGTCGGGGCGGTCGTCGCGCACCAGATGGATGCCATGTGGTAATCGTCGTCCGGGCTGGAACCGGGGGGAGACGAGACCGCCCACGCCAGCAACGCCAGGAGCACAGCGGCGATGATCGCCGCCGGTCGAAGTCGTCGGACGGCGGATGGGAATCTCATCGGGCGCGGGCTCCTTCGTAGGATCAGCTGACGTCCACAGCGGCAAGAGGCTCTGCTTCGCCACGGACTAGGCTTGTCGGGTGTCCCGCAGCCCCGCTCCATGCTATCCGGCGCCGAGATCGCCCCATGCCGTGACGGCTGGGGCGCGCCGTCGGCCGGGGCTGCGATGAGCGCGTCGCCGATGCCGGTTCTGAGCGTGGTGATCCCCGCGTACAACTCGGCTCCCTGGATCTCTTCGACCGTCGCCGCCCTGTCGGAGGCGGTGCAGCGCGCGGGGCTCGACGTGGAGCTGATCGTGGTCGACGACGGCTCGACCGACGACACGGCCGGGGCCACCCGCTCGGCCACCGCGACCTTCCCCGGCCGCTCGGAGGTGATCACGCAGCCGAACGCCGGCCGCTTCGCCGCACGGCGTCGGGGCCTCGAGTCCGCGAGGGC
Organism: Microbacterium sp. IEGM 1404; assembly: GCF_030056775.1. Lineage (NCBI taxonomy): Bacteria > Bacillati > Actinomycetota > Actinomycetes > Micrococcales > Microbacteriaceae > Microbacterium > Microbacterium sp. IEGM 1404. The sequence continues at coordinate 499,152 of NZ_JASHKP010000003.1, read as the reverse complement.
AGACATGGTCCTCCTGCTGGATTCGAGAGTCCTCATCGGGCCCGACAGCCTCCGCGACGTCTGGCCGCGGGTCGCGAACGACGACCTCCGCGTGTGGAACGGGCACATCGTCATCGATCCGTCCACGCCGCTCGTCGGGCTCTTCTGGGAAGTGCCGACCCACTTGTTCTGGTCCCATTACCTCGCCGACCCACGCCCCATGGTCCTGACCCCGGAGAACTTCGATCGGGCACCGAAGGGGACGACGATGTTCCTGGCTCCGCGGACGGTGCTGGACGAGGCGTTCCGTTTCGCCGCTCCGACAGTCGAATCCCCCCTCGTGTCCGACGACACCAAGGTGCTCCGTTGGATCGCCGGGCACGGCGGCATCCGGCTCGACCCCGTATTCCGGGCGACCTATCGCCCCCGTACGACCGTACGGGGCTTCCTCGCTCACTCCTTCGACCGCGGGACGCTGTTCGTCGACTCGTACGCCGGGACGACCCCACTGCGGTCGGTCGTCCTCCTCCTCCTCGCCGTCGCCCCCCTCGCCCTCGGCGCGATCTTCCTGTCGGCGGTTATCGGCGGACGCGCGCGGAGACTCCTCCCGATCGGCGGCTTGTTCGCCGCCGCCGTCGCCGCCGTGAGCGGAACCGCCGCGTCCCGGCGGTGTCCGCCCCGGTCGATCCGAGCCTTCCTGACATACCTGCTGCCGTTCGCGGCGCCGTTCTGGGCGGGGATCGTCCGGGGCATCGGAATCCATCGCGCCGCTTTCCTCTCGCGCGCACCGAAGGAGCACACGCCATGATCGTCTTCATCTACGGCACGACCGCAGAAGCCATCAAACTCGCCCCGATCATGCGCCGACTCGACGACCGCGGGGTGGCCTACCAGCAGTGGGTGACGTTCCAGCACACCGACGCCCTGCGGGCCGCCATGCCCGAACTGGGCCTGCGGGGTCCCGATCGGGTCATCGCCGACGGGTGGCGGGGTCGTCCGCTCAAGCGCCCCATCCAGATGGTCGGCTGGATGGCGACCGTGGGCGGGTGGGCGATCCGCCACTTGGGCGCTCTTCGCCGCGCTCCCCGCGGGGGCGTCGTGATCGTCCACGGCGACACGATGACGACGGTGCTCGGGACGTTCATCGGCCGTCTTGCCGGCGTTCCCGTCGCCCACGTCGAGGCCGGCCTGCGGTCGGGCGACTGGCGGCATCCCTTCCCCGAGGAGTTGGACCGGCGCATCGTCGGTCGCCTCGCCGCCATCCACTACGCCCCCACACCCGAGACTGCAGCCAACCTCGCCGGGCGGTCGAACGTCATCGTGACCCAGGGCAACACCGTGAAGGATGCCGTCCGCGACAGTGCCGCGCGCGGGCTCCGCACCGACGCGTCGTCATCCCCCTACGGACTCGTGCTGCTGCACCGGTTCGAGTTCATCTCGAACCCTCAACTCGTCGTCGAAACGCTGCGAACCCTGAACGACCACACCCCGGTCGACCTCAGGGTCGTCGTCGACTCATACTCGCGCGACGCGATCGAACGCGTCATCGGCGAACACGGGCTGTCGCGGTTGACCCCGACGGCCAAGCAGGAGCACGCGGCCTTCGTAGCCAGCTTGCAGGGCGCGCAGCTCGTCGTCACCGATTCGGGCGGTGTGCAGGAGGAGTCGGCCGTGTTCGGCATCCCGACCCTCATCCACCGCATGGCCACTGAACGCTCGGAAGGCCTCGGCACCAGCGCCCTGTTGTCCCACTGGGACCAGGACGTCGTCCGTCGATTCCTCGCCGATGCGGACACCCGGCGGGCTGCGGCCGACGCGGAGTCCGCCTCACCCTCCGACATCATCGTCGAAGACCTCATCGCCCGCGGGTTCGCCGGAACCGTCTGAGCGTCGCGTCCGCGGACACCGACTCAGTCGGAACGGTCGCCGGAGTTGTTCGCTCGCAAGTCGTCGACCTCGGCGCGGAGGATCGCGACCTCTTCGGCGACGCGGCGAATCTCTTCCTCGGCGCGCGAGAGTTCCCACGACAGATGGAGCGTCACTCCGGTCAGCAAGGCAACCGCGAGCGCGAAGAAGAGGTTCGCGGGAACGAGCACGCCCAGCAGCCCGGCCAACCCGCTGAGGAGGTCGGGGAAGAACGCGAGAACGAGCATCGCCGCTCCGATGAGCAGCCACATGACGGCGTACTTCTCTCGCAGATGGCGACGCATGAGCAGCACGACGATGATCGTGAGGATCACGAGCGCGAACGCGATGCCGACCGGAACGATCATGCGTGGGGCCTCCGGCGTAGGGCGCCTCGCATGAGCGCGAGCGAGATGGCGAACACGGAGCGCACGAGATACACCGTCGACCCCACGACGTTCTGACTCGGCTTGCCGTGCATGCGCGGCCGCATCGCCACCGGGACCTGCGTCACCGTCAGACCGGAGTGCAGAGCCTCCACGAGTGAGTCGAGGGTGTCGCCGAGGTACTCGGCCGGGTAGTAGCGCACGTACTGCTCGATGGCGCGCCGGTTCGCGGCGCGGAATCCGCTCGTGACATCGGTCAGCCGGACGCCGGAAACCCGCGAGACGATGGCAGCGAGGAACACCATCGCCCATCGTCGTGGACCGCTCACCTGATAGTCGCCGACGTCCGCGAACCGGGCGCCGATCGAGATGTCGGCCCGCTCGAGCCCGTCCAGGACCAGGCGGATGTGATCGGGGTTGTGCTGGCCGTCGGCATCCACCTGGATCGCCCGGGAGTATCCCCGGCGCGCGGCGAACGTGAAGCCCGTCCGCATCGCGCCGCCCACCCCGAGGTTGAAGGGCAGCACGAGAACTTCCGCTCCGGCGGAACGGGCAGCCTCGCTCGTCCCGTCCCAGGATCCGTCGTCGATCACGATGACGTCGTATCGGTCGTCCGCGGCTCGGATCTCACGAACGGTGTGGCCGACATTACGGACCTCGTTCCACGCCGGCACGAGCACGGCGACGCGATCACCCAGGTCCGTCATAACCAGGACAGTCTACTGCCCCGCCTGTGGCTCCTGCGGCAGCGGCGACGGCGGCGGATCGGGAAGTTCCTATACTTGACGGGTGCGGAGACGAGCCCGAGCGATTCTGCGTCGGGCGCGGTCGTCCTCAGTCCTGGCGCCCCTGGTCGTGGCGGCCGATCGATGGTGGTGGGCGCGCACGATCCGCCGTGCGGACGTCGTCGACCTCGAGTTCGTCGTCGCCCAGGGCGGCCCCCCGACCGCGAGTCGCGCCGTCCGCGCCTATGTGCGGGGCGGCTTCCGATCCGGATTCGCGCTGAACCCGTTGTTCATGGAGCGACTGGTGTCATCGCAACTCCCGGACGCCGGGCGCGTGCCCGCACTCTACGCATATCTGGCGAACGACGTGCGCGGAATCGAAGCGAGCGTCGTGTGGGACGCGCCCGCCTACGCGACCCGCAACCCCGATTCCCCCGACGATCGCGGCAGCGTGCTGGGGCACGCGTGGCGCCGCGCCCGGCAGGAGGGCGTCCTCGAAGTCTCCGACGGCGAGCGGACGTCCTGGGACGTCCTGCATGCCTCCGCATGCGCGGCGGTGGCGGGAGCTCGAGGGGTCATTCCCCGCGTCCTCGACGCCCCCGCGGCCGTCGTGGCCCGTTTCGCCGATGACGAAGGGCTCCCGGCCACCCCTCTCCGGGAGACGAGGGACGCCGCCGATCGAATCGGCGCCGCACTGGTGCTGGCGCTCGGCGGTTGGGGGAGCGAAGTGGCCGCCGCGGCGGCCCAGATCGCCGCGACCCGGCCGCACACCGTCCTGGTCCGGGACACCGAGGACGTGGCGAGCCGCGTGGCGGCGACCCTCCCCGCGGACGCGGTCGTCGTCGTGCGCGGCCCGCACGCCGAGATCTCCGCCGACGATCTCCTCGTGCTCGCACGGTCCGCCTCGGACGGCCCGGTCGCCCCGCTCTGGCTCGGATGGGATGGATCGGTGGCCTCCGCCGGCACGGGTGTGCGAAACGGACGTTCATACCGTCTTCTCGCCGGATTCCCTCGAGAGGACGCGATGGCGCTCGGGCCCGTCGTCCTCTCCTCGGAGGTGGATGGCACGACCTACGCCCGCCCTGTGGCGCCTTCGGACCGAGCGGCTCGTACCCTGACGGACGCGGTCGTGCGGGCCCCGGCTCTCCCGCGCGCGTCCTCGAGGCCCGTCGCGGGCCCCGACACGGACATCGCCGAGCTCGTGGCACCGCTCGGCTGGGTGGTCGAAGGCTGGACCTCCTCCGGTCCACGCTTCCGGCGTCTGGCCCGTGATACCGCGCTTCCGGGAGGACGACGCTCCCCCTCGCTTCGATGGGCGATCAAGATCGCCGCGCCCCCCGGACGTCCCGGCGAGGCCTGGGGCGACACCCACTTCGCACGCGGGATCGCCGACGCGCTGCGCCGACTCGGACAGGAGGTGGTGATCGACGCGTATGCGGCGCGGGATCGCCCGTCCTCCGCGCTCGATGAGGTCGTGCTGGCCCTTCGCGGCCCGGAGCCGCTCCTGCCTCAGCCCGGGGCGGTTTCGTTGCTGTGGGTGATCAGCCACCCGGACGAGCTGGACCGCGACGATGTCGAGGGCTTCGACGCGGTGTTCGCCGCGTCGGAGAGTTGGGCGCGCGCCAAGACGCGCGAGTGGGAGCGCGACGTTCATCCGCTCCTTCAGTGCACGGACACAGAACGATTCCGCCCGCACGGCACCCCCCGGGGCGACCGGTACGTGTTCGTCGGGACGTCGCGGGGAATAGCGCGGCCTTCGGTCGTCGAGCCGATCCGCGCGGGACTCCCCGTCGATGTCTACGGTCCGGATTGGCGCGGCTACATTCCGCCCTCGACGATCGTCGCCACACACGTCCCCAACAGTGAACTCCCGCGCTTGTATGAGGGTGCGCGCGCCGTGCTCAACGACCACTGGCCCGCTATGCAGCGCCACGGCTTCGTGTCGAACCGACTGTTCGATGTCGTGGCCGCTGGGGGCCGGGCCGTCAGCGACCAGGTGGACGGGATCGACGCGCTCTTCTCCGGTGCCGTCGCTACCTATGAGACGGTGCCGGAACTCCTCCAGACGCTGTCGAGCGATCCCGACGAAATGTTCCCCGACCCAGAGACGCTCTCCCTGATCTCCGAACGGGTGAGGCGCGAACACTCGTTCGACGCCCGCGCTCGGACCTTGCTCGACGCCGCACTCCAGCTCCGCGGCTGAGGTCGGGGATCGCGGTCAGCCCACGGTCACCGCGACGTCGGCGGTCGCCGTGCCCAGCGTGGGCTCGGGGGTCCGGACGCTGAAGGTCGCACCATGTGCGATCCCGTGCACCCCGCCCTCCTCGGGTGCTACGGCGTTCGCATGCACGTGATAGGTCCCCTCGCCCAGGTGCAGCGCGCCGACCCGGAAGTCGATCGAGAGCTCTCCGTCGATGGGGGGCAGGGGCGTGTGCAGAAGATCGGTGTTGGACGCGAACACCATGTGCCCCATCGGGGTGTTGATGCTGAACCCTGCAGCCCAGGGCGTGATCGGCCGCGCCGAGCGCAAGCCGAGTCGGATCGTGAGCGGCTCACCGGAGTCGAACGTGCGGTTTCGTTCGCCATCGACACCGAGGATCTCGACGCTCGCGACATTGATGGGTGCGGCACCGGCCGTCTCGCTGACCGTGGCGTCGTCGCGGCCTTCGAGAACGTCGCGGAGGACCCCGATTGCCTCATCGACGTCGCCGTCGTGCACGACCTCGCCCTTGCGAAGAACGATTCCACGGTCGCAGAGTTCCGCCACCTGCTGAGCCGAGTGGCTGACCAGAATGATCGTGCAGCCCTCCGCCCGGAACCTGGCGATCCGATCCATGCACTTGCGCTGGAACGCCTCATCGCCCACCGCGAGCACCTCGTCGACGAGCAGGATGTCGGGATTCGTGTGGATGGCGACCGAGAAGGCCAGGCGCACGTACATCCCCGAGGAGTAGAACTTCACGGCGGTGTCGATGAAGTCGGCGATCCCACTGAACTCCACGATGTCCTCGAACCGCGCGTCGACCTCCGCGCGGCTCAGCCCGAGGATCGCGGCATTGAGATAGATGTTCTCGCGCCCACTCAGATCGGGGTGGAATCCGGCACCGAGCTCGAGGAGCGCTGCCATCCGCCCGCGTGTCTGCACGGTTCCGGACGTGGGCGAGACGATTCCGCCGATGAGCTTGAGCAGCGTGCTCTTGCCCGAGCCGTTCGCTCCCATGAGGGCGACCGTCGTCCCGGCCCCGATCTCGATGCTGACGTCCTTGACGGCGACGAAATCCTCCCGGTGCGTCTTCCCCTGACGTCCCAGGTGCACGATGCGGTCTTTGAGGCTGTTGTCCTTGCGGACGCGGAAACGCTTGCGCACCTCGTTCAGGCGCACAACCACAGGGCCGAAAGCGTCGTCCATCACAGCTCCTGAGCGAAATTTCCTTGCAGGCGGGTGAAGACCCGGTGGGACACGAAGAGAAGCACCAGCCCGACGATCCCGGCGACGAGCATGCGGAGCTCGAGACCCGGAGGGTAGTCCTGCGGTGATCCCGCCCCCCAGAACGCCTTGTGGAAGCCGAGGATGGCGAGGGTGAGCGGGTTGGCGAGGTACACCTCGAGAATCCACGACGGGAGCGAGAATCGCGCGATCACGTCGCTCACCATCCGCCACGAGTAGACGATGGGAGACGCCCACATCGCGAGCATCAGCACGACCTCGGTGAGGTACTGGATGTCGCGCAAGTAGACGTTGACGGCGCTCAGAAGAAGCCCCACCGCCGTCCCGTACACGAGGACGAGGGCGAGCGAGGGGAAGAACCACAGCATCTCGACCGGGGTCGGAAGCGCCTGGAAGACCAGAGCGGCGATCACCAGCACGGAGAGCTGGACCAGGAACATGAACCCGGCGCCGCCGACGCTGGCGAAGGGGAATATCTCACGAGGGAGATAGATCTTCTTCACCAATCCCGAGTTCATCAGGATCGAGCCGGTCGCACCCGACACGGTGTCGTTGAAGAACTGGTACAGCGTCAGGCCGGCGAACAGGTAGATCGCGAAGTTCGGGATGCCCTCGGCGGCGCGCAGAAACTGACCGAGGACGATGAAATACATCAGGAACTGGATCAGCGGTCGAATGACCGTCCACAAGAACCCGAGGAAGCTGTCGCGATACCGCGCCTGCAGGTCCCGCCGGATCAGAAGGAACAGCAGGTCGCGACGAGACAAAAGTTCTCGGAGCTTGCCCCCGCGTCCGGGGAAGGACATGCCACGTGCATCCACCGTCGCGAACGGTAGGAGCGCGAGCGCGGCGAATCTCTCTGATTTTTCCAAGCCTGACCATCGTTCTTCGGGAATCATGATTCTAACGGGCGAGATCGACGGATCGCTCTGACGCGCCTCGACGCCCCCTGTGCGTTCAGCGGCGGGAGCGACGCAGGACCATGTCCCGCATGCGGCGCGGGGCGCTCACCAGTGCACGCACGCGTTCGAAGCGCGGGACCAGATCCGGTCGGTTGAAGCGCAGGTACATCCAGAAGAAGTCGGTCGCGCGCCCTGTGCCCATCCAGCCCGCACGGTGCAGGAAGAGCGTCTTGTCCCGGAGCGACCCGGGCAGGGTCGCGGCCATCTCATCGACCTTGAACTCCAGCGAGGTGTGGCTCAGCGCGGCGTACTCCGCGGTGAGGATCGTGCGGGTGTGAAAACCGTCCTCGGCCGCCGCGTACGACGGCATCCGTTCGAGCACGTGAGCCAGCCCGCCGTCCTTGTAGGCGTCCTTCCCCCCGAATTCCTCGTATCGCCAATCGCGTGCCGCGAGGATGCGCAGCGCACGCGGCCGCGCCGCGTACATCGAGCCGAAGGGCGCGAGCGGCGAGACGTTGTCGATGGGCACCGCGATCCCCAACTCCTCGGCGACCCGCTCGAATCGGGGGCGGTTCCCCCACCACGCATGCCCCAGCGTGCCGTGGCCGATATGGATCATCGGCGGGTAGGCAAGCCCGAGAGACTCGTCCCGTTGGAAGAGCGCCACCAGGTTGGCGACGTACCCGGCGTCCGGAAGCAGATTGTCGAGCTGCTGCCCCTTGAAATGCTGCCCCACCGCGAACCCCTGCTGGGGAGTGCGCTTCGTGTGGACCTTGACGATGAGATCGTATTCGTCGCCGAGAATCACGTCGCGGCATCCGATCAGGAAGGCGCTCTGATCGCGTCCGTCGTTCGATGGGAGTACGCGGACCTCCGTGGTCCGCCCGGGGCGGGCTCGGGCCGCGAGGATCTCCTCGATCGCCCGCGCCCGTTCGGCGTCGGGCGTCGTGATGATCAGGTCGTAGTCGCAGGGCAACAGGTCCGCACGGTCGACCATCTCGTCGGTCATGTCCACGTAGAAGATGTGTGCGATGACGGCGATCCGCAACGGTCGATCCGCGTCGTAGGACACATCCACGCTCGGCAGGATCTCGAGCAGGCCGAGATCGGCGGTGAGGTCCCGCGGCGGAGCGTTACGTGTCAGATGGCTCCAGATCAGATCGGCGCTGTACCCGTAGGATTCGACCTTCTCGAGCAGCCATTTGCCGATCGACGCCTCGTGGTCCATCGTCACGGGCCAGAAGTAGAAGGGCTTCCGCTTGACGATGGGGCATCCGTCGTCGAGCATCTGCGAAGCATTGAAGACGGAGGGGTTCTCGGTGTCGTAACGGTCGTGAGCGAATCCGACGCGATGCGTGAACCCTCGTTCGGCGAAGTGCTCGGTGAAGGTCACCTCGTGCCGCGTGACGGCCTCCGTCCAGTCATCCAGGAGGGGCAGCTCGTCCCAGTACGTTCGCCACGCGGGCGAGGTGAACATCCGTTTCCGCACGGCGATCCAGAACGATTGCAGGTGATACGGGATCACCTCGCCGGTCCAGGACGCGCCCTGCTCGACCCGCGGGTGGTCGGTGAGCCCCCAGAAATCGATCTCGGCCTGTTCCATCGACTCGAAGACCGGCGCGAAGGGTCGCACCGGGCCGTACCAGGTGTCGTTGGTGAGGATGATCTCGTCGAAGGCGTCGAGTTCCGCCGCGAGGAGGTCGAGCCCCGCCTTGTGGCCCCAGATGTCCAACCCGACGTTCTCCCGCTGGAGAACGTCATCGGCGACCTCGGCGAGCCTCGCACGGCCCTCGGGAAGAAGTTCTCCGTTGACCACCGCGACGATCCGATCGGCGTGCTCTCGCAGGCCGCGCAGGGCGTGCAGCACGAAGTCTTCGATCCGGCCCCGGCGGTCGTAGATCACGTAGACGACGGCCCGCGAGCCGCCATCGGGGAAACGAGACGGGTGCGTCATGTCAACGCCTCCTTCCGGTGAGTCGGCCTTGCAGCCGTCGGGCGACTCTGACGGCGCTCGCGGCCCGCGCCACGACGGACCAGACCCGGGGATGCCGGTAGCGGAGCCACATGCGGGTGAAGTCCACGGCGCGGCCCGATCCGACGGGTCCGGCGCGGTGGAGAAGGTTGGTGTAACCGGCGGGATACCCGTACGACGTCATCGCCATGTGATCCCCGATGTACTCCAGGGAAGCGTGGCTCAGGCCCGCGTGCTCGCTCGTTGCGACGGTCCTGCTGACGAAGCCCGCCTCGCCCGCCGCGTACGCGGGCAGCCGCATGCACAGCTCGCCCGCCGCCACGTCGTGCGTCCACCTCACTGAAGAAAGTGCGCGTACCGCCTGCGGCCGCGCCATCCACATCCCCCCGATCGGCGCATGCGGGCTGGCCCAGTCGACGGGCACCGTGATCCCCAGCCGATCGAGGACGGTGAGAGCGGCGTCTCGATGCCCCGCCCACCCCTCGCCGAGGCTCGACATGCCGATATGCGGCGTCGGCGGGAAGACGAGACCGAGCGATGGGTCGCGGTCGAACAGGTCCACGATCTGCGCGAGGTGGGCCGGGCCGTGCCCCAGCAGGCAGTCGATCTGCTGGCGCCGGAAGTAATCGCGGGCGTTGCGCGTCAACCCCGAGGGCGTACCCGTGTGCAACGCGAGAACCAGGTCGACGTCGTCCGCGAGGAGCAGGTCCCGACATTCGTCGAACGCCACGACGGTGTCCGCTCCGACGCGAGACCTCGCCGGCCGGATTTCGTAGGGGAGATCGGTCGGCCCGGCAGCGTCCCAGATGTCGGTGACCACGTCTTCCGTCACGCCGTCCGAAAGGGTGAGAACAACGCGCTGGAGCGAGCGCACGCCGCTCAACCGGGCGACGACGTCCGTCAGCGCGTCGAGGTCTACGACGTGGATGATCGCGAGGATCCGGGCCGCGCGGGTATCGACTGCGGCACGCACCGGAGGGATGACTTCGAGCATGGCACCGGTGGTGTGCAGCCGCTTGGGCGCACATCGCTGTGCCAGGTCGGACCACATCGACGCGACGGGGTACCCGTGTTCGGCCATCGCCGCCGCGAGTCGGCGACCGATGATCGCGTGCTGGTCGAAGAACAGCGGGTATCCATCGAATACGGCGCGAGGGACGGATGGACACCCGTCCTCGATGAGGAGATCCACGTTGAACATGTCGGCGTGTTCCGCGGGGTAGTCGTCGCTGGAGAATGCCGCCGAGAGACGGAACCCGTCCGCGGTCAGGACATCGCTGAAGCGGTTCTCGATCTCGCGCACGCGCCAGTCCTGGTCTGGTCGGGCCGGCAGCGATGACCAGAATTGCTTCCACGCCTGGGACTGCCGGACCCGGCGACGCGCGGCGAGCCAGTATGCACTGAGCCGGACGACGCCGTCACGCCCCTCGGAACGGTCGCCCCGCACGACGTCACGGCGATCGGTGAGCGACCACACATCCACGTAACGCGACTCGAGACGCTGGAGTACCGGACCCAGCGGCGACACCGGCCCGAACCACGCGTCGGAGGTCAGAACGATCTCATCGAAGGCTTCAGCCCGGGGACCCCACACCCGCAGAGCGTGGGCGTACGCCCACAATCCCTGGGTCTCCGGCCCGACCGTGACGATCTCGTCGGCGAGCGCAGACACCTGAGCGCGTCCCGTCGCGTCGAGCGGACCCGCGACCACGAGGACGTGATCCATTTCGGCTCTCAGACCGGCGAGGGTGTGCAGGGCGGCACCGCTCATCCGTCCGGATCGGGTCTGCACCGCGTACGCGACAGCGCGTGTGCCGCCGAGCGGGAATCGCGGCGGCACGCCGGGGTCAGCGGCCACGCGACTGTCCCTGGTCGAGGGCCTTGAGAAGGTACGCACCGTACCCGCTCTTGACCAGAGGCTCCGCCAGTGCGCGCAACTCGTCGTCCGTGAGGAAGCCCATCCGCCACGCGACCTCTTCGGGGCAGCCGATGGACAGGCCTTGACGCTTCTCGACGGTGCGGATGAAGTCCGTCGCTTCGGCGAGGGAATCGAAGGTGCCCGTGTCCAACCAGGCGGTACCGCGTGGCAGGAGTTCTACACGCAGCCGACCCTGCTCCAGATACGTGCGGTTGACGTCCGTGATCTCGAGCTCACCGCGTGGAGACGGCGTGAGCGCACGGGCGATCTCGATCACGTCGTTGTCGTAGAAGTACAGACCCGGAACGGCGTAGTCGCTCTTGGGGGATGCCGGCTTCTCCTCGAGCGAGACCACCCGCCCGTCGGCGTCGAATTCCACGACACCGTATGCGGTCGGGTCCGCCACACGGTATCCGAAGACGACGCCGCCATCGAGCTGCGTGTACTGGCGCAGCCGGGTGCCCATGCCCTGCCCGTAGAAGATGTTGTCGCCGAGCACGAGGGCGACCGGTTCGGACCCGATGTGCTCCTCACCGAGGAGGAATGCCTGGGCGAGTCCGTCGGGCGACGGCTGCACCTTGTAGGTGAGGGAGATACCGAAACGCGACCCGTCTCCGAGCAGCCGCTGGAACTGGTCGGAGTCCTGTGGAGTCGTGATGATGAGGATGTCGCGGATGCCGGCCAGGATCAGCGTCGACAGTGGGTAGTAGATCATCGGCTTGTCGTACACCGGGACGAGCTGCTTGGAGACGCCGAGCGTGATGGGGTGCAGTCGCGACCCCGTTCCGCCCGCAAGGATGATGCCACGCATTCCTCGATTCTCCCCGACCCACCCGGTCCCCGCCAATCCGTCGGCCGCCGTACGTCCCAGGTGAGCCCGGTTAGTCTGGCCGCATGGGTCGTCTTCTTGTCACCGGCGGTGCCGGGTTCATCGGTTCGAACTTCGTCCACCATGTGACCGCGCACACGGATCACTCGGTGACGGTGTTGGACAAGTTGACGTATGCCGGGAATCGGGGGTCGTTGGCGGGGTTGCCGGAGGATCGTGTGCGACTGGTCGTGGGCGACATCGCCGACGCCGCGGTGGTTGATCCGCTGGTCGCCGAGGCCGACGCGGTCGTTCATTACGCTGCGGAGTCCCACAACGACAACTCGCTGCACGACCCGCGGCCGTTCCTGGACACCAACATCGTCGGCACGTACACGCTGCTCGAGGCCGCGCGGAAGCATGACGTGAGGTTCCACCACATCTCCACCGACGAGGTCTACGGCGACCTCGAGCTCGATGACCCGGCCCGATTCACCGAGTCCACGCCCTACAACCCCTCCTCGCCGTACTCCTCGACGAAGGCGGGGTCGGATCTGCTCGTGCGCGCGTGGGTGCGGTCGTTCGGGGTGCGCGCGACCATCAGCAACTGCTCGAACAACTACGGCCCCTACCAGCACGTGGAGAAGTTCATCCCCCGTCAGATCACGAACGTGATCCGTGGCATCCGTCCGAAGCTCTACGGCACCGGGGAGAACGTGCGGGACTGGATCCACGCGGACGACCACTCCTCCGCCGTGCTGACGATCCTCGACAGAGGCGAGATCGGGCAGACCTACCTCATCGGCGCGGACGGCGAGAAGGACAACAAGACCGTGGTCGAGTTGATCCTGCAGACCATGGGCCAGCCCGCCGACGCGTACGACCTGGTCACCGACCGTCCCGGGCACGACCTGCGGTACGCGATCGATTCCACCAAGCTGCGCACCGAGCTCGGCTGGACCCCCACATACGGCGAATTCGAATCGGGCCTGGCCGCGACCATCGACTGGTACCGGCAGAACGAGGCCTGGTGGGCACCGGCGAAGGACGGCGTGGAAGCGTTCTACGCCAGCAAGGGACAGTGAGCGGCATGGCCACCGCGTTCGGCAAGACCCTCGCCACCGCCGAAACCCCCATCCCGGGCCTGATCGTGCTGGACCTGCCCGTGCACGGGGATTCCCGCGGCTGGTTCAAAGAGAACTGGCAACGGGAGAAGATGACCGCCGAAGGGGTCCACCTGCCCGATTTCGGGCCGGTGCAGAACAACATCTCCTTCAACGACGCCGTCGGCACCACCCGCGGCATCCATGCCGAGCCCTGGGACAAGTACGTCTCCGTCGCCACCGGACGCATCTTCGGCGCCTGGGTCGACCTCCGCGAAGGCGACACCTTCGGCGCCGTGTACACCACCGAGATCGACCCGTCGAAAGCGATCTTCGTGCCGCGAGGCGTCGGCAACTCGTACCAGACCCTGGAACCCGACACCGCCTACACCTACCTCGTCAACGACCACTGGTCCCCCGCCGCGAGCTACACCTTCCTCAATCTCGCGGACGAGACCGTCGGCATCCAGTGGCCGATTCCCCTGGACAGCGTCGAAATCAGCGACAAGGACAAGAATCACCCGCGGCTCGCCGACGTCGTCCCGATGCCGCCGAAGCGGATCCTCGTCACCGGCGCGAACGGGCAACTCGGCCGTGCCCTCCGCGCAGAGTTCGGCGACCACCCCTGGATCGACTACACCACCCGCGACGACCTCGACCTGACCTCCTCCGACCTCCCGACCGCCCGCCGCTGGCGCGACTACGCCACCATCATCAACGCCGCCGCCTACACCAAGGTCGACGCCGCCGAAACACCCGAAGGCCGTACCCACGCCTGGGCCGCGAACGTCACCGCCGTCGCCGCCCTCGCCCGCATCGCCACCGACAACGGCATCACCCTCGTCCACGTGTCGAGCGACTACGTCTTCGACGGGACCAAGGACGGCGCCTACACCCCCGCCGACCCCGTCTCCCCCCTCGGTGTGTACGGGCAGACCAAGGCCGCCGGCGACGCCATCGTCTCCAGCGTTCCCCGCCACTACATCCTCCGCACCAGCTGGGTCATCGGCGACGGCGACAACTTCGTGCGCACCATGGCCTCCCTCGCCGAACGCGGCATCAACCCCCGCGTCGTCAACGACCAAACCGGACGCCTCACCTTCACCACCGACATCGCAGCCACCATCCGCACGCTGCTGGAGACCCGCGCCGCTCACGGCGTCTACAACGTCACCTCGGCGGGCGACCCGGTCTCCTGGTACGACATCGCGCGCGAGGTATACCGCATGACGGGTCACGACCCGGCACGCGTAACCGGGGTCACCACCGAGGAGTACTTCGCCGACGCGGCGGGACCGGTCGCACCGCGGCCCCGGAACAGCGTCCTCGAACTCGGCGATGGCACGTACGTGTGCGCGCCCCTCGGCCCGGACCGACTCCGAGCGTACGTGACAGCCTGATCGGGGAGGGCGTCGACGCAGGATCTCCGACGCCCTCCCCCATTCATCCGACCGTGACGGTCTGACAACCCAGGAACGTGTTCGGCCCCTCGACGTCATTGATCGGATAGACGCAGACGGTGTGCGAACCCTTCGCCGCAGGGACGCGCGCGGAGAACCCGTGACGGTCACCCATGCCGGGGAAAGCTGCCGCGATGTCCGCACGCGAAACGTTCGCGAGGATCGCCGTTCCGACCCCGTCCACGTAGACGTGAACGGCGATCGGATCGCTCGTGTCGGGGTCGAGAGCCCACCCGCCGACCGTGACGGCGCCCGCGGTCGCCCCGACCGCCTCCAGGTTGCCGATCGGGGGCCGTGAATGGTCGGCCACATCGACCGTCCGGCATCCGAGCGAGCTGTTACCCCCGGCGCCGTTGTTGATCACGTAGACACAGATCGAGGACGTGCCTGCGGGAACGGTGATGCGCTCGGCGAAACCGTGCCGCGATCCGACGAGGGGGTAGGCCGCCCCGACGTCGGGGCGATCCGAATCGGCCGTGTAGGCCGCTCCCCTGCTTCCGACGTAGATATGAACGGACACAGGCGAGGTCGTGTCCAGGTCGAGCGCCCATCCGCTGACGGTGGCCGTCATCCCGCTGACGCTCACGCCCTCGAGCATGCCGATGGGTGCCCGCCCGAGGTCGGGCACAGGGATGGTGATCGTCCGGCATCCCAGAGCGCCGTCACCGCCCTTCCCGTTGTTGACGGCGAAGACGCAGACGTCGTGCTTGCCCCCCATGAGGGTGAGGGAGGTCGCAAAGCCGTGATTCGGGCCGGAGGCCGGGTATGCCGCTCCGACGTCGGAACGCGGGAGGTCGGCAGACGAGGACGAGGACGCGCCCGAGGCCTCGATGCGGACCTGGATGGGCAGCGAAGTGTCCGGGTCGATGGCCCACCCGCTCGCTGTCACCCTCGTGCCTTGGACGACCACGGCGTCGAGGGCGCCGAAAGGCACGCGCCCCTGATCGACCGGTTGGCCGACGGTCACCGTGCGACAACCGAGCTGGACGTTCCCGCCGAGGCCCGTGTTGATCCCGTACGCGCAGACGGTGCGCGCCCCCGGTGCGGCCGGGAGGACGGCGCCGAATCCGTGCTTGGCTCCGTAGGCGGGGTAGGCGCCTGCGACGTCCGTGCGGGACGAGTCCGCCAGCAGGGCCGTGCCCACCCCGTCGACGTACACGTGCACGGCAATCGGCTGCGTGGTGTCGGGATCGATGGCCCAGCCGCCGACGGCGACGGCGCCCGCCTGCGCCGTCACCCCCTCGAGATTGCCGAACGGCGAGCCTGCCATGGCCGCGAGACGGTCGCACTTGAGCTGGGAGTCCCGCCCCTGGCCGACGTTGATCCCGATGACGCAGACGGTGTTGTCGCCCTCCTGCGCCGCGGGGACGGTGAGGGAGAAGGCGTGATTTCCGCCGAGCGTCGGATAGGCCGCGGCGACGTCTGCGCGATAGCCGTCAGCGGTCACAGTGCGTGTGGTCCCCTCCACCCGTACCTGGACACTGATGGAATTGGAGGTCTCGGGATCCGCGGTCCATCCCGACACCTGGAAACCGCCCGGTACCCGGGTGATGGCATCGACGGACCCGATCGGCCCATAAGGGTTCCCCATGTCCCGGGTCGACCCGAACCAGTCCGTATAGATGCGCCAGAAGTTGCGGTTGCCGTACGCCGAGCAGCCGTCACCCTCGCCGTAGAGGTTGCGGAGCGCCGCCGCGTTCGGCACGTACGGCGTGTAGATGTACAGCCCGGCCGTGGCGGCGTTCTCGATGTAGACGCGTTGCGTGCCGCAGCTGGTCGTGGGGTTGTAGAGGATGTTGTTCCAGCGCCCCGCCTGGTAGCCCCACCACGTCGGGTTCAGCCGGTAGATCTCGAACTGTCGCGCGGCGTAGTAGACCTGATAGAAGAACCCGGCCGTGGACGCATCGCACGGCGCGGTGTCGGGGCATCCCTGTCCGGTGGCGGCCTTGTACTGGAAGTCTTCGGGCCACGTCGAGGAGACCAGCCGCTGCTCCTTCTCGAGCAGCACGAGCATGGCCTTCTGGCTGATCCCGCAGGAGAGGCCCACCTTGGCGATGATCGTCGCGGCGCTCTCGTTCGCCGCGCCCGCGTATCCGTTGCAGTACTTGTCGGCCGGCCGGTCGTCGGTGTTCTGGCGGTAGTCCTTGAGACAGGTGTACCCGCTCCGGCAGTTCGGCACCTGCTTCTGCAGGAAGGCCTGGATGTCGGACGCGCTCAGCGCCGAGCCGTCGTAGAACAACGCGTCGTCGATGATGTTGCCGGGGTTCCAGTCGGCCGCATTCGCCGCGGAGGCGGATGCCACCGGCGCCACCGTGGCGGGGAGCGCCACCGGCAGCGCGACCAGGAGGGCTGCCGCGCACACCCAGGCGGCGAGGACGGCGAGGGCTGCGCGAGGGCGGGACCGTGCGGTCACGGCGCCGGCTCGACCGTGGAGACGGCCGACTCGGCGCGCGTGGAGGGAGATTCGTACCGCACCCGGAACTGCGGCGCGGTCGACGAATCGTCGACGGGGATCGACATGACTCCGCAGTAGGTCACGTCCTTGCCCTCGGTGCCGGTCACCGAGACCGTGCGGTCGGTGCCCACGAGCTCGAGCGTGCAGGTGCCGTCGTCTTCGGAAACCTTCGGCACCATCGCCGTGACTTCGAGGTTGCCGCCGACGATCTCGGAGGTGATGACGAGAACGTCTCCCGAGAACGGGGTGACGGAGGGCGTCGGCACCGCGGTCGGTGTCGAGGAGGCGCTCGGCTCGGGCGTCGACGAGATGGATGCCGATGGGGTGGGCGTTCCGGTGGACACCGCGCCTCCGACGGGTGTCGCGCAGCCGGCGAGGGCGAGAAGCGCGACGACGCCGACGGGCACGGCCCAGCGGCGACTCCTCTTCCCTGAGGGGGACGTCCGGGGGTGGTTCACGGGGATCACGCGATCATTGTGCGGGCTGCGCGCCGCGAACGGCGGCTGCCACGCCGCGGGCGGTCAGCCGCGGCCGACCCGGCGCCGGAGGCGTCGCAGGCGCGACCACACCGGCTGGTGCGCATCGATCTCGCGTCGCAGGTCGTCGCGGATCTCGGCGCGCAGCCGCTCCGACTGCCGCGTCGACAGCTCTTCGAGGTGGGCGATGAGCTGCTGCTGCTGGGCGGCGAGGTAGAGCGGCAGCCCGTCTCCCTCCCGTCGCGTCCACTGCTCGAGCGCCCGATCGCGCACCAGCGCATCGTCGCGAGCGTGCGCGTCGGCGAGCGCGAACATGCTGTTGGCGGCGATGCCCGTGGCATCCGGTCGCTGTGTCCAGTAGGCGAGGGGCTCGCCCGCGACGAAGCCGAATCCGGCCCGGGCGAGCACGCGGAGGTAGAAGTCCCAGTCCTCGACGGCCTCCAGCGACTCGTCGTACCAGCCCGCTTCCTCGTGGACCGCCGCCCGATAGAGGACGGAGATGGGTACCGCGCGATTGACGCTCAGCATCTCGCCCAGCGAGATCCGCTGCATCCCCGCCCAGAACGGGGCGCGACCGACCTCGACCCACCGCCCCTCGCGCTCCTCCTCGTAGACGATCTCGGTGCTCACCGACACCGCGGCATCCCCGGGGTGCGTATCGAGCCACTCCACGGTGCGGGCGAGGAAGTCCGGATGCCACCGGTCGTCGTCGTCGTGGAGGACCATCAGCTCGGTCGCCGCCGCGCGCACGCCGGCGTTCGCGGCGATGCACCGCCCGCCCTCGCCCGGCGCGATGTGCAGGACGTCGGCGGCGCCTCCCGCCTCGGCCACGACCGACTCGACCTCGGCCGGATCGCCCCCGTCGTTCACGACGACGACGCGCCGGTCGGAGTACGACTGGGCGGCGATGTCGGCCAGGGCCCGACGGAGGAAGTCGGGACGTCGTCGGGTGCGGACGACGATTCCGACGCGCGCGGTCATGGGTTCGAGCATAGGTCCCGCCTAGAGTTCGGCGTGCAGAGCCCAGACGCGGTCGGCGGACGCCGCCCACGCGAACCCCTTCGCGCGATCACCGGCGAGCACGCGCAGGCGCTCCGCGTCCTCCCCGAGAGCGCGCGCGACGGCAGCGCCGAGTCCGCTCTCCGTGGCGAAGGCGGCCGCGTCGGCGAGCACCTCGCGATGGACCGCGGTGTCTCGCGCGACGATCGGCACGGAGAGGGCGAGTGCGTCCACGGCCCGCCACGGCCAGTCGGTCCGGGTGCTCGCCGCGACGAACGCGACCGCGTGGGAGAGCACCGCGGCGCGGTCCCACTGGTCCAGAGTACCGCGCGCGTGGACGCGCGCCTCGGGGACCCCCGCGGCGGACGCGAGCTCGACGACCGCCGGCTCCTCCCCCTCCGGCACGTCCAGCACCACGACGTCACCGTCCCACTCCGACGCCAGGGCCGCGAAGGCGTCCGCGAGGCCGTCCGAGGCGGCGGCGCCGCCGGCCAGGGCGACGAACGACGCGGGCAGGTCGAGCGCACGGAGGCGGCCGACGGCATCGGAGGGCGCACGGAACCCGGCCGCCGGCGCCCCGCCGATCACGCGCACCTTCGCGACGAGCTTGGCCTTGGCCACCTCCGCCAGGCGCTCGGCCATGGCGTGCGAGGGCACGACGACGGCATCGGCGTGCTTGCCGATGCGCGACAGCAGCGCGCGGGTGGCGAGGACCTCGGCCCGGGGCAGCTCGTCCGGTGTCTCCCACGCGCGGAGGTCCCACAGCGTGACGACGATCTGATGCGTCTCGTTGACACGGTCGTGCCGGACGAGCGGGGCGAGCGCGGTCGGCGAGTGGATGAGCCCGCGACCGATGCCGGGCGCCACCCCGAGCTGCCAGGATGCCGCCAGCTCGCGTCGGCGCATCGACAGGCGCGTCTCGGCGCTGAGACCCGTGACGCCCGCGTCGTTGGGGAGACCCGGCGCGGGAGTGATGGCCGCGACGTCGCAGCCGCGCGGGGCGGTGTCGACGAGGGCCTGGGCGAGCGACGCCGAGGCTTCCGCGAGGTCGCGGGAAGTCGGCGCGACGAGCTGGTCGAGGACGACGCGAAGGGTGACGGTCACGGCGCGGGGCTCTCCGTTTCGGTCGGGGGGTGGAGCTTGTCGCGCACGATCTGCTGCACCTGCGCGTAGTCCGGGTCGAACTCGTCGACGCCACCCTCGGGGGTCAATTCGATCGTCGTGACCGGCTGGCCCTTTGCCTTCAGCGCGAGGTCGACCAGCGTCGGGGCGATGAGACCCTGCGGGAGGTCGGTCTCGAGGATGTTCGTCCCCGCGGCGGCCACCTGCTGGAAGTGCTGGAGGACGTTCTGCGGGGTGAACTGCGCGAGGATCGCCTCCTGCAACTCGCGCTGGCGGCGCATGCGGTCGAAATCGCTCGTGGTGTACCGCGAACGGGCGTACCACTGGGCGGTGTCTCCGTCCATGTGCTGCTGACCGGGCTCGATCCAGCCGAAGGCCCAGTCGTCCACCGGCTGGCCGTCGTACGCAGGCCCGCCCTTGGGGAGGCGCTCCTGGACGTTGATGTCGACGCCGCCGAGCGCGTCGACGACGTCGGCGAAGCCCTTCATGTCGATCAGCACGTAGTACGGGATCTGGATGCCGAGGATGCCCTCGGCGGCATCCTTGGTCGCCTCGATGCCCGGTTCGGAGCCGTTGGCCTTGGCGTCGGGGTAGAGGGCGTTTCCGTCCTGGCACACCTCGACTTCGGTGCGGAGCTGGTTGATGCCGCTGCCCCAGCCGCAGGTCGGGTCGTACTTGCCCTGGTGTCCGTTCGGGTACAGGTCCTGCATGGGCCCGGGGGCGAAGGGGAAATTCGGCATGTCGCGCGGGATTCCGGTGATGGTCACCGCTCCCGTGGAGGCGTTGATCGAGACCACGGAGATGGAGTCGAACCGCATCGAGTCGCGCCCCTCACCCGAGTCGGCACCCAGGAGGAGGATGTTGTAGTAGCCGTCGGACGGCGGGACGACGGGTGCCGATTCGGCGAAGATCGACGCGAAGGCGTCCCTTGTCGTCCCGGCGGCCTGGGCGGCCCACGCGGCACCCGAGCCGGTGAGGACGAGCAGCCCCACCGACACGACCGTCATGATCCACCGGGCCACGGGCCCCGTCCGCACGAGTCGCACCAGCCGCAGGGTGTCGATCGTGAGCACGATCCACAGCACGATGTAGCCGACGAGGACGACCTGCACCAGGGTGAGCGGAACCCACCGGAACCACGACAGGAAGTCGGGGATGAACGAGCCCGTCGCGAGGGCGAAGAGACCGCTCGGCCAGAGCAACGCCGCCACCGCCGTGAGGACGAGGGCCGTCCAGAGGAAGAGCGTGGCGCCCAGGCCGAATCGGCCCAGGCGACGGTTGCCCGCGAGGATCTGCGCCGACCCGGGGATGAGCACGTTGAGCACGACGAGCCACCACCCGCGCCGCGTCATGACCTCGCGCGACGACGCGTCCGGATGACGCAGGGGCCGGGACTCCGTCAGCGACGGGCGGGCGCGCGGCCGCGGCGGGGCGGCGACGCTCACAACGACTCCTTGAGGCGGCGGTTCTTCTCCTCCACCTGGGACTCGAGATCGGCGGCGTAGCCCTCGACGCGGTTGCCGAGGGCGACGTCGGCGGCACCGAGGATGCGCGCGGCGAGGAGCCCTGCGTTCTTCGCCCCGTTGATCGACACCGTCGCGACGGGGATCCCGGCGGGCATCTGCACGATGCTGAGCAGCGAGTCGAGACCGTCGAGCGTGGCCAGCTGGACGGGGACGCCGATGACCGGGAGCGCGGTGACGGAGGCGAGCATTCCGGGGAGGTGGGCGGCCCCACCGGCTCCGGCGATGATGGCGCGCAGCCCCCGCGCCCGCGCCTCGCGGCCGTACCGGATGAGCTTGTCGGGCGTGCGGTGAGCCGAGACGACCTCCACCTCGTGGGGGATGCCGAATTCGGTGAGCACCTGCGAGGCGTCGCTCATCACGCGCCAGTCGGAGTCGGAGCCCATGACGACGCCGACCAGCGGCGTCTCGGAGGAATGCAGCGGCCGGGTCACCGGTCCAGGCTAGGGCGGGTCGCTGGAAGATCCCGGAACGGCACGCTCAGTCGAAGAATGCCGCCGCCGCGCGGCCCTCGTAGACGACGTCGTCCAGGTCGTCGCCGGCGACGTTGACGTGCCCGACCTTGCGCCCCGGACGCGGGTCCTTGCCGTACGTGTGGATCTTCGCCGTCGGGTGCGCGGCCATCGCGGGTGCGAAGCGCTCGGTCAGCCCGCCCTCGGCGGGCCCGCCGAGGATGTTGACCATGACGGTCCACGGAGCCGTGGCATCCGTCGATCCGAGCGGAAGGTCGAGCACGGCGCGCAGATGCTGCTCGAACTGGCTGGTGACGGCGCCGTCCTGCGTCCAGTGGCCGCTGTTGTGCGGCCGCATGGCGAGTTCGTTGATGAGGACGCGCTCGTCGGTCGTCTCGAACAGCTCGACGGCGAGCATGCCGGTCACCCCGAGCCCTTCGGCGACGGCGACGCCGATCGCGGCGGCCGCGCGCTCGAGCCGGTCCCCCGCACGCGGAGCGGGCGCGATCACCTCGGCGCACACCCCGTCGCGCTGCGTCGTCGCCACGAGAGGATACGCCCGCACCTCGCCGGACGGACGACGCGCGACCTGCTGCGCCAGTTCGCGCGTGAAGTCGACGAGTTCTTCGACCAGGAGCGCCCCGCCGTGGGCGTCCTCGGCGAGCGCGGCGAACCAATCGTCGGCTTCGGTCGCGGCCGAGACCACGCGCACGCCCTTGCCGTCGTACCCGCCGCGGGGGGTCTTAACGACGGCGCGTCCGCCGTGGGCGTCGAGGAAGTCCTGGAGCTGCGCGGCATCCGAGACGGCGGCCCAGTCGGGCTGCGGCATCCCGAGCTCGGCCATGCGCGCGCGCATGACGAGCTTGTCCTGGGCGACGGCCAGCGGGGCCGGGCCCGGGTGGACCGCGACGCCGGCGTCGACGAGCGCGCCCAGGACGTCCTGAGGCACGTGCTCGTGGTCGAACGTGAGTACGTCCACCTCACGCGCGAAGCGGAGCACGGTCTCGGCGTCGCGGTAGTCGCCCACGGCGGTGGCGGCGAGCCCCGCCGACATGCCCTCGGTCTCGGCGAGGACACGGATGTCGATCCCGAGCTCCTCGGCCGGCGCGATCATCATCCGCGCCAGCTGTCCTCCACCGACCACTCCGACTCGCAGCGCCATGCCGCTCCTTCCGTCCCGTCCATTGTGCTCCACACCGCCGCCGCACTTCCCGACCCCGGCGAGAGGCACGACGTCCGCGTCAGAACTCGACGGCGCCGGAGCCGTGCGCCTGCGAGTCGCGATGCGCGAGGATCTGGTTCACCTCGACCTGGTCGACCAGCGTCTCGTGCACGAGCACCGCGTGGGGGACGTTCTTCAGACGAAGGGGAGGTTCCACTCCGTTGGACAGCGTGAGGGTCCCCGCTCCCCACAGCCGTTGGAGGATGCCGCGCCTCATCTGGATCGCGTACCCGCGCACGTGCGAGATCTCGCGGCTGCTCGACCCGAAGAAGCCGGAGCGCTCGATGACGCGGCGGGTGGTGATCGTCCACGACCGGGAGAGCCACACGAAGTACGGCACGATCACCAGCAGCACCAGCGCGGCACCGGCCGCGGTCAACAGCATCCAGTTCTCGAACGGAGCCGGGAGATTGTCGTAGTAGTACGCGGTCGCACCGGCCACGGCGATCAGCACGAGGGCCGACCAGAACAACCGCCGGGCGTGACCGCGCAGGCGCGCGATGCGGCGCTCGGGCGCAGCCGCGCCAGGGGCCGGCGTGCGGGGACGGCCTCCGTAGGTGTCGGGCGGGGTCACGTACTCATTGTGGGGGCGGGAGCCGCCGGCGTCGCCCGCACACGCGGGACGGGCGCGGGTCAGCGCACGTGGACGACATCCCCGGCGGCGACCACCGTCTGGATCGTGCCCGATTCGACTACCAGGCGTCCCTCGGTGTCGAGCCGTTCCGCCCGGCCCTGGACGGTGGTGCCGTCGGGGAGGGACACCGACACCTCACGGCCCACGGTCGAACACAGCTTCTCGACGTCGCGGTGCACGCGGGCGACATCGCCCTCCGAGAGCGCGGCGAGCAGCGCGGCGAGGGACTCGAGGTAATCGGCGAGCAGGCGATCCTCGTCGACCTCGACGCCGAGGGCTGTGAACGAGGTGGCCGTCGACACCGGCAGATCCGCCCGGGTCATGCGCGTGTTGATCCCCGATCCGATCACGACCGTGTCGAGGGTGCCCGGAACGGCCTCGGCGAGGATGCCGCAGATCTTCCCCCCGTCCACGAGTACGTCGTTCGGCCACTTCAGCTGCGCGCTCGGACCGTGACCGGTCAGGCGGGAAGCGACGGCGCGCGTCATGGCCGCACCCGCGGCGAGGGGGATCCACCCGCGCATCCCCATCGGGATGCGCCCGGCGTCCACGACGACCGACACGGCGAGGGCGGTCCCGGCCGGAGCGGTCCACGTGCGGTCGAGTCGGCCCCGCCCGGCGCGCTGGTCGTCCGTGACGAGCAACGACAGATGCGGCCATCCGGCGGGGTCCGCTGCGACGGCGGCGACGACGTCGGCGTTGGTGGAGTCGGTGGTCTCGACGACCTGGAGGCGCGGGCTGAGCGCGGCGGTGAGCGGGTATCCGGCAGCGGGGATCGGCATGTGCACACCCTAGGCACGACCCGGGGGAATCGGCATCCCCGGGCCGTCCCCCGGCCTCGCACTCTCGCGCACGAATGGATGGATGCCACAGCGTCCCGACGAGGTGCTTGTGCGCACCCTCCAACATCGGCGTCGAACCGGTCGATAGGGTGGAAAGCGTGACCGACCAGCCCGATCTCTTCACCACCGCCGGCAAGATCGCGGACCTGCGCGCCAGGTTCCAGGACGCGGTCGTCGACGCCGAAGCCGCCGCGCGCACGAAACAGCACGCGAAGGGCAAGCTCACCGCCCGCGAGCGCATCGAGATGCTGGTCGACCCCGGCTCGTTCGTCGAGCTCGACGAGTACGTCCGCCACCGCACCACGGCGTTCGGCATGGACAAGTCGCGCCCCTACGGTGACTCCGTCGTCACGGGCACGGGCACGATCCACGGGCGCACGGTCGCCGTCTACGCGCAGGACTTCTCCACCTTCGGCGGCTCGCTCGGCGAGGTCGCCGGCGACAAGATCATCAAGGTCATGGAGCTGGCGCTCCGCAGCGGCATCCCGATCATCGGCATGCTTGACTCGGGCGGCGCGCGCATCCAGGAGGGTGTCGTCGCGCTCGGCAAGTACGGCGAGATCTTCCGCTTGAACACCGCCGCCTCGGGGGTCATCCCGCAGATCTCGATCATCATGGGACCCGCCGCCGGCGGCGCCGTGTACTCGCCCGCGCTCACCGACTTCGTCATCATGGTCGACAAGACGAGCCAGATGTTCGTCACCGGCCCCGACGTCATCAAGACCGTCACCGGCGAGGACGTCGGCATGGAGGATCTCGGCGGCGCCCACACCCACAACACCCGGTCTGGCGTGGCGCACTACCTCGCCGAGGACGAGGACGACGCGCTCGACTACGCCCGCACCCTCGTCGGATTCCTCCCCGACAACAACCTCGCCGAGATCCCGGTCTACGAGACGCCGTTCGAATTCGAGACGACGGATGCCGATCGAGCGCTCAACACCGTCATCCCCGACTCGCCGAACCAGCCCTACGACATCCACACCGTGATCGACGGCATCGTGGACGGGGCCGACTTCCTCGAGGTCCAGCCGCTGTTCGCCCCGAACATCGTCATCGGCTTCGGCCGTATCGAGGGCCGGACCGTCGGCATCATCGCCAACCAGCCCTCGCAGATGGCCGGCACGCTGAACATCGACGCGGGAGAGAAGGCCTCCCGCTTCGTGCGGTTCTGCGACGCGTTCTCCGTGCCGATCGTGACGCTCGTCGACGTGCCCGGCTACCTGCCCGGCACCGACCAGGAGTGGACCGGTGTCATCCGCCGCGGCGCGAAGCTCCTCTACGCCTACGCCGAGGCCACCGTGCCGCTGGTCACGGTGATCCTGCGCAAGGCCTACGGCGGCGCCTACATCGTGATGGGGTCGAAGCAGCTCGGTGCCGACATCAACCTCGCGTGGCCGACCGCCGAGATCGCCGTGATGGGCGGTCAGGGCGCGGTGAACATCCTCTACCGCGGTGAGATCAAGCGCGCCGAGGAAGCGGGCGAGGACGTCGCGGCGGTGCGCACCCGCCTCGCGAACGAGTACACCTATAACGTGGCATCCCCGTTCCTCGCGGCCGAGCGCGGCGAGCTCGACGGCATCATCGAGCCCGCGCAGACGCGCGTGTCGATCGCCAAGGCGCTGCGGGCACTGCGCAACAAGCGGGCGAGTCTGCCGGCGAAGAAGCACGGGAACATCCCGCTGTGAGCGAGACCGGTGACGGATCGCCCGAGACCGTCGGACGCATCGTGCGCGGCACCCCCACGCCCGAGGAACTCGCCGCGGCGATCGTCGTCGTGAGCGAGGCGTACGCCCGGGAGTCCGCCGATGCCACGGCACCGGAGACGTCGGCGCGCTCGCGCTGGGAGTTGTCCGCTCGCGGACTGCGGGCCCCGCTCGACCGCGACGCCGGCTGGAACGGATTCACGGGCTGACTGTCCCCCGAAATACCTACAGACGCCGCGAGAACGTTCGCGAATACTGGAGGAGCTGGAACGCATCACGCGTTCGGTCGGGCCGCTCCATCGAGCCGGTTCCGGCCACCGCGGACGGTTTTCGGGTAGCCGTTCGCATGGGTGAGGGGCAGGCGACATCGCCGCCCCTCACCCCTCACTTTTCGCACTCTTCCCCGGATGCAGATACCCGTTCTGGCCCCCGTCGGCGTTCGCGCCACGGGGGCCTCTCCGTCGCGTCCGTGCGGGCGGCGCATCCTTCGCGTCAGTGCGGGCGGCGGATCTCGCGCCAGAGATCGACGTCGTCGTCGTCGGCCCCGGCGCCCGCAGCCGCCGTGCGACCCACGACGGTGACCGCCACCTCGTGGTGGGGCGAGGTCCGGATGATCAGACGCTCGGACGCGGCCTCCTCGACGATGCCCGCCAGCTCGGACCGAATGTCGCGCAGCGCCGACGCCGGCAGGTCTTCCAGGCCCCCCTCGTCAAAGAGCATGACGATCGTCCCGCGGCGACGCGCCGCGTCGATCTGTGCGCGCACCGCCTCGTCGAGGAGACGGGGGCTGCGCAACTCGTCGCGCAGGCTCTGCTCGGCGAGGCGCGCCGCGTTCTTCTCGCTCGGACGCAGGTTCCCACCCGTCTCGATCGTGCGACCGAGCACCGGACCGGCGACGTGAAGCGCCCGCTGCACGTGCAGCCGACGCTCGCGCTGACGCCCGCTCTGCGAGGCCTGCCAGGCGGATGCCGCCTGCTGCAGCTCCGACAGCTGCTCCGCATCGCGGGCGACCCGGTCGAGAGCGGTGGTGATGAGCTGGGCCACCGCCACCCAGACGAGCGAACCCACGAGCCCCAGGCTGAGCGCGGCGAGCGGGCCCAGCCAGACCGCCGCCGACACGGCCAGGAGGCCCGTGCCGATCCAGGCGACGACGGGTCGCCGCCGCACCATGACGACGGTCATGAGCGCGCCGATTCCGCCGATGACCCACGTGACGAACGGCTGCGACCGTCCGGCCTCGTTCACCGCCGCGAAGGCGGCGTTCGGGACGACCGCGGCGGCCAGCAGCGCGAGGCCGACGGCCCATCGCGGAGGCGCGAGCCGCGTGTCCGTGTCCGCGTCGTCCGGAGCCGCGACGCGGCGACGCGTCGGCAGGAGGATCCAGAGCCAGGTGATCGGGAGGTACAGCACGAGCGCAGCGATCAGCAGCCAGCCGCGTTCGACCGTGTCGGGCAGCGTCCACAGGAGGCTGCGCGCGGAGAGGTAGGCCGTGAAGGCCAGGCCGATGCCCGAGAGGATGGAGCGGACGGTCACCAGCGGTCCCCGCTCTCCCACTCGAGGGTCACCGTCGTGCCCGCGGGCGAGGAGTCCAGGGTCGAGCGTCCGCCGACCGCCGTGACGCGCGCGATGATGGAGCCGCGGATGCCGAGCCGATCGGCGGGGATCGCATTCACGTCGAAGCCGCGACCGGCATCCCGCACCCGGATCGTCACTCCCCCGGGCTCGGCGGAGCCGGTGACCTCGACGGTCAGGGCTCGCGCTTCGGCATGCTGCACCGCGTTGGCGACGGCCTGCATCGCGGCGAGCACGAGCGCCCGGGCCACCCGCCCGGGAACGCGGGGCGTGCCCTCCTGCACCCGTCGGGTCACCGCCAGTTCCACCCCGAAGTCGCGGGCCGAGGTCTCGATGTCGTCGGCGAGGGCCGCGGCATCCATCGGCTCGTCGCTGCCCTCGAGGGCGTCCTTCTCGGCGTTGGCCAGCCGCGTGAGGGCCTCGCGCGCCATGCTCACGGCGAGGGTGCGCTCCCGCGGGGTCGAGGCGCGTTCGGCCGCGAGCAGGGCGCCCAGGACGCTGTCGTGCATGAGTGCCGCGACGGCGACCCGCTCGTGCTCGGTCGCGGCGGTGGCCGCAGCCTGCGCGTAGCTGGCGACGGCCCGGGCGCGCGTCTCGTCGACGTTCGCCGCGATCGAGCGGTACATCCAGGTGAGAGTCACCAGGACCGCGCCCAGCATCAGCGCGAACGAGACGTCGAGCGCGACGGGCAGCAGGAACTCCGACCGTCCGCCCGCCTGGATGAGACGGACCACACCGAACAGCAGCGGCGCGGCCACCGTCCAGGCGATCTGCAGGGACAGCGGGAAGGCCACGACCGTGGCCACCGTGGCCACGTTGATGAGGTAGAAGATCCAGGGGTTCTCGGTGGGCGACGGGGACTGCTCGCCGCCGACGGTGGCGATCGGCCAGAGGGCGAGGGCGACCATGAACAGCACCGCGAACACGCCCGAGAACACCCTCGCGAACCGGTTGACGGCGCACGCCACGACCATCGCGACCAGCGGAACGAAGACGCCGATGACCAGGGGCAGATGCCACCCCGGGGCTTCGTCGCTCGGCCCGAAGGCGGCGACGAAGGCCTGCACCCCGAGGACGAGACAGGCCGGCCCGACCAGCAGGGTGATGACGCGCTCGATGCGCTTCTGCGTGAACGAACCGGGGTCGTCGCTCGTCTCGCGCGTGTGCGGGATCCGCCCCCACGCCTCGTCGAGGACCGACCGATCGACGTCAGGCATCTCGGGGCGTCTCGGGCGTCTCGTGGAGGATGCCGTCCTCCATCGCCCGTCGCAGCAGATCGACCTTGGTCGGGGCGGGGCGCCCCACCTCGACGTACTTCACGCGCACGCGCGTGATGTTCTCCTTGGCCGTGGAGTAGGCCACGCCCAGGCGTTCGGCGACGGCCTTGAGAGGGAGCCCGGCGGCGTACAGCCGCAGCACTTCGCGCTCGCGCGCGGACAGCTGCGCATCGGCGAACTCGCGGTCGCCCTCGACCGCGCTGGCCCACTCGACGTTGTCGAGCAGCTCGCCGCGGGCGACGGTCCCGATGGCCGCGAGGACCTCGTGCGTGGGAGACGACTTGCTCACGATGCCCGCGGCGCCGGCGGCGAGCGCCTCGCGCACGGCGGCCGGGCGGTCGGCGACGCTGTGGATGATGACGCTGGAACCGTCCCGCACGACACGGTCGACGTTCTCGGAGACGGTGGTGCCGTCACCGAGCGTGAGGTCGAGGACCACGACATCGGCGGGGGCCTCACCCGCGGTGCGGCGCCAATCGAGGTAGGCGGCGACGTTCGCGCCCGACAGGACCACCTGGAACGACTCGGTCTGCGCCAACGCCGCCTCGAGGCCGAGCCGGACCGATTCATGGTCATCGATGAGGGCGACGCGCGTCATCCCCACATCGTATCGGCGCGACCCCTCCCCCGCCGGGAGTGCACACCCGCCGATCGGCGGGTCATCGCCGGAGGGCGACGACCGCCTCGACGTGATGGGAATGGGGGAAGAGGTCGAGACCGTGCACGCCGCCCTCGACGCGGTACCCGTTCACGGCGAACGTCGCCAGGTCTCGCGCGAGCGCGACGGGGTCGCAGGCCACGTAGATCACGACCCGGGGATCGAGGCCCGCGATCCCCTCCACGACCTCCCGCCCGGCGCCCGAGCGCGGAGGATCGAGGACGACGACGCCGCGGGACAGGCGCTCGCGCTCGCGCGCGGAGGCGTCCGCCCGCAGCCGCGCGACGTACCGGTCGACCCGCGCCGTCTCGGCGCGGGCACCGACCCACTCTGCGAGGTTCTCCCCCGCGTGCTCGGTCGCGCGGGCGTCGCTCTCGACGCTGACGACCCGGGTGGACGCGCCGCCGATGTCGGCCAGCGTGGCGGCGAAGAGGCCCACGCCTCCGTAGAGGTCGAGGTGGACGGCATCCGGGTCCAGGTCGCCCGCGGCCTCACGGACGCGATCGCCGACCGCCTCCGTCAGGGCTCCGGCCGCGAGGCGGTGCACCTGCCAGAAGCCGCCCGCGTCGACGCGGAACACGCGGTCGCCGACGCGTTCCTCGACGACTTCGGCGGTCCCGGTCGCGCGGGATCCGTCGGGACGCGGGAGGACGCGCACCCGCCCGTCGGCCGGCTGGACGAGGTCGATCCGGCCGGGAGCCGCGCCGCGCAGCTCCGCGGCCGCACGGGCGATCGCGTCCGTCGCGAGCGGGAGATCGGGCGTCTCGATCACCCGGTGCGAGCGCGGAGCGAACGGACCGACGCGTCCGGCCTCGTCCACGTGCAGGCTCACGCGCGTCCGCCAACGGGTGCCGTCCGGTGTCTCGTCGACCCCGGCCGGACCCACCGAGACGGGGAGTTCGAGGCGTCCGACGCGCTCGAGCGACTCGCGGATCACCCGCTCCTTCAGCGCGCGCTGGTGACCGAGTTCGATGTGACCGAACTCGGCTCCGCCCACGCGCTCGTCGGGCGAACGGTCGATGGCGGCCGAGGGCCACACGTGCGCGCGCCGCTCGGGCGCGGCCTCGAGGACCTCGACGGTTTCTGCACGCCAGAACGCCTTCTTGCGCGTATCGGTGAGCCGCACGCGCACGCGCTCCCCGGGGAGGGTGTCCGGGACGAAGACCACGCGGCCCTCGTGCCGCCCGACGAAGATGCCGCCGTGGGCGACTCCGGTGATGTCGAGATCGATGAGGTCGCCGTTCTGCATCCTCCGAGCCTGTCACACGGCGGTCCCGGCGGGTCGCGTCGTCGGTAGCGTGGACGCATGCGCGTGTGCCTGGCATCCACTTCCCCCGCTCGACTCATGCTGCTGCGGCAGGCCGGAATCGAGCCCGAGGCCCGGGCACCCCGGGTCGACGAGGAGGCGGTGATCGCCGAGGTCGAGGCGGCGGAGGGGCGCACGCTACCGGCACCGGAGCACGTCCTTCTGCTCGCGCGGCGGAAGGCCGAGGACGTGGCGCTCCGCCTGGCCTCCGACGGGTCCGGGTTCGACGGATTCGTGATCGGCGGCGACTCGATGTTCGCGCTCGGCGACGAGATCCTCGGCAAGCCCTACACCGCCGAGGCGGCGACCGCGCGCTGGCGCGACATGCGCGGGCGCACGGGCGTGCTGCATTCGGGGCACAGCGTCTTCCGGGTCGCCCCCGGCCACGAGCCCCGGGAGGCGTTCGCCGTGGCCGAGGCGTCGGTGACCTTCGCCGCCGACGTCGCCGATGAGGAGATCGCGGCGTATGTCGCCAGCGGCGAACCGCTGCTCGTCGCGGGCGCGTTCACCGTCGATTCCCTGGGCGGCGCGTTCATCGAGCGCGTCGAGGGCGACCCCTCCACGGTGGTGGGGATGTCGCTGTCGACCGTGCGTCGCCTCGTCCGCGATCTCGGCGGATCGTGGACCGATCTGTGGAACCGTTCGTAGACTCCCCCACACGTTTTTCGGCGTTTCTTGTGGAGGAGGGTCAAAAGACCCGCACGACCCCTCGCTAGGCTGGGAGGATGCCGAAGATCGCCAAGGTACTCGTCGCCAACCGCGGCGAGATCGCCGTCCGTGTCATCCGCGCCGCACGCGATTCGGGCAAAGCCTCCGTCGCGGTCTACGCCGACCAGGACCGGGACGCCCTGCACACCCGCCTCGCCGACGAGGCGTACGCGCTCGAGGGCGCCACCAGCGCCGACACCTACCTCTCGATCGAGAAGATCCTCTCGGTCGCCCGCCGTTCCGGCGCGGACGCCGTCCACCCCGGATACGGATTCCTCGCCGAGAACGCCGACTTCGCCCGCGCCGTCATCGACGCGGGCCTCGTCTGGATCGGCCCGTCGCCCGCGGCGATCGAAGCGCTCGGCGACAAGGTCACCGCGCGCCACGTCGCCGAGAAGGTCGGGGCCCCCCTCGCCCCCGGCACCCCCGGGCCGGTGGCCGGCGCCGACGAGGTCATCGCCTTCGCCGAGCAGGTGGGCCTGCCCATCGCGATCAAGGCGGCGTACGGCGGCGGCGGACGCGGCCTCAAGGTCGCGCGCGAATTCGACGAGGTCGCCGAGATGTTCGAGTCGGCGACCCGCGAGGCCGTCGCAGCCTTCGGTCGCGGCGAGTGCTTCGTCGAGAAGTACCTCGACAAGCCCCGCCACGTCGAGACCCAGTGCCTGGCGGATGCCGCGGGCAACGTCGTCGTCGTCTCCACGCGCGACTGCTCTCTGCAGCGCCGTCACCAGAAGCTCGTCGAGGAGGCCCCGGCGCCGTTCCTCAGCGACGAGCAGAACGCGATCCTCTACTCGGCATCCAAGGCCATCCTCCGCGAGGTCGGCTACGTCGGGGCCGGGACGTGCGAGTTCCTCATCGGCGCCGACGGCACGATCTCGTTCCTCGAGGTCAACACCCGCCTGCAGGTGGAGCACCCGGTGTCGGAAGAGGTCACCGGAATCGACCTGGTGCGCGAGCAGTTCCGCATCGCCGAGGGCGAGGAACTCGGCTACGACGACCCCGCGCCCACCGGCCACTCGATCGAGTTCCGCATCAACGGCGAAGACCCCGGCCGAAACTTCCTCCCGCAGCCGGGCCCGATCCACGTCTTCAAGACCTTCGGCGGCCCGGGGCTGCGCCTCGACTCCGGCGTGACGGCGGGCGACAGCGTCTCCGGCGCCTTCGACTCGCTGCTGGCGAAGATCATCGTGACCGGGCGCGACCGCGCCGAGGCTCTGGAGCGTTCGCGCCGCGCGCTCGACGAGTTCGAGGTCGCCGGACTCCCCACCGTTCTCCCGTTCCACCGCAAGGTCGTCCGCGACCCCGCGTTCACGGCCGAGGACGGCACGTTCGGCGTCTACACCCGCTGGATCGAGACCGAGTTCGTCAACGATATCCCCGCCTGGGACGGCGAGCTCGAGCCCCCCGTCGAGGCGCCCGGTCGACACACGGTCGTGGTCGAGGTCGGCGGCAAGCGACTCGAGGTCAGCCTCCCCGACCGCATCGCCGCCCCCGCAGCGAAGCCGGGCCGCCCGGCCGTCGCACCGCCGTCGCGTCGGTCGCACGCCGCATCGCCGACCGCCGGGGCCACCGGTGACGCGGTGAAGTCGCCGATGCAGGCCACGGTCGTCAAGATCGCCGTCGAGGAGGGCCAGCAGGTCGTCAAGGGCGACCTCGTCGTCGTGCTCGAGGCGATGAAGATGGAGCAGCCCATCCAGGCGCACAAGGACGGCACCGTCGCCGGCATCGACGCCAGCCCCGGCACCACCGTCTCGGCGGGTCACCAGCTGCTGCTCATCAGCTGAGGCACCCTCCTCGCCGCCGGCGCCGCGTCCCTCCGGGGGCGCGGCGCCGTCGCGTTACGGCGGGTGTGCGCTGCGGCGGCGGTGCGGCGGTGCGGCGGTGCGGCGGCGCGGCGGTGCGGCGGTGCGGCGGTGCGGCGGTGCGGCGGTGCGGCGGTGCCAGCCACGCATAAACGCGATACGCACGCATAAACGCGAGCACACCGCGTTTCCACGCGCCAGAAGCGTTTATGCGTGAACGCACACCCCACGGAACCACCGAGCAGGATGGATGCCGCTCACCCGCGGCATCCCGAAGCTCAGTCCTCGCCGGGATCGTCGCGGTCGACGATGTGCATTGCGCGCGCGGCATCCGTGATGCTCGATGTGAGCGACGGGTACACCGCGAACACGCGGGCGACCTGATCGACGGTGAGGCGGCGCTCGACGGCGATCGCGATCGGGTAGATGAGCTCCGAGGCGCGGGGAGCGACGATCACGCCGCCCATGACGGTTCCACTGCCCTGACGGGCGATGAGCTTGACGAAGCCGTCGGTGATGCCCTGCATCTTGGCGCGAGGGTTGGCCGACAGCGGCAGCTTCTTCACGACGCCGGCGATCTTGCCGTCCGCGATGTCCTGCTCGCTGAAACCGACGGTGGCGATCTCGGGCGCGGTGAAGATGTTCGCGGTGATCCGGCGGGTCTCCAGCGGGATCACGACGTCGCCCAGCGCGTGGAACACGGCCTGACGACCCTGCATGGATGCCACGGACGCCAGCGGGAAGAAATTCGTGCAGTCGCCCGCGGCGTAGATGTTCGGCACCGACGTGCGGGCGACGCGGTTCACGCGGATGTGGCCCGACGGCGTCATCTGCACGCCCGCCTGCTCCAGGCCGATCCCGGCGGTGTTGGGGATGGACCCCACCGCCATGAGGCAGTGGCTGCCCTCGATCGTGCGTCCGTCGGCGAGCGTCACCACGACGCCCTCTCCGGTGTTGACGACGGAGTCGGCGCGCGCTTTCGACAGCAGCGTCATGCCGCCGCGCTGGAAGACGCGCTCGAGGACGGCCGCGGCATCCTGGTCTTCGCCCGGGAGCACCTGGTCGCGGCTGGAGACCAGTGTGACCTTCGCGCCGAGGTTCATGTACGCCGAGGCGAACTCCGCGCCGGTGACACCCGAGCCGACGACGACGAGGTGCTGCGGCACCGACTTCATGTTGTAGAGCTGCGTCCACGTCAGGATGCGCTCGCCGTCGGGCTGCGCGGACGGCAGCTCGCGCGGCGACGCGCCCACGGAGACGACGAGCGTCTCGGCCTCGATGCGGTCGAAATCGGTGCCGCCCGCCTCGGTCGAGACGACCACGGCGCCGGAACCGTCGAGGCGGCCGTGACCGGAGATGATGCGGACGCCCGCGTCGAGGAGCGACGAGCGCATGTCGTCGGACTGCTGCCGCGCGAGCGAAAGGAGCCGCTGATTCACCGCCGCGAGGTTGATCGCGACCTCGGGGGTCAGCGGCTTGCCACGGTCGTCCTTGGCGAACAGCTGCACACCCAGCTCGCTGGCGCTGCGGATCGCCACGGCCGCGTCGGCGGTCGCGATGAGCGTCTTCGAGGGGACGACGTCGGTGATGACGGCCGAGCCGCCCACGCCCGCCCGCTCCACGAGGGTCACGTCGGCGCCCAGCTGGGCGGCGGAGAGGGCCGCTTCGTAGCCGCCGGGGCCACCGCCGACGATCGCGACGGACTGCTTGCGCTCGAAGCTCTGCACCATGGCATCCATTCTTCCCTAGTGCGACGCGCGGCCCGTGCGCCTGGCCCCGGATGCCGCGGCTTTCTAAAGTGGGTTCATGGCACACAGCAACTCTCACCCGCTCGACGACCCGGCGGCCGACCCGTTCGAGATCGCCGCGGCGGCGGCCTCCGACATCGCGCGCCTGTCCGGTGTCGAGCGTCACGACATCGCGGTCACCCTCGGCAGCGGCTGGGGCCGCGCCGCCGAGCTCATCGGCGAGGAGACCGCGTCGTTCCCCGCGACCGAGGTCACCGGCTTCTCGAAGCCCGCCCTCGAGGGGCACGTCGGAACACTCCGCAGCGTCCGCACCCCCGGCGGCAAGAACGTCCTCGTGATCGGCGCGCGCACGCACTACTACGAAGGCCACGGTGTCCGCCGGGTCGTGCACAGCGTCCGCACCGCCGCGGCCACCGGCGCGACCACGATGATCCTCACCAACGGCGCGGGCGGCATCCGCGAGACGTGGAAGCCCGGCCAGCCCGTCCTCATCAGCGACCACATCAACCTCACCGCCGACTCGCCCCTCGAGGGCGCGACCTTCATCGACCTCACCGACCTGTACTCGCAGCGCCTGCGCGACCTCGCCCGGGCGATCGATCCGACCCTCGACGAGGGCGTCTACACGCAGTTCCGCGGTCCGCACTACGAGACCCCGGCCGAGGTGCAGATGGCCAAGACCATCGGCGGCCACATCGTGGGCATGTCCACCGCGCTGGAGGCCATCGCCGCCCGGCAGGCCGGCATGGAGATCCTCGGCTTCTCGCTCATCACGAACCTGGCCGCCGGCATCCAGAAGACGCCCCTCAGCCACGCAGAGGTGCTCGAGGCCGGGCGCGAGGCCGAGCCGGTGATCTCCGCACTGCTGGCCCGTGTGATCGGCGCGCTGTGAGCGAGTACGTCGCCGCCGCGCGCGCCTGGCTCGCCCAGGACCCGGATGCCACGACGCGCGAGGAGCTCACGTCGCTCATCGAACGCGTCGAGGACGGGGATGCCGAGGCGGCCGCCGACCTGGAAGACCGTTTCGCCACCCGTCTCGCCTTCGGTACCGCGGGGCTCCGCGGCACGCTCGGGGCCGGGTCGAACCGCATGAACCGGGTGCTCGTGGCGCAGGCCGCGGCGGGCTTCGCCGCGTACCTGCGCGAGAAGCAGCCCGACGGGACGCCGACCGTGGTCGTCGGGTACGACGGACGCCGCAACTCCGACGTCTTCGCGCGCGACTCGGTCGAGATCTTCGCCGGGGCGGGGCTGCGCGCCATCCTGCTCCCCCGGATGCTGCCCACGCCCGTGCTCGCGTTCGCGGTGCGGCACCTCGGAGCCGACGCGGGTGTCATGGTCACCGCGAGCCACAACCCGCCGGACGACAACGGGTACAAGGTCTACCTCGGCGGCGCCGACGACGGCGCGCAGATCGTCTCGCCGGCGGATGCCGAGATCGCCGCGCACATCCAGCGCGTGGCCGATGCGGGTGACGTCACCGTCCTCCCCCGCTCCGTCGGGTTCGAGAACGCCCCGGAGGCGCTCGTCGAGGCGTACGTCGCCGCGACCGCCGCCGTGGCCCCCGCGCCTGCCGGCGCCGACGGGCTGCGGTGGGTCTACACCGCGATGCACGGCGTCGGGTGGGAGACGGTGTCCCGCGTGCTCGCCGAAGCCGGGTATCCCGCGCCGACGGTCGTCGAGGCGCAGATCCACCCGGACGGCCGCTTCCCCACTGTGGCGTTCCCCAACCCGGAGGAGCCGGGGGCGATGGACCTCGCCTTCGAGACCGCCCGCTCCGCCGACGCCGAGCTCGTCATCGCCAACGACCCGGATGCCGACCGCCTCGCCGTCGCGATCCCCGACCCCGAGGTCGAGGGCGGCTGGCGTCGCCTGACCGGCAACGAGATCGGCCTGCTCCTCGGCTGGCGCGCCGCGCGCACGGCATCCGGTGGCTCCCTCGCCTGCTCTCTGGTGTCGTCGCCCGGGCTGCAGGCCGTGGCCGAGCACTACGGCCTGGACTTCCACGCGACCCTCACGGGCTTCAAGTGGATCTCTCGCGCGCCGGGCATCGTCTACGGCTTCGAGGAGGCCCTGGGCTACCTCGTGAACCCCGAGACCGTGCGCGACAAGGACGGCGTCTCCGCCGCCGTCGCGTTCCTCGGGCTCGCCACCGCCGCACGCGCCGAGGGCCGCACCGTGGCCGACCTGCTGCAGGAGTTCCGCGACACCTTCGGCGCGTTCGCGAGCGACCAGATCTCGGTGCGCGTCACCGACCTGAGCGAGATCGGCGCGATCATGGCATCCCTCCGCGCCCAGCCGCCGTCCGCGGTGGGCGAGGTCGCGGTGTCGAGGATCGACGACCTGCTCGAGGGCGTCGACGGGCTGCCCCCGGGCGACGTGCTCCGGATCTGGCTCGAGGACGGCTCGCGCCTCATCGTTCGGCCCAGCGGCACCGAGCCGAAGCTGAAGCTGTACCTCGACGTGCGCGGCTCGTCGGCGAAGAAGGCCCGGCGCCGCCTCGAGGCGCTGCACGCCGGTGCCGAGGATCTGCTCGCGGCGGTGCGCTGACGCGGGGCCGCCGTCTCCGTTTTGGGGCGGGATCTTCCGTTTGGGGCGTGGAATTCTCCGCCCCGACCGGAAGGGACCGCCCCAAACCCGTGGCTCGGCACGTCGCTGGGTCCGCTCCTCCCCAGACCGAGGATCCGACCGGGACTCCACCGATCGGGCCAGGCCCGCCACGGGGAGACGGCGCCGCGCACCACAGTGAGGGGGTGGATGCCAGCCTGTCGATACCGCTCCGACGTCGAGGCGACCTCGCCGCCGACGGGGTCGATCGACATCGGCTGGACGCGCTCCTGCGCTCGGGACTTCTCCGGCGTATCCGTCCCGGGGTATATGCCGAGACCGCCGACACCACCGGCCTCTCCCTAGAGGGGTGGATCGTCGTCCGGGCGCGAGCGCTCGCGCTCGTCAGCGCGGAACCTCCATTGTTCTCCCACCTGACGGCCGCGGCACTGCATGGCTGGCCGACCATCGCCGCGGATTCGGAGCGGGTACACGTCATCCTTGACGAGCGACGGCGCGGAGCCGTGGCATCCGCGGTCCGGCATCGCGGCGAAGTCCCCGCAGACGACATCGTGGAGCGACACGGCCTGCGGTGCACGAGCATCCCGCGGACCATGGCGGACGTCGCACGCACCTGCGCCTTCGATACCGCCGTCTGCGTTCTGGACGCTGCGCTGCGAGGTGTGGCGCATACACGTGTCGCGACATACGACGCCGAGAAGGCTGAGGAGATGCGCGCCCGCGCGCTGACGATCGCTCTTCGTTCGGCACACGGTCGCTCTCGGGCGTACCGGGCTCTGGCCTTCGCCGATGGGAAGGCGCAGTTGCCGGGCGAAAGCATCAGCCGGATCCGGCTCGCGCAGCTGGGATTCGAGCCGCCCCGCCTTCAGGTCCCCGTCGCGGGGCCGTCCGGCACGAACTACTACGTCGACTTCGGGCTCGACGACGTGCAGGCATGGGGAGAGTTCGACGGGACGGGCAAGTACCTCGACGACGCCCTCCGGTCGGGGCGAACGACCGACGAAGTCGTTCTGCGAGAGAAGCAGAGGGAGGACTGGATCCGTGGGGTGACGCGGCGCCCCATGGTGCGGTGGGGATGGTCGCATCTCCGCACCGCCGACACCCTCGGCCGGCGGCTCGCGGCGTTCCATCTCACCCCGGGCACGTCGTGACCTCCCGCGATCGGGGCGCAGGATGCCACTTGGGGCGGCGCATTCCGCGCCCCGAGCGGACGAATCCGCCCCAAAGCACGGGATGGGCGCACGCCCACAGAGCGTCAGCCGTCGATCACCGCGACCAACTCATCGAGGAACGCCGCGAAGTCCGTGCCACGCCGGACGATGCGCTGCACGCTGTCGCGCTCGCTGAACACCTCGACGAACTGCTCAAACACGGTCTGGAAAGCCTCGCGGTCGGTCTCGCTGAACGCCACGAGCGCCACCACCTGCACGCGCCCCTCGCCCCACGCGATCGAGGGATCGGCGATGCCGATCGCGATGCGGGTCTGCGTCGCGGTCATGCCCATCGCGTGCGGCACGGCGAGCGCGTCGGTGAACGCCGTGGACGAGATCGCCTCGCGCTCCACCGCCCGAACGACGTAGTCGTCGTCGATGACGCCCTCGTCCACCAGCAGCCCGCCGAGGCGCCGGATGACACCGGCCTCGCCGCCGTCGGCATCCAGCCCGCGCACGAACGCATCGGGCGAGAAGTACGTCTCGAGTTCGGCGCGCAGCCGCGCGAGGCGCCTTCCGCGGCGCACCCGCGACGCCGCCGCCTGGACGCGCTCGACGTCGGCGTCGGTCAGGAACGGCTGGATGCGGACGAACCGGTCGCCGGGACGCGGCGGGTCGATCGTGGTGAGCACGAGGTCGGTGTCGATCGAGTCCCACGCCGGATCGATGCGCGTCTCGACGCCGACGACCTCGATGGCTTGGCCCAGGGACCGGTCGACGCTCGAGCGCAGGAGCTCGTGCAGCTCGTAGTACCCCGGGCACACGATCGTCGCGGTCAGCAGCTGGTCGGAGCGTCGACTGCGCTCGAGCCGGCCGCCGACGTGCATCGCGATGTAGGCGATCTCGTCGTCGAGGATCGGGATGCCGAGGGCGTCCTGCAGTCCGCTGGCGATGTACACGGCGACCTCGAAGATCATCGGGTACGTCGACTTGAGCGAGCGGGTCAGCGGGTTGCGGGACCACGCCTGTTCGCGCGAGCGATGCAGCAGGTTCTGCACGTGGAGCGCCAGTCGCAGGACGAAGTCGTCGTGCGCGATGTCCACCAGATACTGGGATGCCGCAGCCTCCACGACCGCGCGCACCGCCGCCTCGACCGCGGGGTCGAGGCGCGAGCGCACGTCGTCGGCTGCGGGCGCACCGGGCGCGACGATGCGGGTGAGGACCAGCGTGGCGAGGTGGTGGAGGTCGCCCGCACCCAACTGCACTCCGATGTGCTTGAGGGTCAGACGGTCCAGCAGCTCGGCGACGGCGTCCGCGGCATCCGAGGACTCCCCCGCGGCGGCGCCGAGGCCCCGGTCGCGGGTGACCCGGTCGGCGGCGATCGCGATGTGCATGACCACGTCGCCGATGCCGATCTCGTTGACGAAGTAGCCGAGCGACCCGAGTTCGGCGACGAGCTCGGCCTTGAACGGTCCGAACGCGCGCGCGCCGACCGACCTCTCGCCGAGCGTGCGCCGGAGAGCGTCGAGGTCGAACATCCCGGCATCCATCTCGTCGTGCGCGAGCTTGGACAGCAGCCTCCGCTGAGCGACCTCGGTTCCGCGGAGGCGGGCGGTGGATGCCGAGCGCTCCAGGGTCAGTTCGGTCCCGCCGAGCAGCCCGCGCACGCGCGCGAGGTCGGCTTCGAGGGTCGCGGCGCTGACGTGCAGCGAGTCGGCGGTCTCGTAGACGTCGATGCCGTCGGCCGCGTCGAGGAGCCGCCGCACGAGCGTGTGCAGGCGATCGCGCGGGGTGCCGGTGTCGGCCGGCGAACCGGCGCGCAGCGCGAGGGCCGCGTCCGTGCCCGCGCGGTATCCGAGCGGGCCGGACTCGATCGCCCCGCCGCCGGCGACGCGGGCGTTCACCGCGGTGACGTACGAACGCACGCTGCGGGGGGTCACGCCCAGCGCATCCGCCAGCGACGCGGCCGTGGACCACTCCGCGTCCCGCAGCAGCAGGGCCAGCAGGCGGTCTTGGCGAGCTTTCGTCGTCACGATCCGTCCTCCGCGCCGCCCCCGGAATGGCAGCGCTCCCTCCATCCAACCACGCGCGTCCGCCCGCGGCGCCGGGGCGCGGCATCCGCGTTCCGGGGGGTGGGAAACGAACCTGGTTGTCCGCTGTGAACGCGGTGCCGAGAATCGAGGAGAAGGAGGCGGGTCGATGAGGATCCTCGTGGTGTGCGGCGCTGGTGCGTCCAGCACGTTCGTCGCACAGCGTGTTCAACGCGCCGCCCATGATCGCGGCCTCCCCTACTCCGCTTCGGCGGGGACCGCGAGGTCGCTCCCGATCGACCTCGATCAGGCCGACGTCGTGCTCGTCGGCCCGCACCTGGCCCCCGACCTGGAGCGGATCCGACAGGATGCCGCGACACGGGGAGTGCGGGTCGCGCTGCTGCCCGAGGACGTCTTCACCGACCTGACCGGAACCCGCACCCTCGCTCTCGTGGAAGAGGCGATGGGCGCGCGGGAATCCGCGGACACCGTCTGACCCGCCGCCGGAAAGGAACACCCATGCCCCAGATCACCCGGACGGTCCGTATCGGCTCGTCGCACGGCCTCCACGCCCGTCCCGCGAAGCTCTTCGCCCAGGCGGCGAAGGAGTCCGGCATCCCGGTCACCATCGCCAAGGACGCCGGCAGCCCGGTGAACGCCGCGAGCATCCTGGGGATCATCGCCCTCGGCCTGGAGCAGGGCGACTACGTCACCCTCACCGCCGACGGCGACAACGCCGAGGCGACGCTGGAGCGCCTCGCCGAGCTTCTGACCACCGACCACGACGCCGAGTAAAGGAATCACAGGAACATGACGGAACTTCGCGGAGTCGGAATCGGACTGGGCGTCGCCCAGGGACCCATCGCGCGCATGGCCGAGCCCCTGCCCGCTCCGAAGGACACACCGAGCGACCGGTCGGTCGAGGACGAGACGGCCCGCGTGCGCGAGGCCGTATCGGCCGTCGCACGCGAGCTCGAGGCGCGCGGGGCTCAGGCCGGCGGCGCCGCCCGCGACGTGCTCGAAGCCCAGGCGATGATCGCCGAGGACCCGACCCTCGAGGCCGAGGTGGACTCCCGCCTGGCCGCCGGCAAGAACGGCGAGTTCGCCGTCCACGACGCCTTCGCGTCGTTCCGCGAGCAGCTCGTCGCCCTCGGCGGCTACCTCGGCGAACGCGCCGCCGACCTCGACGACGTCGCCCAGCGTGTGATCGCGCGTCTCCGCGGCGTCGCCGCCCCCGGCATCCCCGACCCCGGTCACCCGTTCGTGCTGGTCGCGAAGGACCTCGCCCCCGCCGACACCGCGCTGCTCGACCTGGACAAGGTCCTCGCGCTGGTCACCACCGAAGGCGGCCCGACGTCGCACACCGCGATCCTCGCGCGGGAGAAGTCGATCGTCGCCGTCGTCGGCGCGAGCGGAGCGAAAGACCTCGTCGACGGTCAGACGGTGATCGTGGATGCCGCCGCCGGCGTCGTCACGGTCGACCCGAGCGACGACGACCTGGCGCGGGCCAAGAACCGCGCCGATGCGCGCGCGGCGGCCTCCTCCGCCCCAATCACCGACGGCGCCCTGTCGGACGGCACGAAGATTCCGCTGCTGGCCAACCTCGGCAAGCCCGGCGGTGCCGCCGAGGCCGTCGAGCTCGGCGCCGAGGGCGTCGGCCTCTTCCGCACCGAGTTCCTCTTCCTCAGCTCCAGCTCCGCCCCCACGGTCGAGGAGCAGCGCACCGCCTACATCGAGCTGCTCAGCGCCTTCCCCGGCAAGAAGGTGGTCGTGCGCGTGCTCGACGCCGGTGCCGACAAGCCGCTCCCCTTCCTCAACGACGCGCACGAGGAGAACCCCGCGCTGGGTCTCCGGGGCCTGCGCGCCCTCCGCGCGAGCGAGGACATCCTGCGCGAACAGCTCACGGCCCTCGCCGAGGCGGATGCCGAGACACGGAAGTCCGAAGCCGGCCCCGCCGATCTCTGGGTGATGGCACCCATGGTGTCGACCGTCGAGGAGACGCGGTACTTCACCGCCCTGGCCAAGGACTACGGGCTGAAGACCACGGGCGTCATGGTGGAGGTGCCCTCCTCGGCACTTCTCGCCGATCGCATCCTGCAGATCGCCGACTTCGCATCGATCGGCACCAACGACCTGACGCAGTACACGCTCGCCGCCGACCGGCTGCTCGGTTCGGTCGCATCGTTCCAGGACCCGTGGCATCCGGCCGTCCTGCGCCTCATCCGCGAGGTCGGCGCCGCAGGCCGGGCGAACGGAAAGCCCGTCGGCATTTGCGGCGAGGCCGCCGCCGACCCGCTTCTCGCGATCGTCCTCGTCGGACTCGGCGCGACCACGCTGTCGATGGCGCCCACCGCGCTCGCCGACGTCCGCGCCTCGCTCCTCACCCACTCTCTCGACGATGCCCGCCGCATCGCCGAGGCAGCCCTGGCCGCGGACGACGCGGCCTCCGCCCGAGAGGCCGCGCAGGCAGCCTCCGCCACCACCGCGGCCTGAGCCGCGCGACACCCCGCGGCCCCGGTCGCATCCACAACAAGGAGACACAGCAATGACGACGGCGTCTACAGCCAAGAAGCCGGGAGGTGCACGGGTCGCGGTCCAGCGGTTCGGCACGTTCCTCTCCGGCATGATCATGCCCAACATCGCGGCGTTCATCGCGTGGGGCTTCATCACCATGCTCTTCATCCCCGCCGGCTTCTTCGGTGCGAAGAGCCCCTTCGGGTGGCACTGGGCCCCTGTGGCCGAGATCATCGGCGGCGGCGGCGACGCGGCCACGATCGGGTGGCCGGGGGCCGCGACGGCGCTCACCGCCAACGCGGACGGCAGCACCTACCAGGGCTACGTCGGCCTGGTCAGCGTCATGATCACCTACCTCCTGCCCCTCCTCATCGCCAACACCGGCGGCCGCATGGTCTACGGCGCGCGCGGTGGCGTGGTGGCGACCATCGCCGTGATGGGTGTCATCGTCGGAACCAACATCCCGATGTTCCTCGGCGCGATGATCATGGGTCCGCTCGCGGCCTGGATCACCAAGCAGATGGACAAGCTGTGGGACGGCAAGATCCGCCCCGGCTTCGAGATGCTGGTC
Source organism: Microbacterium sp. IEGM 1404 (assembly GCF_030056775.1). NCBI lineage: Bacteria > Bacillati > Actinomycetota > Actinomycetes > Micrococcales > Microbacteriaceae > Microbacterium > Microbacterium sp. IEGM 1404. Next base: position 455,213 of record NZ_JASHKP010000003.1, on the reverse strand, counting down.
AACAACTTCTCCGCCGGCATCCTCGGCATGATCCTCGCGATCGTCGGCTTCTTCGCCTTCGGTCCCGTCTTCCTCGGCATCAGCGCGGTCCTCGGCAGCATCGTCGCGTTCCTCGTGCAGTTCAACCTGCTGCCGGTGCTGTCGATCATCGTCGAGCCGGCCAAGGTGCTGTTCCTCAACAACGCCATCAACCACGGCGTCTTCACCCCGCTCGGCATCGAGCAGGCTGCGGAGTCGGGCAAGTCGATCCTGTTCCTCATCGAGGCCAACCCCGGCCCCGGCCTGGGTCTGCTCCTCGCCTTCACCTTCTTCGGTGTCGGCGCGGCGAAGGCCTCGGCGCCCGGTGCCATCGTCATCCAGTTCCTCGGTGGCATCCACGAGATCTACTTCCCGTACGCGCTCGCCAAGCCCATGACGATCCTCGCGCTCATCGCCGGTGGCGCCGCGGGCGTCACGACGAACATGATCTTCAGCGGCGGCCTGGTGTTCCCGGCGGCCCCCGGCAGCATCATCGCCGTCACCGCCGCCGCGATCGGCGCCGGCCCCGGCAACCTCCTGGTCGTGTACCTCTCGGTGGCCGTCGCCGCCGTGGTCACGTTCCTGATCGCCGGTGTGATCCTGCGTGCCTCGCGCAAGCGCGACCTCGCGGCCGAGGGCGGCGACGACGCGTTCGCCGCGGCGATCGACCAGACCGAGGCCAACAAGGGCAAGGAGTCCTCGGCCCTGGGCGGCCTGCGTTCGCGCACGTCGAGCGACGTGACCGCGTCCGCCGACCACGACGTCGAGGGTGCCCTCGGCGGCCTCGGGGGCGCCGTCGCCACGAAGCAGCTGAACAACATCGTGTTCGCCTGCGACGCCGGCATGGGCTCCTCGGCGATGGGCGCGAGCGTCCTGCGCAACAAGATCAAGAAGGCCGGCATCGAAGGGGTCACGGTCACCAACCAGGCGATCGCGAATCTCGACGGCACCGCCGACCTGGTCATCACGCAGAACCAGCTGACCGACCGCGCGAAGGCGCAGAACCCCGACGCGATCCACGTCTCGGTGGACAACTTCATGAACTCGCCGAAGTACGACGAGGTCGTGGAGATGGTCCGCAGCCAGCACGAGGCGAAGTAACCCCCGCACGCCAGGGGCTGGGGCACAACCCCGGCCCCTGGCGTCTTCCCGTTCGGCCCGCGTTTTGCCAGGCTGGACAGTACGACGAGAAAGGCGAGAACCATGTCGGACGTCCTCCGCATCGAATCCGTTCGCATCCACCCCGGAAGCGCCACCCGCGAGGAGGCGATGAAGGAAGCCGCCGATCTGCTCGAAGCCGCCGGCTCCGTCACCGGCGAGTACTTCGCCGCCATGCAACAGCGCGAGGAGACCGTGTCCACCTACATGGGCAACGAGCTCGCCATCCCGCACGGCACCAACGAGACCAAGCAGGCCATCCTCACCTCCGGCCTGTCGGTCGTCCGCTACGACGGGGGCGTCGACTGGGGCGGGGAGCCCGTCACCTTCGTCATCGGCATCGCCGGCAAGGGCGATGAGCACCTCGAGATCCTGTCGCAGATCGCCATCCTCTTCTCCGAGGAGGACGACGTCGCTCGCCTGAAGGCCGCCTCCTCCCCCGAGGAGCTCTTCGAGGCCCTGTCGGGCTCCGTCAACGCATGAAGGCCGTCCATTTCGGCGCCGGCAACATCGGTCGCGGCTTCGTCGGTCTGCTGCTCCACGAGGGCGGCTACGAGCTCGTCTTCTCGGACGTGTCCGCTCCGCTCGTCGCGGCGATCAACGCGGCATCCGAGTACACCGTCCACGAGGTGGGCGAAGGCGGCGTCGACAAGACGGTGACCGGTTTCCGTGCCATCGACAGCTCGACGGATGCCGAGACCCTCGTCGACGAGATCGCGACCGCCGACGTCGTGACCACCGCCGTGGGACCCACGATCCTGAAGTTCGTCGCGCCGCACATCGTCGCGGGCCTCGCGCTGCGCGACCCCTCGCTCGCGCCCCTGCAGATCATGGCGTGCGAGAACGCGATCGGAGCGACCGACCAACTGCGCGAGCACGTGGTCGACATCGCCGGCGATTCCTGGGACGCCCTCGAAGCGCGCGCCGTCTTCGCGAACACCGCCGTCGACCGGATCGTCCCGGCCCAGGCCGTCGGCGGCGTCGACGTCACGGTCGAACCGTTCTACGAGTGGGCGATCGAGCGGGGGCCGTTCGGCGACACCCCGCCGCACATCCCGGGCGCGCACTTCGTCGACGACCTCGAGCCGTACATCGAGCGCAAGCTCTTCACGGTCAACACCGGACACGCCACCACGGCGTACTTCGGCGCGCAGGCCGGCATCGAGCGCATCTCCGACGCGCTGGCCGATCCGGCGATCGCGGCGAAGGTCGAGGCGGCGCTGCAGGAGACGAGCGCCCTCCTCGTGCAGAAGCACGAGCTGGACCCCGAGGTGCAGGGGCAGTACCGCGAGACGATCCTCCGGCGCTTCCGCAACCCCGCGCTCCCCGACACCGTGTGGCGCGTCGGCCGGCAGCCGCTGCGCAAGCTCTCCCGTCACGAGCGCTTCGTCGGCCCCGCCGCCGAGGCGATCGAGCGGGGCCTGCCCGTCGACGCACTCGTGGCCGCGATGGCCGCCGCCCTGGAGTTCCAGGATGCCGAGGACGCCCAGGCCGTGGAGTTGCAGCGGTTGCTCGGAGAACTCGACGCCGCCGCCTTCACCGGCCAGGTGACCGGGCTCGCGCCCGAGCACCCGCTGTTCGCGCCGATCGCGGAGATCGTCTCCGCACGTCAGGCCGCATTACGCTCGTGAGGTGACCGACACCAGCCCGTCCGCCGACGGGGCGCCCCGAGCGCCCCGTCGGCGTTTTCGTGTCCTGCGCTGGATCCTCGCGGGCCTCGGCGCCCTCGTGCTGCTCCTCGTCGCCGGCATCCTGATCTACAGCCAGGTCGGGGTCATGGGCGCGGAACCCGACCCGCTCGCCGAGGCACGCGCGAATCCCGGGCTCACCATCACCGAGGACTCCACCGCGGTGATCCTGACGCCGGTCGCGGGTGACACCGGCCGCGGCCTGGTGTTCATCCCGGGCGCGAAGGTCGACGCCCTCGGCTACGTCGCGACGTTCGAAGACACCGTGGTCGACGACGGCGTGACGGTGGTGATCACCCGGCCGTGGCTGAACCTCGCGTTCTTCGACCCGCGCCCCCTCTCGACCTTCACCGACCTCGCACCGGATGTCTCGGCGTGGGCCGTCGGCGGACACTCGCTGGGCGGCGTACGCGCCTGCCAGCTCGCCGGCGACGCCGACGCCCTCGTGCTGTTCGCGTCGTACTGCGCGAACGACCTCTCCGGGGCGGGGCTGCCGGTGCTGAGCCTGTCGGGCTCCGAGGACGGCCTGTCCACACCGCAGAAGATCGCCGACGCGGCGAAGGAGCTCCCCGCCGACGCGGTGTTCGTCGAAATCCCCGGCGCCTCGCACGCCTCCTTCGGCGCCTATGGTCCGCAGGCCGGCGACGGCACCCCGACCGCCGATCCCGCCGAGGTCGACCGCGTCATCGCCGAGCAGCTCGCCGCGTTCCTGCCGACGCCCTGACGCTGTGCCGTAGCCGTGGCCCCACGCGGCCGGGTTCGGCGTCCAAGACACGCGGATGCGACGACCGTGCATCCGCGTGTCCTGGACACTCGCGGCGCAAACAGCGCGGAATCGTCGCCCCGCGCCCCGTGCGGCGCGTCAGCGCTGGAAGCCCTCGGCGATGATCTCGATGAGCTCCTCGCGCTCCTCGACCGGTAGGAACGCACCGGCCGCGGCGTTGAGCTGGAAGGCCTCGAGGTCGTCGAGGTCGTAGTCGAACGCCTGCGCCAGCAGCCCGAGTTCGCGGGTCAGCGTCGTGCGACTCATGAGGCGGTTGTCGACGTTCACCGTGACGGAGAAACCCAGCTGGTAGAGCAGATCGAACGGGTGGGCGTCCATCGTGTCGCCCCAGGCCGTGACCGCGCCGCTCTGCAGGTTCGACGTCGGCGACAGCTCGAGCGTGATCTCGCGGTCGCGCACCCAGCGCGCCATGTCGCCGAACGTGACGAGCACCTCTTCGCCCTCGCGCGACACGACGTCGAGGTCGTTCGCGATCCGCACGCCGTGACCGAGGCGCACGGCCCGGCCGTCGATGAGAGCGGAGCGGATGGATGCCAGCCCCGCGCCCTCACCGGCGTGCACCGTCGTGGGGAAGAACTGCTCGGCCAGGTAGTCGAACGCCGCGCGATGGTTCGACGGAGGGAAGCCGTCCTCGGGACCGGCGAGGTCGAATCCGACCACGCCGCGCCCGCGCCACGAGACGGCGAGCTCGGCGATCTCCCGGGAGCGCGACCCCTGGCGCATGGCCGTGAGCAGCTGCCCCACCCGGATGTCCTTGCCTCGGGCGTCCGCGGCATCCTCGCCCTCTTCGATCCCCTCCTGCACGGCATCCACGACGTCGTCCAGGCTCAGGCCGCGCGTGAGGTGCTGCTCGGGAGCCCACCGCACCTCGGCGTACACGACGCCGTCGTCGGCAAGGTCCTCGACGAACTCCTTCGCCACGCGCACGAGCCCCTCGCGCGTCTGCATCACGCCGATCGTCGCGTCGAACTTCTCGAGGTAGTCCTCGAGCGATCCTCCGTCGATGTGGTCCGAGAACCACGTCTCCAGACCCTTCGCGTCATCGGCGGGGAGGTCGAGATCGATCTCATCGGCCAGTTCGAGGACGGTCTGCGGACGGAGCCCGCCGTCGAGGTGGTCGTGCAACGACACCTTCGGCAGATTCTTCAGCTTCTTGCCCTGGATGCGGACGTCGTCGGTGGCCATGGTGCTCCTCGGGTCGGATGCCATCACGCGGTGATGCGCTCGCGCACGAGCGGGGTGCGCGCGGGAGCGCTGTCGCCGATCTCCCACGCGCCCTCGACCGCAGCGAGGGCGCGATCGAAGCGCGTCTCATCATCGGCCGAGAGGGTGAACAGCGGCTGACCGGCCGCGACGGAGTCGCCGACGGTGACGTGCAGGTCGATCCCCGCGGCGTGCACCACGGCGTCCTCGGCGCGGGCGCGCCCGGCGCCCAGGCGCCACGCCCCGATGCCGAAGGGCAGCGCCTCGACGCGGGTGACGACGCCGGAGCGATCCGCGACGACCGTGTGGGTCTCGCGCGGGGTCGGGAGCGCGGCATCCGGGTCGCCGTCCTGCGCGCGGATCATGCGCTTCCACACGTCCATCGCGCGGCCGTCGGCCAGGGCGGCCTCGACGTCGGCGTCGGGACGACCCGCGAGGGTGAGCATCTCGCGGGCGAGCGCGACGGTCAGCTCGACGACGTCGGCCGGGCCGCCGCCGGCGAGGACCTCGACGGACTCGCGCACCTCGTTGGCGTTGCCGATCGCGCGCCCGAGCGGGGTGTTCATGTCGGTCAGGAGCGCCGTGGTGTTCACGCCGGAGTCGGTGCCGAGGGCGACCATCGTCTCGGCGAGTTCGCGCGCGCGGTCGATGTCCTGCATGAAGGCGCCGGAGCCGAACTTCACGTCGAGCACGAGCGAGTCGGTGCCCTCCGCGATCTTCTTCGACATGATGCTCGAGGCGATCAGCGGGATCGCCTCGACGGTGCCGGTGACGTCGCGGAGCGCGTAGAGCTTCTTGTCGGCCGGGGCCAGGCCCGTTCCCGCCGCGCAGATCACGGCGCCGACGTCGGCGAGCTGCGCGAGGATCTCGTCGTTGGACAGCGCTGCGCGCCACCCCGGGATCGACTCGAGCTTGTCCAGCGTGCCGCCGGTGTGCCCGAGACCGCGGCCGGAGAGCTGCGGAACGGCGACGCCGAATGCGGCGACCAGCGGCGCCAGTGGCAGCGTGATCTTGTCGCCCACCCCACCGGTGGAGTGCTTGTCGACGGTGGGCTTGTCGAGCGACGAGAAGTCCATGCGCTCGCCGGAGGCGATCATGGCATCCGTCAGCACCCGGATCTGATCGCGGCCGAGACCGTTCAGCAGGACCGCCATCGTGAACGCCGACATCTGCGCGTCCATCACATAGCCGCGCGTGTAGGCGTCGACCAACCAGCGGATCTCGCCCTCGGAGATGGCCCGACCGTCGCGCTGCGCGCGGATGATGTCGACCGCGTCGTACTGCTCGGTGCTCACCGGGCCGCCTCCTCGAGGTCGCGCGGACCGAAGGCGTCCGGGAGGACCTCGTCGATCGTGCGGATGCCGCTGACGGTCTCGAGCAGCATGCCCGGGATCGCGTGCTCGAAGAGCAGCTGACGGCACCGGCCGCAGGGCATGAGCGTACGGCCCTCACCGTCGACGCACACGAAGGCCACGAGCTGACCACCGCCGCTCATGTGGAGTTCCGAGACCAGCCCGCACTCGGCGCACAGCGTCACGCCGTAGGAGGCGTTCTCGACGTTGCACCCCGAGACGATGCGTCCGTCGGCGACGAGCGCCGCGGCGCCCACCTTGAAGCGGGAGTACGGGGCGTAGGCGCGATGCATGGCCTCGGTGGCGGCGGAACGGAGTTCGTCCCAGTCGATGTCGGTCATCGTGGAGCGGAGGGTCCTCTCGTGAAGGGGGAAGCGGGCCGGGTCAGCCCTTGACGTACGGTTTGCCGGCGGCCGCGGGGCCGCGGACCTTCCCGACAAGACCGGCGACGGCGAAGATCGTCACGACGTACGGCAGCATGAGCATGAACTCGCTCGGCACGGGCGAGCCGATGACGCCGAGGGTGTTCTGTAGGTTCGAGGCGAAGCCGAACAGCAGGGCGGCGAGGGTCGCGCGGATCGGGTCCCACTGACCGAAGATGACCGCCGCGAGGGCGATGTATCCCGCGCCCGCCGTCATCTCCTTGTTGAAGGCACCGACCGAACCCAGGGTGAAGAACGCACCGCCCAGACCCGCGATCGCACCGCCCAGGGAGACGTTCCAGAACCGGGTGCGGGCGATGTTGATGCCCACGGTGTCGGCCGCCTGCGGGTGCTCGCCGACGGCGCGCAGCCGGAGGCCCCAGCGGGTGTGGAACAGGCCCAGGTAGACGGCGATCACCGTGACGTACATGAGGTAGACGATCACGGTCTGGTTGAACAGCATGGGCCCGATGATCGGGATGTCGGCCAGCACCGGGATCGGCAGACGCGGGAACCGCGGGGGCGAGTTCAGCGTGTCGGCGTGCGGCGAGAGGAGCTGCGAGAACAGGAAGCTCGTCAGACCCACGACGAGCACGTTGAGGACGACGCCGACGATCACCTGGTCGACGAAGTACTTGATCGCGAAGGCGGCGAGGACGAAGGACACCAGGACACCGGCCACCGCGGCGGCGAGCAGACCGATGAAGGGGTTGCCCGTCACCGTCGCGACGATCGCCGAGGTGAACGCGCCGGCCAGCAGCTGTCCCTCGATCGCGATGTTGACTACGCCGACGCGCTCGCTGAGGACACCGCACATGGCACCGAAGATCAGCGGCACCGAGAGGCTCAGTCCGCCCGCGAGGAGACCCGTGAGCGGGATGACCGAGGTCGTCGCGCCGGCGGCGGCCCAGGTGAGGAATCCGACCATGAAAACGACGGCGAAGATCACAGCCAGCCAGATCGGAGGCCGGCGGTGCGCGCGCACCATCAGCACGCTCGCGACCGTGACGAGCGCCAGCAGGATCGTGCAGACCGCGCCGGTCACGGCGCCGCCCAGCACGACCTCGGGCAACTGGATGAATTCACCCGGGCTCGAGATGCGGAAGACGGCGTCGCCGTCCTGGCGCGCCACGACGAAGAGCACGGCGGCGAGCACCGTGATGACGCCGTAGACGATCGGGGCCTTCCAGCTCACGACGACGGCCTTGTCGAGGGCCTCGACGGCGGGCGCGGCCTCGGGGTGTGCGGCGGTGGTGCTCACCGGGCCGCCTCCTTCTTCTTGGCGGCGCGCACCTTGGGCTGGCGCGCTCCGGGGGTCGGCAGGCGGAAGATCGCGCGCACCAGGGGCGGGGCGGCGATGAACAGCACGATGAGCGACTGCACGACCAAGACGATGTCGATCGGCACGCCGTTGGCGGCCTGCATGGCGAAGCCGCCGGCCTTGAACGCGCCGAACAGGATGCCGGCCACCAGGACGCCCACGGGGGTGGAGCGGCCGAGCAGCGCGACGGTGATCGCATCGAACCCGATGCCGGCGTCGATGCCGCTGGAGAATCCGGTCGTCACGGTTCCGAGGACCTGGTCCACTCCGGCGAGACCGATGAGACCACCGGAGATGAGCATCGCGTAGACGTACATCGACTTGACGTTGATGCCCGCGACGCGCGCCGCGTTCGGGTTGAGACCGACCGCGCGGAAGCGGAAGCCGAGCGAGGACCGTTCGAGGATCCACCACACCAGCACCACCGCGAGGATGGACAGGACGAAACCGAAATGCAGGTTGTAGCCCGAGCCGAAGAGGTCGGGGAAGACCGCGGTGTCCTTCATCGGCGGGGTCGTCGGGTTGCTCGAGCCCGGCGCCTGAAGGAGCCCCGGGGTGCGCAGCATGTAGTACACGAGGTAGTACGCCACGTAGTTGAGCATGATCGTCACGATGACCTCGTGCGCACCGGTGCGAGCCTTGAGGACTCCCGCGATGCCGGCCCAGATCGCACCGGCGACGACGCCGGCGACCAGGGCGATGACCATGTGGACGCCCCACGGCAGGTCGAACGAGAAGGCGACCCAGCCCGCGGCCGCCGCGGCGACGAGCATCTGACCGCGACCGCCGATGTTGAACATGCCGACGCGGAACGCGAGGGCCACGCCGAGGCCCGCCGCGATCAGGGGTGTCGCGAACGTCAACGTCTCGGTGAGCGGCTTGATCCCCGTGGCGAACTCGGGGCGGCGGAAGTTGTAGATCGCCCCCTGGAAGAAGGAGGCGTACGCCCCCGAGACCGACTCCCAGATGGCGGCGAGCGTGTCGCCCGGCCGCGCGAAGAAGTACGCCGATGTCGCCTGGACGTTCTCATCCGTGGCGGCGATCATGATCGCGCCCACGAGCAGGGCGAGGATGACCGCGAGCACCGAGATGATGGCGTTCCCCGTGGCGATCTCGCGCAGGGCGCGGCTCCAGCGGTTCTCCTCGGGCGCGGGCGGCGGAGTCACGACGCGGGCTCCCGCCGCCGTGTCGACCGCGACGCTCCCCTCGAGGGCGACGTCGGCGTCAGTTGCGGCGGCGACCTCGGCGGCGCGATCGGCGCGCGCGGCGGTCGGGTCGTGCGGGCTGTGCGAATCGCTCACGCGGCGACTCCTTCGTTCTGGGGCGCTTCGCCGGCCATCATCAGGCCGAGCACATCGCGCGAGGTGTCGCCCGGGACGATGCCGACGACGCGGCCCCGGTACATGACCATGATGCGGTCGGCGAGGGCGGTGACCTCGTCGAGCTCGGTGGAGACGACGATCACGGGCACGCCGCTGTCGCGGGTCTCGATGACGCGCTTGTGGATGAATTCGATCGAGCCGACGTCCACGCCACGGGTGGGCTGGGCGGCGACGAAGAGGCGGAGGTCGCGGCTGAGCTCGCGTGCGAGGACGACCTTCTGCTGGTTGCCGCCGGAGAGGCGCCCGACGGGTGTCTCGATCGAGGGCGTCCGCACGTCGAACTCGCTCACCTTCTCGCGCGCGAAATTGGCGAGCGTGGAGAGTTGGAGCGCGCCGCCCTTGACGAACGGGGCACCGTCGGCCCGGTCGAGCATGAGGTTCTCCGCGATCGAGAACTCCCCCACCAGACCGTCTTCTTTGCGGTCCTCGGGGACGAACCCGACGCCCGACTCGAGCACCGCGCGGACGCTCTGGCCGAGGAGCTCCGTGCCGTCCAGCACGATCGAGCCCTCGACGCGATCCTGCAGACCGAGGAGGGCCTCGGTGAGCTCGGTCTGTCCGTTGCCCTGCACGCCGGCGATCGCGAGGACCTCGCCCCGGCGGACGTCGAAGCTGACGTCGTTGACGACGAGCTGGCCGATCGCGTCGACGACGGTGAGACCGGATACGGAGAGCCCCACCTCGCCGAGCGTCGGCGCCTCCTTCTGAACGGTCAGCTCGACGGCGCGACCGACCATCAGCGACGCCAGTTCCGCGTTCGACGCGCGCGGGTCGGCCTCGCCGACCACCTTGCCCAGGCGGATCACCGTGATGCGGTCGGCGACCTCGCGGACCTCACGGAGCTTGTGGGTGATGAAGACGATCGAGGTGCCGGAGGACTTCAACTGACGCATGATCGCCATCAGTTCGTCGGTCTCCTGCGGCGTGAGGACGGCCGTGGGCTCGTCGAACACGAGGACCTTGGCATCCCGGGAGAGGGCCTTGATGATCTCGACGCGCTGCTGCACCCCCACGGGCAGATCGTCGACGAGGGCGTCGGGGTCGACGTCGAAGCCGAAGCGGTCGGAGATCTCCGTAACCTTCGCACGCGCCGCGGCGAGGTCGAGCCGACCGCCGAACTTCGTCGGCTCGTGGCCGAGCATGACGTTCTCGGCGACGGTGAAGACCGGGATGAGCATGAAGTGCTGGTGCACCATGCCGATGCCGGCCCGCATCGCGTCGCCGGGTCCGGCGAAGTGCTGGACGTCGTCGTCCAGCAGGATCTCTCCCCCGTCGGCCTGGTAGAGACCGTAGAGGACGTTCATCAGGGTGGACTTGCCGGCACCGTTCTCGCCGAGCAGGCAGTGGATCTCTCCGGCCTCGACAGTGAGGTCGATGTGATCGTTCGCCACCAGGGATCCGAAGGTTTTCGTGATCCCGCGGAGTTCGAGCTTCATGTTCCCGATCCTAAGTTCTGTGGCGCCGCACGCGGGGTACGACGGGGAGGATCCGCCTCGTGAGCGGATCGGTTCCGATCGCCGGGGCCGAGGCCCGCGGCTTCCATAAGGGAGGGGAGGCCGGCACGGAGCCGACCTCCCCCAGGAGAGTGGATCTCTCAGCCGGCCAGGTAGGACTCGACCGTGATCTTGCCGCTGATGATGTCGGCCTTGAGCGCGTCCACCTTGCTGGTCAGGTCAGCGGGCACGCGGTCCGACCAGTCGTGGTACGGCGCGATTCCGACACCGTCGTTCTCGAGGGTGCCGATGAACGGCGTGGTGTCGAACTCGCCCTTTCCGGCGGACACGATCGCGTCCTTGGTTCCCACGTCGATGCCCTTGAGGATCGAGGTGAGGAGCAGGCTGCCGACCGAGGGGTCGGTCTCGAACACGTCGGCGTCGACGCCGACCATGGCGATCTCGCGGCCCGAGTCCTGGATGGCGACGGCGGCCGACTGGTAGATCGGGCCACCGACGGGCAGAAGCACGTCGACGTTCTGGTCGATGATCGCCTGCGCGGTCTGACGCGCGGTGTCGTTGGCCTCGAAGCCACCGGTGAACGAGCCGTCCTTGGCGGTGCGGTCCCAGCCGACGACGCGAACCGAGGTGCCGTTGTCGGTGTTGTACTTCTCGACGCCCTGGGCGAAACCGTCCATGAAGATCGTGACGGTCGGGATGTTCATGCCACCGAAGGTGCCGACGACGCCGGTCTTGGAGACACCCGCGGCGAGGTAGCCCGCGAGGTAGGCGGCCTGAGCGGTGTCGAAGATGATCGGCTTGATGTTCGGCGCGTCCGTCGTGCCGTCGAAGTTCTGGTCGACGGTGTCGTCGATCGAGACGTACTGCAGGTCGGGGTTGGCCGTGGCCGACTCGAGCGCGGCCGGTGCCAGGAGGAAGCCGACCGTGATGATCGTGTTGCAGCCCTGGTCGACGAGGCTGGAGAGGTTGGAGGCGAAGTCGGTCTCGGCCTGCGACTGGACCTCGATCGGCTTCTTCGAGCCGAGCTCCGCGGCGGCCTGGTCCAGGCCTTCCTTGCCCAGCTGGTTGAACGACTTGTCGTCGAACCCACCCGAGTCCGACACCATGCAGGGCAGGTAGTCGCTGGCACCGGCAGCGGCCGACGAGCCGGTGCTCTCGGGCGCGGCACCGCAACCGGCGAGCAGCACGGCCGCGCCGATCATCGCGAGGCCGCTGACGACGGCCTTCTTCGTGGTCTTCACGAATGGTCCTCCAAGACGGGGGCCCCCAACGGGTTCGGGGGACGATGGAGTCACGTTACCCACTGTGACGAATCGCTTGCGCGCCCGAACGGGCCCCGCGCGGCAATGGTTACAAAGACGCAATCTCGCGTGATGCGCGCGCCACACGGCGACGGCACCGACGAGACCGGATGCCGCGTGCAGCGGCATCCGGTATCAGAGGACGTCGCCGCGACCGGTGAGCTTGAGCGCGTCCACGACGCCCTTGACGCGCTGGGCGTTCTCGCTCGTGGTCACCAGGAGCGCGTCGGGGGTGTCGACCACGACGATGTCGCGCACGCCGATGAGGCTGATGACGCGCTTCGTCTGGGACACGACGATCCCGCTGGAGGCGTCGGACAGCACGCGCGCGTCCTCACCCAGGATCGCGAGCTCGTTGCGCCCACCCGAGGAGTTCAACTTCGAGAGGCTGGCGAAATCGCCCACGTCGTCCCAGTCGAAGTGACCGGGGATGACCGCGAGACGCCCCTTCTCGGCGGCCGGTTCGGCGACGGAGTAGTCGATCGCGATCTTCTTCAGGCCCGGCCAGATGCGGTCGACGGCGGGACCGCGCAGGTCGCGGTCGTCCCACGCCTCGGCCAGTTCGAGCAGGCCCGCGTGCAGCTCCGGCTCGTTGACGGCGAGCTCGGCGAGGAGCACGTCGGCGCGGGTGATGAACATGCCGGCGTTCCAGAGGTACGCCCGATCCGAGAAGTACGCCTTGGCGGTGTCGAGATCAGGCTTCTCGACGAACCGCTCCACGGTGTAGGCCTCGGGCGCCCCGTCGACGATGAGCTCGTCCGCCTGCTTGACGTACCCGAAGCCGACGGAGGGCTCGCTGGGCTGGATGCCGATCGTGCAGATGTATCCGGCACGGGCGACGGCCACCGCCTGCCGCACGGCGAAGTCGAACTGGCGCGTCTGGCGGATGACGTGGTCGGCGGCGAACGAGCCGATGATGACGTCGGGCTCGCGGCGGACGAGGATCGCGGCGGCGAGACCGATGGCGGCGCTGGAGTCCCGCGGCTCGGACTCGAGGAAGACGTTGTGGTCGGGCACGCCCGGAAGCTCGCGCTCCACGGCGGCGCGGTGCGCACGGCCGGTGACGACCGCGATGCGATCCTCGCCGGACAGCGGCGCGAGACGGTCCCAGGTGTCGCGCAGGAGCGTCTGACCGGACCCGGTGAGGTCGTGGAGGAACTTGGGTGCGTCCGCGCGGGACAGCGGCCACAGGCGGCTGCCGATCCCCCCGGCGGGGATCACGGCGTAGAAGTCGTCGATAGCAGGTTCGGCCATGGCACCGACCCTAACGGGAAAGGCGCCGGCGCACCCGCGCGAGGCCAGTCGCCGCCCGGCGGGGAGCCACCCCCGGACCCCTCGATTTATCTCGACATCGAGAGAGTGTTAGGCGACCCTCATCCCCCCGATTCATAGCCCGGCCGTAGTATTCAGTGGCGCCCGTGTGACGCTCGGGGCCCACGCGGGCCCCCACACCGTGTTCGATCAGGGAGGACGACCGTGTCAGCACCAGCACGTGCCACGCCGTCGGTGAAAGAGACCACCTCGAAGAGGCCGCGCGGAACCCTCTACCGCGGCCGCGAAGGAATGTGGTCGTGGGTCCTGCACCGGATCACGGGCGTGGCGATCTTCTTCTTCCTTCTCGTCCACATCCTCGACACCGCCCTCATCCGCGTCTCCCCCGAGGCCTACGACGCCGTGATCGGCACCTACAAGAACCCGATCATGGGCCTGGGCGAAGTCGCCCTCGTCGGAGCCATCGCGTACCACGCCTACAACGGCCTGCGCATCATCGCCGTCGACTTCTGGCCGTGGGCGACCCGTCACCAGCGTCAGCTGTGGTGGGGGGTGCTGGGCCTCTGGGTCGTCACGATGCTCGGATTCACCCCGCGTCACCTCATCAACGTCTTCAGCGCCGTCACGGGGAGCCACTGATGTCCGTCGCCCAGGAAGCAAGCACGATCCCCGCGCCCCGCACGCCCGCCGTGCGGAAGAAGGGCTCCAACCTCGAGAAGTGGGGATGGATCTACATGCGCGCCTCCGGCGTGCTTCTGGTCGTCCTCATCTTCGGCCACCTCTTCGTCAACCTGATGACGGGCGAGGGCATCCACCAGATCGACTTCGCGTTCGTCGCCGGCAAGCTGGCCTCGCCGTTCTGGCAGTGGTGGGACGTCCTGATGCTGTGGCTGGCACTCATCCACGGCGCCAACGGCATGCGCACGATCGTGAACGACTACGTCACGACGCCCTCCGTGCGTCGCGTCCTGGTCTGGGCGATCGGGCTGTCGGCGGCCTTCCTGATCCTCCTCGGCACGCTCGTGGTCTTCACCTTCGACCCCTGCCTCGGCGTCACCGAGAGCAGCTCCCTGTGGGAGATCTGCCAGGCGTGAGCCGCGGCATCCTCCCTTTCGACTGAGACAGCAGAGGCATTGCACACGTGAGCACTCAGAACAGCGCGGACACGATCGTCAAGGACGGCGTGCACTACCACCAGTTCGACATCGTGATCGTCGGCGCCGGCGGCGCCGGCATGCGCGCAGCCATCGAGGCCGGCCCCGGCGCGAAGACCGCCGTCATCTCGAAGCTGTACCCCACCCGCTCCCACACCGGAGCAGCGCAGGGAGGCATGGCCGCGGCCCTCGCCAACGTCGAAGAGGACTCCTGGGAGTGGCACACCTTCGACACGATCAAGGGCGGCGACTACCTCGTCGACCAGGATGCCGCGGAGATCCTCGCCAAGGAGGCGATCGACGCCGTCATCGACCTCGAGAACATGGGTCTGCCGTTCAACCGCACCCCCGAGGGCAAGATCGACCAGCGTCGCTTCGGCGGGCACACCGCCGATCACGGCAAGACTCCGGTCCGCCGTGCCTGCTACGCGGCCGACCGCACGGGTCACATGATCCTGCAGACGCTGTTCCAGAACTGCGTGAAGCTCGGCATCAACTTCTTCAACGAGTTCTACGTGCTCGACCTCGTCACCGTGAAGGACGACGCGGGGAACACGCAGGTCGCGGGCGTCGTCGCCTACGAACTCGCCACCGGCGACCTGCACGTCTTCCAGTCGAAGGCCGTCGTCTTCGCCACGGGCGGCTTCGGGAAGATCTTCAAGACCACCTCCAACGCCCACACCCTCACCGGTGACGGCGTCGGCATCGTCTGGCGCAAGGGCCTGCCGCTGGAGGACATGGAGTTCTTCCAGTTCCACCCGACCGGTCTCGCCGGTCTCGGCATCCTGCTGACCGAGGGCGCGCGAGGCGAGGGCGCGATCCTCCGCAACGCCAGCGGCGAACGGTTCATGGAGCGCTACGCGCCGACCATCAAGGACCTGGCGCCGCGCGACATCGTCGCCCGCTGCATGGTGCAGGAGGTCGCGGAGGGTCGCGGCGCCGGACCCCACCGCGACTACGTGCTCCTGGACTGCACCCACCTCGGTGCTGAGGTCCTCGAGACGAAGCTCCCCGACATCACCGAGTTCGCGCGCACCTACCTGGGCGTCGACCCCGTCGTCGAGCCCGTCCCGGTCATGCCAACCGCGCACTACGCGATGGGCGGCATCCCGACCAACATCAAGGCCGAGGTGCTGTCGGACAACGACACGGTGGTCCCCGGTCTCTACGCCGCCGGCGAGTGCGCCTGCGTCTCGGTGCACGGATCCAACCGCCTCGGCACCAACTCGCTGCTCGACATCAACGTCTTCGGCAAGCGCGCCGGCCGCAACGCCGTCGAGTACGTCCAGACCGCGGACTTCGTGCCCCTCCCCGAGGACCCGGCGAAGGAGGTCCGCGAGATGATCGAGGGCCTGCGCGCCAACTCGGGCACCGAGCGCATCGCGGTCCTGCGCAAGACGCTGCAGGACGAGATGGACAAGGGCGCCCAGGTGTTCCGCACCCACGACTCCCTCGCCGAGGTGCTCGACATCATCGCCGACCTGCGCGAGCGCTACAAGAACGTCCACGTCGACGACAAGGGCAAGCGGTACAACACCGACCTGCTCGAGGCCGTCGAGCTCGGGTTCCTGCTCGACCTCGCCGAGGTCGTCGTCTACTCCGCGCAGAACCGCGAGGAGAGCCGCGGCGGTCACATGCGCGACGACTTCCCGACGCGCGACGACGAGAACTACATGCAGCACACCATGGCCTACCTGACCGGCGACCCGCACTCGTCGCACCCCGCCGACCACATCGAACTCGGGTGGAAGCCCGTGGTCTTCACGAAGAACGATGCCGGCGAACTGCGCTACCCGCCCCTCGAGAGGAAGTACTGAGATGGCATCCACCGTCATCGAGACCGTCGACACCTCCGACGAGGTCGAGCAGACCCCCGAGGACACGGGGATCCAGTCGTTCCTGGTCACGTTCAACATCCGCCGGTTCGACCCCGAGGTCGACGACGAGCCCCGCTGGGTCGACTACGACGTGGAGCTGTACTCCACCGATCGCGTGCTCGACGCCCTGCACAAGATCAAGTGGGAGAAGGACGGTTCGCTGTCGTTCCGCCGCTCGTGCGCGCACGGCATCTGCGGATCGGATGCCATGCGCATCAACGGCCGCAACCGCTTGGCCTGCAAGACGCTGATCAAGGATCTCGACATCTCGCAGCCGATCTACGTCGAGGCGATCAAGGGCCTGCCGCTTGAGAAGGACCTCATCGTCGACATGGAGCCGTTCTTCGCCTCCTACCGCGAGGTGCAGCCCTTCCTCATCGCGAACAGCAAGCCGACCCCCGGCAAGGAGCGCATCCAGTCGATCGTCGACCGCGAGGTCTTCGACGACACGACGAAGTGCATCCTGTGCGCCGCGTGCACCTCGTCGTGCCCCGTGTTCTGGACCGACGGCCAGTACTTCGGACCGGCCGCGATCGTCAACGCGCACCGCTTCATCTTCGACTCGCGCGACGACGCCGGCGACGTGCGTCTCGACATCCTCAACGACAAGGAAGGCGTGTGGCGCTGCCGTACGACCTTCAACTGCACCGAGGCGTGCCCCCGCGGTATCGAGGTCACCAAGGCCATCGCCGAGGTCAAGCAGGCCGTCCTCCGGGGCAGCTGAGTTCCTCTCGCGAACGGCGGGTGCGCTTCGGCGCCCCGCCGTTCGGCGTATCGCGCGGGGACACGGCGTCACGGGGCCCGAACCGCTCGCCGGCCACGGCCGAGAGCGACCGGCATCCATTCACTAGGCTCGAACGGTGACCGACAGCCGCCACGACCCCCGACCGCTGCCCGGTGCGGCGTCGGAGGACACCTCGTTGCGCGACCGGTTCGATGCAGCCCAGGCGGCCGTGCGCGAGCGTCTCGATGAACCCCTTGCCCGCGCGGCGAAGCTCGCGCAGCTGTTTCCGGTGCGGGTGTGGCGTCATTTCCTCCGGCACAACGGATTCCTGCTCGCGGCCGGCATGAGCTATCAGGGCTTGTTCGCGGTGTTCTCCGCGCTCTACCTCGCCTTCGCCAGCGTCGGCATCTGGCTGGGCGGAAGCAAGGAGGCGATCGACGGACTCATCCGCATCGTCAACAGCTACATTCCCGGGATCATCAGCGACACGGGCCTGATCAAGCCCGAGCAGGTCGAGGCCGTCGCGCAGGACAGCGGCAGGCTTCTCGGTGTCACCGGCGGCTTCGCCGGCGTGGTCGTCATCTGGACCACCATCGGGTTCGTCACCTTCACCCGGCGCGCGGTGCGCGACACCTTCGGGCTGCCGTTCGACCTGCGGAACTACGTGCTGCTGAAGGCCCGGGATTTCGTCGCGTCGCTGTTGTTCGGCGTCTCCCTGCTGGTGGGTGCGCTTCTGGGTTCCATCACCACGGGTGCCGTCGACCTCGTCTTCGGGTGGATCGGGTGGACGCGCGAGACCGAGTGGTGGTCGCTCGGGGCGCGAGGGGTGTCGCTCGTCGTCGCCTTCGGTGTGAACACCCTCGCGCTCGGGTCGCTGTTCCGGTTCCTCACGGGCACCGTGCTGCCCTGGCGGCGGATCTGGCCGGGCGCCCTGGTGGGTTCGGCGGGGCTCGTGCTCCTTCAGGTGGGGGCGGGCTTCCTGTTCGTCTACACGCCCTCCAACCCGTTGCTCGCGACCTTCACGGTGCTGATCGGTTTCCTCCTGTGGTTCCGCCTCGTGGGGATCGTGATTCTCGTCGCCGCGGCGTGGATCGCCGTCGCCGCGCAGGATCGCGACGTACCGCTGCGCTCTCCCGAGGACCGTCGCGCGATGGAGCAGACCGCCCTGGTCATCGCCGCCCAGGTCGCGGTGCGAACGGCAGAGGAGACCGCGGCTCTCTCCCGGTGGCCCCGTCGATGGATCGCACGGCGCCGGCTGCGCGCCGCCCGGGCGCACCTGGCACGGGTGGAGGCGGAGCTTCCCGCTCCGCGTCGGCAGACGCTGCTGCTGGACTGAGCGTCCGGGTCGCCGCGGGATGGCCCTCGGCCGACGCCCGGTCCCGTGTCGGAGGCCCGGGCTACGCTCGACGGGTGGCTCGTTCCGTACGCATCGTCTCCGTCAACGTCAATGGCATCCGTGCCGCCGTCCGCAAAGGCATGATCGAGTGGCTCGACGCCTCGGGCGCCGACATCCTCGCGCTTCAGGAGGTGCGCGCGACGGCCGACCAGCTCGCCGAGGCCCTCCCGGGGTGGCAGATCGTGAACGACGAGGCGCTGCAGAAGGGCCGCGCCGGCGTCGCGATCGTCAGCCGGCTCCCCGGCGTCGAGACCCGCACCCACCTCGGACCCGAGCCGCTGGACGCCTCGGGACGCTGGATCGAGACCGACTTCGACATCGACGGCGAGACCCTGACCGTCGTGAGCGCCTACGTGCACAGCGGCGAGGTCGACACCCCGAAGCAGGAGGCGAAGTGGCTCTTCCTGGATGCCATGGAGGCGCGTCTCGCCGAACTCGCGGCCACGCAGCCGCTCGCCGTCGTCATGGGCGACCTGAACGTCGGACACCGCGAGCTCGACATCAAGAACTGGCGGGGCAACCGCAAGAACGCCGGGTTCCTGCCCCGTGAGCGCGCCTACTTCGACCGGTTCTTCGGCCCCGCCGGCGAACAGGTCGAGGGTGCCGACGGCTCGACCGGTCGCGGCCTCGGATGGGTCGACGTCGGCCGTCGCCACGCCGGCGAGGTCGAGGGACCGTACACGTGGTGGTCGATGCGCGGGAAGGCGTTCGACAACGACTCGGGGTGGCGGATCGACTACCACGTCGTGACCCCCGCCCTGGCGGAGCGGGTCACCGACTACCGCGTCGACCGCGCACCGTCGTACGATACCCGGTGGAGCGACCACTCCCCCGTCATCGCGGACTACACGCTGGGCCTCTGAGCGGCGCGGGTCGCCGGGCACGTTCCCGATGTCGCGGCGGCCTAGGATCGTACGGTGACCCAGCAGCGCCTCTACTCCGGAATGCAGCCCTCCGCCGACAGCCTCCAGATCGGCAACTACATCGGGGCGCTCCTCCAGTGGCGCGAGCTGCAGGACCAGTACGACGCGTTCTTCTCGGTCGTCGACCTGCACGCCCTCACGCAGCCCGGTGACCCGGCCGAGCGCCGCGAGAAGACCCGCCGCACCGCGGCGCAGTACATCGCCGCCGGGATCGAGCCGTCGCGCTCGACGCTGTACGTGCAGTCGCACGTGCCCGCGCACGCCGAGCTGCAGTGGGTGTTGTCGACCCTGACGGGCTTCGGCGAGGCCGGGCGCATGACGCAGTTCAAGGACAAGTCGGCCCGTTACGGGGCGGATGCCACGAACGTCGGCCTGTTCACCTACCCGGTGCTCATGGCCGCCGACATCCTGCTGTACCAGACCGACGTGGTACCGGTCGGCGACGACCAGAAGCAGCACATCGAGCTCACGCGCGATCTCGCCGAGCGCTTCAACAAGAACTTCGGTGAGACGTTCACGATGCCGAAGCCGATGATCCAGCGCGAGACCGCCCGCATCTACGACCTGCAGAACCCGACGGCGAAGATGTCGAAGTCGGCCGAGTCCGACGCGGGCGTGCTGTGGATGCTCGACGAGCCCAAGGTCAGCGCGAAGAAGATCATGCGCGCCGTCACCGACTCCGAGGGAGCCGTGCGCTTCGACCGCGAGGAGAAGCCGGGCGTCTCGAACCTGCTGGTGATCTACTCGGCCCTGACCGGCCGCGAGATCTCCTCCATCGAGGACGAGTACGCCGGCCGCGGCTACGGCGACTTCAAGAAGGGTCTCGCCGAAGTGGTCGTCGCCGAGTTCGAGCCGGTGCGTGCGCGCGCCCTCGAGCTGCTCGACGACCCCGCCGAGCTCGACCGCGTGCTGGCCACGAACGCCGAGCGGGCGGCATCCGTCGCCGAGAAGACCCTCGCCGACGTCTACGACCGGATCGGCCTGCTCCGCCGCGGCTGACGCGGCGCGGGGAGCCGGCCAGTAGCGTGGGCGGATGGAACCCGACCACCTGCAGACCCCGCGGCTGGAACTCTCGGCCCCGACCACGGCCGACGTCGCGGCGATCCACGCCGCGTGCCAGGATGCGGACCTGCAGCGCTACACCACCGTGCCGTCGCCGTACCTCGTCGAGGACGCCGAGCGTTTCGTCGCGCTGACGGCCGAATGGTGGTCGGACGGCACGCAGCCGACGTGGGCGATCCGTCGCGATGGCCGCCTCGCCGGGATGATCGGGCTGGCGAAGCTCGACACCGGGGCACCCGAGATCGGCTACTGGATCGCTCCCGACGCGCGACGGCAGAACATCGCGGTCGAGGCGGGGACCGCGGTGATCGACTGGGCGTTCGCCGCTGACCGGCCCGCGGTCGAGCGCATCGAGTGGCGTGCCGTGGTCGGCAACCTCGGCTCGGCCCGGATCGCGCGGCGCCTCGGCTTCCGGTACGAGGGTCTGCTGCGGCAGGCCCACGTCAACAGCCTCGGGCGCGCCGACCTCTGGATCGGCGGTCTGCTCCGACACGACGAGCGAACCCCGCAGGACTGGCCGCTCGACCTCGGTTAGCCCGCGGCGAGGTCGAGTGTCCAAGACACGCCGCGTCGCGCCCGGCGCATGCGGCGTGTCTTGGACACTCTGTGGGGCGGGGTGGGCGGGGGCGCGGCAAGGGCCTGTCGCATGTCGGTGACGGATGCCACGATGGCTGCATGCCCGAGATGCCCGAGGTCGAAGGACTCGTCGAGTTTCTGCGCGGCCGTGTGACGGGGCTGACGTTCACGAAGGCGAGTGTGTCCGCCATCAGCGCGTTGAAGACCTACGACCCGCCCATCGACGCGCTCGTCGGCTCGGCCGTCACGGGGGTCGAACGTCACGGCAAGTTCGTCGACGTCGCCACCCACGGTGGCATCCATCTGGTGTTCCATCTCGCCAAGGCGGGTTGGCTGCGGTGGTACGACGCGCTCCCCTCGACCCTCATCAAGCCGGGGAAGACGCCGATCGCGCTGCGGATCGGGTTCGACGACGGATCGGGCTTCGACCTGACCGAAGCGGGGACGAAGAAGTCGCTCGCCGTCTACGCCGTCCGCTCCCCCGCCGACGTGCCGGGCATCGCCCGACTCGGCCCCGACCCCCTCGACGTCACGCTCGATCGCGACGCGTTCGCCGCGCTGCTCGCCGGGCGCCGCACGCAGATCAAGGGCGTCCTGCGCGACCAGTCGATCATCGCGGGCGTCGGCAACGCCTACTCCGACGAGATCCTGCACGCGGCGAGGATGTCGCCGTACGCGCTGGCCGCCAACCTCACGGATGCCGAGATCGACACGCTCTATGCCGCGATGATCAGCACCCTGACCGAGGCGATCGACACCGCGCGCGGCAAGCCCCCGGCCGACCTGAAGGATGCCAAGCGGCGGGGCATGCGCGTGCACGGCCGGCGCGGCGAGGCGTGCCCGGTGTGCGGCGACGAGGTACGGAGCGTCTTCTTCGCCGACAACTCCCTCGAGTACTGCCCGACCTGTCAAACCGGCGGCAAGATCCTCGCCGACCGACGTCTGTCGCGCCTGCTCAAGTAGCACGATTTCGCCGTGAGTCGGCGGGAATGAATCCGTGTCGGCGGTGTTGATTAGACTTCGACCAAGCAATACGTGCTCCGGGGTCGGTGGGAATCCGAACCGGCGGTGACAGTCCGCGAACCCCTCCGCTCCGGCGGTGGGGCCGATCCGGTGGAATTCCGGAACCGACGGTGATGAGGCGAGAGATCTCCTCTAGTCCGGATAGGAGGCAGCACGGTCGGCGCGCCGCGCCGTGCCACCCTGCGCTCCTGCCCCGTCACGAGGGGAAGGACAGGGAAATGGCATCCGCCGCCGAAACAGACGCCATGCGCCGCGCGCTGCGTCTCGCGCGGAACGGTCCCCGCGGCCTCAACCCGCAGGTCGGCGCCGTGATCCTCTCCCCCGCAGGCGACGTGCTCGCCGAGGGTTACCACCGCGGTGCGGGCACCGCCCACGCGGAGGTCGACGCGCTCTCGAAGCTCGCGCCCGGTGAAGCCCGCGGTGCGACCGCGGTCGTCACGCTCGAGCCCTGCAACCACACCGGACGCACCGGTCCGTGCGCCGTCGCCCTGCTCGAGGCCGGGGTCGCCCGGGTCGTGTACGCCCTCGACGACCCGACCGACGCGGCGGCGGGCGGAGCAGACCGTCTCCGCCACGGCGGCGTCGATGTGGAGTCCGGGCTGGAACGCGATGCCGCGGAGGAGCTCATCCGCGACTGGGTGCACCTCCAGCGCACCGGCCGCCCGCGGGTGACCGTGAAGTGGGCGCAGAGCCTCGACGGCCGCGCCGCCGCGGACGACGGGTCGAGCCAGTGGATCACCGGTCCCGCCGCGCGCCGCGACGTGCACGATCGCCGCGCGGCCGCCGACGCGATCCTCGCCGGCACCGGCACGGTGATCGCCGACGACCCGGCCCTCACCGCGCGGGACGCGGACGGCGCACTCCTCGAACGCCAGCCGATCCCGGTGGTCGTCGGCGAGACCGAGGTCCCGGCGGATGCCGCCGTCCGCCGCCACCCGCGCGAAGCGCTGTTCTTCCCGACCCGCGACCTCGGCGCGATCCTCGACGACCTCGGCGGACGTGGCATCCAGACCGTGTTCGTCGAGGGCGGCCCCACCCTCGAGAGTGCGCTGGTGCGCGAGGGACTGGCCGACGAGGTGCTCGTCTACCTCGCCCCCGTCCTGCTCGGCGGCTCGTGGCTCGCGCTCGGCGACCTCGGCGTCCCCGACATCGCCTCGGCCCGTCGGCTCGAGGTCGCCTCCATCGACATCCTCGGCGACGACATCCGCGTCGTCGCCCGTCCCGTCCACGACACCCAGGGAGATTCCTGATGTTCACCGGAATCGTCGAAGAGATCGGCGAGATCACCGCGGTCGAGCCCGCCGGCGACGGCGTGCGCGTGACCGTGAAGGCCCCGCTCTCCGTATCGGATGCCGGCCACGGCGACTCGATCTCGGTCAGCGGCGTGTGCCTCACCGTGGTCGACCAGGGCACCGACTGGTTCACCGCCGACGTCATGAAGCAGACGCTCGACATGTCGACGCTCGCGAACGTCGGCGCGGGGCGTCCCGTCAACCTCGAGCGCGCGACCGCCGCGCACGGCCGCCTCGGCGGCCACATCGTGCAGGGCCACATCGACGGCACGGGTGTCGTGCGCGAGGTGCGTCCGGGCGCGCAGTGGAGCGTGGTGCGCATCGGCATCCCGGCCCACCTCGCCCCGCTCGTGGTCGACAAGGGCTCCATCGCGATCGACGGCGTCTCGCTGACCGTCAGCGCGGTGAGCGAGGCCGGCGACCCCGAGCCCTGGCTCGAGGTGTCGCTGATCCCCGAGACCCTCGAGGCGACGACGCTCGGTCGCGCCGAGGCGGGCACTCCCGTGAACCTCGAGACCGACATCCTGGCCCGGCACGTGCAGCGCATGCTGGCCTTCCGCAGTACCGAGAACCCCGCGGCCCCCGCCGCAACGACCGAGAGGGGCTCCGCATGAGCCTGTCCACCATCCCCGAGGCCCTCGAGGCCCTCCGCGCCGGACGCCCGATCCTCGTCGCGGACGACGAGAACCGTGAGAACGAGGGCGACGTCATCATCTCGGCGCAGCTCGCGACCCCCGAGTGGCTGGCATGGACCGTGCGCTGGTCCAGCGGCTACGTCTGCGCGCCCATGCCGGCCGACTGGGCCGACCGTCTCGATCTCCCCCCGATGGTCGAGGTCAATCAGGACGCGCGCGGCACCGCCTACACGGTGAGCGTCGACGCGGCGTCGGGCGTGACGACGGGCATCAGCGCCGCCGACCGCGCGCACACGCTCAACGTCCTCGCCGACCCCGAGTCCGTGCCGACGAGCCTCATCCGTCCCGGCCACGTGCTGCCCCTGCGCGCCGTCGACGGCGGCGTGCGCGAGCGCGCGGGCCACACCGAGGCGGCCGTGGACTTCATGCGCCTGGCCGGCCTCGAGCCGGTGGGCGCGATCGCCGAGGTGGTGGCCGAGGACGGCAGCATGATGCGCCTCCCGGGCCTCATCGAGCTCGGCGAGCGCGACGGCATCCCGGTCGTGACGATCGAGCAGCTCGTCGCGTACCTGAACGAGACCGAGCCGGTCGAGGCGACCCCGGTCCCCCGCCGCCGCGTGAGTCTGCGGGCCGAGGCGAACGTGCCGACCTCCCACGGGACGTTCCGCTTCCTCGCCTACAAGGACCGCATCACCGGCACCGACCACATCGCGGTCGTCTCGGGCGAGATCACCGACGAGGCCCCGCTGGTGCGCGTGCACTCGGAGTGCCTCACGGGCGAGGCGTTCGGCTCGCTCAAGTGCGAGTGCGGCCCCCAGCTGGATGCCGCGCTGGACACGATCGACCGCGAGGGCGGCATCGTGATCTACATGCGCGGCCACGAGGGTCGCGGCATCGGTCTCATCAACAAGCTGCGCGCCTACAGCCTGCAGGAGCGGGGCCTGGACACGGTGGATGCCAACCTGGCCCTGGGCCTCCCCGCCGACGCGCGCGATTACGCCGCCGCGGCCGGCATCCTCACCGACCTCGGTGTGGAGCAGGTGCGCCTGCTGACCAACAACACCGACAAGGTGGCGCAGCTGCGCAGCTTCGGCCTCGACGTCGTCGAGCAGGTTCCCCTGCTCGTGGGCGTCGGCCCCAACAACCACCAGTACCTCGAGACGAAGCGCGACCGGATGGGTCACGTCATCGACGAGGACGAGCTGCGCGATGCACTCGCGCACATGAAGGAAGGACTCGTCTGATGGCGGGAAGCGGAGCACCCGAGACCGGCGGCGTCGACGCGACGGGACTGAACGTCGTCGTCGTGGCCGGCACGTGGCACGAGGTCATCACCGACGGTCTGATCGCCGGAGCGAAGCGGGTCCTGGATGCCACGGGCGCGACGTACCGCGTCGTGCGCGTGCCGGGTTCGTTCGAGCTGCCGGTCGCCGCCGTCGCGGCGTTCGAGGGCGGGGCCGACGCGGTCGTCGCGCTCGGCGTGATCATCCGCGGGGGGACCCCGCACTTCGAGTACGTCTCGTCGGCGGCGACCGACGGCCTGACCCGGGTCGCGATCGACGCCGGGAAGCCCGTCGGATTCGGCGTGCTGACCCTCGACGACGAGCAGCAGGGCCTGGACCGCGCCGGGCTCGAGGGTTCGAAGGAGGACAAGGGCGCCGAGGCGGCAGACGCCGCCCTCCGCACCGCTCTGGTGCTGCGCGACCTGCGCGGCTGACCGCGGTCCCGCACGGCGCGCCTCCCCTCGCGGTGAGGCGCGCCTTGCTGGCGGCGGGGGCACGGCATCCCTACCCTGACCGTATGGAGATCCTGCGTCACGTCATCGTCCTGGTTCATCTGATCGGGTTCGCCACGTTGTTCGGCGCCTGGATCGTCGAAGCCGTCTCGCGTCGCGTGCGCGTCACGCCGCTGATGAACTACGGTCTCCTCCTCTCGCTTCTCACGGGCCTGATCCTGGCCGCACCGTGGGGACTCGAACACGACCTCAACTACGCGAAGATCGGCGTCAAGCTCGTCGTGCTCATCGTCATCGGTGCGCTGCTGGGCATCGGTTCCGCCCGGCAGAAGCGCACCGGCGCGGTGCCCCCGGTCCTGTTCTGGCTCGTCGGGCCCCTGACGGTGCTGAACGCCGCGCTCGCGGTCATCTGGCGCTGACCCGCCCGCTCGCCGAGTCCCTCTCGGCGAGCGCATAGACTGGAGGGTCTGGACCCACACCCGGGTCCATCCCGGTGCCCCCCGCCGCGCGCCCGGACACGCATACCTGCCGTGCCCGACTCCGCGCCACCGCCTGCGCCCCCACGACGGACGCGATCGCTCGATCTCTCGTCAGGCAGTCATGACCTCCTCCTCCCCCACCGTCCGCTCCTCGTCGGCCCCCGCCAATCCGCGCTCCCGTGTCATCACCGCGAGCCTCATCGGCACGACGATCGAGTTCTACGACTTCTACGCGTACGCCACCGCGGCGGTGCTCGTGTTCCCGATCCTGTTCTTCCCGACCGGCAACGAGACCACCTCGCTCCTTCTCTCCTTCAGCGTCTTCGGCGCCGCCATGGTCGCGCGCCCCCTCGGCGCCGTCGTCTTCGGCCACTTCGGCGACCGGTTCGGCCGCAAGGCCACCCTCGTGGCATCCCTGCTCACCATGGGCGTCGCGACCTTCCTCATCGGCTGCCTGCCGACCTACAACGACATCGGCGTGTGGGCGGCCGTCCTGCTGCTGATCATGCGCCTCGCGCAGGGCTTCGCGCTCGGCGGCGAGTGGTCCGGCGCGGCCCTGGTGGCCACCGAGAACGCGCCGAAGGGCAAGCGCGCCTGGTACGGCACGTTCCCCCAGCTGGGTGCGCCGATCGGCTTCATCATCGCCAACGGCGTCTTCCTCTTCATCAACTTCGCCCTCCCCCACCCCGACGGCACCGCGCAGCGTTCGGCGGAGTTCCTCGCGTGGGGCTGGCGCGTGCCGTTCCTGTTCTCGGCCGTGATGGTGATCGTCGGCCTCTGGGTGCGTCTGAAGCTGGTCGAGAGCGAGTCGTTCGCGAAGGCCGAGAAGAGCGGGGCGATCCGCAGGTTCCCGCTCGGCGAGGTGATCCGCCGCAACTGGGTGCAGCTGATCCTCGGCACGTTCATCATGCTGGCCACCTACGTGCTGTTCTACCTGATGACGAGCTTCACGCTGTCGTACGGCACCAAGCCGACGCTCGAGGGCGCCGCCGCCGCGGCCGAGAAGGCGGGCACCGAGTTCGATCCGTCCACGTTCGTGCCCGGCCTCGGCTTCGGATACACCGACTTCGTGATCATGCAGATCGTCGGCGTCGTCTTTTTCGGCATCTTCACGCTGCTGTCGGGCCCGCTCGCCGACCGGTTCGGACGCAAGCGTCTGCTCACCGTCGTCACGATCGCGATCATCCTGTTCGGCCTCACGTTCTCGTTCTTCCTGCTGCCGCAGGCCGACGCCGGCCTCACCCGGGCGTCCGTGCAGGCGTTCCTCATCATCGGGTTCCTGCTCATGGGCACGACGTTCGGCCCGATGGGCGCGGTGCTGCCCGAGCTCTTCCCCACCAACACCCGCTACACCGGGTCGGCGATCTCCTACAACGTGTCGTCGATCCTCGGCGCCGCCCTGGCGCCGATCGTCGCCGTCGCCCTGTGGGCGGCGGGCGGCGGCAACCCGTGGCTCGTCGGCGTCTACCTGTCGGTCATGGGCGTCCTCACGCTCATCGCGGTGGCCCTCTCGCCCGAGACCAAGGACGTCGACTACGACGCGAACATCGCGGCCGGGGCGAGCGCGCCGTAGGACGCGCACACGCGGATCGATGGATGCCACGGGGCCCCGGCCTCGTGGCATCCATCGTTCCACCGACGAGCAGACGCGTCCGCCGATGTCGGCGCGGAGAGGTACGGTCGAAGAACCCGTTCTTCTGCTGAGGTGAGCATGTCTTCGTCCGCTCCCGCCCGAGGCCGCCGCGGCCGCCGCGCCCCCGAGGGGCCCCGCGCGTCCTTCCGCCAACTGCTGCCGTTCCTCGCCGAGCACAAGGGCACACTGGTCGTCGTCGGGGTGTTGAGCATCCTGGGCGCCGGCGCGACCCTCGTGCAGCCGCTGCTCGTCGGCCAGGTCATCACGCGCGTGCAGCAGTCGCTGCCGCTCGGGGCGCTGGTCTGGCTGCTGGTCGGGTTCGTCGTGCTGTCATCGCTGATCTCCGGGTACCAGCACTACCTCCTGCAGCGCACCGGCACCGCCGTGGTGTACTCCTCGCGGCGGCGACTGATCGCGCGCATCCTCCGTCTGCCGATCAGCGAGTTCGACGCGCGCCGCACCGGCGACCTCGTCTCGCGCGTGGGAACCGACACGACCCTGCTTTACGCCGTCCTCACCCAGGGGCTCGCGGATGCCGTCGGCAACGCGCTCATCCTCGTCGGGGCGATCATCGCCATGGCGTTCATCGATCCACTGCTCCTCGGTCTCATCGTGCTCGTGCTCGGCGCCTCGATCGCGACGGTCGGGATCCTCAGCACGCGCATCCGCACCGCTTCGGCGGCACAGCAGGCGAAGGTCGGGGAGCTGGCATCCGGAGTCGAACGCGCCGTCGGATCGATCCGCACGATCCGCGCCGCGGGCGCCACCGAGCGGGAGGTGGCGACCGTGACGGGCGCCGCGACCGAGGCGTACGACGCCGGCGTGCGGATCGCGAGGGTGTCGGCGCTCATCGTCCCCGTCGCCGGGATCGCCCTGCAGGTCTCGCTCCTGGTGGTCCTCGGCGTGGGCGGCTTCCGCGTGGCATCCGGAGCCATCGACGTCGCGTCGCTCGTGACGTTCGTGATCTTCCTGTTCCTCCTCGTGCAGCCCCTCGCATCGGCCATCGGCGCGATCACCTCGGTCAACCAGGCACTGGGCGCGCTCGGGCGCATCCAGGAGGTGCTCGACCTGCCCCTCGAGGAGGACGACGACCGGCCGGACCCCACGGCAGGCCCGACGGATGCCGCGGCGATCGAGTTCCGCGACGTGCGCTTCCGCTACCCCGACCACGTCGTCAAGGCCCGCGAAGCCGCCGCGAAGGAAGCACGCTCGGTGCTGGCGCAGGCGCACCTCGACCGCGCCGCGGACGAGACGACCGGGGAGGTGTCGGACGACGCGCACGAGGTGCTGCGCGGGGTCTCGTTCACCGTTCCCCGCGGGGCCCGTGTCGCGCTCGTCGGACCGTCCGGGGCCGGGAAGAGCACCGTCCTCTCGCTGATCGAGCGGTTCTACGACCCGACGGCCGGCGCCATCCTGGTCGACGGCGTCGACGCCCGGCAGCTGCCCCGCGAGGCGCTGCGCGCCCGCTTCGGATACGTCGAGCAGGACGCCCCGACCCTGGCCGGGACGATCGCCGACAATCTCCGCCTGGCCTCACCCGACGCCACCGACGCCGACTGCGCACGGGTGCTCCGGGCCGTCAACCTCGGCGAGGTGCTCGAGCGCAGCCCCCTCGGAGTGGATGCGCCGGTCGGCGAAGACGGTGTGATGCTCTCGGGCGGCGAACGCCAGCGGCTCGCGATCGCCCGGGCGCTCCTGGCTGCTCCCCCGGTGCTGCTGCTGGACGAGTCGACCTCATCCCTCGACGGCGTGAACGAGCAGCGCATGCGCGAGGCGATCGACGCCGTCGCCACCGGACGCACGCTGCTGGTCATCGCGCACCGCCTGTCGACCGTCGTCGACAGCGACCTGATCGTGGTGCTGGAGCACGGCCGCGTCGTCGGTCAGGGCACGCACAGCGAGCTCGTGGCATCCGTCCCCCTCTACCGCGAGCTCGCGAAGCACCAGCTTCTGGTGTGACGCGGGCGCCGCGCGGCGGGCGTGGGCGCGGGGGCAGGAGGGGACACGACGACGCCCCTCCCGCGCGCCAAGAGCAGGGAGGGGCGTCGAGTTCGCGTCCGCCCCGCTCCGCGATACGGCGGGCGGGGTGGACGAGACCGTGCGGCTACGCGCGCTGCAGGCGGTAGCGGAGAGCGGCCAGTTCGGCGCGGAGGGCGGCCGGGAGGTGGCTGCCGAACGTGTCGAAGAACTCCTCGGTGAGGTCGGCCTCGGCCAGCCACGACTGCGTGTCGATGGCGAACAGCTCGGCGAGGTCGGCCGCGGGAAGGTCGAGGCCGGAGAGGTCGAGGTCCTCGGCGTAGGGCAGACGGCCGATGGGGCTGTCCACGGCGTCGACCTGACCGTCGACCCGACGGATGATCCAGTCGATCACGCGGGCGTTGTCGCCGAAGCCGGGCCACAGGAACCGCCCGTCGTCACCCTTGCGGAACCAGTTGACCTGGAAGATGCGCGGCGCGCGGTCGAAGCGGAGCTGCTCCCCGACCTTCAGCCAGTGGCCGAAGTAGTCACCCATGTTGTACCCGCAGAAGGGCAGCATCGCGAACGGGTCGCGACGCAGCTCGCCGACCGTGCCCTCCTGCGCGGCGGTCTTCTCGCTCGACACCGTCGAACCGAGGAAGACACCGTGCGACCAGTCCGTCGCCTCGAGGACGAGAGGGACGTTCGTGGCACGACGACCGCCGAAGAGGATGACATCCAGCGGGACGCCCTGCGGGGTCTCCCAGTCGTCCGCGATCTGCGGGCACTGCGCGGCCGCGACGGTGAAGCGGGAGTTCGGGTGCGCGGCCGGGCGGCCCGAAGCCGGGGTCCAGTCCTTGCCCTCCCAGTCGACGAGCTGCGGCGGAGCCTCGTCGGTCAGCCCCTCCCACCAGACGTCGCCGTCCGGGCGGAGCGCCACGTTGGTGAAGATCGTGTTGCCCCACAGGGTCTCGACCGCGGTCACGTTCGTGGACTCACCGGTGCCGGGGGCGACGCCGAAGAAGCCGGCCTCGGGGTTGATGGCCCAGAGGCGCCCGTCCTCGCCGGGGCGGATCCAGGTGATGTCGTCACCGAGGGTCTCCACGCGCCACCCGGGGATCGTCGGACGCAGCATCGCGAGGTTGGTCTTGCCGCACGCCGACGGGAAGGCGGCGGCCACGTGGTACGCCTTGCCCTGCGGGTCGATCACGCGGATCAGCAGCATGTGCTCGGCCAGCCAGCCCTCGTCGCGACCGATGACCGAGGCGATCCGCAGCGCGAAGCACTTCTTCGCCAGGATCGCGTTGCCGCCGTAGCCCGACCCGAACGACCACACCTCGAGCGTGTCGGGGAAGTGCACGATGTACTTCTCGTCGTTGCACGGCCAGGCGACGTCCGCCTCGCCCGGGGCGAGCGGCGCGCCGACGGAGTGCACGGTCTTGACCCACGGGGCCCCCGCGGCGATCTGCTCGAGCACGGCGGTGCCGACGCGCGTCATGATCCCGATGGATGCCACGGCGTACGCGCTGTCCGTGATCTGCACGCCGATGTGGCTGAGCGGACCGCCGACCGTTCCCATCGAGAAGGGGACGACGTACATGGTGCGTCCGCGCATCGAGCCCTCGAAGACACCGTTCAACGTCTCGCGGATCTCCTCCGGCGCGATCCAGTTGTTCGTGGGACCGGCATCCTCTTCGCTCTCCGAGGCGATGTAGGTCCGCGACTCAAGGCGAGCGACATCGCTCGGGTGCGAGCGTGCGAGGTAGGAGCCGGGACGCCACTCGGGGTTGAGCTTGATGAGCTTTCCCTCGTCGACCATCTCGCGCAGGAGGGCGTCGTTCTCGGCCGCCGAGCCGTCGACCCAGTGGATGCGGTCGGGCTGGGTGAGCGCGGCGACCTGGTCGACCCAGGCGGTAAGGGCGGCGAGTCCGGGGCCCTCGACCGAGGGACGGATGCCGCGGCCCGGGTGAGCCGGACGGGCGGCGGGCGTGGTGCGACCGGAGGGGCGTCCGGCGAAGATGTCGGCGAGTGCCATGGTCGATCTCCTCGATTGAGAGCGAATTCGGATGTCTTCCTCCACTTTGCGACCCTCGAGCTGGTCTTTCAGCAGATCTCCGTCACAAGAATCGCCGATCTTTCGCTATCGTCAAGGAATGGCCTCGTCGCTCGAACTGACCACGCTCGGACACCGCATCCGCCACCACCGCCTCGCCCGCGGGTACACCCTCGACGAGCTCGGAGCGCTGGTCGGGGTGGCCGGCAGCCAGCTGAGCCTGATCGAGAACGGCAAGCGCGAACCCAAGCTGTCGCTCCTGCAGGAGATCGCGCGCGCGACCGAGACCGAGGTCACCGAGCTGCTGTCGACCGAGCCGCCCAACCGTCGGGCGGCTCTGGAGATCGAACTGGAGCGCGCGCAATCGAGCCCCTTCTTCCGACAGCTGGGGATTCCGCCGATCAAGGTCAGCAAGGGCACGAGCGACGAGACCATCGAGGCGGTGCTGGGTCTGCACCGTGAACTGCAGCGCCGCGAGCGCGAGACCATCGCGAGCCCGGAAGAGGCACGCCGGGCGAACACCGAGCTGCGCCTGCGCATGCGCGGGCTCGACAACCATCTCCCCGACATCGAGAAGCTCGCCGAGAAGCAGCTCAAGGCGGCAGGGCATTCGTTCGGCGCCCTCACGCACCGCACCGTGAGCATCATGGCGGAGCAACTGGGGTTCGAGCTCATCTACGTCGCCGACCTCCCCCACTCCGCGCGGTCGGTCACCGACCTCGAGAACGGACGCATCTACCTGCCACCGGCATCCATCCCCGGCGGACACGGCCTGCGCTCGATGGCCCTCCAAGCGATGGCGCACCGTCTGCTCGGGCACCGCCCGCCCACCGATTACGCCGACTTCCTGCAGCAGCGGCTGGAGATCAACTACTACGCCGCGTGCTGCCTCATGCCCGAGACCAACTCGGTCGCGTTCCTCGCACAGGCGAAGAAGGACCGCAACCTCGCCGTGGAGGACTTCCGCGACGCGTTCGGCGTCACCCACGAGGCCGCCGCGATGCGCATGACGAACCTCATGACGGCGCATCTCGGCATCCGTCAGCACTTCCTCCGGGTCGACGGCGACGGCGCGATCTCCCGGGTGTACGAGAACGACGACCTGCCCCTGCCGACCGACGTCACGGGGTCGGTCGAGGGCCAGATCGTCTGCAAGAAGTTCTCGGCCCGCGCCGCGTTCGACGAGCACAACCGCACCACCGAGCACTACCAGTACACCGACACCCCGGCCGGGACGTTCTGGTGCTCGACGCAGACGGGCACCACCGCGGAGGGCGATTTCTCCATCACCGTCGGTGTGCCCTTCGACGACGCCCGGTGGTTCCGCGGACGCGAGACCACCACCCGCGGGATCTCGCGCTGCCCCGACGAATCGTGCTGCCGCCGCCCCGACTCCGAAGCGGCGGAGCGCTGGTCGGGCAAGGCGTGGCCGAGCGCCCGCGTGCACCGGCACATGTTCTCGCCGCTCCCCCGCGGCATGTTCCCCGGCGTCGACGACGCCGAGGTCTTCGCGTTCCTCGACCGCCACGCGTCCTCGTCCGACGCGTAGGGGCGGCAGGGACGCGTGAGTCGCCAGGATTTGTCGCCTACATCACGCCAGAGGCGACAAATCGTGGCGACTCACGCATCAGGACGGCGAATGCCACGGCCCCGACGCCTGGGAGAGCGCGGGGCCGTGGCATCCGGTGGGTCAGGCGTAAGGGTTGGCCGTCAGCGTGTACTTGGTCTGCAGGTACTCGTGGATGCCCTCGTCGCCGCCCTCGCGACCGAGGCCCGACTGCTTCCAGCCGCCGAACGGGGCGGCGGCGTTGGAGACCACGCCGACGTTGAGGCCCATCATCCCGGTCTCGAGGCGCTCGATCATGCGCTGACCGCGCGAGAGCGACTCGGTGAAGACGTACGACACGAGACCGTACTCGGTGTCGTTGGCGATCCGCACGGCGTCGTCCTCGGTGTCGAAGGGGACGATAGCGAGCACGGGTCCGAAGATCTCCTCGCGGAGGATGTCGCTGCCCGGCTGCACGTCCGACACGACGGTGGGCTCGAAGAACGTTCCGGGGCCGTCGACGGGCGAGCCGCCGGTCGTGACCGTGGCGCCGCGCTCCACGGCATCCCCGACGAGGGTCTTCGCCTTGTCGACGGCGCGGTCGTCGATCAGGGGTCCGATCTGCACGCCCTCCTCGGTGCCGCGGCCGATCTTCATGCCCTGCACGCGCTCGGTGACGCGGCGCGTGAACTCCTCGACGACGGAGCGCTGCACGATGAAACGGTTCGCCGCGGTGCACGCCTGGCCGATGTTGCGGAACTTCGCCAGCATCGCACCGTCCACCGCCTTGTCGAGATCGGCGTCCTCGAAGACGACGAACGGGGCGTTGCCACCGAGCTCCATCGAGGTGCGGAGCACACCCGGGGCGGCCTGCTGCAGCAGCTTCACACCCACCGGCGTGGAGCCCGTGAACGAGAGCTTCCGCAGGCGCGGGTCGGAGATGATGCGCTCGGAGACCGGGCCGGTGTTCGTGGTGGTCACGACGTTGACGACACCGGCCGGAACACCCGCGTCCTGCAGGATCTGCGCGAAGAACAGCGTCGTGAGCGGCGTGAGGGTCGCCGGCTTGATGACAACGGTGCAGCCGGCGGCGAGCGCGGGCGCGATCTTGCGCGTCGCCATGGCGAGCGGGAAGTTCCACGGGGTGATGAGGTAGCAGGGACCCACGGGGTGCTGCGTGACGATCATGCGGCCGGTGCCCTCGGGGTTCGCGCCGTAGCGGCCCTGGGTGTGCGCGGTGACCTCGCTGAACCAGCGCAGGAATTCGCCGCCGTAGCCGACCTCGCCGCGCGCCTCCGCGAGGGGCTTGCCCATCTCGAGGGTCATCAGAAGCGCGACGTCCTCCTTGCGCTCCTGGAGCAGATCGAACGCGCGGCGCAGGATCTCGGCCCGCTCGCGGTCGGGGGTCGCCGCCCACGACGGGAACGCCTCGGCCGCGGCATCCATCGCCGCCACTCCATCGGCGACGGAGGCGTCGGCGATCTCATGGATGACCTCGCCCGTCGCGGGATCGTTGACGGCGACGGTCTTGCCGCCCTCGGCCGCACGCCACTCGCCGTTGATCAGCAGGCCGGTCGGTACGGATGCCAGCAGCTCGCTCTCGCGCGAATCGGTCATGGGTCCTCCTGGGTCGGTGCGGGTCTCCCCGCTCATTCTGGTCAGCGCACGGGATGGCGCCGATATACGTGCTGTACAAGCGGAGCGCCGGGGTCGCCGCGGCGGCGAGGACGTGGCATCCGCTCGCTTCCCTCCCGTCGCTGCCTGAGAGCCGCGGCACCCGCCGCACACGCATAAACGCGATTTCCGCGCAGAAACACGTCGCCATCGCGTTTATGCGCGCGGATCGTGTTTATGCCCGACCGGCACCGGCACCGGCACCGGCGGATGCAGCGACGGCGGACGCAGCGACGGCGGGAGCAGCGACGCCGCCGGCGGAGGTCGCCGGGGAGCGCATCGCGCCGGAGAGGAACCGCTCCAGCCCCTCGGGTGCGGTCAGCGGCAACACGTGCGCGACGTACTGATCCGGCCGCACGACGACCACCGCGCCCGCGGCGCCGATGCCGCGCTCGGCGAAGATGTCGTCGCTCGTCCACGCGGAGGGGGCGGCGGCGAACACCTTCTCGAGGTCGGTGAGTCCGAGCGGGCCCGACTGCGGCCGGAAGAGAGCGGGGACGTCGGTGACGTCCTCCCAGCGCCCGGGGTAGACGACCTTGGCGTCGAACACGGAGTCGAGGTCGGCGCCGGCGGGGGTGAACCGTTCGACGATCCCGCGCGCGGCCTCGGCCCATCCGCGCAGCGCCGCGCCGTCGGCATCCGCGAACGCGTAGAGACGCCACCGGCCGTCCGCGCGCGCGTGGTGTCCGAGATGGACGCGATTGCCGTCGCACACCCGCACGACTTCGACGCTCTGGAAACGTCGGCCGACCGGGAATCCGGATGCCAGCTCCTGGGCCGGCGCATCGGAGACCAGGGTCGAGGGCGCGTACCGCGTGCCGAACCCCGAGGGGAACTCCGCGGTCGCGAGGTAGTACGTCGCCAGCTCGGCGGGGTCGGTGATCTCACCGGGCTTGCGGGCCATGAGCGAGGACCACTCGCGGTCGAAGTCGATGAGCTGTTGGGCGACCGGGCGACGCTCGGCGTCGTAGGTGCGCAGCAGATCGCGGGATGCCAGTCCCGTGAGGACGTGTCCGAGCTTCCAGCCCAGGTTGAATCCGTCCTGCATCGACACGTTCATGCCCTGACCGGCTTTGGCGCTGTGGGTGTGGCA
The DNA here is from genome assembly GCF_030056775.1 of Microbacterium sp. IEGM 1404. Lineage (NCBI taxonomy): Bacteria > Bacillati > Actinomycetota > Actinomycetes > Micrococcales > Microbacteriaceae > Microbacterium > Microbacterium sp. IEGM 1404. The sequence goes on along the minus strand of NZ_JASHKP010000003.1, from coordinate 419,027 downwards.
GGCGTCGCCGGTGAGGAAGACACGCGGGTTCTGCAGGTCGTCGACGAACTGATCGGTCACCCGGTGCCCGACCTCGTAGACGCTGTGCCAGGCGACCTGCTTCACATCGATCGCGTAGGGGTGCAGGATCTCGTTCGCCTTCCGGATGATCTCCTCGATGGGCGTCTGCCGGACGCGGTGGTTGTCGCCCTCCGCGACCTCGCCGAGGTCGATGTACATGCGGCTGAGGTATCCGCCCTCGCGGGGGATGTGGAGGATGTTGCCGGCGGCGGCGTTGATCGCACACTTAATGCGCCAGTCGGGGAAGTCCGTCTCGACGAGCACATCCATGACACCCCACGCGTGCTGGGCGGCGGCACCCACGTGCGTGCGGCCGATCGCCTGTCGCACGCCGCTGCGGGCACCGTCGCAGCCGACGACGTATTTCGCGCGGATGGTGCGCTCGCCCTCGGCCGTCTGCACGCGCACCTCGACATCGTCGTCGCCGACCTCGAGCCCCAGGAACTCCACCCCGTAGTCGGGCGCGACGCGCGCCGGCCCGTTCGCGGCCGCCTCGGCGAAGTAGTCCAGAACCCGCGCCTGGTTGACGATGAGGTGGGGGAATTCGCTGATCTTGAGGCCGTAGTCCTCGGTGCGGGTGGTCCGCACGATCCGGTCGGGGCTCTCGGGGTCGGGAGCCCAGAAGTTCATCCAGCCGATGTTGTAGGCCTCCGCGGTGATGCGATCGGCGAAGCCGAAGGCCTGGAAGGTCTCGACGCTGCGGGGCTGGATGCCGTCGGCCTGGCCCAGCGCGAGACGCCCCTCGCGCTTCTCGATGAGGCGCGTCGTGAACTGCGGGAACTGCGACATCTGCGCGGCGAGCAGCATGCCCGCGGGCCCGGACCCGACGATCAGGACGTCGATCTGCTCGGGCAGGGACGAGGGACGGTCGATGCCCGTGCCCGCGGCGGGCTGGACGCGCGGATCACCGGAGACGTAGCCGTGGTGGTGGAACTGCATGGTTCTCCTGACGTCGATGTCGGGGCTCACCGCGGCGGCGCGGTGCTTGCGTCGCCAACGGTCGTGTTCTATATTCGAACGCACCGTTCTTCTATCGAACGAGAGGTTAGCTGTCCCATGGCCCCGCGGCAAGACACGACCCCCGCGTCGCAGACCCTGAGTCGTGGCATCCGCCTGCTGGAAGAGCTCGCCGACGCCCGCGGTCCGCTCACGATCGACGACCTGTCGGCACGCGTCGGACTGCATCGCTCGGTCGCGTACCGACTGCTGCGCACCCTCGAAGATCACGGCCTGGTGACCCGGGATGCCACGGGTGCCGTACGCCTCGGGACGGGGCTCGCCGCCCTGGCCGCCGGCGTCGCCGCCGATCTGCAGTCCGAGGCCCTGCCCGAACTGACCGCCGCCGCCAACGACCTCGGCATGACCTGCTTCCTCGTCGTGCTCGACCACGACGAATGCGTGACCCTCGCCAGCGTCGAGCCGCGGCACGCGGTGACCGCGGTGGCGCAGCGGCCGGGTACGCGGCATCCGGTCACCCGGGGCGCCCCCGGTCGCGCGATCCTCGCGCAGCTGCCGCCGCGCCGGTGGCCCGACGGCGTGGACGCGCGCCTCGCCGCCGAGGTGGCAGAGGCCGCGGAGCGCGGCTGGGCGACGAGCCACGACGAGGTCGTACCGACGCTGCGCGCGGTGGCGGTGCCGCTGAGCGTGCAGGGTCGCGGGCCCGCCGCCGTCGCGGCCGTCCACGTCAACACCGAAGCCGACGACGCGGCGATCGCCGCGCGTCTGGAGGCCGCGGCCGCCGCCATCACGAGCGCCCTCTAGCTTCCCCCTTCCCTCGGTCGACGTGGGCCTGGGCACGCGCGAGGGCGCGGTCGACGAGCATTCGGCGCACGTCACCAGGTGGGACCGAGGCGCTCACGCGTCCCGCCCGCCGGCGAGCGCGGGCTGGAGTTCGCCGAACGCGGCGCGTAGGCGGGCACGCGCCCGCTCGTAGCGCTTGCGCGCCGCCGCCGGCCGCACTCCGGCGAGTGCACCCGCCTCGGCGACGCCGAACCCGTCCCACAGCACGAGTCGCAGCAGTTCCTGGTCGGCGGGCGCGAGGGTGCGCAAGGCCTCGAGGGCGAGGAACGCCTGATCACTTGCCGGTTCGGGGACCTCCCGCACGAGTGCCTGATCGATCCGCGCGCGGCGAGCGCGCTTGCGCGTGTGATTCGCGAGGACGTTCCGGGCGATGCCGAACGCCCACATGCGCTGATCCTCGGATGCCACGGGCAGCCGCTTTCGATGCCGCCACAGCGCGAGGGTGGTTTCGGAGACGCAGTCGTCGGCATCGGCGCGCGGCTCGACGCGCCGCACGAAGTACCGCAGAAGGTCGGGGATGAGGGGCCCGACCGCATCCTCGAAGCGGGCGCGTTCCGCCTCGGCGGTCACCGTCCGCGCCCCTCGAGCATCTCGCCGCACCACGCGTCGGCGGCGGTCACCCCGGCACGGTCGCCCGCGGTCGCCGCCGCGGCGAGAGCGCGCTCCTCGTCCACGATGCCGCCGCCGTCCGACGCGACGGTCGCGGGCCAGGTCGCCGCTGCGGTCAGCGTCTGCGCCGCCGTCGCCGCGCGTTCCGCATCGCCCCGCGCATCGGCGTCCAGCCATTCCGCTCGCCACGCGCAGCGGGCGTTCTGCTCGAACTCGCTCCGGATGCCGGTGACCTGGCGAAATCCCTCGACGCTGTCCGCCGCGATGGCTCGGGCGAACGCAGCGGTGTCGTACCCGACGGGCAAGGCGGCGTACGCCGGCCACAGGGTGACGGCATAGTCGCCGTAGTCGGGCGCCGACGCGTCGATCCACTCGCTGCCGTCGGCCTCGGTGCCGATCGGGCGCGTCCCTTCGGGGGAGCCCGGCTGGGGCGAGCCGAACCACCCCGTGCGCGCGAGATACCCGGAAGCCACCGCCGCCCCAGGGATGCCGATGGCGCACACCACCGCGATCGTCACGGTCGCGAGGATACAGCGCCGTCTCCGAGGTTGCGCTGTCGCCGCTCGCACGATGCGCCGCACGTCGGCGTCGGACAGCGAGACGTCGCGAGCCGGGTCGGCCGCGGCCAGGGCCGCGAAGGGGTCGGCGTTCATGAGGGGTCCTCTCTCATTCTCTTCACCCCGTTCCTGTCGCGAGCCCGCGCGAACGTGACACCCCGCGCCGTCGTCCTCCGCTGACTTGCGGCGCGTGTACGCGAAAGGCCCCACCCGGCGTATATACGGCACAAGTCAGCGAGGAGGGCCGTGCCCCTATACTCGATCCCGTCAGGCGCACCGGGTCGTGCGTCGCTGCTCGAAAAAAGGGCACGTAGCGCAGAAGCGCGAGACACATACGGCATCCATTCCGTCCGTCTCGAAAGGCTTCCTTCGCCATGCCCACCGTCTCCGCGCACGTCGCGCACACCCTCGCCCGCCACATCGACACCGTCTTCGGCGTCATGGGCAACGGCAACGCCTACTTCCTCGACTCCCTCGGACGCGAAACGTCCTCGGGCTTCGTCGCCGTGCGGCACGAAGCCGCCGGGGTCGTCGCCGCCGACGCGCACTACCGCGCGAGCGGCCGGCTCGCCGCGGCCACCGCGACTTACGGCGCCGGGTTCACCAACACGCTGACGGCGCTCGCCGAGGCGGTCCAGGCCCGCACGCCCCTCGTCCTGATCGTCGGTGACGAACCGACCTCGGGCCCGCGGCCGTGGGGAGTCGACCAGATCGCCCTCGCCGCCGGCGTCGGCGCCCGCACGTACACCGTCGGGCACCGCGACGCCGCCGCCACGGTCGTCATCGCGATCGAGCACGCCCTGACGTATCGCCTGCCGGTCGTGCTCGGCATCCCGTACGACGTGGTGACGCGCGAGGCGGGCCCGGTCCCGGATGCCTCGGCCCCCCAGGTCACGCCCGAGCACCCTCCCGTGGGGCCGTACGCCGACGGCGTGATCGACCGCATCGTCGACGCCCTCGCGACGGCCGAACGCCCGCTGCTCCTCGGCGGGCGCGGAGCGTGGCTGGCCGGGGCCGGGTCGGTGCTGGGCGAACTCGCGGCCCTGACCGGCGCCCTCACGACCACCACGGCTCTCGGCCGTGGGCTCTTCCCCGACTCCGCGCGCGACCTCGGCGTCGCGGGCGGGTTCGGTGCGCCCGGCGCCATGGAGATCGTGCGCGACGCGGACGTGGCCGTGGTGTTCGGCGCCGCCCTCAACCAGTTCACGATGCGCTTCGGCGAGCTCTTCGCCCCCGGGACGCGCGTGTTCCAGATCGACCTCTCCCCCACCGCCACGCACCCGCACGTCGGCGGCTACGTCCGCGGCGACGCGGCCGACGTCGCCGGCGAGATCGTGCAGCGCCTGCGCGTCCGGGGCGGCTCCCCGTCGACGTGGGGCACCGGACTCGACCTCGAAGCCGCCCGCCGTCAAGCTGCGGGCACCGGCGTCGGACCCGACGGCCGGCTCGACCCCCGCACCGCGGCCGCCCGGATCGCCGAACTGCTGCCCGAGGACCGGGTCGTCGTCTCGGACGGCGGCCACTTCCTCGGCTGGTCGAACATGTACTGGCCCGTGGCCTCCCCCGACCGGATGATGATGGTCGGCACCGCGTACCAATCGATCGGCCTCGGCTTCCCCAGCGTGCCCGGCGCCGCGGTCGCGCGACCGGACTCCACCGTCGTGCTCACCACCGGCGACGGCGGCGGACTCATGGCGATCGCCGACCTCGAGACCGCGATCCGTGTCGCGCGAGGACGCGGAGTCGCCGTCGTGTGGAACGACGCGCAGTACGGCGCCGAGGTCCTCAACTACGGCAAGAAGGGGCTGCACCCCGACCCGATGCTGATCCCCGAGGTCGACTTCGCCGCCGTCGCGCGGGGGTTCGGCGCCGAGGGCGTGATCGTGCGGGATGCCGCTGACCTCGACGCCCTGGCATCCTGGACGGCCCGCGATCCCGAGGACCGGCCGTTCCTCCTGCTGGATCTGCGGGTGAGCGCGGCCGTCGTGGCGCCGTACTGGGAGGAGATCGCCGCGCGCGGCTGAGGCTGCGACCCTCGTCCCCCGTTGTGCGGCTGCCGCGGGCACCGATGCTGCGACCTATGTCCCACTTGCGGCTGCCGCGGGGCCGAGGCTGCGACCCATGTCCCACTTGGTGCTGCTGCGGGGCCGCCAGAACCGCACCTTGTGGGACATGATGCGCCGCAGGTGGGACGAAGGCCGCCCAGCCCGACGAAAAGGCCCGCCGCACGCCCTGCCGGACCCTCGTCCCACTTGGTGCTGCTGCGGGGCCGCCACAACCGCACCTTGTGGGACATGATGCGCCGCAGGTGGGACATGATCCGCCGCAAGCGGGACGAGGGTCACACCGAACAACGGAAAGGCCCCGCCGCACGCGCAGTGCGACGGGGCCGGAGGACCCGGGCTCAGACGTTCGCGAACCCGCGGATCGGGCTCCGCTCCTGCTCGGCCTCGTGGTCGGGGCCGAGGGGGATGCCGCTGCGGTCGCGCAGCAGCAGCGTCGCGATGAGGCCGACAACCGTCATCCCGGCGAGGTACCACGTGACCGACATCGTGGTGCCCGTCGCCTTCACGAGCGCCTCCGCGATCGTCGGGGCGAAGGCACCGCCGAGGATCGCCCCGATGGCGTACGAGATCGAGACCCCCGAGAAGCGGATGGATGCCGGGAACAGCTCGGCGTACAGCGCCGCCTGCGGGCCGTAGGTGAGGCCGAGTCCGACCGTGAGGATCACGAGCGCGAGCGTCAACAGCCCGATGCTCCCGGTGTTCACGAGCGGGAAGAGCAGGAAGACGCCGACGAGCTGCGCGATCCACCCCAGCACGTACGTGTTGCGGCGACCGATCTTGTCGCCGATCCACCCGCCGAGCCACGTGAACGCCAGCCACGACACCGCTGAGAGGGTCACGGCGCCCAGCACGTCGGCGGTGGCGAGACCGATCGGTCCGTCGGGGTTGGTCGCGTAGCGCTGGATGTACCCGCCCGTCGTCATGTAGCCGACGGCGTTGTTGCCGGCGAACACGAGCGCGGCGATGAGGACGAGCAACGCATGCTTGCGGAACAGCTGCACGATCGGCATCCGCGTCTTCTCCTTGCGCTCGGCGAGCTCGAGGAACACCGGGCTCTCCTCGACCTTCTTGCGCACGTAGTAGCCCACGAGGATCAGCACGAACGACAGCAGGAACGGCACGCGCCAGCCCCACGCGAAGAACGCATCACCGGGGGCGATCAGGGCCATGAGCGCGAGCATGCCGCTCGCCAGCAGCAGGCCCAGCGGCACGCCGAGCTGCGGGGAGGCACCGAAGAGGCTCCGCTTGGTCTTGGGCGCGTGCTCGACCGCCATGAGCACCGCACCGCCCCACTCTCCACCGGCCGAGATGCCCTGCAGCACCCGCAGGAGGATCAGCAGCACCGGGGCCGCGACGCCGATGACCTCGTAGGTGGGGAGCACGCCGATCAGGGTGGTCGAGGCTCCCATGAGGATGAGCGTCAGCATGAGCACGACGCGTCGGCCGTACTTGTCGCCCAGGTGACCGGCGAGGAACGCGCCCAGCGGGCGGAACAGGAAGCTCAGGCCCACCGTGAGGAACGACAGGATCTGGGCGATGCCGGGGCCGGCGGGCGCGAAGAAGAGCTGCCCGAACACCAGGCCGGCAGCCGAGGCGTAGAGGAAGAAGTCGTACCACTCGACGGTGGTGCCGACCACGGTGGCGAAGACGACGCGGCGCCGGTCGCCGGTCGTGGAGATGGTGCCGGTGGGCGTGAAGCCCGGGGAAGAGGGGCGGGACATGGGACTCCTTCGTGACGTCGTCGTCGGCCCGCCGGTCTCGCCGTCGACGCCGACGGAGCGAGTTGCGGGAGCGTTTCTGGATCATATACGATTTCGAATACGACGCAAGGGAGCCTCATGACCACCACCGACCCCCGCTTCGCCGTCCTCGGCGCCCGGCCGGGAAAGATCGTCGCGGTCCACCTCTCGTACACCTCGCGGGCCGATCAGCGCGGCCGCCGGCCCGCCGCCCCCTCGTACTTCCTCAAGCCGTCGAGCTCCCTCGCCCCCTCGGGCGCGGCGATCGAGCGCCCCTCCGGCACCGAACTCCTCGCGTTCGAGGGAGAGATCGCCCTCGTCATCGGCGAGCCCGCCCGATGGGTGACCCCGGATGCCGCGTGGAACCACGTGGCATCCCTCACCGCCGCCAACGACTTCGGACTCTACGATCTGCGCGCGAACGACAAGGGCTCGAACGTCCGCTCGAAAGGCGGGGACGGCTACACCCCGCTCGGTCCCGCTCTGATCGACGCCCGCTCCGTCGACCCGCACGCGCTGCGGCTGCGCACGTGGGTCAACGGCGACCTCGTGCAGGACGACTCCACCGCGGGCCTCCTGTTCCCCCTCGCGCAGATCGTCGCCGACCTGTCTCAGCACTTCACGCTCGAGACCGGCGACGTCATCCTCACCGGCACGCCCGCGGGATCGTCGGTGGTCGTGCCCGGCGATGTCGTCGAAGTGCAGGTGGATGCCGGCATCCATTCGACCGGCCGGCTCCGCACTCCCGTGACCCAGGGCGCGCACTCGTTCGATGCCGCGGTCGGGTCCCTCCCCGCGGTGGACGACACGCAGCGCCTCGAGGCGTGGGGTTCGGCCGAGGCTGCGGGCTCGGCGCCCTCCTCCGCCCTCCCGCCGGAACTGCGCGCGAAGCTCGAACGCGTCCCGGTCGCCGGCCTCAGCGCGCAGCTGCGCAAGCGCGGCCTGAACGACGTGACGATCGACGGGGTGCACGCCCTCACCCCCGGGAGCCGCTTCGTCGGCACCGCGCGGACGCTCCGCTTCCTCCCGCACCGCGAAGACCTCTTCGCCGCGCGCGGCGGCGGCTACAACGCCCAGAAGCGCGCGTTCGACGCGGTCGACGCGGGCGAGGTCATCGTGATCGAGGCGCGCGGCGAGACGGGGTCCGGCACCCTGGGCGACATCCTCGCGCTCCGCGCCCACGCGCGCGGTGCGGCGGCGATCGTCACCGACGGCGGCGTACGGGATGCCGAGGCCGTCGCCGCGGTCGGCATCCCGGTGTTCACCGCGGGTCCCCACCCCGCGGTGCTCGGCCGGAGGCACGTCCCGTGGGAGACCGACGTCGCCGTCGGCTGCGGTGGCACCACCGTCGAGCCGGGCGACATCCTCGTGGGCGACGGCGACGGCGTGATCGTGATCCCCCCGCACCTCGCTGAAGAGGTGGTCGACGCCGCCCTCGCGCAAGAGGCCGAGGACGCATGGATCGCCCGCCAGGTGGCATCCGGTCACCCCGTCGACGGACTCTTCCCGATGAACTCCGCCTGGCGCGCCCGCTACGAAGCCGAGAGGAACGCCTGATGGATGCCACGACCCCCGTGAACGCCCAGGCCGGCACGCGGAGCAAGTCGCAGCAGGCGTACCACTGGATCAAGGAACGCATCGCGGCGCAGGAGTTCACCCCCGGCTACCGGCTGGTGCTCGGCACGATCGCGGGCGACCTCGACATGAGCGTCGTGCCGGTGCGGGAGGCGATCCGCCAGCTCGAGGCCGAGGGGCTCGTGACGTTCGAACGCAACGTCGGCGCGCGCGTGTCGATGGTCGACGACTCGCAGTACCGCTTCAGCATGCAGTCGCTGAGCATCCTCGAGGGCGCCGCCACCGCCCTCTCGGCGCGGGCCCTCGCGGCCGAGGACGTCCGCCGCGCGCGGCGCATCAACGAACTCATGGTCGAGACGCTCGACCACTTCGACCCGCGGGCGTTCACCGCGCTGAACCAGGAGTTCCACGCGACCCTGTTCGAGAAGTGCGCGAATCCGCGCATGCTCGACCTCGTCCGCGCGGAGTGGGCGCGCCTCGGGCACCTGCGCGACTCCACCTTCAGCTTCGTGCCCGGCCGCGCGGCCGAGTCGGTCCGCGAGCACGAGAACATCCTCGTCCTCATCGAGAACGGCGCCCCGCTCGCCGAGATCGAGAAGACCGCTCGCCGACACCGTTCGGCCACGCTCGACGCCTACCTCATCCACGAGCACCCCGACGAGTCGCTCGGGCTTCCCGCTTTCTGAACCGGATGCCACCGGCATCCCTCTCCATCGAAGGAGCACCCATGACCCGCCGCACCCCGGCAGACCTGCCCGCGCGCATCCAGCACTACATCGGCGGCAGCTTCGTCGACTCGATCGACGGCGACGAGTTCGATGTGCTCGACCCGGTGAGCAATGAGACATACGTCCGCGCCGCCGCGGGCAAGAAGGCCGATGTCGACGCCGCCGTCGCCGCCGCCCGCGCGGCGTTCACCGAGGGCCCGTGGCCGCGCATGCTGCCCCGCGAGCGTTCGCGCGTGCTGCACCGCATCGCCGACCTCGTCGAGTCGCGCGACGCTCGCCTGGCGGAGCTGGAGTCCTTCGACTCGGGCCTGCCGATCACCCAGGCACTCGGGCAGGCGCGGCGCGCGGCCGAGAACTTCCGTTTCTTCGCCGACCTGATCGTCGCGCAGACCGATGACGCGTTCAAGGTTCCGGGCCGCCAGCTCAACTACGTCAACCGCAAGCCGATCGGCGTGGCCGGACTCATCACGCCGTGGAACACGCCGTTCATGCTCGAGTCGTGGAAGCTCGCCCCGGCGTTGGCCACGGGCAACACGGTCGTGCTGAAGCCCGCCGAGTTCACGCCGCTGTCGGCGTCGCTCTGGGCCGGGATCTTCGAGGAGGCCGGGCTCCCCGAGGGCGTGTTCAACCTCGTCAACGGCCTCGGCGAGGACGCCGGCGACGCGCTCGTGAAGCACCCCGACGTGCCGCTCATCTCGTTCACCGGCGAGAGCTCGACCGGGCAGCTGATCTTCGCCAACGCGGCACCCTTCCTGAAGGGCCTGTCGATGGAGCTGGGCGGCAAGAGCCCGGCGATCGTCTTCGCGGATGCCGACCTGGATGCCGCCATCGACGCGACGATCTTCGGCGTCTTCTCGCTCAACGGCGAGCGCTGCACCGCGGGCAGCCGCATCCTCGTCCAGCAGGACATCTACGACGAGTTCGTCGCGCGCTACGCCGCCCAGGCCGACCGGGTGAAGGTCGGATACCCCGACGACCCCGCGACGGAGGTCGGTGCGCTCGTGCACCCCGAGCACTACGCGAAGGTGATGTCGTACGTCGAACTCGGCAAGGCCGAGGGGCGCCTGGTCGCCGGCGGGGGCCGCCCTGACGACTTCCCCGAGGGCAACTTCGTCCGTCCCACCGTGTTCGCCGACGTCGCCCCCGACGCCCGCATCTTCCAGGAGGAGATCTTCGGTCCGGTCGTCGCCATCACGCCGTTCGACACCGACGAACAGGCCCTGCAGCTCGCGAACGACACGAAGTACGGCCTCGCCGCCTACGTCTGGACCAACGACCTGAAGCGCGCGCACCTGTTCGCGCAGAACGTCGAGGCCGGCATGGTGTGGCTCAATTCCAACAACGTCCGCGACCTCCGCACCCCGTTCGGCGGGGTGAAGGCCTCGGGCCTGGGCCACGAGGGCGGCTACCGCTCGATCGACTTCTACACCGACCAGCAGGCCGTGCACATCACGCTCGGCCCCGCCCACAACCCCACCTTCGGCAAGGGAGCCTGAGATGACCGACCGCAGCCAGATGACCCGCACCTCGTCGGGATTCTTCGTGTCGCAGGAGGCGCCGATCCAGGCGGAGAACCCCGTCCCCACCCCCACCTCTCCCGCGCCCGACATCCTCCGGTGCGCCTACATGGAGCTCGTCGTCACCGACCTCGCGGCATCCCGGGAGTTCTACGTCGACGTGCTCGGTCTGCACGTGACGGAGGAGGACGCGGACGCGATCTACCTTCGCTCGACCGAGGAGTTCATCCACCACAATCTCGTGCTGCGTCGCGGCGAGATCGCCGCCGTCGCCGCGTTCTCGTACCGCGTGCGCTCCGCCGACGACCTCGACAAGGCCGTCGCGTTCTACGAGGAGCTCGGCTGCGACGTCCGCCGCGAGCCGAACGGCTTCACGAAGGGCATCGGCGACTCGGTGCGCGTGGTCGATCCGCTCGGATTCCCGTACGAGTTCTTCTTCGACACCGAGCACCAGGAGCGCCTGTCGTGGCGCTACGACCTGCACTCCCCCGGCGAGCTCGTGCGCCTGGACCACTTCAACCAGATCACCCCCGACGTCCCCCGCGCGGTGAACTTCATGCAGGCGTTGGGCTTCCGCGTCACCGAAGACATCCAGGACGAGGAGGGCACGGTGTACGCCGCGTGGATGCGGCGCAAGCCCACCGTGCACGACACCGCGATGACCGGCGGCGACGGCCCGCGCATGCACCACGTGTGCTTCGCGACGCACGAGAAGCACAACATCCTCGCCATCTGCGACAAGCTCGGCGCCCTCCGGCGATCGGATGCCATCGAGCGCGGCCCCGGCCGCCACGGCGTCTCGAACGCGTTCTACCTGTACCTGCGCGACCCCGACGGCCACCGCGTCGAGGTGTACACGCAGGACTACTACACCGGCGACCCCGACAACCCCGTCATCACGTGGGACGTGCACGACAACCAGCGCCGCGATTGGTGGGGCAACCCCGTCGTCCCCTCCTGGTACACCGACGGTTCGCTGGTGCTCGACCTCGACGGCATCCCGCAGCCGGTCCGTGCCCGCACGGACTCTAGCGAGATGGCCGTGACGATCGGCGCCGACGGCTTCTCCTACACGCGCACGCCCGACGCGGCCCCCGCCTCCGCCGAGTTCAAACTCGGCAACCAGCTGTAACCCCCCCTCGCGTGAGTCGCCAGTATTTGTCGCCTGAGCACCCCTCTAGGCGACGAATCTTGGCGACTCACGCGCCGCCACGACGGAGGAGACGCATGCTCAACGAGCAGCAGATCGACGACATCGCAGAAGAGCTCGCCGAAGCCGGGCGGACGCACTCGGTGATCCCGCGCATCACGGCACGGTACCCGGATGCCACGGTCGAGGACTCGTACGCGATCCAGGGCCGCTGGCGCGATACGCAGGTCGCCGCCGGCCGCACGCTCGTCGGGCGCAAGATCGGCCTCACCTCGAAGGCGATGCAGCAGGCGACGGGGATCACCGAGCCGGACTACGGCGTCATGTTCGACGACACCGTGTACCGCACGGGCGACGAGATCCCCGTGGACCACTTCTCGAACGTCCGCATCGAGGTCGAGCTCGCGTTCGTGCTGAAGACACCGCTCGAGGGCCCCGACTGCACGCGGGAGGACGCCCTCGCGGCGATCGACTACGCCGTTCCCGCGCTCGAGGTGCTCAACTCCCACATCGAGCTCGAGGGCCGCACGATCGTCGACACGATCAGCGACAACGCCGCCTACGGCGCGATGGTGCTCGGGGACGTGCGCAAGCGTCCCGACGAGATCGACCTGCGGTGGGTGCCGGGCGTCCTCAGCCGCAACGGCGAGATCGAGGAGACCGGGGTCGCCGCGGGAGTCCTCGGCCACCCCGCGACCGGTGTCGCGTGGCTCGCGAACAAGTTCCACCAGCACGGCGCGCGCCTGGAGGCGGGCGAGATCATCCTGGCAGGATCGTTCACGCGCCCGATGTGGGTGTCGCGCGGTGACGACGTGTCGTGCGACTACGGACCGATGGGAACGATCACGTGCCGCTTCGTCTGACCCCCACCTTCCGCGCCGCCCTCGCGGCATCCGATCGCCCGCTCGCCGGCATGTGGGTGTGCGCCGGCAGCACGGTGGCGACCGAGATCGCCGCGGGCTCGGGCCTGGACTGGTTGCTGGTCGACATGGAGCACAGCGCGCTGTCGCTCGAGTCGGTGCTCGCGCAGCTGCAGACCGCGGCCGGATACCCTGTGACTCCCGTTGTGCGGGTGCCGTGGAACGATCCGGTGCTCATCAAGCAGGTGCTCGACATCGGCGCGCAGAACATCATCGTCCCGATGGTCGGCTCGGCCGAGGAAGCCCGCGCCGCCGTCGCGGCGACCCGGTACCCGCCGGCCGGGATCCGCGGCGTCGGCAGCGCGCTGGCCCGCAGCGCCCGGTGGAACCGCGTCGACGACTACCTCCGCGACGCCGCCGAGCACGTCTCCGTGACGGTGCAGATCGAGACCGCGGCCGGCGTCGAGGCCGCGGCGGAGATCGCGGCCGTCGAGGGGGTGGATGCCGTCTTCGTCGGCCCCTCCGACCTGTCGGCGACCATGGGGCTGCTGGGCCAGCAGTCGCACCCCGACGTCGTCGCCGCGGTGCACCGGGTCTTCGCCGCGGCGCACGCGGCCGGCACCCCGGTCGGGGTCAACGCGTTCGACCCCGCCGTCGCCGAGGCGTACCTCGACGCGGGCGCGGACTTCGTCGCGGTCGGCGCCGATGTGGCCCTGCTCGCGCGCGCGTCGGAGGCGTTGGCGGCCCGGTTCGTCGCCGCTCGCACGGAGTCCCGCGACAGCTACTGAGCGCACGCGAAGGGGGCCGGACGATTGCGTCCGGCCCCCTTCGTCACCGAGTCAGTCCTCGTCGTCGTCCTCATCGTCCTCGTCGTCCTCGCCGACGATCTCGATGTCCTCGACCTCGAGCTCGGGCGTGAGCTGCACGTGCACGAGCGCGTCGGGGAACGACGTCGCCCCGGCGAAGACCACGATGATCGCGTCGGCGAAGACGCCGACGCCCACGGCCTCGAGGTCGGTGCGCAGGTCGATCTCGCTGTCGACCTCGTCGTCCTCGAGCGCGTCCTCGATCTCGGTCGCGACCTCGTCGACGATCGCGCGCCAGCGGTCCTCGCTCACCGAGAGGATGTCGGACAGCGACGTGAGGATCGCATCGACGTCGGGGTCGTCGACGTCGTCGATCTCGGGGTCGAGGTCGACCTCGACCTCGACGCCCGCGGCATCCAGGTGGGCCAGACCCACGACGGTGTCCTCGTCGATGGTCGGCTCGTCGAGCAGGCCGCTCTCGGTGACGCGGCGGAGGAGGTCGTTCAGCACGGACTCAGTCATGGATGAACTCTGACACGTCTCGCGGGTCACCGCCTCCCGGTTGCGCGTGGCGCTCCGTCTGTTCAGTCGGCGTGGGTGCGCGGTTCACCGTTCGCGCGCGTGCCGGGCTCCGGAGAACGGGCGCGGTCCGGCGGTTCAGAGACCGGCCGCGCGCTCCGCAGCCTCGACGACGTTCGTCATCAGCAGAGCCACGGTCATCGGCCCGACCCCGCCCGGGTTGGGCGAGACGAACCCGGCGACCTCGGCGACGTCCGGGTGCACGTCCCCGTAGACACGCGACTTCCCCGTCTCGGGGTCGGTCTCGCGCGTGACACCCACGTCGAGAACCGCGGCACCCGGCTTGACGTCCTCGGCGCGCACGATGTGCCGCACGCCGGCGGCCGCGACGATGACATCGGCCTCGCGCAGGTGCTTCGCGAGGTCGACGGTGCCGGTGTGCGTGAGGGTCACGGTGGCGTTGATCTCGCGACGGGTCAGCAGCAGCCCGATGGAGCGGCCGATCGTGACACCGCGCCCGACGACGACGACCTCCTTGCCCGTGAGGTCGTAGTCGTTGCGCAGCAGCAGCTCGATGACCCCGCGCGGCGTGCACGGCAGCGGCGTGGTGATCGGGGCGTTGACGTTGAGTACCAGACGGCCGAGGTTCGTGGGGTGGAGGCCGTCGGCATCCTTCGCCGGATCGATGCGCTCGAGGATCGCATCGGTGTCGAGGTGCTTCGGCAGCGGGAGCTGCACGATGTAGCCGTGACAGGCCGGGTCGGCGTTGAGGCCGTCGATGACCGCCTCGACCTCCTCCTGCGTGGACTCGGCGGGCAGCTCGACCTGGATCGAGTTCATGCCGATCGCCTCGGACTGCTTGTGCTTCATCCCGACGTACAGCTGCGACGCGGGGTCGGCGCCGACGAGCACGGTGGCGATGCCGGGCACGATCCCGCGCTCGCGCAGGGCCGCGACCCGTTCGGCGAGCTCGGTCTTGATCGCCGCCGCAGCGGCCTTGCCGTCGAGAATCGTCGCCGTCATGGCATCCCTCTTCCTGGGTGTTGATCGGGCTCGCGCGGGGTCGTTCCCTCACGCATAAACGCTTTTCACTCGCATAAACGCGCTCACCTAGTGTTTATGAGCGGGAATCGTGTTTATGCCTGGGCCGGACGCCCCGGAGGACGGGTGCGCGACCGGATGCCGGGACCCCGACCGCCGCACCGCGCGGCCCGCACAGCGCGGGCCGCACGGCGCGGGGCGCATCGCGCGGACCGGACGCCGGGGCGGGGCCGCCTGCGCGACGCCCGCCCCGGCGGGGCTCACTGCTGGAGGCCGGGGTACAGCGGGAAGGCCGCCGTCAGCGCGGCCACGCGGGTGCGCAGCGCCTCGACGTCGGCACCGGGGATCAGCGCGAGCGCGATGATGTCGGCGACCTCGGTGAACTCCGCGTCGCCGAAGCCCCGGGTGGCGAGGGCCGGGGTGCCGATGCGCAGACCCGACGTGACCATCGGCGGGCGCGGGTCGTTGGGGACCGCGTTCCGGTTGACCGTGATGTGGATCTCGTGCAGCAGGTCTTCGGCCTGCTTGCCGTCGATCTCGGCCTCGCGGAGGTCGACGAGCACGAGGTGCACGTCCGTGCCGCCCGAACGGACCGCGATACCGGCGGCCTTCACGTCGTCCTGGGTGAGGCGGTCGGCGAGGATCGACGCACCGCGGAGGGTGCGCTCCTGGCGCTCCTTGAACTCGGGCGTCTGGGCGAGCTTGAACGCCGTCGCCTTGGCGGCGATGACGTGCATGAGCGGACCGCCCTGCTGGCCCGGGAAGACCGCGGTGTTGATCTTCTTGGCCAGGTCGGCGTCGTTGGTCAGGATGAGGCCCGACCGGGGGCCGCCGATCGTCTTGTGCACCGTGGTGGAGACGACGTGAGCGTGCGGGATCGGGCTCGGGTGGACGCCCGCGGCGACGAGACCGGCGAAGTGCGCCATGTCGACCCACAGGTACGCCCCGACCTCGTCGGCGATCGCGCGGAAGGCTTCGAAGTCGAGCTGGCGCGGGTACGCCGACCAGCCCGCGATGATGACCTTCGGCTTGTGCTCGAGCGCGAGACGACGCACCTCGTCCATGTCGATGATCGAGGTCTCGGGGTCGACGCCGTACGCGACGATGTCGTACAGGCGGCCGGAGAAGTTGATCTTCATTCCGTGGGTCAGGTGACCGCCCTGATCGAGGGCGAGGCCGAGCAGCGTGTCGCCGGGGCGGGCGATCGCGTGCAGCACCGCGGCGTTGGCGGACGCACCCGAGTGCGGCTGGACGTTGGCGAACCCGGCGCCGAACAGCGCCTTCGCGCGCTCGATCGCGAGCTCCTCGGCGACGTCGACCTCTTCGCAGCCGCCGTAGTAGCGGCGACCCGGGTAGCCCTCGGCGTACTTGTTGGTCAGCACGGATCCCTGCGACTGCAGCACCGAGACGGGGACGAAGTTCTCGGACGCGATCATCTCGAGATAGCCGCGCTGGCGGTCGAGCTCGCGCTCGAGAACCTGGGCGATCTCGGGGTCGACCTCCGAGAGCGGGGCGTTGAAGTACGGATCGGTCATGCGATCTCCTTGACGATGGTTCCGGATGCCGCAGGCTCGGGCGAGTCCGCGGTGATACCGCACCGACCCAGGCGTGCGGTCGGATACCGTCAAGCGGTCGCTCCCCGGTGGTTCCCCACCTCAACGCCAGTCGCGACGCCCTCACCCTACCCGGTTTCGCGCGCGACGCGCCCGGGTGGGTCGCTCGTCCGCGAGGTATCCCGGATGCCACGGTGCGGGGCCCGCGTAAAATGGCGGGGTGACCGACACTCCCCACGTCCGCGCGCAGGCGCCCCTGGCCCCCGGCATGCGTCCGCGTCCGACGGCCGTCGAGATCGGCAGCGTCCTGTGCGGGATCGCCGCGTTCGTGACGCTCGCGATCTGGGGCTTCACGGCGTGGGCGTTCCCCTGGAACATCGTCGCCGGGATCGGCGCCCCGCTCCTGGCGATCCTGGTGTGGGCGCTGTTCGTCTCGCCCCGTGCCGTGCTGGCTGTGCACCCGTTCGTCCGCGCGATCGTCGAGCTGTTCGTGTACGCGGCCGCCACGATCGCCTGGTGGAGCATGGGACAGGCGTGGATCGGACTCGTCTTCGCCATCGTCGCCGTGACGTTCGGCGCGCTGAACGGCCGCCGGCGCCTGGCGTGACCGTCGACGTCGTCGCGTTGCTCCGGGCCGAGCTCGGTGATCGCGTCGACGTCTCTCCGGCAGCCCTGACCGCGGCGCGCGCCGACAAGTCCGGGCACGCCGCACCCGGCACTCCCCTGGCCGTCGTGCACGCGGCATCCGTCGCCGACGTCCAGGCGGTGATGCGCATCGCCACGGCGACCCGCACGCCCGTCGTGCCGCGGGGCGCCGGCACCGGACTCGCCGGAGGCGCCAACACCGGCGGCGGCGAGATCTCGTTGTCGGTGCGCGCGATGGACCGCGTGCTCGAGGTCCGCGCCGACGACCTCCTCGCGGTGGTGGAGCCCGGCATCCTGAACGCCGATCTGAACGCACTGCTCGAACCTCACGGCGTGTGGTGGGCTCCCGACCCCGCGAGCCGCGCGATCTCGACGGTGGGCGGCAACATCGCGACGGGCGCCGGTGGACTGCTGTGCGCGAAGTACGGCGTCGTGCGGGATGCGGTCCTCGGCGTCGATCTGGTCCTGGCGGACGGGCGCCTCCTCCACCTCGGTCACCGCAGCGTCAAGGGCGTCACCGGACTCGACCTCACCTCGCTCGTCATCGGTTCCGAGGGGATCCTGGGCGTCGTGGTCGGCGCCACCCTGAAACTGAGGCGCCTGGTCGCCGGGGAACGCGTGACCCTGACGGCGCTGTTCGACGGTGTCCGCTCCGCAGCCGTGGCCTCGGCCGCGGTGACGGCGTCCGGCATCCAGCCGGCGGTCATGGAGCTGATGGATGCCACGAGCCTCGCGGCCGTGCACCGCCTGCTGTCGCTCGCGGCTCCGCCGGAGGGGGCCGCGCAACTCACGATCCAGACCGATGGGCCGGCCGCCGCGGACGAGGCCCGCGCGATCGCCGGAGTCCTCCGCGGAGCCGGCGGTCGTGTCGCCGTCGCCGCCGACGAGGTCGAAGGCGAGTCACTGCTCGCGGTGCGCCGAGCCCTGCACCCCGCGATGGAGACCCTCGGGACCACGCTCATCGAAGACGTGTCGGTGCCGCGCAGCGCCCTCCCGGCGATGTTCGACGCGATCGCCGGGATCGAACGCCGGTACGGCCTGGTGATCCCGACGGTCGCCCACGCGGGCGACGGCAACCTGCACCCGAACTTCGTGTTCGAGGGATCCGAGGTCCCCGAGGTCGTCTGGTCCGCTGCCGAAGACCTGTTCCGCGCCGCTCTCGACCTGGGCGGCACCCTGACCGGCGAGCACGGCATCGGGGTGCTGAAGAGGCGGTGGCTCGCCGACGAGCTCGGCGACGACCAGTGGCGACTGCAACGCGACATCGCGCGCGTCTTCGACCCCCTCGGCATCCTGAATCCGGGCAAGGTCTTCGAGCTCTGATCCCGCCGCCTGCGGTGTAACCAGAACGTGACAAACCTCACGGCTGGGACGAAGGGTGCCCGCCTACCATGGAAAGACTGACTTCCTGGGGGGTTCACCTATGACCGACGGCGCGAACGGCACCGACGGCGTCACCTACGCCTGGGCTCCTCCCGAGCCCACCAAGCGGAAGAACCGCTCGGGACTGTGGATCGGCATTCCCGCGGGCGCGACCGCGGTCGCCTTGATCGCGGCCTCGCTCGTGCTCATCGCCCCCGGCGCCTCGGTGGCCGGTGTGCAGATCGGCGGCCTCACCGCCGGGGCCGCGGCACAGGCGATCTCGGCCCGTCTCGCGACGACCGAGGTGACCGTCGAGAGCCCCGCGGGCGAAGTGACCGTCACCGGCGCCGATCTCGGCGCGACCGTCGACGCCACGGCGATCGCCGAGAAGGCCTTCGCCGACAACCCGATGTGGAAGCCGGCGGCGTGGTTCCCCGCGGGCACCGGTGTCGAGGTCCAGGTCGACCCCGCCGCCGCCGCGGCGGTGCTGCGTGAGAAGGCCCCGGGCACGTACCGGGCGCCCGTCGACGCGACCGTCGCCTTCGACACCGGCTCGCAGTCGTACGTCGCGACCCCGGCCGAGGCCGGCGAGGGAATCGACGTCTCGGCCGTCACGGCGGCGCTGCAGTCGGCATTCGACGCCGGCACGGCGGCGACGTCCGTCCAGGCGGGACTGGTGCCGGTCGACGCCGCGGTGAGCACAGAGAAGGCCGACGCCGCTGTGGCGGGGCTCAACGGCATCCTCGACAACATCGGCTTCTACATCGGCGACGAGCGCACGGTGCCCGTCGACCGGGCTACCGCCGCGTCGTGGCTCACCGTCACCTCCGACGGCAAGGGCGAGTTCCCCGTCACCGCCGATCAGGCCGGCATCCAGAAGGCCGTCGATGGTCTCGCCGGTCAGGTCGACCGCGGCGCCGTGAACGCCGACGTCATCGTCGACACCGGCGGCGAGGTCATCAAGACGCTCACCGAGGGTCAGACGGGCCGATCGATCGGCGACACCTCGGGCATCGCCGCCGCCTTCGCCGCGCAGCTGGCCGAGGCCAACGGAAAGTTCGCCCTGACCGTCGCCGAGACGCCGTTCGAGACGACCAAGACCGAGCGTCACATCGACGTCAACCTCAGCACGCAGACGACGACGCTGTACCAGAACGGTCAGGTGTACCGCACGTACACGATCTCGTCGGGCGCCGGCGAGCACGCCACCCACACCGGCAACTTCCGCATCGGCTGGAAGACCGAGATGCAGGACATGGGCTGCGTGCCCGGCTACGACTACTGCACCAAGGACGTCCCGTGGGTGTCGTACTTCAACGGTGACGAGGGATTCCACGGCACCTACTGGCACAACAACTTCGGCACCCCGATGAGCCACGGCTGCATCAACATGACCATCCCGCAGGCCAAGGAACTGTTCGACTGGGCCTACCGCGGCACGGAGGTCTCGGTTCACTACTGAGTCACCCGCTGACAGGGGCCGGATGCCATGGCATCCGGCCCCTTCTTCGTGCGTGGGGTGGCGACGTGCACAACTCCTGCGGAGCCGGGCGCGCATGCCCGGGCGACGGGCGGGCCCGGTTGTGCCGGAGTTGTGCCCACCCGTGGCCTCGGCAGCGAGGCGAGGGGACATGACGAAGGAGAATCCCTCCGCCGCCGCTGCGTCCCGCGGGAAACAGGCTCGGGATGCTGCCGCAGTTGTGCGGGGCGCACACGGAAGAGGGGCGGATGCCAATGGCATCCGCCCCTCCCGGGTCAGTCGATCACCGCAGGGCGTCGACGATGCCGTTCAGCGTCGCGGAGGGACGCATGACCTTCTCGACCAGCGCGGTGTCGGGGCGGTAGTAGCCGCCGATCTCGGCCGGGTGGCCCTGCACGGCGAGGAGTTCCTCGACGATGGTGGACTCGTTCGCGGCGAGGGCCTCGGCCACCGGCGCGAAGACCGCGGCGAGGTCGGCATCCGTCGTCTGCTTCGCCAGCTCCTGCGCCCAGTACAGGGCGAGGTAGAAGTGGCTGCCGCGGTTGTCGATCGTGCCGAGGGCGCGGCCGGGCGACTTGTCGTTCTCGAGGAACGTGCCCGTCGCGGCATCCAGCGTGTCCGCCAGAACCTGCGCGCGCGCGTTGCCGGTGAAGCCGGCGTAGTGCTCGAGCGAGGCGGCGAGGGCGAAGAACTCGCCCAGCGAGTCCCAGCGGAGGTAGTCCTCTTCGAGGAGCTGCTGCACGTGCTTCGGCGCGGAGCCGCCCGCACCGGTCTCGAACAGTCCGCCGCCGGCGAGCAGCGGCACGATCGAGAGCATCTTGGCACTCGTGCCGACCTCGAGGATCGGGAACAGGTCGGTGAGGTAGTCGCGCAGCACGTTGCCGGTCACGGAGATGGTGTCGAGACCGTGACGCAGACGCGCGAGCGTGTAGCGCGTAGCCTCGGCCGGCGGCAGGATCAGGAGCTCGAGGCCGTGCGTGTCGATCGTGGCGAGCGCCTGGTAGACCTTCGCGATGATCTGCGCGTCGTGCGCGCGGTTGACGTCGAGCCAGAACACGGCCGGGACGCCCGTGGCGCGGGCGCGGCGCACGGCGAGGTTCACCCAGTCGACGATCGCGACGTACTTGGTCTGCGTGGCACGCCAGATGTCACCGGGCTGCACGTCGTGCTCGATGACGACGTTGCCGTCGCCGTCGACGACCTCGACGCGGCCGGCGGCGGCAATCTCGAAGGTCTTGTCGTGCGAGCCGTACTCCTCGGCGGCCTGCGCCATGAGACCGACGTTCGGGACGGTGCCGATGGTGGCCGGGTTCAGGGGGCCGTTGGCGATGACGTCGTCGATCACGGCCTGATACACACCGGCGTACGAGGAGTCGGGGATCACGGCGAGCGTGTCGTCCTCTCCCCCGTCGGCGCCCCACAGCTTGCCGCCGTTGCGGATGAGGGCGGGCATCGAGGCATCCACGATGACGTCGGAGGGGACGTGCAGGTTCGTGATGCCCTTGTCGGAGTTGACGTACGACACGCGCGCGGCGGTGTCGACGGCCTTCTCGAACGCCGCGGCGATCTCGTCGCCGCCCTCGACCGAGCCGAGACCCGACAGGATGCCGCCGAGGCCGTTGTTCGGGTTCAGACCCGCCGCGGCGATCTTCTCGCCGTACTGGGCGAACACGTC
The DNA here is from genome assembly GCF_030056775.1 of Microbacterium sp. IEGM 1404. Classification (NCBI taxonomy): domain Bacteria; kingdom Bacillati; phylum Actinomycetota; class Actinomycetes; order Micrococcales; family Microbacteriaceae; genus Microbacterium; species Microbacterium sp. IEGM 1404. The sequence goes on along the minus strand of NZ_JASHKP010000003.1, from coordinate 397,285 downwards.
GGCGAAGTACGCCTTCACGACGTGACCGAAGATGATTGGGTCGCTGACCTTCATCATGGTGGCCTTGAGGTGCACCGAGAAGAGCACGTCGTCGGCCTTGGCCTGGGCGACCGTCTCGGCCAGGAACGCGTCGAGGGCCGCGGCCGAGAGGAACGTGGCGTCGATGATCTCGCGCGGGAGGACCTTCAGGCTCTCCTTCAGCACCGTGACCGTGCCGTCTTCCGCGGTGTGACGGATGGTGAGCACGTCGTCGTGGGCGGCGACCCACGACTTCTCGTTGCTCTTGAAGTCGTCGTGGCCCATGGTCGCGACGCGGGTCTTCGAGCCCTCGACGAACGGCTTGTTGCGGTGCGGGTGCTTCTTCGCGTAGTTCTTCACGGCCAGCGGCGCACGGCGGTCGCTGTTGCCCTCGCGCAGGACCGGGTTGACGGCCGAGCCCTTGATGCGGTCGTACCGCGCCCGCACGTCCTTGTCTTCGACGCTCGTCGCGTCGTCGGGATAGTCGGGGATGTCGTAACCCTGCGACTGCAGCTCGGCGATCGCGGCCTTGAGCTGCGGGATGGATGCCGAGATGTTGGGCAGCTTGATGATGTTCGCCTCGGGGAGCGTGGCGAGACCGCCGAGCTCGGCGAGGGCGTCGCCCACGTGCTGCTCGGGCGTGAGGCGCTGCGGGAAGGCGGCCAGGATGCGGCCGGCGAGCGAGATGTCGCGGGTCTCGACATCGATGCCCGCCTGGGTGGTGACGGCCTGCACGATGGGCAGGAACGACGCCGTAGCAAGCGCCGGCGCCTCGTCGGTGTACGTGTAGATGATGGTGGAATCGGGCACGTCGAATCTCTCCGTAGAGGCGGCCAGGGTTGCGCTTCAGCCTATCGCACCGGCGCAAAGTCTCTTGATGTCGAGATAGTTCGCGGGTGCCTCCCGTCTCGGGAGACGCGATTCGCGCCGGGAAGGGCGGCACGTCGCGTTCCCCGCCGCGCATCGCGTTTGTCGAGTGGATGCCGGGAGGTTGGCATCCGGAATGTTGCGCGGATCGGCGGGGCGGATAGCCTGGGCGCATGGCCGACCTTCGTCTCGTCGAACTCTCCGCCGCCACGATCGTGGCCGTGAACAACCTGTCGCTCAAGCCCGGGCAGGAGCAGTTCCTCGCTCCGGTCAGCTACGGCATCGCCGCCACGGTGATGGATCCGCAGACCTCCTGGCAGCGCGTCGTGCTCGACGGCGACGAGGTCGTCGGGTTCGTGAGCGCGAACTTCGACCCCGAGGCGCACGAGGAGCACTTCCGGTCGGTGCTGTGGCGCATCAACGTCGACGCCGACGACCAGGGGCGCGGTGTCGGTCGTTTCGCGCTGGGACAGCTCCTCGAGGAGGCGCGCCGTCGCGGCATGGACCACGTCGACGTGATCTACGAACCCGGCGTCGGCGGCCCCGAGACCTTCTTCCTGCGCGCGGGCTTCGAACCGGTCGGCGAGACGGAGTACGGCGAGACCGTCGCCCGCGTCCACATCTAGGGCGAGATCGCCCGGGAACGGGTGACACCCGGCGCCGCTCCTCTCGAGGGATTCCCCTGCCCTCATCGGCGGGATGGAGGGGAGGCGGCGCAGGCCTGTCGTCACGGCTGGAACGTCGTTCGGCCAGTCCGCCTCCCCTCGGCGCGCGGCCCGAGCGCGCCGGACTGGCCGTCGGGTCGACCAGTCCGCCCAACGTATACATGTCGACTCGGCGCTCTGCGCCGAATCACCCCCTGACACCGCGTAGTCACCCGTCGGACTCCGAACCCCGAGCGGAACGGCGGGAGGGATGCCACGACCCCGCGGCCGTGGCATCCCTCCTGATCCGTCAGACGAGCGACTCCCGCCACGACGCGTGCAGCTGCGCGAACTTGCCCGTTCCGGCGATGAGCGCCTCGGGGCTGTCGTCCTCGATGATGCGGCCGTGCTCCATCACGAGCACGCGGTCGGCGATCGCGACCGTCGACAGGCGGTGCGCGATGATGATCGCCGTGCGGTCGGCCAGCAGCGTCTGCAGGGCGTCCTGGATGAGCCGCTCGCTGGGGATGTCGAGCGACGCGGTCGCCTCGTCGAGGATCAGGACCGCCGGGTCGGCGAGGAACGCCCGCGCGAACGAGATCAGCTGCCGCTGTCCGGCCGACACGCGCCCGCCGCGCTTGTTCACGTCGGTGTCGTAGCCGTCGGGCAGCTTCTCGATGAAGCCGTCGGCGCCCACGGCCCGGGCGGCCGCGCGGATCTCGTCCATCGTCGCGTCGGGCTTCCCGAGGGCGATGTTGTCGGCCACCGTTCCGCTGAACAGGTACGCCTCCTGCGTCACCATGACGATCGCCCGACGCAGGTCCTTGGGGTGCAGGCGACGGAGGTCCACGTCATCGAGAGTCACCGCCCCCTTCGTGGGGTCGTAGAAGCGGGAGATGAGCTTGGCGAGCGTCGTCTTGCCGGCGCCGGTCGTGCCGACGAGGGCGATCGTCTGCCCCGCGGGGATGTCGAGCGAGAAGTGCGGCAGGATGACACGCCCCTCCGAGTACCCGAAGGTGACATCGTCGAAGCGCACGTGGCCGCGGGCGCTCCACAGGTCGACCGGGTCGACCGGATCGGGCACCGTCGGCTGCTCCTCCAGCACGCCGGACACCTTCTCGAGCGCCGCAGTGGCGGACTGGTACGAGTTGAGGAAGAACGCCACCTCCTGCAGCGGGGCGAAGAAGTTGCGCACGTACAGCACCGCCGCCGCGAGCACACCGATTTCGAGCGCGCCGCCGATGACACGACCACCGCCCCACAGCAGCACGAGCGCGACCGAGACGGATGCCACGGCCATGAGGCCCGGCTCGAAGGTGCCGAACAGCCGGATCGAGCGCATGTTCACGTCGCGGTACTGGCCCGCGAGGTCACCGAACTCCTCGTCGTTCCGCGGCTCTTTGCGGAAGGCCTTCACCGCCCGGATGCCGGTCATGCTCTCGACGAACTTCACGATCACCTGGGCGCTGATCACCCGCGACTCGCGGTAGATCACCTGCGACCGGCCGTAGAACCACCGCATGAGCAGGTAGAGCGGCAATCCCATGACCGCGAGCACCAGCCCGGACTGCCAGTCGATCAGGAACAGCGCCACGAGGGTGAACAACCCGTACAGCACGCCGGAGACCAGCTCGTTCAGCCCGCCGTCGAGCAGTTCGCGGATGGTGTCGAGGTCGCTCGTCTGACGCGAGATGATGCGACCGGACGTGTACGACTCGTGGAACTCCAGGCTCAACCGCTGGGTGTGCAGGAAGATGCGCTTGCGCAGGTCGAGCATGACCGCCTGGGTGAGGCGGGCCGCCACCACGACGTACCACCCGATCAGCACGGCACCACCGATGCCGGCCGTGAGGTAGATCGCGACGACCATGATCGTCGGCATCCAGTCGTTGTTCTGGATCACCGCCGGCAGGGCGTTGTCGATGCCATAGGCGATCAGCGCGGGGCCCGCGACGCGCAGGGCCGTCGAGATGACGAGCACGGCGGCGGCGAGCACCAGCTGACCGCGCAACGGTGAGACGAGGGAGCCGAGCAGGCGCAGCGAGCGCTGGCGGATCGCCCGGCTCTCGTCGCGGGTGTAGTCCGAGCGATCTTCGCCGCTGGTCCCGGTGACGGTGGTCGTGCTCATCGGGTCGCCTCCTTCGCGGGCAGGGGTTCGTCGGCGGATGCCGCGGTGTCGGGGCCGGTTCGGATCACGGGGATCGCGCCGGTCTGCGCCTCCCGTTCGGCCTCGGCCTCTTCGAGGCTGGAGATCACGTGCCGGTAGGCGTCGCTCTGGCGGAGCAGGTCGGAGTGCGTGCCGACCGCGGTGATACGGCCGTCCTGCAGCAGGGCCACCCGGTCGGCGAGCGTCACGGTCGAGGGACGGTGCGCGACGACGAGGGCCGTGGTCTCGCTCAGCACCTCGCGGAGCGCATCCTCCACGAGAGCCTCGGTGTCGACGTCGAGGGCCGACAGCGGGTCGTCGAGCACGAGCACGGCGGGCCGCGCGGCGACCGCGCGGGCGAGCGCGAGACGCTGACGCTGGCCACCGGACAGGCTCAACCCCTCCTCGCCGATGACGGTGTCGAGCCCGTCGGGCAGGTCGTGGACGAAGTGCGCCTGCGCGACCTCGAGCGCTTCGGTGAGCACGGCCTCGGCCTCGGGCGAACCCGGCTCGAGGTCTTCCCGGCCGAGCAGGACGTTCGCGCGCACGGTCTGCGAGAAGAGCGTGGCGTCCTCGAACGCCATGCCCACGTGCCGTCGCAGCTCCGACAGCCGGAGCTCCCGCACATCGATCCCGTCGAGCAGCACCCGGCCACCGGTGACGTCGTACAGACGGCCCGGGAGGGTGGTGAGCGTCGTCTTCCCGGAACCGGTCAGACCCACCAGCGCCATCGTCTCGCCCGGACGCAGACTCAGGTCGACGCCGTCGAGGAGGTCCGGCTCGGTGTCGGCGGCATCCTGATACCGGAAATGCACGCCCTCGAGGACGAGCTCGCCGCGCGGCTCGGCGATCGTGCGCGGCTCCTCGGGGTCGACGATCGTGTTCTGCTCGTCGAACACCTCGAAGATGCGATCGGTCGCGGTGCGCGCGTCGAGCAGGAACGAGAACAGGAAGCCGATCGACTCCATCGGCCAGCGCAGCACGGTGGCCATCGCGAAGAACGCCACGAGCTCCGCCACCTGCAACTGCCCCAGCTGCGTGAGGACGATGCCCGCGCCCAGGCACACCGCGAAAGCGATGTCGGGCAGCAGCACGAGCCAGAACCAGATCCAGCCGATCGCCCGGGCCTTGCCGAGCTCGGTCTCGCGCAGCGACTCGGCCTGACGCGTGAACTTCTGCAGAGCGTGCTTCCCGCGGCCGAAGGCCTTCAGCACGCGGATGCCGTGGACGCTCTCCTCCACCGAGGTGGCGAGGTCACCCGCCTGGTCCTGACTCTGTCGCGCCAGGGCGCCGTAGCGCTTCTCGAATCGGTAGCCGGCGTACCACAGCGGCGCGGAGGCGACGAGGAAGAGCGTCCCCAGCAGCCAGTGCCACCGGAACAGCAGCACCGCGCCGATGAGGATCGTCAGCACGTTGACGATCAGCAGGATGAGGCCGAACGCGAGCCAACGGCGGAGCATGCTGATGTCCTGCATCATGCGCGAGAGCAGCTGCCCGGACTGCCAGCGGTCGTGGAATGCCACCGGCAGGCGCTGCAGGCGCGAGTAGAACGACTGCCTCAGGTCGTACTCGACCTTCGTCGCGGGGGCGAGCACGAACCACCGGCGCAGCCACACCATGCCGGCCTCGGCCAGGCCCAGCCCGAGGATGAGCACGGCACCCCACGCCAGCTGCCCGGGGTCGCCCGAGCTGATGGGGCCGGCGACCAATTGCTCGAGGACGAGCGGGATCGCGAGGGCGAGCACGCTCGCGCCGAGCGCGCTCACGGCGCCGAGCGCGAGGCGCGGGAGGACGGGGCGCGCGATGGGCAGGAGCCGCGCGAGGGAACGGAGCGTCGACAGTTGAGGGCGGTTTTCTGCGGTGGTCATGATCCTCGTGGGGTCGAAGCGACGCGCGGGAGTGGAGCGCGGGAGAAAGGATGCCAGGGGCGCCGGTGGAGACCCACCGGGACGTGCGACGCGGGAGCGGCCGAAGCGCTACGGGCGACGCGCGAGGCGGATGGCGCGGATGCCGGGAAAGGAGGCGGCACGTACGACGGTGGCGTCGATCTGGTCCATGGCATCCTCCTCGATCGGTGCTCAGCCGCCGGGGGGCGCGGCAGCTTTTCAGGATATGCCTGAGAGTTCGCCGAGGGCAAGCGCGGATTCTGCGGCCGGCTGTCGCGGCACGGGCCGCGAGCACGGCGGGGCGCCAGGCTGCGGCGGAACCTCAGCGATCCGCTCGACGTCAGCGGCATCCGGCTCCCTGCGGCTGAGGTTGTACGAATCGCTGAGGGTGCGCGGCGGCGTCAGCCCGCGGCTTCGCGCTCGAGCAGGCGTCGCTTGACGTCCACTCCCCACGCGAAACCGCCCATCGTGCCGTCACCGCGCAGCACGCGATGACAGGGCACGAACAGCGCGGGCGCGTTCCGGGCGCAGATGGATGCCGCCGCCCGGACGGCCGTGGGCGAGCCCAGAGCGGTGGCGAACCCGGTGTAGGTGAGCGGGGCTCCCGGCCCGATGGCCCGGAGGGCGGACCACCCTCGCTGCTGCAGCGGCGTTCCGAACTGCACGACCTCGACGTCGTCGATCGCGGCGAGATCGCCGTCGTAGTAGGCCGCGACGGCCGCGGCCGCGCGCGTCTCGCCCGGCACGACCTCGGCGGGGCGGTGGGTCGGGCGGAGCCGGTCGAGCACGGCATCCACCTCGTCGGTCCAGCCGGAGACGAGCACGCGGTCGGCGGCGTCGGCGAGGATCGCGAAGGGACCGTCGGGGGTGTCGACGAACTGGAGGGTCGCGGTGGTCACGGGGCGGGCTCGCTTTCGGTCGAAGGGGTCGGCGTGCGCCACGCCTGGGTCACGGGGGCGGCGTACCAGTAGTGGGCCATCGCGTAGCTGCGCCACGGCGCCGCGCGCTCCGCCCATCGCGTGAATCCCGCGGGGTCGGAGGGCAGCCCCAGCGCCGCCGCGCCGGCGCGTGCGGCGACGTCACCGGGAAGCAGGACGTCGGGGTCGCCGATCACCCGCATGCGGACGTAGTCGGCGGTCCAGGGCCCGATCCCCCGCATCGCGAGGAGCCGCGCGCGCTGCTCGGCGCCGTCGTCACCCGGCCCGAGCGCCAGCGAGCCGTCGGCGAGCGCCGCAGCCGCCTCGACGATCGCGCGGCGGCGCGCGGTCGGCCCGCGGAGCACGTCGAAACCCTGCTCGGCGATGACCGCGGGGTCGGGGAAGAGCGTCATCGCGGCTCCACCGATCTCGGTGCGCTCGCCGAGCTCGGCCGACAGTCGCCCCTGCATCGTGCGCGCCGACGCGACGCTGATCTGCTGGCCGATCATCGCGCGCAGCAGCATCTCCCCGGCATCCATGGCCCCCGGCACCCGCACGCCCGGAACCGCGGCGACCGCGGGGGCGAGTTCGGGATGCCGGGCGAGCGCCTCGTCGATCGCGAGCGGATCGGCGTCGAGGTCGAACAGGCGCCGGACGCGCGCGATGAGGGTGCCGAGGTCGGCGAGGGCGGTGAGCCGCGCGCGCAGGCGCAGGCGGGAGTCGGCGTCGCGCCGGACCTCGAACCACGCCGGTCCGCCCGGCATCCGGATCACGCGTGCGAATGAGGCGTCGCCGCCGATCTCGACGCCGGGGATCGCGTGCGCCCGCATCCAGCCGAACAGGCCGACGGTGTCGATCGGGCCGCGGACGGGAAGGGCCAGGTCGATCTCACCGACCGGGACGGTGCCCGCGGCGCGGGAGCGTCGGGCGCGGAGAGCGGTCGGCGACATGCCGAAGACCTCTCCGATCGTCTCGGTGAACTGCCGCACGCTCGAGAAGCCCGCCGAGAACGCGACATCGGATGCCGACAGGTCGGTGCCCACGAGCAGGGCCCGGGCGGTATGGGCGCGCTGCGCCCGCGCCAGGGCGAGGGGCCCCGCGCCGAGCTCGGCAGTGAGCAGGCGGCCGAGGTGGCGGGAGGAGTACCCGAGGCGCCGCGCGAGGCCGGGCACGCCCTCGCGATCGACGACGCCGTCGGCGATGAGGCGCATCGCGCGGGCGGCGACGTCGCCCCGGAGGTGCCAGGCCGGGGATCCCGGTGCGGCCTCGGGCAGGCAGCGCTTGCACGCGCGGAACCCCGCCTCGTGCGCCGCGGCCGACGTGGCGTAGAACGTCACGTTCGCCTCCTTCGGTGTGCGCGCGGGGCAGCTCGGCCGACAGTAGATCCCGGTGGAGCTCACGGCCGTGACGAACTGCCCGTCGAAGCGCCGGTCGCGCGACTGGATCACGCGGTAGCGCTCGTCGAAGCCCCGAGTGTCGGCGGCGGTGGAGGTCATGGCATCCACCCTGCCACCGACCACCGACATGCTCCGGCGGAAATCGGACACGAGGGTGGGGCGACGTCGCGCTCGGACGTGATCCCTTGCTCTCCCCTTCGTTCAGTGTCCAAGACACGCGGACGGCACCGAGGTGCATCGGCGTGTCTTGGACACTGAGGCAAACGGGCGGGGGCGGGGCGACCCGCCCCGGGGCGTCAGGCGGTCGCCGCGGTCTCGCGCAGGATCACCAGGCCTCCCCAGATCGACAGGACCAGCACCAGCACGACGAAGCCGAGGAACACCGGCACCAGCGGGAGGGCGAGGAGCGCGATGCCGACGGCCAGCGGCGGCACGGTCATCCCGGCGAAGGCGAGGAGGAAGACACCCGAGGTGATCTCGCCCCGGGTGCGGGGGTCGGCGAGCGAGCCCGCCGTGGCGAGGGCTCCGCGGAAGAGCAGGCCGACACCGGCGCCCGCGACGATGCCGCCGAGCACGAACAGGATGCCGGAGGTCAGCAGATCGGCGGCGCCGAGGCTCAGCAGCCCCGCGATCATGGCGACGAGCCCCAGCCGCAGCTGCGTGCGGGTCGAGCGGCCCGCGAACACGACCTGCGACACGGCTGCGGCACCGAAGACCGAGAACGACACGGCCCCGGCGACGAGGTGATCCGTGACGCCGAGCCGTCCCGCGAGGAACGTCGGGGCGACCGAACCGAAGAGACCCGTCACGGCGAAGGCGGCGAACGCCGCGGTGCCCGCCGCCCAGTAGGCGCGGCGTCCGTCCGCGGGGATGCGGACCCGCTGCGGACGGTAGCGGAAGGACCGGTCGATCTCGACGGTCTCGGGCACGAACGCGTACGCGAGGCCCAGCGCGAGGAAACCGACCAGGAACACGACGTACGGCAGCACGAGCGGCGCGGGGGTGAACTCCGCGAAGAGGCCGCCGATCAGCGGGCCGAGGGCCAAGCCGCCCATGTTCGCGACGCCCGCGACCGTGGCGGCGAATCCCGGGGATGCCGGGTGCGACACGCGCCGCAGGTCGGCGAGGTGCGCGGTGGCCGACGCCGTCAACAGGCCGATGCCGAGCCCGGCGACGAGGCGCGCGGCGATGACGCTCGCGGCGTCGGCGCGCAGCACGAACACCAGGGCCGCGGCGATCTGAAGCACCGTGGCCGCGAGGATGAGCGGGCGGCGACCGAGCCGGTCGCTCAGGTGCCCGGCGAGGTACAGCGACACCATGACGCCGATCGAGTACGCGGCGAACATCACCGTGATGAGGAACGTGGGGAAACCGTCGCGGGCTTGGTACAGCGCGTAGAGCGGCGTCGGCACCGTGTTGAAGGCCATGAGCGCGAGGAACGTGGCGGCCGTGACCCAGAACCCGGTCCGGTGCGAGAGACGCGCGGCGGTCGCCCGAGCGGCCACCGGAAGGACGATGGAGGAAGTCATGGCTTCAGGATGCTCCGTCGCGAGCATCGAGGGAAACGAACGTTCTCGATCATGATGATCGAGTCCGTCTATGATCACCGCATGGAGACCCGCCTCCTCGAGTACTTCGTGACCGTCGCGGTCGAGCGCAACGTCACGGCTGCCGCCGCCCGCTTGTTCGCGGCGCAGTCCACGGTGTCTGCGGGCCTCGCGAGCCTCGAACGCGACCTGGGCGTCCGCCTGTTCGAGCGCTCCACGAAGTCGGTGCGACTGACGCCGGCGGGTGAGGCGCTCCTCCCCCTCGCGCGCACGCTGCTCGCCGACGTCGACGCGCTGCGCGGGGCGGCATCCGAGTCCGGAACCGGGGTTCGCGGACTCGTGCGCATCGGCACGTTCGCGGGACTACGGGTCATCGACCTCCCCGAGATCCTCGGGCGCCTGCGCCGTTCGCACCCGCTCGTCGACGTGCGCGTGACGGTCTCGGCCACGGGGTCGCGCGGGTTGTTCGTCGACCTCGACCGCGACCGTCTCGACCTCGCGTTGACGGCCCTGCCCCCGGCATCCGGGGCCGTGTCGAGACCGCTCGCCTCCTACCCCTACGTCGCCGTCCTGCCCGAGACGCATCCGCTCGCCCGGGGGGACGGCCCCATCTCGCTGGCCGAGCTCGCCGACGACGATTGGATCGACGTGCTGCCCGGCTTCGGCAACCGCGTGCAACTCGACGGCGAACTCGAGCGCCGCGGGGTGATGCGACACGTCGTGGCCGAGGTCGGCGAGCTCGCCGCCGTCCCCGAGTACGTCGCCGCCGGGCTCGGTGTCGCCGTGATCCCCGACGTCGTCCCGAAGGCAGGGTGCCGCGTGCGTCCCGTGGCGGACGACCTCCCCCCGTGGACCGTCTCGCTCACGGTGGGTCCCTCCGCCGTCTCCCGCCGGCACGTGCGGGCGGTGGTGGAGGCGATCCACGCCTCGGGGTGAGGCATCCCGGGGTGCGGCATCCCGAGGTGAGGCATCCCGGTTTGGGGCGCATCCTTCCGTTCGGGGCGCGAGTATCACGCCCCGAACGGAGAATCACGCCCCAAACGCACGAAGAGGAGGGATGCCGCGGCCTCAGCGCTCGGCGACCGCGAACCCGCCGGAGGGCAGGAGCACCGTGATCTCGCGATCGAACGCCGCCGTGCGCACGAGCGCGCCGCGCGAGTCGTAGACCCGGACCGTCCCGCCGCCCGAGACCGTGGTCCGCTGCACGAACGGGGCGCTGGACTGCACGAGCTCGCTGCGACTGCCGCCGCCTTCGAGGACGAGGCGCGACACCCACGGCCGCACGATGAGCCCGTCGAGCACGAGATCGCCGCGCAGCGCGGTGACGGTGAGCTCGGTCCGGCGCTCCGGAACCGCGGTGGTCAGCGCGTGCGGCAGCAGCGCGCCGGGCGTCGGCGAGATGCCCTGGGCGGGACCGGTGACCTTCAGCACGCCGTTGCCGCGCCAGCGCGACAGCGACTGCTCCCCCGGCTGCGAGAACACGACCGGCTCGACCCACCGCCGCGAGTCGGCCGCGCCGATGTCCCACGTCGCGCTCTGCCGCGGCTTCAGGGTGAGGGCGTCGCCCGACCAGCTCGACTCCCCCGTCCACGACGCCGGCGTCGAGACCGTGCCGTCGGTGGACCTGGCATCCTCCGCCTGCACGAACGTCAGGCCGACGCGGTCGGTGACGGAGGTGAGCGCGGTCGCCCGCGCGGCGATCGCCGGGTGCGCGTCGAGCGCGAGGGCGGTCAGGAGTCCGTGCATCGTCGACTCGGCCCCGCTGTTGCGGTTGACCGTGCCGTCGGGCTGCAGCCCGTCGAAGGTCACACCCGTCGCGGGGTCGTACATGCGGGCGCCGGCGTGGTTGCCGCCGAAGAACCACGCGGCCTGGATGCCGGCGAGGTCGGCGAACGCGCTCGATCCGGTCGTGTCGGCGAGGGCGACGAGCGACTGCACACGGGAGTCGGCGCCGTACGCGATCTGCACGCGGTCGGTCGGGCTCGGGTACCAGCCGTTGTCGGGCCCGCCCGCGGTGAGCAGCGTCGTCGTGAAGCCCGTGGCGTCGGCGATCGCGGGATCCGCCAGCGTGGAGTCGTCGAGGACGTCGGCCGCGACGGCGAGCGCCGCGGGCATCTGCGACCCCCACGCGTGCCACATCGCCGGCGACTGCGCCCACGGGAGCACCGCGCCGTACGGCCACTCGCCGGAGGTCCCGGATGCCATGGCGGCCACGCCCTCGGCGAGCTGACGCGCCGCGGTGGTCGAGGAGTCGTCCCCCGCCCGCACGGCGGCGGCGAGTCCGAGGACCGCCTCGGCCGAGGCATCCGCCCCGTCCACGATGAGCCACGCGGGGACCTTCTTGCCGTCGGCCTCGACGTACTGGCCGTACTTCGACAGGACGTCGCGTTCGATCGCTCCGCGCGACAGGGCGAGGCGGTCCTTCAGGAACGCAGCGAAGTCGGGGTCGTCGTCGGCGAAGGCCGCGTAGCCCTCGCCGAGCGCCCACACCGTGCGCGCGAGCCAGTAGCTCGGGCCGGAGTCGGACGGGTCGGGCAGCTCCACCGGCTCGGCGGAGGGGTTCAGCTCGCCGTCCGGCTGCATCCACAGGACGACGTTGCCGGCGTCAGAACCGTCGGTCGTCTGGTGGTACGCGACCGTGCGGAGCAGTTCGTACGCCTTGTGGCGGCTGTCGGCGTCGCCGGTCTGCTGCCAATGGCGCAGGTAGACGACGGCGGCGCGGGTGGTGTCGTCGGCGTTGTAGGCGCCCTGACTCCAGTCGCCCGTCGCCGGGTCGAGGCTACCGCCGCCGATGCGCTCGAAGGTCCCGCCGTCGCGGGCGTCGGCGTAGGTCCAGGGCGCGAGGAGCGTCGGCTCCTCGGCGAGACGGTAGGTGGTGTGACCGGCGACGCCCGCGGGTGTGGGCGAACCGAGGAGGAAGTCGAGGTGGTCGAGGTTTGTCAGCGACGCCGCCGGGGCGGTGGCGGCCCGGGCGACCTCGGCGGTGGCCGGCGCCAGCGCCGACGCCGGTGCGGCGCTCAGCGGCACCGCCAGGGCGACCGCGCCCGCGAGGACCAGGCCGCGCGCACTCCATCGTGCGTTCATAGGGGAATCCTTTCGATGGGGGGGCACAACTCCTGCGAAGCCGCCCCCACCGCCGTCGGGGGACGGCCGGAGCGGCGATTCCGCAGGAGTTGTGACGCTCAGTCGGTGCGCTCGAGCAGGGCGACGCCGATCTTCGAGTCGGCCATGCCGTAGAACACGAAGTGGCGGCCGTCGATCTCCTCGATCGCGGTCGGGAAGACGACATTCGGCACGATGCCGCTGCGCTCGTCGTCGGTCTCGGGGGCCAGCAGCGGCTCCGGCGTCCGCGCGATCACGCGGCTCGGGTCGTCGGCATCCAGGATCAGGGCGCCCGCGGCGTAGTTCACCTTCTGCTGCTGCGAGAACGCGCTGTCGATCACGCCGGTCACACCGTGGTGCAGCACCAGCCAGCCCTCGGGGATGCGCAGCGGCGGCGGTCCCCCGCCGATCTTCACGGCCTCGAAGGGGAACGCGGGGCCCGCGACGAACCGGTGCTGCTCCCACAGCGCGAGGTTCGCGAGGTCCTCCCGGACGGATGCCACGGGCACGTAGCTGATCCAGATGGACTGCCGCTCGTCCGAGACGCCGGCCGGCACCCGCACGCCCTGTCCGGGCTTGGTCTCGCCGAGGTCCCACATGGGTCGGTGCAGCACCGCGAACGCCTCGCTGCCGTCGGGGGCCGTGACCGTCTCGGGGAAGAAGACCGTGTCCTTGTTGTGGAACAGGTTCAGGTCCATGTCGAGGTCGTCCTGGTAGCGGAACAGCACGGGTCCGAGACGCCGCCAGTCGCGCAGGTCCTCGGAGACGGCGACGGCGGTGCGCGGGCCCAGGGGGCCGTAGGCGACGTACGTCATGACGTGCAGCCCCAGGGCCTCCACCCAGGTCGTGCGCGGGTCTTCGGTCCCGGCGTTGTCGGCGCCGCGCTCCCACCCGCGATCGGGCTGGAGCACCACGCCCTCGCGTTCGACGGCGACGGGCACCCCGTCCTCGACGACGACGCGGGCGATGCCCACGCGCGAGACGTTGCCCTCGGCGACCAGGCGCGGCAGCAGGTACAGCTCGCCGTCCGGGCCGCGGCCCGAGGCCGGGTTGAGCACCCCCTCGGCTTCGTCGACGTTGCCGGGCTCGGGGGTCATCACCACACCCACACGTGTGAGGCGGTAGGGGACGGGGGAATCGGGGGTCATTGTCATCCTTTCACTCCGGATCCGAGGTCGTTGGAGGTGAAGTAGCGCTGGAAGATCAGGAACAGCGCCACCGCGGGGGCGGCGAGCACGACGGCGCCGGCCATCATCGCGCCGAAGGGGTTGGTCGTGGATGCCGCGATGGTGGAGATGAAGTTCGCCAGCGACACGGCGAGCGGCTGCATCGCGGCATCCTTCGTGATGAGGAAGGGCCACAGGAACTCGTTCCACGGACCGATGAAGGTCAGCAGCACCGCCGTCAGCAGCGCCGGACGTACGAGCGGCAGGGCGACGCTCCACAGCAGCCGGAACTCGTTCGCCCCGTCGATGCGGGCGGCGTCGAACAGCTCCCTGGGGAGCTGCAGGAAGTACTGCCGGAAGATCACGACCGCCGTGGAGTTGATGAAGAACGGCAGGATCATGCCGAGGTAGCTGTCGCTCAACCCGTAGTCGCGAGCGATCATCACGTACAGCGGGATCATCAGCAGCTGGAACGGGATCACCTGCACCAGGAGCACGAGCGCGAAGGTCGCCGACCGGCCGCGCCATTTCAGCACCGCCAGCGCGTACCCGGCGAGCACGCCGAACACGATGGTGCCGAGGATGACTCCCCCGGTGAAGATGCCCGAGTTGACGAGGCCCTTCAGCAGGTTGATGCGCCCGTCGATCGCCGTGTAGTTCTCCAGCGTCAGGTTCGACGGGTGCGGGAACGCGCCCGCGATCGTCGAGTCCGGGTTGGTCTGCAGCGAGCCGACGACCATGTAGTAGAAGGGGAACAGGAACGCCAGTGCGCCGAGCGTCAGCACGCCGTAGGTCACGACTCTGGTCTTCATGATTCCTCCCTCCCCACGAACCGGCGCTGGAGCGCCGCGATGATCAGCACGAAGATGATCAGCACCACCCCGATGGCCGCGGCCACGTCGGGGTTCTGCTGCTCGATGCCCTTCTGGTAGATGAGCAGCACGGGCGACGTCGACGCGCCGTTGGGACCGCCGCCGTTGGTGAGCAGGTATGGCTCGGTGAAGAGGTTCGCGCCGGTGATCGTGGCGAGCAGCACGACGAGGAACGTCGCCGGACGCACGCCCGGCACCGTCACCGAGAAGAACTGCCGGAGGCGTCCGCCGCCGTCCACCGCCACCGATTCGTACAGCTCGCGCTGCACGTTCTGGAGCGCCGCGAGGTACAGCAGGATGTAGAACCCGAGCCCCTTCCACGTCACGAACAGCGCGATGGTGGGCATCGCGAGCGCCGAGTTGACCAGCCACGACGGGTTCGGCGCCAGCGGGCCGAGGGCGTTGTTGATCAGCCCCGTGTTCGAGAACAGGAACAGCCACACCGCGACCACGGCGACGGATGCCGTGACGTAGGGCACGTAGAACGCGACGCGGAAGAACGCGCGGGCGCGCACCACCCGGTCCAGCGCCGTGGCCAGCACGATCGACAGCACGACCGTCAGCGGGACGTTGATGAGCAGAAAGATGCCGACGTTGCCGAACGACCGCCACACGGCCGGGTCGCCCAGCGCCGTGACGTAGTTGTCGAGTCCGACGAACGGCCGGTCGACGTTCGCGCCCGGCGCGGTGAAGAAGTAGTCGTGGAACGACATCCACACCGCGAACACGATCGGGTAGGCGAAGACGACCCCGATGAAGATCAGGTACGGAGCGGAGAACAGGATGCCGAGCGGCTGCGCCCCGAGGAGGCGGCGCCGCTTCTTCCCGGCATCCCCCGCTCCCCCCGCACGTCCGGACCGGCCGGGGTCGCCCCCGGTCCGCCCGGACGTGCGGGTGAGATCGACGGTCATGTCACTTCCCCGCCGCGAGCTGGTCGATCTGGGTCTGGGCGTTGGAGAGGAAGGTGTTCACGTCCTCTTCGCCGAAGATGACCGCCTTGGAGTACTCGTCGCGGAACGCCTGCCAGATCTCGACCGAGCTGACGACGTTGGGCACCTCGACGGTGCGGGCGGCCTGGTCGCCGAACTGCTCGTAGGCCGGGTTGGCGCTGAAGTAGTCGGCGTAGGTCGTAGTCAGGTCGGTGCGGAGCGGCATCTGGCCGGTCTCCTCGAGCCACTTCCCGTCCTGCTCCTGGCTGGTGGCGAACTTCAGGACCTCCCACGCGGTGCCCTTGTTCTGGCACGCGGTGAAGAGGCCGACGTTCTTCGCGTCGCTGAAGGTCCAGGTCTGGTCGGCCGCGGTGCCCTTCTCCGTGGGAACGGGCACGGCGCCCCAGTTGACCTTGTCCTTGTAGACCGACACGGCCCACGGTCCGACGATGGCCATCGCGGCCTTGCCGTCGGCGAACGCGTCGCCCTGGTACTGCTCGTTGCCGGCGAGCTCGTCGGCGTAGATCGTGCGCCAGAAGTTCGCGACGGCCTCACCGTCGGCGTCGTTGAAGGTGGCCTTGCCCTCCTCGACGAGCTGCTTCCCGCCGGTCTGCGCGGCGTACAGCGGGTAGAAGTCGAACCACGACTGGAAGAACTCGCTCGTGGGCGCCGGGTTGATGGCGTAGTCCGAGACGCCGGCCGCCTTCAGCTTCTGCGAGGTCGCGAGGAACTCGTCGTACGTCGACAGCTGCGGCTTCTCCGGGTCGAGGCCGGCCTGGGCGAACAGGTCCTTGTTGTAGAAGATCATCACCGGGTTGCTCTTCCACGGCAGCTGGTAGAAGCCGCCGTCGTCGGAGCGGTACTGGTCGGCGAGGTCGCCGCTGCGCTCGGTGATGTACTGCTCGCCGTCGGGGAAGTCCGACAGGTTCACCAGGCCCCCCTGACGCTGGAAGCCGGGCACGGCCGCGGGCGAGGTGTTGAACACCAGGCACGGGGCGTTGCCGGCGGTGATCGCCGCGCCGATGACCTCCTCGCTGGAGGACCCGGCGGGAATCTCCTGCGCCGTGATCTGCTCGTCGGGGTGGTCGGCGTTCCAGGCCTCGACCATCTGCTGGCCCCACGCGATCTCGGCGGCGTTGTTCGAGTACCAGATGGTGATGGGGCCCTTGGCATCCATTCCGGATGCTCCGCCGCCGCCTCCGCTGCACGCGGAGAGGGCGAGGATGCCGGTGGCGGCTACTGCTGTGGCGAGAATGCGTCGTCGCATGTCTTCCTCCTTGTGGGGCGGGCGGGGGCCCGCGGGTGTCAGCTTCGAGTCGGGGGCGCGGTGGAGTCGCGCACCTGCAGGCCGGGGTCGGCGAGCGCGAGTGCCTCGGGCTTTCCTCCCGCGATCGCCTGCAGCAGCGCGCGCGCCGCGGCCGCCCCCCATCCCCGCGCGTCGGTGGAGACGCTCGTGAGGGCGGGGAACAGGTGTCGGCCGAGTTCGGTGTCGTCGAATCCGGTGATCGAGAGGTCGCGGGGCACCGACAGGCCGCGGCGCTGCGCCGTGCCGAGCCCCGCGACGGCCATGTTGTCGTTGGAGTACACGATCGCCGTGGGCGGGACCTCGGCGTCGAGTAGGGCCGTGGTGGCCCGCGCCCCGTCGGCGGCGCTGAAGTCCGTCTCGACGACACGGGCCCGGATGCCGCGCGCCCGCGCCGCCGCCTCGAACGCGGCCGCGCGGTGGCGTCCGTGCAGCATCGCGAACGGGCCCGCGACATGCGCGATGTCGGTGTGTCCGAGGTCGGCGAGGTGGTCGACCGCGAGGCGGATGCCGGCGCCGTCGTCGACCGAGACGGAGGTGAAGGGGCTGTCGACGTCGGGGACGCCGAGGGTCACGGCGGCGATGCCGAGGCTCGCGACGAGATCGATGCGCGGATCGTCGGCGCGGAGGTCGGAGAGGATCACGCCGTCGACGCGGCGGTCCGCCGCGAGTCCGCGGTAGGTCTCCTCCTCGTGGCGGCCGGGGGTGGCGGCCGCGAGCACCAGCACCTGACCCGAGACGGAGAACTCGTCCTCGACGCCCGCGATGAACGACGGGAAGAAGGGGTCGGCCGCGATGACGTCGGGGCTGCGGCCGATGACGAGACCGCACGCGAAGGCCCGGCCGACGCTGAGCGACCGCGCCCGCAGGCTCGGGCTCCAGCCCATCTCGGCGGCGACGGACAGGATGCGGTCGCGGGTGTCGGGGGCGACGCCGGCGCGGCCGTTCAACGCGAACGACACGAGACCCTTGCTGACCCCGGCGCGGCGCGCGACATCGGCGATCGTGGGTCGCGTCTCATTCGTCATGCTGCACCTCGTTGTGGCATCCATCGGTCTAAACCGGTTCAGTGGGATCGAGCCTAAACCGGTTCAGGGACGTGAGTCAACCCTCGACGGTGCGGTCCGCGGGGGGCACCCCCGGGTTTGGGGCGCGTTTCTGCTCTTGGGGCGTGAAATTCCCCGCCCCGAACGCAATCTCGCGCCCCAAACCCGCGCCGCCCCGCGGGGGTACACCGCAACCCCTCCCCCGTGTCGGTGGGCGCCGATACCGTGGGCGCATGAGCGAACGCGAATTCGACCTGATCGTCATCGGCGCCGGCCCCGTGGGCGAGAACGTCGCCGACCGCGCCGTGCAAGCCGGTCTCACCGCCGTGATCGTCGAATCCGAGCTGGTCGGCGGCGAGTGCTCGTACTGGGCGTGCATGCCGTCGAAGGCGCTGCTGCGCAGCGGTGCCGCCCTGCGCGCCGCCCGCGATGTCGACGGCGCGAAGCAGGCCGTGACCGGCGACCTCGACATCGCCGCGGTCCTCCGGCGCCGCGACTCCATGACCAGCAACTGGAACGACGCCGGGCAGGTCTCGTGGCTCGAGGGCGCGGGCATCGAGCTCGTGCGCGGCCACGGCCGCCTCACCGGCCAGAAGACCGTGCGCGTCACCGCCGAAGACGGCACGACGACCGACCTCGTCGCTCGCCACGCGGTCGCGGTGTGTACGGGTTCCGCGGCGCTGCTCCCCGGCATCCCGGGCCTGGCCGACATCGAGCCGTGGACGAGCCGCGAGGCGACGGCCGTGCAGAGCATCCCCGGGTCGCTCGCGATCCTCGGCGGCGGCGTCGTCGGCGCCGAGATGGCGACGGCGTTCGCGAGCCTCGGCGCCGAGGTCACGATCATCGCGCGCTCCGGACTCCTGGGCGGCACCGAGCCGTTCGCCGGCGAGTTGGTCGCCGATTCCCTCCGCGCCCGCGGGGTCACGGTGAAGACGGGCGTGGATGCCACGGCCGCCCGCCGCGACGACGACGGACGCCGCGTGCTCGAGCTGTCCGACGGCACCGCCGTGACCGCCGACGAGGTGCTCGTGGCGACCGGCCGCGTGCCGCGCACCACCGACCTGGGGCTCGACACCATCGGCCTCGAGGAGGGCTCGTGGCTCGACGTCGACGACACGCTCCTCGTGCGCGGCTTCGACTGGCTGTACGCCGTCGGCGACGTGAACCACCGCGCGCTCCTCACCCACCAGGGCAAGTACCAGGCGCGCGCGGCGGGCGACGTCATCGCTGCACGCGCGCAGGGCGGCGAGGTCGACGACAGCCCGTGGGGAGCCCACGTCGCGACCGCCGACCACGACGCCGTTCCGCAGGTCACGTTCACCGACCCCGAGGTCGCGTCCGTCGGTCTCACCGCCGCCGCCGCCGAGAAGCGCGGTTTGAACGTGAAGGTGCTCGATTACGACCTCGCGCACGTCGCGGGGTCCAGCGAGCAGTCCGACGCCTACGTCGGCAAGGCCCGCGCGATCGTCGACCTCGACCGCGGCGTGCTGGTCGGCGCGACGTTCGTCGGCCCCGACATCGCCGAGCTGCTGCACTCCGCGACGGTCGCGATCGTCGGCGAGGTGCCGGTGAAGCGGCTGTGGCACGCGGTCCCGTCGTACCCCACGGTCAGCGAGGTCTGGCTGCGCCTGCTCGAGACGCTGGGCCGCGACTCGGCGTGATCCGCGCGTTCGCGTGAGTCGCCAAGATATGTCGCCTCACCGCCCGCCCAGGCGACGATTTCTGGCGACTCACGCGAAGAGGAGAGAGTCAGGATGCCGAGAACGATCGCGCTGATCCGCGGTGTCGGCGGACCCACGGCGATGAAGATGCCCCTGCTGCGCGAGGTGCTGGCATCCGTGGGTCTCGGTGACGTCGTCACGCTGCAGGTGGCGGGGAACGTCGTTCTCGACGACGGCGGCCGCTCCCCCGACGAGATCGCCGGAACGATCCGGGATGCCGTGCGTGCGGCGTTCGGTCACGACCTGCCGGTGATCGTGCGCTCGCACGCCGAGCTCGCCGATGCGCGGGGGCGGAACCCGTTCGTCGACGCCTCCGAGGGGCGATGGGTGCAGACGGTGTTCCTCGATGCGGCACCCGCCGTCGCGCTGGAGGTGCCCGACGGCATCCCGGAAGAGGCCGTGCTCGACGGCCGCGAGGTGTTCGTGCGCTACCCCGAGGGCATCGGCGGGTCGAAGCTGCAGGCCGGCTGGTTCGAGAAGCGCCTGGGCGTCACGGGCGCGGCGCGCAACGCCAACACGATCGCGAAGCTCATCGCGCTGAGCGCCTGACGCCGCGCCCGCCGTTGACACGGTGACCGCGGTGAGCGCTGGCGTGTGCACGCTCTGCCGCGGTTGCTGCCGTCCGCGCTGTGCCGCGGTTGCTGCTGCCCACACCGCGCGATAAACGCGATCCGCGACGACAAACGCGACGCCAGCGCATTTCTGCGCGCGAATCGCGTTTATCGCGCAATCGGCCGCACCCGGGCGCCTCGCTGCCCCGCGGCATCCCACCCGAGACGCATCCCGCCGAAGCGCACCGCGCGCGGTCGCCTGCTTCCGCCGTGTGCGGCGCCGCGCCGCGGCCCACCATCCGCCATAAACGCGATCCACGACGATAGACGCGACGTCAGCGCGTTTATGCGTGCGAATCGCGTTTATCGCGACGAGCCGCCCCACCCCGCCGCACACGCCCCGCCGCACGCGCCCCGCCACCCACGCCCCGCCGCACAAACCCCGCCCGCACAAACGCCGCCGCCCCCGCAACCGAAGTCGCGGGGGCGGCGGGAACAGGGCGCGTCAGTGGAAGAAGTGACGCTCGCCCGTGAAGAACATCGTGACGCCGGCGGCGCGCGCGGCGTCGACGACCTCGGCATCCCGCACCGAACCGCCGGGCTGGATGATCGCCGAGATCCCGGCGTCGATCAGCACCTGCGGGCCGTCGGCGAAGGGGAAGAACGCGTCGGATGCGGCGATCGACCCGGCCGCACGGTCGCCCGCGCGCTCGACCGCGAGGCGGCACGAGTCGACGCGGTTGACCTGGCCCATGCCGATGCCCACGGTCGCCGAACCCTTCGCGAGCACGATCGCGTTGGACTTGACGGCGCGGCACGCCTTCCAGGCGAAGATGAGGTTGGTCATCTCCTCGTCGGACGGGCGCTCGCCCGAGACGAGCTCCCAGTCCTTCGCGACCGACTCGATGTCGGCGGGGAAGCGGTCGGCATCCTGCAGCAGCAGGCCGCCCGAGACGAGACGCACGTCCATCGGCTCCTGGCGCCAGTCGGCGGGGAGCTGCAGCACGCGCAGGTTCTTCTTCAGCTTGAACACCTCGAGGGCTTCGGGCTCGAAGTCGGGCGCGATGATGACCTCGGTGAAGATGTCGCGCAGGTTCTCCGCCATCTTCAGCGTCACGGTGCGGTTCGCGGCGATGACGCCGCCGAACGCCGAGACGGGATCGCACTCGTGCGCGCGCAGGTGCGCCGAGGCGATCGGGTCGAGCGCGTTGGGAGCGGCGACGGCGATACCGCACGGGTTCGCGTGCTTGATGATCGCGACGGCAGGCTTCACCATGTCGAACGCGGCGCGCAGCGCGGCGTCGGCGTCGACGTAGTTGTTGTACGACATCTCCTTGCCCTGCAGCTGCGTGGCCTGGGCGATGCCGTGGCCGCCCACGCGCGTGTAGATCGCGGCGCGCTGGTGCGAGTTCTCGCCGTACCGCAGGGTCGACAGGCGCTCGGCCTGGATCGTCAGGTGCGCGGGCAGGTCGATGTCGTCACCGAGCGTGCCCTCGGCGAACCACGTCGACACCGCGGTGTCGTAGGCGGCGGTGTGCGAGAACGCGCGGGCGGCCAGCTCGCGGCGCTGCACGAGGTTCGTGCCGCCCTGCGTGCGCAGCGCGTCGATGATCGCGGGGTACGACTCGGGCGAGACGACGATCGCGACGTTGGCGTGGTTCTTCGCCGAGGCGCGCACCATGGCAGGGCCGCCGATGTCGATCTGCTCCACGACGTCATCGCCCTCGGCACCGGATGCCACGGTCTCGACGAACGGGTACAGGTTCACGACCACGAGCTCGAACGGGAGGATGCCGAGCTGGTCCAGCTGCGCCTCGTGGCCGGCCAGGCGCAGGTCGGCGAGGAGTCCGGCGTGGACGTTCGGGTGCAGCGTCTTCACGCGTCCGTCGAGCGACTCGGGGAAGCCGGTGACGGCGGAGACGTCGGTCACCTCGAACCCGGCGTCGCGGAGCAGCGTCGCCGAACCCCCGGTCGACACGATCTCGACGCCCGCGGACGCCAGCGCCTCGCCCAGCTCGAGCAGGCCGTTCTTGTCGCTCACCGACACCAGCGCGCGGCGGATCGGGACGACGTCACGGGGACGGTAGTCGGCGGGGTCGTGGCGGGGTCCGGCCATGGCTGCGGCTCCTGTGTCTCGTGGGATGCGGAACGCGGGCGACCGCCCGCAGGGGTTCAGGGGTGGCGGGATGCCGTGGCATCCAGGTCGAGGTCTCCCTCGGCGATCCGTCGGACGACGTCGATCAGCAGACGGCGTTCGACGGGCTTGATGCGCTCGTGCAGGGTGTCCTCGGTGTCGTCGGGCAGCACGGGGATGCGCTCCTGAGCGAGGATCGGACCGGTGTCGACTCCCGAGTCGACGACGATGACGCTCGCGCCGGTCTGGTCGACGCCGGCGCGGAGGGCGTCGCGCACCCCGTGAGCTCCGGGGAACTCCGGCAGGTACGCGGGGTGGGTGTTGATGATCCGCGGCTCCCACTCGGCGACGAGGTCGGCGGGCAGCAGGCGCATGAGTCCGCTCAGCACGACGAGGTCGGGCTGCCAGACCCGCAGCTGCGCACCGAGTTCGGCGCCCCACTCCTCGCGCGAGGAGAACCCGTCGAACGGGACGAGGAAGGTCGGGATGCCGAAGTGCTCGGCGTGGGCGAAGCCGTCGGCTTCGCGATCGGCACCGACCGCGATCACCCGCGCGGGGAAGTCGGGGGCGGCAGCCGCCTCGAGCAGGGCGCGGAGGTTGGAGCCGGTGCCGGAGATGAGAACGGCGACCGTGAGCACGGAGGTCAGTCTACGGGGCGCGCGTCCCGGCCATCGGTCGCGTCGGTTCCGGGCCCGTCGCGCCACTCGGCGGGCAGCGGCTCCATGCGCGACCACGCCTCGCGGATGCGGGCCTGGACGTCGTCATCGGTGTCGAGGGCTGCCGGGCGCTCGTCGGTGTCGCCGGGAACGGGCTCCGGTGCCCACGGCGCCGGCACTGCGGCCGTGAGCACGGCCTCGGACGGACGGTCGCGGATCGCCCGCGCGGTCTCGGGTTCGCGATCGGGGATGGCGGCATCCGGGTGCGCGCGGTGCGGGAGCGACGTCCGCGGGGCGAGGAGCAGGATCGCGAGGCCGACGAGCATCTCGAGCCCGAGTGCGAGGGCGAGGGGCCCCGGCTGCGGTCCGGTCTCGGCCAGGCGCCCCGGTCCGATCGCGCCGCTGGAGAAGACCGCGATCAGCGCGCCGACTCCCCCGGTGAGCGCGGCCACCGCCAGCGCGACGACCAACCGCGGGGCGACCGGTTCGTGATCCGAGCGCTCGGGCATCGACGAGCGCAGGATCCACCCCGTCAGAGCTCCGACCGCGATCGGCAGGAGCGCCAGGAGGAGGAGCCACGACGTCGTCGACTCGGGCACGATCCCGAGGATCGGGATGCCGGGAACCGCACCGACCTGCGTGGCGGCGGGGGTGACGGCGGTGTCGGTGCCCAGCGAGAACCCGGGGCCGGCGGCGAACGCCACGGCCCACAGCACCAGCGTCGGCAGGTAGACGAGCTGGCCGAGGGCGAGGACCGTGGCTCCGATGCCGTCGACGTTGCTGGCCTGGAACAGCGTGATGATCTGCGTGCCGCGCGCGAGGAGACCCGCGACCACGACGACACCGCCCACGGCGACGAGGCCCAGGGTCGTCAGCGCAACGCCCCGCAGGACGAGCCCGGGAACGGGCGCCCAGTCTCTCGGCATCCGCTCGATTGCCGCACGGAGGCGATCGACCGGCCCCTCGTCACCGACCCGCCAGGAGCCCACGACGGCGCCGACCAGCGACGGGACCGCGAAGATCAGCGACGGGAAGAGGATCGCCTGCCACGTCTCGAACGACACCAGCGGAGCGGCCGACGTGAGCGCGACCAGGGCGGCGACGGCGGCGAAGACCAGCGATCCGGAGAGCCATCCGGTCAGCGCGGCCCCCGATTCGGCGGCCCGGATGCCGGAGCGCGCGGCGAACAGGCCGGTGAACGCGGCGAAGGCCAGCGGCGCGAGGGAGAGGACGAAGGTCGCGAGCGAGGGGTCGACGCCGGTGGCCGCCAGATAGGCATCGGGCAGGGTCACCGTGATCGGGACCAGATGCCCCAGGTGCCACACCGCCGCCGCCGTCGGCCACAGAGCCGACCAGTCGGCGTCGCCGAGGGCGACGACCCACATCAGCGCGAGAGGCGCGAGCACGACGGCGATGCCGACCGCGGCGGCCAGGAGCGCGTCGAGGGCGGCGAGGAGAGCGACGAGGAGACGATGCATGAGCGTCTGCGACCCTACCCGCGCTTCCCCGTCCGCGACCTCAGGCGCGGCGGGGTGCGCCGTCCCGTGCGCGAGTCGCCAGGATTTGTCGCCTCTGCGCGGTCCGAAGCGACAAATCGTGGCGACTCACGCGCCGGAAACCGGCTCCAGCACGAAGATCTCGATGCGGCGCTCGGTCTTCTTCTGGTACTCGTCGTAGTCGGGCCACACTGCCACGGCGCGCGCCCACCACTCGTCGCGCTCGGCGCCCTCGGCCTGGTGTGCCTGGTATTCGCGCTTGACGTCGCCGTCCTGCAGCTCCACCCGCGGGTTCTTCACGAGGTTGTGGAACCACGCCGGGTGCTCGGGGGCACCGCCCTTGGATGCCACGACGAGGTAGCGTCCGTCGTGCTCGACCCGCATGAGCGCGGTCTTGCGCAGGCCGCCCGTTTTTGCTCCGACGGTCGTGAGGACGATGATGGGAACGCCCCGCAGTTCCGCGGCCTCCTGACCCCCGCTGGCCTCGAAGGTCTCGGCCTGCGAACGGGCCCATTCGCTGGTGCTGGGCAGATACTCTCCTGAGAGTGGCATGTCCCCCACGATAGGCCCGCTCCCCCTCCCCGGCACCGACTCTCCCCCTTTTCTGGAGCCCCCATGAGCACGCCCGCTCCCGAGACCACCGCCGCTCCCGCCCCGAAGAACGCCGTCGACCGGTTCTTCGAGATCACCGCCCGGGGTTCCTCGGTCGGTGCCGAGGTGCGCGGTGGCGTCGTCACGTTCGTGACGATGGCCTACATCGTCATCCTGAACCCGATCATCCTGTCGGGCACTCCCGACGTCGCCGGCAACGCGCTCGGCTTCCCCCAGGTCGCCGCGGTCACCGCGCTGACCGCCGGCGTCATGACGATGCTGTTCGGTCTCGTCACCCGCCTGCCGTTCGCCTTCGCCGCCGGCCTCGGGATCAACTCGTTCCTCGCCGTCGGAATCGTCGGCGGCGTGACCTGGCCCGAAGCGATGGGGCTCGTGGTCATCAACGGGCTCATCATCGTGCTGCTGGCGGTCACGGGCCTGCGCCGCATGATCTTCGAAGCCGTGCCGCTCGCACTGAAGACGGCGATCACCGTCGGCATCGGCCTGTTCATCGCCTTCATCGGTTTCGTCGACAGCGGCCTCGTGACCGCGACGGGGCTGTCGTCGCCGCCCGTCGGACTCGGTGTGCAGGGGTCGATCGCCACGATCCCGACCGCCCTGTTCGTGCTCACGCTCCTCATCACCGCCGTGCTCATGGTGCGCAAGGTCAAGGCGGCGCTGCTCATCGGCCTGCTCAGCGGCACCGTCATCGCGGTGATCGTGGAGGCCATCGCCCAGCTCGGACCCCGCTCGGCCGAGAACCCCGGCGGCTGGGGCCTCAGCGTCCCCACTGTTCCGACGCAGTGGGTCGGTCTCCCCGACCTGTCGCTCGTCGGCCAGGTCGACCTGGGCGGTGCCTTCGGCCGTATCGGCGTGCTCGCCGCGCTCATGCTGGTGTTCACGCTGGTGTTCACGAACTTCTTCGACGCGATGGGCACGATGACCGGTCTGTCCCGCGAAGCGGGTCTCGCGGCCCCCGATGGCACCTTCCCGCGCCTGCGCTCGGCCCTCATCATCGAGGGCATCGGCGCGGTCGCCGGTGGCGCGACCTCGTCGTCGTCGAACACGGTGTTCATCGAGTCGGGATCGGGCATCGGTGAGGGCGCGCGGACCGGACTCGCGAACGTCGTGACCGGGGCCCTGTTCCTGCTCGCGATGTTCTTCACGCCGCTGACGAGCATCGTCCCCACCGAGATCGCCGCCGCCGCCCTGGTGATCGTTGGCGCGCTCATGATGGGGCAGATCCGCCACGTCGACCTCAGCGACCTCTCGGTGCTGATCCCGGTGTTCCTCACCGTGACGGTGATGCCGCTGACCTACTCGATCGCCAACGGCATCGGCGCGGGCTTCGTCAGCTGGGTCGTGATCCAGGCGCTGTCGGGCCGCGCCCGCCGCATCAGTCCGCTGCTGTGGATCGTCGCCGCCGGCTTCGTCGTCTTCTTCGTCCGCGGCCCGGTCGAGGCTCTGCTCGGCTGAGCCCCGCCCGGAAGGGGCCTGGATGCCGCGGCATCCAGGCCCCTCTTCCGTGTGCGCGTGCGGCGGCGCTCCGAGCTCGAGTGTCCAGGACACGCCGCATGCCCCCGGCTCGACACGGCGTGTCTTGGACACTCGACGCCGCAACCTCGCGCCCGCCGCGCCGCCGCAACAGATTCAGTGTCCGAGCACCATCGGGGAACGCGAAAGGGCCCGGATGCCATGGCATCCGGGCCCTCACAAGTGAAGCGTCAGAGCGCTTCGATGATCTCGCGCATCAGGGCGGCGGTCTCGGACGGCGTCTTGCCGACCTTCACGCCGGCGGCCTCGAGGGCCTCCTTCTTCGCCTGGGCGGTGCCGGCGGAGCCGGAGACGATGGCGCCGGCGTGGCCCATGGTCTTGCCCTCGGGGGCGGTGAAGCCCGCGACGTAACCGACGACCGGCTTGGTGACGTTGGCAGCGATGAACGCCGCCGCGCGCTCTTCGGCGTCGCCGCCGATCTCGCCGATCATGACGATCGCCTTGGTCTCGGGGTCGGCCTCGAACGCGGCGAGCGCGTCGATGTGCGTGGTTCCGATGATCGGGTCGCCGCCGATGCCGATGGCGGTCGAGAAGCCGAGGTCGCGCAGCTCGAACATCATCTGGTAGGTCAGGGTGCCCGACTTCGACACGAGGCCGATGGGGCCCTTGCCGGTGATGTTCGCGGGCGTGATGCCGACGAGCGCCTCACCGGGGGTGATGATGCCGGGGCAGTTCGGCCCGATGATGCGGGTCTTCTCGCCCTTCGACTTCGCGTACGCCCACGCCTCGGCGGTGTCACCCACGGGCACGCCCTCGGTGATCACGACGAGCAGCGGGATCTCGGCGTCGATGGCCTCGACCATCGCGCCCTTCGTGAAGGCCGGGGGCACGAACGCGATCGACACATCGGCGCCGGTCTCGCGGATGGCCTCTTCGACCGAGGCGAAGACGGGGAGCTCGACGTCGTTGCCGGCGGCGTCCTTGTGGGTGACGGTCGTGCCGGCCTTGCGGGCGTTGACGCCACCGACGACCTGCGTACCCGCCTTCAGCATGAGCGCGGTGTGCTTGGTGCCCTCGCCGCCGGTGATGCCCTGGACGATGACCTTGGAGTCCTTGTTGAGGTAGATCGACATGTTCCTGTCCCTATCCCTTACGCGTTGGCCAGTTCGGCGGCCTTGTCGGCGCCCTCGTCCATACCGGCGGCGAGGGTGACGAGCGGGTGGTTGGCGGCGGCGAGGATCTCGCGACCCTCTTCGACCTGGTTGCCGTCGAGACGGACCACGAGAGGCTTGGTGGCGGCGTCGCCGAGGATCTCGAGTGCCTTCACGATGCCCTCCGCGACAGCCACGCACGAGGTGATGCCGCCGAAGACGTTGACGAACACGCTCTTGACCTGCTCGTCGCCGAGGATGACGTCGAGGCCGGCGGCCATGACCGTCGCCGAGGCGCCGCCGCCGATGTCGAGGAAGTTGGCGGGCTTGACGCCGCCGTGGTTCTCGCCGGCGTACGCGACGACGTCGAGGGTCGACATGACCAGGCCCGCGCCGTTGCCGATGATGCCGACCTGACCGTCGAGCTTGACGTAGTTGAGGTCGTGCTGCTTGGCCTTGGCCTCGAGGGGGTCCGCGGCATCCTTGTCTTCGAGCTCTTCGTGCTCGGGGTGACGGAAGCCGGCGTTCTCGTCGAGCGAGACCTTGCCGTCGAGGGCGATGATGTCGCCGTCCTCGGACTGGATGAGGGGGTTGACCTCGACGAGGGTGGCGTCCTCGCCCTTGTAGACGTTGAAGAGCTTGACGAAGACGTCGGCGACCTTGGGGGCCAGCTCGTCGTCGAATTTCGCGGCCTTGGCGATCTCGAGCGCCTTCTCGGGCGAGATGCCCTCGAGCGGGTCGACCTCGACGCGCGCGAGCGCCTCGGGACGCTCGACGGCGAGCTCTTCGATCTCCATGCCGCCCTCGACGCTGGACAGCGACAGGTAGGAGCGGTTGGCACGGTCCAGCAGCACCGAGAAGTAGAACTCTTTGGCGATGCGGGCGCCCGCGGCGACCATGACGCGCTTGACGACGTGGCCCTTGATGTCGAGGCCGAGGATGGCCTGCGCGGCCTCGAAGGCCTCGTCGGGGGTCTTGGCGACCTTGACGCCGCCGGCCTTGCCGCGGCCGCCGGTCTTGACCTGAGCCTTGACGACGACGACGCCGCCGAGCTTCTCCGCGGCCGCCTTCGCCTCCTCAGGGGTGTCGGCGATGATGCCGGCGAGCACCGGCACCTCGTACTTTTCGAACAGGTCTCGTGCCTGGTACTCGTAGAGATCCACGGATGATCCTTCGCTGGGCGATCGGTGGTGGGAGGAGGCGGAAGATCTCTCGATATCAAGAGATCTTGCCAAGCGACAACCCTACTAGACCGGGCTGAACGAGCCGGACGCGGATACGTCCGGACGGAGGGGTTCCGGGATGCCGAGCTCCGCGACGAGTCGCGCGTGGTCGCTGCCGGCGCCGGGGACGGCGCGCAGGGAATCGACCTCGATGTCGCCGCCCGTGAGGACGTGGTCGAGGCGCAGCAGCGGGGGCAGGAAACGGTGACCGACGGTCATCGCCACGCCCTGGGCGGCGATGAGGGATGCCATGTCGCGGTGCCACACCAGCAGCAGGATCACCTGCAGCACCGCCGCGCCGACGAGGATCCACGACTGACGGGTCCGCGACCGGGACAGGTGGTAGCTGGCGACGAGGTTTCCGAGGGCGAACAGGGTCGTGGTGAGGGCGTACGCCGCGATCGGCACGGACAGGCCCGCGTAGGCGGGCCCCAGGACCACGCCGAGCACCGGTCCGCCCCAGAAGAAGCCGCCGACGGCGCAGACGAGGCCGATGGCCGCGACGATGACCATGCCGTTGCGGAGCACGTTCGACGCATCCTGCCCTGCGGCGTGGCGGCGGACGGCGACGGGGAAGACCACCGTGGCGACCGACCACGCGAGGAAGAAGACGGCGCGGCCGACGAGGGCCACGGCCGCGTAGACGCCGGCGTCGGCCGGCGGGAACACGGCTTTGGAGATGAGGATGTCGCTGTTGTTGGCGATGATCTGGCCGATCAGCAGGATCGAGACCATCCCGGCGTAGGCCCGCACCTCGCGCGGATCGATGGTCCCGCTGACCGCGCCACCGCTCGCGCGGGCGACCATGCTCACGACCACGCAGGTCACGACGAACGACACGCTCAGCGCGACCGTCGCCCCGATGACGCCGAAGCCGGCCCAGACCAGCACGACCCCGAGTCCGACGCGCGTGATCATCTCGATCACGAACGACAGCGCGAGGGCGGGGAACGCCAGCCGCGCCTGCAGCGTGCCGCGACCGACGGCCTGCACGAGCCAGAACGGCACGCCCGCCGCCAGCACCACGAACGGCCACGGCGAGGCCGTTCGGAACAGGTCCGACCACAGCGGGGAGCCGGCGGCGAGCGCGACGGCGGCGAGGACGCCGGACCACAGGGCGAGGCGCCGCAGCCGCCGCACGAGGGCATCGGAGTCGCCGGGGAATCCCGAGGCGTCCGCGCGGGCGACGAACCGGGCGGCGACCATCTGCAGACACAGCGCGACGGAGGTCAGGGTGAACAGCAGCGTCACCATGAGGTTCGCGTCGGAGAACTCCGCCGGGGTCAGCACCCGACCGAGGAACAGATTGAGCGCGTAGTTGCCCGCGTTGGCCACGAGCATCGCGCCCGCGAGCATCGACCCGCCCGCGACGAGCCGGCGTGCCCCCGCCGCCGCGGTGTCCGCGCGACGCTCCTCGGTCACACCCGCCTCCGTGCGCGCAGGCGGTCGATGTGCGCGATGTGCCACTGAACGACCTCCGACATCGGCACCCCGCTGGCGGCGGCGTAGTTGCGGCGCCCGAGCATCTCCCGCCGCTCGGGGTCGTCGAGGACCGCGGCGAGCGCGTCGGCGAGACTCTCGACGTCGCCGGGCTCGAAGTAGACGCCCTCGAACCCCTCTTCCTCGATCACGTCGACGAGGTCGCCGATGCGCGGGAGGACGGCGGCACGTCCGTACTCGCCGGCCTGGTGGAGCACGCCGGAACTGCCGGTCGTGGAGGTGTACGGGAAGGCGACCACCGTGGCGGAGCCGAAGAGCGGCGCGACGTCCTCCTCGGCGATGTACCCCGGCATCTCGATGTTCGGCACGTCGGCGTACCGGGCGGCGGCATCGGCCATGTATCCGGGCGAGTTGGGGCTGTCGGTGCCGGCCAGGACGAGCTGCAGATCGTCGTAGCCGCGATCGAGCAGCAGACGATAGGCGTCCACGAGCAGGTCGACCGTCTTGTACGTGCCCCACTTGCCGAAAGCCATGATCGTCCGGCGACCGGGAGGGATGCCGAACGACGGCTTGGCGATCTCCTCGAAGCTGCCGTGGGGCGCGAGCAGGGCGTTCGCGGCTCCGTAGCTGTCGCGGAGGAACTCGACGTAACGGGGGATCGTCAGCGCGACGATGTCGGCGCGCAGCAGCGCCCGCGTGAGCAGGCGCCCGGCGAGCGTCATGAGCCGGGCGGTGAGCGCGGAACGGGCGAAGCCGGCGTCGCGCATGTCGACGTTGTCGGCGAGGTTGTGCAGGACCACCAGGGTGGGCACCCGCCGCGCGCGCAGCACGGCCGGGAGCAGGAGACCGAGGGCACCGGGGATCCGCCGGTCACCGAAGGTCGCGAACTGCAGGTTCAGGATCACCGCGTCGGGGCGGGTGCGGGCGACGGCCCGCGCGACCCGGACCACCGTGCGCGGGTCGTTGAAGGACCAGCTCGGGACGAACGTCACCCCGTCGATCGGCGTCGGGGCCCCGGCATCCGTCTCGTCGGCATAGACGACGACGTCGCTGACCTCTTCGAGCCGGCTCAGATGCCGGACGAGGTGATAGCCGTATTCGTTCAGGCTGTTGCGGCCCGGGGGGAACGCCGTGACGACCCCGATACGCAGGCGCGCCGAAGAGATCTGCGACACTTCCGACTGCTGATCCACCATGGCTGCCCTCCACGTGTGAGGTCGACAGTACCTGGAACGGAACCTGCCTTGTCACCCCGCTATTCACCCCGCGCGGCGTTTCGGTTGACTTCTTGAGAGCGCTCCTGCACCGTTGAGCCATCGCGACCGCTCGGGAGTCGGCGCGCAGTCGGAGTGCGGTATGACGCGGCAGAACCCCCTGGGTGTCGAGCGAGGCCAGGGTGCGGGGCTCTGGACGGTGTTCGGCATCGCCCTCGCCGTGGTCGTCGTCTACGGCGTGTCGCTGTGGATCCTGCCCGAGCAGGGGCCCGCGCTCGTGTGGTTCGTCGGCGCGCGCCTGGCCGTCGAGGCGACGGCCTGTGCGCTGGTGGTCGTCCGCGTGGTCCGGGTTCCGCGGGAACGCGCCGCCTGGACGGTCATGGCGGCGGCGCTCGGAGTCCTCGTCGTCGGAGACGCCGTGCAGTCGCTGGCACCGATCAGCGCGGACACCCTTCGCTGGCTCGCTCCGGTAGTCAACCTCCCGTTCTTCCTCGGTCTGATCGGATGCCTCGGACTCCTCGTCCGAGACCGGTTCGCCCGCCTGTCTCTCTCGATGCTGCTGGACGCGCTCATCAGCACCCTGGGCCTCCTGTGCGTGGTGTTCTTCCTCACCTCCCTGGTCGGCGTGGGCGAGCAGGCGACGCTGCTGAGCCTGGCGTACCTGATCCCGTCCCTCCTCTACGTCAGCGTGCTCGTCGCGCTGCTCTCGGGGTTGAACCGACGCCCGTCGGCGGCGTGGTGGCTGAACCTGGGCGCGGCGCTCCTGCTGTTCCTGGGGAGCCTCGCCGTGGGACCGGCCCTCGCGCTCGGCCAGACGCGGACCCCCTCCCCCGTGGACGCCCTGTGGCCCGCGGCAGCCCTCCTGCTCGCCCTGGTCGCGTGGTGCGCTCCGACCAGCCGCACGGCCGCGAGCAACGGATTGCGCGTGGTCGTGTACGTCCCCGCGATCTTCTCGACCGGGGCCCTCGTCATCCTGGTGTTCAACGAGCTCGATACCGGCGGCGGCGCGATCGAGTTCCTCGCCTTCGCGACTCTGGCCACCGGGATCGCGCGGCTGCTGGTCTCGGTCATCGAGGCGGAGCGCCTCCGTCAGCGCGAGCGCGAGTTGAGCGCCAGTCTCGAGCGGGCTCGGGATGCCGCGCTGGCGGCGACCTCGGCGAAGAGCACGTTCCTCGCGACCATGAGCCACGAGATGCGCACGCCCCTGAACGCCATCCTCGGGATGAACGAGCTCCTCGCCGGCACCGACCTCGACCCCGTGCAGCGCGACTACGCCGACCGGGCATCCGCCAGCGGTTCGCTGCTGCTGGATGTCGTGACCGACATCCTGGACTTCTCGAAGATCGAGGCCGGCGCGATCGACCTGGTGCGCGCACCGTTCGATCTGCGACGCCTGGTGACCTCGACCGTGACGGTGCTGTCCTTCGCCGCGGAGAGCAAGGGGCTGATCGTCGTGGCGGACTACGCGCCCGACGTCCCCACCCACGTGCTGGGCGACTCCACGCGCCTGCGGCAGGTGCTGGTCAACCTGCTCGGCAACGCCGTGAAGTTCACCGCCCAGGGCGAGGTGCGGGTGACCGTGCGCCGCGGCGCCGAGCCGGATGCCGTGCGCTTCGAGGTCACCGACACCGGGATCGGCATCCCCGCCGACGCCCTGCAGCGCATCTTCGAGCCCTTCACCCAAGCCGACGATTCCACGACGCGCACGCACGGCGGCACGGGCCTGGGCCTGTCGATCTGCGATGCGCTCGTGCGCATGATGGGCGGCCGTATCCAGGTGAGCAGCGACGTCGGCCGGGGCAGCACGTTCTCGTTCGAGATCGCGCTCGAGGCCACCGCCCCGCCGGCCCAGTCCCCGCGCGCCGTGGTGCGGGTGGGCCGTCACCCCTCTGCGGCGCAGGTCGCGACCCCGACGGTCGCGCCGACGGCCTCGCCCGCGGCCGCCGTGCCCGCGCCGACCGAGCCCGCGGCATCCGTCGATCCGTCGGGCCAGGAGCCGCTGAACGTGCTGGTCGCCGAGGACAACCCCACGCTGCAGCTGCTGTCGTCGCAGATCCTCGGGCGCCTCGGGCACCGGGCGACGGTGGTCTCCAACGGCGAGGAAGCCGTCGTCGCGGTCGGCCGCGACACGTACGACATCGTGCTCATGGACGTCCACATGCCCGTGACGGACGGGCTCGAGGCGACGCGTCGGATCCGCGCGGCGGGCGACACCGTCGCGCAGCCGTACATCATCGCCCTCACGGCGGGGGCGACGGAGCAGGACCGCGATGACTGCCTGCGCGCGGGGATGGACGGCTACGTCACGAAGCCGTTCACGATGAAGGACCTGCGCCGCGCCTTCGAGACCGCCGAGCTGCACGCGCCGCCGGAGGACCTCGCACCCGCCGCCGCGAGCCCCCACCGTTTCACGCTGCTGAACGACCTGGGGCCCGAGGTGAAGGCCGATGTCCTGCGCACGTTCGTGCTCCGGAGCGCCGACGACGTCTCGGCCATCGAGGAGGCCGTCCACCACGGAGCGGCCGACGACGCGCGCGCGCTCGCCCACCGCCTGCGCGGGGCGAGCCTCGCGCTGGGTGCGGCGCTGCTAGCCGAGGCGTGCGCGCGCATCGAGCGCGGCTCCGACGAACAGGCCCTCGACCCGCGTCGGGTCGCCGCCGTCCGCGACGCCGCGGCGATCGTCGTCGACGACGCCGAGAGGGAGCTCCGTGCTCTTTCGTCGGGCTGAGCGCGACGCGTCCGCAGACCCCGTTGCGGATACTCCGCCCCCGGCGGCTCCCCCTGCCGACGCTCCCGCGCACGCGCCCGAGGATCCTCGACCCCAGCGCGCACGCAATCTCTCGACCCGGACGATCGCGCTGGTCGTCGGGGCGGTGTACTTCGTCGGGTCGCTGATCATCTTCCGCGACGTGCTGTTCGCGATCCCGTCGGTCCTCCGCGGTGACGCGGTGATCGCCGGCGACGAGCTCGTTCCCTTCTTCAACTGGCACAGTCAGCTGCTCGACCAGGCCGCGGGTCAGTTCAACGAGCTGGTCAACGGCTACGAGTTCCGCGTCCGCTACGCGTTCCTCACGACCTGGCTGCGCTACTACGCCGTCCTGCCGTTCGCGATCCTCATCGTCATCCCGGCGTTGTTCTGGTCGGCCTATCTGACGGTCGCGAAGTTCATGGACAAGGTGTTCACGTCGCTGTCGTCGCAGGCGATCTACCTCGCGACGTTCTTCCCCGTCTCGTTGATCTACCTGATCATGGTCTACGCCAAGATCACCCACTTCTACACGCTCGTCCTCGGGCTCGTCCTCATGACGATCTCGTCGTTGTGGATGCTGTACGCGCTGCTCTTCGCCGGCCGCAAGTGGAAGCGCTGGATGGTGATCGCCGCCGTCGCGACGCTGTTCAACCCCGCGATCCACTACCTGGTGCTGTTCACGCTCTTCTTCGCGCTGACGGTCGTCACGCTCCTCGTGGGCGAGGTCGGGAAGTGGATCCGCACGGGCGGCCCGCGCCGTCTGCATCGACTGCCCGGCCGCGTTCGCACCCTGGTCCTCCAGGGGGGACGGTGGAGACGCCTGCGGGCGTGGTTCGGCCGCTGGTCGCTCGCGACGACCGGGCGCATCTTCTGGGCCCTCGTCATCTACGCCGTGATCACCCTGATCCCCTACGCGCTGTTCGTGAAGTACGTCGCGCTCGCGGGTGTCTCGAACCTCTCGGACACGGTGCCGGGCGACTTCTACTTCATCCAGGATGCCTCGGTCTCCTGGCTCCACGAACTCTCGTGGGACCTGGCGGGCATCACCGACAAGATCCTGTTCGGCGACTACCTCGCCAAGGTGCCGCGCTACCCCGACGCCGTCTACACGCTGCTGCTGTTCGTGCCGCTGGCGGTCCCCTGGGTGCGCCGGAGACTGTTCCGCACCCGCCATCACCGGCAGCTCCTCGGCGTGCTCATCGTCACGATCGTGTTCGCGATGTGGGCGACGATCGGCTACGGCGAGCCGCTGTGGTTCCCCACCTTCCACCGCACCCTCGCGGCCCTGGCGATCACCGCCAACGACAGTCATTCCGCGATCGGCAACCTCGTGGTGACGGCCGCCGGA
This sequence comes from Microbacterium sp. IEGM 1404, assembly GCF_030056775.1. Lineage (NCBI taxonomy): Bacteria > Bacillati > Actinomycetota > Actinomycetes > Micrococcales > Microbacteriaceae > Microbacterium > Microbacterium sp. IEGM 1404. The sequence goes on along the minus strand of NZ_JASHKP010000003.1, from coordinate 361,677 downwards.
ACGGTCGTGCAGATCCTGCGTTTCCCGCATCGCTTCCAGCTCATCCTGTTCATGCTCGCGCCGCTGGTGATGTCGCTCACGCTGGCACTGTTCATCGATGTCGTGAGCGGTCGGTGGCTCGCTCCGCGTCGGCGGCGGGCGCCACGGGCGAAGGCGGCCCCGGTTCCGAAGCAGGCGAAGCCGAAGAACCCCGCGCGGGTGCGCGCTCGCAGCGAACTCCTCGTCTCGCTCCTGGCGACGGCGTGCATCGGCGCGGTGTTCTTCACGCCCTTCTGGTCGAACGATCCCTACCGTTCGGTGTTCGGCTCCGGCAACATGGCCGGGTTCCTCGCACCCTTCCCCCTGCACGACCTGCAGGAGCTCAAGCAGGAATTGAACACGCTCCCCGAGGGCAAGACGGTCGTCCTCCCGCCCACCGAGACCGCGAAGCTCGTTCAGGATGCCAACGGCGTCGACCACAAGTTCATCGACAAGTTCTTCATCTACTACCTCGACAAACCGAGCTACTACTACGGCCTCACCGGGGACGTGAAGAACAAGTTCGACTTCTTCCTCATCCTGCGGGGGCTCTACTACCAGCAGGACTGGTGGATCAACGTCGCCCGAGACATCCAGATCAAATACGTCGTCGTCAACCGCAAGATCCACTCGAACAACGGCGTCGGCGCCGAATACCTGCCGAACGTCGAGAGCTACGTGGAGCCCGGGCTCCAGCGGCTGAAGGGAGACGTCGAGCTCCGGTTCGAGAACGACAGCTACGCGCTCTACGAGATCACCGATCAACCGCGCGCGAACCGCGAGACGATCCTGGTCGACTCCAGCTGGCAGACCTATCTCAACCTCGTCTTCAACCGACGGAACCTCAGCCGCTGCTACACGTTCGAATACACCCCGTACTACGACCCGACCGCGCTCCCCGCGGACGCGCCGATCCACCTGCTCACCGACGACGACGCCACCTCCGCCCTCGACCTCTGGCTGCTCGACCATCCCGACGCCATCGCCGGCCCCGACACGCGGATGTTCGCGTTCAACCCCGACGTCGTGGCATCCAACTACTACCTGTCGCCGATGTTCCGGTCGTTCCTGCTGTTCTCGAACACCAAGTGGAACCGCACCGGCATGATCACGCCCGGTGTCTTCGGGACGCTCCGGGGCTCGTTCATCGGGCTCCCCCGCGCGACCGAGATCAGCGTGCCGGTGACGGTGAAGGAACCCGGCAAGTACCGCGTGCTGATGCGCACGGCGAACACCGCGAACACGCTGCACATCACGTCGTCGTCGCTGTCGTACGACCAGTCGTTCGAGCTGCGGTCTCCACCGGAGAACGTCAAGCTCTTCCCCGTCGACGACGTCTACAAGCCCGGCCGCGTGGCCGCCGACACCTCCGCGATGTCCGTCGCCGATCTCGAACAGCAGATCCCCGACCAGCTCGTGCCGGTCAACTCGGGGTTCAGCTTCCAGGACCTCGGCGTGGTGGACGCCCCGGCCGGCAAGCACACGTTCGCGATCGACAAGACCGATACGAACCCGATGCTCTTCGAGGGCCTCATGCTCGTGCCCGAGGAGACGTACCAGTCGCTCTCCCTTCCCGCGAACGTCGAGAAGATCACCGACCCGAACGCCCTCGAATGCTCGGAGCGCACCGTGAGCGCGGGCGGCAAGGACGGCTACGTCGACCCCGCGGCCAACCCCGAGCACGCCAACCTCACACAGGATCAGCTGCTGAACCTCGCCGCCGCCGACGTCACCGACCTCGAACCGCCCAGCGGCGGTGTCGTCGGGTCGAGCTGGGTCGGGGTGGGGCTGACGGTCCTGCTCATCGCGGGCAGCCTCGTGCTCGTGCGGTGGCGCGCCCGCTTGCATCCCGACGACGATGAGGACGAGGATCGCGACACCGACGACCTCGACGACGATCCGACCGACCCCCCACCCCAGGAGCCTCGATCATGACCGCACCCGCCCGCCGCATCGTGTTCCTCGGGACCCACGGGCAGTACAACATCGGCGACGAGCTGCTGCTCGAGACGTTCCTCACGCAGCTCGGCCCGCAGCACCGGTACCTCGTCAACAGCTACGACCCGGACTTCACCCGCTCGCAGCTGCGCCCGCGATTCGACGTCCGCGTGATCGACACGGGAGCGGACCGGCTGCAGCTGCTCCGCGCGCTGCGCGGTGCCGATCTCCTCGTCTTCGGCGGAGGCTCGATCATCAAGGAGCTGTACGCGTCGACGGGACGCAACCCCTACTCGACGCTCGCGATGATCCTCGGGGTGGTGACCTTCGCCCGGCGCATCGCGCGCAAGCCCGTGGCCATGCTCAACATCGGCGTCGGTCCGCTGCGTACCCGGACGGGGTTGTGGCTCGCGCGGCGGATCCTCTCGCAGGTCGACCTCATCACCGTGCGGGATCAGAAGTCGTTCGACACCTGCCGCGAGATCGGGATCGACGCGACCCTCGTCCCGGATGCCGTGTTCTCCACCGACGAGGAGTTCCTGCTCCGGCCCGCCGACGACACCCCCGCTCCCCGGTCCGACGGCGCGCTCCGGGTCGCACTCAACCTGAATTTCGACATCGAGAACCCGGAGGCGTGGGAGCCGTTCCTCGACCGGCTCGCCGCGGCGCTCGAGAGCGTCCACGCCCGGCATCCGATCGAAGTGCACTCGCTTCCGATGCAGATCGGCTTCAAGGACCACGACGACGTCGAGGTGCTCGACGCCCTCGCCGGACGCCTGGCATCCGTCCCGTTCGTGCGTCACGAACCGCGGACCCACGTGGAGGCCGCCCGCCTCATCCGCGACAGCGACGTGCTGGTGAGCGAGCGGCTGCACGCCATCGTCATGGCCTCCCTCCTCGGCGTGCCCTCGTTCGTGCTCGCCTACGACGTGAAGGTGCGCGAGCTCGCGAAGACCCTGGGACTCACCGAGTGGACGGTCGACATCAACGAGCCGTTCGACGCGTCCGCTCTGGCCGACGGTCTCGTCGACCTGATCGAACGGCGGGATGCCGTGGGGGCCGCGGTCGGCGCCCGGAGCGCCGAGCTGCGCACCGCGGCCCGCGACAGCTTCGCGCGGGCGCAGGGGTGGGCGGAGAGCGCGTGAGCTCGTCGGGCCGCGGTCCTCGACGCGGTCACCGACTAGTCGGTGCTCCAACCTCCGCGTCAGACTCGAAGTGCCGCAGCTCCAGCGGCTGCCGCAGGAACCGCTCCTCGTCCGGGAATGTCACCGGCTGCGTGCGCCAGTCATCGCCCGCATAGGCGACGAGAGCCGCCTCATCCGCCCACTCGCTGACGTACTGAACGCGGCTCGGATCGGCGAGGTCGACGAGCATGTCGTGGCGGAGTAATCCGTCGTACTGCTCGGGGAACGATGCGACCAGCTCGCGCAGCAGAGCGAGGAACTCATCGGCGAGACCGTCCCGGACGTGCGCCTCGGATACCCGGACGATCATCGCCAGAACCCGCGGTGGGGCTCGGCCGCCTCGTCCTCGAGATGCGGACCCGAGACGACGGTCGGCTGACTCCCGCCGGCGAACACCTCGCGGGACGGGAGGTCCAGCTCCCGTCCGTCCTCGCCAGACTCGGCGAGCGCGATGAGCCCCCGCCCCGACAGGGCGTAGACCATGCGCCCGATGCCCGCCCAGAACATCGCCCCCGCGCACATCGCACAGGGTTCGCACGACGTGTACAGGGTGGATGCCGCCAGCTCGGTGGCATCCAGTTCTCTCCAGGCCAGGCGGACGAGGTTGGTCTCGGCGTGGCCGGTGACGTCGCGGTCGGTGACGACGGTGTTCTCGGCCTCGAGGATGCCTCCGTCGCCGGTGACGAGGATCGCGCCGAAGGGGTGGTTGCCGTGGGCGCGGGCGTCGATCGACACCTGGATCGCGCGGCGGAGGTGCGCGGTCTCGGTCGGATCGAGGGGGTCGGTGGTCATGGCCACGATCCTAGGGACGCCGGGGCGATCGTGATGATCGCGCGGCGCCCGCACCGGGGTCAGCTCGCCGACCCCGTGCCGCTGCTCGACCCGTCGGTCGTTCCGTCCGTCGACCCGTCGGAGCTTCCCGAGCCGCCCTGCGGCGGGGTTCCGTAACCACCGTCGGGAGGCGTACCGCCATCGGGGGGCGTGCCCATCTCGGGCCGCGTGCCGTTGCCGAAGCCGGGTCCGGTGTTCGAGGTGCTCGCGTTGGCCGCCGAGGCGTTGCCGATCGCGAAACCGGCCCCGCCCCCGACGAGCAGGCCGAGGGCGAGTGCGCCCGCGCTGATGCCGGCGACCAGCCGTCGGGTGAACGTGGGGCGGCGCCGTGCGGGCGCGGGGGATGAGTTCGTCGGCGGCGTCGCCGGAACGAAGGAGTGATCGGTCATGCCGCCGAGTGTGACGGCGCGACACAAACGCAGGACTGGCGGCGGCTGTGGGAACGCTATGAGGCGACCCGCCCCTCGACGGAGGTCGCAACGGGTCTCGACATCCGTTCCTGGCCCGGTGCCGCCGGCGTTCTTAGCCTGACGCTGCGCGGCACCTCCGCCGTCCGTGAGAGGAGCACTCCCATGTCTCAGTCCCCCACCATCGTCCTCGTCCACGGCGCCTTCGCCGACGCTGGGAGCTGGGCGCCCGTCACGCGCACGCTGCTCGACCAGGGGTACACCGTCCGAGTCCCCGCCGTTCCGAACCGGAGCCTGCTCGGGGACGCGGCCTACATCCGCTCGGTCGTCGAGCACATCGACGGGCCCGTCCTGCTCGCCGGGCACTCGTACGGAGGTGCCGTCATCACCGTGGCCGGCGTCGCGGACAACGTCGTGGGCCTCGTCTACGTCTCGGGCTACGCGCTGGCAGAAGGCGAGAGCCTCGGCGAGCTGCAGGGCGGCTTCCCCGACTCCGACCTCGCCCAGCACCTCGTCTACACGTCGTTCCCCGTCGACGGCGGGGAGGACGGCACCGACGTGTCGGTGGAGATCGCCGCGTTCCCTGACGTCTTCGCCCACGGCGTGCCGCTCGAGACGGCGGAGGTGCTCGCGGTGTCGCAGCGCCCGCTCGCCGCGCTGGCGTTCGGCGAACCGGCACCGGTGGCCGCGTGGAAGACGAAGCCGGCCTGGGGCATCGTGTCCAGTGCGGACCACACCATCAACCCCGACGTCGAGCGCTTCGGGTACACGCGGGCCGGCCTGCGTTCGGTCGTCGAGATCGACGCGCCGCATCTCGTGATGCAGTCGCACCCCGCCGAGGTCGCCCGGGTCATCACCGACGCGATCGCCGAGATCGGCTGAGCCGAGCGCGACGCGGAGGACACGACCGTGGCGATGAGCGACCCGTTCCTGCCCGTGCACCGCGGAGCGCCCGATCGGGACGGACGCGAGATCGACATCGATCACGACGAGGACGTGATCATCGAGGACGGCGACGACGGGGATGCCCTGAGGCTCCCGTCGTCGGCCGCGGCTCCTCCGTTCCGCACGCCGGCCCCGGGCGACCGCGTCACCCAGGGACGGCTGGACGACGACCTCGGCGTGGCCGACTCTCCGCGCTCGGGCGGTGAGTGAGGGGCGCCTGGTGCGCCCTCGGGACGGACGCGACGGCATCCGGATGCCGTGAACCTCCGCCGCATCCGGCGCCGTCCCGCCCGCGTCACCGCGGGCGCATCACCGCTTCGAGGTCGTTCACGGCGGCGGCGACGTCTTCCGCGAACAGCAGGGCGATGTCGGAGTGCGTCGCCGTCGGCAGTTCGCGGCAGAGCGACCCCGCGGGCAGAGCCGCGTCGTACATCCGGTGCAGGGCCGCACCCTGTTCACGCAGGTCGTCGTCGCTGCTGAACTGCGCCTGGAGCGGATCGACCGCGCCCGCCCGCAGGACGATCGTCGGGGCGGCGAAGGGTCCGGACCCGAGCTCGTCGAGGATCTCGATGAAGTTCGCCCCTTCTCGCGGCCCGGTCCGCAGGCCGTCGGCGGCGTGGCGAGCGCGCACGAGCTCGCGGACCTCGGGCGGCAGGTCGGTGGTGACCGACTCCCGCCATCGGCGACCGGAAGCGCGATGCTCATCGGTGACGACGACGGCCGTCGAGGCGTTGGCTCCGATGCGGAGCCGCTCCGGCATCGCCTCGTTCCACGCGCCGTGGACGGGGTCGAGCAGGACCATGCCCGCGACGCGGTCGGGGAACAGCTGGGCGAACCGTTGCGCGTACGCGCCGCCGAGGGAATGCCCCACCAGGATGACGGCCCCCGTCACGCCCAGCGCACGCAGCAGGGAATCGAGCTCCTCCGCGACCGCGGCCGCCGTCCGCGGGAGCGCGACGGGAGAGCTCCAGCCGGTGCCCGCCCGGTCGTAGATGACACCGGCCCGAGAGCGAGTCACGCTCTCGTAGCTCTGCCACAGGTCGAGCCCCATTTCACCCGAGCCGGGGAGGAAGACCGCGCACGGGCCCGGTCCCTCCCGCGTGTCGACCCACAGCCGACGGCCGTCCACGTCGACGAATCGACCGATCGGCGGTGTCGTATCGGTCAGGGTCTGAGCCTGCTGATCCACGTCACCACCGTAGCGAGCGGCCAGAGGCGAGCCGTGGCTCGCGGATCGGACTAGTCCGGATGCCGCGCAGTCGCCGTCTCGATCACGGGTTGGCGGAGGATGGTGCGGAGCTTGTCGGGAGTGACGCGGCGGACGTCGCTCAGGTAGATCTCGTGATGCTTCCCGCTCAGGCCGAATCCCTGACCGGGGATGAATTCGTGGTGCATCTCGTCCAGCACGGCCGCTTCGTCGTCGAAGGAACCGAGGTGCAGTGTCTGCACGCACCGCCCCTCGGCGAGGGTCTCGATCCGGACGTCCGCGACCCGCCCCGCCGACCCGGCGGCTCTCACGATGTCGACGGCCGCCTCGACCATCGCGTCGTCGATCCACTCGGGAACGAGGAGCATCATCGTCCAGTTCCACCGCGACTTGTCTCTGGCCACGGTGAAGGCATCCATGTCATCCGCCCACCACAGGCCCTCCAACGGAGGCACCACGTAGTCGCGGCCGAGGTCGCGTCTGCTCGCGAACTTCAGCTTGTACGCGACGGGGTAGAGCGCCTGCAGCGCCTGGGTGTAGGCCGGCGAGGTGTTGGGGTCGCCGTGCCCGTCGATCATCAGGTAGCGCGTCTCGGGGATCTCGACGACCCTGAACTGCCCGGTCCTGGCCTGATAACCGTCGAGGGACTTCTTGAAGTCGATCTTGGCCGCCATGGTGCTCCTCCGCTCGCTCCGCCAGCCTGGCAGAGGCGGCGTCACCTCGCGCGGCCCCGGCGCGACGGACCGCTAGATCCAGCCGCGCTCGCGCGCGTGGATCGTCGCCTGCTGACGGCTCGCCAGCCCCAGCTTGCCGAGCACCGACGAGACGTGGTTGCGCACGGTCCCTCCCGAGAGGTGGAGGGATGCCGCGATCTCGGCGACCGTCTCACCGCGGGCGCCCGCCCGGAGGACGTCGAGCTCCCGGTCGGTGAGCGGACTCCGCTCGTCGCTCAGCGCGTCGGCCGCGATCTCGGGGTCGACGTACCGGCGGCCGGAGGCGACCTCGCGGATCACCGCGGCCACGTCATCCGCCGGTCGGGATTTCGGGAGGAAGCCGTTCACTCCCGCGCGGAGCGCGCGCCGCAGCACGCCGGGCCGCGCGTGGCGGGTGACGATGACGCACCGCGACGGCACGCGCCGCAGGATCCGTGCCGCGGTGTCGATGCCGTCCAGGCCGGGCATCTCGAGGTCGAGGAGGCAGACGTCGGGCCGCAGCCGTTCGGCCTCGGCGAGCGCCGTCTCGCCGTCGCGGCATTCGGCCACGACCTCGAGGTCGTCCTCCAGGCGCAGGAGCGCGGCGAGCGCCGTGCGGATCATGTCTTCGTCGTCGGCGATGAGCACCCGGATCACGCGGCGACCTCCTCGGGCACGCGGACGGTGAGGCGGAAACGATCGTCGAGGCGGGTGGCATCCATGTCGCCGCCCAGCGCTCCGACCCGCTCGGCGATTCCGGAGAGGCCGGCGCCGTCGCTCACCGGGGTCGTGGCGACCCGGAAGTCGTTCTCGACGACCAGCACCCACGTCCCGTCCTGTCGGACGAGCGAGAGGGATGCCGACACCCCACCGCCGTGTTTGAGCACATTGGTCGTCGACTCGCGCACCACCGGCCCGAGCACGTCCGCCGGCGCACGGTCCGCGGTCGCGTCGACGTTCAGGTCGACGGTGAGGCCGGCGGCACGCAGAAGGTCGGCGGCGTTGGCGAGTTCGTCCGGGAGGGGAACGCCGCGGAAGCGCGCCGCGAGATCGCGGGTTCCGCGTCGGGCGTCGTCGACGCTGGCACGGGCGGCGCGCACCTGGTCTCCCGCGGCTTCGGGATCCCGCGCCATCATCTTCTCGGCCAGTTCGAGTTGCAGCGCGATCACCTGCAGATGGTGGCCCTGCAGGTCGTGGAGGTCGCCCGCGAGCCGCAGTCGCTCCTGGGCGGCGGCGAGGCGGCCTTCGGCACGGCGCGCGCGATCGAGTTCGCAGACGATGTCCCACCACCACAGCGAGGTCGCCGTCAGCGGGGGCAGGAGCGCCACGAAGAACGGCAGGGCGAAGACCTGGGCGTAGCCCTCGGGCTGGAGGCGCGTGACCTCGATCAGCCACACCGCCACGATCACCACGATCGACAGCACGGCCAGGCGCACCCGCACGCCCGCGCGCCACCGCACCAGGCACAGGGTCTGCGCGGCGAACCCCACGCCGAGCAGGAGCGACCCGGTCGACATCCCCATCGCCGCGGCTGCCACGATCCCCGACACGACGAGCGGCCACACCGCCGTCGAGCGGTGGCATCGGCGTCGTCGAGCGGCTCGCGACGGTAGCGCACGAGCAGGAGCACCGCGGATGCCAGCGACCCGGCGACGCCGAGCAGATTCAGGACGAGGGCCGTCGGGGCACCCTCGGCGAACACCCCGATCGTCCAGGTGACGGCCGCGAACGCGTGGAGGAAGAGGATCGACGACGCGGTGTACCACCACGTGACGCTCACGTCACGGGCGTAGGCGGCGGTCGGGGTGATCACCCGGGCCACTGTACGTGCGTGACATCCGTCATGGGTGGTTCCTGGGCCCCTCGGGCGCCGGCACCCCTGACCGATGTCATGCGGGGTCATGACGCCGCGACACTGTCGCGCACGCGCGGAACCGTCTGCGATGGAAGCATGTCCTCCCCCACCACCCGAGCGCCGCGCTGGCGCCGCCCCTTCGCGCTGATCCGCGAGAACCGACGTACCTACGCGATCATCACCGGCTCCACCTACGGGCTGTTCGCCATCGGTTTCGTGATCGGTCTGCTCTTCCCCGCACTCCCCGCCGCGCGCGCCGCCACGCTCGCCACCGACGGGACGGGCGACCTCGTCGGCGCGGTCGCCGCGTCGGCTCCGCTGTTCGCCCTCGTGATCCTGGCCATGAACGTGCTGCGGCTCAGCCTGCTGACGATCGTCGTCCCGTCGCTGATCGTGCCGTTCGCCGGGCTCGCATTCTTCGCGTACTGGCTGGTCGAGACCGGCATCACGCTCGTGCCGTCGACCCCGCTCACGTGGGTGGCGATGATCCCCCACTCCCTCACCGTGCTCATCGAGCTCCAGGCGTACGCTCTGGTGGCGCTCGGCGCGTTCCTCCTCGGACGCGCCTGGCTCCGCCCCGCGCAGGTCGGGGCGCCGACCCGCCGCGCCGGATACCTGCGGGGCCTCACGAGCCTCGGCATCCTGTCGATCCCCGCGTTCGTCCTGCTGGTGATCGGGGCCTTGTGGGAGGCCTACTCCCTGCGCTACCTGGTCTTCCCGTTGAGCGAGGTCCTGCTGTGACGGCCCGTCGCCCCCGTTCCCTGCGGGCGCGGCTCGCCGAGCGCCGGGTCCGCGCGGGCGACGGTCGGCCCCTCGCCCCGTTCCGCTGGTGGCAGGTGTTCAGCCGGTCGCAACTCTCCCTGCGGATCCCGGATGCCACCGGCCGGGCGGTCGTTTACACGGTCGACGTGCATCAGCTCGGCGACAGCGACGACGGCGACGTGCGCGCACGCCTGTATCGCGACGGGTCCCTCGACGCCGTGTCGCGCCTTCCCGCCCGGTTCTCCGTGCCCGGCGGGCACATCGAGGTGGCGGGAGGAGGGTACGGCCTCCGCCGGTGCCATTTCGTCTCGGATGCCGGCGACGAGCGCCAGCTCGTCCCCCACCCCCGCTCTGCGGAGGGACGCCGGGCGGCGTTCGACCGGGATCACCGCGGGGCGAGTCGGCTCGTCGGCATCCTGTCGACGGCGATCGTGGTCGCGGGCGTGTGCCTCGCGGTTCCGCAGCTGATCGACACCGTCTCGCACATCCCGCCGATCGCCGAGAACATCGGCACCTTCACGTGGCTGCTGCGTCTCCCGCCCGCGGTGAACCTGGCCGTCACGCTCATCGTCGTCGCCGCGAGCATCGAGCGGGCGTCCCGGTTCCGGTCGTCGTGGCTGGACGACCTGGCGAGCTGACCGTCACGTCCGTGACATTCGTCACGGGGAGCGGCTCGCATCCTCCCGAGGGGCAGTGACACCGCGGCACTGCCGCGGCCGAGCCCCGGCCCGTGGAATGGGATCACCGCGGAAATCCCGCGGACTCATCCCCCAGGAGACCTCATGTCGAACCCCCTCACCGATCTCGTCCTCGGCTTCCAGGGCCTCGTCGCCGACGTGCCCACGCTCGTGCAGCCGCTCATCGTCGCGGCCGCGGGGGCGGTGCCGTTCATCGAGGGCGAGGGTGCCGCCGCGATCGGCATCATCGGCGGCATCCACCCCCTCGTCGCCGTTCTCGCGGCCGCCATCGGCAACCTGCTGTGCGTGGCGATCGTGGTGCTCGTGACATCGCGCGTCCGCACGGCCGTCACCACGCGTCGCGGTGCCTCCACGAACACGCAGACGGCCCGACGCGAGAAGTTCGAGAAGGCCTACCACCGCTACGGCACTCCCGGCGTGAGCCTGCTGGGTCCCCTGCTGCTGCCCACGCAGTTCACCGCCGCGGCGCTCACCTCCACGGGAGTGCCGCCCCTGCGCGTGATCGCCTGGCAGGCCGCGGCCATCGCGCTGTGGACCACGGGTGTCACGCTGATCGCTCTGGGGCTCATCCGCCTCGCGGCGTGAGGGCCGTGACCTCGGGCGACCACCGGCACCCACCTGTCAGACTCGACGGGTTCGGCAGTGAGCGAGGAGAAGGCCCGATGGAGATCGAACCCGGCATCTACGAGCACTTCAAGGGCCAGCGGTACGAGGTGTTCGGAATCGCGCGGCACTCGGAGACCGAGGAGGTCTTCGTGTCGTACCGGAAGCTCTACGACGACTACTCGCACTGGGTGCGGCCGGTGGAGATGTTCCTCGGGAACGTCGAGCGGGACGGGTACGCGGGGCCGCGGTTCCGGCGGGTCGCGTAAGTACGGCCCGACGCCCACCCCGCACCCGCCACCGCCGTAGGCTTCCCGTCATGACCGACGTCCCCGCCCCTCCCGGCCGCACCGCCGTCGTGGCCGCCGCGATCGCGCTCTTCGCCGAGCGCGGCTACGACCAGACCTCGGTCGAGCAGATCGCGCAGGCTGCGGGGGTCTCGCGGTCGACCTTCTTCCGGCAGTTCGGCGGCAAGGAAGACGTCGTGTTCGCCGACCACGAGGTGCTCCTCGACGAAACGCGCACCTTCCTCTCGCAGCCGCACCCCGACCCGTGGGCGGCCGTGTGCGACGCGTCGATGCGCGTCTTCCGCCACTTCGCAGCCGACCCCGAGCTCGCCCGCCGCCGCTACGCGATCGTGCGCGAGGTCCCGGTCCTCCGCGACCGCGAGATCGTGACGGTGTTCCGCTACGAGCGCCTCTTCGACGAGTACCTCCGCGAAGCACTTCCCGGACTCGACCCCCTGGATGCCGTCGGGTTCGCCGCCCTGGTCACCGCCGTGCACAACCACGTGCTGCGCCGGCTCATGCGCGGCGCGCGGGTTCCGGCATCCACTCTCCGCCGTGCTCTGGACGACGTGCTCCGCCGGTACGGTGTCCACCCCGACGGCGACGTCGCCGCGGGCGACGACCTCATCGTCGCGGCCTTCCCCCGCCGCATGCCCGCCGCCGAGGTGACCCGGCGCCTGCGCGCGAGCCTCCCGCACTAGGGCGGGCGGGCACCCATCCCGCTCGAGTGTCCAAGACACGCCGTTGCGCCCCAGCGCGATACGGCGTGTCTTGGACACTCGACCTGCAGAACCTCACATGACACCCAGTACCACCATGCGCGATACTGAGTACATGAGCACCGACGCCCAGACCCGCACGCTCCCCGGCGAGCGCATCGCCTCGTACGACCTCCTCGGTCGCCGCGACACCGACTACTACGCGGTGTTCGCCGACATCCCCGACGCCGACCGCGAAGCGTGGGACCGCGCGAAGACGTTCATCGACGAGGTCGGCACCCGCATGCAGGCCGAATGGGATGCCGCGACCTACCCGATCGAGCTGCTCCGACGCATGGGTGAGCTGGAGCTGTTCACCGACGGCATCGAGCACCCCGACCTCCCGGCATCTTCGCCCCTCGCGGCCGGCCTGGTGAACATGGAGGTCTCACGAGGTGATGGCTCGCTCGCGACGGCCCTCGCGGTGCAGGGCGGACTCGCGCTGCGGACGCTGGCAATGTTCGGCTCCCCCGAGCAGCAGGCGCGCTGGTTGAAGCCGCTCGCCGACGGCACGGTGCTCGGCGCGTTTGCGCTGACCGAACCCGATCACGGCTCCGACTCGGTCTCGCTCGAGACGATGGCGACGCGCACCGACGACGGCTGGTCGCTGTCGGGCACCAAGAAGTGGATCGGCAACGGCGCCTCCGGCGGCATCACGTTCGTCTGGGCGCGCGTGGATGCCGAGGGCGACGACGACCACGACAAGGTCCGCTGCTTCCTCGTCGAGCAGGACACCCCGGGCTACACGGGCACGGTCATCACGGGCAAGGTGTCGCTGCGCGGCATCCACCAGGCCCACATCGCGCTCGATGACGTGCGTCTCCCCGTGGATGCCGTGCTCCCGGGCACCCACACCTTCAAGGACGCGTCGGCCGTGCTGTACGCCACGCGCTCGGGCGTCGCCTGGTCGGCGCTGGGCCACGCGACCGCCTGCTACGAGGCCGCGCGGACATATGCCACCGAGCGCATGCAATTCGGTAAGCCCCTCGCGAAGTTCCAGATGGTGCAGGAACGCCTCGCGCAGATGCTCGACGAGCTCACCGCGATGCAGCTCTTCTGCCGCCGCCTCGCCGACCTCGAGGCCTCCGGCGGACTCCGCCCCACGCAGGCGTCGCTCGCGAAGTACCACAACACCCGCGCCGCGCGTCGGGTGGCGGCGATCGCACGCGACCTGCTCGGTGGCAACGGCATCCTGCTCGAGAACGGCGTCATGCAGCACATGGCCGACATCGAGGCGATCCACACGTACGAGGGCACCGAGAGCGTGCAGGCCCTCCTCCTCGGCCGCGACATCACCGGGATGAGCGCGTTCGCCTGATCCCGGATGCCACGACCCCGGCGCCTAATCCGCGCCGGGGTCGCGCGCAAGCGGCGTGGCCATGTCGGGGGCGCCCGCTACCTTCTGAGCATGGGCCTGTTCTCTCGCCACCCCGCCGCTCGTGACGTCGCGACCACCGTCGCTCAGACGGTGCAGGCGCCACCTCGCAGCCTCTGGGCCGACGGTTTCGGTCGCCTCGCCATCCGCGCCGTGCAGATCATCGTCGTGGCGATCCTGGTCGCCGGGCTCATCTGGGGCATCCAGCAGCTCACGCTCGTGATCATCCCGCTGATCCTCGCGCTGATCTTCGCGTCGGCGTTCGGTCCCGTGACCATGTGGATGCGCCGCAAGGGCGTCCCGGCGGTGCTCGCCACCCTCCTCACGCTGCTCGCGGTGGTCGTCGTCCTGGGTGTCCTCGGCTGGCTCGTCGTCAGCGCCGTCATCGACCAGTGGGACACGCTCAGCTCGCAGGCCGTCGCCGGCTTCCAGCAGGCGCAGGACTGGTATCACACGCTCCCGTTCGCGATCTCGCAGGACCAGGTCAACCAGGCCGTCAGCGCCATCGGCGACTTCGTGACGAGCGCGCAGTTCGGCAACGGTGCGCTCGCGGGCGTCAGCGCGGTCGCCTCCTTCGTGACCGGGTTCGTGCTGATGGTCGTCATCCTGTTCTTCTTCCTCAAGGACGGCCCGCGCATGTGGGAATTCGTCCTGCGTCCCTTCCACGGCAGCGACTACGACCGCGCCCGCCGCATCGGCGACAAGACGGTCACGGTACTCGGGTCGTACATCCGTGGAACGGCCTCGGTCGCCGCGGTGGACGCCGTGGGCATCGGCATCGGCCTCCTGATCCTGCAGGTGCCGCTCGCCCTGCCCCTCGCGGTGCTCGTCTTCCTCCTCGCCTTCATCCCCATCGTGGGGGCGGTGACCGCCGGCATCCTCGCAGCCCTCGTCGCCCTCGTGACGAACGGGTGGGTCGTCGCCCTGATCGTCGTCGGCATCGTCGTGCTCGTGAACCAGCTCGAGGGCAACTTCCTGCAGCCCGTCCTGATGGGCCGCTCCATGAAGCTGCACTCGTTCGTCGTCCTGGTCGTCCTCGCCGGCGGAACGGCGATCGGCGGCATCCTCGGCACTCTGCTCGCCGTCCCGCTCACCGCCGTGGCGTGGGGCATCATCACCGTCTGGAACGGTCCCGATCAGCCGGCCGAGTGGGCCCGGCGCAAGAAGCGCCGGAACCCGGTGCCCCTCGCCGGGAACGAGAGCGAAGGCTGACCCATGCCGTACGACATCCCCGCGCCGATGCTCGCGAAGGCCGTGCCCGCCGTGCCCGAGCCCGGCAAGGTCGATGGTGGACTGTCGTACGAGCCGAAGTGGGACGGATTCCGCGCGCTGGTGTCGTGGGACGGCACCGACGTCGAGATCGGCAGCCGCGGCGCGAAGCCCCTCACCCGCTACTTCCCCGAACTCGTCGAGGCGTTCGCTCGGCTGCTGCCCGAGCCGTGCCTCCTCGACGGGGAGGTCGTCGTGGCCCGCGGCGAGTCCGGCGCACAGCGCCTCGACTGGGAGGCGCTGTCGCAGCGGATCCACCCCGCCGCTTCCCGCGTGAAGCTCCTGTCGGAGGAGACCCCGGCGATGTTCATCGCGTTCGACCTCCTCGCCCGCGGCGACCGCGACCTGCAGGACGCGCCGTTCGCCGAACGCCGGGCGCAGCTCGTCGACCTACTCGGATCTGTGCCGCACCCCGTGCACGTGACGCGCACCACCGACGATCCCGACCTCGCGCGCCGGTGGCTCGCGGAGTTCGAGGGTGCCGGACTCGACGGCGTCGTCGCGAAGCCGCTCGCCCAGCCGTACGCGCCGAACAAGCGCACGATGTTCAAGATCAAGCACGCCCGCACGGCCGACGTCGTCGCGCTCGGATACCGCATCCACAAGTCGGGTCAGGGCGTCGGGTCGCTGCTCGTCGGGCTGTACGACGCGGCAGGCCGGTTGCACGGGGTCGGCGGCGTCTCCGCGTGGACCGACAAGCGCCGCCTCGAACTCATCGACGAACTCGCGCCCCTCGTCGAGCGGGATGCCGAGGGCGAAGCCGTCGTCGGCGAGACCGACCGCTCGCGGTTCTCGGCGTCGAAGGACGTGTCGTTCGTGCGGCTGCGCCCGGAGCGCGTGCTCGAGGTGCGGTACGACCAGCTCGAGGGCATGCGCTTCCGCCACACCGTCCAGTTCGAGCGCTGGCGTCCCGACCGCGACGCGACATCGTGCACGTTCGAGCAGCTCGAGACCGTCGGCGCCTACGACCTGGGCGACGTCCTGGACTGACGGACAGCGATTCCCGGAGCCACCGCACCTGCCGGGTGCATCCAGAACAGGCGCCGCACCCAGAACAGGCCGATTCCGCCACGATCAGCCTGTGGCCGCGACATCCCCTGTTCTCGGCACGCCCCGCCGCCCATGCCGGACCGCGTCGCTCCGACCGGGCAGCGCTACGCCCTACTCCGCGGGCGCCTTCGCGCGCGAGGGCTGCACGCGCGGCGGCTCCCCCGGCATCTTCGGGAACTCCGGCGGGAACGGCAGCTCGCCGAGCCCGGCGTCGAGATCGCGCTGCCACCATTCGAGCAACGTGTCGATACGGCCGGGCGCGGCGCCGAAGTCCTTCCACGGATCACCGATGGATGCCAGCCGCTCCGGCACCGAGCGGACCGTGAAGGCCGTGGGGTCGACGGCATCCAGTTCGTCCCAGGTCACCGGCGTCGACACCGTCGCGGTGGGAAGCGCTCGCGGCGAATAGGCCCCCGCCATCGTCCGGTCGCGGTTGGCCTGGTTGAAGTCGACGAAGATCCGCTCGCCGCGCTCCTCTTTCCACCAGTTCGTGGTGACGGCATCCGGCATCCGTCGCTCCAACTCGCGAGCCGCGGCGATGACGGCGTGCCGGACGTCGAGGAACTCGTGCGTCGGCTCGATGGGGCAGAACACGTGCAGGCCGCGGTTGCCGCTCGTCTTCGCCCACGCCTCGAGTCCAGCCTCGCGCAGCACGGTCCGCAGCTCGTGCGCGGCGACGACCGCTTCGGCGAACCCGGTGCCGGGTTGGGGGTCGAGATCGATGCGGAGCTCCACGGGGTGGTCGGGGTCGCTCGCGAGCGACGCCCACGGATGGAACACGATCGTGTTCATCTGCGCGGCCCACACCGCCGTCCCGATCTCGGTGAGGACGAGTTGCGGATGCCGCCGTCCGCTGTTGTACGTCACGGTCACGGCCTCGACGAACGACGGAGCCCCCTTCGGCGGATTCTTCGAGAAGAAGCTCTCGCCGCCGACGCCGTCCGGGAACCGCTCCAGCGACACCGGGCGGTCGCCGTTCGCGGCCAGGAACGGCTCGGCGACGGCGATGAAGTACTCCGCAAGGTCGCGCTTGGTGATCCCCTCCTCCGGCCACAGCACGCGGTCGGGGTTGGACACCCCGATCTCGCGGTCGCCGTCGGGGCCGGGCACGGTGAGCGTGATGCGCGGGGATGCCATGCCCCGACGCTAACGGCCCGCGCGCGTCGTGTCTGCCCCGTTGCCGATCGCGCGAGTCGCCAGGATGTGTCGCTTCGAACGGCGCGGAAGCGACACATCCTGGCGACTCACGCTGGTGATCCGGGGCCGGATCAGCCGCAGTCGGCAGTGCCGAGCTGACGGCACGCCTCGGCCAGGGCCGCGCGCGACTCCGTGCGATCCGGCTGCAGCTCCAGCACCCGCTCGAACGCATCTCGCGCCGCCGAGGCATCGCCGGCCGCCAGTTCCGCCAGTCCGGACTCGTGCCAGATCCGCGGGTTCGCGGGCGACAGCACCCGCGCCTCGTGCAGGTGTTCTCGAGCGACGAGCAGTTCGCCCCGCTGCAATGCGACCATGCCCGCAGCCTCGCGAGCAGCGGCCGAACGCGGCAGCCGTGCGGCAGCCTCCGCGCTCCACCGGCTCGCGCTGTCACCGGCACCCGCCATCCCCTGCTGCAGCGCCCCGCCGGTGATCTGCGCGGCCGTCAGAGGGATGTCGGCATCCCACGATCGAAGTGCCACGGCAGCGTCGAATGCCGCGTCGGCCGCAACGGTATCGCCCCTCATCGCCGAAGAGACCCCGGTGAGGAGAAACCCGTCGGCCGCGGTCCACAGCGTCAGGGCGACGAGCCACGTGGCCACGGCGGCCGTCCCGAGCACTCGGAGGCCCCGCGCTGAGCGCGACCACGGCTCACGCGCGAGGACGACGCCCGCGACGACCGCGACCGGGAGAAGGGTCTTGGGCGACGTGGGGCTCATCAACAGCGCGATCCCCGCGCCGGCGAGAACCGTCAGCGCCCCCAGCACCGCGTCCCGGCGAGGCCCTTCGGCTGCGCGCAGGGCGCGGACCCCCGCGGTGGAGACGGCGATGCCGACGAGCAGCACGAGCGCGATCCCCGGTACCCCTGCGACCACTCCGGCCTGCAGCAGGAGGTTGTGCGGGGAGTCCAGCACATGATCCGGCGTGACCGTGGAATACCAGGTGTCGTCGAAGTGGGCGGGGATGGCATCCATGTATCCGTTCATGCCCACCCCCGTCCACGGATGCGCCTGCACCAGTTCGAGGGCGTCTCGCCAGATCACGAGCCGGTCTCCGATGGTCTTGCGAGCGAAGCCGTCGACCCCGAACACGCGTTCCCGTGTGAAGGGAAGCGCGACGACGAGCCCGGCCACCGCGGCGACGCCGACCGTCACCCACCCGAGCGCCACGGCCCGGCGGGGCGCGCTCCACACGCTCCGCACGGCGATCACGATCACCACCACTGCGAGACCCAGAAGTGCAGCGCGGGAGGCGGAGGTCACCACCGCGACGACGCCGGCGGCGCCGCCCACGACCGCCCACCACGACGTTCGACGCGTCCGCAACCACACCCCGAGGGCGTTGTGAAGAAGCCACGCGGCGAAGATCAGCCCGAGGATGCCCTGGTCGGTGGCATTCCCGGCGAGAGAACCCGGCCGCTCGAGGTCGGTCTCGATCGGACGCCAGCCGATCGTCTCCAGGACGGCGACTCCGGCCAGCAGGCAGGAAGCGGTCGCCAGGG
This sequence comes from Microbacterium sp. IEGM 1404, assembly GCF_030056775.1. Classification (NCBI taxonomy): domain Bacteria; kingdom Bacillati; phylum Actinomycetota; class Actinomycetes; order Micrococcales; family Microbacteriaceae; genus Microbacterium; species Microbacterium sp. IEGM 1404. The sequence continues at coordinate 343,103 of NZ_JASHKP010000003.1, read as the reverse complement.
TGCGCACGGTCACGAGGTGAGCGGCCACCGGCGCACGCGGCCCGAGGAGACGGGCTCCCGCCCACACCGCCGCGACGAGGACCGCCGCCTCGACGAACCCCTCGTATCGTGGCGCGCGCCCCAGCAGCTGCGCCAGAGGCGCATCGCCGAACAGCGCCCGCACCGCCAGCGTGGCCGCGACGACGGCGGCCGCCACCGACCACCAGCCCGGCAGTCTCCCGGCCGGCCGGACCCAGACCGCGCACCCCACGGCGAGGACGGCGGCCAGGAGCGTCGGCCAGCCCCAGCGGTGGTAGACGCCGGGAAGCACGAGGATCGGCGCGGTCCAGAGCAGGATCAGCGCCGCCGCGGCCAGACGGCCGCGCGCCGCGTCCGACCCGCTCCGAAGAGGGGCCGGCCGCGGCGCGGGACGGGGCGGGGCTTTTCGCCCCGCCCTCGTGGACGTCACGTGCGGCGTCGAGCCGGACGGCGCAGGAGCAGACCACCTCCGACGACGAAGAGGATGCCGACGACCGCCAGCGCGGTCGGCACCGTGGTACCCGTGACCGCGAGCGCCCGCGGGGCCGGGGTGCTCGCCGACGCGCCGCCCCCACCGGTGGAGGACGGGGATCCGACGGTGATGGGAGCCTGGGCCACCCGGCCGCTGCTCTCCCCGATCCCGAACACGGCATGGTCACCGGGAACCGTGCTCAGCGGCACGGTGGTGGGCAACCGGAAGTTCCCCTCGGCATCCGCCACGGCCGTGCCGAGCTGGCTGACGACCGAGTGAAGTTCCACGCGCACCGTTTCGCCGGGCTCGTAGCCGGTTCCCGTCACCACGATCGCGCCACCGGGCAGAGCCGACGAGGAGTCGAGAGAGATGGATGCCGAGATCGTCCCGGCGTTCGCCTCCGCGGTGACGGAGGTGTAGCCGGGCTTGCTGCCGACGATCGTCACCGTCAGCTGACTGCCCACCTGGTCCGTCGTGGGTGTGTAGGTCGAATCCGTCGCGCCCTCGATCGGCTGGCCGTCCACCGACCACTGGTAAGCGAACTCGACCGGTTCCGGTCCCCAGGCTCCCGGCTCCACCGTGATCGGCACGCCGCTCAGCGCAGGTCCCGACAGCACCGGCGTGCCCGGCTGCAACACACCCGGAGCGATCGGACCGACCGGGTCGGACACCACAGTGGCATCCGTGTACCCGGGGAGCGAAGCGGTCACCTCGACCTGGATCGTTGCGCCGAGGAAGGCCGCGTCGGGCTGGAAGGCCTGCCCGGTCGCCCCCTCGATGAGCTTGCCGTCGCTGAGCCACTGGTAGCCGAGGGTGACGCCGACGGGCGTCCAGCCGCCGCTCTGCGCAGTGAGCGTCGCGCCGACCTTCGGGTCGCCGACCACGGTCGCGGATCCCCCGGCGATCACGCCCGGCTCGACAGGTCCTGCCGTCGCGGTCGCGGTCGCGGGGTTGTAGCCGCTCTTGGAACCGCGCACGGTGACGGTGACGGTCTTGCCGACGGCGTCGGGGCCGGGCGTGAACCGCGGGCCGTCCGCACCCGCGACGACGGTGTCGCCCACCGACCAGCTGTAGGTCAGGCTGACCGGCTGCGGGCCCCACGTGCCGGGGGATGCCGTCAGTTCCGTTCCGACACGGGGCTCACCGTCGATGCGAGGAGTTCCGACCTGGAGATCCAGAAGCGGGACCGCAACGATCGGGCCGACCGCGGGACTCGTGGCGGAGGCCGTCGTGTACCCCGGCTTGCTGCCGGTGACCTTCACCGCGACGAGCTTCCCCACTTCATCGTCGCCGGGGACGAAGGTGGAGCCCGTCGCGCCCGGCACGATCGTGCCGTCCGCGGTCCACTGGTAGGCGAGGGCCACGTCCGACGGCGTCCACGCGCCCGGATCGGCGGTGAGCTCCGACCCGGCGGTCGGCGTGCCCGATATCGACGGCGCCCCGGGGGTGATGAGAGCCGTGGCGACGACGGCCGACTCGGGGCTCACCACCGTGACGGTGTCGTATCCGGGGCGCGAGCCGGTCACCGCGACGGTGAGCTTCGTCCCTGCCTGAGCCGCGGTCGGCGTGAAGATGGTGTCGGTGGCGCCGTCGATGTCGACACCGTTCGCGCGCCACTGGTAGGCGAGCTGGATCGGCTGCGGACCCCACGTGCCGGGGTTCGCGGTGACCGGGATGCCGACACGAGGAGTCCCCTCGATGGTCGGCGCCCCGGGGCTGATGGCGTCCACCGCGCACCCCTCGGACTTCAGCCGCAGCGTGGCATCGATCCCGGGCGTGTTCCTTCCCGCGGCGACCTCGAAACGGTCCGCCTGTCCGAGGCTGGTCTTGGCATCCCAGTACTGCGGGCAGTAGGGATAGTCGACACCGTCGTCGCCGAAGGCGGCATCCGGGTCGGAGAAGCCGACGGTGTAGGTGCCTTCCGGCAGGCCGTAGCTGGCGTCACTCATCCGGAACCCGAGGCTGTAACGGCCCCACCCCGAGACCGCGAGCGTCTGGTCCCAGGTGGCGCCGTTCCACCGGTACGCCGTGATCAGCGTGTTCTTCAGCGGGGCCGTGCCACCTTCCGCCCCCACGTCGCCGGACGCCGTGCCGTGACCGCGTAGCGCGATGTCGATGCCCCGGACGTCGGCGCCCCGGACGGGGACGGGTGTCGCACCCGAGTAGGTCGGGGAGTCATCGTAGTAACCGTCGTAGTACACATCCATCCAGCTCGGATCGGCGTCGTTCCTGCCGTATGAGGTGGACGAGACCGTGTAGTCCCCGTCCGCGAGTCCGGTCGCGGTATAGCGCCCGTCCTCGTCGATCGTCGCGTAGCCCTGTCGCCACCACAACGTGACCGACCGCCCGTTCCACTCGATCGGAGCGGAGAGGAGATTGACCTGTGCCCAGGACCCCGGGGCACCCGTCACCACTCCCGTGATGCTGTGGCCCGCAGAAAGTGCGAAGTCGATCCCGGTGACGGCCTTCCCCGACTCGACGGTGATGACCTTGGCGTCACGCGGATCGAAGACGCCCGGATAGAGAGTGGGCGCCTCGGAGTCGCCGACAGGGGCGGCATCCAGGAAGTACGTGCCCGGAGCGACACGGTCGATCGTGAACGCGCCGCTGGCCTTTCGCCACGATCCGGCGTACTGGAGATCGTCGGTGCGCAGAAGGCGGAAATCGATGTCGCCGCCGCCGGCCGACGTGACGTGTCCGCTCACGCTCCCGGGCTTCTGCAGCACGACCTCCGAGGTGGTGTTTCCCGTCACCTCCAGCGACGAGGAGACACCGGCGAGGTCACCACTGGACGGATAGACGCGGAATCCGTACGGACCTGCCACCACACTGGTGAGGGACGCGTTTCCGGACGCGTCGGTCTGGCCCCAGTAGTAGTGCGAGTCGCCCGCCAGTTCCACGTACGCGCCCTGCTGCGCGACGCCGCGTTCATCGGTGACATGCACCGTCACCGTGTAGGTGGCCTCCGCCGCTCCTGCCTTCAGAGTGGCCGCCCCAGCGGACGGCGCGACCTCCGGAGCGTCGTCTGCCGGGGAGGGGCTCGCCGTCGACATCGTCACCGGCGCGCCGGCCACGATGTCGATTCCCGTCACCGCGGCCGCCTCGGCGACCTCAACGGTCTGCGCGTCGCCCAGGGTCGTGGCATCCGGCCAGAACACGGGGTCGGATCCCTGCGCAGCGACGGAAACGTAGTATGTGCCGGCGGGGAGATCGGGCACCGTATACCCGCCCTGCGAACCGGTCGTCGCGACGGCCGTCGTGCCTCCGTCGGCATCCGTGACCGACACCTGGGCGCCGGCGACCGCCGCCGCCGCGGGATCGGTGACCGTGCCCGAGATCGACCCGCTGCCCACCGACGTCGCCACGGGCGACGGGACGTCCGTCGCGGCAATGGCCGGAGCGCCCCCGAGTGCGAGCATTCCCACGAGCGCGCCCACGATCGCCACGCGTGCGCTTCGCGCGGTCGAGCGCTGTTTGACGTTGAACATCGTCCCCCCAGAGATGCGTCGCGAATCAGAGCTCGCGAAGTGCGTGGCAAACCGACGGCCCACCCGCTGAACCCGATTGTGTCGAAGGTCATCGCCCCGCACGATGGGGACAATGCCCCATCCCGCGCGGAGGTCATCGAGCGATCCGCCTACGATGACGACGTGGATCGAGCTCGGGGGCGCATCGCGACGGGGCGTCGCTCGCTGGGCATCGCCGCACTGACCCTCGGAGCGACGCTCGTGCTGGTGTGCGGGACGTGGGCGCTCCTCGCTCTACGGCCGTCCGAGAACGGGGAGCCTCCGATCATCTGGCCGGAGACCGGAGCGGCGGCGGTGGGAGCGGGCGACCAGACCGCCCTCTCCCCCGGCGCCGAAACGACCCGCCCCATCGCGAGCCTGACGAAGCTGATCGTGGCCCTGGTCGTGCTGGAGAGCGCCCCGCTGGATGCCGAGGATCCGGGGCCGACCTTCACGATGGATGCCGCGGATGTCGCCGCCTACGAGCAGGAGCGCGCCTCGGGTGGTCAGGCCCTTCCCGTGTCGGGGGGCGAGGTGCTCACCGAGCACGACCTCCTCGAGCTCGTGGTGGTCGCCTCTTCGAACAACCACGCGCTGAGCCTGACCCGCCACGTCTTCGGTGACGACACCCGCTTCCTCAGCGCCGCACGGTCATGGCTGTCGGCGCGGGGGCTTGATTCCGTCACGCTCGCGGACGCCACGGGCATGTCGCCCGAGAACCGCGCCTCCGCCGCCGACCTGCTCGATCTTGCTCGGATCGCGGAGGGTTCCCCCGTCGTACGCGCACTCGCCGCGCAGGATCGGACGAAGGCCCTACCCGCACCGGACGGCGGAGCGCGGCGATCCTTCGCGGCCACGAACGACATGCTGAACGCGATGGGCATCGACGGGCTCAAGACGGGCCACACTGACGCCGCAGGCTTCACCGCGGTCATCACGGCGCCCCTCGAGCCGAACGACCCGAGCGGGCCGCGGGTCACCGTGGTCATCCTGGGCGCTCCCTCAGCGGCGCAGCGCAGCCTCGACGTCGCGCGCCTCCTCGCCTCCGCCCGGGGCGCCGGGTAGCGCCATAGGCTCGGAGCATGACCTCCCGCGCCGCCCGCACCGCCCTCGACGTCGCCGACTGGCGGCGCCGCGTCTTCGCGCTCTACGCCGCCGTGCGGGAGGCGGATGACCCCGAAGACGCGCACGAGCTGTGGCGGATCGAGCGCGACGCACTGTTCGCCGAGCACCCGGCCACTCCCCTGCTTCCCGAACAGCGGGACGGCTTCGAGGGGCTGCCGCTGGCGCCGTACGACGCCGCCTGGCGGTTCGAGGCGACTCTGCTCGAGGCCGACGAGGCGTCCTTCGTGGCGACGACCGGCACCGACGGCGACGTCGGGTTCGAGCGCATCGGCCGCGTGGAGCTCCCGGACACGGGGTCGCTCGACGTGTGGCGCCTGACCTCGTACGGCGGCGGGCTGTTCGTCCCAGTGCGCGACGCGTCGGCCGGACGCCCCGGCGGCACCTACGGCGGCGGCCGCTACCTGCTCGACACGATCAAGGGCGCCGATCTCGGCACCGGTACCGCGCCCGACACCCTCGTGATCGACTTCAACTTCGCGTACAACCCGTCGTGCGCTTACGACCCCGCGTGGGCGTGCCCGCTCGCCCCGGTCGGCAACGTGCTGCCGGTGACCGTGCCGGTCGGCGAGCTCTACGGGGTGTGAGGACTACTCCGCGAGTGCCAGCACCCCGGCGAGGTCGTCGCGGTTCAGCCGGATCCACGGGCCGGCGGGGTCGACCAGCAGCCCGGTGAGACCGTCATCGCCCACGAGCGCCTTCGCCAGCTGCTCGGTCTGCAGCGGCACGGCCTGATCTCCGCGGCCGAGCGCGAGCAGTTCGAGCGGGTGCGAGAACACCTCGAGGAACCGCTCGCCGGTCGCCGTGCGCGACTCGGCCACACCCACCGGGCCGCCCTCTTCGGACTGCGCGACGGCGATCCACAGCGGCGCCCCCGCGAGGACCGCGTCGACGATCGTGGATGCCGTCGACTCGGTGCGCTTCTCGCTGAGCGCCGTCTTGATCCGCAGGTCGGGGTCGGCCTCGGACACCATGCGTTCCAGGAGCGCCGTGGGCAGGACGGCGCGGGCGTCGCCCGAGCTGTGATCGAGGACGACACCGGCGTACGGGCCGCCGATGACGTGTCGCATGAGCGCCATGACCGGCTGCCCCATGGCCGAGGTGTCGCGGTCACCGTCGGCCTCGACGCTCTGGGTCAGGGCCCGACCGCTGCTGTAGGCGAGCACGAGCTGCTCGTCGCCGCGCGTCGCGACGGCGAGCGGAAGGTCCTTGCCCTCGGCGAGGAGTGCGCGGGCATCACCCTTGACGCGCAGGAAGACGTGCCCCTGGAGGAGCTGACGCGCGACGTTGAGGAGCTGTGCGGGTTCTGACTGTCCGGAGATCTCGGCGAGGGCGATCGCCAGCAGCGCGTTGTCGCGCAGGCCGGGGATCGACTCCAGCCCTTCGGGCGCCTCCATCGGGCCCGGCTGGCGCGCCGAGGGCCGCGCGGCGACCGGCGGCGTCGAATCGGTGACGGGCGCCGCATCGACCGGAGCGCCGACGCCGCGGAACGACGACGTCGAGATGTTCACCTGCGGGACCGGAGCCGCGGGGGCCTCCGACGCGGGAGCATCAGCGGGGTCGACGGGCTGCTCGCCCGGTTCGATCACGTCGTCGGGGCGGTCGGCCGACACATCATCGGAATCGGACTTCTTGCGGCGCGAGAAAAGTGCCATTGCTCGAGCCTATCCGTGGGCGGGCGTCGACCGGCGTGTCGCCGGACGCGTCAGAGCTTGGAGATCGGCGCGATCTTGACGAGGAGCTTCTTCGCGCCGACCGTGTCGAAGCGCACGTGCGCCACCCTCTTCGCGCCCTCGCCGGTGATGGCATCCACGCGTCCTTCTCCGAAGTCGTCGTGACGGATGCGATCGCCGGCGGCCAGCTCCATGTCGCCGTTGTCGCGGACCTTCGCCGGAATGCGGTTCGGGAACTTGCTCGGGTCGGCGGGGGCCCGCTTCGGCAGGGGCACGAGATCGTCGCCGTAGCGGTTGCCGCCGCCGGTCTGGCCCGGTCGCCGCCCGCGCGCATTCAGCGCGCGCGACTGCATGCCCCCGCGGCCGTTGACGTCGCCGGGCGACTGGCGCCAGTCGATGAGATCGGCGGGGATCTCCTGCAGGAACCGGCTGGGCATCGCGACCGTGACCTCGCCGAACTGAGCGCGGGTCATCGCGAGCGAGACGTGGAGGCGCTTGCGGGCGCGGGTGATGCCGACGTAGAACAGGCGCCGCTCCTCCTGCGGTCCGCCCGGCTCGTTCGCCGAGATGCGGTGCGGGAGCAGGTCTTCCTCGACGCCCGTGAGGAAGACCGCGTCGTACTCGAGGCCCTTCGCGGTGTGCAGGGTCATGAGCGAGACCGAGCCGGATGCGTCGTCGAGGTCATCGGCATCCGCCACGAGCGTCACCTCGGTGAGGAAGTCGATGATCGTGCCCTCGGGGTTGTTGCGCGCGAACTCGCGGGTCACCGCGACGAGCTCGTCGAGGTTCTCGAGGCGGGCTTCGTCTTGCGGGTCTTTGCTGGCGCGCAGCGCGTCGAAGTATCCGCTCTTGTTGAGCAGCAGCGTGAGCCCCTCGGTCACGGAGGTGGAGGGGGCGAGCTCACCGGATGCCGGGAGCATCACGGCCGTGGCCTCGCTCAGCACCGCGTCCAGCTGATCGATCGCCTTCTGCAGCTTCGGACCGACACCGAGCTGGGCCGAGTTGGCGAGGGCGTCGCGGAAGGTGATGTCGTGCTCGGCCGCGTAGCGCGCGATCGCCGTCTCGGTCACATCGCCGATGCCGCGGCGCGGGCGGTTCAGGATGCGCCGCAGAGCCATCGAGTCGGCCGGGTTGGCGACCGCCACGAGGTAGGCCAGGGCGTCCTTGATCTCGGCGCGCTCGTAGAACTTCGTGCCGCCCATGATCTTGTAGGGCACGGCGGAGCGGATGAAGATCTCTTCCAGCGCACGGGACTGCGAGTTGGTGCGGTAGAACACCGCCATCTGGGCGTAGTCGACGCCCTTGCGGTGCAGCGACTCGATCTCGTCGGCCACGAACTGCGCCTCGTCGTGCTGCGAGTACCCGGTGAACCCGATGATCGGGTCACCGGCTCCGACATCGGTCCACAGCTTCTTGTCTTTGCGGTCGAAGTTGTTCGAGATGACCGCGTTGGCCGCCGAGAGGATGTTCTGCGTGGAGCGGTAGTTCTGCTCGAGGAGCACGACCTTGGCTCCGGGGTAGTCGCGTTCGAACTCGCTGATGTTGCGGATGTCGGCGCCGCGGAAGGCGTAGATCGACTGATCGGAGTCACCGACCACGGTGAGCGACGCACCGCTCTCCGCCTCCGGCTCGGCGTCGAAGATCATCATCCCGCCGCCGGCCGACATGGGTTCGGCGTCGCTCCCCGGCGGGCGGGTCAGCTCGTGGATGAGCGCGTACTGGGCGTGGTTGGTGTCCTGGTACTCGTCGACCAGGATGTGCCGGAAGCGCTTGCGGTAGACGTCGGCCACCTGCGGGAACGCGCGGAAGAGGTAGACGGTCTGGGCGATGAGGTCGTCGAAGTCGAAGGCGTTGGCCCGCTGCAGCTCGCGCTGGTACGAGCCGAAGATCTCGACGAACACGCGCTCTGCCGGGTCGCTCATGTTGGCGGACCGCGCGTAGGACTCGGCATCCGCCAACTCGTTCTTCAGCTTCGAGATGCGACTCTGCGTGCCGGCGGGAGTCAGACCGAACGCATCGCCCTCGTGCTCTTTGACGAGGCGTTTGATGAGCGCGCGGGAATCGCCCGAGTCGTAGATCGTGAACGCCTTCGTGAAGCCGAACTGCTGCGCCTCGCGCCGCAGGATGCGCACGCACGCCGAGTGGAAGGTCGAGATCCACATGCCGTCGGCCCGCTGACCGATGAGGCTGTGCACGCGCTCGCGCATCTCACCCGCGGCCTTGTTGGTGAAGGTGATCGCGAGGATCTGACTCGGGTACGCCTCGCGCGTCCGCAGCAGCGACGCGATGCGGCGCGTCAGCACGCTGGTCTTGCCCGACCCGGCTCCCGCCACGATGAGCAGCGCCTGCCCGCGGTAGGTCACGGCCTCGCGTTGCGGCCCGTTCAACCCTTCGAGCAGGTCGGCGTCGGGGCGGGCGTCCGCCGGGGCGGAGCCGCCGACGATGAGGGGGGTGGAGGCGTCGGTCATGTCGATGACAAGTCTAGGCGGGGGCTCCGACACCCCGCCCCGGTGCGGTGCCGCCGCAAGGACGGCACCGCACCCGGAGGTCAGACGCCGGCGCGCCGACGACGCACGGCCACCAGGACGATCCCGGCCACCAGCAGGATGCCACCCGCCACGGCCGCCCAGACCGCCGTGACCGCGCCGGTCGACGCCAGCGCGTCCGCCTTCTGCCCGGTCGAGGCAGCGGGCGACGACGACGCCGAGGGAGCGGCCGACGACGTCTCCGACGGCTGCGCGGTCGCGGTCGTCTCCGGCGTCGGGGTGGAGTCCGGAGTCGGCTCGGGGGTGGGAGTGGGCTCGGGTGTCGGGTCCACCGGGCCCGCGACGGTGGGCAGCGAACCCACGCGGAGCGCCCCCTGCGCGACACCGTCGGTGAACCACCACGCGGACCGCGTGGATGCTTCACCGAGAGCCACCGGCAGCGTGGCGAAGCCCTCGTTGTTGGTGTCGGGCAGGCCCGCCGGGCGCGAGACGCGCACGAGATCCGGCGTGTCCGTGCCGTTGAGCGTCACCTGGACCCCGTCGCCGTGGCATCCGTCGTCGCACATCGCCCACAGCATCCCGAGAGCCGTGTCCCAGTCCAGGGCCATGACGGCCGGGAGACCGGGCACGATCTCGGCGACGAGCACGTGCGTGCCGTCGGCGTTCAACGCGAAGGCGTACACGTGGCCGTTGTCCTCCATCGCCGTGAAGAACAGCCCGTCGCCGTGTCCGGGGTAACGCGCGGGGTCGTAGAGCGCGCCGGTGTTCCGGTCGACGAGCGTCGTCTCCAGGTCGGCATCCGAGATCCACTCGACGGCCTCGAGCCCGACGTTGGCGGCCACCGCCGGGAGGGATGCCGTGAGGTCCCACTCCTGGCTGGCGACGACGTCGGGTCCGGGCGCGTTCGGGTCGACCTTGAGCACGGTGTTGCGGTTCACGCCCTTCGCGCTGTTGTCGCGCTCGGTCGCGAGGTACACGAAGCCGTCATCGGCGACCGTGATGCCCTCGGCATCCGGCCCCGCTGCCCCGGCGTTGCCGGCATCCTTCGGGAAGCGAGCGCGCTTGCCGTTCTCCCATCCCGTGACGGGGGTGGCCGAACCGTCCGCCGCGACGGCGAGCTTCCAGAAGGTCCCGGTGCCGTTGTCGACCGCCCAGAGGAACGTGCCGTCCGCCGTCACCTGGCTGTCCAGGCCCGAGCTGTCCGAGAGGAAGGTGGGGGCCGTGTCGACCACGCGCGTCTCGGGCGCACCGGGCCACTCGACCGCCGGGGCCTCGCAGACGTTGGCGGCGCCCTTGGTCACGGCGAACGTCACCGCGAAGACGCCCGTGGTGTCGGGGCAGCGGCCCCACGTGGTCGCGGCGTGCGCCGTCCAGGACGTGGAGTCGATGAGCGTGTCGCCCTCGAACAGGCGCACGGTGTCCGCCCCGCCGAGCCCGAAACCGAGGTCGGCCCGCTCCACCACGAGGTAGCCGTGGGCGGCCAGCGTGGAGCCCGCGGGGAGCGTGTAGATGTGCGTGTCGTCGTCGTCCTTCAGCACGAGGCCCGCGGCATCCACCGCCGAGCCGGTCGGGTTCACCAGCTCGATCCAGTCGTCGGACGATCCGCCGTCGGACTCGACCTCGTTGATGCGCACGGGGCTGCCGCAGGCGTTGGGGAATCCCTTGGTCGACAGGGCGACGTCGCGCAGTTCGCCCACGCCGTCGGGGCAGCGCGCGTAGACACCCTGCGCGTGAGCGGTCCACGAGTACTCGACGACGGTGAGGCCAGACGCGTTCCGGATCGTCGCCGTGTCGGCACCGCCGAGGCCGAACGAGAAGTGGATGCCACCGTCGAAGACGAAGCGTCCCCCCGGGGCGAGCACGGTGCCGGCGGGCACCGGGGTCGTGTCGGCGGCGTGTCCGACGGGGTCGTTGTCGACGAGGGTCCAGCCCGAGATGTCGACGGGAGCGGACTCGTTGTTGACGATCTCGACCCAGTCCGTCGCGTCGCCGTTGGACTCGACCTCGTTGATCACGACGTCGGGGAGGACGCACTCGTTCGCCGCGCCCGGAGTCGGACGCGCGAGCACGAACGCGCCCACGCCGTCGGGGCAGCGGGCGAGTGTCGCCCCGGCGGCGTCGCCGTCGATCGCGGCGTGGCCCTGCCAGGGCAGCGTGTCGTCGACGAGGGCGCCGGTCGGGTCGAAGAGCCGGATGCGGTCGGCGCTGCCGATCCCGATCGGGTCGCGGAAGGCGGTGCGCACTCCCCCGACGAGGCCCTCAGTGGCCTCGTCTACGACGAGGAATCCGCCCGCGGAGAGCGTGGTACCGGGGAGGAAGGTCCAACGGTGGTCGTCGGAGTTGTCGCGCAGCTCGTACCCCGTGAGGTCGAACGCCGTGCCGCCGGGGTTGTACAGCTCGACCCAGTCCGCCGGCTGCGAGTCGACCTCGTTGAGCCGGACGCTCGCGGGAACGGTCGGTGCGGCGCAGACGTTCGACGATCCCAGCGTCACCTCGGTGGCCGGCGCCCAGGCACCGGTTCCGTCGGGGCAGCGGGCCCAGGTCGCCAGGGCGGCGGTGTTGGTGTACGCGTACGAGTCGACGACGGCACCGGCCGCGTCGTAGAGCACGACCTCGTCACCCTTGCCGAGGCCGAAGGAGAAGTCGGTCCCGTTGACCAGGACGAGGAAGGCCTTCGGCGCCAGCACCGTCCCCGCGGCGATCGTGCCGAACTCGCTGCGCTTGTCGTCGCTGACCTTCCATCCGCCGATGTCGACCGGGGAGGAGCTGGAGTTGTACAGCTCGATGCTGTCGGACGCCACGCCCGAGACCGCGTCGTAGACGATCTCGTTGACGACGACGTCCGAAGTCGGCGCGGGGCCGGACGTCGGGGTCGACGTCGGCGACGGGCTCGGCGAGGGCGTCGACGTTCCGAAGGTGTTCGCGGCGCCCTTGGTGGGCTCGGCGGTCTCGGTCCACTCGGGTGAGCCGCCCGGGTTGTAGCCGTAGGTGGTCGCCGCGTGCGCCGTCCACGAGCGCGAGTCGACGAGCGCGCCGCTCGCGTCGAACAGTCGGGCGGAGTCGTTGGCGCCGAGGCCGAAGTCGAAGTTGCCGACACCGCCCTTCTCGTCGATGACGTAGACGCCCCCGGCCGGAACCGACGCGTCGGCGCCGAAGACGAACGCGTGCGTGTCGTCGGAGTCCTTGAAGGTGTAGCCGGCGAGCGAGATCGGCGACGATGACGTGTTGATGAACTCCACCCAGTCGCCGGGAGTACCGCCGCTGGACTCGACTTCATTGATGTGGATGCCACCGGGCTCGGCGGCGAGCGACGGCAGGGGCAGAGCGACGACGGTGGCGGCGCAGACGGCGCTCGCCGCCGCGGCCGCGAGGGCACGACGCAGGGTCGACATGACACTCCTCGGGGATCGGGTCCTGTCACTGCACCACGCACGGGTGGACCGGAACGTCCTAGACGGTGTGCAGGAGGTGAACAGTCGGTCCGACACCGATCATCGGCATCCGGAGATGCGCCGATGAGCACGAGAGAATGAGAGCATGCGCCTGATCCTCAACATCCTGTGGCTCGTCCTCTCGGGGTTCTGGCTGTTCCTCGGCTACCTCGCAGCCGGGATCGTGCTCTGCATCCTGATCCTCACGATCCCGTGGGGCATCGCGTCGTTCCGGATCGGTTTCTACGCGCTGTGGCCCTTCGGACGCGAGATCGTCGCGAAGCCCACCGCGGGCGTCGGATCCTTCCTCGGGAACGTCGTGTGGGTCATCCTCGCCGGGTGGTGGCTCGCCCTCGAGCACATCGTCACCGGACTTCTGCTGTGCATCACGATCATCGGCATCCCGCTCGGGATCGCGAACTTCAAGCTCGTGCCGGTGTCGCTGATGCCGCTCGGCAAAGAGGTCCGCGACATCCGTCGCGGCGGCCCGTTCGACCGGACGCTCGCGGGCTGACCCTCAGGACGCCGCGGGGCGCCGCCGCCGCTCCTCCGCCTGCAGGGGCAGAGCGAGGACGATACCGGCGACGGTCATGAGCGCAGCGACGACCGCGGCGACGATGAGGGCCTCGGTGGGGAATCGCGTGTCGTAGAGACCCGTCGCGCGAGCGAGGTGCCACGGCAGCACCCCGATCTGGCTGTTCCACCCGCGGAGAGCCTCGGTCGCACCGATCGCCGCGGCGGTCGCCGTGGGCAGCGCGAACACGGCCCCCACCCCCGCGAGGGCGACTCCCGCCGCGCGGCGCCGACCCAGTTGCGGCTCGAGCGACCACCCGGCGACGACGAACACCCAGCCGACGAGACCGAGCACGACCGCGAGGTAGAGCACCCGGACGGCGCCGATGCTCCAGAGCGCGGGCCACACGCCCTCCGGTCCCGAGAACGAGAGCGCGGCCAGGGTCACGATGCAGCGCAGCACGAGGGCGCCGCCGACCGCGGCGATGACCGGCCACGGCGAGCGCGTTCCCAGAAGCAGCCGGACGGCGAGGGCGAACACGAGCCACCCCGCGACGGCGAGCACGACGCTTCCGACCCCGTCGCCGCGCGCCTGGGTGATGCGCGTCGCCACGAGCAGGACACCGGGGATGAGGATCATGAACCAGCGGTCGAGCGGAAGGACGCCCAGCGTCGACTCGCGGGCACGCCAGGGACGGGTCGACGCGATCCACGTCGCGCGGGCGGCGGCGGCCCCGGGCCGTCCGACGAGCCGCGTCCGAGCCGCGAGCATGCCGATCACGACCCACGCCACCGCGAGGACCAGCAACACGCGGGCGACCCACTCGGTCGCACCGTCGACCTCGATCGGCATCCGGGTGAACGGATCGACCAGCAGTGCCAGCACGACACCGATGATGAGGAGCACGGCGACGGTCCCCAGGGCCAGGATGCCTCGCCCCGCCGTCGTCGCCATGCACCCACGTTACCCGCCGTTGCGGGGCGCTTCCGCCGCCCGGCGACCGGGCCCGGCGTCACGCGCGGTCGTGAAGCGTGACGTGATAGCCGTCGGGGTCGGCGAAGGTGAAGGTGCGGCCGAACGGACCGTCGACGGGTGCGGCGACGATGCGGTGGCCGCCGTCGACGAGCGCATCGTGGATCGCCTGGGCGTCGGTGGCGTGAAGCCACACCGCGACGCCGACACCCGGCTGCGCGACGGCGGCGAGGTCGGTGCCGGGAACGAGGTCGCGAAGGGCGAACGCGATCGGGGCGGTATCGAACACCACCGCGTGCGGCGGCCCCGCGGGCGAGCGCACGAGACCCAGGTACTGCTCGTAGAACGCGCGGGAGGCATCGAGGTCGCGCACCTGCAGGGAGAGGAAGTCGGGGCCGGTGACGGGCATGGGTTCCTTCTTTCGTGTCAGTTTTCTGACACAGAGCGTATGTCAGAATACTGACATGGCGCAAGAGGTGATCAACCTGGACAGCTCGCTCGGCTATCTCTTGAAGGAGGCGGCGAGCGCCCTGCGGGCCGCGATGGAAGACGTCCTCCGCCCACTGGGCATGACGATCACGCACTACTCCTGCCTCGAGCTCCTCGCCCAACGCCCCGGTTCGTCGAACTCCGATCTCGCTCGCGGCGCGTTCGTCACCCGTCAGTCGATGAACGTCCTTCTGCAATCCCTCGAGCGCGATGGCGTGGTGGAGCGCCCGGCGACGGCGCCCTCGGGCAAGACCCTCCCGACCCGCCTCACCGAGAAGGGGCGCCGCGAGCTCGCGGAGGCGAGCGCCGCCGTGCGGTCGGTCGAACGCCGCATGCTGGGCGGAATGACGGATGCCGAACAGGCGACGGCGCGAGCGGCGTTGCGCTCGATGGTGCAGGCTCTGCGCGAGGACTGACGCGTACCGCCGGATTGTGTAACAATCCTTCCATGCTTCCCGCCCTCGCGGTCCTCGCCGCCGCGCTCTGCTTCGCCACGACCGGCACGGCGCAGGCGCTCGCCGGCGTCGACGCCTCTCCCCTGGCCGTCGGCGCCGCGCGCATCGTAGTGGGCGGCGGCATCCTCGGGATCATCGCCCTGCTGCGGAGACGCCCGCGCCCGAGCGCCCGCACGGCGAAGGGTCCGACGGCGGTGCTCATCGCCGTCGGTGCGGCGGGAGTGCTGGCCTACCAGCCGTTGTTCTTCCTCGGCACCCGCGAGAACGGCGTCGCCATCGGCACGGTCGTCGCTCTCGGCTCCGCCCCCATCGCGACGGGGATCGTGGATGCCGTCCGCTCGCGCCGCCTGCCGTCGGGCCGGTGGATGCTCGCCACCGCCGTCGCCCTCGCCGGGGTCGCCCTGGTGTCGGGGGTGACCGGCGGCGCTGTCGCCCTGGCCCCCGGCGGACTCCTCGCGTCCGCGGGCGCGGGGATGTCGTACGCGCTCTATACGGTGTGCGGAAAGGCGCTGATCGAGAGGGGGTGGGACTCCACGCGCGTCATGGGAACCGTCTTCGGTACCGCGGCCGTCGCGAGCGTCCCCGTGTTGCTCGCGGCCGGAACGTCGTGGCTCCTCACCCCGAACGGCCTCGCGCTCGCACTCTGGCTCGGCATCGTCACCACCGCCGTCGCCTACCTGCTGTTCGGGTGGGGTCTGGCGCGGCTGACCGCCGTGACCGTGTCCACACTGACACTCGCCGAGCCTCTGGGGGCGACGATCCTCGGGCTCCTCGTGCTGCACGAGAACCTCACCGCCGTGAGCGCGATCGGCCTCGCGCTCATCGCGGTCGGGCTCGCCGTCGTGTCGGCTCCGTCCCGTCGACGTGAGAAGGTTCAGGATGCCACGGCCCCGGCGTGATCCCCCGATGCTCCCGCCCTCACCGCGAGGTGGCGCGGGCACTCCCCCCGGCCCCGGCCCGCGCACGGCGGACGTCGTCGCGGACGCGCTGCGCGATGGCATCCTGTCGGGCGAGCTCGCCCCGGGCACACCGCTCCGCGAGGAGGAGCTGAGCGCGACCCACGGCGTTTCGCGTCACACCGCGCGGACGGCCCTCGCGACCCTCACCGCTGAGCGGCTCGTCACCGCGGAGCCGTACCGCGGCGTCCGGGTGTCGCTCCTCGACGACGCCGCCCTCGTCGCCCTGCAGCAACTGCGGTGCGCCCTCGAGACCGAAGCCCTGCGGATCGTGCGCGACCGCGGCATCCGGCCCGCCGACGTCGACAGCGCCCTCGACGCGCTGGCCGCGGCCGAGGCATCCGGGGACTGGCCCGCGACGCTTGCCGCGCACGCCCGCGTGCACCGGGCCCTCGTGGATGCCGCCGACTCCCCCCGCATCGCCGAGGAGTACCGGCGTCTCGATTCCGAGATGCACCTGCTGCTCACGCACGTCCGCCCCGCGTACGGCGCCGGCGCGTTGACGACCGAGCACCGCGCCTACGTCGAGGCGGCGCTGGCCGACCCCGAGCACGCGGTCCGCGCGCACCTGGAGCACTCCACGCGGATGATCCTGGAGGGGCGGCGCGTCCCGTGACGACACATCCCGTCACGGGACGCAACGCCCGTTGGCGCTGCCGTGCGGTCGGGTTAGCGTGGGGGCACATCGCGGCGATCCGGGCGGTCCCGGGCCTCGGCTCATAACCGAAGGCGTGGCGGGTTCGACTCCCGCCGTCGCGTCCACTCAATCAGCTCGTTTTGGCCTGAAATTCCGCGGTATAGCGGGGCTCGGTCAGCGCCTAGCGGCCGGATTTGGCCACGGAATGGCCACAACTGCCTCGGATCGAGCCCGATCGAGTGCGTCGGCGACGGCACCGAGATCCTCATCGAACAGGTCGGCGTAGACGTCAAGGGTCATGGCCGCGGACTTGTGGCCAAGCATCCGCTGCACGGCTTTGACGTTCGCACCCGACGAGATCGAGAGCGATGCGGCCGTGTGACGCAGATCGTGGATGGTCATCCTCGGCAGGCCGGCAGCCTCGAGCGCAGTCAAGAACCACGACCGAGACGACTCGCTCGTGCGTGGCCGCACGACGTGCACCAGCCCGTCGCCGAACAGGAGGGCGTCGCGCCCCTTGCCCTCGCAGAGCTTCGCGATCGGCAGGCCAAGGAACGCCGGGTACGGCACCACGCGTCGCGCGTGCGTCTTGGGTGTTCCGACGTAGATCTCAGAGCCGACCTTGACCGCGTTCTCTTGCACGGACAGGCGTCGATTAAGGGCGTCAACGTCGCGCACGCGCAGGCCTGTGAGCTCGCCCCATCGGAGGCCCGTGTAGGCGGCAGTGAGCACGAGCGTGCCGTGCTCCCCCGCATGCCGAGCGAGTCGATCGACGTCGTCGTGCGTGAGGTACACGTGCGCCTTACTGACCTTCCGTGGCATGTTGTCGAGCCCCCGCGCGACATTGCGGCTCACACGACGGTCGCGCACGGCGATATCGAGAACGGATGCGAGCACGCCGTGAGCGCGCAGCACGACCGTGGCGGACTTCGGTCGACCGGCCTGTGCAGCCGCGCGTGGTGAATCCTTGCGCGCCGTGGGAGCGGTGCCGTCCGACAGCTGCTGCACCCACTCGCGCACAGCGCTGTGCTGCACGCCCGCGACAGCCGTCGCTCCCCACCGGGGCTCGACGTAAACGCGCCAGGCATCGGCCGTGGCGCGATATGTTGAGGGCTTCAGCGCGGCTTCCTTGTCGCGGAGCCACTCGCGGCCGAGCTCGCCAACCGTGACGCGCGCCGAGGCCGGATCGACGTACTCGCCGCGATCCTTCGCGCCCTCGACTGTGCGCAGATATCGCTCTGCGTCGGCCTTTCGCTCAAACCCCCGCTTCTGGCGGCTCTTATGGTCCGGCGTGCGCCAGCGAACCCGGTAGCGCCTGCCCGCGGCGGTGAGGTACGGCTCGACGCTGCCCATTAGTTCGGTTCGCCGTCGACATCGTTCGGGTAGTCCGGCTCCGCTTCGATCGGGAAGCCCTGCACGACGACGCCGGCCAGACCGTCTTCGCGATCGAGACTCACTCTCATCAACTCGAGAGCGCTTCTCGCTTGTTCGAGCCTGCTCCGCGCCGACTCGAGGGTCGGCGCGGGGCCGTCACCGATCCACGTAACCCCTTGATCGCCCAGCATCGTGACACCCCCGATCTCAGCTAGAGCGCGCTCATACTGCCCGAGCCAGTACGGAATCGCCTCTGGCGCGACAGGCGCAGGCGGCGCGCTCCCCACGTAGCCGTCCGAGAAGTGAGCCTGCGGCGCACCGGAGAACCATCCCATCACCTCGGAAACGGTTGGGGACCAGCCCGGCGACACATCCACCTGGGCGTATGGGCGGTCTAGCGGCAGCAGGAGCGCGATGGGAGGAACGCCTAGGAGAGCAGCGAGCAGCGCGACCTCGTCCATCGACGGCGACTTGCGACGGCCGGACTCGATAGCGGCGATGGTGAACCTGGTGATCCTGCCACCGGATGCATCCGCGAGCCGCTGCGCGCTCATCTTTCGCCTGCCGCGCAGCGCGGCCACTCGCTCGCCGATTCCGTCGCCCACCTTCATGCTGAGCGAGCTTAGTCGCTTTATCTCATGTTTTGTTGCACTTTCGATCAGTTGCATATAGCCTCGCGTACAGTTGCATAACGCAACAGATGGGAGAGTGTCATGACGGACGACGAAGCACTCAGCGATTACGTGCCCGACGACCGCGCGGCAGAGTTGCTGCACGTCTCGAAAGCGGCGCTGCGCCAATGGCGCTACGAGGGCCGCGGCCCTCGCTACACCAAGGCCGGACGACGCATTCTCTACTCGAAGCGCGAGCTCGTGCGGTGGCTCGAGTCGAACGAGCGTCAGGGGACGGCGGTCGCGTGATGCGTGGTCACAGTCTCATCGACGTGGTGCGACCTGCGCCCGCCCCGACGCAGGCATTCGCCGACGACGAGTACGACGAGGCGCGCCGACTTGGCGTGCTCCCGGTCGAGATCGATTCCACCGCACCCTCACAGGACTGTGAGGGGAAGAATCACCCGTCCGGCGATTACGGCCACGAAGGGCCGGCAGCGTGGATCGTCACAGCGGTCTGCCCGTCGTGCTCGTGGTTCGATGTCGCATTCCTCTGCGACGGCCGAGTGAGGTGGATCATCGCACGTAACGGCGACTTCACCTGCACCACGTGCACGGCGACGATGCACTGGTCCGAGTGTTGGACGCTCTCCCCGCTCGGTGGCGCGTCGTGAACCGGCCGCTCGTCGTCGAGGATCGGTGGCACATCGCGATCGATCACTTCGCGACCGCGCAGCAGGTCGCGGGAATCGGCGAGGCGACCGTCGAGCGGCGCGTTCGGCACATGCGACTGTTCGCCGAGTCGACGGATCTCGAGATCGAGGCTGTGACCCGTGAGGACTTCGAGCGGTGGGTGCTCTCGCGCAACATGGCGAAGCTCACCAACGGGAACGTGACCGATTCGGCGCGCGCGTTCTTCCGCTGGGCAGAGGAGTCCGGCCGCGTTCGCGTGAATCCGCTTCGCGAGACGGAGCGGTGTAAGCCGCTCGTCGCGCCCGATCTGTGGGAGCCGCATATTCAGGCGTGGGAACGGTCGATGCGCGGCACTGGACGGATGCCGGGCACGATCCGCGCGCGAGGGCGGGCGTTGCGAGCGTTCGCCCGTGAGCATGGGCGGGTGAGCCCGTGGGACGTGACGACGGACGTGCTGCTCGACTACTTCGGGAGCAAGGCGTGGGCGCACGAGACGCGGCGCGGGCGGGCGTCCGCGATTTCGGGGTTCTATCGGTGGGCGAAGGATACGAAGCGGACGAAGAAAGACCCGACGAAGAAACTGCCCGTGATGCCGACACGTCGAGGGGTTCCGCGGCCAGCGGCCGAGGACGACGTGACCGTGGCGCTCGCGGGCGCCGATCCCGACGTGAGGCTCGCGATCGAGCTAGCATCCGGGCTCGGCCTGCGCTGCGCGGAGGTGGCCGGCCTGCATGCAACCAATCTGCGCGAGCGCGACGGGCTGTGGTCGCTGCGTGTGCTCGGCAAGGGCGCTCGAGAGCGCGTGCTGCCGGTTCCGGAGCGGTTGGCGCGGTCGCTGCGTGCCCGCGGGAGCGGGTTCATCTTCCCGGGCCAGGTCAACGGGCACATCAGCCCCCACTACATGAGCAAGCGCGTGAACGCGGCCCTCCCGCATGGGGTGACGATGCACCAGCTGCGTCACCGCTTCGCGACCCTCGCATATGAGGGCACGCGAGACACGTTCACGGTGCAGAAGCTGCTCGGGCACGCCTCGCCGGCCACGACGCAGGTGTATGTCGCGCTCAGTGACGACACCCTCCGTGACGCCGTCGAATCCGTGCACGCGCACCGCGGCGGCCTCGCCCGCGCCGCGTCGACCCACACCTCGAGCGCGAAGGGGTGACCGGTGAAGCGACACGCGTACACGTACGTCATCTACTGGCCGCGATACGGCGTGATGAAGGTGGGACGTTGCTCCCGTCTGGCTCGGATCCGGGAGCTCACGGCGCGCGGAGACGGGCAGCTGCTGATGCTGGCCGAGAAGACGCCGCCCTCGTGGGAGCGGGGCGCCCTAGCCGCGATGCGCGAACGATTCGATCAGCGTTTCGCCTCGGCTCGAGAGGGCGCGGATCTGCTCCCGCACGACGGCTCGGGGTGGACCGAGTGTTTCTGGGTGCTCGAGCACGAGCGGCACGAAGCGTTCATGACGGCGCTGCGAGGGACGACGCGCTATGGCGATGACGAAGCGACGGTTTCTGACGCCCGAGGAGATCGCCAACGAGGATCTGGGCGAGTTGCCCGCCGCGGTGCGGTTCACGGCGATCGTGCTGCGCATGTGGGCGGACGACGAGGGCCGCGCGCGGCTGAACGTCCGATCCATCAAGGGAGCGTCGTTCGCGAACGACCCGACCACGTCGGAGGACGACCTGACGACGCATGTGCTGATGCTCGAGGAAGTGGGGTTTCTGCGGACCTACGTCGGCCCCGACGACCGGCAGTACTTCCAGGTGCGAGCCGAGTTCCACACCCCACCGGAGAAGCCGAAGCAGTCGACTCTCCCGCCCCCTCCTGCGGCATCCGGATCGCATCCGGACGGCGTACCGATAGAGGGGGGAAGGGGGGAGGGGAGGAGTTCGGGGGATGCGCCGGGGGAAGCCGCCGGACCCGACCCGGACGGCATCCCGTCGCCCTTCTGTCTCGAGCATGCGCCGACAAACGGAACCGGGGGCGCACCCTGCCGAGCATGCGGCGATGCACGAATGGCACACGCCAGCGCGTTGCGTCGACTACGCCACCGCGACACCTCACGAGAGAACGACTGACACATGACACAGCACCTCGCCCCCACGAGAACCGGAGCGACATCGTGAGCGCCGCGTACGCCGACCTGGGCGGCGGCCTCGGCCGCGCTGTTCCTGCCCTCCGTCGCCCTTCGCCGCGTCGCGCCGAGCCGCGCGCCGACGCGCCGCACGAGTGTCAATTCGATGCGTCGAGCGGGTGGTGCGGATGCGGGCGCCGTGATGATGGATCTCTCGCCGAGGGGTCGCCCGCGTGGCGCTCGAGGACGGTCGCCGCGTGACCCGCGAACACGGCCGCGGGCCACTGTCGAGCGCCGAGCTCGACGCCCGCCGCCGCGACACGCGACGTCCGTTCGCCGACCAGGTCGAGGGATTCGGGCACACGCAGCTGGCCGCGCAGCCGTCGTACCGCCGATTCCGTGAGGCGCTGGCCGAATTGGTCGACGAATGCGACGCTCCGCTCGGGCGGCTTCTGTCCGACGTGCGGCACGCGACGATCTCCAGCCCGTTCGGCGCGATGTGCACGGAGTGCCGCGCCACGTCCTGGCCGAGCCGCGGGAACCGCCGCGGAGGGCGTTTCGTCGGGCACTACGTGTGCCCCTGCGGACGGACGTTCACGGCCACGCACGACATCGCCGACGTCGACTGGCCGAACGGCTAAAACACGAGCTTGCGCCGCGGGATTGCGGCGCACTGGACGGCAGAGCCGGCGGGATGCGCCGGACAGGCAAATCGAATCGCGATTCACGCACCGAAAGAAGGGGACCGGATATGACCCAGTCCAACACAACGCAGGGCGCCCTCGATCAGCTGATCGCCGAGCGCCGCGAAGTCTTCGAACAGCAGATGCAGCCGCTGCGCGACCTCGCAGCGACGCGATCGCTGACCGACGAGGAACGCCAGAGCTTCGACCGCATCGACACGGAACTGACGCAGCGCACCGCCCGGATCGAGCAGGTGCGGCGAGCACTCGAACAGGAGCGGGCATTCGCGGGTACGCCCGCCGCCGGCATGCTCGTCGCGGGCGCAGGGAGCGACGTCCCCGCCTGGCGAAACCTCGACACCGGGGAGCGGGCCGCCGTCCTCGCGGGTGAGAGCATCCGGCAGCACCCGGTCTTCGAGCGAGCGCTGCAGAGTCGAGATGCCGCGGGCGCCGCGCAGGCGAACTACGGTTCTCTCGGCGCGATGGTTCGTGCCCTGGCCGTCGGCGGAACGGGATCCGCGCTGGTTCCGACCGCCTGGGCCGGCGAACTGATCGACCTCGCGCGATCCGAATCCGCGGTATCGCTCGCGCAGGCGACGATCGTGCCCATGGAGGCAGGGACGGTCAAGATCGGTCGACAGACCGGAGACCCCACCGTCGGCTTCCGTGCGGAGAACGACAGCGTGGGACTGTCGCAGCCCACATTCGACAGCGTCACGCTGGAAGCGAAGACGCTGAGCGCGATCGTCACCGCCAGCATCGAGTGGTGGCAGGACGTCGAGAACTCCGACCAGCTGGTGGTAAACGCCCTCGCCCGCGCTATCGCCGCCAAGATCGACGAGGTGGCCTTGTACGGTGGCATCACCGAGGGCGCCGGCACGATCGACCTGCCGAGCCCGCCGAACCCGCGTGGCGTCCTGGCGACGATGCTCGCGCAGCGCGCACAGAACGTTCTCGGCACGGCTGCGGCCAACGGCACGACGCCTTCTGTCGCTGCGGGCTTCTGGAACGAGATCCTCGACGCCGTTTACACCGTCCGGGATGCCAATGAGTCGCCGACGGCGGTCGTGTGGTCCTCGAAGCTCGAGCGCCAGTACGCCCGAGCCGTCGACACGACCGGGCAGCCGCTCGGCGTGCCCACCGCCCTCGCGGACGTTCCGCGACTCCGCGTGAACCGCGTTCCGAGCTACACCAAGGGCACGCTCAACCGTGCGACCGACGCATTCGTGGGTGACTTCCGGCAGCTGCTGATCGGCCAGCGCCTCGGACTCACCCTTCAGCCCCTGAACGAGCTCTACGCGGCCGAGGGTAAGTACGGCGTCCTGGCCACCTGGCGCGGCGACGTCGCTCTCGCCCGCACTGGAGCGTTCTCCGTCTACCGCGCTCTCGCGGGCGCCGCATAACACGCGAGGGCGTCAACCTCGCCGCATCGGGCAAGCGGAAGGAAGGTGGCGAGCTCCGTTCTCTCTGAGGGCTAAGACCCACCTGCGCCCCAAATAGAGCGCCCCGGCTGCACCACGCGGCCGGGGCGCTCTGTCGCGTCGCCCACTAGAAGGCAGCCCAATCGCTATGGTGGCCGAGTGACTGACGAGCAGGTGCAGCGCATCGTCGATGCGCTGTCGGGTAGTCCCTGGGAACCGTGGGTGACGATCGCTGTCGCGCTTGTCTCCGTATTGCTCGGATTCGGGCTATCGCAGGTGTCCGAACGGGCCGGTCGCCGCCGCCACGCCCACGAGAAGGCGGTTGACGAACGGCGCGCGGCCGCATCTGGCGCGCTGAAGGTCACCCTAGAGTTGCAGGCGTCGTCGCCTGGGGATATCGCGCACCGGACAACTATTCTTGCTGCCAGCATCACCGCGCCGGCCGTCGCTTTGTGGTCGGCAGGAGGCCAGCGCGTGGCGGGGTGGTGGCAGGCTCAGATGCTGGGACTGCTGGGCAGCGCGAACGGTCGATCCTGGTCCGCAGAGGAGATCGCGAGCCGCACGCGCACCGCAGCCGAGGTGGCTGTGCGTCTCGACGCCTGGGCGAATGGCGAGCTCTCGGACACAGCCTTCGAGTTCGTACCAGGAGAAAGTCTGTTCCGCACGCCCCAGCTGTAGCCGACGCTCGTTGGTAGGCGTCGGGCCACCGGTCGTCACCCGCTCGGGCCTGGCCCGTCTGCCGCGAAACGCCCGTTCCTCACGCTGAGCGAACGTCGGCAAGCGCGGTGACACGAACGACTGAGAACGATCGCGGGGACGGGGTGGGTGGTGGGGGTGCGAGGACAGTGCACCCCCGCCCGCCCGGCCCCCGCGGGGTTCACCACGATTTTTTCCACCCGCCCCCACCCTTCCTGACCCGCGCCCCGCCCGAAACTCCCTCTCCCCGGTTCGTTCGGTTCAGGCTGTAGGGCGCGTAGGGCGCGGCGCGGGCGCTGAACGCCCTCAAATCACCCAGCACGTACAGCGATGCGTGGCGTGATTCCGCGGCTTTAGAGAGGGGCTGAGCCCTTTCGAGGGAGAGCGCCCTACAGCCGCGAAAAATGAGGGCGTTTGCCCGCATCTTCGCTGCGATCGAGTCGAGCTATCGTGCTGGGATGACGGACGGTCCTCGCGTCGATGCCCTCGCGGCGATGCGGCGCGCAGTCGGAGCGATTGAACCCTCGGACCCGACTTGGGCCACTATCCACGCGAGCGAAGCCCTGTTCTGGGCCAGCATCCTGGGCGATCTCGCCACCCCTGACGCGCGCCACCCGCTCTACCGGGCGCTTCAAATACCCAGGAACGCGGTCGCTCACGGTGCGGCCGTGTGCGTTGGACTCCGCGACGGTTTGGTGTGGCCGGTGACCTGGCCCGTGAAGTGGATCGACGTGGTTTGGGCACCTCTGGAATCGCTCACAATGACCCTCGATCGAGCCCCGCGGGCGTCCGCGGCGCTGACCTATCAGCGCGAGCTCGCCGGGCAGAGCGTCGTGCCCGTTCTCGACAACGTGCTGACCTGGTATTCGCGCACCTAGAGCCAGGTGTCCGAACGTGGCCACATTTTGGCCACACTCGCCGCAGATCCGGCGATATCGAGCGCCCACCAGGTGACTGGGCCAGCGCGGATTAACGCGCGTAGCTGCACCCATCCGGACCCGGTCAGGGGTTCGCGTAGGGTTCGACTCCCGCCGTCGCGTCCACTTCTCCAGCTCAGCCAGAGCCGCACTCAGGCCGTCGCGACTACCCCGTCGCCGTGGCCCGGCGTACGCCGCTTGCGGACCTCGCGCAGCACGATCTGCTCGGGACACACCACCGAGAGGAAGTCGCCGACCGAGAGGGCGAGCCGCTCGCCGACCAGTGAGTACAGGATCCGGTTGCCGTCGCGCCACTCGGCGACGAGCCCGGCCTGTCGCAGTACGCCGAGGTGTCGCGAGATCGTCGGCCCGCTCGCGGAGAATCGCGACGCGATGTCGCCCGCGGCCAATTCCCCAGCCTTCAGATCCTGCAGGATCTGGCGCCTCGTGGGGTGCGCGAGGGCGGCGAAGACATCGGATGCCGCGTCGGTCATGACACGAATCTAGCACTCTCGCTAAATTGCGAGTAGCTTCTTAGCTAACAAGCTAAGGAGTTTGCGATGAGCACCACCGCGCATCCCCGCATCGAGCAGCCCCGGCCGATGCCCACTCCCCCGATGGTTGCGACCATCGAGCGCCGCCTGCTCGTCAACTACCGTCTCGACCCCGATGTCGCACGCTCGATGCTCCCCGACGGCATGCGCCCGCAAATCGTCGATGACTCCGCGGTCGCCGGCGTCTGCCTCATCCGGCTCCGCCACCTCCGCCCCGCGATCCTCGGCCGGGCCGAAGTGGGACACACGAGCGAGAACGCCGCCCACCGCATCGCGGCGGAGTGGGACACGCCCGACGGGCCGCGCACCGGCGTCTACATCCCCCGCCGGCACTCTTCCTCCCGACTCGTGCGACTCGTCGGCGGGCGGATCTTCCCCGGAACGCACGCGGCAGCCCGTGTTCACTCCGCGACCTCCGACCACCGGATCGAGGTGAAGTTCGACGCCGTCGACCTCCACGTCCGCGTCCGCGTCGACCCCGAACCCTACGCCGACTTCGACAGCGGACTGTTCGACTCTCTGACCACGGCATCCGAGTTCTTCCGAAAGGATGCCGAGGGCTGGTCGCCACGACGATCGGGAGGCCTCGAGGGGCTGCGCCTGGACACAGACTCCTGGAGCGTCACCCACGCCGGCTCACCCGAGGTCGAGTCCTCCTTCTTCGACGCGCTCCCCGCGGGCGCGGCGGTTCTCGATCACGTGCTGCTGATGCGCGGAGTACCGGCGCGCTGGACCGCCGCCGGCGGCACGGCACGGGCGGCCTGACCGACCCGCACCCCATCTCGCCTCACGGCGGCGGGATGCGGCCCCCTATGTCAAGTCACCAGCCAGCCGCGCTCGACGATCCTCTTCACGCTTCGAGTACGCGGCCGCGCGGATCGCGTCGTCCGATTCCAAGCCCGTTCCGAGCGCCCCGCCGATGGTCGCCACCGACGCGACGAACCAGGTGAGCACGAACAGATCGCCGTAGCCGAATGATGCGCCGAGCGAATCGCCCATGACCGTCGGGTCGAGGACGAACAGTGCCCAGGCCAAATTCACGACGTAGAGGCCGAGATAGCAGATGACGACTCCGACGGTGAGAGTCAGCAGAGTCGAGGTGTTGTAGAGACGAGATCTTTCCCGAGCCTGCGCTGAATCGTCTTCGGGACGGTCCCAGAGTTCTCCGTCGATCACGATCCATGTGATCACAATCGCGATGGACACGATGGTCGCCACCGCGAGACGCCACCCCGACAGTGACGCGGCGAGCAGCCACACCGTCGGCTCGATCGTTGCGACCGCTCCGGTTGCCAATGCCGCGACGAGTGCGGATTTGAGCCCTGCTGCCAGCAGCCACGGACGGTTCGCCAGCACCATGCCCAGGAGCACCCGCCCCCGGGCGCTGACCCCGGGGAGGGGCAGACGCTGCTCTTCAGGCATCATCGGCTCCGCCATGCCACTGACGAGTCCTCGGACGGCATGGCGGGCACGCGTGCCCACCCGGAAGCCGCCGAGAGCGGGGAGGGAAAGCACCGCGGACTGACGCCGGGGGTCGATCGCGGCCAGCAAGTAGCGGCCGTCCACGTCACGCAACGGCAGTTCGGTCACACCGATGACGAGGTCCCACGCCTTTTGCTCGGCATGTGCCCGCAGTCGCGCCAAGGCGACGTCGACGTCCTCAGACCCCAGGGTGAAGGGTTCGCTCATGATCTCGATATCCCAGACCTGCACGTCAGCTCCCGCCGGCGGGACGAGGTCGGTCATTCGGCGAGCGACTTCAGTGGGCGAGGCCGGATCCGCAACGAGACCCACACGGATCGGCTCCATCTCCGCAACGTACACCCGGCGTTGCCTGAGGGAGCGTCCGCTCCTACCCCGACCGGCCAGGTAAAGCCCGCTACTCGCTGAAGTACTGCGCGACCGAGCTCGCCTCCGAGCTCACCACGTCCGACGAGACGAGATCCGACGCACCTTCCTCGAGCGTCTGCGTCCATGAGTCGAGCACGTTCTGCGCCAGCCCCGACATGTAGAGCTCCTGCGTCAACCGGTCGAGTTCGGATTGGTACAGCGCCGTGAAGGTCGCGTTCGCCAGGAACCGCTCGGAGAGCACGTTGCTCCCGCCTCCCCGACCGCCACCGCCTCCCCCCTGTGCCTGTCCTTGCGCCTGCCCCTGGCCTCGGCCCTGCCCCTGCCCACCGCCGCCGGGTGACGCGCCGAAAGCGAGGTTGAGGTCCCACGAGATCACCGTCATGAGGCCGGTGCTCGCGTCGTACGAGAGATAGGAGTTGTTTCCGGGGCCATCGATGTCGTCGAAGTTGTCGACGAGTTCCTGGAAGGCGAGGTAGGTCGCGAACGAGGTGACGTCGAGGTGCTGTCCGAGTTCCGCCTCGAACGTCGCGTCGTCCGACTCGTTGACGAACTGGAGGAAGTCGATCAGAGGAGTCAGGTCGTCCTCTCCCGCCTCCTGGTCGAAGACGTCCGTGTACGACTCGGGATCGTCACCGCGATAGGAGTAGTCGCCGCCGGTCTCGGCCTTGTACAGCGCGGTCGATCCGGTGAGGGCGCGCTCCACCCACGAATCGTCGGGGTTCTCGACGACGAGGCGCAGCGCCTCGGCCCCGTTCACCTCCACCCGGGTCGCCACCGCCTGCTCGGACGCGAGGCCCGAGGCTTCCAGGAGATCCAGTGCGACCGCCTCATTGAGCGAGGTCTCGGAGCTGTTCCCACGGATGACGAATTCGACCGACCCCTCGTACTCCTGTCCATCCACGAACTTGTCGAGGTCGATGATCCAGGGCAGATCCTCGGGGTTCTCGGAACTGAGCTCCGCGTCCGCGTCGGTGGAGAGCCCCTTCCAGGACGAGTTGCCTTTCAGCTTCAGCCCGACGTTCTCGAAGGTGGCACCGTCGATGACGACGGTCGCCTCGATCCACTCCTTCTCCCCGGTGTCGATGTACGCCGCGATGAGCGCGTCGTAATCGTCTTGTTCGTACGAGATCGAGAGGGAATGCACGACGGATTGATCCCAGAACCCCTGTCCCGAGACGACCGCGCTCGTCGATGCCTCCGACGAGGCATCCGTCGGGACGCTCGTCGCCGCATCGGTCGAGACCGCGGAGCTGCAGCCCGCCACCAGGACCACCACGGCGACCGATCCCAGCGCGGCGGTCGCAATCCTCTTTCGTCGCATCATGCCGCCGATGACACCAGGGGCTTCTAAACCCCCCACGAAGCGCGCCTATGCGCCGTCGATGAGCCGAGCCCGACACCTCGCCCCGCGCTACCCTCCCCCCATGCGCCACGTCGCCTTCGTCCGCAATCTCAACCAGGGTCAGCGCGGGCACGTCACGACCGCCGACCTCGTCGCGGCCTTCGTGGAAGCGGGATGCCACGACCCCGCGCCCTTTCAGAGCAACGGCACCGTGGTGTTCGCGGGCGAGGCCGAGCGCGCTCAGGATGCCGCCCTCGTCCTGGCCGCGCGAGCGGGCGTGGAGCGTGAGATCTTCACTCTGACGCTGGACGAGGTGCGGGCCATCGTCACCGACCACGCGCCGGCCCCCGATGCCGCACGCCGCGAGCTGACCCTGCACGCGGGCGGTCCCATCACCCTCGGCCCGCGAGCGCAGGATGAGGCCGCCCGGCGCCGGTGCACGCTGCTCGAAAGCGCGGACGGCTGGACGGTGACGCTCAACGAACGCGAGCGCGAGTCGAACGCGACGCCCGTCATCGAACGCCTCAGCGGTGCGGCCGCCACGTCACGCGGGCTGCCGACGTTGGTACGACTCATCGCACGATTCGGGCACACATGACGACGGTCCGCTCCTCCGGTGGAGGCGCGGACCGTCGAAGTCTCGAGAGGCGCGACGAGTATCAGTGCTCGTCGTAGTGGTCGGCGTGCGCCGCGTGGCGGTGGCCGTCGTGGACGTAGTCCACGTGGTCGTCGTGCGCGACGGCCTCGTGGCCGCACGCGTCACCGTGGGCGTGGTCGTCGACGCCGTGCTCGGCCTTCGACTCGTGCTCGTCGTAGTGGTCACCGTGGAGCGCGTGGTGGTGCGTGCCGTGCACGTAGTCCACGTGGTCGCCGTGCTCGATCTTCTGGTGACCGCAGTCCTCGCCGTGGGCGTGCTCGTCGACGGAGTGCTCCGCGTGCGTTTCGGTGGTGCTCATTGCTCGTTCCCCTGCTCGTTCGGTTCTTGGACGTGGGCGATCCCATCGAGCACGACGTGAGCGACGTGCTGGTCGGCGAGGGCGTATCGGATTTCTTTGCCCTCACGCTCCGAGGTCACGAGCCCGGCCTGGCGCAGCGTGCGGAGGTGTTGCGACACCAACGGCTGCGACAGCCCGGCCTCGTCGGCGAGCGCGCCGACGGTGAGCGGTTCGCGGCTCAGCAACCACACCAGCGCGAGGCGGGATTCGTTGCCGAGGACCTTGAACAGCTCAGCGGCCTCGGAGAGCCCGGCGATCTTGTCCACGCCTTAAGAACATCAGACGCATAAACGAATTGCAATATGTCTAGCCAATCGGGAACGGTTCTCGTTCGCGTTATCCCTGCCGGCCCTTCCACCGGGGGTTGAGCTTGTTGATCACGAACACGCGCCCGCGGCGACGGACCACCTGCGCGCCGGGCTGGTTCTTCAGCGACTTGAGCGAGTTGCGGACCTTCATGGCATCCTCCTGTTGATAACCGTTCTCAATAACAAGATAAGCTGTCCCCCGATTTCCGACAAACGAAGGGCGGATGCCGTGGAGATGACGATCGTGACGATGGGCGTGTGCGCGCCCGAACGGCGGGCCTACGCCGAACGCCTCGCCGTCGCACTGGACCGCCCGTTGCACGTGGCCACCCGGAGCTCCGCGCCCGCGCTCCCCCACCCGCGGCCCCGCGCCACCGACGCACACACCGTGGTCGACCTCGGCACCGACGTCGATCTGCTCCACGCGGTCGCCGCGCGGGGCGGGGTCGACGTCGAGGCGGTGTGCGTCGTCGATGCGCGGCACATGATCGGCGACCTTCTCGACGACGCGCCGCTCGAGGCGTTCACCGCGCCGGGCGACTCGCGCGGCGACATCGGCGCCCGCGCCCGACAGGCAGCCTTGGCGCTGGAGATCGCGACCCGCATCGTCTGGGTCAACTGGGAGGCGGTGCCCACCGCCGCGCTCGCGGTGCAGATGGCGCTCGCGTCGCACCTCAACCCGGGTGCGACGCTCCGTCTCACCCGCGATCCGCTCGCCGATCTGTCGGCCGGCGTCCCGCGCGCGCACGAGACCGAGATGCTCGAACGGGCGGGGTGGGTCCGCGCGCTCAACGACGAGCACGACCCTTTCATGCGCGACAACCGCGTGAGCACGCTGCGCTACGACCAGGTGCGCCCCTTCCACCCCGCCCGCCTGCAGGCCGCGCTCGACCGGCTGGACGACGGTGCCGCGGGCCGGCTCGTCCGCTCGGCCGGGTTCTGTCGCGTGGCGTCGCGACCCGGCATCCTGGCCCGCTGGGAGCACGTGGGGTCGGCGATGTGGATCGAACCGATCGGCACCGACGACGGTCGTATGGGCCTCGGGCAGGAGATCGCGTTCACCGGGCTCGACCTCTCCGCGCCGCGGTTGCGGCACCTGCTCGACCGCGCCGCGCTCACCGACGACGAGCTCGCGGCCGGTCCCGACGCGTGGGTCGCGTTCGCCGACCCGCTCCCGGTCTGGCCGACGGTCGACCTGACGCTCCCGGATGCCACGGACTAGGACCCCCGTCGTGTCAAGCCGCTCGCCGGTCCCCCGCCCATGGGGCACCGTGGCGACATGAGCACACCTGATCTGCCCTCCCGTCACTCCGACGACGCCCGCGCCGACAGCGCCGCCCCCACGGATGCCGTCACCGACGACGTCCGCGAGGACGCAGCCCAGGCCGAAGAGAACGTCGACCTCGACGACCACACCGGAGACGCGCTCGGCGACGCCGACGACCCGGGCTTCCCGGCCGCCGACGGACACGCCTGACGCGGTCGCCCCTCGGACGCGCCACCGCTGAGGCGACTCAGGCGATCCGCGTCCCCGGTGGCAGCCGACGCGCCGGCGTCTGCGTGCGGGCGATGCCCCACGCGAGCAGGCCGGCGGCGAGGACCAGCTGCAGGAACAGCCCGACGAACCAGCTCGGTACGGTTCCC
The DNA here is from genome assembly GCF_030056775.1 of Microbacterium sp. IEGM 1404. NCBI lineage: Bacteria > Bacillati > Actinomycetota > Actinomycetes > Micrococcales > Microbacteriaceae > Microbacterium > Microbacterium sp. IEGM 1404. The sequence goes on along the minus strand of NZ_JASHKP010000003.1, from coordinate 311,206 downwards.
GCGATCTGGTCCTCTGCCGACCGGCCCTCGAGCGACCCGTTGGCGCAGTAGTCGTAGGACTGCGCCGTCTCGGGCGGGATCTGGGCCAGACGCACGCCGGTCGCGATCTGCGAGAACAGGTCGGAGGGGTTGCCGTACTGGTCGTACGTCGGCGGCGTCGCGTCCGCGAGGATGACGAACGGGTTGGCCGCGAGCACGCCCCACACGCGGTCGAACCGGGGCACCTCGGTCGTGTAGGTAGAGGTGGTGCACCCGATCTCGTCTGGTCGCGGACACTCGGTCGCGTCGTTCTCCATGTACGGGTCGCACCCCGCGGGAACCGCGTTCCAGTCGAGGTCGCGCGTGGTGATCGTCTGCTCGGTCCGCAGCGCGGTCCCTCCGAGACCGAAAGCGATCAGCGTCCCCAGGGTCAGCGCCGCCACCAGCAGGTACGTCGTGGCGACCGAGAAGACCGGCCGCGCCACGATCGCGCTCACACCGACCCCGATCGCCGCCACGACGCCGACTTCGAGCACCAGGATGCCGAGCGACGAGGCGATCACGGCGGGGTTGAGCTCTCCGACGAACGTCGCGACCACGAGGAACGGCAGCGCGACGACGAGGAACGCGAGCCCCGAGATCCATGCCGCGAGAAACTTGCCGAGCACGATCTCCGTCGTCGTGACCAGAGTCACCTGCACGGGCGCGAGGGTCGCGGCATCCCGATCGCCGTTGACGGCGCTGCCGCTCAGCGTCGGCGACACCAGCAGCACGAGCAGCAGCACGAACATGATGACGAGCGAGTAGAACCAGCCGTTGCCGCCGGTGCTGAGCGAGAACGACGAGAACGACAGGGTGAGCAGCGCGAGCAGGATCACCGCGAAGATCCCGAGCAGCACGTACCAGCCCACCGACCGCACGCGCTGACGCAGGTCGATACCGATGACGGTTCCGAGGCGGCGGGCGTTCATTCGGGGCTCCCCTCGGCCGCAGCGCCTCTTCGCAGATCGAGGAAGGCGTGTTCGAGATCCCCCACCGCGGGGGCGTATTCGACGACCGGGATGCCGGCTCCCACGAGCGCCCGCAGACCCGCCACCGCCGCCGACTCGTCGGCGAACGACACGAGCAGGTCGCGGCGATCGACACCCACGTCGTCCGGCGTGCGCCCGAGGGCGGCCGCGACGACGTCGCGGTCCGAGGCCGTGCTCCGGGACGCGTCGGCCGCCAGTCGCACGCGCCACACGCGGAGGCGGGTGGTCGCCGCGGCCACGCGGTCGCGCCCCACGGTCCGCCCGTCGAGCAGGAACACCGCGTCGTCGACGACCTCCTCGAGCTCGGACAGCACGTGACTCGAGATCAGGATCGTGCGTCCCTCGTCGGAGAGTCGCCGGAGCAGCACGCGCAGATCGATGCGCGCCTGCGGATCGAGTCCGGACGCCGGCTCGTCGAGCAGCAGCACCTGCGGTTCGTGGACGAGGGCGCGCGCCAGCGCCAACCGTTGCTTCTGACCGCGGGAGAGCACACGCGCGGCGGAACCGCTGAGAGGAACGAGGTCCACGAGCTCGAGCAGCCGATCGGCCCGCACCCGCGCGTCGGCGCGAGACAGGTCGTAGAGCTGGGCCGTGGCGATCAGCACCTCACGCGCGGTCAGAGTGGGCCATGCGCCCAGCGAGTCCGGCATCCAGCCGAGCAGGCGGCGTGCGCCGGCCGGATCGGCCACGGGATCGACCCCGCCGATGCGCACCTCGCCGCCGTCCGGCCGCAGCAGCGACGCCAGCATGAGCAGCAGCGTCGTCTTGCCCGATCCGTTGGGTCCGACGAGCCCCGTCACCCGCCCCGGCTCGGCGGTGAACGTCACGTCCGCCACCGCCGTCACGGCGCCGAACGCCCGTTTCACCTGCACTGCTTCGATGCCCGCGCCCCCTGCGTCCATCCCCCCACCCTACGGGCGCATGCCGACATGCCCTGTGGTTTCGGGGCGTCGCCTCAGGATGCCGCGAGCGCGCGGCCGAGCGCGTCGTTCCGGAACGCGACGCCCCGAGCCGGTCGCGGCGCACCGACCCGCCGTCCCACACCACGCATAAACGCGATCCACGCGCATAAACGCGTTCGCAGCGCGTTTATGCGTGCAAATCGCGTTTATGCCGCTGATGCGCCGAGGATCCCGGGCGTCAGGATGCCGCGAGCGCGCGGCCGAGCGCGTCGCCCGACGCCCATGCGGTGCGCACGGCCGCCGACTCACCCCAGGCGTCGCCGCAGAGCGACAGACCGGGCGAGCGGAAGAACGGCTCGCCGGTCGTCCGGGTGGGGCGCGCGAAGGTCCAGCGGTGGGCGACGGCCGAGACCGGCTCGACGTCGATGCCCAGCAGACGCCGCGTCGCCGCGGCGACCGGCGGAATCGCGGCATCCGGCTCGTCGAGGTACCGCCGCGCCGCGGCGCCCGTCGTGTGCACCACGAGCACCGGGGCGCCGTCCCCGCGACGGTCGCCGTCGTCCGCGAGGAACGCGACCTCGGGGTCGCCGTTGACGAACGCACCGTGCAGGTCGGCGGGCCAGCGGCGCTCGTCCCACCGCAGCACGACCGCGATCACCGGCTCCCACTCCTGGGGCGCGACCGGGATGCCATCCGTGAGGCGCCGCGCCTGCGGTTCGGGCATCGCGAGCACCACCTCGCCGGCATCCAGCCCGTCCACGCGGAAGGGTGCCGCGTGGGCGACCTCGCGGCCCGACTCGACATCCACGCCGTCGACGAGATCGAGCACGAGCGCACGCGAGCCGCCCGGCGCCGCCCATCGCAGAGGTCCGGTCTTGCGGGTGACCGACCCGTCCGCGTCGATCGCCGAGAACGTGTCGGTCCACCCCCGCGCGACCCCGCGGGCCTCCCAGTCCGCCGCCACCCGCGCGAACCGCTCGTCGTCGCCCACGACGAAATACGACGCTCCGAGGTCGACCGCGCGTCCGTCGATCGTCCGGCTCGACAGTCGCCCGCCCGGCCGGCGCCCGCGGTCGATCACGCGGACCGAGCCCCCGGCATCCCGCACCGCTCGTGCGCACGCCAGCCCCGAGATCCCGCCGCCAACCACCGTCAAATCCACCGTCATCCCGCCATCCTCACCGCCGGGACGGAGTGCCGACCGGGGCTTGCGCCTACGCCCGGAAGAACGCCACGCCCAGGTCGGGGTGGTCGACGAAGATGCCGTCGAGCGCCGCCTCGCGCAGCACGGACCACTCCCGCTCGTAGTCGCCGAATGCGGCCGACCCGCCGCCGCGTCGGAAGCCCGGCAGCAGGAACGGATTCTCGGGGCGGCACGTCCACGTGAACACCCGCAGCCCGCGCCTCTGCGCGTTCGCGACGAACGGCGCCGGGCCCCGCACCCTCCCCAGCCGGTCGGGGGCGAGGATCAGCCGCTTGTCGGGGCTGATGCCGTCGACCGCCTCGGCGAGCGCGTCCAGACCGGCCAGGGTGAGCATCGACGCATACGACGCCGCTCGGGCACCATCGCGCTCCCTCAGGTCCCACGGTGCCCCGCTCGCCTCGATCAGTTGCACCAGCGGAGCCCGGATGCCACGCTCCCGCAGCCGCTGCAGGACGAGCGGCTCGAACGACTCGATGACCAGGGCGGGGTCGTCCCACCAGGCGGCATCCCGGAGCTCCCGTTCCACGAGCTCCGCCATGTCGAACCCGGCGCGGGCGAAGAAGGCCGCGTGCTTGATCTCCAGCACCACGCCGACGCCCCCCACCCTCGCGAGGTCGAGCACGTCGCGGAGGCTCAGCACCGGGTCGACGTCGTCGTGCTCCGCGCTCCCGGGCCGCAGCGCGGGAATCCGCTCGCGGCAGCGGAGCGATTCGACCTCCGACCAGGTGAAGTCCTCGGTGAACCACCCCTCGAGCCGGTCGCCGTCGACGACGCCGGTCCGACGGCGCGCGGCGAACTCCGCGCGCGTCGACACGTCGGTCGTGGAGCCGATCTCGTTCTCGTGGCGGACGACGAGCACCCCGTCCTTCGTGGGCACGACGTCGGGCTCGACGGCATCGACCCCCGCGGCGATCGCCCGCTCGTACGACGAACGGGAGTGCTCGGGGAGATACCCCGGAGCACCTCGGTGACCGATGATCAGGGGGCGCTCGACTGGCACCGGCCCAGGCTATCCGGCGAGCCGACGGACGCCGCTCGCTCATAGCAGAATCCCAGTCCGTCCCGGGATTCTCGCGGCATCCTCAGCTAGTGTTGGTCTACAGCACGGTGCTGTGATCATCAGCAATTTGGAGTGTGAGTCCCTGTGGCCCTCAACAACCCGGCATTCAACAACCCGGCGTTCCAGGACCCTCGTGGCGGAGCCCAGACCCGTTACAGCCCCCCGCCGGCCCAGTCGATGACCGCCGCCGCTGCGGCCGCCGAGACGGCGAACATCGAGGGCATGTATTCGGCCCCGTCCGCGGGCGCGGTGCAGACCGACCGCATGACGGTCGAAGACACGGTCTTCAAGACCCTCGGCCTGTTCGCCGTCCTCGTCGTCACCGCCGTCGTCGGCTGGATCTGGACGATGAGCAGCGTCACCGTCGCGAACCCCAGCCCGAACATCGCCCCGATGCTCATCGGTGGCCTCGTCGGCTTCGTCCTCGCGATGGTCGCGACGTTCAAGAAGAAGCCGTCGGTCCCGATCTTCATCGCGTACGCGGCGTTCGAGGGTCTGTTCATCGGTGGTATCTCGGCGTTCTTCGAGTTCATCTACCCCGGCATCGTCGTGCAGGCCACCCTCGCGACCCTGTCGGTCGTGGGTGTGACCCTCGCCCTGTTCGCCAGCGGCAAGATTCGCGCCTCCAAGCGCGCCACCAAGATCTTCATGATCGCGATGGTCGGCTACCTCGTCTTCAGCCTCATCAACCTGGGCCTGATGCTCTTCAACGTGCCCCTGGCCGGCGGCGCGTTCGGCCTCCGCAGCACCATCGAGATCTTCGGCATCCCGCTCGGTGTCATCATCGGCGTCTTCGTGGTCATCATGGCCGCGTACTCGCTGGTGCTCGACTTCGACCAGATCCAGCGCGGCGTCCGCAACGGCGCCCCGCGCGTCTACGGCTGGGTCGGCGCCTTCGGCATCATGGTCACCGTCGTGTGGCTGTACGTCGAGATCCTGCGCATCCTCGCGATCCTGCGCGGCAACAACTGACGCACCGTTTCACACGAAGGGCCGTCCCGTTCGGGGCGGCCCTTCGTCGTTCCGCTCTAGGGCGTCTCCATCGCCCCGGCCAAGCGGTTCAGTGCCCCCGGCGCCGCCCTGCCCCGCCCTGCGCTGTCGTTCGGTGTCCAAGACACGCGGACGCATCGCCATGGCATCCGCGTGTCTTGGCCACTGAAGTGGGAACCGCACGGCGTGAGACCTCAGCCCACATTTCGGTGTCCAAAACACGCGGAGGCACCGCTGTCGCACCCGCGTGTCTTGGACACTCGACGCCGGCACGGCCGCCGCACCCCGCATCTGCCGCGTCCGCAAGGGAGTCCCACCCCGGATGCCACGGGACTACCCTCGCGACATGAGCCCTGCGAAGACGCCCCCGACGGTCCTCGACGTCGCCGGGCACGAGGTCCGGGTCACGAGTCCCGACCGCGTCGTGTTCCCCGAGCCGGGCCTGACCAAGCTCGACCTCGTCCGGTACTACCTCGCGGTCGCCGACGGTGCCCTGCGCGGCGCGGGCGGCCGGCCTATGGTGCTCAAGCGCTTCACGAAAGGCCTCGACCAGGAGCCGTTCTTCCAGAAGCGCGTCCCCGAGAACCACCCCGACTTCATCGACACGGCGACCCTGCACTACGCCTCGGGGACGTCCGCCGAGGAGACGGTGATCCGCGACGCGGCGGGTCTCGCCTGGATCGTGAACCTCGGATGCCTCGACCTGAACCCCCACCCGGTGCGGGCCGAAGACCTGGACCATCCCGACGAGCTCCGCATCGACCTCGATCCCATGCCCGGGGTCGACTGGGCGCAGATCGTCGACGTCGCCTTCACCGCGCGGGACGTGCTCGAGGACCACGGCCTCGTGGGCTGGCCGAAGACCTCGGGCTCGCGAGGGCTGCACATCCTCGTTCGGATCCGTCCGGAGTGGGAGTACCCCGATGTCCGCCGCGCGGCAGAGACCCTCGCCCGCGAGGTCGAGAATCGCACACCCGGTCTCGCGACGGCGCGCTGGTGGAAGGAGGAGCGCGGGGAGAGCGTGTTCGTCGACTTCAACCAGAACGCGAAGGACCGCACCGTGGCATCCGCGTACTCGATCCGCCCGCTTCCCGACGCGCGGGTGTCGACGCCGCTCACGTGGGAGGAACTCCGCGAACGACGCCCCGAGGAGTTCACGGTGCTCACGGTGCCCGAGCGCTTCGCGGCGACCGGCGACCCGCACGAGGGCATCGACGCCGCCCCGGGTTCGCTCGACGGACTCCTCGCCCTGGCCGAGCAGATGGGGCCCGCCGAGAAGCCGCCGCGCGGATCGGACGGCTCGGGGCGCCGCGCCTCGACGATGCCCCTCATCGAGGTCGCCCGCACGAAGACAAAGCCCGAGGCGCTCGACGCCCTCGAGCAGTGGAAGGGTCGGCATCCCGAAACGGCGGCGGCGCTGCATCCCGCCGACGTGATGCTCGACGGCATGCGCGGCTCGAGCTCGCTCTGGTACCGCGTGCGCATCAACCTGCAGCACGTCCCGGATGCCACCCGCCCGCCGCAGGAGCCGTTGATCGCCGACTACGACCCCTGGGCCGGCCGCGGCTGACGCACCGCACCCCCGTCGAGTGTCCAAGACACGCCGTTCGGGTCGCCCGCTGACGGCGTGTCTTGGACACCGAACGGGGCGAGAGCGCCGGCTCGCCCTACCGGCGCGTCGGGCGAGACAACGCGTCGGCGGCCGCGGCGGCGAGCGTCTGCATCGCGCGCGTGGGACTCAGGGCCGCAGCGGACGCCCGAGCCTCGCGGGCGAGACGCCGCCGCAACGCCGCATCGCCCAGCACCCGCACCAGGGCTGCGGCGAGCGCGTCCTCGTCGCCGTCGGGCACGAGGATGCCGCCCCCCTCGGCGAGCATGTCGCGCGGGCCGTAGCGGATGTCGTAGGCCACGACGGGAACGCCGTGCGCGAGGGCCTCGGCGAGCGCGAGCCCCTGTCCTTCGAACGCGGAGGTCGTGAGATACACCGCCGCGGAGTCGAGAACGGCGCCGGGGTCGAGCGTCAGCCCGCGCAGCGACACCGACTCGCTGAGCCCCAGATCGGTCACGAGCGCCTCGAGCGCCGCGCGCCCGGGGCCGGCTCCCCACACCTCCAACCGGGCGGCCGGCAGCTCCGCGACCACCCGCGCGAAGGCCCGGATCGCGTGGTCCACCCGCTTCCCCGGCGCAAGTCTGCCGAGCACCACGGCGGGCCCCTCCGGCGCGTACTCGATCTCGTCCGGCACCGGGATGCCGTGCGGCGCGACGACGTCGACCCGGCCGTCGCCGAAGCGCGCCCGCACGTCGTCGTGCTGCCATGCGGTCGGCCAGAGCACCGCGTCGAAGCGGGAAGCCGCCGCCAGCCACCTCTCCCAGAGCGCGTTGACGGGCGCGTCGGGGGTGAAGGGCGGCTCGAGGTGGATCGTGTGGACGGTGTGGAGGATTCGTACGTCGGGGTCGACCCAGTCGACGATCAGCTCACCGAGCTGTCGCGACTCGCAGACGAGCACGATGGGTCGGTCGACCTCCGCGCGCAGCCCGGAGACCACGTGCGCGAGCCAAGCGCGGTACAGCGCGCCGAACCCGTCGATGACCCCCGCCGCGGCGCCCGCGGCATCTCGCACGACGATCGGTGCGGTCGAGAGGTGCCAGTGCGGATCGACGACGTTCGGCAGATCGACCGCACCGGCGGCGACGCTCCGATACTCCAGCGCCGGATCGGCCGCGCCGGGCCGAGCGGCCGCGCGCAACCAGTCGGCTGCTCCGCCTTCCGGGCTCACAGCCTCGTCGAACAGATTCCGGAAGACCTCGGATGCCGCTGCCGCCCCGCGCCGCACGAACTCCGCGCGGTGTTCGGCGTGCGCCTCCCCCTCGCCCGGGTCGACCGTCAGCAGCAGCGTCGGGGCACCGGCATCCGCCATCTGCCGCGCGCGGGCGAGAGTCGAGATCGTGTACCCGCCGTCGAGGTCGGGGATCAATCGGCTCGAGAGGATCAGGTACCACGCGTCCGGGAAGCCGGTCATCGACGGCCCTCCGAGCGCAGCCGGAACACCGGGAACCCGGGCGCGATCTCCCTCAGCCGTTCCTCCGGCGAGTTCTTGTCGACGCCCTCGAAGAAGCGGCCGACCTCCCACGCCCACGCGACCAGGTACGCGCGCAGGATGGGCGGCTTCTCGGCATCCGGCACCTCCTCGGCCCGGAAGACCTCGACCGACCGCCCCGCGCGCAGCTCACCGCCTCCGGCCGCGCGGAGGTTCCGCACCCACTGAGTCGTCCCGCGCGGAGCGACGAGGTAACGGTCGCCGGCGACGCGGAGAGGGTTCACCGGCGTGGTGCGCCACTCCCCCGACGAACGGCCCCGGACGGCGAGCACCCGGCTCCCCGCGAGGGGCAGCCCCGCACGGGTCAGCGCGGCCACCGCCGCGTTGAAGACGGTGTCGAGTCGAGTCGGCCGCACGAACCTGTCACTCATGCCCCCATCCTCCCCTACGACCCGACTCCCATCGAGCGGATGGATGCCGCCTTCGGTCGGGCCGACAGCAGTGCCTCGCCGGTCGCGCCGAGCACGAGGGTCGCCGCACAGCTCACGGCCATCACGGTGAACCCGAGCACGGGGCCTGCGGCATCCAGCCCCACTCCCGCCAGGGTCGACCCCAGCGGAATGCCGGCTCCCAAGCCCAGCGAAGGGTACGCGAGGAGTTCCGTGACGCGGTCGCGGTCCGCCCGCGACTCCACGAGAGCGAACCCCGCGACCAGGACCGGCCCGATGAGAGCCCCGACCACCGCGGCGACCACCAGTGCCGCGAGGCTGTCGGCGACGAACGGCAGAGCGGACCCTGCGACGGCGAGCAGAACACTGCTGCGGAGCCAGCGGGCGCGCAGGGAGCCCCGCTGCCGAAGAGCGCCGTAGACGAGCGCGCCGGCGGTGTTCCCGACGGCGAGGGAGGCCATCAGGAGCCCGGCCAACCACGGAGCACCGGCTCGGTCCGCCCAGGAGACGGCGGTGACGTCGAATGAGCCGAACATCGCTCCCACCCCGACCCAGGCGACGGTCACCGGAAGGATGCCGACCGGGGGCAGGAGGCGTGGACGCGGACCGGTGACGGCGACGCGGGGCGGTTGCGACCCGCGCAGCAGGCCGAGCCAGAGGAGCCCGATCGCGCCCACCATCACCACGACGGCGATCCCGACCTGCGGGGCGGCCGCCGCGGCGATCAGCGTGAGGACGGGCGGGGCGATGACGAAGACGCTCTCGTCGGCGATCGATTCGAGGGCGTAGGCGCTGTGCCGCCGCTCAGGAGGGACGAGGGCGCTCCACCGCGCGCGGACCGCGGGTCCGACGTCGACCGAGACGGCGCCGGCGACCACCGCCATCCCGAACCACGTCACGACCGGTGTCGCGGCGAGCACCGCCCACACGAGCATCACGACCGCGAGCGACAGCGTCAGGGCGGCGAGGAGCAGCACGGGGCGCTGCCCGCGGCGATCCATGAGTCGGGACCACAGCGGGCCCGCGAACGCCGTGCCGACGACGAAGGCGGCGCCCACGCCACCCGCGAGCGCGAAGCTCCCGGTTGCGGCCTGGACGAGCAGCACGATGCCGAGGTTGAGCGTTCCGCGCGGGAAGCGGGCGACCCACCCGGCGAGGGTGAACCAGGGGGCTCCGGTCACGCGCAGCACGTCGCGGTAGCCGGAGAAGTCGATACGGGTCACGGGAGACCTGTGCCGTTCTGGCCGGACGAACCCGGGAGATTCCCGAGGGCTGATCGCCGACGCCTCCAACGTATACCTTCGCCGCTGACGACGGAGCGCCCCCGCCGCCGTCCGGTGGAGGGGGCGTCGTCTTCCGGTCGATCGGGGTAGGGGCCCTGCTCTCGATCCGGCGCACCGCAGGTGCGCCCCCTACCTTCAGCGGACCGACAGAGCGCCGGCACCGACGGACGACGAAGGGGCATCGTCTTCGGGTCGATCGGGGTAGGGGCCCTGTTCTCGACCCGGCGCACCGCAGGTGCGCCCCCATTCTCAGCCGCTGACGACAGAGCGCCCCCGCCGCCGTCCGGTGGAGGGGTGTCGTCTTCCGGTCGATCGGGGTAGGGGCCCTGCTCTCGATCGGAAGACGACACCCCGGAGCCGGACGACAGCGGGGGCGCGGGAGCCGGTGTCAGACCCGGCTCACTCCCATTCGATCGTCCCCGGCGGCTTCGACGTCACGTCGAGCACCACGCGGTTGACTTCCCGCACCTCGTTGGTGATGCGGTTGGAGATCTTCGACAGCACGTCGTAGGGCAGACGCGTCCAGTCGGCGGTCATCGCGTCCTCGCTGGAGACGGGGCGCAGCACGATCGGGTGACCGTAGGTGCGGCCGTCGCCCTGCACGCCCACCGAGCGCACGTCGGCCAGCAGCACGACGGGGCACTGCCAGATCTCGGCATCCAGGCCGGCCTTCGTCAGCTCGGCGCGGGCGATGGCGTCGGCCTCACGCAGAATCTCGAGGCGGTCAGCGGTGACCTCGCCCACGATGCGGATGCCAAGACCGGGCCCCGGAAAGGGCTGCCGGCCGACGATGGCCTCGGGGAGGCCGAGCTCGCGACCGATCGCGCGGACCTCGTCCTTGAAGAGGGTGCGCAGCGGCTCGACGAGCTCGAACTGCAGGTCTTCGGGGAGGCCGCCGACGTTGTGGTGCGACTTGATGTTCGCGGTTCCCGCGCCGCCGCCGGACTCGACGACGTCGGGGTACAGCGTGCCCTGCACGAGGAACCGGATCGGCTCGCCATCGGCCTTCGCCTCGGCGACGAGGTCGGCCTGGACCTTCTCGAACGCGCGGATGAACTCGCGGCCGATGATCTTGCGCTTCTCTTCGGGGTCGCTGACGCCGGCGAGGGCGTTGAGGAACGTCTCGCGCGCGTCGACGGTGATGAGCCGCACACCGGTGGAGGCGACGTAGTCGTTCTCGACCTGCTCGCGCTCGCCCTTGCGGAGGAGCCCGTGGTCGACGAACACGGCGACGAGCTGGTCGCCGACGGCTTCGTGCACGAGGGCGGTCGAAACGGCGGAGTCGACGCCGCCCGACAGCGCGGACAGCACGCGGCCGGTGCCGACCTGCTCGCGGATGCGGGCGACCTGCTCGGCGATCACGTTGCCGCTGTTCCAGTCCGCCGGGAGCCCGGCCGCCTTGTGCAGGAAGTTCTCGATGACCCGCTGGCCGTGGTCGGTGTGCTTCACCTCGGGATGCCACTGCACGCCGTACATGCGGCGGGCGTCGTTGGCGAACGCCGCGACGGGCGTGTGCGCGGTGCGCGCGAGGACCTCGAACCCCTCGGGGGCGCGCGAGACCTGATCGCCGTGGCTCATCCAGACGTTCTGCTCGACGGGCTGCCCCTCGAGGAGTGTGCCTTCGGTGACGACCGTGGCATCCGTCGCGCCGTACTCGCGGAGACCGGTGTTCGCGACCTCGCCGCCGAGGGCCTGGGCCATCACCTGGAATCCGTAGCAGATGCCGAGCGTGGGCACGTCGAGGTTGAACACGCCACCGTCGAGCCGCGGGGCACCCTCTTCGTACACCGATGAGGGGCCGCCGGAGAGGATGATGCCCACGGGGTTCTTCGCGGCGATCTCGTCGGCCGTCGCGGTGTGCGGGACGATCTCGCTGTAGACACCGGCTTCGCGGACGCGGCGGGCGATCAGCTGCGCGTACTGGGCGCCGAAGTCGACGACGAGGACGGGACGCTGCGACGTTTCGGTCTGTTCGGTCACCGGGGTCCTTCCGGGGCGGGGACGGGAGCGGATGCCTCGGCGGCTTCGCGCTCGGCGAGGTAGGCGCGCACGCTGCGGGCGGTGCGCACCTCGAGGATGAAGGAGAGGAAGGGCACGACGCCGCCGAGCGCGAGGAACACGAAACGGCGGAACGGCCAGCGCATGAGACTCCACACGCGGAAGCAGGAGAAGAGGTACACGACGTAGAACCAGCCGTGGATCACGAGGATCGCGAGCGAGATGTTCACACCGTCGCCGGTCGAGAGGATCTCGCAGCCGCTGCCACCCGGCACGAACAGGGAGAACCACTGGCATCCGGGTCCGGGGATGGCATCGGCGAACCACAGGAAGCCACCGGATCCGCCCAGGAAGAGTTCCTTGTGGATGGGCGTGTACTTCACGATCATCTCGGCGACGAGCAGGAGCAGGCCGGTACCGGTGATGATCGAGCAGATCTGGTAGAACTTCAGGGCTCCGCGGATCGCCGGGAACGAGGCGAGCTTGGGGGCGCGGGGCATGGATGCCAGTCTAGTCGCGGGATTCCGCGGAACCCGCCGCGAGGGCCTCGGACTGTTCGTCCTCGAGATCTTCCACTTCCTTCTCCCACGCGTCGCGGGCGAGGCGGTACCAGAGGTACAGGGCGAAGCCGGCGAAGATGGCCCACTCCACGGCGTAGAAGATGTTCAGCCAGTTCACGCTCGAGCGCTCATCGGGAGCGGGCGAGTCGATGGCATCCAGGGGTCCGATCGCGGACTGCGACGCGAGATAGGGACGGTAGACGGCGACCCCGTCGACGTCGTGCCAGCGCCCCAGCAGCACGGCCGGAGACATCCGCGACATGGTCTGCGGGTCGACCCCCGCCGGCGGGCGGCCCGGACCCTCGTCCGAGATGAGACGCCCGGTCACCGTGACGATGGCGTCGGGATCGGACTCGACCTGGGCCTGGAGGGCGTCGACGGCGTTCCGCGCGGAGGCGGCATCGCTCGCCCAGCCCACGGCGACCGCGATCGAGGTGGGCGTCGCCACCCCGTCGATTCGCAGCTGACCGGTGACCCAATACCCCTCGACACCGTCGTTGTACCGGGACGAGACGACGAGGAAGTCGTCGGGGATCCAGCGACCACTGGCCTCGACCCGCTGCCCGACGAGGGGCTCGGGCAGATAGGCGCCCGGCTGCGCGACATCGGCGAGCGGTCGCACGATCTCTGTCTGGCCGGGCTCGGCGGGGGCCGTGTCGATCGCGCGGCCGAGCTGCCACTGCCCGAGCCACGCCAGGAGGCCGGCGACGACGAGCGAGAACGCCAGGAGCGCCAGCCAGCGCGGGCGCAGCATGACCTCGCGCAGGGTCGGCGGGAAGACCTGGCGGGGCTCCTGCTCGAGCGCGGTGGGAGAGGTCACGCGGTCTCCGGCATCAGTGTCCGTAGGGCGCGACGACGACCTCGACGCGCTGGAACTCCTTGAGGTCGGAGTACCCGGTCGTGGCCATCGACTTCCTGAGCGCTCCGATGAGGTTCGCGGTGCCGTCGGCCACGGGGGCCGGGCCGTACAGGATCTGCTCGAGCGGACCCACGCGGTCGACCGCGACGCGGTGGCCGCGCGGCAGCTTGGGGTGGTGCGCCTCGGGACCCCAGTGGAAACCGCGCCCCGGGGCGTCGGTGGCCCGCGCGAGCGCGACGCCCAGCATGACCGCGTCCGCACCCATGGCGAGCGCCTTGACGATGTCGCCCGAGGTTCCGACGCCGCCGTCGGCGATGACGTGCACGTAGCGGCCGCCCGACTCGTCGAGGTAATCACGGCGGGCACCGGCGACATCGGCGACCGCGGTGGCCATCGGAGCGTGGAGGCCGAGGGTCGCGCGGGTCGTGGAGGCGGCGCCGCCGCCGAAGCCGACCAGCACACCCGCCGCGCCCGTGCGCATGAGGTGCAGGGCAGCGGTGTAGGTGGCGGCACCGCCGACGATCACCGGAACGTCGAGGTCGTAGATGAACTTCTTGAGGTTCAGCGGCTCGGCCACGCTCGAGACGTGCTCGGCGGAGACGGTCGTCCCGCGGATGACGAAGAGGTCGACGCCCGCGGCGACGACGGTCTCGTACAGGTCGTGGGTGCGCTGGGGGGTCAACGCTCCGGCGACGGTGACCCCGGCAGCGCGGACCTCGGCGAGACGGTCGCGCACGAGCTCCGGCTTGATGGGCTCGGAGTAGAGCTCCTGCATGCGCCGGGTGGCTTCGGAGTCGGGGAGGCCCGCGATCTCGGCCAGCAGCGGTTCGGGGTCGTCGTAGCGCGTCCACAACCCCTCGAGGTCGAGGACGCCGAGACCGCCGAGGCGGCCCAGCTCGATCGCGGTGCGGGGGCTCACGACGGAGTCCATCGGGGCGCCGAGCACCGGGATCTCGAACGGGAACGCGTCGATGGTCCACGCCGTCGACACGTCTTCCGGGTTCCGCGTGCGGCGCGACGGCACGACGGCGATGTCGTCGAAGGTGTAGGCGCGGCGGGCACGCTTGGCGCGGCCGAGGTCGATCTCCATGGTCACTCCCCCAGCCTACCCGCCCGCATTTTGCCGGTCGGCGTGCTCACCAGGGTTCGTCCGCCCGGGGCGCCATCGAGAGCACACGCACCTTGTCGGTCGGGAAGCAGGCGTCGAAGAGCTCGTGCACCCGCGGGTCGGTGTCGTAGTCGTCGGCGAGGCGCAGACCGAACATCGAGTTGATCATCATGCCCTGGGCCAGGAACGCCTGGGCGGACTGGACGTCGAACCCGACGTCGCGCAGGAATTCCCACACGCGCGCGAAGCCGTCACGGGCACGCGGTCCGATGACCGGGTGAGCGCCGAGCAGGAACGCGTGCGACAGGGTCTGATGCAGACCCCGCACCTGTAGGAGACCGATGTAGGCGTGGCCGACGCGTTCCGGCAGCTCACCCGGGCTCGCACCCTCGGCGGCCGCGGCGAACGCGCCCAACAGGCGGTCCAGGGCGGCTTCGAGTGCGGCGACGAAGAGGTTCTCCTTCGTGCCGAACAGACGCACGACGTACGGCTGGGAGATGCCCGCCGCGCGGGCCACGTCGTCGGTCGTGGTTCCCACGTATCCCTTGGCGCCGAACACGGCGAGCGCGGCGGCCAGGATCTGCTCCCGCCGCTCCTCCGAGCTCATTCGGCGCGCGGGCGCGGAGTCTGTCGGTGACGGCATGTTGACAGGTTATCAGTCGATTACTACAGTGACCTCAGATTTGTTATCAGTCGATTACAACAAGGAGCTCTCGTGAACACTTCCACCCGATCGCGGCCATTCGTCTGGGTCGTGATCGCCGCGTCCCTGCCGATGTTCATGGCCACTCTCGACAACCTCGTCATGACCAACGCCCTGCCCGTTCTCCACCGCGAACTAGGCGCGAGCATCGAGGAGCTGCAGTGGTTCGTCAACGCGTACACGCTCGCCTTCGCGAGCCTCATCCTCATCGCCTCCGCCCTCGGTGATCGCTTCGGACGGCGCACGGCGTTCGTCGTCGGCATCGTCGCCTTCGGGGTCGGGTCCGTACTCGCGGCGCTGAGCGTCGACCCCGCTCAGCTGATCGCGGCACGGGCGGTCCAGGGACTCGGTGCGGCAGGCGTCATGCCGCTGTCCCTCGCCCTCCTCAGCGGCGCCGTCGCCCCGGAGCGTCGACCTCTCGCCATCGGCATCTGGGGAGGCATCTCCGGTCTCGGCGTCGCGGTCGGACCTCTCGTGGGCGGCGCGGTCATGGAGGGGTGGAACTGGCAGGCGATCTTCTGGCTCAACGTGCCCGTCGCCGTCCTGGCGATCCCGCTCGCCCTGTGGGCCCTCCCCAACGCGTTCGGTGACCGCGCGCGCATCGATGTCGTCGGGGCCGTCCTGGCCGGAAGCGGCGTCCTGGCCCTGGTGCACGCGATCGTCCGCGGCAACGACGACGGGTGGGGCTCGGCATCCGTCGTGGTCGAACTCGTGCTCGGCTCGCTCCTGGTGATCGCGTTCGTCGGCTGGCAGCTGCGGACCCGGTCGCCCCTCGTGCCCCTGCGGCTGTTCCGCGACCGGTCGTTCTCGGTCACGAACGTGGTCGGCTTCGCCTTCAGCTTCGGGACGTTCGGTGCGGTGTTCCTTCTCATCCAGTTCCTGCAGGTGGTGCAGGGGTCGACCCCGTTCGAAGCGGCGCTGCAGACGACTCCCTGGACCCTCGCTCCGATGGTCGTCGCGCCGCTCGCCGGCATCTTCGCCCCGCGGGTCGGAACGCGTCCGCTCATGATCGCGGGGCTCCTGCTGCAGGCCATCGCCCTCGGTTGGATCGCGCTCACCATGTCGGCCGAGGTCGAGTACGCCACGCTCGTGCCGCCGTTCATCTTCGCGGGGGTGGGCATGGGACTCGTCTTCGCCCCGTCGGCGACGGCGTTGCTCGCCACACTCGACGTCGTCGACCACGCGAAGGCGTCCGGCGTCAACTCCACCGTGCGCGAGATCGGGCTGGCGCTCGGGACCGCCGTCATGACGGCCATCTTCGTCGGCGCCGGCGGGCAGCTGGTGCCGGATCTCTACGTGGATGCCGCCCGCCCCGCGATCTTCGTCGGCTCGGCGGTGCTGCTGGTCGCCGCCGGCCTGGCCCTGCTCCTCCCCGCCGGCCGGTCGCCGCGCGCGGTGGTCGACCCGCAGGCGGCACCCGCGGAACCGTCGCTGGCCCGCTGATACCGAACCGCGCGCGGTCCCCTCAGTCCGTCGCGCTCGACGCCCCCGGTTCCGCCGGGGGCGTCGAGCGCGTGGCGGCAGGATCGGTCGGCGCGTCCGCCCCACGCAGCCTCCGGGTCAGCGGCCCGTCGAAGAGGAACAGCAGGAACCCGGCGGACCCGACCAGAGGACTCACCGCGACCGCGAGCCCGCTGAGGATCACGGCGCTGAGGGCCGCACGCCCGAGGCGCTTCGCATCGTCGCGCGAGAGGTCGGGGATCGCGCCCGAGCGCAGCGCCCACGTCCACTGGAACCAGCCCACGAGGATCGCCAGGAAGAAGTTCACCGGCAGCAGCAGGCGACCGAGCAGGAACTCGGAGTAGTCGGTGTCCAGCGACGTCGTGAACGGGACCAGCACGATCAGCAGCAACCGGAGATTGTTGATCCACATCCCCGCGTTGTCGATCCGCACGATCCACTCGAACTGCCGCACGTGCGTCATCCACATGATGCAGAGCACGAGGAAGCTGATGACGAACGAGAACACCGGATGCCGCATGTCGAGCAGGGCGCCGGCGAGGTCGGCATCCGAGGTCACGTCGCCGAGCGACTGCGACGTGAGGTCCAGCACGAGCAGCGTCGCCGCGATCGCGAAGACGCCGTCCGTGTACGCCTCGGTGCGTCGGGCCGAGACGGTGACCGAGGGATGCCTCTCACGTCGGATCATTCGCACAGCGTAGCCGCGCGTCCGGAACGCCGAAGGGCCGGGCGATCGCTCGCCCGGCCCTTCGGAATCCCGATTACTTCTTGTAGTTCGGAGCCTCGACGACGATCTGCACGTCGTGCGGGTGCGACTCCTTGAGTCCCGCCGAGGTGATGCGGACGAACTTGCCCTTGGTCTTCAGCTCCTCGACCGTGCGGGCGCCGACGTAGAACATCGACTGCCGGAGACCGCCGATGAGCTGGTACGCCACCGCGGCGACGGGCCCGCGGTACGGGACCTGACCCTCGATGCCCTCGGGGATCAGCTTGTCGTCGCTGGGGACGTCGGCCTGGAAGTACCGGTCCTTCGAGTACGAGGTCTTCTTGCCACGGGTCTGCAGCGCACCCAGCGACCCCATTCCGCGGTACTGCTTGAACTGCTTGCCGCCCTGGAACACGATCTCGCCCGGAGACTCGTCCGTGCCGGCGAGCAGCGAACCGAGCATCACGGTGTCGGCACCGGCGACGAGCGCCTTGGCGATGTCGCCCGAGTACTGCAGGCCGCCGTCGGCGATCACCGGCACGCCCGCCGGGATCGCGGCCTGCGCGGCCTCGTAGATGGCGGTGACCTGCGGCACGCCGACACCCGCGACGACACGCGTGGTGCAGATCGAGCCCGGACCGACGCCGACCTTCACGGCGTCCACGCCGGCGTCGATGAGCGCCTGAGCGCCCTCGCGCGTGGCGACGTTGCCGCCGATGACGTCGACGTGCGCGAACGACTCGTCCGCCTTCAGTCGACGGACGATGTCGATGACGCCGGCCGACTGCCCGTTGGCGGTGTCGACGACGAGCACATCGACACCGGCGTCGCGCAGGGCCTCGGCGCGCTGCCACGCGTCGCCGAAGAAGCCGATCGCCGCGCCGACACGCAGGCGGCCCTGCTCGTCCTTGGTCGCGAGCGGGTACTTCTCGCTCTTGTCGAAGTCCTTGATGGTGATGAGGCCCGCGAGCTTGCCGTCGTCGTCCACGAGCGGCAGCTTCTCGACGCGGTGCTTGGCGAAGGTGGCGATGACGTCGTTCGCGTGGATGCCGACGGGGCCGGTGATGAGGCCCTCCTTCGTCATCACGTCCTTGACCAGGGTCGTCTGGCGCTCGAAGCCCGAGACGAATCGCATGTCGCGGTTGGTGATGATGCCGACCAGGACGCCGTCCGGGTCGATGACCGGCAGACCCGAGATGCGGTACTGCGCGCACATCGCGTCGACCTCGGCCACGGTGGCATCCGGGGTCGTGGTGATCGGGTTCGAGACCATGCCGGACTCGCTGCGCTTGACCTGGTCGACGATCGCCGCCTGGTCCTCGATCGAGAGGTTGCGGTGCACGATGCCGATGCCGCCCTGGCGGGCGATCGCGATCGCCATGCGGGCCTCGGTCACGGTGTCCATCGCGGACGACAGCAGCGGGGTCGCGACGGTGATGCGACGGGTGAGCCGCGACGACGTGTCGGCCTCGCTCGGGATGACGTCCGTGTGCCCCGGCAGGAGCAGGACGTCGTCATAGGTCAGTCCGATGAAACCGAAGGGGTCGTGCTGCTCCATGGATCCTCCTGCGCGCGCGGCGCCTGTTCGAAAAAGGACGACGTCGGCCGGTGCGCGCGAAGCGCTCCGCCATGAATTCTAAGCGCCGCGAGAGGCGGAATCATTCCCGAGTCGCCGCTCGCGCGGGCGGCTTCGCCACGACACGGTTCGCTAACGGCGACGAGCCGAAACACGAACGACACATTACGCTCGTAGCGTCGATCGTCGAAGCTGACGAAACGACATCGTCAGCGCTGCCGAACTGGAGACTCCGTGGGTCATTCCTCCCCCACCGCGACACGATCGCGCACCCTTGCCCGCCCAGCCCTCCTCATCGTGTCGCTTCTGGCGAGCGCGGTCGCGGCCCTGAGTCTGTTCCTGGCCGCACCGGCTCACGCGCAGACCACACCGGCTCCCACCCCGGCGTCGACGCCCGGTGCGGTCGACGTCGCGACCCAGTACACGATCGGCGGCATCATCCGCAGCGGAGACGAACCCGTCGAAGGGGTCGAGATCGCGGTCGAGGGCTCCGGCTTCTCGGAAGTCGGCACCACGGGTGCCGACGGCCGCTGGTCGGTCGCCGTCCCGGGCCCGGGCCAGTACACCGCGAAGCTCAACGTCGACTCGCTGCCCGACGGCGTCGCCCCGCGCGACCCCGAGAACATCACGCGCGACGTGACCGTCGGCACCACCAACACCGTGAACGTCCTCTTCCCCACCGGCGAGGGCACCGCGGCGACGGGGTCGATCTGGGAGACCCTCTTCTCGCGCTTCATCTACGGCCTGAACTTCGGGCTGCTGCTCGCCCTCGCCGCGATCGGCATCTCGCTCATCTTCGGCACGACCGGTGTGAACAACTTCGCGCACGGCGAGATGCTGACCTTCGGCGCGATCATCTTCTACGTGTTCACCTCGCTCGGCTGGAACCTGCTCCTGGCCGTGCTGCTCACGGTGGCGCTGTCCGCCGCCCTCGGCTGGACACAGGATGCCGTGCTGTTCAAACCTCTCCGCAAACGCGGGGTCGGGTTGGTCCAGGTGCTCATCGTGACGATCGGCCTCTCGATCGTCCTGCGCTACCTGTACCTCTACTTCTTCGACGGCGGCACGCGGAACATCGACACCGGCATCACCGACAACGTCACGATCGGTCCGGTGACGATCACGCTCACGTCGCTCATCAGCATGGGCGTCAGCGTGGTCATGCTCGCCGCGGTCGCCTACTTCCTGACCCGCACCCGCATCGGCAAGGCGACCCGCGCGGTCAGCGACAACGCCTCGCTCGCGGCGGCATCCGGAATCAACGTCGACCGCGTCATCCGCATCGTCTGGGTCCTCGCGGGCGCACTCACCGGCCTCTCGGGCGTGCTCTACGGCCTGTACCGCGGTGTCACGTGGGACATGGGCTTCGCGATCCTCCTGCTGCTGTTCGCGGCGGTGACCCTCGGTGGTCTGGGCAGTGCCTTCGGCGCCCTCGTCGGCTCGCTCATCATCGGCATCATCACGGAAATGTCCACCATCGTCATCCCGCCGGACCTCCGGTACGCGGTGGCGTTGATCGTCCTCATCGGCGTGCTGCTGTTCCGGCCGCAAGGTGTGCTCGGTCGTAAAGAGCGGATCGGCTGAGGAAGAACGACATGGACGGGCTCTCAATCTTCAACAACGCCGCCGGCGAGCTCATCAGCCCGACGACGGCCGCCTACGCCCTCGCGGCGATCGGCCTCAGCGTCCACTTCGGCTACGCGGGTCTGCTGAACTTCGGTCAGGCCGGCTTCATGGCCGTCGGCGCCTACGCCTTCGCCATCGCCACGCTCTCGTTCTCGGCCCCCGTGTGGATGGCGATCCTCGTCGCCATCGTCGCCTCGGTGCTGTTCGCCTTCATCCTCGGCATCCCCACCCTGCGGCTGCGCGCCGACTACCTCGCCATCGTGACCATCGCGGCGGCCGAGATCGTCCGATACGTGGTCTCGACGGTCGGGCTCACCGACATCACCGGCGGTTCGCAGGGCCTCAACGGGTACAACCGCGAGTTCCAGAACATGAACCCGCTCCCCGGCGGCACCTACGGCATCGGGCCGTGGACCTACTCCGCCAACGACTGGTGGGTGCGCCTGTTCGGCTGGGGGCTCGTGATCCTCGCCACTCTGCTGGTGTGGCTCCTGATGCGCAGCCCGTGGGGCCGCGTCGTCAAGGGCATCCGCGAAGACGAGGATGCCGTGCGCAGCCTCGGCAAGAACGTCTACTCCTACAAGATGCAGGCGCTCGTGCTCGGCGGCGTGATGGGCGGTCTCGCCGGCGTGGTCTTCATCCTCCCGCGCGCTGTGCAGCCCGGTAACTACGGAACCGCGCTGACGTTCTTCATCTGGACCGCGCTGCTACTCGGCGGCGCCGCGACCCTCCTCGGCCCCATCGTGGGCGCCGCGCTCTTCTGGGTGCTGCTGTCGCTGTCCAACGGCATCATCGTGGGGCTCCGCGACATCGGCGTCCTCGGCTTCATGAGCTCGACCCAGACCGGGCAGGTGCGCTTCATCATCGTCGGGATCGGGCTGATGCTCCTGGTCATCTTCCGGCCACAGGGCATCTTCGGCAACAAGAAGGAGCTGTCGTTCAATGTCTGACACGACCGTCACCCACCCCCTGGTGAAGGGCGAGGTCGGCCCCGGCTGCGAGAAGGTCGACCCGATCGTCGTCGCCGACGGAGTCACGCGGCAGTTCGGCGGGCTCAAGGCCGTCGACGTCGAGCACCTCGAGATCCCCCGCGGGCAGATCACGGCCCTCATCGGCCCGAACGGCGCCGGCAAGACCACGCTGTTCAACCTGCTCACCGGGTTCGACAAGCCCAACACCGGCCGCTGGAGCTTCGAGGGGTCCAACCTCGCCGGGGTGCCCGCGTTCAAGGTGTCGCGCAAGGGCATGGTCCGCACGTTCCAGCTGACCAAGTCGCTCGGCCGCCTCTCCGTGCTGCAGAACATGCTGCTCGGCGCACGCGGGCAGAAGGGCGAGAACATCTTCCGGGCCATGATCCCCGGGATCTGGAGCTCGCAGGAGAAGTCGAACACCGAGCGCGCCGACGACCTGCTGCGCCGGTTCAAGCTGGATGCCAAGCGCGAGGACTTCGCCGCGTCGCTCTCCGGCGGCCAGCGCAAGCTCCTCGAGATGGCGCGCGCGCTCATGAGCGACCCGACGCTCGTCATGCTCGACGAGCCGATGGCCGGCGTGAACCCGGCTCTCACGCAGAGCCTGCTCGGCCACATCCTCGACCTGAAGAAGGAAGGCATGACGGTGCTTTTCGTCGAGCACGACATGCACATGGTCCGCCACATCTCGGACTGGGTCGTCGTCATGGCCGAGGGCCGCGTGGTAGCCGAGGGCCCGCCCGAGACGGTGATGAGCGACCAGGCGGTCATCGACGCCTATCTTGGCGCGCACCACGACACCGACCTGGGCGACATGACCACGTCGCAGATGGAGACCATCCAGGCCGAGGCCGCCGCCGAAGCCGAAGCCGACCTCGTCGCCGACGAGAAGGACGGGAAGCTCTGATGACCGACACCGCAACCGCAACCCGCACCGCGGTGCTGCGTACCGACGACCTCGTCGCCGGCTACCTGCCCGGTGTGAACATCCTCAACGGGTGCACCGTCGATGCCTACCAGGGCGACCTGATCGGCATCATCGGCCCGAACGGCGCCGGCAAGTCGACCCTGCTGAAGGCCATCTTCGGCCAGGTCAAGATCCGCGGCGGTGCCGTCCTTCTAAACGGCGAGGACATCACCGCGCTCAAGGCCGACAAGCTCGTCGGCAAGGGCGTCGGCATGGTCCCGCAGAACAACAACGTGTTCCCGAGCCTGTCGATCGAGGAGAACCTGCAGATGGGGCTCTTCCAGCGCCCCAAGGTCTTCGCCGAGCGCTTCGAGTTCGTCACGGGCCTGTTCCCCGAACTCGCCAAGCGCCGCCGTCAGCGCGCCGGCTCGCTCTCGGGCGGTGAGCGGCAGATGGTCGCGATGGGTCGCGCGCTCATGATGGACCCGTCGGTCCTGCTCCTCGACGAGCCCTCGGCCGGCCTCTCCCCCGTTCGCCAGGACGAGACGTTCCTCCGGGTCGCCGAAATCAACCGCGCCGGCGTGACGATCATCATGGTCGAGCAGAACGCCCGCCGCTGCTTGCAGATCTGCCACCGGGCGTACGTGCTCGACCAGGGCAAGGACGCGTACACGGGCACCGGGCGCGAGCTGCTCACCGACCCCCGCGTCATCGAGCTGTACCTCGGCACGCTGGCCGCCGACGAGGACGCCAAGCGCGACGCACGGGAGACCGAAGCCTGATCCGCGCGCGTCCCGTGGGGGCGACGCTCACCCTGGTGGGCGTCGCCCTCGCGGGATGCTCCGCGGCTCCTCCCCCCGGCATCCCGACGGGCCTGACGGTCGCGGTCATCCAGCAACGCGGCGACATCGCGCCGGGCCGGGTGCAGCTCCGGGTCGACAACGGTTCGGATGAGACGGTGACGATCGCAGCCGCCACACTGGCGGCGCCGGCGCTGGCTTCCCCGGCCGCGTGGGATGCCCTCCGCGCGGAGACGCTCGCGCCCGGCCGCATCCTGGACCTTCCGGTGACCCTTCCCGCCCTGCGCTGCGGGTCGGGCGACGGGGCGGCCCGCGTGACCCTCGAGACGACGATCGGCGGCATCTCGGGTACGTCCGAGGTCGACGCCGACGATCCGCTCGGCATCCTCGCCCGCCTGAGCGCGACACAGTGCGACCGCGACGATCTCGCGGCCGTGGCGGAGGTCGCGGCCACGGCCGCTTCGCCCCGCGGAGACGGGACGGCCGACCTGACGATCTCGATCACGCCGACGGGCGGAGACGGCGCGCCGATCGAGCTCGAGGCGCTGCGGGGCACCCCGCTGCTGCATTTCGCCGGAGGGGAGGAAGCGGGGCTCGACACGACCGTCTCCCCCGGCGATGCCCCCTCGACGCTGACGGTGGCCGTGACGCCGCGCCGGTGCGACCCGCACGCGATCGCGGAAGACAAGGTCGGAACGCTCTTCGACCTCGTCGCCCGCGTCGACGGCCGCGAGGTGGTGGTCTCGCTGCCGCGCCCGCAGGCGGTGGCCGACGACCTGCTCGCCTTCACCGCCGCCGCCTGCGGCCTGGCGCCCGCGGCCTGACCGCCGCGCGTGCCGCGTGAGGGGTCAATATCTGTCGCCTGAGAGCATTTGAAGCGACAGATATTGACCCCTCGCGCGCGGGACGCAGACAGAAGGGCCCGGATGCCGTGGCATCCGGGCCCTCCCTGATCGGATCAGATCACTCGTTGAGCGAACCGAACTCCGTGTTCAGCAGGGTGTACTTGTTGTCGGCACCGTACTGGTAGATGCCGATGTACGCCTCGGTCGGGTCACCGTTCGCGTCGAACGTGATCGGGCCCGAGACACCGTCGTAGTCGATGTCCTTGCCGTCGTTGATCAGCGTCAGGCAGTCCGCGAAGGTCGTGCACTTCTCGCCGCCCTCGGTGACCGACTGCAGGTTGTCACGGATCGCCGTGCCCGAGTCGTCCTTGGCCTGCGCCGCAGCCAGGGCCGCGACGATGACCGCGTCGTACGACTCCGGCGCGTAGCTGAAGTCGGTGAGCGCCGGGTCGACCTCGAGAAGACGGCTCTGGAAGGCGGTGTCGGCCGGGTTGCCGGGCAGCGTTCCCTTGGCGCCCTGCAGCGTGCCGGGCTGGAACTCGTACGAGTTGGACAGGTTGCCGTCGACGAAGTACACCTTCGACCCCGGGAAGCCCTGCGTGTTCACCAGCTGCGGGATGATCGAGGAGGTCTCCTCGAACGCGATGACCGCGATGGCGTCGGGCTTGGCGGCCAGGAGCTGGTCGACCTGCGACGTGAACACCGTGTCGCCCGGGTTGTAGGGAACCGCGACCGAGACCTCGCCGCCGGCAGCCTCGACGGCCTTGGTGGCGTTGTCCTTCAGGCCGGTGCCGTACGGGTCGTTGATGTAGATGATGCCGACGTTGGCAGCACCGTCACCGGTCATGAGGTTACCGAGCACGCGACCCTGGAGGACGTCCGAGGGGGCGGTACGCCAGTAGTACCCGTCGTCGGCGTACGTCGTGAAGTCGGGCGACGTGTTGGCCGGCGAGATCTGGACGATGCCCGCGTTGACCAGCTGGTCGACGAACGTGAACGACACACCCGAGGACGCGGCACCGATGACGACGTCGGCTCCGGCGCTGACGAGCTCCGTCGCCGACTGCGTGGCGATGTCGGTCGTCGTGTCACCCGAGTCGCGCTCGGTGAGCGTGGTCTTGAACGGGAACGCGTCGCCCGTGGCCTCGATGTCCTTGATCGCGAGCTTCACGCCGGCGACCTCGGGCGGGCCGAGGAAGGCGAGGTTACCGGTGGCGGGCAGGATCGTGCCGACGCTGAACGTGCCGTCGGCCTTGGACACGGCGCCTCCGCTGGACGATGCGCTGGGGGCGGCGGCGTCGCCGCCACCGGCGCAACCGGCGAGGACGAGCGCGCTGGCACCGACCAGAGCGAGACCGCCCAGGACCTTGCCGGCACGCGAACGCGTGAAGACGCTCATAGTGCTCCTTGCTGTGGATGAACGTTGGACGGCACAGGGGTGCCGTCTGGTGTCCTAAACCTAATCGTCTCCACGTTTTCGTCGTGTTGCCGTTCGTTAACGATGTGCGTCGCCGAGGTCACGGCGTCATAACGCCCTCTAGACGGGTTCGCTGACATCCGATATTGCGGTCCGGCGCCGACGCGCCGCCACGAGCGAGTCGATGCTGAGAATCGTCAGCGCGACCCAGACCAGCCCGAATCCGATCCACCGCTCGAGCGTCATCGGCTCGTGCAGCACCCACACGCCGATCCCGAACTGGATGATCGGCGCGACGAATTGGATGAGACCCATGACCGTCAGCGGCGCCCGGCGAGCGCCGGCCGCGAACAGCAGCAACGGAATCGCGGTGATCGCTCCCGCCGATGCCAGCAGGGCCGTGTGCAGTGGGCCGTTCGCGCCCATGGTGAGCCCGCTCGTCACGGCCACGAGGATCAGCTGCACGACGGCGACCGGGAGCAGCCAGAAGGATTCGAGGGTCAGACCGCTGACGGCATCCACCGACGGGCCGATCTGCTTCTTGACCAGTCCGTAGACGCCGAACGACAGCGCCAGCGTCAGGGCGATCCAGGGGAATGCCCCGTAACCGACGACGATCACCATCACCGCGGCCACCGACAGCCCGATCGCGATCCACTGGACCGGACGCAGCCGCTCGCGGAGCACCGTGACCCCGAGCAGCACCGTGACGATGGGGTTGATGAAGTAGCCGAGGCTCGTCTCGATCACCCGGTCGTTCAGGGCGCCGTAGACGTAGGTCTGCCAGTTGACGTAGATGAGGGCGCCCGCCAGCGCCGTCAGGCCGAGGAGGCGGGGCTGCCGGACGATCGCGAGGAAGGGGCGCCACGCGCGCAGGACCGTCAGCAGGATCAGGCAGAACACGAACGACAGCAGGATGCGCCACGCGACCAGCTCCCACGGACCGGTCGGCTCGAGCTGCAGGAAGTACAGCGGCAGCACGCCCCACAGCAGATAGGCGGCGAAGGCGAAGAGGCCGCCGCGGACGGATCCCGAGGCGGGCGGCGAAGCGGGGGTCACTGCCTCAGCCTAGGCGCGGGCGCCGACGCGGATCTGCCGGACACCGCGCATTCCGCGCCAAAAGCAGAACCCCGGATGCCGAGGCATCCGGGGTTCTACGGAAATCGCAGAGCGATCAGCGCACGACCACCGCGAGGACGTCGCGAGCCGAGAGCACCAGGTACTCGTCGGCGCCGAACTTGACCTCGGTCCCGCCGTACTTGCTGTAGAGCACGCGGTCGCCGACGGTGACGTCGAGGGGGACACGGTTGCCGTTGTCGTCGATACGGCCGGGTCCGACGGCGACGACCTCGCCCTCCTGCGGCTTCTCCTTGGCGGTGTCGGGGATGACGAGACCACTCGCGGTGGTCTGCTCAGCCTCGACCTGCTTGATGACGATGCGGTCCTCGAGCGGCTTGATGGAAACCGACACGGTCTACCTCTTCTTTCTCGTTACAGAAGACTTGTCAGCACTCACGCGGGGAGAGTGCTAATCCGAGTGTAGAGAAGCGTTGGCACTCACGCAACGCGAGTGCCAACAGAATCGACACCTAGGCTGGGCCGGTGGAGATCGCCGAGCTCACCGCCTTGCTCACCGCCGAGGGCCTGTCCCTGCTCGACGAGCTGGGTCCGCTCACGACGACCGACGAAGCCGCGCGCGCGGTGTCGCGACTGCGGGCCGCCGGCCACTCCCCCGATCTCGTCGCCGCCGTGGTGGGCCAGGCCCGTCTGCGCGTGAAGGCCGCCGCGAAGTTCGGTCCGTTCGCCGACCGCATGCTCTTCACCCGGGCGGGACTAGAACAGGCGACGCGGCTGTCCATCGCCGCCCGCCATGCGGGGCGGTTCCGCGCGGCCGGCGTCTCGTCGGTGGCCGACCTCGGCTGCGGGATCGGCGGAGACGCCCTCGGCCTCGCGGGTCTCGGCATCCGCGTCGAAGCGGTCGACGCCGACGAGGTCACGGCCGCGATCGCCGCGTACAACCTCGCGCCCTTCGGCGACGCCGTGACCGTGGCGCACGGGCGCGCGGAGGACGCCGACCTCGGCGGAGTGGATGCCGTGTGGCTCGACCCCGCGCGACGCACCGCCGGCCACGGCGAGACGCGGCGCGTGTCGGCCGACCAGTGGTCGCCGTCACTGGACTGGGTGTTCGGGCTGCTGCAGGAGCGACCCGGCGGCGTGAAGCTCGGGCCGGCGTTCGACCGCGAACTGATCCCGGACGACGTCGAGGCGCAGTGGATCAGCGCCGACGGCTCGACGATCGAACTCGTCCTCTGGTCGGGACGTCTCGCTCGCGAGGGTGTGCGCCGCGCTGCGCTCGTCGTGCGAGGCGACGACGTGTGGGAGTTGACAGCTCCCACCGACGCGCCCGACGTCGAGCCGCGCGAACTCGGCGCCTTCGTGCACGAGCCCGACGGCGCCGTCATCCGCGCGCGGCTGATCGGCGAGGTCGCCCGCTCCCTGGATGCCGGGATGCTGGCGCCGGGCATCGCCTACCTGACCTCCGACGCGGCGCTCACGAGCCCGTTCGTCTCGTCGTTCCGCGTCCGCGAGGAGCTCCCGGCGGACACGAAGAAGCTCGCGCGGGCGCTGCGGGAGCGCAACATCGGCACCCTCGAGATCAAGAAGCGCGGGGTCGACGTCGACCCCGCCGTGCTACGGACCCGCCTGTCACTGAGGGGCGACGAGTCGGCGACGCTGCTCATGACGCGGGTGGCGGGGCGCCGCGTCGCGCTCCTCGCCGACCGCGTGGGCTGACGGGCCCGGAGATCAGACCGTCGACAGCTGCGGCAGCGCCCAGATCAGCCAGCCGCCGCTGAAGATCACCGACAGCACGGCGAGCGCGAGCGCCCAGATCGCGACGCGGCGACTGTCGTGCGCGCGGCGCAGCGAGATGATCGACATGACGATCGCGACGACGCCGAGGGGCAGCAGGACGCCGGCGAACAGCGACGCGACGAGAGCGGCGATCGCGACGGCCAGGGCCCACGGCGCGACGGACGGTGGCGCGACCGGGGCCGGCGGGCTCCAGGGCACGACGTGCTCGCCGAACGCGGCGCGCTCGAGCTGCGCCGTGGGCAGCCGGTGGTCGTCGAAGGCGTCGCCCGCGGCGATCTGCTCCGCCGCGGTCGGGGCTCCCTCCGCCTCGGCCGCCTTGAGCGCGCGCCGGCTCGGCGGCTGCGTCTCGCTCACGAGGCCGCCCGTGCGGTCAGGGGCGCCGGGGCCGTGGCATCCGGATCCTCCGCCACCTGGATCTCGGTCACCGGAAGAGTCGAATCGGCTCCGAAGGCGAGGGTCGACGGGCGGCGTCCCGAGGCGATGAGTTCGGCGGCGAGCGCGGCGATCATGGCGCCGTTGTCGGTGCAGAGCCGCAACGGCGGGATGCGCACCGCGACGCCCGCGGCTGCGGCGCGCTCGAGGGCGACATCGCGCAGACGCTTGTTGGCGATCACTCCCCCGCCGAGAAGCAGGCGCGGCACCCCGTAGCGCTCGCACGCGTCGAGGGCCTTGGTGACGAGCACATCGACGACGGCCTCGCGGAACGACGCCGCGACGTCGGCGACCGGCACCGGCTGCCCCGCCGCCTCGTGCTGCTCGACCCACCGGGCCACGGCGGTCTTCAGGCCCGAGAACGAGAAGTCGTAGCGGTGGGATGCCATGTCAGAGGCGCGCGAGAGCCCGCGGGGGAAGCGGATCGCGGTCGGATCACCCGAAGCCGCGGCACGATCGATCTCGGGGCCGCCGGGGTACGGCAGCTTCAGCAGGCGCGCGACCTTGTCGAAGGCCTCGCCGGCCGCGTCATCCATCGTCTCGCCGAGCAGCTCGACGTCGCTGGTGAGATCGCGGACGAGGAGCAGGGACGTGTGCCCGCCGCTCACGAGCAGCGCGACGGTGGGGTACTCCAGCTCGCCGGCGTCGGCGTCGAGGATGTCGGCGGCGATGTGACCGACGAGGTGGTTGACGGCGTACAGCGGCTTGTCGAGGGCGACCGCGAGGCCCTTGGCCGCACCGACGCCGACCATCAGGGCACCGGCGAGTCCGGGGCCGCTCGTGACGGCGACGGCGTCGATCTCGTCGAGCGTCACGCCCGCCTCGGCGAGCGCCGCGTCGATCGACGGCTGCAGTGCCTCGAGGTGCGCGCGGGCGGCGACCTCGGGCACGACACCGCCGTAGCGGGCGTGCTCGTCCATGCTCGAGGCGATCGTGTTGCTCAGCAGCTGCCGACCCCGGACGATGCCGATCCCGGTCTCGTCGCAACTGGTCTCGATGCCGAGCACGAGGGGCGCGTCCATCAGCACCATCCCTTTCCGGTCGTCGCCGCATCGTCGGGCGTGCGGCGGGCCGCCCACGCGCGCAGGTCGAGCTGCATCACGATCGCGTCGACGTCGTCGGGTTGGTAGTAGCGCGGGCGCCGCCCGACCTCGGCGAACCCTTCCGAGGCGTACAGGGTCTGGGCGACGGGGTTGTCGGCGCGTACCTCCAGGAACACGTCGTGCACGCCGCGCCGCTCGGCTTCTGCGAGGAGTTCGGCCAGCAGCGCACGCCCGCGGCCGCGGCCGCGGGCGGTCTCGGCGATCGTGATCGTCTGGATGTCGGCATCCTTCGCCCCGCGGACGGCACGGAGCCCCGCGTAGCCGACGAGCCGGCCGGCCTCTTCGACGACGACGTACCAGCCGTGCGGAGACGCAAGCTCTTCGCGCATCATCGCCGGGCTCCACGCGTCGGTCGGGAAGGACGCGTGCTCAAGCGCCATGATGGCGTCGAGATCGTCGAGCGCCGCCGCGCGCGTGCTCACGCGCTCACCCGCTTCGGGGCGTGGGCGGCGACGACATCGGGGCTGCGCAGATACAGCGGCTCGGGGCCGGCGAGGGCGCGACCGGCGTCGAGCGCGCGGGCCGCGACGAGCGCGATCATCGCGGCCGAGACGCTCGTCGCGTCGTGACGCACGGCTCCGGCCTCGGCGAGGCGGGCGTCGAGGTCGTCGCGGGGGCTGAGCGTGGCATCCATGATCCGGATCGGGAGTCCGTCGTCGTCGACGCCGTCGTAGACGCTGTACGCGAACTCCTTGCGGCGAGCGTCGGTGACGACGGCGAAGCGGGGGGTGTCGGTGCCCGTGAGGGCGTCGGCGAGAAGGATGCCGAGGGCGACGCCGTCGTGACTCGGCACGGGGACGACCGGGATGCCACGCCCGAGAGCGAACGCGCGCGCGGTCGCGATGCCGACGCGCAGCCCCGTGAACGGCCCCGGGCCCATGCCGATCGCGACGTGCGTGGGGGTCGGCACGGCCTGCGAAGCTCGGCGCAGCAGGTCGCCGATCACTTCGGCATGCCCGAGAGCGTTGGCGCTCTGCTCGTCGGCGAGCACTTCCCCGTCGTGCGCGATCGCCGCCACCGCGGTGCCGAGGGAGGTGTCGATGCCGATGATCACCGTTCCAGGGTATCCGGGCCGCCCGACACCGGTGCCGTCGGCGGGTCGGGGGACCTCGTCCCACTTATGGCGGCGCATGTCCCGATTCCTGCTGCCCCACCGCGCCGAAAACCGCCACAAGTGGGACACGGGCCGCCTGCTCACCGGGCACGACTCCGGCAGAACGCGCCATGCCGCGCACGGGCGGCCGCAGATCGCAGGAATTGCCGGAGTTCTGCAGGCATCCGGCGAGGCGCTCGGCTCCGAACAAGAGACATGGAAAGACAGTTGCGCCGACTGGTGGTGCCGACGGCCGTGGGACCGGTCGTCGCTCACGCCGGTCGACGCTCCACCGGCACCGTCGCGACGGTGCTGCTGCACGGAGCCGCGGGTTCGTGGAGAACGTGGATGCCGCTGCTCAGCGCGGCCGATCGGCTCGGCATCCCCCTCGACGACGTCATCGCGATCGACCTGCCCGGGTGGGGCGAGTCGCCCGGTCCGATGCCCGATCCCGCGGCCGCCGCGGAGGCGGTCGTCGCGGTGGCGCGCGCCCTCGGCTATCCGCGGTGGCGCGTCGTCGGGCACTCCCTGGGCGCCGTGGTCGCCCTCGACGTCGCGGCGCGGTTCCCCGCGCAGACCGTCGCCGTCGGGCTCGTCTCCCCCACCGGCGCCGGGGTGCGCGCCGTGGTCCGGCGGCCCGCCACCGGATGGCTGACGCTCCCCGCATTCGGGGGCATGGTCGCGGCGATGGCGATCCTCCGGAGCCTCGGTCCCCTCGCGCGGCCGCTGCTGCACGGGCTGCGCCGCATCGGCGCGCTGCGGGTGTTCGCCCGACCGCTGTTCCGGCATCCGGACCGCGTCGACCCGGCCGTCTCCGACGCGCTGGCTGACGAGATCCGCCCGGCCGCCTTCCTCGACGCGGCGCGGGCCGCCCGGACGCACGACGACGACGCGTGGAAACGGATCACCGCACCGGTGCGCGCCGTGCGCGGACGCCACGACGTCTTCGCCGGGCGCCAGGACGCACGCGACGCGCGTCGCCGAATTCCCGGCTACCGCGAGACCGTGCTCGAGGACAGCGGGCACTTCGCTCACGTGGAGCAGGCGTACGAGACACTCCGCGCACTGCGGGACGTGTGGACCGCCGAGCCTGACCGCCGCTCGCCCTCGAAGCGCGACCGGCAGCCCACCTGAACTACGGCCTCCGCGAGATCGTCACCGTCCGCGGAGCGTCCGCATCCAGGTCGAGGGTGTGCGGGGCGATCTCGCCGCACGCGTTGTCGACGCCGCGTCCGCCGGTCTGGCGGGATATCTCGATCTCCCACCAGTGGTCGGCGAGGTGGTCGGCGACGCCGCGGCCCCATTCCACGATCACGACGGAGTGCTCCACGTCGATGTCGAGGTCGTCGAGCTCGACGGCGGCGCCGAGCCGATAGGCATCCACGTGCACCAGAGGGGCGCCACCGACGAGCGACGGATGCGTCCGCGCGATCACGAACGTCGGGCTCTGAACCGGACCCCGGATGCCGAGCCCCTCGCCGATCCCGCGGGTCAGGGTCGTCTTGCCTGCGCCGAGCGGACCGGTGAGCACGACCACGTCGCCGGGCTCGAGGGCCCGGCCGAGCGCGCGCCCGAGCTCCTCCATGTCGGCGGGGCCGGCGACCTCGCGCTCGCCCCGCAGCTCGTCGGGAACGCTCACGCCCCGACCTCCCGTCGCGGCACGCGCGCGCCGATGCGCGTCACGATCTCGTAGTCGATGGTGTCGGCGGCATCCGCCCAGTCCTTCGCCGACGGCACGCCGAGCGTCGGGTCGCCGAACAGCACCGCCTCGTCGCCGACGGCGACGGGGTGATCGCCGACATCGACGACGAACTGGTCCATGGCGATGCGGCCCGCGACCGTGAAGCGCCGGCCGTTGATCGTCACGGGGCCCCGATCCGACGCCTGGCGCGGCACGCCGTCCGCGTACCCGAGGGGCACGAGCGCCAGCGTGGTGTCGGCCTCCGTGCGGTACGCGTAGCCGTACGAGACGCCGGTGCCGGCGGGCACGCGGCGGACCGCGGCGACCGCACCGCGCAGCGTCATCGAGGGACGAAGGCCCAGATCCGCCGAGGACCGGTCGTGGAACGGCGAGATGCCGTAGATGCCGATGCCGATGCGCACCGCGTTCAGCCGCGCCGCGGGCAGGGCGATCGCGGCGTGCGTCGCCGCGATGTGCCGCAACGGCGGGTTCAGCCCGGCGGCCGCCGCGAGCACGACGCCCTCCTCGAACTTCGCCAGCGCGGCCAGGTCATCGGCCTCGCTCGTGTTCGACAGGTGAGAGAAGAGCCCGACGACGCGAAGGCGCCCGATGCGCTCGAGGCGCGCGGCCTCGGAGAACACCACGCGCCAATCCGCGGGCGCGATGCCGTTGCGCGACAGACCCGTCTCGATCTTCAGGTGCACGGCCGCGGGCCGATCGCCCTGCGCCGCGTCGCCCGCGCGCAGCAGCTGGTCGATGTCGGAGATGCCGAGCTCGATGTCCTCACGGACGGCTTGGGCGAACGACGCTCCGGGGGCGTGCAGCCACGCGAAGAGGGGCGCGCGGATACCCCGGCGCCGCAGGGCAAGCGCTTCATCGATGTCGGAGACGCCGATACGCGTCGCGCCGCCACGGAGCGCCGCGACGGCGGCGCGATGGGCACCGTGCCCGTACCCCTCGGCCTTGACGACCGCGATGACCTCGACGCCGGTCAGGCGACGCAGGTGCCGCACGTTCTCGGCGATC
This sequence comes from Microbacterium sp. IEGM 1404, assembly GCF_030056775.1. Classification (NCBI taxonomy): domain Bacteria; kingdom Bacillati; phylum Actinomycetota; class Actinomycetes; order Micrococcales; family Microbacteriaceae; genus Microbacterium; species Microbacterium sp. IEGM 1404. Next base: position 277,527 of record NZ_JASHKP010000003.1, on the reverse strand, counting down.
GCGTCGACGTCGATCAGCGCTTCGCGCAGGATTCCGGATGCCATCCTCATGCGACGCCCTCCCGGGTCGGTTCCGCGGGCCCGGCCTCGGACGCGGAGGGTCCGGCCTCGGCGATGACGTACGCGGTGGCGAGCGCCGCGTCGTGCGACATCGACAGGTGCAGCGCGGTGATTCCGCGCGCGGACACCGTCGCCGCGGTCTCGCCGGTCAGCGTGAACGTCGGGCGACCCGAGGGCTCGGGCGTCACCTCGATGTCGGTCCAGTACACCCCGTCGGACCCGCCGAGCGCTTTGATCAGCGCCTCCTTCGCGGCGTACCGGGCGGCCAGAGAGCGGGGCTTGAGCAGCCGCTCCGCCGGCGCGAAGAGGCGCTCGAGAAGGCGCGGGGTCCGCGCGAGCTGCTGCTCGAAGCGCGGCACGTCGACCAGGTCGACGCCGATTCCGACGATCATGCGCCCTCCCTCCCTGGCATCCTGTCCATTCTGCCGTGAGGACGGTCGTCGGGCCGCGCGCCGGAGGGGCAGTCTCAGGATGCCGGCTTGGTCCGGTCGAAGCGGGTGATCGACGCCCACTCCCCGAACTCCGGCACCGGCTCCCAATGAGTGGACACGTCGATGTCGCGGTAATCCGCCTCCTCGATCACACCCTTCACCGCATCATCGCGATACCAATGCATCGACCCATCTGGCCGATACCGATAATTCGTCGTCAACACACTCCCCGACCGGGTGTAGTACGTCGACTCATCCGGGTAACGGAAAGCAAAGATCTCCGTTAGGAACATCATTCCATTGTCATGCTTCAGAAAAAGGAATTTGAAACGGATACGACAGAGCTGATCATGGAAGCTCACGCTGATGAAGTTCCGCCCCGGGTTGACTTCCATCGAATATTCGGGCGCCGCCCCATCGGGAACACCCTCTGCATATGCCGCAACCGCGAACCACTCCTCCTCGCCCCCTTCATCGAACCGGCGGCGCGCCTCACCCTCCGTTACGACACCACCCATCACCAGGAGCCGGCTGTCCCAGGCCCTGCCGTACACGGTGCGCATCCCCCGCTACGCCCCCACCGGCTGGGTCCGGTCGAAGCGGGTGATCGACGCCCACTCCCCGAACTCCGGCACCGGCTCCCAATGAGTGGACACGTCGATGTCGCGGTAATCCGCCTCCTCGATCACGTTCGCGACCTTGTCCGTCCGGCGCCAGTGCATCGACCCATCCGGGCGATACCGGTAATTCGTGTTCGTCACGCATCCCGACCGGGTGTAATACGTCGACTCATCCGGGTAACGGAAATCGTAGATCTCCTCCAGGAACATCACGCCGGCATCCGTCTTCCCGAACAGAAACTCAAAACGCACCCGGCACAACTGATCGTAGAAACTCACACTGATGAACCCACCCTGCGGGGTGACCTCCATCGTGTACTCCGGCGCCGCCCCATCCGGAACACCATCCGCATACGCCGCGACGCTGAACCAGTCATCCTTGCCACCTTCGAGGAAACACTGCCTCGCTTGTTCCTCGCCGACCACACCGCCGATACGCAGACGCATATGGTTCCACGCCCTGCCGTACACGGTCCGCATCCCCCGCTACGCCCCCACCGGCTGAGTCCGGTCGAAGCGGGTGATCGACGCCCACTCCCCGAACTCCGGCACCGGCTCCC